>NZ_BSDJ01000130.1 GCF_027925525.1 Paenibacillus tyrphae | reverse complement strand
CGGAGATAGGTCGCGAATGTCAGATGGAAGTGGAAACAAAGCAAGTGTCGCTAAGGCTGTTTTGCACGTCACGTCTTTAAAGACAAGGCCGAGCTCGGGAAAATGCATATCGACCCAACGATGAATTTGGTTTTTTACAGCACCGGATTGCTTTAGGATGAACTCACGGGCATGAACCAACTGCCGAATCTCCTGATAGGACTCGGG
>NZ_BSDJ01000129.1 GCF_027925525.1 Paenibacillus tyrphae | reverse complement strand
AAGTTTTTTGGCGGGGCGAAGACGATGGTCAAAGAAACTACGTCCTTACGGGCTCCGGAAAAAGTAGGGTTCAAAGCCGGTTTTTATGAGGTGGTTCTTGAAGGCGTTAGCGATCAAGTACAGCGAGTGACGTTCCCGACGTGGACGGAAGCGAATGGACAAGACGATATCAAGCATGTGGAGGGCCAAAAGCAGGCAAACGGAACTTGGAGAGCAACAATCCCTTT
>NZ_BSDJ01000128.1 GCF_027925525.1 Paenibacillus tyrphae | reverse complement strand
CGTGCCGATCGGCAAGGCGTGGCTGAACGCCCGGTTCTACATTGTGGATGCTCACTTGAACCCGGTACCGGTAGGGGTATTGGGCGAGCTGTGCATCGGCGGCGTCGGCGTAGCCCGGGGATACCTGAACCGACCGGAGCTGAACGAAGAGAAGTTTGTCGACAGCCCCTTCGTCCCGGGAGAGCGGCTGTACCGTACAGGGGACCTGGCGCGCTGGATGGAAGACGGG
>NZ_BSDJ01000127.1 GCF_027925525.1 Paenibacillus tyrphae | reverse complement strand
ATAAGCACGTTACTCGTTGCTCAGTTTTGAGAGAGCAAAGTCTCTTTCAAACATGGCATGGGGAACCAATGTTGGCAGCATTTAATGCTTGAGTGACATAAGGACCTATGTTATGATGATCTTCCGCTCGAAAGAGCGAAGAGATTGTTCCTTGAAAACTAGATAGCGAAAACAACTTCAAGTTAAGCTTAGAATCATCCTTAGTTTTACTAGTTGATACCGCGAGGTATATA
>NZ_BSDJ01000126.1 GCF_027925525.1 Paenibacillus tyrphae | reverse complement strand
ACAACCTGCTTAACGGTACCATCACCAGCGTGCTCGGCGCCACCATCACCGCGGGGACCTTGACTACCGTTGGCTCCGTGCTGGGTGCAACAATTACAGCAGGCACGATCAGCGCCACTATTCTCGGCGGGACCGTCAGCACAACCATCCTCGGCGGTACGATCAGCGCAACACTACTGGGTGGAACGATCACCAACCTACTTAACGGCACCATCACCAGCGTGCTCGGAGCC
>NZ_BSDJ01000125.1 GCF_027925525.1 Paenibacillus tyrphae | reverse complement strand
TATACCTCGCGGTATTAACTAGTAAAACTAAGGATGATTCAGCTTTACGCTTTGTTTCGTTATCCAGTTTTCAAGGAACAAATCTTGCTTTGCTGCCGTTTCAGCGGCAGGAAGATTATCTTAGCATGTCCGCCCGGTTGATGCAACCATCAACTTTTGGCAAGACTGCCAAGCTTGAAAGGCATTGCGCCTTTCAAAACTGAACATGAGTGAGTGCCGATGCAGCTAAGCTGCAGA
>NZ_BSDJ01000124.1 GCF_027925525.1 Paenibacillus tyrphae | reverse complement strand
GCCTTTATCGTCTCTCAATGGAAAAAGAAGCTCAAACGAGCGAGCCTGAGCGCCGCTAAAGCCTTAATCGAATCGGCCAAACGCTCTACAGGGCTCCCCGGATGCCCCATGTCTTCCAAGGTCTGCGTTCGTCTGCTATTAACTCAGCTGGATTTCTTTCAGCAGCAGTTGGACGAACTGGAAGAGAAACTGGGAATCCAGATTCAATTGATTCCAACCACTTCTTCACTTCGTACGTTTAA
>NZ_BSDJ01000123.1 GCF_027925525.1 Paenibacillus tyrphae | reverse complement strand
GATCAGGTTAAAGTCATAGTTCGTTTGTTCCGTTATTTCCACGTTTGTGATCATAAAGCCCGACTGACCGCCGCTTCCCAATTGCTCCACCTGCTGTTCGACCGGGTAGTTCTCAAACACCATAATATGATGGATCAGATCCTGCTTCTGTCCGGTCGACTCCTGAATGGCATACAGCGGATAGGTATCGTAGGCGCGGGACGCTACCGCTTGCTCCTGATTCCTTCTCAGCACTTCCGCGAAGGTTGCCTCCGCTTCACTGC
>NZ_BSDJ01000122.1 GCF_027925525.1 Paenibacillus tyrphae | reverse complement strand
CGGGAGAGTAGGACGTCGCCAAGCGGATATGATTCGACACTTCATACTCCTTAACTGTTAACGTTCCCTGATAGCTCAGTTGGTAGAGTACTCGACTGTTAATCGAGTTGTCACAGGTTCGAGTCCTGTTCGGGGAGGCATTCTTGGAGAGGTGTCCGAGCTGGCCGAAGGAGCACGATTGGAAATCGTGTAGGCGTCACAAGCGTCTCGAGGGTTCGAATCCCTCTCTCTCCGTAGATTTGCATCAAGGTATTTATTTAAAG
>NZ_BSDJ01000121.1 GCF_027925525.1 Paenibacillus tyrphae | reverse complement strand
ATAGACCAAGTAAGATCCTGACAGGGAAGCGTCTTTTCCAACACCAACTTCTCTGCCCTCTCTTTGTAACAAGGTAAAATTACTTGTTTCCCATGTTCCGCTTTCAAATGATTCATTAACTTTGGTAACTTGAATATTATCGATAGCAATGGATCCGCCGTATCGTAATCCCCAATACATCTGGTAATCGTCGTATGGCCCGGTGGTGAATGTCACAGACTTACTGTTCGCACTTCCTGGAGAGTCATTCCAAGTCAACCAGCCG
>NZ_BSDJ01000120.1 GCF_027925525.1 Paenibacillus tyrphae | reverse complement strand
TATCTTTTCTCGCTCCGCTTGTCTTCGACAAAAGTCACTCCAAAAGATATATACCTCGCGGTATTAACTAGTAAAACTAAGGATGATTCAGCTTTACGCTTTGTTTCGTTATCCAGTTTTCAAGGAACAAATCTTGCTTCGCTGCCGTTTCAGCGGCAGGAAGATTATCTTAGCATGTCCACCCGGCTGATGCAACCATCAACTTTTGGCAAGACGGCCAAGCTTGAAAGGCATTGCACCTTTCAAAACTGAACATGAGTGAGTGC
>NZ_BSDJ01000119.1 GCF_027925525.1 Paenibacillus tyrphae | reverse complement strand
TCTGCGACTCTGTCGCAAGACACTCACTCGTGTTCAGTTTTGAAAGGCGCAATGCCTTTCAAGCTTGGTAGTACTGCCAAAAGTTGATGGTTGCATCAACCGGGTAGACATGCTAAGATAATCTTCCTGCCGCTGAAACGGCAGCGAAACAAGATTTGTTCCTTGAAAACTGGATAACGAAACAAAGCGTAAAGCTGAATCATCCTTAGTTTTACTAGTTGATACCGCGAGGTATATATCTTTTGGAGTGACTTTTGTCGAAGACAAGCGGAGCGAGAAAAGATA
>NZ_BSDJ01000118.1 GCF_027925525.1 Paenibacillus tyrphae | reverse complement strand
CTAGCTGCATCGACACTCACTCATGTTCAGTTTTGAAAGGCGCAATGCCTTTCAAGCTTGGCAGTCTTGCCAAAAGTTGATGGTTGCATCAACCGGGCGGACATGCTAAGATAATCTTCCTGCCGCTGAAACGGCAGCGAAACAAGATTTGTTCCTTGAAAACTGGATAACGAAACAAAGTGTAAAGCTGAATCATCCTTAGTTTTACTAGTTGATACCGCGAGGTATGTATCTTTTGGAGCGACTTTTGTCGAAGACAAGCGGAGCGAGAAAAGATATATAGCGAGCA
>NZ_BSDJ01000117.1 GCF_027925525.1 Paenibacillus tyrphae | reverse complement strand
TTTTCGTTGCCGAACCTAGCGCCAAATCGGTTCTCATCCGGTTTGCTGTCGGTGGAGAGGATTCGGCGTATATGGATCTGGACACCGTATCGTTTAAAGAAATCAATATAAACGGAAGCTTTGAAAAAGATGAAAATGGGAACAACTTGCCGGATTTTTGGGAAGTAAACTGGCGGAATGGAACAAGCAGCGAGCCATTTGCTGGACTGGCCCCCTATGACCCGGTAGATGGGGCAAACGTATACCGATTATTCAATGGTAAGGGTGATCGTGAGTCCTATCAATACGTACT
>NZ_BSDJ01000116.1 GCF_027925525.1 Paenibacillus tyrphae | reverse complement strand
GAAGGCTTAACGGTCGTGTTCGGGATGGGTACGCGTGGTTCCCTTCCGCCATCATCACCAAACAGATGTCGATGTTTCTGCCACGAAACATCTTTACTTTGTTCAAGGCGACTTGCACCCTGAAAACTGGATCGAAACAAAGCGCGTTCCAATATATCTATTATCGCTCCGTTGACTGCGTCAAAAGTCGCTCACAAAAGATATATCTTCACTGGTAACCAAACCTTAGTCGCTTCCGAAGCATTCCGGAAGACTTATTGGATAAGCCCTCGACCGATTAGTATTCGTCAGCTGCACACGTTGCCGCG
>NZ_BSDJ01000115.1 GCF_027925525.1 Paenibacillus tyrphae | reverse complement strand
TGAAGATATATCTTTTAGGAGCGACTTTTGACGCAGTCAACGGAGCGATAAAAGATATATCGGAACGCGCTTTGTTTCGATCCAGTTTTCAGGGTGCAAGCCTTGAATATATTCCCTGATAGCTCAGTTGGTAGAGCACTCGACTGTTAATCGAGTTGTCACAGGTTCGAGTCCTGTTCGGGGAGCCATTATGGAGAGGTGTCCGAGTTGGCCGAAGGAGCACGATTGGAAATCGTGTAGGCGTCACAAGCGTCTCGAGGGTTCGAATCCCTCTCTCTCCGTAGTATTTCATCTTCACACCTACTTAAAA
>NZ_BSDJ01000114.1 GCF_027925525.1 Paenibacillus tyrphae | reverse complement strand
AATAACGCAGCGCTGACCTATGCGCTGGACATGAACGGCATCATCACGGAAGGAGCCCTGTCGCTGACGATCCGGTATAGCGGGAAACAGTACCGCAGGGAGACGGTGGAGCGATTGGCCGGGCTGCTTCAGACGAGTCTGCGAGAAGTGATTGCGCACTGCGTAGCCCAAGAGGAGCCGGAGCCGACACCAAGCGATCTCTTATGGAAAGGACTGACCATCGAGGAGTTGGAGCAGCTAAGCGCCCAAACCCGGCATATTGGACAGATTGAGAATGTATATGCGTTAACGCCGATGCAGAAAGGAATGCTGTTCCACAG
>NZ_BSDJ01000113.1 GCF_027925525.1 Paenibacillus tyrphae | reverse complement strand
GTGTGGAACAGCATTCCTTTCTGCATCGGCGTTAACGCATATACATTCTCAATCTGTCCAATATGCCGGGTTTGGGCGCTTAGCTGCTCCAGCTCCTCAATGGTCAGTCCTTTCCATAAGAGATCGCTTGGTGTCGGCTCCGGCTCCTCTTGGGCTACGCAGTGCGCAATCACTTCCCTCAGACTCGTCTGAAGCAGCCCCGCCAATCGCTCCACCGTCTCCCTGCGGTACTGTTTCCCGCTATACCGGATCGTCAGCGACAGGACTCCTTCCGTGATGATGCCGTTCATGTCCAGCACATAGGTCAGCGCAGCGTTTTC
>NZ_BSDJ01000112.1 GCF_027925525.1 Paenibacillus tyrphae | reverse complement strand
AGGGATCGGCGATATGACGCTGGCTACCTTATATAGCGAAGCCGGTGATCTTAGACAATTCCAACACGGATCGCAGCTTCTTCGGTTGGCAGGTTTACATCTATCTGAGAATAGCTCGGGGCTTCGTAAAGGAGAAGTAACCATTACCAAACGCGGCAGATCCGGCCTTCGTCGCATCTTATATTTAACCGTTTTGCATCTAGTCGCTGCCAATCCAGAATTTAAAGCACTCCACGAACACAATAAGCATGTCAAGAAAATGAAGGGAATGCAGTCTTTGATGAAGCTTTGCGGAAAACTCGCTCGCATCCTAGTTGCCCTAGCAAAGGATAACCAAACC
>NZ_BSDJ01000111.1 GCF_027925525.1 Paenibacillus tyrphae | reverse complement strand
TATCTACCGGAAAAAGTAAAGACCCTAGCTGCATAAGTAATCCTTGAACCAACGTAACATTCATCGTCATTTGGCTCATTCGCAGGATTCTACAAAGAAAGCGCGGAGTACCGACTACGTTTCCGCCTAAAGGGCACAGACCCGTTTTCAAAGAGTTGTCGGCCTCCATCCCTTGGGTAGGTGTAACGAAGGAATGTAAGGGGAAAACCCGTTGAGACATGGGAGGGCGAACCCCCAGGGATGGATGGAGAGTATGCGCAGGAAAATTGGAGTTATATGGTATTTAAACTGGATACCTTTATTTCTCTATGCATACAATTCCCGAACGTCTGGTACAAGTCC
>NZ_BSDJ01000110.1 GCF_027925525.1 Paenibacillus tyrphae | reverse complement strand
GCATGGCCCGTTGGTCAAGGGGTTAAGACACCTCCCTTTCACGGAGGTAACAGGGGTTCGAATCCCCTACGGGTCATCATTATCCCATGGAGGCTTAGCTCAGCTGGGAGAGCATCTGCCTTACAAGCAGAGGGTCGGCGGTTCGATCCCGTCAGCCTCCACCATAGAATTACTTACTGACGCGGGGTGGAGCAGCCCGGTAGCTCGTCGGGCTCATAACCCGAAGGCCGCAGGTTCAAATCCTGCCCCCGCAACCAATTTCATTTGTGTGGAGCCGTGGTGTAGAGGCCTAACATGCCTGCCTGTCACGCAGGAGACCGCGGGTTCGAATCCCGTCGGCTCCGCCAT
>NZ_BSDJ01000109.1 GCF_027925525.1 Paenibacillus tyrphae | reverse complement strand
ACGAAGATAGAGCCGGGAAAGACGTATACGGCAAGCAGTCGTATTTTTGTAGAGAGCTTGTCGAATGCAAAAGTAAATCTGACCGTAGATTATCTTGATGAACAATATCGATTTACAGGAGCCCATTATGAGACTTCCCAGAATACAACTACGGGCGGCGGGTTTTTGACCCTTTCCGTTACGGGTCAAGCTCCTGCAAATGCAACATACGCACGCGTATGGCTCGTGTTGATGGGAACGGATAATAATGGCTCGGGTACGGTCTATTTTGATCAGACAAGCCTGCGATATGATCCTGATGGCAATATGCTTGCAAACGCCAGTTTCGAGGTAAAGACAGGGACAAGCGG
>NZ_BSDJ01000108.1 GCF_027925525.1 Paenibacillus tyrphae | reverse complement strand
GGATGTAGGCGCATAAGGTCGGCAGGCATGTTCCGATATTGCTTCTGCCTTCTGCGATCTCCGCTTCGGTAATTTCTTTATAGGTCACATGCACCGTCGTTTCCGTAATGCCGTACATATTGATGAGCTGCGTGTGCGGGTATTTCAGCTTCCACGCTTTCAGCAAAGCCGGACTTAGCGCTTCTCCGCCGAAAATGATTTTACGCAAAGCCAGCTCCGTCTCGCTATGGCGCAGCTCTTCCTGCAACAGCTGATAAAAGTAAGTCGGCGTTTGGTTCAGAATCGTGACCCGCTGCGTTTTCAACAATTGCAGGAATTGCTCCGGGCTTTTCGCCGTCAGCGGAGGGACAATGACCAGCTTCCCGCCGTTCAGCAG
>NZ_BSDJ01000107.1 GCF_027925525.1 Paenibacillus tyrphae | reverse complement strand
TTGCTGAACGGCGGGAAGCTGGTTATTGTCCCTCCGCTGACGGCGAAAAGCCCGGAGCAATTCCTGCAATTGCTGAAAACGCAGCGGGTCACGATTCTGAACCAAACGCCGACTTACTTTTACCAGCTGCTGCAGGAAGAGCTGCGCCATAGCGGAACGGAGCTGGCTTTGCGAAAAGTCATTTTCGGCGGAGAAGCGCTTAGCCCGGCTTTGCTGAAAGCGTGGAAGCTGAAATACCCGCACACGCAGCTGATCAATATGTACGGCATTACGGAAACGACCGTGCACGTGACCTATAAAGAAATTACCGAAGCGGAGATCACGGAAGGCAGAAGCAATATCGGAACATGCCTGCCGACCTTATGCGCCTACATCT
>NZ_BSDJ01000106.1 GCF_027925525.1 Paenibacillus tyrphae | reverse complement strand
GCAGCTCCATCGAGCTCATATCCAAGCCCTGCTCTGTTACATATTCCATGAACGGCACGATCAGCGCAGGCGTCGATTCGAAGATCGTAATCTGCCGGTCGCGAATCCAGCCATACAGACGAGTCGGATCGATCCGGTCGTCTTTCGGGCAAATGACCATCGTTCCGCCATTGTACAGCGTCCGCGCGATATCCCCGACGAACACGTCGAAGGAGAAGCTCGCCAATTGCAGCAGCCGCACCGGGAACTGATCCAGCCGGTATTCCCGGCGATAGGCCGCGGCCGTATTCACCAGGCTGCGGTGCTCGATCATAACGCCTTTCGGCCGTCCCGTCGTGCCCGACGTGTAGATCACGTACGCCAGATCGTGCGGCTCGCTC
>NZ_BSDJ01000105.1 GCF_027925525.1 Paenibacillus tyrphae | reverse complement strand
ATGCTGCCGGGCGAATCGTTAGGGATACGCTTCAGATACAACGCGCTTGTTTATGACCAGGCGTGCGTGGAACGGATTCAGGGTCATTTGCTTCATGTGATGGAACAAATTACGGACAATCCGGACATTCGGATGAACGAGCTGGAGTTGGCAACGGCGGAGGAGAAAGCGCAGCTCGTGGAGGCGTTCAACGACACTTGGGCGGCCTATCCGCGGGAGAAGACGATCCACGGGTTGTTCGAAGAGCGGGCAGAGCGTGCGCCGGAGCAGGTGGCGGTTGTGTTCGAGGACGAGAAGTTGACTTATCGCGAGCTGAACGAGAAGGCGAACCGGCTTGCGCGGACGCTGCGTACCGAAGGAGTACAGCCAGATCAGCCGGTCGCAATCATGGCC
>NZ_BSDJ01000104.1 GCF_027925525.1 Paenibacillus tyrphae | reverse complement strand
TACCCCGGAAGCGACGGCGGTCGTATACGAGGACAAGCAGTTGTCATACGGGGAGCTGAACGAACAAGCGAACCGGCTGGCTTGCACGCTGCGCGAGGGCGGCATCGGCGGGGAATCGATTGTCGGCATTCTAGCCGACCGTTCGGTAGACCTGCTGGTCGGCGTCATGGCGGTCTGGAAAGCGGGAGGCGCGTATGTGCCGCTCGATCCGGAGTATCCGTCGGAGCGCATCCGGTTCATGCTGGAGGACAGCGGGGCTACGGTGTTGCTGACGCAAACTCATCTGCAGGACCAAGCCCAAGCGTGGCTGGCGGAAGATTCGGCGCTGCAAAGCGTGCGCTGCCTCTGCCTCGATGACGAGAAATCGTACACCGGTGACGGAGCAAACGGGCCTGACGT
>NZ_BSDJ01000103.1 GCF_027925525.1 Paenibacillus tyrphae | reverse complement strand
CGCCCCGTACATTTCCCAGACGGAGAAATCGAAGCAAAAAGAGTGAAACAAGGTCCACGTATCCGCAGCGCTGAAATCAAACCTGTTCCGATCGTTGAACAACAGGCGAACGACGTTTTTATGCTCGATCAGAACGCCTTTCGGCTTACCGGTTGTTCCCGAGGTATAGATAACATAAGCCAAGTGGTTTGGACCAACAGCCGGTTCCAGGTTCGATCCGTCCTCTCGGTCGAGCCGCTTGTCATCCAGCATGACAAGCGTGCCCGCAAAAGAAACGTGGTCCTTCAAGCAGCGCTGCAGCACAAGCGTCTTCGTTCCCGAATCTTCCAGCATATAGCGGATGCGCTCCTCCGGATACTCCGGATCGATCGGCACATACGCGCCCCCGGCTTTCAAGATCCCCAAGATCCCGACGATCATGTCCAGGGAACGCTC
>NZ_BSDJ01000102.1 GCF_027925525.1 Paenibacillus tyrphae | reverse complement strand
TGGGGTATGGAAGGCAACGGTTCCTTTTAGCAAACATAATAATGAAACAGGCCTTTACGATAACGACGTATGGGTAGACGGCAAGTTTTTTGGCGGGGCGAAGACAATCGTCAAAAATACTACGTCCTTACGGGCTCCGGAAAAAGTAGAGTTCAAAGCCGGTTTTTATGAGGTGGTTCTTGAAGGCGCTAGCGATCAAGTACAACGAGTGACGTTCCCGACGTGGACGGAAGCGAATGGACAAGACGATATCAAGCATGTGGAGGGCCAAAAACAGGCAAACGGAACTTGGAAAGCGACAATCCCTTTCAGTGAACATAACTATGAGACAGGAACCTATACCACGCATGCCTATTGTTATGATCAGTACGGCAATAGTATAGGAATCTGGGGAGCGAGTATTCAGGTTGTTCCGGGTGTCGAAGCGCCAGCGGAAGTGAGC
>NZ_BSDJ01000101.1 GCF_027925525.1 Paenibacillus tyrphae | reverse complement strand
CGGTACAAACGCTCGCCCGGCACGAACGGATTCGGCACAAATTTCTCCGCCGTCAGCTCCGGCCGGTTCAAGTAGCCTCGCGCTACCCCGGCCCCGCCGATGCACAGCTCGCCCAGCACGCCCACCGGCACCGGATTGAGCTGCGCGTCCACGATGTAGAACCGCGCATTCAGCCACGCCTGCCCGATCGGCACACTGCCCGTCTCCGGCAGCTTCGACAAAGGTTCGTCGTAGTAGCTCGAATCGATCGCCGCTTCCGTGACTCCATACGCGTTGATGATCCGCATGGTCGGGCCGAACTGCTCCTGCAGTACCCGGTAATCCGTCACGCTGCAGCTGTCCGAGCTCGTAATCAGCAGCTCCATCGAGCTAATGTCCAGACCGTGGTCCGCGATATGCTGCATAAACGGCACGATCAGCGCCGGCGTCGATTCGAACACCGTGATTTCGTAATCCCGTATCCACCCGTGCAGACGC
>NZ_BSDJ01000100.1 GCF_027925525.1 Paenibacillus tyrphae | reverse complement strand
TCATCTGCAGGACCAAGCCCAAGCGTGGCTGGCGGAAGATGCGGCGCTGCAAAGCGTGCGCTGCCTCTGCCTCGATGACGAGCAGTCGTATGGCGGTGACGGAGCAAACGGGCCTGACGCGAGCGAGCCGCACGATCTGGCGTACGTGATCTACACGTCGGGCACGACAGGACGGCCGAAAGGCGTCATGATCGAGCACCGCAGCCTGGTGAATACGGCCGCGGCCTATCGCCGGGAATACCGGCTGGATCAGTTCCCGGTACGGCTGCTGCAGTTGGCGAGCTTCTCCTTCGACGTGTTCGTCGGGGATATCGCGCGGACGCTGTACAACGGCGGAACGATGGTCATTTGCCCGAAAGACGACCGGATCGATCCGACTCGTCTGTATGGCTGGATTCGCGACCGGCAAATTACGATCTTCGAATCGACGCCTGCGCTGATCGTGCCGTTCATGGAATATGTAGCGGAGCAGGGTCTGGATATGAGCTCGATGGAGCTGT
>NZ_BSDJ01000099.1 GCF_027925525.1 Paenibacillus tyrphae | reverse complement strand
TGAGGTGCACCCCTTAGAATAGACATTGGAAAAACCCCCTGGGTATTCCGATGAATTCTAGGGGGTGCATTTTTTATGGCTTTGAAGGGACAAAAGCTTAAAACATATTCGGAGGAATTGAAAGCTGAGGCCATTCGTCTACATGTAGAAGATAAGTGGACGTATCGGCAGATTAATGAACACTTGGGAATTCATGATCCGCAACGGATGAAGAAATGGATGAGGAAATACCGGGAGCAAGGAAAGTTCGGTTTATTGGACCAGAGGGGAAGGCGACAGGAGTACATCGACCAAGATCGCTACGTTCAAAAGCTGAAAAGGGAGAATGAAATGCTAAAAAAGTGTTTGGAAATCTGGATGCAGGAGGTAAGACTCAGAAGTATAGAATCATAAAGGAAGCAGCTAATGAATACAGCATTAGCGAGCTTTGTAGCGTGTTAGGTGTCTCAAGAAGCGGATACTATGCCTACCTCAAGAGAGAAACGTTGGACAAAGACAAGGCGCTAAAATCCCTGATTCAAGCTGTATAC
>NZ_BSDJ01000098.1 GCF_027925525.1 Paenibacillus tyrphae | reverse complement strand
TTTCAAAGTATTCCTGTAAGTCGCTAATTTAGGATTTTGTCAAAAAGGAGCGCTCTCCAGTATGATGAATTTATGGGGCCTAGACAACCCAAATTCATCTATACGGAGGCGCTCTTATTATGAAGTTTAAACAAAGTGACAAACAAAATCAACGTATTGAAAAAATTACAACCGACCATCTTGTTATCGGCATCGATATTGCCAAGTTTTCTCATGTTGCCCGTGCTGTCGATTTTCGTGGGATCGAACGTGGCCACTATCTTGCCTTCTCTAACGATCACATCGGCTTTAAAAACCTCTTCCAGTGGATACAAAATATAATGGATCAGCATCACAAAACGAAGGTGCTCATCGGTGTTGAACCCACGGGGCACTACTGGCTCAATCTCGCCTTCTGGCTTCAAGAAAGGCAACTCGAGCTTGTTCTCGTTAATCCTTTTCATGTCAAACGCAATAAGGAAAATAGAGATAACTCCCCCACGAAAAACGATGTTAAGGACGCCCTTGTCATTGCCGATATGGTGAAGAACGGTTATTACTCCGAGGTTCGTATGTTG
>NZ_BSDJ01000097.1 GCF_027925525.1 Paenibacillus tyrphae | reverse complement strand
AATTAGCGGTATTTTCACGGATTTCAAAGTATTCCTGTAAGTCGCTAATTTTGGATTTTGTCAAAAAGGAGCGCTCTCCAGTATTATGAATTTATGGGGCCTAGACAACCCAAATTCATCTATACGGAGGCGCTCTTATTATGAACTTTAAACAAAGTGACAAACAAAATCAACGTATTGAAAAAATTACAATCGACCATCTTGTTATCGGCATCGATATTGCCAAGTTTTCTCACGTTGCCCGTGCTGTCGATTTTCGTGGGATCGAACGTGGCCACTATCTTGCCTTCTCTAACGATCACACCGGCTTTAAAAACCTCTTCCAGTGGATACAAGCTATAATGGATCAGCATCACAAAACGAAGGTGCTCATCGGTGTTGAGCCCACGGGGCATTACTGGCTCAATCTCGCCTTCTGGCTTCAAGAAAGGCAACTCGAGCTTGTTCTCGTTAATCCTTTTCATGTCAAACGCAATAAGGAAAATAGAGATAACTCCCCCACGAAAAACGATGTCAAGGACGCCCTTGTCATTGCCGATATGGTGAAGAACGGTTATTACTCCGAGGTTCGTATGTTA
>NZ_BSDJ01000096.1 GCF_027925525.1 Paenibacillus tyrphae | reverse complement strand
CGTTTGGTTATCCTTTGCTAGGGCAACAAGGATGCGAGCGAGTTTTCCGCAAAGCTTCATCAAAGACTGCATTCCCTTCATTTTCTTGACATGCTTATTGTGTTCGTGGAGTGCTTTAAATTCTGGATTAGCAGCGACTAGATGCAAAACGGTTAAATATAAGATGCGACGAAGGCCGGATCTGCCGCGTTTGGTAATGGTTACTTCTCCTTTACGAAGCCCCGAGCTATTCTCAGATAGATGTAAACCGGCCAACCGAAGAAGCTGCGATCCGTGTTGGAATTGTCTAAGATCACCGGCTTCGCTATATAAGGTAGCCAGCGTCATATCGCCGATCCCTTTAAACGTACGAAGTGAAGATGTGGTTGGAATCAATTGAATCTGGACTCCCAGTTTCTCTTCCAGTTCATTGAGCTGCTGCTGAAAGAAATCCAGCTGGGTTAATAGCAGATGAACGCAGACCTTGGAAGACATGGAGCATCCGGGGAGCCCTGTAGAGCGCTTGGCCGATTCGATTAAGGCTTTAGCGGCGCTCAGGCTCGCTCGTTTGAGCTTCTTTTTCCATTGAGAGACGATAAAGGT
>NZ_BSDJ01000095.1 GCF_027925525.1 Paenibacillus tyrphae | reverse complement strand
TGCTCCATCTGCTCAGGAGCGAGTCGCGGAGAATCTGTTAAAGCGCCAATTCCAAGCGGATGCCCCCAACCAAAAATGGGTCACAGATGTCACTCAGTACCGTGTAGCAGACACTTGGCTATACCTTTCAGCAGTGAAAGACTTGTTCAATAACGAGATCGTAGCTTACCAGATTAGCTTACGTAACGACAACCAGCTCGTCCTCCAGACGTTTGAGAAAGCCTTTGAGAAGAAGAAAGACGTGACCGGACTGATCGTTCACAGCGATCAAGGATTCCAGTACACGTCTCACGCTTACCACGACATGCTGCCACAGGTTGGCGCCCAAATCAGCATGTCTCGGAGAGGCAATTGTCTTGACAACGCCTCCATGGAGAGCTTCTTCTCGCATCTCAAAGCGGAAGGACTCTATCCTTATGATATACGAACTTTGGACGAGGCACAAAGGCGAATTGAGGAATATATTCATTTTTATAACGAAAACAGACCGCAAAGAAAATTAAACAAGCTGACGCCGGTAGAATACCGACGCCAGCTTGTTGCCTAGGGTCTTTTTTCCAATGTCTACAAAATGGGGTCTTGACCA
>NZ_BSDJ01000094.1 GCF_027925525.1 Paenibacillus tyrphae | reverse complement strand
ACGTTTGCAGATGGACACTTCGGGCTGCATGTATTCGGAGGCCAGGCTTATTATCAAAATGTTAAAGCCAGCTCAATGCAAGCGGCTAAGCTGCAAAAGGCAAGATTCACGAATATCGCGACTGACGGATTTCTTTATACGTCCAAATCGGAAAACGGGGAGCCGGCCACTCTTAAGGTTGCCGGAGAAGGCGAAGCCGCGCAAGCTTGGGTTTTGGTGCCTACAGGCGATGAGCATGGCTCCTACTCTATCCGTACCCTGGAAGGCAAAGCTTTGGATCTCGATACGGGACAAAACAAAATCCAGTTGTATAGCTACCTTGGCTTTAACAATCAGCGATGGCTGCTCCATCGGAACGAAGACGGTACCGTAAGCATATCTTCAGTTCATAACGGGAAAGTGTTTGAGGTTTCAGAAAACGGAAACGGGCTGAGCTTAAGCGAGCCTGATCCCGTACTTGACCGGCAAAAGTGGAGGATGGAAGTCGTCGAATAGCGTATGTCAGACTGTGAGTGTGTTTCCATGAGACATGCTTACAGTCTTTTTCAAATTGCGACGATTATTAACTTTTCCGTAGCAACTTTCCCTGCGCCGGCGCG
>NZ_BSDJ01000093.1 GCF_027925525.1 Paenibacillus tyrphae | reverse complement strand
AGCTCGAAGAAATGATCCTTCACGCCGATTCTCTCTGCGCCAAGCACCGCCTGCCACACGGCAGCCAGCGTCTTCTCCGCCTCGCTGCGGGGCGCGACATACTCCTCTCGGGCCGCTGCGCTTCCTTCCGGCGCCGGCAGCGCCTTGTGATCCAGTTTTCCATTCGGCGTTAACGGCATCTTCTCCAGTTGGACGAAGTGCGACGGAATCATATAATCCGGCAGCTCTTGCGACAGCGCTCCCCTCAGCTCACGCACCGTAAGCTCGCGGTCCGCCACGAAGTACGCGCACAGCTCCTTCCGGCCTCCTTCATCCTCGCGCACCGTGACAACCGCTTCCCGAACGGAAGCCGTTTTAAGAAGCTGCGCTTCCACCTCGCCAAGCTCGATGCGGTACCCCCGAATCTTCACCTGATGGTCGATCCGGCCCAAATATTCGATGCTGCCATCCGGCAGCCATTTCGCCAAGTCGCCCGTCCGATACATCCGCTCCCCGGGTGCGAACGGATTGTCCACGAACCTCTCCGCCGTCAGCTCAGGCCGGTTCAAGTAGCCCCGCGCCAAGCCTTCGCCGGCAATATACAGCTCGCCTTCCACCCCGATCGGCTGAAGCCGCTGCTGCTTATCCA
>NZ_BSDJ01000092.1 GCF_027925525.1 Paenibacillus tyrphae | reverse complement strand
AGATACGTACCGGAACCGTATTGATGAACAAGCCGATCATCCGATCAACACCGGGGATTTCGGTCGGTCTACCCGAGACGACGCTGCCGAACACCGCGTCCCAGCTCCCGTTGTATTTGTGCAGCACGATGCCCCATGCGGTTTGCAGCACGGTATTCAACGTTACCTGATGCTGCTTCGCTATCCGTTTCAATTGCCCGGTCAGTTCTTTACCGACAATGCAAATCTGCTCTTCGGCTGCATAGCTTCCCGCCTTCTGCTGCGTCTTATCCGTCGGCAGCAGCGTTTGCTGCTCGTATCCGGCCAAATACTCGCTCCAATACCGGGACGCTTCTTCGCTATCTTGCCGCTCTAGCCACTCAATATAGCTACTGTACGGCGTTACCGGCGCAAGCTCCAGCTGTTTTTGCTCCCGGAGGGCGAAATACGTTCCAAACACCTCTTGCGTGACAAGCGACAAGCACCAGCCGTCCATCACAATATGATGGAAGCTCCAGATGAAGCGCAGTGTTTCTTCTCCGGTCCGCAGAATCGAGACGCGCATCAACACGTCCTGCGTAAGGTCGAATCCTCTTGCCTTGTCTTCCCTTATATAGTCGGCGCCATATGCCTCACGCTCCGCTTCATTCATGCCTCGGAGATCTTCGTAATGGAAGCCCGTTTC
>NZ_BSDJ01000091.1 GCF_027925525.1 Paenibacillus tyrphae | reverse complement strand
AAGACGGGCTTCTGTTACGAAGATCTCCGAGGCATGAATGAAGCGGAGCGCGAGGCCTATATCGCCGCCTATACGAGGGAAGACAAGGCAAGAGGATTCGACCTTACAAAAGATACACTGATGCGTGTCTCGATTCTGCGGACCGGAGAAGAAACGCTGCGGTTCATCTGGAGCTTTCATCATATTGTGATGGACGGCTGGTGCTTGTCGCTTGTCACACAAGAGGTGTTCGGAACGTATTTCGCCCTCCGGGAGCAAAAACAGCCGGAGCTTGCGCCTGTAATGCCGTACAGTAGCTATATTGAGTGGCTGGAGCGGCAAGACAGCGAAGAAGCGTCCTGGTATTGGAGCGAGTATTTGGCCGGATACGAGCAGCAAACGCTGCTGCCGACGGAAAAACGGCAGCGCAAGATGGAAGGTTACGCTGCGGAAGAGCAGACCTGCATCGTGGGGCGCGAATTGACCGAACGGATGAACCAGGTGGCAAGGCGGCACCAGGTAACGATGAATACCGTGCTGCAAACCGTGTGGGGCATTGTACTGCACAAATACAACGGGAGCCGGGACGCGGTGTTCGGCAGCGTCGTCTCGGGCAGGCCGGCCGAAATCCGTGGGGTTGAACGGATGATCGGGCTGTTCATCAATACGGTTCCGGTACGAATCC
>NZ_BSDJ01000090.1 GCF_027925525.1 Paenibacillus tyrphae | reverse complement strand
CATCTTGCAAGAAGGACTGCGTTTGTTGGCGAAGGCCAACTGAACTGCGGGAACCGCAGGGATCGCTTGCTCAAGAAGAGAAGGATGCTTCTCTGTTCGCAAGAATCCCCCACCTCAGCGCCATTAGCGCAGGTGGTGGGAGTGTTCAATCAATCTTTTGGCTGTCGGATGATTTACAATACCGGTATGGCTTGCTAAAGCCGAGATGCCAACCGAAAGGAGAATGCGATACACGATGACCGTGCAGCCTTCCAAAACATTAAGCATTTCGATTGAGCGCCGGCCCGAAGAGGTGTACGCTTATGTGACGAACCCGGAGAATTTTCCGGAATGGGTAACGTCCTTTGTGAAATCGGTCCGGAGATCGGGAGAGGACTGGATCGTAGAAACGATGGAAGCTCCGATCACGCTCAAGTTCGCGGACAAGAACGATTACGGCGTGGCGGATCATTGGGTAACCGTCGCCACCGGACAAACGATCCTGAATCCGATGCGGGTCGTTCCCAACGGCTCTGGCTGCGAGGTGGTCTTCACGGCGTTCCGGCAGCCCGGGATGTCGGACGAAAGCTTCGCGAACGATACGGCGATGATCGAGAGAGACTTACGAACGTTAAAGCGGATCATGGAAAAGTAATTTTTTGAACGGGAGATAACCGCCCATCGATGGCAATGA
>NZ_BSDJ01000089.1 GCF_027925525.1 Paenibacillus tyrphae | reverse complement strand
GGGGATCAGCGATATGACGCTGGCTACCTTATATAGCGAAGCCGGTGATCTTAGACAATTCCAGCACGGATCGCAGCTTCTTCGGTTGGCCGGTTTACATCTATCTGAGAATAGCTCAGGGCTTCGTAAAGGAGAAGTAACCATTAGCAAACGTGGCAGACCCGGTCTCCGTCGCATCTTATTTTTAACCGTTTTGCATCTAGTCGCTGCCAACCCGGAATTTAAAGCACTCCACGAACACAATAAGCATGTAAAGAAAATGAAGGGAATGCAGTCTTTGATGAAGCTTTGTGGAAAACTCGCTCGCATCCTAGTTGCCCTAGCAAAGGATAACCAAACCTATCTACCGGAAAAAGTAAAGACCTTAGCTGCATAAGTAATCCTTAAACCAACGTAACATTCATCGTCATTTGGCTCATTCGCAGGATTCTACAAAGAAAGCGCGGAGTACCGACTACGTTTCCGCTTAGAGGGCACAGACCCGTTTTCAAAGAGTTGTCGGCCTCCATCCCTTGGGTAGGTGTAACGAAGGAATGTAAGGGGAAAACCCGTTGAGACATGGGAGGGCGAACCCCCAGGGATAGATGGAGAGTATGCGCAGGGAATTGGGGTTATATGGTATTTGAACTGGATACCTTTATTTCCTTATGCATACAATTCCCGAACGTCTGGTACAAGTCC
>NZ_BSDJ01000088.1 GCF_027925525.1 Paenibacillus tyrphae | reverse complement strand
TGCGATCTGCTGAAACTTCCGAAGCTGGGATGGGTGCGCTTTGCCAAGTCCCGTGAAATCGAAGGACGGATCTTGTCTGCTACGGTGCGTCGAAACGGCACAGGCAAGTACTTCGTTTCGATCCTGTGTGAAGCAGACATCCAGCCGCTTCCTCAGGTTGATACTGCCATCGGCATAGACCTCGGCATCAAGTCGTTTGCCGTTTGCAGCAGCGGAGAGAACGTTCCGAATCCCAAGCACCTGCGCACCTCCGAAAAGCAACTTGCGTTTTGGCAGCGACGTTTGTCTCGTCGACTGAAAGGTGGATCGGGCTATCTAAAAGCGAAGCAAAAAGTCGCTCGCATACATGAGCGAATCGCTAACGCTCGGCAAGACTTTCTGCATCAGCTCTCAACCAAGTGGATCCGTGAAAACCAAACGATCTGTCTGGAAGATTTGCTGGTTCTAAATCTAATGAAAAATCACAAGTTAGCAAAGTCCATTGCCGAAGCAAGTTGGTCAACCCTTCGCACGATGCTGGAATATAAAGCAACGTGGTATGGTCGCACGATCAGCATGGTCGCCAAAAACTATCCAAGCAGTCAGCTTTGTCATGTATGTCAATCGCGCAACCCCGAAGTGAAAAATCTAAACTTGCGAGCGTGGACCTGTTCAGAATGCGGGACGCACCATGACCGTGACCACAATGCCAGTATGAA
>NZ_BSDJ01000087.1 GCF_027925525.1 Paenibacillus tyrphae | reverse complement strand
TACTGATTCTTGCCTCTGCCCAGAAAATGAAGGTGCCTGAGATCAGCAGTCTGTATCATATTTCTGGTGAACATATCCGTAAAACAATACATCGTTTTAACACAGAAGGCATGGATTCCCTAAAACCTAACTATGGCGGGGGCCGTCCCCCGACTTTTACAGCAGAACAACGAGAAGCGATTATCGATTTGGCGCAGATCCCACCGCATACCATTGGGTATCCGTTCACCAATTGGTCGCTTTCGAAATTGAAAGAAGCTGCTGAAGAACGAGGCATTGTTCCGTCGATTTCCATTGAAACGGTACGGGTCATTCTTGACGAAGCCCAAATTACGTACCAGCATACAAAGACCTGGAAGGAATCCACGGACCCTGAATTTGAAGTTAAAAAAAACGAATCGAATCGCTTTACGAAGCGCCTCCAACCGACGGGCGCGTGATTTGTGTGGACGAATTCGGACCCCTTTCACTGCAACCATACCGTGGAAAAGGCTGGTTTCAACAACGCCGTCCCAACCGTTTACGTGCCACATATACCCGACCTCATGGCGTTCGCCATTTGCTTGCTGCGCTCGATTTAAAAACGAACAAATTATATGGCCATGCATCGAAAACGAAGAAACACGCGGATATTCTGCGTTTTTTCAACGTGCTTCGCCGTCGTTTCCATCGTTCTGAAAAGCTCTACATCATCCTCGATAATTTCTC
>NZ_BSDJ01000086.1 GCF_027925525.1 Paenibacillus tyrphae | reverse complement strand
GAAATCCGGCAAGTTGTTCCCATTTTCGTCTTTTTCAAAGCTGCTGTTTATATCGATTTCTTTAAACGATACGGTATCCAGATCCATATACGCCGAATCCTCTCCACCGACAGCAAACCGGATGAGAACCGACTTGGCATTAGGTTTTGCAACGAAGACTTGGGAGTGATTATGCCATTTCCAGCCGCCATTGTTGTAGGACTGCGCATCGTACCCTACTTCTTTGCCGTTAGCATCCAGTTGTATGATATGCATTCCAGCCGTTCCGCCGCCCTGGAGTGTATACTTCATCATGGCTCGTACTTCATAAGATTTCCCGCCAACAACAGGGATAGCATTGGAAAGTACGTATTGATAGGACTCACGATCACCCTTACCATTGAATAATCGGTATACGTTTACCCCATCTACCGGGTCATAGGGAGCCAGTCTAGCGAATGGCTCGCTGCTTGTTCCATTGCGCCAGTTTACTTCCCAAAAATCCGGTAAGTTGTTCCCGTTTTCATCTATTTCAAAGCTGCCGTTTATATTGATTTCTTTAAACGATACGGTATCCAGATCCATATAGGCTGAATCCTCTCCACCGACAGCAAACCGGATGAGAACCGATTTTGCATTAGGTTTTGCAACGAAGACTTGGGAGTGATTATGCCATTTCCAGCCGCCATTGTTATAAGACTGCGCATCGTACCCTACTTCTTTGCCGTTAGCATCCAGTTGTATGATATGCATTCCAGCCGTTCCGCCGTCTTGAAGTGTATACTTCATCATGGCTCGCACTTCATAAGATTTACCGCCAACGACAGGGATAGCATTGGAG
>NZ_BSDJ01000085.1 GCF_027925525.1 Paenibacillus tyrphae | reverse complement strand
AGCGAACATAACTACGAGACAGGAACCTATACCACGCATGCCTATTGTTATGATCAGTACGGCAATAGTATAGGAATCTGGGGTGCGAATATTCAGGTGTTACCTTAAATCTTCCTTTAATATTTCAGCGCTACGCTAGTTTACAAAAGTAATGTTTATATCGAGCTAAAGTTGAAGTAATATTCAAAAAAATAGACTATGGTTACAATAAGAAGCTGTCTCTAAACACGCAGCGAGAGCTTCTTATTGTTTATTAATTTTTCGTATGAAAAATCTTAATTTACGCCGAATGATTCAATTCATTAATATCATATTCTCATTGAAATTGCCGCTCACAAACGATTGGTTAACTTTCGTAACTCGAATATCGTCAATAGCAATGGATCCGCCATATCGCAATCCCCAATACATCTGGTAATCGTCGTATGGCCCGGTGGTGAATGTCACAGACTTACTGTTCACGTTTCCCGGAGAGTCATTCCAAGTCAACCAGCCGCGATCCTCAGTCTCTGCTTTATCCGTTCGTACGAAGAAATCGTAGTAACCAGCGTTATTTGGTGCACTTAGTGCTTTATAGTTAAAGGAAACCGTGTATGTGGTATTGGGCTCCAAGCGGAGCTTCTGACGATCCGATCTTAAGTAAACATCCCATTCCCATTGGCGGTTGCCGTTGGCATAGACCAAGTAAGATCCTGACAGGGAACTGTCTTGTCGAACACCCGCTTCTCTGCCCTCTCTTTGTAACAAGGTAAAATTACTTGTTTCCCATGTCCCACTTTCAAACGATTCATTAACTTTGGTAACCTGAATATTATCGATAGCAATGGATCCGCCGTATCGTAATCCCCAATACATCTGGTAATCGTCGTAAGGCCCGGTGGTGAATGTCACAGACTTACTGTTCACGTTTCCTGGAGAGTCATTCCAAGTCAGCCAGCCC
>NZ_BSDJ01000084.1 GCF_027925525.1 Paenibacillus tyrphae | reverse complement strand
GTAGACCAAGTAAGATCCTGACAGGGAACTGTCTTGTCGAACACCAACTTCTCTGCCGTCTCTTTGTAACAAGGTGAAGTTACTTGTTTCCCATGTTCCGCTTTCAAACGATTCGGTTCCTCTTGGTAGTCTAGTTTTCTTTATTAAATTACCATTTTTATCATAGTAATAATGGTCTATAAGACCATATGGTAATTCCTTTGATAACAGTTTTCCGGAAACATCGTATTTGTAGATAGCTGAATTATCAGCGTATGCCGAAGCTCCCGGAATGATTGAAAAAAAATGAAAGATAAGAATAGTAATACTAATTACGGAAAGAAGCCTTTGTATCATTCTTTACCCCCTAAAAAATAGATGAATGTTGTTTGATACGGGAGGACTATAGAGGAATTTTCTTTTAAATTATAGCGGCACCGGAAAGTATTGTATATGGTTGTTTAAGAAAGACTTTTAAACGCCTGCCTTGCATACACTAAAGCGTGAAAACATTACGATTAGTCTTTGCATTGTAATACTTTCTCTTCTATACAGATATCGTCTGACAAAGGTATAATTTAGCAGGGAAAATCTGCATGAGTTAAATATCAAAAGTTCTATGGGGAGGTAGTTATGCTTAAAAGAATGGTTTCGATTCTCCTATGTTTCATATTCATGATCGCTTATGCTTCATCAATCTGGGCAGCTAATGGAGAAACAAAATATCTGTATAATCATAAAGGTCAGTTGGTAGAGGCCACTAATTCGTACGGAACCATCTATTACGATTATGATTTAAACGGGGGCTTAATAAGAAAAAATCTAACAGATAACATGCTTACAAATGCCAGTTTTGAGGTAAATACGGGAACAAGCGGACTAGCTGACGGCTGGCAAGGCAACAAAGACCAAGGAATAACTGGCGAGTATGAAGTTGTAGCTCATCATGCGTCTTCCGGCCAACGTGCGCAGAAGATTACAGGTTCCGGTCTGGGACTGCATAACCAAATAAACGTATTCCAAGA
>NZ_BSDJ01000083.1 GCF_027925525.1 Paenibacillus tyrphae | reverse complement strand
CGGCGGCGATTCGATCAAAGCGATCCAAATTTCATCCCGGCTGCAGCAGGCCGGTTACAGACTGGAAATCCGGGACTTGTTTGCCCGTCCGACCATAGCGGAGCTGAGTCCCTATGTGCAAAAGGCCAGCCGGACGGCAGACCAAGGAGAAGCGAAGGGCGAGGTCGGGCTGACGCCGATTCAACGCTGGTTCTTCGACCGGCAGCAGGCCGAGCCGCATCACTACAACCAAGCGGTTATGCTGCACCGGGAGCAGGGCTTCGACGAACTGGCGCTAGCGAAGACGATGAAGAAGATCGCGGAGCATCACGACGCGCTTCGCATGGTGTTCCGCAAGGGCGAAAGCGGGTATGAAGCCTGGAATCGCGGCGTGGGCGAAGGCGAGCTGTATAGCCTGGAGCTGATCGATCTAAGGCGCGAAGGGGCGGACGTTGCCCAGGTGGTTCAAGCCAAGGCCAGCGAAATTCAAGCAAGCATTGACCTGAGCGAAGGGCCTCTGATGAAGCTGGCATTGTTCCGGTGCGCGGACGGCGACCATCTGTTGATCGTCATTCACCATTTGGCGGTGGACGGGGTGTCGTGGCGGATTTTATTGGAGGATATCTCCACAGGCTATGAGGAAGCCGTGCAGGGACAGCCGATTCGGCTTCCACAAAAAACGGATTCGTTCCAGATGTGGGCGCAGCGGCTGGCGCAGTATGCCAACGGCTCGGCGATGGAACGCGAACGGGAATATTGGCGGCAGATTGAACGGGAACTGGAGCAAGCAAGTAGCGCGCGACTGCCTAAAGATCACGACACGCAGGAGAAAGCCCTGCTTCGAGACAGCGAAACGATTACGGTGCAGTGGACGCAAGAAGAAACGGAGCAGCTTTTGAAGCAGGCGCCCCGGGCGTATAACACGGAAGTGAACGATCTGCTGCTGACGGCGTTAGGGACGACGATCCACGAATGGACCGGGATGGAGCAGGTGCCGGTAAATTTGGAAGGACACGGCCGGGAGTCAATTCTGCCGGATCTGGACATTACGCGCACCGTCGGATGGTTTACGAGCCAATACCCGGTGGTGCTGCAGGTAGCCGGGG
>NZ_BSDJ01000082.1 GCF_027925525.1 Paenibacillus tyrphae | reverse complement strand
TCCCGGCTACCTGCAGCACCACCGGGTATTGGCTCGTAAACCATCCGACGGTGCGCGTAATGTCCAGATCCGGCAGAATTGGCTCCCGGCCGTGTCCTTCCAAATTTACCGGCACTTGCTCCATCCCGGTCCATTCGTGGATCGCCGTCCCTAACGCCGTCAGCAGCAGATCGTTCACTTCCGTGTTGTATGCACGGGGCGCCTGCTTCAAGAGCTGCTCCGTTTCCTCTTGCGTCCACTGCACCGTGACCGTTTCGCTATCTCGAAGCAGAGCTTTCTCCTGCGTGTCGTGATCTTTGGGCAGCGGCGTGCTCACGGCTTGCTCCAGCTCCCGTTCCACCTGCCGCCAATACTCCCGTTCGCGTTCCATCGCCGGACCGCCAGCATACTGCGCCAGCTGCTGCGCCCACATCTGGAACGAATCTGTTTTTTGCGGAAGTCGGATCGGCTGTCCCTGCACGGCTTCTTCATAGCCTGCCGAGATATCCTCCAATAAAATCCGCCACGACACCCCGTCCACCGCCAAATGGTGAATGATTATCAACAGATGGTCGCCGTCCGCGCACCGGAACAATGCCAGCTTCATCAGAGGCCCTTCGCTCAAGTCAATACCCGCTTGAATTTCGCTGGCCTTGGCTTGAACCACCTGGGCAACGTCAGCCCCTTCGCGCCTTAGATCGATCAGCTCCATGCTGTACAGCTCGCCTTCGCCCACGCCGCGATTCCAGGCTTCATACCCGCTTTCGCCCTTGCGGAACACCATCCGAAGCGCGTCGTGATGCTCCGCGATCTTCTTCATCGTCTTCGCTAGCGCTGCTCCGTCGAAGCCCTGCTCCCGGTGCAGCATAAGCGCTTGATTGTAGTGATGCGGCTCGGCCTGCTGCCGGTCGAAGAACCAGCGTTGAATCGGCGTCAGCCCGACCTCGCCCTTCGCTTCTCCTTGGTCTGCCGTCCGGCTGGCCTTTTGCACGTAGGGACTCAGCTCCGCTATGGTCGGACGAGCAAACAAGTCCCGGATTTCCAGTCTGTAACCGGCCTGCTGCAGCCGGGATGAAATTTGTATCGCTTTGATCGAGTCGCCGCCA
>NZ_BSDJ01000081.1 GCF_027925525.1 Paenibacillus tyrphae | reverse complement strand
TACGGATAAGCTAGAAAGAGCACACGGAGGATGCCTAGGCACCAGGAGCCGAAGAAGGACGTGGCGAACAACGATAATGCCTCGGGGAGCCGTAAGCAGGCTTTGATCCGGGGATGTCCGAATGGGGGAACCCACGTGAGGTAATTCTCACGTACCATGCAGTGAATACATAGCTGCATTGGAGGCAGACGAGGGGAACTGAAACATCTAAGTACCCTCAGGAAAAGAAAACAAAAGTGATTCCGTCAGTAGCGGCGAGCGAAAGCGGATTAGCCCAAACCAGAGGGCTTGCTCTCTGGGGTTGTAGGACGCCGATGTGGATGCAGCAGGTTAGGTGAACCGGTCTGGAAAGGCTGGCCATAGTGGGTAAGAGCCCCGTAGCCGAAAGTCTGCGAACATCCTAGGCGTATCCTGAGTAGGGCGGGACACGTGAAACCCCGTCTGAATCCGGCAGGACCATCTGCCAAGGCTAAATACTCCCTGGTGACCGATAGTGAAGCAGTACCGTGAGGGAAAGGTGAAAAGAACCGCGGGAGCGGAGTGAAATAGAACCTGAAACCGTGTGCTTACAAGAAGTCAGAGCCCGTTAACGGGTGATGGCGTGCCTTTTGTAGAATGAACCGGCGAGTTACGTTCCCGTGCGAGGTTAAGGTGAGAAGCCGTAGCCGCAGCGAAAGCGAGTCTGAATAGGGCGCATGAGTACGTGGACGTAGACCCGAAACCGTGTGATCTACCCCTGCCCAGGGTGAAGGTGCGGTAACACGCACTGGAGGCCCGAACCCACGAATGTTGAAAAATTCGGGGATGAGGTGGGGGTAGCGGAGAAATTCCAATCGAACTCGGAGATAGCTGGTTCTCCCCGAAATAGCTTTAGGGCTAGCCTCGGGAGATGCGTCGTGGAGGTAAAGCACTGATTGGGTGCGGGGCCCGCCAAGGGTTACCAAGTCCAGTCAAACTCTGAATGCCACAGACGTTATCCCGGGAGTCAGACAGTGAGTGCTAAGATCCATTGTCAAGAGGGAAACAGCCCAGATCATCAGCTAAGGTCCCCAAGTGTGTGTTAAGTGGGAAAGGATGTGGAGTTGCACAGACAACCAGGATGTTGGCTTAGAAGCAGCCACCATTGAAAGAGTGCGTAATAGCTCACTGGTCGAGTGACTCTGCGCCGAAAATGTAACGGGGCTAAACACACCACCGAAGCTATGGGTCC
>NZ_BSDJ01000080.1 GCF_027925525.1 Paenibacillus tyrphae | reverse complement strand
GACGTGTCAAACAACGAATCGGATCGCCTGTCGGGCTTGACCGTACAGGATCTTATGCTGAAATGGCCGTACGGAAAGCTGCGGCTTGAAGAAATAAAAATGACGCGGTTTCCCGGAGCTCATGCCCGCATGCAGCTCGGGGGCATCATGAGCGAGGAAGACAGCCAAGCTTTGGTGCGGCAAGGCAGCTACCGCGACCCGATCGGCCTGTATGCGGCTCGGGAAGGGCAACCGGAGGAACCGTTATTCCTCGGGCAACTGCATGAAATCCAAGTCGACCGCATCCATGGCGTATATAACGTGCAGGTGGATGTCATCTCGCATACGTACCAACTGGACGTGCAGCGCAAAAGCCGCTCCTTCCAGCATGCGGGCATGCTTTATACGGATGTGCTGTCTGAAGTGATTCACGCGTATCCGGGTGGAAACTTCTTGGAAACCGACGCGTTCCAGCGCGGGGCTTCGCTCGGCGATCTGGTGCTCCAATACGAGGAGACCGACTGGGAGTTTATTCAGCGGATCGCTTCCCATGCGGGCGCGGTGGTGACGCCGGACGTCAGCACCCATGCCCCGCGTCTATGGATCGGAACGCCGTCGGGCAGGCAGCATGTGAAGCTGGAAGAGGGCGCTTACGGCATCCGGCATGACGTGCAGTCGTTTCTGACCGCGGTGGAAACCAAGGTCGAACGCTTCCAGGAGGAAGATTTTACGCGCTTCATCATCACAAAGGACCAATGGCTGGAGCTCGGGGCGGAGGTAGAGAGAAATGGCCGTCTGTTTGTCGTTGCAGGCATCCAGGGAGCGTTGGTTCACGGCATTTTGCAATTCGAATACTTATGCACCACCCCGGCAGGGCTGCGGCAAAACAAGCAGTATAATGAGAACCTGCCGGGTCTGGCGATGGATGGGAAAATTTTAGCCATCGGCGTCAAGAAGGCGAAAGTCCATCTGGATATCGACAAAAACCAGCCGGAGCATGAAGCGGTCTGGTTCCCGTATTCGTCGCCGACGAGCCATATTTTCCATGCCATGCCGCCGGTCGGATCGCGGATCAAGCTGTATTTTCCGACGCACGACGAAGCGGAAGCGATGCTGATTCAATCGGTGCGGACGCCGTTTTCCCCGCAGGGCGAGGCGGCGGAGAAGGCGAACAAGAAAATGGCCGATACAACCGTGAAGTCGTTTTCCACGGGTGGAGGCAAGGAATTCGAGCTGGGGACGAAAGATATTTCGTTTACGGCGAAGGAAGGCGCG
>NZ_BSDJ01000079.1 GCF_027925525.1 Paenibacillus tyrphae | reverse complement strand
AAGTAGAGCGCTTGACCGCTGTTTCAACATCTGAAGCGGGGTCAGAAGGCGGTAAGGGGATTTATGCTCGGCGTGCCGCGAGCTCCGGAAGACGGAGCTTATTGGCGGTCATGTAGACCATCGCAATTAAGTTTTCCACGTTGCGGTAGCCTCTGGCTCGACGTTTAGCTGCTTGTACCAGCCCATTTATGCCTTCCAGCAAACCGTTCGTCATTTTGCTGTGGAACCAACGCAGGATCCCTTTTTCATGTTGCTTCATGGTTTTGGCTAGGCTTACCATCGGTGGAAGCTGGGAACGTGTGGCCCAACCAATCCATTCCCGAAGAAACAGATCTGCAAATACGTGAGGAGTCGTCCAAAGCTCTTGCAAGGCAAGTTTCAACCGGTATGCGCGTCCAGTCAGCAGGTTGCTATCCTTCAGGCGATGCAGGGTTTCCTTTTGCTCCGCTTTCAGATTTACTTCATTTTTCAGCCAGATGTATTTGGTTCGTTTCAGTTCGGGCTTTTGCTTCTGTTCCTGGATGCGCACCTCATCGACCGCTTCACCAACCAGCTTCATCACATGAAATTTATCAAAGGTAATTTCCGCTTTCGGGAAGTACTCTTCAATACCGCGGATAAATGCGGGGGACATATCGCAGCAGACCTCTTGGATTGCGTCCGCGGCAACGCCTTTTTCGGTAAGGTGGACTTTGAAACGTTCCAAGGTATCCATTCCTTTACCTTCCGTGGCAAAGAGGACAATCTTTCGGTCTACGTCCACGAACAAGGTAATGTAGCGGTGACCGCGTCTGGAGGATGTCTCATCAATGGCAATGCGTTTTACACGCGTAACATCAAGCTCCGACATGGCTTTATCCACGTAGTAGTGGAAAATCCGCCACATACGGGTATCGTGCTCCCGTAGTTCCCGGGCGGCCGCGTTAACCGGCATTTCGGCCATCAAGCGCATGGCCCATGCTTCGAACAGCAAGGTGAAATGCGAAAGGGGTCTGGCCCACTTGGCATACACCTGGGTTACTTTGTTGCAAGAAGTACACTTCACCCTTGGCATTCTCGCATGCATAAAGGTTTTCCAGTCCCAGAAATCCAGATGCCGCCAATGCTTTATATCGCTGTCATAGGCTCTACACTCAGCGCCACACAGGGGGCATGCAAAGATAGCGCCTCGCTCAAAATCCAAATGCAGGTGCCAAGCTTGATCCTGATTGTCAAATTCAATATACGTCAGCTTCCATGGTTCTTCCAATTGCAAAGCCACTTTAAGCATGTCCA
>NZ_BSDJ01000078.1 GCF_027925525.1 Paenibacillus tyrphae | reverse complement strand
TGAACTGTGACCCAGATTGTGGACAGTTTGTAACAAACAGCCTTTGTCTAACTTGCCAGCAGATGACCTCTGAACTCGTCGGGGGTCATCTTTTTTAACGTCCATTGGTATCGTTCGGAATTGTAATACTGAATGTAGTCAGCGACACGCGCTCTAACTTCGTCAATGGTTTGACAATCCTTGAAGTCTACTTCATCTTTCATATGACCGAAGAACGATTCCATTGAGGCATTATCCCAGCAATTGCCCCTTCGTGACATGGACTGCCTGAAGCCTGCCTTGGCGATTTTCAGTCTCGTTTTCGGGTGGGTGTAGTGCATGCCTTGATCAGAGTGAAAAATGGCTTCGGGGTGAATGTTCCCGTCTAGTCGTTCCAACAGCCGATTAAGGGTCCGTTCTACAAGCGACACTTCTAGTGTGGCTGCAACACATTCGGCAAGAATTTGTCTGGTAGCCCCGTCTTTCACGCAAGAAAGGTACGCCCATTGTCCATTTCCATAGCGCAGGTAAGTAATATCGGTGAGAAACACCTTCTCCGGCTCGCCTTGGTTGAACTGGCGTTTGAGCAGGTTGGGACAGGTTTGGTGTTCCTGAGTCGCCTTAGCCATCTTGCGATAAGGATTAGCTTGACGTATTGCCGCGACCAAGCCAGTCTTGCGCATGAGGCGGCGAATTTTCTTGTGATTCATGACAACGCCGCTGATCTGCTCGAGACGCATCTTGATGACCAGAGCACCTGCCTTGCCTCGCAGCTCATCGAAATGCCGCTTGATAAGGTCAATGTCTCGCTCATCAGCCGCCACGCGAAGCTGACGATCCAGTTCAGCTGTAAGCCACCTGTAGTAACCGCTCGGACTAACAGCCGCAAGCTCACACAGATAACGCGTCATGCGCTTTAGCCCATATGTCCGAATCGTATGATAGATGATCTCGTAGCGCTCGAAGGGCCTTAGCGTTTTCTCTTCTGCCTTTCGAGCGCCTCGAGCTTTTTTAGAATGTCTACCTGGGCTTCAAGCAGTTTAATCTTGGCCTTCGCCCGCTTTAATTCTTCTTCCGTCGACAACTCACCGGCTGGTTTTCGGCCCGTGCTACCCTTTCCTCGTCTTTCCGTGGTGAGTCCTTCTTCACCATACCGGTCGTAGGTGTCACGCCAGCGTTTCAGACTGTGTTTAGGCTTCTTATGACCGATGATATCTAGGTCAAAGCCAGCTCGAATAAAGATTTCCGAAGGTGTCTGTCCTTGTGCGTAGGCTTGTACCGCGGCCAGCTTGAATGCAG
>NZ_BSDJ01000076.1 GCF_027925525.1 Paenibacillus tyrphae | reverse complement strand
GAGTCTGTCAAGAATTTTGTGTAAGCTCTCAAAATTGATCTAGCAACTACGATGCCGCGGCTTGACACGGAGCCTCTGTGGGCATGATGATCGGCGATGCGGCGATTCCCTAAAACATGGTCATCGCCAAGGCATTCAGCCTATCATGCCCACCCCTCCATGTAAAGCCGCTTTTAGCGTACCTGGACGCGTTCTGGATAGTATACGGTAAGCTGGAGAAGAATTTGTCCCCAGTTCTGTACACGACCTGTCCACTTTCGAACGACGTCCATAGTGGAGAGATACAGCATCTTCAGTAGCGATTCGTCTGTTGGGAATATGCTTTTTCCCTTTGTTACTTTGCGTAATTGCCGGTGGTAACTCTCGATCATGTTCGTTGTATATATGAGTTTTCGAAGTTCTGGCGGATATTTGAAGAAGGTCGCAAGTTCATCCCAGTTTTGACGCCATGATTTGACGATGAGCGGGTACTTGCTTCCCCAATTTTCTTCAAACCGTTCCAATTCCAGCAGGGCCGCTTCTTCCGTGACCGCCTTGTAAATTGGCTTTAAGTCCGCTGTTACTTTCTTAAGATCCTTGTAAGAGACATATCGCGTTGAATTACGGATTTGGTGGATGATGCATTTTTGGATATCTGTTTTCGGATAGCAAGCTGCAATAGCTTGTGAAAAGCCGCTTAGATTATCGACGCAGGTAATAAGGATGTCTTGAACTCCGCGGTTCTTAAGCTCGTTTAACACATTCAGCCAAAACTTTGCAGATTCGTTTTCCCCAATCCAAATGCCCAGTACATCTTTGTTGCCGTCTAAATCAATGCCGATCACCATATAGGCAGCCTTGTTTACGATATGGCCTTCTTGCTTAACCTTGAAATGAATGGCATCCAAAAAGACAACCGTATAGATCTGCTGCAGAGGACGGTTCTGCCATTCCTTAATCAGCGGTACGATCTTATTCGTTACATTAGAGATGAGAGTCGGTGAGACCTCAACACCATACAACCCTTGAAGATGATCCTGAATGTCCCGTGTGCTGACACCCTTCGCATACAATGCGATGATCTGCTCCTCAATGCCGGTCACATTCGTCTGATTTTTCTTCACGACCACAGGTTCAAATTCACCCAGTCGGTCCCGAGGTACTTCAATTTCTACATCACCGTATTCGGAGGTGACGGTTTTCTTACTATAGCCGTTGCGGCTGTTTCTCGTTTGCTTGTTTTTTACATCGTGTCTCTCATAACCGAGATGCGTGTCCAGTTCCGCTTCTAGTGCTTCTTGGAGCACTTCCGCAAATAATTCCTTTAGTGTCCTTTGAATATCTTCTGCCGATTGAAAATTATGCTCTTTTACGAATTGACGTAATTCTTGTTTTGACAATAATCCGCTTCGGGTCATCATGTGCTTATTCCTCCAACTTTGATCTAGTAGTCAGTATTGCCAAATTTATCTCAGTTGAGAGGTTACACAATTTATTTTACAGACCC
>NZ_BSDJ01000075.1 GCF_027925525.1 Paenibacillus tyrphae | reverse complement strand
TACGATTCTCGGCGGTGCGGTCGGTGCTACACTGCTGGGCGGAACTATCGACAACTTACTTAATGGCACTATTACCAACGTGCTTGGGGCTACCATCACTGCGGGGACCTTGACTACCATCGGATCCGTACTGGGCGCAACCCTTACAGCAGGCACGATTAGCGCCACCATTCTTGCTGGTACCGTCAGCGCAACGATTCTCGGAGGTGCGATCGGTGCTACACTGCTGGGCGGGACTATTGACAACCTGCTTAATGGCACCATTACGAGCGTGCTCGGCGCTACCATCACTGCAGGGACCTTGACTACTGTAGACTCTGTGCTGGGTGCGACCATTACAGCAGGCACGATCAGCGCCACCATTCTTGGCGGGACAGTCAGTGCAACGATTCTCGGAGGTTCAGTCAATGCCACGATCCTTGGCGGGACAATCGATAATCTGCTTAATGGAACTATCACCAGCGTGCTCGGGGCCACCATTACAGCAGGCACCTTGACTTCCGTCGGCTCTGTGCTGGGTGCAACCATTACAGCAGGTACGATCAGCGCCACCATTCTCGCTGGTACCATCAGCGCGACGATTCTCGGCGGTGCAGTCGGTGCTACACTGCTGGGCGGAACTATCGACAACCTGCTTAACGGCACTATCACCAGTGTACTTGGGGCCACCATCACCGCAGGAACCTTGACTTCCGTCGGCTCTGTGCTGGGTGCGACCATTACAGCAGGTACGATCAGTGCGACAATCCTCGGTGGCTCAGTCGGTGCCACGATCCTTGGCGGAACTATCGACAACTTACTTAATGGCACAATTACCAGCGTGCTCGGGGCTACTATCACCGCGGGGACTTTAACTACCGTCGGCTCCGTGCTGGGCGCAACTATTACAGCAGGCACGATCAGCGCGACAATTCTCGGTGGCGCAGTCAGTGTTACACTGCTGGGCGGGACCATCGACAACTTGCTTAACGGCACTATCACTAACGTGCTCGGGGCCACTATTACCGCGGGGACCTTGACTTCCGTCGGCTCTGTGTTGGGAGCCACCCTTACAGCAGGCACGATCAGCGCCACCATTCTCGCTGGTACCGTCAGTGCCACGATCCTTGGCGGCTCAGTCAGTGCCACGATCCTCGGGGGTACAGTCAGTACCACGATACTGGGCGGAACGATCAACAACCTGCTCAACGGCACCATCACCAGCGTGCTCGGCGCTACCATCACCGCGGGGACCTTGACTTCCGTCGGCTCCGTGCTGGGAGCTACCATTACAGCAGGCTCGATCAGCGCTACCATTCTCGGCGGTTCAGTCAGTGCCACGATCCTCGGAGGTACAGTCAGTACCACGCTGCTGGGTGGAACGATCACCAACCTACTTAACGGCACCATCACCAGCGTGCTCGGCGCTACCATCACCGCGGGGACCTTGACTACTGTCGGCTCCGTGCTGGGCGCCACCATTACAGCAGGCACAATCAGTGCCACCATTCTCGGCGGGACCGTCAGCACGACGATTCTCGGCGGCACGGTCAGCACCACGCTGCTGGGCGGAACGATCAACAACCTGCTTAACGGTACCATCACCAGCGTGCTCGGCGCTACCATTACCGCGGGGACCTTGACTTCCGTCGGCTCCGTGCTGGGAGCT
>NZ_BSDJ01000074.1 GCF_027925525.1 Paenibacillus tyrphae | reverse complement strand
GGGCAGTAGGGGAGCGTTGTATGCGGGTAGAAGCTGGATCGTGAGGACTGGTGGACTGCATACAAGTGAGAATGCCGGTATGAGTAACGAAAAGATCAGTGAGAATCTGATCCGCCGTAAGCCTAAGGGTTCCTGAGGAAGGTTCGTCCGCTCAGGGTAAGTCGGGACCTAAGGCGAGGCCGAAAGGCGTAGTCGAAGGACAACAGGTTGAAATTCCTGTACCACCGTGAACCGTTATGAGCGATGGGGTGACGCAGAAGGATAGTGACGCGAGCTGATGGATGCTCGTCCAAGCAGTGAGGCTGGTATGCAGGCAAATCCGCATACCGTTAAGGCTGGGCTGTGATGGGGAGGGAAAATTACAGTACCGAAGGTCATGAGTTCAAGCTGCCAAGAAAAGCCTCTAGCCAGGGAGAAGGTGCCCGTACCGCAAACCGACACAGGTAGGCGAGCAGAGCATGCTAAGGCGCGCGGAAGAACTCTCGTTAAGGAACTCGGCAAAATGACCCCGTAACTTCGGGAGAAGGGGTGCCTCGGTAGGGTGAATAGCCCGAGGGGGCCGCAGTGAAAAGGCCCAAGCGACTGTTTAGCAAAAACACAGGTCTGTGCGAAGCCGCAAGGCGAAGTATACGGGCTGACGCCTGCCCGGTGCTGGAAGGTTAAGGGGAGCGGTTAGGAGCAATCCGAAGCTGTGAACCGAAGCCCCAGTAAACGGCGGCCGTAACTATAACGGTCCTAAGGTAGCGAAATTCCTTGTCAGGTAAATTCTGACCCGCACGAATGGCGTAACGACTTGGGCGCTGTCTCAACGAGAGATCCGGTGAAATTTTAATACCTGTGAAGATGCAGGTTACCCGCGACAAGACGGAAAGACCCCATGGAGCTTTACTGCAGCTTGATATTGGACTTTGGTACGATCTGTACAGGATAGGTGGGAGCCTAAGAAGCATGAGCGCCAGCTTGTGTGGAGGCGACGTTGGGATACCACCCTGATCGTATCGGAGTTCTAACTTGGTACCGTGATCCGGTACGAGGACAGTGTCAGGTGGGCAGTTTGACTGGGGCGGTCGCCTCCTAAAGTGTAACGGAGGCGCCCCAAGGTTCCCTCAGAATGGTTGGAAATCATTCGAAGAGTGCAAAGGCATAAGGGAGCTTGACTGCGAGACAAACAGGTCGAGCAGGGACGAAAGTCGGGCTTAGTGATCCGGTGGTACCGAATGGAAGGGCCATCGCTCAACGGATAAAAGCTACCCTGGGGATAACAGGCTTATCTCCCCCAAGAGTCCACATCGACGGGGAGGTTTGGCACCTCGATGTCGGCTCATCGCATCCTGGGGCTGAAGTAGGTCCCAAGGGTTGGGCTGTTCGCCCATTAAAGCGGTACGCGAGCTGGGTTCAGAACGTCGTGAGACAGTTCGGTCCCTATCTGTCGCGGGCGTAGGAAATTTGAGAGGAGCTGTCCTTAGTACGAGAGGACCGGGATGGACGTACCGCTGGTGTACCAGTTGTTCCGCCAGGAGCACGGCTGGATAGCCAAGTACGGAAGGGATAAGCGCTGAAAGCATCTAAGCGTGAAGCCCCCCTCAAGATGAGATTTCCCAGTATGTAAGACCCCTTGTAGACGACGAGGTTGATAGGTTCGGGGTGGAAG
>NZ_BSDJ01000073.1 GCF_027925525.1 Paenibacillus tyrphae | reverse complement strand
AATCGAGTAGGGGAGGGCGCCTAGCCCTCGACCTCTCACACCACCGTACATGCGGGTCCGCATACGGCGGTTCCTAAAGGTTAACGAATTTCAAGATAGCGAGAAGTTAGACTCATTAGCCCTTGGTTGTTCCAGTAGGAGCGATTAAGGGTGTTATTTATGTTGCGGGACATTTCCCAGCATCCTCGTCGGGAATTTGCCATCATCCTAGCCGCCCATTCAGGAACCCCTAGAGCGCGTAGGTTTCGGAGCCGGGATTTCGGCAACTTCCATTGCTTCCACAGACACATTCGAAGTCTTCGACGAATCCATTCGTCCAACCGTTCGCAATGTGTCTTTACGGATGCCAGGCGAAAATAGCCAATCCACCCCATTAGGTAGCGGTTAAGCTCCTTAATGCGGTGCTCCATAGAGATTCCTCTCGTTCTCGAGGTGATCTCACGTACGCGTTCTTTGAGTTGTTCCAGTTTCTTGGGAGCAATTCGAATGGTTGTTTCTCGGTTTCTTACGAAGCTAAAGCCAAGAAACTTCCGATTCCAAGGGCGGTCTACCGTACTTTTGTCCCTATTCACTTTCAGTCTAAGCTTCCCCTCTACGAAGCGAATCACAGACTCCATTACCCGTTCTCCCGCACGCTTGCTTCCCACGAAGATGTTACAGTCATCCGCGTAGCGGACGAATCCCAACCCTCGTCTGGTCAATTCTTTGTCCAAGTCATCTAACAGAATGTTTGCCAGGAGTGGGCTTAGGGGGCCTCCTTGAGGGGTTCCCTCTGCTGTCTCCTGTTTCATTCCGTCTACCATGACACCGGCATTTAGGTATGCTCGAATAAGCTTTAGGACACGTTTGTCCGACACTTTCCTCGCTACTCTTGCCATGAGAATATCGTGGTTGACTCGATCAAAGAATTTCTCCAAGTCCATGTCCACGACCCAGCGGTAGCCTTCTTGAATGTGGGATTTCGCTTGCTTTACGGCATCGTGGGCTCGTTTCCCTGGACGGAAGCCGAAGCTGTTCGGTGAGAAATGTGGATCGAAGATCGGTGTCATCGCTTGCATGAGGGCTTGCTGGATGAAGCGATCCATTACGGTTGGAATTCCTAACAGCCGAACCCCGCCTCCGGGTTTGGGTATTTCCACTCGTTTGACAGGCGTTGGTCTGTAGGTGCCCTCTTGAAGTTCCGTTTTCACGGTTTCCCAGCGTTCCCATAAGTGCGCTTGTAGCTCATCTACTGTCACTCCGTCGACGCCGGGAGCTCCGCCGTTCTGTCTCACTCGCTCGAACGCGAGTCGAAGGTTGTTTCCTTCGAGTATTCTTTCTAGCAAGTCGTTATGTCCTTCGCGAGAAGAAGGGGCGAGTTGTGCCGACGAAGAACTCGGCGCTCCGGCATACCCTTGCGGCTTCACCACTGCTCTTTGCCGTGAGCCTTCATATGAAGTTGGCTGCTGTCGTTGCTCTTCGCACGAACGCATCGGTTTCTTCTCTCCTTTAAGTTCAGCCCTTCCGGTTTCCGGCGTCCCTTACTCCCGTACTATGGCCTCTGCTGACTCCTGCGGATTCAGCGCGACTTCTCAGCCGCGGTTACGAAGTTACTTCGCGTATTCCGCAGGTCTCCCCAGATAAGAACGTCATCTTTCTGCCCGCAACCACTCAAGTTTACGATATTAGCCCTTGGCGACTTTGGATTTCGTCATGTGGTGGTGACTCATCCGACTAATCCCGCCTCAAATTGAGTTCGTGTACCTTGGCTCGTGCATTTGCCTCCAGCTTCCTTCAGATTCTGCCTCGCGGCAGACACCCTTGCTCTTGGCTAACGGTAGGCGTTCGCCAGCCCCCGTTCGGGACTTTCACCCTAGAGATGACGCCCATGCTGGGCGTACACC
>NZ_BSDJ01000072.1 GCF_027925525.1 Paenibacillus tyrphae | reverse complement strand
ACTAGAGTAAAGGGCTGAAGATATTCAGCCCCTCCTCATCAAACCGTACGTGAGGTTTTCCCTCATACGGCTTTCCGATGTTCGTCATTCATGTGCGTGCAGATTACAAGAGCGTTTTAAGTCCATATTGACTGGCTAGGAATCTCACTTCTTGTAGCGAACTCATCCACCTTGCGCGTTGCCTCTTCTTGGCATACCATCTTGCGAGCCTTTGCAGAATGTACCAGTCCAACTTGGCCAGCTTTAACTGGCTGTAAGCCGTGTAGTAATAGTTCCTCCACCCCTGAATCTTTGGATTCAGCCATTGCACGTGTTCGAGAAACGATTTATGCCTCATGTTCGGCGGGGCCAGACGTTCTTTCACGACCTCCCGGATGCGTTCTTCCGCCTTCCGGGCTAACCACTGCTGGGTGGTATAATACACTTTCCCTTGAGAAGTCTCCGCTTTCGTTTTGCGATGGTGCATGCCGAGAAAATCAAAGCCTTCTTCTCCTGTCCATAATCCGACGATGCGTGTTTTGGTCGGGTGTAGCGTCAGTTCAAGACGATCCATCATGGCACGAATGAGTTCATATGCCCGCTCTGCTTCTTTCTTCGTCTTACACACGACCACGAGGTCATCCGCATAACGCGTAAGTTCCCCACATCCGCTACCATGCCGATCCCATAGGACATCGAAGTAGTTCAGATAGATGTTCGCGAGCAGCGGAGAGATGACTCCCCCTTGTGGCGTTCCCAGATCCGAACGTCGAACCGTTCCTTCCTCCATGACTCCTGCATTCAGCCACTTCCGTACCAGTTTCAAGATCCGCCGGTCACTGATCCGCATTTCCACCAGTTTCATCAGCTTCTCTTGATTGATGTTGTCGAAGTAACCTTGGATGTCGACGTCGACCACCCAATTGCCTTTGCGGTTGCATGCTTTTCGGATACGGTCCAGCGCCTGTTTAGCGCTTCGTTTCGGCCTGAATCCAAATGAGGATTCTTGAAAATCCGCTTCAAAGATCGGTTCCATCACCATTTTCGTCGCCATCTGTATGACGCGGTCTCGAATGGTGGGAATGCCTAGCGGCCTTTGCTTTCCATCCTTCTTTGGAATGTATTGCCGTCTTACTGCCTGAGGATGATACTTGCCTTCTTTGAGAATTCGATGACATTCATACAAGAAGAGATGCTCCCCTTGCTTTTCGATGTCCGCAAGCGTCTCCCCGTCGATTCCAGCCGACCCTTTATTGGCTCGCACCCTTCGCCATGCCTCCCACAGGATGTCTGGTCGATAGACCTTGTCATACAGGGCGTGAAACCTGCGCTTCTTGCTTTCCTTGGCCGCATGACCTAGCTTCTCTTGGAGTTCTTGAACGTTTTCCTTTGGTGTCGTTAGCCTTTTGGCATTCACTGACTCGTACCTCCTTAAGAAACGTGAACAAAGCAGGGCTCCTTCCCTCCCGCAGGTTGTGTTGTCCTGCGCTCTTCGGTACTATGAGCCCCTCGGACTCCCTTCCTGCAGATCACTACTTCACCTTTCGGGCTTATAAAGCATCTCTTTACGGTTTCAAAAAAAAAAAAACTTTTTTTTTTCCGTGCAGGGGAGGGTCTCCCCAGTTCACTGCATCTTCTTTCATACCATGCCGATCCCCTTACGCCGGAGGATTCTTCGCTACCGCTCCAAGTTCCAGATAGCTTCCTTGGCCTTCGTCCATGTACACAGGACTCGGCTTCCTCTTTTCCCCCTTGCGAGGCCTTTTTGACGACGCGGCAGGATTCACTTTATGTTACGGCCTGGCATGTTGCTTGCCCTGTCTCCGACAGGTACTTTTGTCGATACGCTTTTGCGCACAGATTTCGCCATACGCAAGTATCCTAGCTACGCGGGGGCTTGGCCCCTCCCACGGCCGGACTTTCACCGGCTAGAAGATGCGTGCCTCTGGGCACGC
>NZ_BSDJ01000071.1 GCF_027925525.1 Paenibacillus tyrphae | reverse complement strand
GCAGAAGGCGCTGTGCGCGTACTACACGGCGGAGGAAGAACTGCAAGCCAGCGGGCTGCGAAGCGCGATGTCGCAGGAGCTGCCAGGGTACATGATTCCGTCGTACTTCGTGCAGCTGGAGCGTTTGCCGCTGACGCCGAACGGGAAGATCGACCGCAAGGCGCTGCCGGCGCCGGAAGGAGGCGCGAGCGGATCGGAATATACCGCGCCACGCACTCCGTTGGAAGCGAAGCTGGTCCGCATATGGCAGGAAGTGCTGGGGGTTGCAACCGCCGGCGTGAAGGATAACTTCTTCGATCTCGGCGGACACTCCCTGCGGGCAACGACGCTCGTCAGCAAGATTTACAAGGAGCTGAATGTCGATTTCCCGCTGCGGGATGTGTTTACCTGCTCCACGGTTGAAGACATGGCCCAAGCGATTGCCCGGATGGAAGAAGGATCGTATTCGTCCATACCGGTGATTGAGGAAAGAGACTATTATCCGTTGTCGTCTGCGCAGAAACGGCTCTTCATCCTGAATCAGCTGGAAGGGGCGGAGTTAAGCTATAACATGCCGGGAGCGATGCTGCTTGTAGGGGCGTTGGATCGGCAGCGGTTCGAAGAGGCGTTCCGCGGGCTGATCGCGCGTCACGAGACGCTGCGCACCGGTTTTGAAATGGCGAACGGTGAAGCGGTACAGCGGGTTTACCCGCAAGCGGATTTTGCCGTGGAGCATGTGCAGGCGAGCGAAGAGGAAGCGGGAGAGGTCGTACGGCAATTCGTCCGCGCATTCGATCTGGTGAAGCCGCCGCTACTGCGGGTAGGGCTGGTTGAGCTGGCGAAAGAACGGCATATCCTGATGTTCGACATGCATCACATCGTTTCCGACGGCGTCTCGATGGACGTCCTTATCGAAGAGTTTGTCCGCTTGTACAGCGAAGAAGAGCTGGAGCCGCTGCGCATTCAGTACAAGGATTATGCGGCATGGCAGCAGTCCGAAGCACAGCAGGAGCAGTTAAAGCGGCAGGAAGCATACTGGCTGGATCAGTTCCAAGGGGAACTGCCGGTGCTGGAAATGCCGACGGATTATGCGCGTCCGGCTATGCAGAGCTACGAAGGGCATGCGCTTCAATTTTTCATAGATAACCAGAAGAGCGAAGGCCTGAAACGGCTCGCGGCCGAAAGCGGAGCGACGCTGTACATGGTGCTGCTTGCGGCGTATACGATCCTGCTGCATAAATATACGGGCCAGCAGGACCTGATTGTAGGAACGCCGATTGCAGGAAGAAACCATGGCGATGTGCAGCCGCTGATCGGGATGTTCGTCAATACGCTGGTGATCCGCAGCTATCCTTCCGGGGAGAAGACGTTCCTAGACTATTTGAAAGAGGTCAAGGAAACGACCTTGGGCGCTTACGAGCACCAGAACTATCCGTTTGAAGAGCTGGTCGACAAAGTGCAGGTTGCCCGCGATTTAAGCCGCAATCCGCTCTTTGACACGATGTTTACTCTGCAAAACACGGAAAACAAGGAAATCCGACTTCCGGGGCTTCAATTGACTCCATATCCGAGCGAGGAAATCGTATCCAAATTTGACCTGAGCTTGGACGTGACGGAAATCGGCGGCGGTCTGGAATACATCCTTGAGTATGCGACCGCCTTGTATAAAAGGGAGACGGTAGAGCGGCTGGCGAAGCACTTCGAACAATTGCTCGAAGCGATCGTGAACGATCCGGGGGCGAAAATTGCGGCGCTTGGCCTGCTGACTGCGGAAGAGAAAGAACAAATTCAGCATGCGTTCAACCCGGCGATACCTGAATTGCCGCCGGAGAAAACGTTCCACCGGCTGTTCGAAGAGCAGGCAGCACGCACTCCGGAAGCGACGGCGGTCATGTACGAGGACAAGCAGTTGTCATACGGGGAGCTGAACGAGCGGGCGAACCGGCTCGCCAGCACGCTGCGCGAGGGCGGCATTGGCAGAGAGTCGATCGTCGGCATTTTAGCCGACCGTTCGGTG
>NZ_BSDJ01000070.1 GCF_027925525.1 Paenibacillus tyrphae | reverse complement strand
GAAATGCTTGGCCAGTCGTTCGACCGTCTCCCTCTTGTACAAGGCAGTTGCATATTCAAGGACATACTCCAGACCGTCATTGTCTTCTATCACATCCAAACTCAGATCAAACTTCGCCATCCCATATTCGCTCGGATACGGAGCCAATCGGAGCCCTTCAAGCTCAAAGTCTTTGCTTTCCGTGTTCTGCAAGGTAAACATCGTGTCAAAGAGCGGATTCCGGCTTAAATCGCGGGCAACCTGCACTTTGTCCACCAGCTCTTCGAACGGATAGTTCTGATGCTCGTAAGCTCCGAACATCGTTTCCTTCACTTCTTCCAGATACCCCAGGAACGTTTTCTCTCCGGCCGGATAGCTGCGGATCGCCAGCGTATTGATAAACATCCCGATCAGCGGCTGCACATCGCTATGATTCCTTCCCGCAATCGGCGTCCCTACAACCACGTCTTGCTGACCCGTATATTTATGCAGCACAATCGTATACGCTGCAAGCAGCACCATGTACAGCGTCGCGCCGCTTTCGGCTGCGAGCCGCTTCAGGCTTTCGCTCTTCTGCGCATCCATGAAGAAGTGAAGCGTATGTCCTTCATAACTCTGCACGGCCGGACGCGCATAATCCGTCGGCATTTCCAGCACCGGCAGCTCCCCTTGGAACTGATCCAGCCAGTATGCTTCCTGCCGCTTGAGCTGCTCCTGCTGCGCATCGGACTGCTGCCACGCCGCATAATCCTTGTACTGAATGCGCAGCGGCTCCAGCTCTTCTCCGTCGTACAAGCGGACAAACTCTTCGACCAGGACCTCCATCGAGACGCCGTCGGAGATAATGTGATGCATGTCGAACATCAGAATATAGCGTTCTGCCGCCAGCTCGACCAGACCTACCCGCAGCAGCGGCGGCTTCGCCAGATCGAACGTGCGTACGAAGTCCTGTACCGCTTCTCCGGCGGCTTCCTCGCTCGCTTGCACATACTCCACGGCAAAATCCACTTGCGAGTAAATCCGCTGCACGGCCTCGCCATTCACCATCTCAAAGCCGGTGCGCAGCGTCTCGTGGCGCGCGATCAACTCGCGGAACGCCTCTTCGAACCGTGTCCGGTCCAACGCCCCTTCGAGCAGCATCGCTCCCGGCATATTGTAGCTTTGTTCCGCCCCTTCCAGCTGGTGCAGGATGAAGAGCCGCTTCTGTGCGGAAGATAGCGGGTAGTGCTCTCTTTCCTCCGCCACCGGTATGGCCGAAAACGCCCCCTCTTCCATTCGCGCAATCGCTTGGGCCATCTCTTCAACCGTAGAGTAGCGGAACACGTCCCGCAGCGGCAGATCCACGTTCAACTCCTTGTGAATCTTGCTGACAAGCGTCGTTGCCCGCAAGGAGTGTCCTCCCAGATCAAAGAAGTTGTCCTTCACGCCGACGGTTGCAACTGCCAGCACTTCCTGCCAGATGCGAACAAGCTTCGCTTCCAGCGGTGTCCGCGGCGCGGTATACTCCGATCCGCTCGCGCCCCCTTCCGGCGCAGGGAGCGCCTTGCGGTCGATCTTCCCGTTCGGCGTCAGCGGCAGCCGCTCCAGCTGCACGAAGTACGACGGAATCATGTACCCCGGCAGCTCCTGCGACATCGCGCTTCGCAGACCGCTGGCTTGCAGTTCCTCCTCTGCCGTGAAGTACGCGCACAGCGCCTTCTGTCCGTTGCCATCCTCCCGGATGACGACGACCGCTTCCCGTACCTTGTCCACTTTCAGCAGCTGCGTTTCGACCTCGCCGATCTCGATCCGGTACCCACGGATTTTCGCCTGGTTGTCGATCCGGCCGATGAAATCCACGTTCCCGTCTTCCATCCAGCGCGCCAGGTCACCCGTGCGGTACAGCCGCTCTCCCGGCACGAACGGGCTGTCGACAAACTTCTCTTCGTTCAGCTCCGGTCGGTTCAAATACCCCCGGGCCACGCCCACACCGCCAATGCACAGCTCGCCCAGCACACCTACCGGTACCGGGTTCAGGTGAGCATCCACAATGTAGAACCGGGCGTTCAGCCACGCCTTGCCGATCGGCACA
>NZ_BSDJ01000069.1 GCF_027925525.1 Paenibacillus tyrphae | reverse complement strand
CGCGATCAGCTTCCTGAACGCCTCCTCCAGCCGCTTCCGGTCCAGCGCCCCTTCGACCGTCATCGCCCCCGGCATGTTGTAGCTGAGCTCCCCGCCTTCGAGCTGGCTCAAAATGTACAGCCGCTTTTGCGCGGAAGAGACTGGATAATATGCGCTCTGCTTCAGAATCGGGATAGACGCATAGGCGCTCTGCTCCCGGCCCGCGACCGCTTCCGCCATTTGCTCAATCGTCGGATACTGGAACACTTCCCTCAGCGGCATCTCGATATCCAGCTCTTTGTGCAGGTGGGCAACCAGCGTTGTTGCACGCAGCGAATGTCCACCGATCTCAAAGAAGTTGTCTTTGACGCCAACCTTCGGAAGTCCGAGCACCTTTTTCCAGATTTGTGCCAGCTGCTCTTCCATTGGAGTGCGGGCCGCGACGTAGTCGATCCCGGTTTGCATCCTTCCCTCCGGAGCAGGCAAGGCCCGGTGGTCGATTTTCCCGTTGGGCGTCAGCGGCATCTGCGCAAGCTGTACAAAATACGAAGGAACCATATAACCCGGCATTTCCCGCGACAGCGCTCTTCTTAGCTCGCCCGCCGGCAGCTCCTGGTCCGCGACATAGTATGCGCATAGCTGTTTTTGCCCGACCTCGTCTTCCCGCGTAATCACGACGGCTTCCAGAACGGAAGCTGCCTTGAGCAGATGCGCTTCCACCTCGCCGAGTTCAATGCGGTGACCGCGGATTTTCACCTGATGGTCGATTCGTCCCAAGTATTCGATGTTGCCATCCGGCAGCCACCTTGCCAAGTCGCCTGTTCGATACATCCGCGCCCCCGGAACGAACGGATTGTCGATAAATCTCTCCGCCGTCAGCTCCGGACGATTTAAGTAACCGCGGGCCAATCCTTCTCCCGATACGCACAACTCGCCGGCTACTCCGATCGGCTGCAGGCCGTTCGCTTCATCGAGGATGTAGATCGACGTATTGCTGATCGGCCTTCCGATCGGGATGGTTACCGCATCTTCGCCGACTTCATTTACATCGTAGAAGGTAGCGTATACCGTGTTCTCCGAAGGGCCGTACATATGTTTGATTTTGCCCGGTCCGAGATGCTTGAACGCTTTCCGGACATGGCTGACGGAGACTCGTTCCCCACCGAATAAAATCGTGCGAATATGACGCAGACAATCGGGATTCAGGTCAATCAGAACGTTAAAGAAGGCGGTAGTAATAAGCATGACCGAAATCCGCTGCCGTTCAATTAAACCTGCCAGTTTTCCGATATCCAGCATGGTCTCCTTAGGAATCAGAGTAAGCTTCGCGCCATTTAATAAGGCACCGAAAATATCAAAGATCGAGCCGTCGAAGGCGTAGCTGGATAATTGCAGCACGTTGTCCTTCGGCGTAATGTCGATGTAGTTGGTCGCTTGAACGAGCTGCACGATGTTGCGGTGCGTCGTTAAATTTCCTTTGGGCTTGCCGGTTGTTCCCGAGGTGTAGATCACGTAGGCCAGATCGCTGGAGCCATTGTTCCGCTCCAAATTCGAGCCGTCTGCGCCGTAGATTTCCGGATCGTTCAGTTCCAGCAGCTTCCCTGCAAAAGATGCGCGCTCCCGCAAATGATTCTGCGTTAGTAACAGCCTGACGCCCGAATCCTCCAGCATATAGCGGATGCGCTCCTCCGGATACTCCGGATCGATCGGCACGGTTGCGCCTCCGGCTTTCAAGATCGCCAAGATCCCGACGATCATGTCCAGGGAACGTTCGGCCATGATGGCGACCGGTTGATCCGGTTGCACCCCTTCCGCACGCAGCATTCGCGCCAGCCGGTTCGCCTTCTCGTTCAGCTCGTGGTATGTCAGCCGCTCGTCTTCGAACACAACCGCTACCTGCCCCGGCACACACTCCGCCTGCTCTTCAAATAACCCGTGGATAGTCTTCTCCCGCGGATAGGCCGCCCAAGTATCGTTAAACGGCCCCACAAGCTGCGCTTGCTCCTCCGCCGTCGCCAGCTCCAGCTCGTTCACCCGAATGTCCGGATTATCCGCAATTTGTTCCATTACATGGAGCAAATGACCCTGAATCCGTTCCACGCACGCCTGGTCATAAACAAGCGCGTTGTATCTGAAGCGTATCCCTAACGATTCGCCCGGCAGCAC
>NZ_BSDJ01000068.1 GCF_027925525.1 Paenibacillus tyrphae | reverse complement strand
TGCGATCAGCTTCCTGAACGCCTCCTCCAGCCGCTTCCAGTCCAGCGCCCCTTCGACCGTCATAGCGCCCGGCATGTTGTAGCTGAGCTCCCCGCCTTCGAGTTGGCTCAAAATGTACAGCCGCTTTTGCGCGGAAGAGACCGGATAATACGCGCTCTGCTTCAGAATCGGGATAGACGCATAGGCGCTCTGCTCCCGGCCCGCGACCGCTTCCGCCATTTGCTCAATCGTCGGATGCTGGAACACTTCCCTCAGCGGCATCTCGATATCCAGCTCTTTGTGCAGGTGGGCCACCAGCGTTGTTGCACGCAGCGAATGTCCACCGATTTCAAAGAAATTGTCTTTGACGCCAACCTTCGGAAGTCCGAGCACCTTTTTCCAGATTTGTTCCAGCTGCTCTTCCATTGGGGTGCGGGCCGCGACGTAGTCGATCCCGGTTTGCGTCCTTCGCTCCGGAGCCGGTAAGGCCCGGTGGTCGATCTTCCCGTTGGGCGTCAGCGGCAGCTGCGCAAGCTGTACAAAATACGAAGGAACCATATAACCCGGCATTTCCCGCGACAGCGCTCTTCTTAGCTCGCCCGCCGGCAGCTCCCGGTCCGCGACATAGTATGCGCATAGCTGTTTTTGCCCGGCCTCGTCTTCCCGCGCAATCACGACGGCTTCCAGAACGGAAGCTGCCTTGAGCAGATGCGCTTCCACCTCGCCGAGTTCAATGCGGTGACCGCGGATTTTGACCTGATGGTCGATTCGTCCCAAGTATTCGATGTTGCCATCCGGCAGCCACCTTGCCAAGTCGCCTGTTCGATACATCCGCGCCCCCGGAACGAACGGATTGTCGATAAACTTCTCCGCCGTCAGCTCCGGACGTCTCCAATACCCTCTGGCAACTCCGTCCCCGGAAATATAAATTTCGCCTGTTACGCCTACCGGGACCGGCTGCAGCCGCGCATCCAATACATAGATCTGCACGTTATCCGCCGGCACTCCAATGGATACGGACCCCTGCGTATCTTTGTCAGGATCAAATAAGTAGATCATGCACCCAACTACCGTTTCCGTCGGACCGTACTCGTTGAAAATTTCGATCCGGCGTTCGTATCGCTCCGACACGCGCTGCGCCAGATTGGCATCCAACGCTTCGCCTCCAACGATCATACGCTTCAGCTTCGTACCCGTATGCTCCCCATCCTCCAGCAGCAATCGCAAATGCGTCGGCGTCAGTTTCAGGACTCCCGCGCGATCATCCTTAATAATCCTGGAAATTGCCTGGCTCTTATCTTCCACATCGTATACGATCACGCTGCTGCCCGAGATAAGCGGCACATAAATGGAAGTCACCGTCAAATCGAACGATATGGAGGAATATAAGGCAAAATCCAGCCGATCCTCTCCCACATACGCCTGTTTAGCCCACCACAGGTAATTCACCGCTCCCTTGTGGGTGACCATAACTCCTTTCGGTTTTCCTGTGGAGCCCGAAGTATAGATCACATAGGCCAAATCGTCGGAACTGCAGGCTTCCTCTACATTTTCCGCTTCGGCGTCGTACAATGTCGGGTCCTTCAAATCCAGCGTTTCCCCTATAAAGGAGATCCCTTCCGTCAAGCCTTGATCCGTTAACAACAAATGCGTGCCGCTGTCTTCAAGTAGGAACGCGATCCGTTCTTCCGGATACGAGGGATCTATCGGCAAATAAGCGCCTCCGGCTTTCAAGATCCCGAGCATAGCAATCAACGTCTCTGCGGAGTGCCCGGCCATAAGCCCGACCAAACGGTCCGGCTGAACGCCTTTGGTCCGCAATACCCGGGCCAGTTGGTTCGATTTGGCGTTTAGCTCCCGGTATGTCATGCTCGTTTGCCCGCAAATGACCGCCACCTGCTCAGGCGTCCGCTCCGCCTGCTCCTCAAACAACTGATGAATCGTCTGCTCCCGGGGGTAATCTGCGGCTGTGCTGTTCGATCTCGTCAAAATTTGCTCTTTCTCTTCGGAGGTCATAATCTCCAAAAATGCGAGCGGCGTCTGCGGATCGTGCAGGATGGCCTCGACCAACCGGATGAAATGGCCGGCCATCCGCTCCGCCGTTTCCGGCTTGAACAGGGAAGCTGCGTATTCCAGACTGCAGGCGATTTCTTCCTTGTCTTCTATCGCGGTAAAGGTCAGGTCGAACTTGGACACGTTATGCTTGTTCGGATACGGGCTGAATTTCAATCCTTCGATGTCCAGCTCCTCCTGCTCCGTGTTTTGCAGGACAAACATCGTGTCAAACAAAGCACTGCGGCTCAAGTCTCTTGCCACATCCAGCTTATCGACCAGTTCCTCAAACGGATAGTCCTGATTTTCATAGGCTCTGAGCGCACTCTCTTTGACTTCTTGCACATAGTCATGGAATGTCTTCTCGCCGGCCGGAACATTCCGGATGGCCAATGTGTTCACAAACATCCCGAGGATCGGTTCCAGGTCCGCATGCGGTCTTCCGGCGATCGGCGTCCCCACGATGATATCTTCCTGTCCGCTGTATCTGGACAGCAAAGTCGTATAAGCTGCCAGCAGCACCATGAACAAGGTCGACCCGGTTTGCGCCGCGAACTGTCTCAATCCTTCGCTCATTTGCTTGTCCAGCACAAATTCGAGCGTGTTCCCCTTAAAGCTTTGGATCGAAGGCCTTTTGTAATCCGTTGGCAGATCGAGCACCGGGATCTCCCCGCGGAACGTCTCCAGCCAGTACGCTTCCTGCTTGCGCAAACGTCTGCTGTGAACTTCCCCTTGCTGCCATGCCGCATAATCCTTGTACTGAATCCGCAGCGGCGGCAGCTGGTCTCCTTCGTACAGCCGGATAAATTCCTTCGTCAGAATTCCCATCGACACTCCATCGGAAATGATATGATGCATGTCAATCAGCAGCAGATGGCGATCCGGCTT
>NZ_BSDJ01000067.1 GCF_027925525.1 Paenibacillus tyrphae | reverse complement strand
ATTGCAAAGCAATGCTGTCCACGTCCTTGAGCCAAGGCCATTCCTTTTTCAACGCTGGCAGCCCAGTTGCACAGGTCTGGTAAGACAAGCCTCTACCTGTTTCTTGGAAGGTGGCGTTCCACCTCGCAAGGAAGTGGTTAAAGACAAAGCGAGCGCATCCAAACATCTGATGGATCAGCGTCGTTTGCTCCTCCGTAGGGTAGATGCGAAAGCGGAAAGCTTTATGATGCAACATGTTAGCACTTACCTCTTTTGGTGATTTTATGACAATTATAGTACATATGTTCTCGTTCGTACACAAGTGATGCTGATTTATCTTATTGAAGAGGGAGTCTTCTCAGCCTTAACGATAAAAAATACTTTCTGCAGAGCAGCGCCTATGCTGGGGGAGTACAGGCCGATCCCCGCAAGCAGAATCGCGCAAAGAATAACCGCGTTCCCTACGATCATCCCCTTTTTCCGCAGCGTCATGCTCCCCCTGGCTGAAGGCTGGCTTTTCCCGACGGATTGCTTGTGAAGCTCCCACAGCTCCTCAAACGTAAAGGAGGGCCCTAGCTGCTTCAAACGGCTTTGCACGGCCTCCGACGATTCCGTGGACCAATCCCTTCTTATCGGTCTGCAAAGTCATTTAAGCCCCTCCTTGATCGACGTCAGTTGATAGCTCTCCGCATCGTCGTTCCTTAGCCGCTCAAGCGCCGCATGCAGCCTTGACTTGCATGTTCCAGACGAATGTTCAACAGGGAAGCGGTCTCCTGCAAAGACAACCCGACATAGTAAACCAAAATGAGGACCTCTCTTCTTTTCGGAGACAAGCGGTTCACCACCTGCCATAGTTCATGCTCACTTTCGCTTTTTAGGATCAGATCCTCTACGGAATCCGTCCCGGCTTCAACTGGCATTTGACCGAAAAAGGTAAGCCACCGCTGCTTGCGAAGCGTGTTACGCACCATATTTAACGTAATCCGGTACAACCACGGTCGCAAAGGCTTGGCGGGATCGTATAAATGAAATTTCCGGTAAGCGCGTAAAAAGGTTTCCTGCGTAATGTCGTCGGCCAGCATGGCAGACTTGGTCATCATGAGAGCAATCCCGTAAACGTAGGGAGAGTGTTCTTCAAACAAAGCCCGCGATTGCTCTTCCGAGATCAAATATTCCTTCAATGAACGATCCTCCGGTTCCCGTATTCACAGTAAATACGCTTTGAAAACGGAAATAGTTCGATTCAACGCAGATGTAACTTTTTTGTTACAAAATCCGCCTCTTTTCGCTATAAGATGAAGTCCTACGAGCTAACGAAAGAGGGAAAAATGATGCCATCACCGATCGAAGGAAAAAGCCGGTACATGCCCGGAATCGACGGCCTGCGGGCTCTGGCCGTACTAGCCGTCATCGCTTATCACCTTCACCCCGGGTGGGTACCCGGCGGGCTGCTCGGTGTCGGGATATTTTTCGTCCTGTCCGGTTATCTGATTACGGATTTATTAATCGCCGAATGGCAGAGAGAAGGACGGCTGAATCTGAAAAGCTTCTGGCTGCGGCGCTTTCGGCGGCTGCTTCCGGCCATGCTGGTCCTGCTCTCGGCGGTTGCGGCGTGGATATGGCTGGTCGACCGCTCCCGGCTGCCTGCGCTTCAGGGAGACTTCCTGGCGGCGCTCACCTATGTCAGCAACTGGTGGCTGGTGTACCGCGAGGTGTCTTATTTCGAAAGTTTCGGCCCCCCTTCCCCGCTCGGCCATTTCTGGTCGCTTGCGGTGGAGGAGCAATTTTATTTGCTGTGGCCCTTGCTGTTGGCGCTTGGCCTGCGCTTGCAGCCCCGGCGGGGCTGGCTTGCCGGAGCCATGCTGCTCGGCACAGCCGCTTCGGCGGCCGCCATGGCGCTGCTTTACGAGCCCGGCGCCGATCCGAGCCGGATTTATTACGGAACCGACACCAGAGCCTTCGGCCTGCTGATCGGAGCCGCGCTCGCAGTTGTCTGGCCGAGCGGAAAGCTCTCCTCCGGCACATCCGTCCGCATCAGGCGGATCGTGGATTGGGCCGGGACGGCTGGTCTGTTCGCCGTTCTGCTGATGATCGTCCGAAGCGGCCAGTACGATGCCTTCTTATATCAAGGCGGATTCGTGCTGTTGTCTCTGGCATCGGCAGTCACGGTAGCGGCGCTTGCCCACCCGTCCGGCCAGCTCGGACGCATCCTGGGCTGCCGTCCGCTGCGCTGGCTCGGCGTACGCTCGTACGGCATTTATTTGTGGCACTATCCCGTTATCGTCCTGACTAGTCCGGCAAGCGGCAGCGATGGAATCAGCCTGTTGCGCGCCGCCCTGCAGCTGACCGCTACCATCGGACTTGCGGCTTTATCTTGGAAATTCGTTGAGGAGCCTATTCGTCGGGGAGGTATGAAAGCTTGGGGAACGCAACTGCTCGGCTGGTACCGGAAACGGCTCCCGCAGCAGGGCATGCGCTGGGTCGTGTCGGGGCTGCTCATTTTGTTCATCTCTGCTTCCTGCCTGGGAGAGAGCCCACAGCCCCCCACCGTTACCAATGCCTTGGCCGAGGGGAGTGAAGGGATCGCTGCACCGGTGCCAGCGCCGACACCAGCACCCCAGCCGGATCAAGGAAACGGGACGGGCACGGTGACGGAAGCATCGGGTCCGAAAACGGATGAAGCCGCCGAAGTCGTCGCTGAAACCGCCCCTCCCGTCGCCATGGAAGCCGCTCCTGAAGAAGAAGCGGGGGCAGGGATTACGGCGATCGGCGATTCGGTTCTGCTCGGCACCGCTGCGCAGTTGGAGAAGCAATTGCCCGGTATCGTCATCGACGGCAAGGTCGGAAGACAATTGGCCCAGGCGCAGGAGGTCGCCGACCGTCTCCGGTCGAAAGGAAAGCTCGGCTCCCGGATCATCATCGAGCTGGGCACGAACGGTGCGTTCTCCAAGAAGCAGTTGGAATCGCTGCTGCACTCCCTCGCCGATGCGGAGCAGATCGTGCTGGTGAATTCACGCGTTCCTCGTCCATGGGAAGGAACGGTGAACGACATGCTGAAGGAAGCCTCCGGCCGCTTCGCCAATACGACGCTTGTGGATTGGCATGCCGCAAGCGCAGGCAAGGCTTCCTTCTTCGCTGCCGACGGCGTCCACTTGAACGCCGCAGGCGCCGAATATTACGCGTCGCTTCTGGCAAAGGCGGTACGGGAGCCTCAAGGACCCAAGTGACGTACCGAGACAGAGGCTCGACGGGCAGCAGCCGGCGTATTTTCCGTAAACAAACTAAGAAAACCACCGTTCAGGTGAAGTCAACC
>NZ_BSDJ01000066.1 GCF_027925525.1 Paenibacillus tyrphae | reverse complement strand
ACCACATCATCATAAGAAAGTAAAGGCTTGGGCAGACGAAAACAACGTTGAGTTGGTCTTCACACCGACCTACGCATCCTGGCTAAATCGTATTGAATGCCACTTCGCACCACTTCGTAAATTTGTACTGGAAGGTAGCGACTTCAGGGAACATAAAGATCTGGGTTCAGCCCTTCAAGCTTATCTGCGATGGCGAAATAAAAACAAACGTCATGCTGCTATTTTACGTGAGCAAAACAAGATCAAGGTTGTCTGATGAGGCACTAGGACATACAATACAACAGAAATATAAACTCGATATGAACGACAACGGGTTCCCGCACGCAAGAAATCCCCGCCGGACCGACGGGGATCGTCAACAATATTCGAAATCGGAGAAGCAGGCGGCTTGCCCTGCATAGCGGCCATCCTCATCGGTGATATTCCAAACCATTGCCTTCTTAATATAAAATCTTCGTCCGCTGCGGGAGATGCGGATTCCGGTGTAATCGTCGGCATATCCTTGCTCCTGCACCTTCTTCAACAACCGCTCGCGCTGCGTGCGCTCCATCTCTTCCGCCGTATACCTCGACGGGGTACGGGTGAACATCTCCCAATCCATCTCCCACAAATGCAGCGCTGCTTGGTTGCCGTAGTTCAACACCGGGTCGTCCTCGGTCCCATGGGACAACACGACAATCGGCGACAGGAACAACCGCTCGGCCATGCTGCCGGCGCTTTCCGGTTCCGGAAGCAGTTCGTTTCCCGTCAACCGGCGATAACTGCGGACGAGCCGTTCCGCATGGTCGGAGCCGGCCCCAATGCCTTTATTCGGCAAGATCATACTTGACGCTCCTTGTTCTCCAGCATAGAGCTCATCATCTCGATCGCTTCCTCTTCGTCGGCGCCTTTCGTCTGGATCGTCAATCTCGTCCCACGCCGGATCGGAATGAGCATCATCCCGAGGATGCTCTTGGCATCGAGCTGCATACACTCCGCCTCGAAACGGATTTTGATATCAGAACGGTATTGATTGGCATACTGAACGATTTGCTGCAAATATTCGGGCCGCAGATCATCGGAAATAACAATTTCGTGTACTCGCATGATACGCCTCCGGTACATATTAATGGAAAGAGTATATAAAGTTGACTGTATTATACTGCAATTCCAAGGAGGGGAAAACGTTTGCATGCCCATTTTTTCCCTTGCCGGGAAAATACGCATATTTCTCGTCTGTTCTTGCGGCGCATGACAAATAGCCCCGCAATCTTAAACGGAACGGAGCGTACGTTTAAGCTGCATCCCTCTTTGGCGGCTCGGCCGTCATCGCATATCTTATGCCTTAGACCCGGAGCTTTGCGTCCCCGCTTTTCAACAGGTTTGCCTTTATCAGTGAAGATGTCTTCTGCGTCCTTGCCCTGCAAGCGGCGCTTGATAAAATTGTAAGCCTTCTCGCTAAAATATGTCAAGTAATTCCTTCACACTCTGGAAGCCCGTTCCTGCATATACAGCAACCGCCCAGCCGGAATCGGATCCGGCCGGGGCATTAGATTGAACCGGTCGGGCAGCTTTCCTATAGCTTCCTTTCGACGTGGCAAAACATTTACATCGGCTTCAGCATTTGTTTAAAAGTAAACGCCAGCTTCAAACGAAGCAGATCGTTAATTTTTTTGTAATCGACTTCCAGCAGCTCGCCGATCTTCTCCAGCCGGTAAGCCGCCGTATTGCGGTGAATCAGCAGCTGCTTGGCCGTCTCGTTAACTTGCCCGTCGTTCTCAATGAACGTTTCCAACGTACGCAGCATTTCCTGCGAGTATTCCGGGTCCTTCTTCAACAGCATCTCGAGCACCTCGTTGACGTATGTCTGCATATGCTCCTTGGGGATATGCTGGAACAAGTACGCGAGCTCGACCGTCCCGAATTGCACCACGGCATCCCGAATGCCGAGCCGGTCGGCCAGCCGGGCCGTCTCCAAGCATTCTTTGTACGCATCCCGCAGTTGACCCGGTCTGTTCTTCTTATTGCTGATACAAATCCGAAGCGGAGCACCGCAGTTCTCCTGCAGCACCCCGCGCAGACACGTACGCAGCAAGTCGGGGAGCTTCCCGTCGGCCCCGGGGGCATCGGCCAGGATGACGGAGAACAAGCCCTCCTGGATGCAAAAATGAATAATGGCCATCTCCTTGAGCTCCGGATGATACTGCATTTCTTCAAGGATATTCCGCAGCAGCCTGTCCTTCTCCACACCGCCCGCATCCGGCGACATCAGGGCGAGCAGCCCCCGATACGCGCCTTGAAATAGCGGAATGCCCCGCCGGGCCGCTTCTTCCGTCAGCGCTTCAATCGTACCGCTCCCCCGCAAATAGCGGCTCAGCAGCACCCCCAAATCGTTTTGCGCCGCGTGGTTTCGATACTCATTGAAGATCACTCCCATATGATACGAAATGATCTCCGCTGTTTGCAGAAACAACTCTTCCTCCACCTTTACCGGAACGGGATTCTCCGGAAAAATGACCATATAGCCAATACACTCCTCGTGTTCCGTAAGCGGAACACGAAAACATCGGCTCTCTTCCACAAACGCCCACTGCGCTTCTTTCTCCCACGGCCAGCCGTGCAGCAGCTGCGAAGCTCCGAAAGACGTCGCATTGAATACGAGTTGACCGCGGGAACCGACAACGGCAATCGGATACCCTAAGATAGCCAGAAGTTTTTGAAAAAAATGGTTTATCCGATCCGGCCTAAGTGCGAATTGCATCAGCCTTTTTTGTTTTTCGAGCACGGTGTGAAGAATTTGCGTATGGTAGTGCATTTCGACATGAAACAGTCCGTGCAAATGGTCGGAAAAAGAACATTCGTAAGGCAATTTGATCAGAGGGAAATCGAGGCGGTTGGCTTCTTCAAGGATCGGCTCGGGCACTTCGTCCCAAGAGCGGCCGATCTTAATTCCGAGTGCAGCCGAGCGGCGCTGGTTCAACTTGCGAAGCAAAGGAATAGCATCATCCGGGACGTCTTTCATCCAATAAGCGGTCGTGAATACCATCTCGCCTTCCTTGATCCAATCGGCAATATCCGGCGTATCCATGACTTTAACCGACTTCACGAGGCGCGACGCACCGCTTTGTCCGGCAACAAGCTTTCCTTCGGACAACGGATAAATGGACAGCACTTGTTCGACGGTGATGTTCATTTCGTTTCTTCACCTCCTGGAATGGTCTTTTGGCGGGTCTGATTTGATTCCGACGTAACCCCATGCAACAAGCTGTATCAAGATTAGGTTACATGATAAATGTGTTTTTTAGGTGTATGAATTTAACGAATCGTAGCACCTGGGCAAAGTGGCGGCCGGTGCATCTTTTCCTGTCATGAACGAGTCGTTAACCGGCGGATACTGGAACGTGAAAGGCGTGCATTAAAAAAAGGAGCCTGACATGTGCAGGCTCCAATCTCGCAAGTCCATCAATTTTAAAACGCGCCCGTCACATAAGTCGGCAAACCTAACACGATCACTGTTAAATCAAAAGAAAAATAACGCAAAAACCCAACATTAAACTAACATGATAATAATACTATAATATCCCAAAATCAGCCATCGTTTTTTTCGTTGGAGCGGAGCGGTCAAATCTATTCGTTTATTTGGCCTCCCCACTTTCCTGGCCAACGAAAACCAAAAGATCCCTTGTTACAATAGCCATTGTTGTTTTCGATACGCATGCCGGTACGATCAAC
>NZ_BSDJ01000065.1 GCF_027925525.1 Paenibacillus tyrphae | reverse complement strand
TTTAGCTGATGGCTGGCAAGGCAACAAAGACCAAGGAATAGCTGGCGATTACGAAGTTGTAGCTCATCATGCGTCTTCCGGTCAACGTGCGCAGAAGATTACGGGTTCCGGTCTGGGACTGCATAACCAAATAAACGTATTCCAAGATACGAAAATAGAGCCAGGAAAGACGTATACGGCAAGCAGTCGTATTTTTGTAGAGAGCTTGTCGAATGCAAAAGTAAATCTGACCGTAGATTATCTTGATGAACAATATCGATTTACAGGAGCCCATTTCGAGACTTCCCAGAATACAACTACGGACGGCGGATTATTGAGCCTTTCCGTTACGGGTCAAGCTCCTGCAAATGCAGCATACGCACGCGTATGGCTCGTACTGATGGGAACGGACAATAACGGTTCGGGTATTATTTATTGGGACTCAGTTGCTTTACAACCAAAATTATGAGAGCGTTGGAGGATAAAGCTTATGTGGATTTCAAAAATCAAAAGGAGCTGCTGGGGAGTTGTTTTAAGTCTTTTAATAGTCTTTGCTTATTTCCCTATTCATATCTCCGAGGCTGCTTCTACATCTAAGGCAAGTGATGATTTTTCTCTTTCAACCAATTCGATCAAAAACGATTATGATGCATCCGGTAGATTGCAGCATACCAACTGGCTACAAGGGAAAATGGAGTATGAATATGATAGTAACGGAAATACTCTTGGTAGAAAAAGAAGCGAGCCGAAAAACCGGATCGAGAGCGATAGCAGCGCTGTAACACAAAGCGGAATCTGGTTTAATGAAGGGGGGGTAAATGTAGTCTCAAATACGGCTGGTTCTAAACTTATTGTAAAATTTACAGGGGATGCCATTAAGATGAATGCGGTGGCGGGCCCTAACCGGGGAATTGCTAACATACGAATTGATGGGAAAGCTTATCCGGATATTGATATGTACGATACAAATTACACGAATAAAAGTTATGGGTTAGCTTATAACCTCGATAGTGGTTCACATACACTGGAAGTTACCGTTTCCGGTAATAAACGTTTTGATTCGGCAGGTACTTATTTGGTCGTGGATGCATTTTTAATCTTCGGCCAACCGGAGCAAATCATGGAACCTGGCAATAGGGTTGAGAGCGATAACCGCGTTGTTATCCAAAGTGGGGATTGGTTTAACGAAGGTGGAGTTAATTTGGCTTCAAGTGTAACAGGCTCAAAGCTTGTTATGAAATTTACCGGAGATTCCATCAAAATGAATGCAGCGGCAGGCCCTAACCGAGGAATTGCCAACATACGAATTAATGGACAATCTTATCCCGATATTGACTTATATGATACTGAGTATAAGAATAGAGACTACCTCATTGCTTATGGACTTGGCGATGGTCCTCATGTATTGGAAGTAACCGTTTTGGGTAACAAACGAGCAGAATCAACTGGAGTTTTTCTTGTCGTAGACGCTTTCTTCGTCTCGGATCAGCCCCAGGCAATGATAGAGCCAAGTACTCGGATCGAGAGCGACAATAGTTTCGTGATTCAAAGTGGCAACTGGTCCAGCGAAGGCGGAATTAATCTAATCTCTAACGCCATGGGGTCAAAACTTATGGTCGAGTTTATGGGAGATTCGGTTAAGATGAATGCGGTAGCAGGTCCTAACCGAGGGATCGCAAACATTCGAATCGATGGACAATCTTACCCTGATATTGACTTATTCGACACAGAATATAGGAATAAAGATTATATCATTGCTTATGGGCTTGGCAGTGGTCCTCATATATTGGAAGTAACCGTTTCGGGTAACAAACGAGCAGAAGCAACAGCAGCTTATCTGGTCATAGATGCTTTCTTAACCTCGGATCAAGCTCAGACCATAATCGAACCGGAAATTCGTATTGAAAGTGACAATAGTAAAGTCATCCAAAGCGGGAACTGGTCAAGTGAAGGCGGGATTAATGTAATTTCAAACGCGGCAGGGTCAAAACTTGTTCTAAAGTTTACGGGGGATGCGGTTAAAATGAATGCCGCAGTAGGACCTAACCGAGGGATTGCCAATATAAGAATTGATGGAAAACATTACTTCGATTTTGATTTGTACGATAGGGAGTACAGGAACTTAGTATATACCATTGCTTACGGTCTTGGGGAAGGCCCCCATACGCTGGAAGTAACCGTTTCAGGTAACAAACGTTCGGAATCAACGGACTCTTTTCTTGCCATAGCTATCTTTTTTATTAAGGGCGAAGCACAGTCTCTAATTGAACCGGGTACTCGGACTGAGAGTGATAACCGTTCCGTCCTTCCAAGTGGAAACTGGTTTAGTGAAGGCGGAATAAATATTGCTTCAAACGAAACGGGATCAAAGCTTGTTCTGAAGTTTACAGGGGATGCGGTTAAAATGAATGCAGTGGCAGGGCCTAATCGGGGAATTGCCCATGTTCAGATCGACGGAAATTCTTATTCGGATATTGACTTGTACGATATCGAATTCAGAAACAAAGAATATACGATTGCCTATGGTCTTGGAAATGGCCCTCATACATTAGAAATAACGGTATCCGGGAATAAGAGACTCGAGTCATCGAATACTTATTTGGTCGTACATGCTTTCTTTAGTTTCGAACCAAGCAATCGCATCGAAAGTGACAATGGTTTTGTAATTCAAAGTGGAAATTGGTTCAGCGAAGGCGGGATAAATCTATCTTCGAATTCAATGGGATCAAAGCTTGTTGTGAAGTTTACGGGGGATGCCGTTAAAATGAATGCGGTAGCGGGACCGAACCGGGGGATCGCTGGCATTCGTATCGACGGACAACCGTATCCGGACATCGATTTGTATGATACCGAATTTAGGAATAGGGACTATAGGATTGCTTATGGTCTTGATCATGGCTCACACGTATTGGAAGTAAACGTCTCCGGTAACAAACGGGCGGAGTCAACAGATACTTATTTGGTGGTGGATACTTTTTTAGTTTTTGGTGAAGTGAAGCCCTTGCAAGAGCCAGGTAATCGCATCGAAAGTGACAACGCTTTAGTGATTCAAAGCGGAAATTGGTTCAGTGAAGGCGGAGTTAATCTAGCTTCAGATTCAACGGGATCAAAGCTTGTTCTGAAGTTTACAGGGGATGCGGTTAAAATGAATGCAGTGGCAGGGCCTAATCGGGGAATTGCCAATATTCGAATCGACGGACGACCTTATCCGGATATTGACTTATACGACAGCAGTTATGAAAGAAGAGATTACACGTTAGCTTACGGTTTGGGTGATGGAGTGCACACTATGGAGGTTTCTGTTTCAGGTAATAAACGCTTGGAGTCAACCGATAATTTTGTGGTAATAGATGCTTTTTTTGTCCCTGGTAATTAGTGGAGACCGGCACTGGGTTATCGTTCTTGCAAAATAAATTAGGAGAATGATTTGATGAAGATGAGATTATTTTTTTCGGTTTTTATTCTTTTGATAAGTATAGCTCACCCAAGTACTTTATTTGCAAGTGAAGAATACAAGTACATTCATGACCAAAGCAACCGTTTAAGTTACATACGAACGGCTTCTAACCAGATAATCTTTTTTAAATATGATGCCAATGGTAATGTAATAACCAAAGGTTTATTAAAGCCAATGTTAGGAGACGTAAATGGGGACAAAAGGGCAGATGCCATTATTTTTTCAAACGGAGAGTGGCGGGTATCTTTGTCCAACGGTAACGGATTTAATCCTTATAAAAAATGGGTTGAAGGGCACGGAGTCGGTTCACAGACACAAATGGTAGGAGATGTGAATGGGGACGGCAAAGCAGATGCGATTGTTTATTTCAATGGGGAATGGTGGGTATCCCTGTCTAATGGTAAAGGATTTGAAGCCTATCAAAAATGGGTTGAAGGGCACGGAGTCGGTTCACAGACACAAATGGTAGGAGATGTGAACGGGGACGGCAAAGCAGATGCGATTGTCTATTTCAATGGG
>NZ_BSDJ01000064.1 GCF_027925525.1 Paenibacillus tyrphae | reverse complement strand
GGAGGATGAGCTGCTTGTTTTGTTTTGGCTGCCGCCTGCGGCTCAAAATTGTGAGTATTAACACACTTATGGAAAAATTACTAAAAATATCTAAAAATCTCAATCGTTCTATCCGATATACAATGAAAAGTGTAATCTGGAATGAATTTGCAGAAAAATCAAAGATTCCGCGTATCATGGAGACGGAACGGAAGGCAGGCTGAACGATGGAGCATATGGACGAGCAGTGGCTTGAGCTGATTGGCAAGCAGGAGCAGGAAGAACGGCAGGAGGCGCTAAAGGCGGCATTGTCGGCAGAGAACGTCAGCCGGGCGATTCAAGCGGGCGAGCTTGCGCTGGGCGACGAGACGATCACATTTTCCAGAACGGAAGTGGTGCCCGGGCAAGTGTTCATGTTTGTGCCGGATTCCTTCGAGCCTATGCCGGAGGATTACGCCAGGATCAAATATCCGGCCGACCGCCGGCCGAAGCTGATCTATACCGACCCGACGCTGGAGATTAACCTGACGGTCAATCCGACGGCCAACCGGATGGTGAACGACGAAATGGACACGTTCGTCAAGGATCTCAGCTTCATGATCCGGCGGATGCAGCCGAATGCCAAATGGATCGGCGAAGGCGTCCGCGAGGTCGGTGGCCGCAAGATGGGCTTTTACGAATTTTCCGTGCCGGTGCTGGACGGGGTTATGTATAACGGCATCTTTTTCATTGAGCTGGATGGAAAAGGCGTCTTTTTTGGCTTGAACTGCATGGAGAAATATACGGAGCAGTGGCGCCCGATCGCCCATGGCATCATGGACGCTCTGCAAATCAATCCGAAGCGGGAAGGAGAGGAATAAAGGGTGGCAGAACGGTCTTATGCGACTTATCAGGATCTGGAAGTGACGCCTTTTACATTCGAATCGATCCAGGAGCTGGCGATCGTCAAGCAAATCAACGAGCATGCCACGCTTCGCTTGACCGGTATCGTCCCGGAAGAGCTGAAAGCCAGCTACATGGAAATGAATCATGCCCGGACGAATATCGCCGTTACCCAAAAGACCGAGCAGGGGGGGAAAATCCACCTGTTTCAGGGCATGATTATGAGCATGCAAATCCATCAGGTGCGGGACGTTTACCAGTTGGAGCTGGAAGCCGTGTCACTGTCGTATCAGTTCGATGTGACGCGCAAGGACCGCACGTTTCAGGATGTGGGAATGGCCTATTCGCAGCTGGTGGACAAGGTCGTGCAGGACTATGACGGAGCGGACGTGATGGATGCAGCCTCGAACGGCGCAGCGATCGGCCGAGTCGTTCTGCAGTACCGGGAGACGGACTGGGAGCTGCTGAAACGGTTAGCTTCCCATTTCCACACCGGGCTAGTGCCTGCCGTCGCCTTCGATACCCCCAGGGTCCATTTCGGCGTGCCGGATCTCGGCTTCAAAGGGGAAGTGAACGCTTATCATTACCGCGTGCATAAACGGATGGAGCTGTACCAGCAGTCGGTGCAAGGGTTGATACCGGAGTTAAGCGAAAGCGATTGTATCTTTTATGAAGTGGAAACCGATCAAGTGTTCGAGATCGGCATGGAAGTGACGTTTGACCGGCAGCGGCTCGTTGTCTATGAAGTTCGGGTGAGCATGCTCGACGGACTTCTGAAATATAAGTATTTGTTGACCACGCGTCCGGGTCTGAGCGTGCGGAAGCAGTACAACATGGCGATCGTCGGGGCGTCGCTGCAGGGGAAGGTCATTGCGGTGACCAAGGACAAAATCAAAGCGCATTTAAACATCGATCCGGCGCAGGACACAGGCAAAGCGTTCTGGTTCCCTTACTCGACGATCTATGCTTCCGAGGACAATGCCGGCTGGTATTGCATGCCCGAGAACGGCGACGATGTACGCATTTATTTTCCGACGCACAAGGAAGAGGACGCGATTGCGATCAGCTCCGTGCCGAAGCCGAAGCCCGAGGTGGGAGCCGCAGGCGGCGGTGGTGCGGCGGGAGGAGGCGGCGGAAGCGATCCGATGGAAGACCCGAGCATCAAGACGATCAAGACCAAGAACGGCAAAATGATCGTGCTCGCGCCCGACCACATTCTCATAACGGGCGACGGCGTGTCGATCACGCTCAGCGATGCGGACGGCATCTCGATTGTCAGCAGCAAAAACGTAACGGTGAAAGCGACCGAGGAAGTGACGATGACCTCGAAAAAAATAACGATTTCCGCTCAGGAAAAAATCGAATTGACCTGCAAAGCCAGCTCCGTCGTGCTGGAAGACCGCGTCGACGTGAAAGGCACCCAGGTTCATAACAACTAACGAAGCGCACGCTTGCGCGAGCAGACAAACGCCGGGGAGGAGAAACGATTGCAGCAGGAACCGTTAGAACGATGGCTGTCGCAGGAGGTCGCACCGCAGCAGGAGGCATTGATCAAGCGTCTGGGCGCGGAGGTCCGGGAACAGGCCGAAGCCCGCATTCGGGAGTGGATTGAGCCGTTCCGCAAGCTTTGCCTCCGCATTCATGCGATGCAAGAGGCCGGTGACAAGCGTCCGATTGCCTATATCCACGTCTCTTATTTGCGCTCGTGGCTTGGACAAGGAAAGCTCATATGCAGTCTGGAAGCGTACGACGATACTTGGTATTTGGACCGGTCGGCTTGCATGGAGCTGCACGAGCTGCCATGGCTCTATGATCATTTGGATATATACCGGAGAAAAATAGACGAAGCGCGCAAAAGCTACGGTGCCGATATTTTGCCGCTGGAAAGCGACCGCGCATGGATGGAAGACGTGTCTATCGCCGGCCATTATGTTGTCAGCCTCATTCGGGCGGCCGCTTCGCGTATTGTGGAGCTGCCGGAGTTTCAACAAATCCAGCGGGCCGATACGTTCCGCATTCGCGCGGGCGAGTACCTCGATCTGAGCGAGGATGTCTGGGTGGAAGTGCGCGAGGAAAAGGATGTGGCGGCGATCCGCGCCTCGCTGGAGCAGCAGGATGGTACACTACAACGCTATCAGGACTGGCGCGAGCTCGATTTGAGCGGCGGCCGGTACGAAGGGGCCGATGTGGCTTACAGCCATCTGACCGGCTCCAATCTGACGGGAAGCCGCTTGAACAAAAGTGTCTGCTTGGGGGTCGATTTCAGCGCTAGTCGCATGCGGGACGTCGATCTGAGCCAAAGCGTGCTGTATGACGCCAACTTCAGCCATTGCGACCTGCAAGGGGCGAATTTTCAGGAAGCCGTCGGTGGTAAGCCGCTTATTCATGAAGGGCAGGTCATGGGCACCTTCGGCGTCAGCTTTGTCGGAGCGAATCTGCAAGGGGCGAACCTGATGTTTGCGGACTTGGAGCATGCGGATTTTCGCGGGGCTAATCTGCGGGGAGCCAAGATCATCCTGCAGGAGGCGGCCAAATTCGCGCTTAGCGAGGAACAGAAGCGGCAGGTGCGCTGGATGGAGGAAGACGAAATGGGGCGGTTGGTTGAGGTTCGGAGCTAGACCGATGCCGGGGAGGACAGAACGGGCATGTACTATTTTCGTTTGCAGCAGGACAAGCGGTTCATCGACGGCTTGAGGCTGGAGCAAGTCAGCCGGGATATGGAGATTAAAGAACGGAACATCGTGTTTGTAAAAGAGGGCGGGGACAAGCCGGTTTACCTCGACTTCATCGACCATCCGCGCCGGCTCATATCGGACCGGCTGAAAGCGCTGCTTGAAAAATACGACGACCGGCTGCGGTTTCAATCGGCTATCGTGACCGGACGCAGCACGCAGCGTCAAGACATTTACTGGTTTATGGAGCCGGGCGAGCTGGATTGTTTGTCCGGGAAGACGCAGGTGGACGCCGGCGGGACTTGCCGACGCTTGGTGCTGGAGGCCCCGAAAGTGCGGCGGGAGCGCATTTTTCGCGTAGCGGGCTTGCAGGAGGATGTGCTGATCGTCCGGCTGGACATCGCGGAAAGCTTGCTCCGACGAGCGTTTACGGGGCTTCATTTGACCCCGGTGGAGTTGGATTAGGACTAAAGCAAAGCCTTGAGGAGGGAAACCAATGCCTAGTGTCAGATCGTTCATAAAGCCTGCGGGTCCTGCTGTTGAAGCGCCGGCGGGGCAGGAAGCCAGTTATGTCGTAAGGGGAGCGATCCTAGAGTGCGAATGCGGCAGCAATCCGAATCTGCTCAATCTGCCGACGTGCCATGGCGCATATATTCAGGGGCAGCCGCTCATGAATGTCGCGGACAGCAAGCCCGTCGTCAATATTCCGGCGACCTTCGGCGTATGCGAAGCGCTGGATACGCCGTGCGAACCGCAGGTGAACATGGAGTGGATGAACGGGAAAGCCGACGTGCTTATCGACGGTAAGCCCGTGTTAACCAGCGACTCCTACATCATGTGCATGAAGCATGCGAACGGGGTCATCTATATTGCCGATGACGGGCAGAAGAAAGAATAGCTTCCGTTAAGATAGTTGGGTTTATTAAGTCTTAAGCCATCTTTTACTTGCAACAGATTTGAGGGGGATG
>NZ_BSDJ01000063.1 GCF_027925525.1 Paenibacillus tyrphae | reverse complement strand
ACTATTTGGGCCAATTTGATCAGGATTTGCGGCATAGCGGAGTCCAGCTTTCCCCGTATTCGATCGGCACGGCCGTAAGCGAAAACGCAGCGCTGACCTATGCGCTGGACATGAACGGGATCATCACGGAAGGAGCCCTGTCGCTGACGATCCGGTATAGCGGGAAACAGTACCGCAGGGAGACGGTGGAGCGATTGGCCGGACTGCTTCAGACGAGTTTGCGGGAAGTGATCGAACATTGTATAGCCCAAGAGGAGCCGGAGCGGACTCCAAGCGACCTTTTGATAAAGGGGTTAAGCATCGAGGAACTGGAGCAGCTAAGCGCCCAAACCCGACATATCGGCAGGATCGACAATGTGTACGCGTTAACGCCGATGCAGAAGGGGATGCTGTTCCACAGCCTGCTCGATCCGCAATCGGGCGCGTACTTCGAACAAGCGACGTTTGATGTTCATGGAAGCTTTGACGTCGAAGCTTTCATCAAGAGCTTGAACCTGTTAATGCAAAGGCATGAGGCGCTGCGCACAAATTTCTACAGCGGGTGGAAAAACGAACCGGTACAGGTGGTCTACCAATATCGAAGCGGCGAGCATTACTACGAAGACCTGCGCGGGAGGAATGAGGCGGAGCAAGAGGCGTATATAGCCGATTTTGCAAAGCGCGACAAGGCGCGAGGCTTTGATTTGGCCCAAGATGCGCTAATGCGCGTGTCCATCCTGCGTACGGGGGAGCAATCGTACCGCTGCATTTGGAGCTTCCATCATATCGTGATGGATGGGTGGTGCATGTCCCTCATTACGCAAGAAGTGTTCGAAAGCTATTTTGCCATGGTGGAAAAAAGACAGCCTGAGCTTGCCGAAGTATCGCCTTACAGCCAGTATATTCGATGGGTCGAACGGCAGGACAGCAAGGAAGCAGCCGGTTATTGGAGCAATTATTTGGCGGGATATGATCAACAAACGACGCTGCCGAAAATAAAGTCGCAAAGTCAATCAGAGCAGCAAATGGAACGTTATGTTCCGGAGAAACTGACTTACGTTCTTGGCAAAGAACTGACGGGGCGGATGCATCAGGTAGCGAAACGGAACCAAGTGACGATGAATACGCTGATCCAGACGGTATGGGGAATTGTGCTGCAGAAATATAACGGTACCCGAGATACGCTTTTCGGAAGTGTCGTTTCGGGCAGGCCGACTGATATTCCCGGCATCGAACGTATGATCGGTTTGTTCATCAATACGATCCCGGTGCGTATCCGTTGCGACAATGACGCCGTCTTCTCGGAAATGATGAGGAGTCATCAGGAGCAGGTCATTGCCTCCCGGACCTACGAGACGCATCCGCTCTATGAGATTCAAGCGCTGACCGAGCAAAAGCAAGACTTGATCGATCATATTATCGTGTTCGAGAATTACCCCGTGGAACAGCAGATGGAGCAAGCGGGGAGTCGCAGTCAAGAAGCGTCTTTGGCAATCGCCAACGTGGAAATGATGGAACAAACGAACTACGACTTTAATCTGGTTATTCTGCCCGGCGAGGCGCTGACCCTGTGCTTTAGGTACAATGCGGTCGCATACGACTGGGAAAGTATGGATCGGCTCCGGAAACATCTGGTTCATATTATGGAGCAAGTAGCAGACAATCCCGACATTCGGGTGAACGATCTGGGGCTGGCAACGACCGAAGAGAAAGCGAAGCTCGTTGAGACATTTAACGATACGGCTACGGACTATCCGCGGGAAAAGACGATCCACCGGCTGTTTGAAGAGCAGGCCGAGCGTAGGCCGGAGCAGGTTGCCGTTGTATTCGAAGACGAGCGCCTAACGTACCGCGAACTGAACGCAAGAGCGAATCGATTGGCTCGCACGTTAAGGACGGCCGGCGTGCAAGCAGATCGTTTGGTGGGAATCATAGCCGAGCGTTCCTTGGAAATGATCGTCGGGATCTTGGGGATTTTAAAAGCCGGGGGCGCGTATGTGCCGATCGACCCGGAATATCCGGAGGAGCGTATCCGCTACATCCTAGAAGATTCCGGGGCGCAAGTGATGGTGGGGCAAAGCCGTATGCAAGAACGGCTTCCAGATCGAGGTTTATTTATAGCATTGGATAACGAGAATTCCTACAGCACGGACGGCACGAATCTGGAACCGACTAATGGCTCCGGCGATCTGGCGTACGTAATCTACACTTCCGGAACGACCGGTCAGCCCAAAGGAAATTTAACGACGCATCGTAACATCGTGCGGGTCGTGAAGGCAACGAACTACATCGACATTACGCCGGAGGACCACGTGCTGCAATTGTCCAGCTATGCGTTCGACGGCGCGACCTTTGATATTTTTGGCGCTTTATTAAATGGCGCAAAGCTCATTTTAGCCCCTAAAGAGACAGTGCTGGACATTGTGAAACTGGCTCGTTTAATCGAACGGCAGCAGATTTCGACGATGTTTATTACAACCGCGTTGTTTAACGTTTTGATTGACCTGAGTCCAGACAGTTTGCGTCATATTCGCACGATTTTATTCGGCGGCGAACGAGCCTCGGTCAGCCATGTGCGGAAAGCGTTCATGCAGCTCGGACCGGGCAAAATCAAGCATGTGTACGGCCCGACGGAGAGTACGGTATTCGCAACCTGCTACAACGTCAATGAAGTCCGGGAGGATGCGGTCACCATCCCGATCGGCAGCCCGATCAGCAATACGGCGATTTATATTCTTAATGAAGAGAATATGCCGCAACCGATCGGGGTAGCCGGGGAGCTGTGCGTGGCGGGAGACGGACTGGCTCGCGGCTATTTAAACCGTCCGGAGCTGACGGCGGAGAAGTTCGTGAACAATCCGTTTGTTCCTGGAGAGCGGATGTACCGAACGGGCGACTTGGCAAGGTGGCTGCCGGATGGCAGTATCGAATATTTGGGGCGAATCGATCATCAAGTCAAAATCCGCGGCTATCGCATCGAGCTTGGCGAGGTGGAAGCGCATCTGCTCAAGACAGCTTCCGTTCTGGAAGCGGTAGTGGTTGCACGGGAAGACGAAGCCGGGCCAAAACAGCTGTGCGCGTACTTCGTCGCAGACCGGGAGCTGACCGTGAGAGAGCTTCGAGAGTCGCTGTCTCAAGCGCTGCCGGCTTACATGATTCCGTCCTACTTTATTCAATTGAAACAAATGCCTCTTACGGTAAACGGAAAGGTTGATCGCAAAGCGTTACCCACTCCGGAGGGAAGGGGCAACACCGAAATCGAATATGTGGCACCCCGTACTTCGACAGAGCAAGCATTAATTTCGGTTTGGCAGGATGTGCTGGGAGTCGAAACGATCGGGATTCTGGATAATTTCTTTGATTTTGGTGGAGACTCGATCAAAGCGATTCAGGTTGCTTCCAGGCTGTTCCAGGCCGGCTTCAAGCTGGAGATGAAGGACCTGTTTAAATATCCGACGGTTGCCGCATTGAGTCAGCATATCCGTCTAATCAGCCGGACGGCGGACCAAGGGGAAGTAAAAGGCGAGGTCGGGTTGATGCCGATTCAACGCTGGTTCTTCGACCGGCAGCAGGCCGAGCCGCATCACTTTAACCAAGCGCTTATGCTGCACCGGGAGCAGGGCTTCGACGAACTAGCGCTAGCGAAGACGATGAAGAAGATCGCGGAGCATCACGACGCGCTTCGCATGGTGTTCCGCAAGGGCGAAAGCGGGTATGAAGCCTGGAATCGCGGCGTGGGCGAAGGCGAGCTGTACAGCATGGAGTTGGTCGATCTAAGGCGCGTAGGGGCGGACGTTGCCCAGGTGGTTCAAGCCAAGGCCAGCGAAATTCAAGCAAGCATCGACCTGAGCGAAGGACCTCTGATGAAGCTGGTGTTGTTCCGGTGCGCGGACGGCGACCATCTGCTGATCGTTATTCACCATTTGGCGGTGGACGGGGTGTCGTGGCGGATTTTATTGGAAGATATCTCCGCAGGCTATGAAGAAGCCGTGCAGGGACAGCCGATCCGGCTTCCGCAAAAAACGGATTCGTTCCAGATGTGGGCGCAGCAGCTGGCGCAGTATGCTGGCGGTCCGGCGATGGAACGCGAACGGGAGTACTGGTGGCAGGTTGAACGGGAGCTGGAGCAAGCCGTGAGCGCGCGACTGCCCAAAGATCACGACACGCAGGAGAAAGCTCTGCTTCGAGATAGCGAAACGGTCACGGTGCAGTGGACGCAAGAGGAAACGGAGCAGCTCTTGAAGCAGGCGCCCCGGGCATACAACACGGAAGTGAACGATCTGCTGCTGACGGCGTTAGGGATGGCGATCCACGAATGGACCAGGATGGAGCAGGTGCCGGTAAATCTGGAAGGACACGGTCGGGAGGCCATCTTGCCGGACATCGACATTACGCGCACAATCGGATGGTTTACGAGCCAATACCCGGTCGTGCTGCGGGTAGACAAGGGTCAAAAAGTCGCACAGCGGATCAAGCAGACGAAGGAAGGACTGCGACACATTCCGCAAAAGGGAGTCGGCTACGGCATTCTGAGATATTTGTCCGAGTCCGGAGAGAGAGACGTTTTCAGAGCGGAGCCGGAGATCAGCTTCA
>NZ_BSDJ01000062.1 GCF_027925525.1 Paenibacillus tyrphae | reverse complement strand
TTGTTCATCACCATCGGCGAAGAAGACGGGATCACGCTGCAGAGCGATAAAGACCTCGTGCTGATGGCGGAGCAGGAACTATCGTTTAGCGAGCTGAAAACGTTCCGGGCCGAGGCGCAAGAAGAGCTGTGGATCGCAGGCGGCAAAAGCAGCATGATGCTGACCGACATGACCGACGTGATGGGTCAGCAGGTCATGATGACGGGCAGCGATCGGCAATCGTTCGAGGCGCTCAGTAACCCGGAAGCGGAGCAGGCCAAGAGTGACAAGGAGAAGGATAGCTTCCTGGAAAAGCTGGGAACGGCGCTGGATGTGCTCAGCATGGTGCCGGGTCTTGGCATCATTGCAGGAGCGGCAAGTGCAGTCGTGAGCATTTGCCGCGGAGACTTCCTTGGCGCGGCCTTGTCCATCGGCTCGATGCTGCCGATTGGGGGCGCGGCGTTCGGCGCAGCGAAGCTGGCGGCCAAAGGCGTTGCCAAGGTCGCAGCCAAGGCGGCGGCGAAGGCAGGCGGTAAGATGGCCGGGAAGATCGGCCGGGCCGCGGCGAAGAAGGCCGTCCAGTTCACGCTGAACAAAGTGATGACGGGAGCCCGGAAGCTGAAGCAGAAGGCAGAGGAGCTGCGGGAGCTGCTGCAGAAGAAGCTGCAGGATATGCAGCAGAAGCTGGCGGAGAAGGGCAAGGCGTTGCTCCAAAAGGCGCTGGAGAAATCCGGGGCGAAGAAGGCGCTTACGAAGTTCAACCATAAAGTGTTGAAGAAATTCGAGTGCACCAGAGGCCTTGGCGACCGTTTCTGTAAATGGGGCTTTGAGCCAGTCGATCTGATCACGGGACGGATGATGAGCGAAGCGACCGACTTCGAATTTCCGGGCCCGCTACCGATCCAATGGGATCGGCGCTGGATCAGTGACAGCGGTCATTGGGGCTTGCTCGGTCATGGCGTGCATCACAGCCTGGATATGCGGTTGGAGGTGCTGGATGACTGCATTGGTGTACTGCTCGCAGACGGACGGGCGGTTTCGTTTGAGCGCTTATACCGTGGACTTATGGAAACGCGAAACCCGAAAGAGCGGATGGTTTTGCGCCGGGAAGGGACGGGGTACGTACTTTTCGAGGAAGATAGCCGCCTGGCGTATCATTTTGGAAAAAAGACTGGAATGGAAACGAGATTCCGTCTGGAACGGATCGGGCAGGAATGGGGACATTCCATCGTTCTTACGTACGATGACCGCAGTCACTTGCGGCAGGTGACGGACAGCGTGGGCCGAAGGCTGGATATCCAGACGGACGAAGCTGGACGGATCACGAAAGTGACTCACGTTTATCGCGGGGAGCAGCGCGAGGTGTTGGTACAGTACGGCTATAACGAGGCAGGGGACCTTATTGCGGTGACGGATGCGTTGGGACAGACGACTCGTATGTCCTATGAGGGCCATCTGATGCTCAAGAAGACGGACCGCAACGGGTACAGCTTCCATTGGCACTATGATGGCCCGACCACCGGAGCGCGCTGCGTTCATACGTACGGGGACGACGGGCTTCTGGAAGGGCGAATTGCGTACTCTGACGGTTGGAACGAAGTGAGCAACAGTCAGGGGCATACGACAACGTACGAATACACCCCGGAGTATTACTGCACCCGGATCGTCGACCCGCTTGGCGGCGTTGTGCAGTATGAATACAACGAGCTGGGCGAGCTGCAGAGTGAAACGGACGAGGAAGGCCGGATCACTAGGTATGCGTATGATGAGTTCGGACGGATTGTCGAGGAAGTGCAACCGGATGGGGGCGTATGGAAGTATACGTATCGTGAAGACGGAAGACTGGAGCAGGTGATGGACCCGGAAGGCGGCATCCGGGGATGGCAGTATGATGAATTGGGCCGAGTGAAGGGAGTGGTCGGGCCCGATCAGACAGTGACGCGTTTTGCCTACGATGAGCGGCATCGGATCAGCGAAGTGCAAGACCCGAAAGGCGCGGTAACGCGGCTCCTTTACGACGGACAGGATAACCTGATCGAGGTCATGCTGCCTGACGGGACGAGCGGGAAATGGGCATACAACCACCGGGGAGAATGCCTGCAAGAGACGAATCCGCTTGGAGCGAAGCAAGTGCTGGTCTACGATGCGCTCGGCCGAGTCGTGCGCTCCGAGTTGCCGGATGGCAATGTAATTAAGCTGAAGTATAACGCTTACGACGAAGTGATCCTCGCGGAAGATAACCAGCACCGTGTCGCATTCGGGTATACCCCGCTTGGGAAGCTGACTTGGCGCGAAGAAAAGGGTAAACGTGTCAAGTTGAGTTATAACAAGGAAGAAGAACTGACCGAGGTCATCAATGAGCGCGGCGAGCGGTATGTGCTGGAGCGCGATGCGAACGGAAGCATCGTTCGTGAAACAGGCTTTGACGGGATTGTGCGGCAATACATGCGAAGCCCCGCAGGTCTACTTCAGAAGGTAGAGCGGCCGGGCGGACGATGGACGGCTTACAGCCATGACGTTATGGGACGCGTAACGCAGGTGGAATACAGCGACGGTCTGGTGGAGACGTTTAGGTATAACCGTGTCGGGGAATTACTGGAGACAGCCAATCCTTTTGCGACGGTGAAGCTGGACTATGACCGGGCCGGTCGTGTCATTAAGGAATGGCGGGATGCGTACTGGGTAGCAAGCCAATACGATGAAATGGGCAACCGGACGGAAGTAAGCAGCAGTCTTGGCGCTCAAGTGACGATGGAGCGCGATATCTTGGGGCAAGTTAGCCAGATGCAGGCGCAGCAACAGCGCGGAGGCGACGCAGCTCAATCAGGCGGTACGCCGTGGACGGCGCAGATGAGGTACGATGCGCTTGGGCAAGAGATCGAGAGACTGTTGCCTGGCGGAGTAATAAGCAGCTGGCAGTACGATATCGCGGGACGGCCTGAACGGCATAGCGTGAAGGCGGGCGGACGGGAAACGCGCAGACGAAAGTATTCGTGGGATGTGAATAACCGTCTAAAATCCGTGCTCAACGAGCTGACTGGCAAGAAAACGCAGTATGGATACGACGATTTTGGAACCTTGATCGGGGCCACGAACGACTTCGGCAAAATCTTCCGCATGGCCGACGATGTCGGGAATTTGTACAGCGACGGACATAAGACGAACCGGACGTACGGAGCCGGCGGGCGGCTGCTGGAGTTCAACGGGACGAAGTACAGCTACGATGAAGAAGGAAATCTCACGGAGAAAATAGATCCGGACGGCACGCATTGGCGCTATGAGTACTATGGCAACAATATGATGAGCAAGGTCATACGGCCGGACGGACAGGAAGTAACGTTTACGTATGATAGCCTCGGCCGCAGGATTGAGAAGCATTTTAACGGTGTGGTACACTGTTATGTGTGGGATGGAAACATTATCCTGCATGAGTGGAAAGCGGAGAAAATCCAAGCTGAAAACGGTGCAGAATGGGGCGGCGAACAGCCGAAGGAGAAGCAGCGTCTGGGACAAGCGCTGAATCCTGGCGGCTTGATCACATGGATCTTTGAAGACGGAACGTTTCATCCGACCGCGAAGATTACACCAGAGGGCTCGTACAGTATCATAACAGACCATTTGGGTACGCCTGTTGAGATGTACGACGATACAGGGGAAAAGGTATGGTCGTGCGAACTGGACATTTACGGGAAGGTTCGGCGGCAAGATCTTTTAGGTGAGCGTAGCGCATGCCCATTCCGGTATCCGGGGCAGTATGAAGATGAGGAAACAGGGCTGTACTATAACCGTTTCCGTTACTACTCGCCGTATGAAGGAATCTATACGCAGCAGGACCCGATAGGGTTAGCTGGTGGGTTGGTGTTATACGGATATGTGGATGATACAAATACTTGGGTAGACCCATTTGGTTGGATAAAAGCTCCTTCATCCTTACCAAATGCACCTGGAATATATATCATTACTAATGGGAAACAGTCTTATGTTGGCAGTTCAGGTATTGGAAAACAAGGTATGTTTAAAAGAGTATCTTCCACAGGTCATAAACAAGCTCAAAGATTATTGAATATGAAAGGAACGATTGTACAGTTTATTAAAGTTGACTTAGGAGGTGCAACAAGTCAAAGCGATAGAAATAATATCTTAAGATATTATGAAAATAGAGAATATAAAAAACAATTAAGTAAAGGTTATACCATGACAAATGGTGCAGGAATTCAGAACCCGTCCAAGATTCAAGAGGCGGAGAAGTTAATTACTAAGCACAAAGCGTCCGCTAACAAGAGAAGAATAACTTGCAAATAGTTTGGTAAGGACATTCTCTTTATAATAAATAGTCCCGTAATGTTCCTTTCCAAGCTATTGAAAAAGTAAAGGAGGAGCCAAATTAAATATGGATAGCTATACAGAAAGCTATATGATCAAGGAAAGGTCAAAATATCTCAACCCTCAAATTGATGGGAGTTATTGTATCGGTAGTAAAAATGAGTGTCTTGATTTAGTAGAAGAGGGGTATGTTAGGATACCTTGGGGTGAAGTACCTAGTAAAGAGGATTATGATAAAATCAACCGATTAATCTTGTTGCCAACAGCTTCTCAACTAAAGAAGTTCAAATTTCCCGATTTTATAAAAGATTTATCGCAATTGCAGCATTTATCAATTCCATTTTCGTTGGTTACTTTTCTAAATAAAGAAACGATTCCTGCGAGCGTAAAGAACTTAATGTTAACTAATAATTATGAACACTCAGTTTTATTTGATGACTTGAAAGCACATGTATTTGACCCGGTATTTATTAACTTTAATGCTTTGGGGTTCTTGGGAGATTACTATGATTCTGGTAAAGACTCGTTATTGAATATTGATGTATTAGTGCTTCAAAATTTAGAATATTTAAGATGCTATATAGATAAAAAGGGTTTAGTCTTAGAAGAAATTAAAAAAATGAAAAATTTAAATTACTTAGAACTGGCACATGTATATGGCTTTGATATTTTTGAACATATTCACGGTAGTTTGCGCATTTTATCGATTACAGATACAAATAAGCAATTTAAAATAGATCACATCAATAGATTGACTCAGCTAAAAATATTGCACTTAAATGGTGTAAAAGGAGAAATAGACTGCTCTGTATTTCTTGATTTACCGAATTTACAAGAAATTATCATTCATAATTCGAAAAAATTAAAAAATGTTGAAAAATTGCTTGAGTGCAAAAATTTAAAAAGTTTAGAAATAGTTAATTGTGGAACCCCTTTGAAGAAAGAGGGGAAAGCATTATTTCAAAACCATGGGTTCGAAAGATTAGATATAGACTACTCATAATGAATCAAGATTAAAGCAGGCCTATCTTTTGCAAATTTTATAAAGATAGGC
>NZ_BSDJ01000061.1 GCF_027925525.1 Paenibacillus tyrphae | reverse complement strand
TCTAGAGGATAAACGTTATTGACCATGAGTTGCGGATAAGTCGTGAATCCGGAGGGGAGAGGAGACAATGCTCCATCTACCAGCGAAAACCGAGGTGCCGGGATCCCCGCCGATGGAAAACGCGCCCCTTCATGTTGCACTTGCAACATGCTCCTTTAAACATCATCCTCACTCACTTGAGACAATAACTCGGCTGAAGATATATCCTAGGCCTGCCTTTGGAGCCGAGGGTAACAGAATAGATCCAGTTGCGCTCTCAATTAGCGAAAAATGGAATGGCATTAAAGAAGACTTTACATGATTCTATATAGTCGCGAATTTAGCTGAAGAAAATCAGCAGATGCTTTAAACTTAAACAGAAACAGAATCAACGCATTACACAAATTTCCGATTCAACGCTGGTTGTAGGTGCAGACATTGCAAAGAAGATTCACGTGGCTCGAGCAGTAGATTTTCGCGGTATTGAACTTGGAAAAGACTGTACCTTCCATAACGATGCGAATGGGCTGGCGAAGCTTGCGACTTGGATGAAAGATCTTAAACAAGTGCATACGCCTTGCTTTCCCAGACTTTGAAGACGCTTGTGTACTCCGGGAAGAAGCGGTCAAACCAATTGACGATGCGGCCCTTCACTTGTGTCAAGGTGCTAGAGATCCTAGAAAACATTTCTGGTAGTGCACAGATGTTGTCGGTGCCAGGCGTCGGAGTGGTGACGGTAGCAGGGTTTCTGGCTGAAGTAGGGGATATCCACAACTACGACCACGGTCAGCAGATCATTCGTTTGGCCGGTCTGAACTTGAAGGAGAACAGTTCGGGCAAGCGTAAGGGCAAGACGGGAATAAGCAAGCGTGGACGTTCACGACTTCGAGCCCTGTTGTTTTGGGTTGTGATGCCAATGGTAGCCAAGAATCCCGCGTTCAAGGCATTGCATCACTACTATACAACGAGAAGCCAGAACCCGCTGAAGAAGAAGCAATCTATTATTGCGTTATGTGGAAAGCTGATCCGAATCCTCTATACATTGGGGACAAAGCAAAAACAATACGATACAAGAATTGGCATCCACCCCTTGAGAGGTAGAACGAAGGAATGTGAGGGCATAGACCCAGCGTGACATGGGAGGGTAAACCTCGAGGGTGAATGTGTGGAGAGTCTGACATCCTAAGCTCTGTTCCCGCCTACGCTCTGATTCCATTCAGTTGCATGGGATACATTCTCCACTATTACCGCTCAGGCTGTCAAAGTCGAAATATTGAGATTACGTGAGAAAACGGGAGATAACATTACTTTTTAGTGGGAGGGCGAGTTATTATCTGTTTTGTGCTATGGATATACGTTTCGAAAAATGCACAAAAGCTTGGTAAAGTTTACCGACGTGTTTGAGATAAGCAGTAGAACATTTAATGGAAGCCGCAAGCCTTTTGTACCGACGTAATCATCTCAGTCGTTACTTTTCTCTAGGCCTTAGTCCTATAATGATATGGGATCATTTACCTATTGAACTTGTCGTCGAAATAAAGATAGAATAAAAAAGCAAGCAAAACTGCAAAGCGCGGGATTGTTACTGCTAAAGCAGGCAAGACCTAAAATGTTTTCGGAATCGTGCCGCAAGGCGCGCGATTTTGAACGTTTTAGGTCTTTTTTATTGCCCGCAAAACCGGGATAGGGGGTGAAAATCAGAGATTATAACGGTTGAAACAGCGAAATCGGGAAAATCTATGAGATTCTTAGGGAGGAATACGAATGAAAACGAAAGTAGGATTTAAACTCGGAGCACTGGTACTGGGGACAACGATTCTTGCAAGCAGTTTGGCGGGCAACTCTGTGTCGGCCGCTAAAGCAATCGGCGCAGGCGTTGCTGATAATTTCACCGCAATCTGGTCCCGCCAGCAAGCGGAGAAGGTCACGCTGACGAAAGACAATACCGCTCCCGAAGTGAATATAGATTTCGATCTTGTGGCTCCGGATCAATGGGTTTGGGATACGTGGCCTTTGCAAAACCGGGACGGTTCCCTTGCGAACATCAAGGGGTATAGAGTTGCCTTCGCTTTGGTTGCTCCACGCACTTATGGATGGGGCGAGCGCCATACGCATGCCAGAATCGGAATGTTTTACTCGAAAAATGGAAAAGATTGGGTGTACGCCGGGGTTCCGTATGATGAAAACAAAGCTTACGGACATATGCAATGGGCCGGTACGGCAATGCTCGATGAGAACGGCAAAGTGCATCTGTTCTACACGGCAACCACGGATATGAACGCAGGCGGCGGCAAGGCGTGGAACGAGGACAATTGGACGAGCCGGGCGGAGCAGCGTATCGCCAAGACCACCTTTGATATCAGCGCCGACAAAAACGGTGTGCATCTGACGAATGAAGGCGATCACCAAATTATTCTGCAAGCGGACGGCAAGTATTACGAAACAATTCAGCAATTCCAAAACAAAGGAAATATCATTACCGCCTTCCGCGATCCGTTCTTTTTCCGCGATCCAAACACCGGCAAAGAATATATTATCTTTGAAGGTCAAGCGGGCGACAACTATGCGATGAAGCCGGAAAATATCGGCGACGAGGAATACCGCCGTACGCATTCCGTCCCGGATCGGGCGGCTTTGTACAACGGTAATATCGGCATAGCGGAAGTATTGGATCACGACGTTACCAAACTGAAGCTGCTGCCGCCTCTTGTCGAATCGATCGGCACCAACCACCAGTTGGAACGGCCGCATGTTGTCGTCAACGGCGATGAGTACTATTTGTTCACGATCAGTCACACGTTTACTTATGCTCCGGGTCTGACCGGCCCTGACGGCGTATACGGCTTCTACGGCAAAGGCGGCCTTCGCGCAGACTACAAACCCATGAACGGCAGCGGACTCGTCGTCGCCAATCCGGCTTCCAATCCTTATCAAGCCTATTCCTGGATGGTTCTTCCCAATCAACAGGTGATTAGCTTCGTTAACGAGCCGAGAGATGGAAACGGCAATGTCAAATTTGGCGGCACGTTCAACACCACGCTGAAAATCAACCTGAGCGGCGACAAATCGGAAGTCGGTAAAGAGGAGCAAGCCGGTGAAATCAAGCCGTTTGGCGCGAACCGCTAAACGGTCCCGATCGGGGACGAACCAACTGGAGAGGAGCAAGCAAACAATGATTCGAATCAACATGAAGGGCTTGGCTGCCGCCGCATTGGCCGCGTGTATCGTCACTTCCGGGTTGCCCGTACAACCTGCGTTCGCACAGGGGGGAGAACAGACAGTCAACTGGACCCGGGAAGACGTCTCGAAAATCGATCTGAATCAAGATAATACGTTGCCTTACATCGATGTAAGCAAGCTGGAAAAGATGGCTCCCGGCTACCACATCTGGGATACGTGGCCGCTGCTGGACCGCGACGGGAACATCGCATCCTACAAAGGCTGGAAAGTGATCTTCTCGCTTTCCGCCCCGAATACTGTTCTTCCCGGCAAAGTGCACGATATTGCGACGATCCGCTACTTCTACTCGAAGAACGGCAAAGACTGGACCCTGGGCGGCGAATTGTTCCCGGCGGGAACAGCGCTCGGCCAGCGCCAATGGGCCGGTTCGGCGATGCTCGACGGCGATCAAATTCACGCCTTCTACACCGCGACCGGACGGGAGGGCCAGGCTCAGCTTACCTACGAGCAGCGCATTGCCAGCGCCGCGGGCCGTATTGTGGCCGACAGCACCGGCGTACGCTTCGAGAACTGGGGGCAGCACCGCGTTATTCTGGAACCGGACGGGAAATACTACCAGACCAAAGAGCAAGCGCAGCAAGGGGAAGGCGGCGGCTATGCGTTCCGCGACCCGATGTGGTTCAAAGACCCAAAAACGGGCAAAGAATATTTGCTCTTCGAAGGCAACTCCGGCGGCGCTGTTGGGGAGCGAAGCTTCAAGCCCGAATACGCCGGAAGCGGGGAGTATCTTCAACAGCATCCGGTGCCGGCCGGCGCCGTGCACGCTAACGGCAACATCGGCATAGCCGAAGTGGTGAACGGCGATTTGACGAACTTTAAGCTGCTTCCGCCGCTGATTGAAGCGAACTATGTGAACGAAGAGCTGGAACGTCCGCATGTGGTCGTCAAAGACAAGAAGTATTACCTGTTCACCGACAGCCATATCAACAAATACGCTGAGGGGACGCATGGACCGGAAGGAATGTACGGATTCGTCTCCGACAAGTTGATCGGCGGTTACAAGCCGCTTAATGGAAGCGGCCTGGTCCTGGCTAATCCCCCGGAAAATCCGTACCAAGCCTATTCCTGGTTGGTCACGCCGGAACTGAATGTAGTCGGATTCGCTCATTTCGGCGATCTGGACAACCTAACGATTGGTGATGTAGGCAACCAATCTCCGGAATTCCAGTTCAGCCACTTCGGCGGCACGTTGGCGCCGACGGTAAAGATTTCCATTAAAGGGGATCGAACGCAGATCGAAAAGGTTCTTCCGCAGGGTTGGATCAAGTAAGTCCGCTTTCTATTTAATATTATGGCACACCGCCAAAACAAGCTCGCCCGATGGGCGAGTTTTGGCGTTTTGTTTTTAATTGAAAAGAAGCGAACCGAAAACGAATGGTATAAACGAATGGTATAACAGCTAATAATGCGTAGAGGAGGAGATAGCGATTGCGGACTGAGGCGGAACAAATCGTCGAGAAGCTGCTGCCGCTCTTAGGCGGGAAGCAAAACATCATAAGCGCAGTTCACTGTACGAGCCGACTGCGATTACAGCTGCGTGACGAACAAAAGGCGGATACCGCCGCTGTTGAGAATCTGGATCACGTCGAGGGAGTGTTCAGCAGAACCGGACAGTACCAAATTATTTTCGGCGTTGGCATGGTGAATCGGGTCTATAAGAAACTGGAAGAAGCGATCGCAGATTCGGACGCAAGCAGCGCAAAGTCTTCTGTGAGCGGCCCCACTCCTTCCGCAATCAAATGGACAAAGCGCCATCTCCTCATTTCGTTTACAACAACGTTGTCGAACATCTTTGTCCCAATCCTTCCTTTTATTGTAGCGGGAGGTTTGCTTATCGGATTGGCAGGAACGATCCAATCCGCTCATTGGGCTGCGCCGGACAGCGCCTGGATGAACATGCTTAACTTTTTCTCATCCTCCGCCCTGCTTTTTTGGCCGATCATCGTTGGCTTCAGCGCCGCTAAGGAGTTCGGCGGCACTCCGGAACTGGGCGCTTTTATCGGCGGAATCGTGGCGCATTCCGATATCACGGATATATTCGGCTTGCCGACCGGCTCCATCGGATACCAAGGTACGGTCATTCCTGTCCTGATGTCCGTTTACTTGATGAGCAAGGTTCAGGTAGGGCTGAGGAAAGCCGTGAATCCGTCTATGGCCTTGTTCGTTATCCCGATTATTACGGTCCTGTTCACGGGAATTGTCTCGCTGCTTATGATCGCGCCGCTTGGCGCTTTCATTGGCGGTTTGCTTACTCGAGGACTGGAGTCCGTTTATGTGCACGGAGGCTTGATCGGCGGCTTTCTTTTCGGGGGAGTTTATTCGCTCATCGTGATTACGGGACTTCATCATAGTTTGCATGCCGTTGAGGCAGGTTTGATCTCGGACCCGCATATCGGAGTGAACTTCCTTCTTCCTGTTTGGTCGATGGCCAATGTCGCGCAAGGCGGCGCCGGACTCGCGGTCTATTTGAAAACAAGGAACAAGAAGTTGAAGGATACAGCCCTTCCGGCCTCGATTTCATCTTTTGCGGGCATCACGGAGCCTGTCATTTTCGGCATCAATCTTCGATTGAGAAAGCCGTTTGTTGGTGCTTGCATCGGAGGAGCGGCAGGCGGTGCCTATGTGGTCTTTACGCAAGTAGCGGCGAATTCGTACGGTTTGACGGGGCTACCGATGATCGTCCTTGCGGCCCCGTTAGGCTGGTCCAACTTGTTGAACTATCTGATCGGTTTTGTCCTCGCTGTGGGATGTGCTTTTGCGGCGACCTGGTTCCTTGGATTCGATGAATGTAAAGGAGCGCGCGATGTTTAAGAAGAGTTTTTTCTCGACCAAGCGGAAAACGGAAGAGATCCTGATCTCTCCAATGACCGGCAGAGTGCTCGCGATGGAGGATGTTCCCGACCCCGTTTTCTCCAATAAAAAGGCGGGGCTGGGGATTGCCGTCGATCCGGAAGCGGGTACGGTTGTTTCTCCCGTAGACGGCGAGCTTGTTCACTTGTTTCGCACGAAGCACGCGCTGTGGATTCGTGGCGAAAGTGGCCTGGACATCTTGATTCATATCGGTCTTGATACCGTGTATATGCAAGGAGAGGGGTTCAAGGCATTGGCAGGGTCCGGGGAACGGGTGAAAACGGGCCAGCCTCTTAGCGAGTTTTCGCTCGATTTGGTTCGTAAGAAAGCCGTGAGTGCCATAACGCCGATGTTCCTTATCACTCCCAGTCAGATCGAGCATGCGGAGATTGAACTGCCGGACCGTGCCGAAATGGGAGTCACTCCGTTGATGAAGGTAAAGGTGAAGCCTTACGCCGGAGACTCTGTTGAAAGAAGGGTACACCATGAAGATTAACAAGATACTGAACAACAATGCGATTATTGTCAAGGAACCGGATGGGGAGAAAATTGTCATGGGCGCAGGGATCGCATTTCAGAAGCAGAAGAACGATCCCGTGGATCAATCCCGTATCGAAAAGATCTTTGTTATGAGCGACCGAGCGAAGCATCGACAGCTCGAAGAAATCTTGTCGACGTTACCCGAGGAACATATCCAATTGTCGGAGGAGATCATCTCCTATGGCGAAAGCCAGTTGGGCGTCAAAATAAACGAGCACATTCACATCGCGCTGACCGATCACCTCTCGTTCGCGCTTGATCGCTTGGTTCGGGGAATGGTAATCAAAAATACGCTGCTCAACGAAATTAAAGTGTTGTACGCGAAAGAGTTTCAGATCGGCCTTTATGCAAAAGCGCTCATCAAAGAAAGGCTTGGAATCGATATTCCGGAGGATGAGGTCGGTTATATTGCATTGCATATTTATACGGCCAAGCGAAATGCGGGAGAAATGTCCAAGACGCTCGACATCACCTCCATGATGCGGGACATTGTCAAGGTGATTGAGGATAGCTTGAAGGTCAAACTTGAGGGACATACCGTGTCCTACGAGCGGCTCATTACGCATTTGCGGTTTGCTGTCCAGCGGTCGGAATACGGCGAGCCTTTTCACGAATTGGATTCGGATATGGTCCATATTATTAGGGAAAAATATAAGGAATCGTATGCCGTTGCAAAGAGAGCGGGGGACTTGATCCAAAAGGAATACGGTTTCGTCCTTGACGAATCGGAGTTGGCTTACATCTCCATGCAAATCCAGCGAATTAAAACGAGAGAGATGGTGTAAAAAAATTGAAACGTTTCCATTATCGTGATATGATAAATTCGTGATAGCGCATTCATAAATGCTGGAGGTAATTTCATTGCCAAGTATAAAGATGTTGCGGATTTAGCGGGGATAAAGCCTAAAACAAGGGAGAAAGTGCTCTCGGCTATCCGCCAGCTAAATTATATCCCCAATGAAGTGGCCAGAAACTTTAAGATGCAAAAATCAACCATGGTCGCACGAGCTTGATCGAGAGGGTTTTAAATTAATGCTTTGCAACAGCGGAGGCAAGCCGGAGAAAGAACTGTATTATATCGATATGCTTAATCAGAACAAAGTGGCGGGGATTATCGGGATCAGCTACAACGACATTGATGACAGCGTCAGTACGGATATTCCGATTATCAGCATCGACCCGTCATTTTGCCAAAAAAATTACTTGCGTTACATCGGACAATTTTACCGGCGGCCGTTTTGGACGAAGAGAAGTACTTTGAGAACTTCTTTAAAACTCGGCGCTCAGATCTGGGCACACCGTATTTAAACTTTAAACAGTTTATAGACATATGTACAAAATACGGGTTTTGTGAATATGTAATAAAGAATCGATTTGGGTTTTAATGTTTTAATGTTTTAATGCCTTTTTACTGTTTTTTTAATAATGACTCACTCTAACCGCTATTTGGTTTTTTAGCTTTCTCAAAACATTTAATTTAGTCTCGAATGATTAAAATGTATTGTCACAATATGTATATGGAACAAGAGGTGTCTGATACCGGGGCTGTTCCGCCTACGTATCCGGCTCAACAAACTATGCCTTACTCGGGGACTCCTTACTCTACTTCCCTTTGGTCAACCGATGCCATCATACTTTTAAACTCAATACTCATAAGTTACCAAGAGCCGAGATTACAAAAGTAGTCGCGGCTCCTTGTTTATTTGATTCGAGAGATATTCAGCTAGCTGAACTTAAGGACATGGAAAACGGAAAATGTCAATTATGATACCAATTGGAATTCGAATTGTAATAAATACTCTGTCAACTCCGCTAAAAATCCGTAAGCGAATGGTAGTAAGTCCAACACTTCTTAGACATCCAATGAATGTACCGACTAATGTTCGAACAACAACAATTCTTCCGACTAACCCAGGGGAAATACTTTTAATTCTTCTTTGCGTTTTCAAAGGCACTCTTCTAGCAGTGGTTAAATGGAACTCATTAGCCATTTATCTCTCTCCTTGTAATTTGTTATGTCGTTTGACTTACAACATTAGTCTATGGGGAAGCGCACGTAGATGCGCACGGCATTTACCCAGGTTAATTACGAAGTTCCCAAAGAGGAGCGAAAAAAGAGCCCACCTCAACTTCGGTGGACCACCTTCAGACTTTAGCTCGCTCTTGTGAATGGAAGTCTGCTGCCGGTTTATGAGAAAACCTAGTCCACCCTTCCCTAATCATAAAAATTATTATCATATAGTTCCAAAATGTCCAGCTGTACGCATTTTGCGACATGGGTTGAACAACGGCGGGTCTCCAATTCTCCCCTCCGTTCGTCGAGATCTCAACATTGTTAATGCAACCTGTTCCTGTCCAGGCCAAGCCGTAAATTTGATGCATCCCTTTGTCCAGCACACTCCGATTTAACGGTTACTGAATGATGGAATTCACCTGGATTGTTGTAACGGGGGTTTTCCCTGTATCGCTGCCTTTTTCCGGATAATACATATAATCGATGTCTTCAAAACGCCCGCTAAAGTGAGTACGGATGACGGTAATGCTTCGGAGCCATTTGACGGAAGCCATGGCACTGTCAATTCTTTTAACGGCATACGGATAGAAAA
>NZ_BSDJ01000060.1 GCF_027925525.1 Paenibacillus tyrphae | reverse complement strand
GAGCAAGCTGCCGGAGGCGGGGAACGTGCCGATCGGCAAGGCGTGGCTGAACGCCCGGTTCTACATTGTGGATGCTCACTTGAATCCGGTACCGGTAGGGGTATTGGGCGAGCTGTGCATCGGCGGCGTCGGCGTAGCCCGGGGTTACCTGAACCGACCGGAGCTGAACGAAGAGAAGTTTGTCGACAGCCCGTTCGTGCCGGGAGAGCGGTTGTACCGCACAGGGGACCTGGCGCGCTGGATGGAAGACGGCAACGTGGACTTCATCGGCCGGATCGACAACCAGGCGAAAATCCGTGGGTACCGGATCGAGATCGGCGAGGTCGAAACGCAGCTGCTGAAAGTGGACAAGGTACGGGAAGCGGTCGTCGTCATCCGGGAGGACGGCAACGGACAGAAGGCGCTGTGCGCGTACTTCACGGCGGAGGAGGAACTGCAAGCCAGCGGGCTGCGAAGCGCGATGTCGCAGGAGCTGCCGGGGTACATGATCCCGTCGTACTTCGTGCAGCTGGAGCGGCTGCCGCTGACGCCGAACGGGAAGATCGACCGCAAGGCGCTGCCTGCGCCGGAAGGGGGCGCGAGCGGATCAGAATACACCGCGCCGCGTACACCGCTGGAAGCGAAGCTGGTCCGTATATGGCAGGAAGTGCTGGCAGTTACAACCGTCGGCGTGAAGGACAACTTCTTTGATCTGGGAGGACACTCCCTGCGGGCAACGACGCTTGTCAGCAAGATTCACAAGGAGTTGAACGTGGATCTGCCGCTGCGGGACGTATTCCGCTACTCTACGGTTGAAGAAATGGCCCAGGCGATTGCCGGAATGGAGCAACAGGAGCACGTATCCATTCCGACGCTTGAAGAACGCGATTATTACATGCTGTCCTCCGTCCAAAGACGGCTCTTCGTCCAGCAACAAATGGAAGGGGCGGAGCTGAGCTACAATATGTCGGGCATGATGGTGCTCTCGGGGGCGCTGGACAGGGAACGGTTCGAAGAGGCGTTCCGCGGGCTGATTGCGCGCCATGAAACATTGCGTACCGGCTTTGAGATGGTGAACGGCGAACCGATGCAGCGGGTCTACCCGGAAGTGGATTTTGCGCTGGAGTATATGCAAGCGAGCGAAGAGGAAGCGGAAGAGGTGGCCGGACGATTTGTCCGCGTCTTTGATCTGGAGCATCCTCCGCTGCTGCGGGTCGGTCTGATCGAAGTGACACGGGAACGCCACATTTTGATGTTTGATATCCACCACATCATTTCTGACGGCGTATCCACGGGAATTTTAATTGAAGAGCTGCTCCGTTTGTATAACGGAGAGGAGCTGCCGCCTCTGCGCATTCAATACAAGGACTTCGCCGCATGGCAGCAGTCCGAAGCGCAGCGCGCACGGATGAAGCAGCAAGAAGCCTATTGGTTGAACCTGTTGGATGGCGAGCTTCCTACGTTGGAGCTGCCGACCGATTTTGCCAGACCGGCCGTTCGCAGCTATGAGGGAGACGCGCTTGAATTCATTATTGACAAGCAAAGAAGCGAGGGTCTGCAGCGAATTGCGGAGGATACCGGATCGACGATCTATATGGTGCTGCTGGCGGTTTACTCGATCTTGCTGCATAAGTACTCGGGACAAGAAGATATCATCGTAGGGACGCCGATTTCAGGCAGAACCCACGCCGATATGGAACCGTTGATCGGGATGTTCGTCAACACGCTGGCCATCCGCAATTATCCGGCTGGAGAGAAGCCGTTCGCGTCTTACCTTGAGGAAATCAAGGAAACGATGCTGGGAGCTTACGAAAATCAAGACTATCCGTTCGAAGAACTGGTAGAAAAAGTAAGGGTGACCCGAGACTTAAGCCGTCATCCGTTATTTGATACGGCGTTTGTGATGGAAACCAAAGAAGAGCGGGTTAATCGCTTCGGAGAGCTGAGCATCGAGCCCTTTATTCAAACGGAAACGGTGGCCAAATTCGATTTGACCCTGGAGCTGATGTTGGAAGACGAAGACATACACGGTCGTTTTGAATATTGCACCAAGCTGTTTGCCCGAAATATGATTGACAATTACGCTCAGGATTTACTGGAAATCATCTCTCAAATTAGCGAGCAGCCTGATATCCTGCTGAAAGACATTTCATTAAGCGGTCATTCGGAGCAAGGAGAGGACTTGGTAGAAGCAATCGATTTTGTATTCTGACACGGAACGGCAGGAGTGTATGTTAGCAGTCCATAGCATACACTCTGCCGACTCGCTTTGCCGAATAGAGAGGAGAGAGAAGCAGGTGGCTTTTGAAAAGGAATCCCTATTTTGGAACGAAACATTCGGGGGTGAAGATTACACGCTAACGCTGCTGCCTTATAGTAAAACCCCGGTTCATTCTATTCCTGAAATGAAGTCGGTTTCCGGCTCTTTGTCGGCTGACGTGGCGCAGCGAATTCTAATGATGAGCAAGGGCTCCCCTTTGGCCGCATACATGATTTTATTGGCAGGAGTCCAGTCCTTGCTTTATAAATATACAAATGAAAAAAATATATTGCTGGGCATGCCGGTCGTCAAGAAAACGAACGAGTCGCGGCGGCCTATTAACCATGTGGTCATTCTTAAGAATACGATGGATACCGAGACTACCTTTAAATCTCTGTTAAACGAATTGAAATCGTCTGTTACGGGGGCGATCCAGCATCAGAATATACCGTTCCTCAAAATGACGGAAAAGCTCCAGCTGCAGTATGCGGACGGGGTTCCTATCGTGAACACGGTTGTTTCATTAAATGAGCTGCATACCGTGGATATCGATCGGAGTGTAGTAACGGATTGCGAGATTCAATTTGGGTTAGGGAAAGATTCGGTTCGTTACGACTTGCTCTATAACGAAAACCTGTATCATTCCGATTTTATAACCCGGGCGGTTGACCATTTGGACCGTCTGTTGTCCGTCGTCTTGTTCCAACCGGAGCTGGAACTGAGCAAAGCGGACATGCTGTCGGAGTCCGAGAAGCATCAGCTGCTGGATGAGTTCAACGATACCGAGACCGAATATGCGCGGGATAAAACGATTCATCAGCTGATCGAGGAGCAGGCGGAACGGGTTCCGGACGCGGTGGCGGTTGTTTTTGAGAACGAACGGCTCACCTACCGGGAACTGAATCAACGGGCGAACCGGCTGGCGCGGACGCTTCGAGCTGGGGGCGTGAATAAAGACAAGCTGGTTGGGCTTATGGTTAGGCGTTCGCTGGAGATGGTCGTCGGAATTTTGGGGATCTTGAAGGCGGGTGGCGCGTATGTGCCGATTGATCCGGAATATCCGGAGGAGCGCATCCGCTATATGCTGGAAGATTCGGGTGCGCAGCTGTTATTAACGCAGCGGCACTTGCAGGAGCGCGTACCGTTCGCGGGGAACGTGGTCGCATTGGACGATGAGGCGGCCTATGGCGAAGACGGCTCGAATCTGGAGCCGGTCTCCGGGCCGGACGATCTGGCCTATGTGATCTACACGTCGGGAACGACGGGCAAGCCCAAAGGGGTTATGGTAGAGCATCACGGGCTGAGCAGCTTGAAGATGATGTTTAAGGAAACGCTGCAAATCAGCGAGCAAGATAAAGTGGTTCAATTCGCCAGCTTGTCGTTCGACGCGTCGTGCTGGGAAATCTTCAAAGCGTTATTTTTTGGCGCGGCGTTATATATTCCGACGGCCGAAACCATACTGGATTATCAATTGTTCGAGAGCTTCATGAACGAGAACGGGATTACGGCGACGATCTTGCCGCCGACGTATGCGGCCTACTTGAATCTGGATCACATGCCCGGCCTCCAAAAACTGATCACCGGGGGTTCGGCCGTATCCGTCGAGTTCGTTCGCCAGTGGAAAGGCAAAGTGCAATATTTTAACGCGTACGGTCCGACGGAGGCTTCGATCGTGACGTTGGTTTGGTCCGCCTCGACGGATGATCTCGACCGGAAATCGGTGCCGATCGGTCGTCCGATCCAGAATCACCGAATCTATATTGTGGATTCGCACAATCAATTGTTGCCGGTAGGCGTGGCAGGAGAACTGTGCATCGGGGGCGTAGGATTGGCCCGCGGGTACTTGAACCGTCCTGAGCTGACGGACGAGAAATTCACGGATAACCCGTTCGCGCCGGGCGAGCGGATGTACAAGACAGGCGACTTGGCCAGGTGGCTGCCGGACGGCAACATCGAATACATGGGGCGGATCGACCATCAGGTGAAAATCCGCGGGTATCGGATTGAGCTTGGCGAGATCGAAGAGCAGCTCTTGAAGATCGAATCCGTTCAAGAAGCAATCGTTATTGCGCGCGAGGATGCAAGCGGACAATATCAACTGTGCGCGTATTTTGTGGCGGATAAATCGCTGGCGGTCGGCGAACTGAGGGGAGCCTTGTCGCAAGAGCTGCCGGGGTATATGATTCCGTCGCACTTTGTGCGGCTGGAGCGGATGCCGTTAACGCCGAACGGGAAGATCGACCGTAAGGCGCTGCCTGCCCCGGAAGGTAATGCGCTTGCCGGTAGGGAGTATGTTGCACCTCGAACCGACGCGGAGAAAGCTCTTGCGGATGTGTGGAAGTCCGTGCTGAGTGCCGGGCGGGTCGGCGTAACGGACCATTTCTTCGAGCTTGGCGGCGATTCCATCAAGTCGATTCAGGTTTCATCCCGGCTGCATCAAGCCGGCTATAAGCTGGAAATCAAGGATTTGTTCAAATATCCGACCATTGCGCAGCTCAGTCCGCATATCCGGCCGATTACTCGCTCCATTGATCAAGCCGAGGTAACCGGAGAAGCGGTCCTGACTCCGATCCAGCGCTGGTTCTTCGAACAGCAATTCGCCGACCCTCATCACTTCAATCAATCCGTCATGCTGTACCGGAAGGAAGGGTTCGAGGAAGCGGCGATTCGCAAGGTGCTGCAGAAGGTCACGGAGCATCACGACGCGCTGCGGATGGTGTTCCGCAGGACGGAAAACGGCTATGCGGCATGGAACCGGGGAATCGGAGAAGGCGAGCTGTACAGTCTGGAGGTGTTCGACTTCAAGAGCTTGGCGGCAAGCGGTCAAGCGGTCGAAGTCAAAGCCAATGAGATTCAGAGCAGCATCGATCTGGAGAACGGACCGCTTGTAAAAGCCGGGTTGTTCCACTGCGCCGACGGAGATCATTTGCTCGTCGCGATCCATCACGGCGTCGTAGACGGTGTATCGTGGCGTATCTTGATGGAAGATATCGCGCTCGGCTACGAGCAAGCCGGGAAGGGAGAGGAGATTCGTTTTCCGGCGAAGACGGATGCTTACCGCACCTGGGCCCAGCAGCTTGCAGCCTACGCGCAAAGTCCGGCGATGGAGAGGGAACGGGCGTATTGGCAGAGCATTGCGCAAACACCGGCACCTTCTCTGCCGAAAGATATGCAGGCGGTCGAATCGCTTCAGCGGGACAGCGAATCGATGATTATACAGATCAGCCAGGCGGAAACGGAACAATTATTGAAGCGGGTTCACCGGGCGTATAACACCGAAATGAACGACATTCTGTTAACGGCGCTGGGGATGGCTGTGCGGAGATGGACCGGTCAAGACCGTTTGCTCGTCAATCTGGAGGGACACGGACGGGAGACCATCCTGACCGAGATCGATATCACGCGCACGGTGGGATGGTTTACGAGCAAGTTTCCGATGGTGCTTGAGCTTGAACAGGGCCAAGATTTATCGTATCAGATTAAGAAGGTCAAGGAGCACCTGCGTCAAATCCCGAACAAAGGGATCGGATACGGCATATGCCGGTACCTGTCCGGGCATGCGGACGATGCCGTCTGGGGCGTCGAACCGGACATCGTCTTTAACTATTTGGGGCAATTCGATCAGGACTTGGAAAATAACGACATGGGCATATCGCCTTACTCGAGCGGCATGCCGGCGAGCGACCGGCAAGCGCGAAGCTTTGCGCTGGAAATCAACGGCATGGTTCTGGATGGCTCGCTGTCGTTTGACTTAAGCTACAGCCGGAAGGAATACCGCAAAGAGACGATGGAGCAATTGGCTTCATGGCTGCAGGAGAGTCTGCAGGAAGTCATCGCCCATTGCGTAGCCAAAGAACGGACGGAATTGACGCCGAGCGACGTTCAGTTCAAGGGGCTGAGCATAGCCGAACTGGAGCAGCTTGCGGAGCGCACGCGGCACATCGGGGAGATCGAGAACATCTACACGCTCACGCCGATGCAGAAAGGGATGTTTTTCCATAATACCCTGAACCGACATGGCGGCGCATATATTGAACAAGCGTGGTTTACCCTGCAAGGCGATTTGAATATCGATTTGTTCGTCCGAAGCTGGAACGAGATGGTCGCGCGTCATGTTGTATTGCGGACGAACTTCTACGGCGGCTTCAGGGGGGAACAGCTGCAAATCGTCTATCGCGGCAAGCAGATTGAATTCAGTTATGAAGACCTGAGCGATCTTCAGGAAAATGAGCGGAACACGCGCATCGACAAGCTGACGAGCGATGATAAAACCCGGGGCTTTGATCTGGAGCAAGATGCCTTGATGCGGGTCAAAGTAATTCGTGCAAGGGAAGAAAGCTATCGCGTGCTCTGGACCTTCCATCATATCCTGATGGACGGCTGGTGCTTGTCTTTAATCGCCAAGGAACTGTTTGAGACGTATGACGCTTACATGCGGAATGAGCAGCCCGAACGGGCGGACGCCCCATCGTACAGCCAATATATCGAGTGGCTGGAAAAGCAGGATGAGCAAGCGGCGTCCCGCTATTGGTCCGAGTATTTGGCGGGATACGAAAGTCAAACCGTACTGCCTCAAGGAAATGTGCGGCAGCGAGGCGAGGAGTACGTCGGGGACAACGTCACTTGCCATTTGGACAAGAGCTTGAGCGAAAGGATGAGCCAGGTTGCCAAACAGCAACAGGTGACCGTGAATACGCTGATCCAAGCGGCGTGGGGCATTGTTTTGCAAAAGTATAACGGAACCGGCGATGCGGTATTCGGCAGCGTCGTCTCGGGACGATCGGCGGAAATTCCGGGGATCGAGGAGATGATCGGTCTATTCATTAATACGATACCTGTCCGCGTTTCTAGCGAAGCGGAGACGAGCTTTGCCGACGTGATGAAAAGCTTGCAGGAGTCGGCTTTGAAGTCCGGAAGCTACGACTACTACCCGTTGTATGAGATTCAGGCGCAAAGCGCCCAGAAGCAAAATCTGATTCACCATATTATGGCATTCGAGAATTACCCTTTAAGCGAGCAGCTTGAACAAGCGGGCGGTGGCAATGACGGAACGCTCACGATTACGGATGTAAATATTGAGGAACAAACGAATTATGATTTTTCCTTGATCGTCATGCCGGAAGAAGAGCTCACGGTTCGTTTCGATTATAATACGCTCGTATATGAAAGGTCCGGCATGGAGCGATTGATGGGACATTTCGTATACGTGCTCGAACAGGTGAGCGCAAACCCGCATGTTGCGGTAGCCGCCCTGGAACTCGTAACTGCGGAGGAAAAAAAGGAAATTTTCGACGTATTCAACGATACCGCGGCGGAGTATCAGCAGGATCAGACGATTCACGGGCTGTTCGAAGAACAGGCTCGGCGGAATCCCGAGGCGATCGCGGTTGTGTTCGAGAATACGCAGCTGACGTATGGGGAGTTGAACGAACGGGCAAACCGGCTGGCGCGAACCTTGCGTGATGCGGGTGTCCGAACCGACCAATTGGTGGGCCTCATGGTCGGGCGTTCGCTTGAGATGATCGTTGGCATGATGGCGATTATGAAAGCGGGCGGGGCTTACATCCCGATTGATCCACAATACCCGGAAGATCGTATTCGGTATATGTTGGAGGATTCTGGGGCGCAAATACTGTTGACCCAGCGCCATTTGCAGGAGCGCGTATCGTTTGGCGGGAACGTTTTGGCGGTGGATGACGAGCAGGTGTACAGCGGGGACGGCTCGAATCTGGAGCCGGTTTCCGGGTCGAAGGATCTCGCTTACGTGATTTACACATCGGGAACGACGGGCAGACCGAAAGGGGCTGCGATCGAGCATCGCGGGCTGTGCAGCTTGAAGCTGGTGTTCGCCGAAGCTTTAAAAATAACGGAGCAGGATCGGGTTGTGCAATTCGCCAGCCTGTCGTTTGATGCTTCGTGCTTTGAAATTTTCCAAGCCTTATTCCTTGGCGCAGCTTTGTATATCCCAACAGCCGAGACGGTTCAGGATTATCGTTTGTTTGAGAACTACATGAACGATAACGAGATTACGACGGCTACTTTGCCGCCGAACTATGCAGCCTACTTGAATCCGGACCGCATGACGCACTTTAAGAAGCTAATTACGGGAGGCTCGGCTTCTTCCATCGAATTGGTTCGTCAGTGGAAAGATAAAGTAAATTATTTCAACGCCTACGGTCCGACGGAAGATTCGATTTGTACAACCGTTTGGGCGGCTTCCCCGAATGATCTTGAGCGGAAGTCGGTGCCAATCGGCCGTCCGATCCGTAATCATCGGATTTACATTGTCGATTCGTACAATAAGCAGGTACCTGTTGGAGTCGCCGGGGAACTGTGTATTGCAGGCGTAGGTTTGGCTCGGGGGTACTTGAACCGTCCCGATCTGACCGCAGAGAAGTTCGTAGACAACCCGTTTGAACCGGGTGAGCGGATGTACCGGTCGGGCGACCTGGCCCGATGGCTGCCGGACGGCAATATCGAATACATGGGCCGCATCGACCATCAGGTGAAGATTCGCGGCTACCGGATCGAGCTTGGCGAAGTGGAAGCTCATCTGGCCAAAGTCGAGGATGTTCAAGAGACGATTGTCATCGCGCGTGCAGACGCAAGCGGGCAGCAACAGCTTTGTGCCTATTTCGTAGCGCAGAGCGAACTTACGGCAGCTGAACTTCGGGAGACGTTGTCGCAGGAACTGCCGGCCTTTATGATTCCGTCGTACTTTGTGCAGCTCCCGCAGATGCCGTTAACGCCCAATGGCAAAGTCGACCGTAAAGCACTTCCCGCACCGGAGGAAAGCTTGCATTCGGGGGCGGAGCACATTGCGCCAAGAACGCCGTTGGAAGTGGAATTGTCCAACATATGGAAGAGCGTTCTTGGGCTTGAGCAGGTTGGCGTGACGGATAGCTTCTTCGATATCGGAGGCCATTCCTTGCGTGCAACGACGCTTGTCAGCAAGGTGCATAAGGAGCTGAACGTCGATTTCCCGCTGCGTGACGTGTTCCGCTACCCGACGATTGAAGAGATGGCCCAAGCGATTGCCCGGATGGAAGAAGGGGTATTTTCGGCCATACCGGTGGCGGAGGAAAGAGAGCACTATCCGCTATCGTCTGCACAGAAGCGGCTCTTCATCCTGCAACAGCTGGAAGGGGTGGAGCAAAGCTACAACATGCCGGGAGCGATGCTGCTGGAAGGGGCGCTGGACCGAAAACGGTTCGAAGAGGCGTTCTGCGGGCTGATCGCGCGTCACGAGACGCTGCGCACCGGCTTTGATATGGTGAATGGCGAAGCGGTGCAGCGGATTTACCCGTCAGTGGATTTTGCCGTGGAGTATGTGCAAGCGAGCGAGGAAGCCGCTGAAGAAGCGGTACAGAACTTCGTCCGTACGTTCGATCTGGCGAAGCCGCCGCTGCTGCGGGTAGGTCTGGTCGAGCTGTCGGAAGAGCGCCATGTCCTGATGTTCGACATGCACCACATTATCTCGGATGGCGTGTCGATGGACGTTCTGGTTGAGGAGTTTGTCCGCTTGTACAGTGGTGAAGAGCTGGAGCCTCTGCGCATTCAGTACAAGGATTATGCGGCGTGGCAGCAGTCTGAAGCGCAGCAAGAGCAGTTGAAGCGGCAGGAAGCGTACTGGCTGGAACAGTTCCGAGGCGAGCTGCCGGTGCTGGAAATGCCGACGGATTATGCCCGTCCGGCCGTGCAGAGCTACGAAGGGGATACGCTTCAATTTTTCATAGATGCGCAGAAGAGCGAAAGCTTGAAACGGCTTGCGGCCGAAAGCGGAGCGACGCTGTATATGGTGCTGCTTGCGGCATATACGGTTGTGCTGCATAAATATACGGGGCAGCAAGACGTAGTTGTAGGGACGACGATTGCGGGAAGAAATCATGGCGATGTACAGCCACTGATCGGCATGTTCGTCAATACGCTGGCCATCCGCAGCTATCCGGCCGGCGAGAAAACGTTCCTGGCCTATTTGGAAGAGGTCAAGGAAACGACTCTGGGCGCCTATGAGCACCAGAACTATCCGTTCGAAGAGCTGGTCGACAAAGTGCAGGTTGCCCGCGATTTAAGCCGCAATCCGCTCTTTGACACGATGTTTTCTTTGCAAAACACGGAAAGCAAAGAATTCGAGCTTGAAGGGCTCAGGCTGGCTCCGTATCCGAACGATTACGGGATGGCGAAGTTTGATTTGAGCCTGGATATGTCGGAGGAAGACGGCGGTCTGGAGTGCAGCCTCGAATATGCAACCGCCTTGTATAAGAGGGGGACGATCGAACGGCTGGCCAAGCATTTG
>NZ_BSDJ01000059.1 GCF_027925525.1 Paenibacillus tyrphae | reverse complement strand
GCCATCCACCCATACGTCGTTATCGTAAAGGCCTGTTTCATTATTATGTTTGCTAAAAGGAACCGTTGCCTTCCATACCCCTTCGCTTACTTTCTGCCCCTGAACCCATGGATTCTCCAGATCATCGTTTCCGTTCGCCTCTGTCCACGTAGGAAAGCTTACGGAGGTCGCACCTTTCGCTACCCCGTACGCGTACACGTCATATGAAGCGTTGGACAGGCTCACTTCCGCTGGCGCTTCGACACCTGGAACAACCTGAATACTCGCTCCCCAGATTCCTATACTATTGCCGTACTGATCGTAACAATAGGCATGCGTGGTATAGATTCCTGTCTCGTAGTTATGTTCGCTAAAAGGGATTGTCGCTTTCCAAGTTCCGTTTGCCTGCTTTTGGCCCTCCACATGCTTGATATCGTCTTGTCCATTCGCTTCCGTCCACGTCGGGAACGTCACTCGCTGTACTTGATCGCTAACGCCTTCAAGAACCACCTCATAAAAACCGGCTTTGAACTCTACTTTTTCCGGAGCCCGTAAGGACGTAGTTTCTTTGACCATCGTCTTCGCCCCGCCAAAAAACTTGCCATCTACCCATACGTCGTTATCGTAAAGGCCTGTTTCATTATTATGTTTGCTAAAAGGAACCGTTGCCTTCCATACCCCTTCGCTTACTTTCTGCCCCTGAACCCATGGATTCTCCAGATCATCGTTTCCGTTCGCCTCTGTCCATGTAGGGAAGCTTACGGAGGTTGCGTCTTTCTTTATTCCATATGCGTATACGTCATATGAAGCATTGGATAGGCTCACTTCCGCTGGCGCTTCGACACTTGGGATTTTTACTACTTTTTTAACAATAAGATTGCCTGCATTATCATAGCGATTGATAATGGCCATTCCATTATTCGTGTCGGTATATATCAATCTCCCTGAGTTATCGTAGTTATACTCCGTAGTATTTGTAGAGGCATTAGATTCACTATTAGGAAGGAAAATTAAGATTATTGCTAAGCTTAAACAAATCATGTAAAACAATTTTTTGCTGTGATCGGAAATGTACATTAAATTATCCCCCAAAACATCAAACTGTAATTAGTTCTATAGGCTCATGAAAATTTTCCTACTAAATTATACCTTTAGCAGATGATGTCTGTATATAGGGGATTTAGTAAGTATTTCTCTTTCGTCGCTTCCAACAATCGTTCCGATAATCTTCCGCCGCGCAAACATTTTGAGTGATTTTTCGTGCTGTTGATGTTGTGGCAGGAAGGAAGAGAGTAAAAGAAAAACCATAACGCAAGAACTAGTCACGTCATGGCTAACAAATGATTTCTATTTAATTCATAGCCCACTCTCTAAAGATTCTTAAAATTTCATTTAAATTTAAAGGACCACCTACACCGATAAATGTATCATTTTTAACCTTACAACTAAGCCAGTCATCTTCATTCCGTTCAATTTTTAAATCTTTAAATCCCTTTGTTAACAAAGGGGTATCTGTTAAATCTACCTGTAAGTACCATCCTGGATTATCAATTGTATCAATCTTAATTCCAAATCCATGCTCCCAGTCACCATCACATTGTTCAGAATACCACTGCTGTAACCATTCTATATTACTCAAATAAAACACCTCTTTATTATGGTTTTCCAGGAATCTCCCAAGGGTAAGGCTTTCTTACACCACCCGGAACATTCGGGTCATTAACATGTGGTGTGTCAACCATCTCGCCAGTTTGTTTATTATAATGACCTGCTCCTTGGCCATCGTATCTTTTTCCTGGAGAGAATGGATTCGGATTTCTAGGGTCAGACTTATTCCATAGTTGCCCAGTATTAGCGTCACGTTTATACGTTGAGTGCTCTCCAGTAGCCTCAGGATCGTATTTCATATTATTCTTGCTTTTTCCTCCAGTTTTCGCGCCAGCACCAATATTACCCACACCCGGTCCCATGCCACCCAAGATTGGTCCCACTTCACCCATAAATTGTACTTCTTCAGAAGAATTCTCGATATTTTTAGCGATTGAACGGTTTACACCTAGAACCCAGTCAGCTCTTGATTCTTTTTGTATCCTCTCTTTTGCCCAAGCGCCTTCTCCGTCATCTTGCAAAGCTGTATTTAAAAGGTACTTAGCTTCATTTTCATCTAAGAATGAATTCTGCATTACATAATTTACTGCCCAATCATAATTCCCCGCACTCGTTGCCCCTGTATTTGCAAGGTAAGCAGCCTGATTATAGCTTATCCACGCATTTCCACTCGGGTCAGTACGAGTTAATGGATTATTTCCAACATACGTATACAAATTCAAACTCAGCGGATTATTTATATCTCCTTCACTAGTATCCTAGTTGATAAAGCGGCCCATCTAATTAAAAGAGCAACAACTGTTTCCAATTGCCGCCCAACTATCATTATATCATCCTGCTTGCTTTATGGATACTTCTGGAGTTATGTATGCTGCCTTCGTTCTCATCAAATAATGGACCACATTGACCAGCTTACGCATAATGCATACAATGGCTTGCTGCTTCGTCTTTCCTGCTGTTAGCTTCTGCTCATAATACGAATGAAAATAAGGATTACGCGGCTCTTTCTTGTTACGTGTTACGGCAATCTGACGAATCGCAAGGTTCCTGATGATGTCGTGAAGCTCCCTGTTCCCCTGCTTACTCTTGTAGTTCCTGACCTTGTTCCCTGAACCGCATATAATCGGCGCAATCCCTGCGAATCTTGCCAATTTATCAGGGGTAGCGAATCGGTGTATATCGCCAATCTCGGCCACCAGTTCAGCCGCCGTAACTACGTCAATGCCTGTCATCGTCTCCAATTGGAAGCCTAATTGCTTCATCAGCCCTCCGATCTCTTCTTCAATCTGGGCTAATTCCTGCTGATTAAAACGTATGCTTCGGACAAGGCTTTGTACAATGAAATCACGTTTGTCCTGAAAATCTCGATATGTATCTCCGTCCGCTTCAATGAGGGACAGAATTTGTGCTGCTTTCTTATGAGATAATCCATTATTGCTATGACTTCTTAGAAATTCGGCTAATGTTGCTTCTTCCATATCCTTTAACTGCCTTGGAGAAGGGTACGTCTCCCAAAAGCTCAAAGCCGTTTTGCCGTCAATTTCGGAAAAGAATTTTTTATAACTTGGATAATGATAGCCTAATTGCTGATGCAAATTTTTGATGCAGCCCGAAAGGACTTTTACAACTCCTTTTCTTCGTGTGACAAGCTGGCTTATGGCCCAATATAAATCAATCGGTCTGGCATCCGGCAATTGAAGCAATTCATCTTTCAACACTCTTGCTACACATTCGGCATCCCAACTGTCTGACTTCTGTACGGTAATATGGCTCTTACGCCTTGCTGTAGAAAGCTTTGGATTGACTTCTTTCACCCAACATTTATTCTCCGTCAAGTAGACCGCCAATGCTCTGCCAAACCCACCGACATCTTCCAGCCCGTAAACAACGGATAGCCCTTTTTTCGTATGCTTCTTTACTTCCTTCTCAAGCAAAGGGAAGGCAGACGGCTTATTGTCAAACTTAATTTCGCCTAATTTCTGATTCCAGCAATCGATAAAAACCGCTGTGTGATGCTGTTTGTGCAAATCGATGCCCACATAAATGAATTTGTCTTGTTGTACGATACTGCTTCACTCCTCTGTTGTTTTTGGTTGAATCCTTACTCATGAGTTAGACCTGCATCCTGACTACAAGTGGACGAGCCACAACGATACGTAAGCATATTTCCAACCCATGAGTAATCACTCAGCGAATGGACAACGCGGATGAGTAGGCTTGCATCCTTAGTTCGAGCGGACAAACCGCAAAGATACGCCAGCAATAACCTACTCTCCATCTATGTCCCTGTTTAATGTTTCGATGGTTGGCATAGTGCCTTTTCTAACCTTAAGTGAAGTAATTCCGTTTGAAGCTCAACGGTCATTCGGTGGAGGCTTGAAACGATATCTTCCACCGCAAATTTATGTAATGGCCTTATTTGATCGCTTGCCATGTTTAAGACAGCCATCGTGCAAGCTTCATACGTTTGAATTTGCTGCATCAGTTCTCTTTCCTCGGCATCCAATCTGTTCATAAGGGTAAGTTTCATATTCATGTTGCCTCCCCTCATATGATAGCCTGATGCTTGCCGATAGCTTCCACATTAGCATATTGGTACATGCCGCTGTAAAAGCTGCGACGATCAAGGATTCGTTTGACCTGTACTTTGGTGAATGCCTTGCCTTGCTGCGTTTTGTAGTTTTCAAGGTTCAATTGGTATGCAATTTCGGATAATGTCCATTGGGGGAATAGCTCTTTTAATTCGAAGACACGCTCCACAATGACCGCTTGTTGTTCATCGATGACGAGGACTTTGGAACCTTTCTTAGCTTTATAGCCGAATGTAGCACGTCCTCCTGCATAACCGCCTTCCTTGGCCTTCTTATTGCGTCCCTTGCCTAGTTTCATGGCGATTTCAAGCCGTTGGTAAGCGTCCAATAGTTCCATCAAGCCATTGATTAAGAAATCCGAAGGATCTTTCTTGTAGATGCTGTATGTCGGTTGTTCAATGGATTTCACGTCAACGTTGTATTTCTTAAATTCACGATGGACCAAAACTTTGACGATATCGCTTCTCCACAGTCGGTTCGTGTTCAGGACGACAACATGAGCGATAGAACGAGTAGAGAGGAGGGAAAGCATATTCTGGAATCCTTCTCGGTCTACTTCCAAAGCGTCCTCGTCTACTTTTGCACCGCTGATTCCTTCATCCACGAACACATGAAGCAGGTTCCATCCTTGCTGCTGACAATACGCTTCGATTTCTTCCCGTTGATACGACAAGCTGTAACCATCTCTCGCTTGTCCTGTTGTTGAGACTCGAACATAGCCGATGACATTCATTGAATGTTCCCTCCGTTACAGAAATTCAGATTATTGTAACGCACATTAGTTACGTAACTCACTTGAGGTACATTATATAACGTACATGCGTTTCACACAATGTTTTTTTGTGGTATAGTGAAAATAATCTGTAATGGAAGGAATAGCTGAATGCCAATTCGAATCAGGTTAAAGGAAATACTTGCTGAACGCGGGATGTCTCAAAGAGAATTAGCTCGTTTAATGAACGTCCGTCCAAATACTATAAATCGTTTATGTCAGGATAATGTGACCACGGCGTTTTTCGAAACACTTGAGCATATTTGCAAAACTTTAGATATTGGATTACATGAACTGTTGGTAATGGAAGATGACAATGAATCCACAAACAAATAAATTGCATCGTTAATTTAAATAGCCTCTCAATGTGACCAAAACAGCTATGCGTCATACAACTAAAACGAAGCCTTCAAATAATGTAAACCAGCCCGGACACCATAAGAAGATAAAATCGTTATTTCATAGCGTTTTAATCGGAATAATATCAAGTTTTCTTGCGTTATGTATGGATTACTCTTTGTTTCTTTAAATTGCACTCTTTTTATGTATGATGATTTTGGATATCGCTAAAGCCCTATAAAGCCTTATTTCTTCTGGACTTTTAACCGATTATGTATGAAATTGTTATCGCTATCGCAGACGTAACAATCGTATGTAAAAGGATCACTTCTAACCTAAATTTGCATAATCAATCTTGAGCGGAGCTAGCTTTGTTTGACTTGGGAAAGTGATTCTGCGAGCCAATCCCCGTCTATTGTCATAAGTTCCTGACCTGTACAATTGCTTTAATTCGGTTTCGGTGAATTGACTTTGCAATAGTTTAAATCCTAATACACTTTCAATCTGGCGAATGTCGTAAGGTTGAGATTTTAACCAACTAAAAGGGATTCCTTCTATCGCTTCTGTAAACTGGATCGGCTTTAAAGCTGCTTCCGTCATTTGGATGAAAAATTCTTTCGTTAGAAGCTCAACCGCATGACGCTTAGGAGAAAATTTCTTCATTTCCTTGTAGCTTGGCCGAATCTCCATACGTAGAATCCCTTGAGCTTGGTCAATGATTTCCTTTGACTCTTTGCTATCGAGACATTCTAATTGTTTGTTGTAAAATATCGTTTCCCTGCTATCGTTTTTATGTCCAGCCGTTTCCAGATGTCCATAAGAATATGGCTTCATGTACGGAAGTTTCAATTTATGTATTTCTCGTACATAGTCGCTTACTAAATATCCAACTTGAAAATTCCAACATACGTCCAATCGTTCCGTTCCAGACCAATCCTCCGTTTTCATTTCAATTTGAAATAACTCGTACAAGCGTTCATGTAACCTTTGGAAGAAGAGGGGAATGTCCTTTTCTTGAAGAATCGTTACATTATTACCGTAGAGAAATTTGGGGATGGATACCTGCAAAACGAGGGTTCTGCTATTGTCGTAATATTTGATATACGGTATTTGGCTGTCTTTAATTTTATAAGTTGTACCCTTGTCCAGATAAGCAATTTTTTCAGCGGCTACAGATTCAAGATTAGGATAAACAGGACATGTTTTCATGATGATGGTATCAAACAATAGGCAATCTCTCCTTTTCGTGATGAGTTGATGTGTTCAATCCCAAAATTTTGGGTAAGATTCGGCATGTTATAAGAACATGATTCATGAACTGGTCATGATATGTCACCTTCCTCGGCTTTATTTCTTCGTTCCTTCTTGCTAAGCAGATCATGTTTCACACACAGATCATAAATATCGTCGTCAATCGCATCACTCCCTCTTTGGAATTGACCAGACCCAAACATTGGTACCACCAAATAGTAAACCAAGAATCGAAGCGCAGACATCCTTTTATCTTGCCTCTGTGTCCATTTCACCTGCTCATCTGCGTCTAAACTCTCCGGTACGTTCTCATCAAATAGTTCGGATACACGCTCCAGCGTATCCAGTAGTGGGCTTCCTTTATAAAAATCATCCTCATAAAGCTCATCATACAGGGCAGAACGCAAATTAAGAATGACGGTTTCAATTTGTAGGTCCTTGGCGAGCATTCTGCGTGTATCTTCATAAGGATCGACCCAAACCATATATTCATGCTGAACTCCGTCATCGTCCGTAAAGAAATCTGGCACTTCAAAAGAATCCCGCTTCGATAATCTCCTGAAATATTCCAATTGAATTTGAATTTTTTCAACTTCATTTAATTCCTTTGTAAATAGTTCTTCTTCAATTTGAAATAATTTAGAAAGTGCTTCAAGCTTCGCTTTGGGAATGGGCCTCTTCTTGCTTAACCACGCCATGATGGTGGGTGGAGCAATGTCCAGTTTTTCAGCCAATTTCTTATACGTGCCGTTGTACACTTTTACTATGTATTGAAGTCCTATCATTTCTTTCACACCCCATCAAGACTAATCGATTAGCCAACCTGTGATATTAAGATATCATATGGCTAATTAATTAGTCAATAGTTTTCGAAAATAATACTTCATGTTCTGCCGCGCGCACGTTTTGGGTAATTTTTCGCGATGTCTGGGTAAAAAGAAAAACCACAACACGATCGTATTGTGGTTGAAGTTAAAACTTTAAGAAATGTAAAGGTCTATATCAAATTCTGCTTTTATATAATTAGCAAATTCAATAACATCTTGTTCAAGGTAAACTGCTGGTGCTTGTTTTTCCTTAATATTAATTACAATGCTAAATAAATAGCTTAGTTGATACTTGATTTTTAAATCTACCAATTCGTTCCTTCGATTAATTAATAAATCAATGATTTTGTTAAGTTGGTCATTAATGTCTAACGATTCCTCATACTCAGTGCTAATATACCAACTGGTTTCTTTTCTTTCAACATATTTTCCTTTCTGGCCTTTTAGAAAAAAAGCCTTTGGCTGAACTTTTAACTTCTCAGTTATTTCATCGATTGGGAAACGATCTCCGGTTATAATGAATTTAACCAAAACATTAGTTTTGTTCATTTTTTTCACCTACTTATTTTATATGCATTCCGGTTTCTATTGGTACTCCTTTACCACCTTTTAAATATATAAGAATTTCTCCAGTTAGTTTATCTACATATAAATCATATCTAGAAATTTTCCCACCGACAAACTCTTCTTTTATTTGGTGGGCGTCAAAACCATTCTTTTTCAAAAACTTATCGTCTAGCATTTTAATATTTCTTCCTTGGGAAAATAGTTGCAAGTCTAGTTTTAATGCTAATTCCCCGGTTTCTTCAGCAGCTTTTGCGGCGCGAGTTGTGGTACCCGCTGGAGTTACCATTAAAATTGTTTGAGCGATTGGGTCTTCAGAAACTGGTAATAATCTTGCACAGTCTGAGCAACTTGTATCCCCGTTGAATACAGTCCCCTTTTCCCTTAGGTTATCGACGTTTAAAGTCATCTTCACATGATTTTTTTTATAATAATTTTCGGAACCTGAGACACCAACGAGTCTCTTAAGCTCTCCATTTTCAACAACTGCATGACCAGTCCATTTATCGTCATGTCCTAAATTTATGGAGCCTGCTGTGTTACAGTCACCTTCATGGGCATTCTTTCCATCAGCGGATACGCAATAATTTCCTGTCGGGTCAATATTCGTCAACGGATTATTATGCACATACGTATACAAATTCAAGCTCAGCGGATTGTTTATATCCCCTTCATACGTATCCTCGTTTATAAACCTGCCGACACTCGGATCATACCATCTGGCGCGCAGATACTGCAAATTCGTACTGCTATCCCAGAACTCCCCGCTGTATCGGAAAGGCTGCGGTACTTGCTCCGATGTACTAAGCGGATTACCCCAGATGTCATAAGTATATCGGTTAATGACATTGCCATTACCGTCCGCTAATCCTACAACATCTCCATGACCGTTGTGAAGGTAGAATGCTTTGGTGCCGCCAGCATCTTGACGGGCTACTAAGCCGTTACCACCACGGATATATCTTGCTTTCATCGTCACGGTGCCGTTGCTGACCGTTCCCTCAGCAATCATATTCGCTCCGTCATAGTAATAGCGCGTCGTCTGTCCATTCTCCGTCCGCTCGTAGAGCATCCCATCCCCATTATAACGATAGGAGACGTTTTTACCATCATCTGTTGTCACTTGAGCGAGTCGGTTGCGATCATCATACCGGTAACCGGCTCCGCTCATATCGATGCTCTTGCTGCTCTGCATCGTTTGACGGTTGCCGCGGGTATCGTACGTATAAGCTTCATTAAATTGACTGGATTTTTCAATCCGGTCAAGCTTATCGTAGGAGAACGTATTCCCTTGGCCATTCTCGTTTTTGCTTGTCTGGTTACCGTTATTATCGTACGTATATCCGTACGAATTCACAGGCGCGCCATACCTTGTTTGCGTAAGATTCAGCAAATTGGCGCCATCGAGTGTATAGCTCCATGCGATTCCGTTACGCTGGGTTACGTTGGATAACAAATTATTTTTCTTATAATCATAACTTGCATCCCAGTCGGCAATAGCTGGACCTACGCCTTTCAGACGGTTACGGCTATCATACCCGTATGCCATAACATAACCAAATGGATCGGTCATTTGCGTGCGATTCCCTTGTGGGTCGTATACGTATAGAACCTTCTTTCCATCCGGATATGTGACTGCAGCTAGTTGCCCAACGTTATTATAACCATACTGTGTTCTGCCTGTACCATCCTGCATGGCTGTGCGTCGTCCAGCGGTATCGTACTCATAAGAAACCGTTTCACTTCCGGTCACACTGCTGGTTAATTGATCACGGACGTTGTAGCCGTAGCTCGTTGTCTGACCTTTTCGATCGATATATGTTTTTACATTTCCGTTTACATCATAATAGTATCTTTCATTTTGCCCTAACGCATCGATTTTTCTTATTAGGCGACCCAATTCATCGTATTGCTTCTGAATTTTGTTTCCATCGGCATATTCCGTCTGAACTAATTTACCCGCCATATTATAACTGTATTTTGTCGTTTCCGACTTAGCGTTAGTCACAGAAACAAGACGGTTAAATAAATCGTAGGCATACGATGTTGTGTTGTTGTTGCCATCAACATTAGACGTTACGTTTCCAGCAAAATCGTATGCATTACTTGACAGAAGAACCGTTCCTGTTTGTTTCAACCATTCCTTCTTCGTAACACGGCCTAATATATCGTAAGTTTCTTTCGTCTTGTTCGATTCAGCATCTGCCATTGTTACGGTGTGATTGACATCGTCATATTCAACACCTGAAGCAGATCCATCGGGATAAGTTGTTCGAATACTCCTGTCCCAAGCATCATATCCATAGGTCGTTGTGTTGGACAACGCATCCCGACTCCAAGACAGACGACCGTAAGGATCGTATCCATAAGAAGTTGTTCCGCTCCCCACGGTCCCTTCCGATGTTTTCATCCCAAGGGCATTCCATTGTACAAATGAAGTGACGCCGGTTTGATCTACAGACGTGATCTTGTTATTCGCATCATCATACGACATCGTCACTTTGCTTCCGTCTTGGAAAGTGGCTTCTTTTACTCGTCCAAGCTTGTCATACAAGTACGATGTAGCGTGATTTTTGCCATCGATATATCTTGTAATTTTACCTGTTGTCTTGTTGTACTCCGCCTTTTGCTCAATTGTCGAACCTGCTCCATCCACATCCGTTACTGTAGACCATAGCTTGGTTACGAACCCTTGATTGTACGCCGGGCCATATTCCTTATTTATGACTATATTTCGAGCATCGTCTTTGAGCGTCACCGTTGTTGCATTCCCAAAAGCGTCATAACTAACGTTGACTTGTGCCCTCAATGCGCCATTCGCATTGTTGTCTTTGTCGGTAACCTGTAACACACTGCCCTTCTGATCATCCCGCACATAGTGGGTATAGCGAGACAAGTAAGCATTGACCGGCTGTGTCACCGATTCAAGCCAGTGTGTCGTCGGATGATAGGTGTACGTTATCGTCGCATTGTCCGGATTCGTTTGGGTAAGCACATTACCGTAATCATCATACGACTTCGTGACTACTTTTGCAGTTCCTTCAGCTTCTCCAACCTTGATCTTGGATGTTACTTTTATTGGAGACGGCCACCGCTTTGCTTCATTATATTCCATAATATCTTCAAACTGCTTTGCACCGCTCACTTGCTTAATCATGGTATTATAAATGACTTCGGGCGTCTTATCGTCGATGTATTCTTTCTTATAGCTATACGTGGTCTCTTTTCTTCCGTCATTGACGGTTGTCGAGAACCAGTACGTTCTTTGCTGAACTTCAGCGCCGTCTTCGTTGTGGTAGTCATAACTCACATAATTGTACTTTTCTTCGCTTCCATCGGTATAGGTAGCAATATCTTCTCTTGATTTAACACGGTAGACTGTTTCTTTGGCTATAGGTCCGAGCTTGCGGTCCGATGAAATGTACTCATATTGCGTGCGGGCCTTGGTTGGATGCTGCACTTGTTTCAGCAAAGCGGCATAATTCTCTTTTTTACGGCTATCATTCACCAAATCAAACGGCGCTAGGGCAATTTCATAGCTATACTGCGTTTTTCGATTCTCGGCATCCGTTACGGCAGATAGTAATTCTTTATTCCCTCTCGGATCTTTCTGCTTTTCGTATTTCACGGTCTGATCCCCCAAAGTAAGGATCACCTCCGTGCCGGAGTACGTAATATTTATTTCATTGCCCAGGGCATCCCGTACTTTCGATAACACTGAACCATAAGAGTTATACTGATATTCGAATTGAATGGTATTGTTGTAAGCATCGGATATTTGAATGAGCTTGTCATAGGAAAAGTAATGTTTTTGACCATTCAAATATTTGAGCACAATGGTTGATTTTAAGTTGTTCACCGTAACGGTATCATCATAAGCGAACGTAATATCTTTCCATGGATATCCCTTCAACTGACTGTTCTCAATCTCGTAGGAAGCTCCTCCGAAAAGATGAGCGATCATCTTATTGTTTGTATACTCTATATACGGAATATCCCAGCTCCACCCTTTTCCAATGGCAAAGCGATTTTCATACGCTTTTTCTGTCGTCTTGTTGACATATCTTGGCTGAGAAGAAAAACTGGGTTGATACATGGGATCACTGAGAACATAACCCGTTGTATAGGCTCTGGCAACAAAAGGAACCCCTTTAAGAGTCACATCATCATTAGACATATACGGTAAACTATTGGGATCATCAGGATTCACGTAGGGCCAATCCCTCTCAAGCTGTTCCTTCACACGGTTGTCAAGTTCCCATGTTTCCGGGTACCTGGTGGGAAAAAACCAAGCCCTCATGTCGCCCAAATATTCCAAGATGGATTTGTAATAGTGAGGGTCGAAAAAAAACTGCGAAGCATTCGCATACTGAACCGGCATTCCTGTGTATTTATGATAAAGCCTAACATTGAGAGCAGGGTAATATCTCGCTGTGTACGGGTTTCCTGAATAGACGTCCTTGTCGTAGTAAATGGAATCCGCACTATCGTATTTTCTGGTCAATGCAAATGAAAGTCCATTTCTGCCAGGCAGAACCAGATCCGTCGCTTGCACCTGAAGAGAACCGCTTACCAGAGATACATTTTCATGAACAGAGGATACAGAGAAAGGAGCAGTATTCATTTTCAGATTTTGACGTGACATGGCCAGTTGGTCATAAGTCTTGGAATACGAATCAAGACTATCGGAAATGAAAAGAGACCTTTTCTGCCTTGAATTGGAATAAGTACTATCGAAAACCGATGGATAGAAATTGCCGTAAGTAATCGTTGATACATTAGAGACTGAGGGTATATTGCCATATGTAGCTGCCATCACATCAATCAGTGGAACCTGAGGCATAGTGGCTTTTTCCTGTTCAGGCCTCTTCGGTGCAAAGTCCATTTTCTGAAAACGCGCATCAACGTCCGGATTTATTTTTTTTAGTATCTCTTCAAGAGGTTGGTTCGGTTCTGTCCTTGTCTGCAAAGCGGAATGGATATCCTGCATGGAATATCCTTTGTTTAATTCATTTAATAGACTGCTTTCAGGTACATTGTATTTTCGGCTTAACCATTCGATGGTTAGAACTTCTTTGGTTGCAGCTTGATTCGTAGTTGGAACTGCTACCGCTTCCTCATTAGCGTAAGTTAATGCCGCAGGGGATAGCGTTTGAGCAATTAGAGTGAATAACAAGACATGTCTTAGTAGTTTTTTCATGGTTTGGCTCCTTAACACTGTTTGTAAATAGATGCGTCGCAGATATTACCGGGTGCGTACGATGCTAGTTAAAGCTCATAGAATCTACATACGCTGTTCCCCTCCCTCCATTACCAGTTCCAATGATTGCTACACTGATTGTTGCCGAAGTCGCATTCGATGGAACGGTACCATCCATATTGAGCGAGACGTATCCAGAAGTAGGGTCCGTAAGTTCAACAACTTTATTGGAAATCCAAGCATTGGAAGCAAAATCGACAATAAGCAGTACTTTGGCGCTATTTTTCTTATTAAAAATAAACTTTTTCTAAGCTCGTGCATTTACAGCATGATGTCGCTATATTTCTTTAAACGATACAGTATCCAGATCCATATACGCCGAATCCTCTCCACCGACAGCAAACCGGATGAGAACCGACTTGGCATTAGGTTTTGCAACGAAGG
>NZ_BSDJ01000058.1 GCF_027925525.1 Paenibacillus tyrphae | reverse complement strand
GTACCTTGAGGTCCTTGAGTGCCTTGAGGTCCTTGAGGTCCTTGAACACCTTGAAGGCCGCGCTGTCCTTGAGGCCCTTGAGGTCCTTGAGTTCCTTGCGTACCACGAGGTCCTTGAGGTCCTTGAGGTCCTCCTCCCTGAGGTCCTTGAGGCCCTTGAGGTCCTGTTGGTCCAACGGCTCCATCCGTCCGTGCAGCCTCTAGATGAGTAAAGACAGACTGGGCTAACACAGTAACCGTTCCGGCGTTGGGTTGAAGAAATACCGACAAGCTGTCACCCGGAGCGAAATTCATTTGAGCGGTGAGGTTTACCGTGAAAGGCAGGTCCGGACGATCCATATTTCGGATGAATATCATTCCGGATTGGTCAGGTCCTGTCAATGAAATTGCAACGTAATCCACGGAAGGGTCCGCCAAGAGCAGAAGGCTGACGCTAATCGTATACACGCCGCCCTGGCTGGAGACGAAGGTTGAAGTCGCTGGGTTATACTCGCCGTTCAAATCATACTCAACGGTTTGAAAGGCTATGTTGAACGGTCCGGATGTTGTAATAATTTGGTTCGTAAGTGCTCGGGCTCTAAATGCGGATTCGGCCAACTTGGATATCACCTCCGTATGCTGATATAGCTTCACTCTCAAAAACTTAAGATCGTGAAGCCTTCAATATAGTATGTGATAATACGCAGCGAGCCTCGGCTCTTGCAGAGGTGAAATCGTATATTTTGAAATGGCTGCTTACCGCGTTCACAGGGATACTGAGGCGATCATCGTCGTCAACGGCTCAGTAATCACCGTACGTTTTTCGGCGCGAAGGGATGAGCTTTGGGGAAGCGCCCGTTCACCCGCAAAAAAGCCGTCTGCCAAGCGGCAGCCGGCGCTTCAAATTGTAATTGGGGGACAGTCGATTCATTGTGGAGGAACAGCCTGCTTGGTCCCGATATACAACGTATCTTTCTCGGATAAACCGTACAGGTTTGCTTCCTCGACACCGTATTTTTCCGCCAAATTAAATAAAACGACATGAAACCCGGCCGCTTCCAACCGGTCAACGAATCCTTTGCGATTATAAATGCGTACATGATCGTCTTGGCCGAAGTGTTCTTTTCTTGCCTGCGGTGAGGTCACCGCCGGGTCCTCCAGAATCTCCTCGAAGTTTAAAGCGATCGGCACTTGCAGAATGCTCCAGCCGTCCGGTTTCAATACGCGGTAGATTTCCGCCATCGCTTTGTGATCCTCGGGGATATGTTCCAGTACATGGCTGCAAATCACGGCATCGAAGGTTTCGTCAGCGTAAGGCATGGCCGTTAAATCTACCCGCTCCATTTCCGCATCCTGAGGCATTAAATCGCCACATATATAGGTAATGTTCGGAAGCCCTTTTAACCATTTCCTTAAATTTTTCTCGGGTGCAATGTGCAGTAATTTTTGTGGCCTTACGAGCAGATCCGTTTCCCGTTCAATATAGAATTTATACAATCTTTCTCTGTCGAAAGAGGAGCACACGGGACACATGGCGGTCAGCTTGTTCCACATTTCATACTGGCACTTGGGAAAGTCGTAAATATCCGGCCACGGGCGAAAGCGTACAATCGTATGATTGCAATAAGGACAATAGTAGGGACCTTGGTGTTTGAGGTGGTCAACCAAATGATGTTTCTCCTTTCCTATTTACTCCAGCCGCTTTTTGATGACGGCTGGCACCCCCGCAGCCATAGTAAAGTCGGGGATATCGTCTTTGACAAAGGCTCCGCCGCCAATCATAGACCAGCAGCCGATGCGGCATTTCTCCCGAACCGAGGAACCGATTCCGATGTAGGCTCCTTCGCCTACGGCCACGTTGCCCGCCAGATTCACACCCGGGGCGATGGTGACATAATCGTCAATGACCGTATCATGACTGATGTTGGCGCTTCGATTGATGATCACATGACATCCGATCCGGATATTATCGGTAAGGATGGCGCCTTCGCAGATCATGCTGCCTTGCCCAACGGTATTTCTTCCCGACAAACGGACACGCGGATGGATCAGCGGGGCTGCGATGCGGAATCCCGACCGGATGGTATCGTAAGCGAACCGCTTCTTTAACGCCGGGTCCCCGACCCCGGCACATAAGATTTCGACCTCATGCCGCATCGCTTCGATATCGTCAAGCGTTCCCAATACGGGAACTTCATTCACCCGTTGGTCCTTCATTTCCGGCCGTTCGTCCAGAAACCCCAGCACCTGCACGCCCAGCTCTTCGCAAAGCCAGTTGACCTCGCGGGCGTGTCCGCCCGATCCCCAAATAACGATCTTTCTCATATGGCATTCCCCTCGGTAATGCTTCCAAGCACCTTCACAATTCGCCCAACGGTGGCCTCATTCATTTCCTCCCAGAGCGGCAGACTGACAATTCGGTCTGCAACCCGTTCCGTCACCTGAAGATCGGAATGGAGGCAGCTTTGAAACTGCTTCTGTTGATGGCATGCCGGGGAGAAGTAAGTCCGGGCTTCAATCGAATGGGAGGCTAACCGCCGGATGACTTCCCGATTGCCGGGAGATTCCGGGCTCAGCAGAGAGAAAAATTGCAGGGGCACCTGGCCTTGCATCTTTTGGGCAGACCATCCCCGCTGCAATAAATCCCGCTGCTGCAGTTCACGGCGATAATAGCCAATGATCGTTTTTCTTCGCTCCTGTACGGCCTGGAATCCTTCGAGAGTGGCCAAGGCGATAGCGGCGGTATATTCGGAAATTTTGCTGTTTAAGCCTAACATCACGGATTCTCTGGAGCTGGAGAAGCCGAAGTTTCCGGCCCGGCGGATTCGCTGAATGAGATCCTGGTCCGCGCTATACACTAGCCCGCCTTCTCCGACGCCAAACGTTTTGGTCGCGTGAAAGCTGAACACCACGGCTCCACCGAAGCCTTTGCCGAATTGTGCAGCATCCTCCAGAGCAGTCGTTCCAAAGCTGGCAGCCGCATCGATAACGACCGGAATTCCTTCCAGCAGCAGGTTATCGTATAGGGATAGATCGATAGCCGAACCGAAAGTGGCGTAAGGAACGACGACCGCGATCTGCTCGCCCAGCCGCTCGACCGTCTCTTCCAATTGCGCTCTGTTCATTTGCCAATCGTCCGGTTCAATATCCAGGAAATAGGGCTCAAGCCCGCACCACTCGGCGGCTAGAGGAGTCGCTGCAAAAGTAAAGCTGGGCATCACCGCATATTTGCCCCGGGGCCGCTTGCTTTGCAAAATCGCCAGCATCAGCCCGATTGTAGCGTTATGCACCGTCACGGCTGCGCCGATGCCGCCGAACATTTGGGCAATCACGCGCGTTTCAAACAGATGATTTAAGGGTCCGTAATTGGAGTAAATCCGGCTTCCTTCTATGTTTTCAAAATAAGAAAGCAACCGCTCCTTTTTGACTAAGTTCGGTCGCAAGAACGGAATTTCATACATGAGGCAACCTCTTCTCACTGGAATCCATCTTCCAATCCATGTGTATACCTTATAGTATGAATCCCGTGAATGGGGGGAACGGCGAATAACTGGCTCTCCGATTTTGGCAATGCTTCATTCTATCGTATTCAAGATCGTATCGATCCGCTGAATGTCCGCTGCGAATTGCGGGTATCCCTGTACGCGTTTGCGGTAAGCAAGAAGGGCGGTTTTGTACAACTCCTCCGTTTCGAGAAAGCCGTCATCTCTGGAGGCGATCGTGATATCGAGCCATTCACTGAACGCTTTAAAGCCAAGCGTGCTGTTGTTTTGGTTGGCATGTAACCGAAAGTAGCTGAGCGCTTCCGGAATATAAACCGCTTTTCCTTTGGACAATAGGGATAACCAGGCAGCCATATCGTTGATCAGCGAATATTGCTTCCCGCGGTATACTCCGAACGGTTCGGTCAGGTCCGCCTTTTTAAACAAAACGGTCGTCGGCTCGCCGATCACATTTAAGCAGCGGGTTAACGCGATGTTCCCCAGCATTTTTCCATCCATCACTCTCGTCTCTTCGTAGAGTCTGACCGTTGCGGCGATGGGCGCAAGAAAGCTTCCCGATTCATTGATGGTTTGTCGGTAGGAGGTGACTAGCGTGATGTTTTCGAATTCGTGAAAAAAACGGAGCATTTTGGAGATCTTCTCTTTATGAAATACGTCGTCATCCATCAAGTAATTGATATATTCCCCCGAGGCCAGATCGAAGCATCTGTGCCAGTTTTCAAGAAAAAGGTTTTTCTCGTTTTTGTGATATTTGATTTGGGGATAAGACGGCAGATAAGCTGCTTCCAGCATTTGTTGCACTTCGTTGTTGGAGCTGTCGTCGCAGATGACGATTTCGATATTCGGGTAGGTTTGTTCGAGTACGCTGTCGATGGCGATTTTAAGCGTATGGGGCCGGTTATAAGCGGGAATAACGACACTAACCAACGCATGTCCCAAGATAACTCCACCTTTCTTAAAATAAGTTGTGTCTCGCATTGTACGATAGGATTGCTATCTCCCAGAGTATGCGTTCATAAGCGAAATGTGCATTCATACAAGGCTTTTTGGCGGACAAATATTCGAACGGCGGAATACACTGCGTATGTGAAAAAAAGAGAATGGATCTGGGAAAGGGGAATCAACTTGTCGTCGGACTTCACTCCTTTATTGACGGTTCATTTGTTTGTGACAGACAAGATTTCGAAGAGTAAATTGAAAGAACCGATCTTGAGATTGGAAGAAAACCACATCACCGTGAAAATGTACGGACCTGATGACCCATTAGTCGATGCCGGCCCCCGGAAGCCACGCGTCTATGTTTCCATAGGTGATGAATGGAAACCTTTTACAACCCTAATATCGCTGCCTGTTCAGGAAAAAAAACGTTGGCTTCACTTTCATTCGCCTGACGAACTCGAATCGAATAAATTGTTTTATTGCTGGCTCAGTGGGACGGATCCTCTCCCTGACAACAAAACCGTTCCTCCTACCCGTTTTTCTTCCGATACGCCTCTGATCTCCGTGTTCACGGCCAGCTACAGGTCCAAAGAAAGAATTCAACGTCCTTATCGATCGCTGTTAAATCAGACTTACCCGAACTGGGAATGGGTCATTGTGGACGATTCCGGAGATGACGAGGAAACTTACAAGAATGACTTGCTTCCTTTGAAAGACCCGCGCGTGCGCAGATATCGTCAGGATTCCCGCAATGGCTATATTGGGGCGCTCAAAAGGTATGCCGCAGGTCTTTGTACAGGGGAAATCTTAGTCGAGGTGGATCATGATGACGAGCTGATGCCCGATTGCCTGGAGAAGATTGTTCGGGCATTTCAGCAAAATCCCGAATGCGGCCTGGTTTACGGGGATTGCACCGAGGTGTACGCAGAGAACCTTCATGGGCATTGGTACGGCTGGGATTGCGGTTTTGGATACAGCGTATTTTACCGGGTCTGGCTGCATGCCATGAACCGCTGGCAAAATGCGCACAGACATACGACGATCAACGGCAATACGGTCCGCCATTTGGTCGGGTTGCCGAATCATCCTCGTGCATGGTCCCGGGATTGTTATCATCTGGTCGGGGGCCATCGCGATGAGTTGCTGGTGGCCGACGATTACGACATGCTGATTCGGACGTTTCTTTGTAGCAAGTTTGCGGCTATTCCCGATTTACTCTATATCCAATATCGGAACGAAAGAGGAAACAACACCACTTTCCTAAGAAATAAGCAGATCCAGATTTTGGTTAGAGAACTGGAACGGGTGTACCACGATAGAATTCATTCGAGGCTGACCGAGTTGGAACTGCCGGAGCATCTGCCGTACAGCCGTATATGGGAGACCTCCGTACACGATCCCGCCCGCAAAACGGCTCATGTCATTCATGAAGATGCTTCCCGTGCTTCGATATTGTTCCCGATTCCATACTCTCATCCGGAAACGGAGCATACTCAATTAAGGAAGACCCTCCAAATGGGTATGGAGTCGGGCTTTAAGAACACCGAGGTTATCGTTGTGGGCCGCATCCCCAAGGAAGTGGAGTTTTTCGCTTCCCATGCACCTGCAGGGGCGATCCGCTGGTGGCCGATGGAGCCGGACGATTCATTGGACACTTGTATCCAGTATGCGAAGTATTGTGCATCCTGCGAAGAGAAAGTGATTGTGATGCCTTAAAAGAATAAATCAACCTCCTTTACATTTAACAGGAGGTTGATTGGCTTTCTTATTTTGGACAACTTCTTGATATAAAGTCCAGATGATGCTGTGCGCTTTGAAGCTCCCCTTTCAAAAGTGGTGTGATTTCACAAAAGAGTCATAGGATATCGCTCCCTTGCAGGCCATACCATAGGCAAGTGATCTTTAAGAGTTGCGGGGGCAAAATTTAAGAATTATAGGTTTACACCGTGTTTAAAATTTTTATTCGTCATAATATGTAAAAAATATATTAAGGAGAAGAGAGGATAGCCGTGGGAATCGGAAAAATGAAGAAGCATAGGGAAATGCTACAACACTCCGTTTTACGTCGCCATATCCCCGAAACGGTCTGGTTTACCCATGCGAGGGCTTTGCGGATGCTGAGATCGTATTCGACGATCTTCATCAAACCCAATCATGGCAGCGGGGGGAACGGCATCATCCGGGTCAATAGGGTCCGCAACGGATACGAAGTCCGGTGCGGTCTTAGGCGCACACTCGTCGGTTCCGCCTCTTTGTATAAGGCGATTCAGTCGTATTTGCAATCATCCGAACAGTATCTGGTGCAGCGGGGACTTCGTTTGGCCCAATACAAGGGATCGATTTTTGACGCCAGAATTTACATGCAGAAACCGAATAAGAAATGGGAAATTTCCGGCATGGCTGCCCGTGTGGCCGCTCCGCGCCGGTTCGTCACAAATTATCACAAAGGCGGACATGGGGTACAGCTCAACCGGGTGCTATCGAGGCTCTTTAAGGATCGAAAAAAAATAAATGCCACGCTGCGAAAAATAACAACGATCTCCCATTATATGGCTAGAACCATCAACAAACGGCATGCGATTCGTGAACTGGGAGTTGATCTTGGGATTGAGAAAAACGGCCGTATATGGATTATCGAAGCCAACTCGCGGCCCGGGCATAAGCTGTTCACTCAACTTCCAGACAAGACCCCGTTGCGTAGGATTATGAAAAATAAGCGCTTGATTCGGAGGCGACCGATCAATTAGAAAGGAAAACGGCCAATGAAAAAGACAAAACAGCTAAAACAAATGATTCACTCGCAACATTTGGAGTTTATCATGGAAGCCCATAGCGGGCTGTCGGCTGCCATTGCCGAAGAGGCCGGGTTCAAAGGCATCTGGGCGAGCGGATTATCCATCTCCGCAGCAATGGGAGTTAGGGACAACAATGAAGCTTCCTGGACGCAGGTGCTGGATGTTTTGGAATTTATGAGCGACGCCACGTCGATTCCTATCTTGCTTGATGGGGATACCGGCTACGGAAACTTCAACAATGCCAGAAGATTGGTGAAAAAATTGGAACAGCGCCACATTGCAGGCGTTTGTATCGAAGATAAGCTCTTTCCGAAGACCAACTCCTTCATCGATGCCAAAGCTCAACCGCTTGCCGATGTGGATGAATTTTGCGGCAAAATTAAAGCCATGAAAGATACGCAATCGGATGAAGACTTTGTCGTCGTGGCAAGAGTGGAAGCGTTCATTACAGGATGGGGGCTGGAAGAAGCCCTACGGCGAGCGGAGGCTTACCGGCGGGCGGGTGCCGATGCCGTTCTCATTCACAGTAAGAGATCGGACACCGTGGAAATCGAATCGTTTATGAAGGAATGGGGCGGAAGACTGCCGGTCGTGATTGTGCCCACCAAATATTACACCACTCCGACAGCCCGGTTCCAGGAGCTCGGGATCAGCCTCGTCATCTGGGCGAACCATAATTTGCGGGCCTCGATCGAGGCGATGAAAAAAGTATCCAGGCAAATTTTTCAGGAGAAGAGCCTTGTCCATGTAGAAAGCGGTGTCGCTACGCTTGAGGAAGTGTTCCGGCTTCAAAGGGCCGAGGAGCTTCAGACAGCGGAGCAAAAATATCTTCCTTCCACGGACAAAGATTCGGACGAACGCTTATGATCGATACAAAATTATTTGGACAGGAAATGAAAAATTTGGGATTTCAGCTGTTCAGCGGTGTCCCGTGCTCTTTTCTGAAAAATTTAATCAACTATGCTATCAACGAATGCGAATATGTTGCAGCAGCGAATGAAGGGGATGCGGTCGCCATTGCATCCGGCGCCTATGTGGGGGGAAAGAAGTCGGTTGTGCTCATGCAAAATTCGGGTCTGACCAATGCCGTATCCCCATTGACCTCCCTTACCTATCCGTTCCGGATTCCGCTGCTTGGCTTTGTCAGTCTTCGCGGGGAGCCGGGTATTCCCGATGAGCCTCAGCATGAACTGATGGGCAGAATCACAACCGGGTTGCTGGATTTGATGCAAGTGGAATGGCAGTATTTGTCTAACGATTTGGAAGAGGCCAAACTTCAACTGGTACAGGCTGATGCGTATATCGCGAACAACCGCTCTTTTTTCTTTGTCGTTCGAAAAGGGACATTCGAGCAAGAGGTGCTGCGAAAACAACAATCGTCGATCCATGGGAATCAACTCAGAACGCACCGTCATGCGGAGCTTCAGATGCCGACGCGGTATGAGGCTTTGACCGTCATCAATGCTTTGAAGGACAGCAAGACCGTACAGCTTGCCACAACCGGCAAAACCGGGCGGGAGTTATATGAAATCGAAGATGCCGATCATAACCTGTATATGGTAGGCTCCATGGGCTGCATCAGTTCTTTTGGACTCGGGATGGCATTGGCCCAAAGCGGCACGGATATTGTGGTGATTGACGGAGACGGTTCCTTGCTTATGCGAATGGGGAGCTTGGCTACAAACGGTTATTACCATCCGCCCAATATGATTCATATTCTGCTTGACAACAACGCGCATGAATCGACAGGAGGACAAAGCACGGTATCCCATAACAGCGATTTCGTCACGATTGCCGCTTCCTGCGGCTACATGAAGTCGCTATATATTCATAATTTAGAACAACTGGAAGCCGCCTTGAAAGAATGGAAACAAACAAAAGGATTGACGTTTCTATATATGAAAATTTCCAAAAGCTCCAAGGAGCAGCTTGGACGTCCCCATATGAAGCCTTACGAAGTTAAGGAACGGCTGCAGCGTTTTTTGAAACAGGCTACTATCGGACAGTAAGGAAGAGGGAATATGATGGCTGTGAAGAGGAATATCTTGCTTAATCCCGGGCCAGCGACAACAAGCGATAGCGTGAAGCTCTCGCAGGTGGTGCCGGATATTTGTCCCCGCGAACCGGAATTCGGCGATTTGATGACCTATATCTCCGCAGAGCTGACCCGATTGGTCGCCGATCCGGATCATTATACGACGGTGTTGTTCGGCGGCTCCGGCACGGCGGCGGTTGAATCCATGATCAGTTCGGTCCTGGCGGAACAAGATGTAGTCGTGGTCATCAATAACGGGGCGTATGGGAAACGGATATGTGAGATTGCCGAAGTCTACGGACTCCATTATCTGGAATTTAAAAGCCCTTCCGATGATACGATTGATTTGGCTGCTCTGGAGAGGTTCATCCAAGCCTCCGGCCGCGCGATCTCGCATCTCGCCGTCGTGCATCACGAGACGACCACCGGTCTGCTTAACGACATTAAGGCGATCGGCGAATTGTGCAGCCGGTATCGAATCGACATGATCGTGGACGCCATGAGTTCTTTTGCCGCTGTTCCGATTCAGATGAAGGAAATGAATGTCCGTTATTTGGCCGCAAGCTCCAATAAAAATCTTCAGGGCATGGCTGGAGTTTCCTTTGTCGTAGCGGAAAAAAACAAATTGGAGAGCCTGAAGCACAAGAAGCCGAGAAATTATTATTTGAATCTTTATGCGCAGTACAAGTATTTTTCGGACCACCGGCAAATGCGGTTTACGCCGCCCGTGCAGACTCTGTATGCCCTGAAACAAGCGATTGAGGAATTAAAGCAGGAAGGCGTGCAGGAACGCTACGAACGGTATGTGAATTCGTGGACCACGCTGATTCACGGCATCACCCGGCTAGGTTTAACTTACCTCGTCCCCGAAAAATATCACGCCAAAATCGTCACTTCCATCCTCGAACCGGATTGCGCCGCCTTTCATTTTCAAGAGATGCACGACTATTTTTACAGCGAAGGGATCACCATTTACCCCGGTAAACTCGATCGATTGAATACTTTCAGAATCGCAACGATGGGGGATATTGCTTATCAAGATATCGAAACGTTCCTGGAACGGCTTGAGCACTATCTCCAAAGCATCGGTTTTGTAAAACGGGAGGAGGAGACGGGCGATGTCGGCGACAAAAGATAAGTGGCTGAAATATTGGTTCTTGAAAAAATACAAACGTTTGGACCCCTACGTGCCGGAAACGAGAATGATGTCGAGATATGCTCTTTGGAAGCTTGTTTCCAAATATCAGCACGTCATCTTGAAACCGGTAAGAGGCAGCCGGGGGCAGGGCGTCATTCAAGTATCTTCGTTAGGCGGCAATACGTATGCTTTGCACTTTGAGAATATCAAAATCAAGCTACAGGGGAAAGAAAGCACTTATAAATATATCCAAAGAAGAATCGGGAACACCCGTTATATGATTCAACGCAGAATTGCTCGTCCGACCATAGCCGGCTGTCCTTTTGATATGCGGGTCATCATACAGCGGAAAGAGTACTCTAGTAAATGGAAAGTAACGGCGAAGATCGCCAAAGTTGCAGGCAGAGGTTATATCGTTTCGAATAATGAGAGAAGCAAAGGAAGGCTGCTTCCAGTGAAGGCGGCCATTCAAAAATCGACAATAAAACATCTTTCTTCGCCAAGATTGCAGTGGAAGATGAATCGGGTTTCTGTAAGAGCGGCCAGAAGATTAAGTGTTTTATTTCCACGCCATCGTATTTACGGATTGGATGTGGGATTCGATCTGAAAGGCCATCCGTGGATCATTGAAGCCAATCTGTTTCCGTCCATGTCCCACTTCCTTAAAATGAAAGATAGAACCATGTACCGGCGAATTAGGGCATATAAAAAATTTGTGTAGACATAACAAGTGGTGAACCGCCGGCCTCTCTACTACGAATTCGTAGAGGGGCTTTACCATGTCTAGAGGATGTTTACATTTTTTTTCATTATATAACTAATTGATTATATGATTGAATTGATATATATTTATTTTGCAATTTCTATAATTCGGGGCGATAGAGGGGTTTCATGGAACGAATCGATGAAATGGCCGACAGCTTCAAGCTGCTTGGCGACAAGACACGTCTAACGATTCTTGCTTTATTGAAAGAGCGGGCCCTGTGCGTTTGCGACCTCGTGGAGCTGTTGGAAACGTCGCAGCCCAATACAAGCCAGCATTTGCGCAAATTAAGGGCAGCCGGGCTTGTAAACGAAACGCGCAAAGGGCAATGGATTTATTATTCCTTAAACCTCGAACAAAAGCCCTATCTTCAAGCGGTTTTGGACTCCGTTCCATCGTTTAAAGAAAAAATCGGGCAGCTCAAAAACGTTTGCGAATAGGATGGAGGAGTTTATGGCTGTCACTGCGTTTCTTATCTTTTTGGTTACTCTAATGTTTGTCATCTGGCAGCCCAAGGGATTGAATATCGGCTGGTCGGCAAGTGCGGGAGCTATTCTTGCTTTAATGTTCGGCGCGGTGAGCTTCACGGATGTTGCCGCCGTAACCGGCATCGTATGGAATGCCACCTTGACATTTGTAGCCATTATTTTAATTTCATTGGTGCTCGATGAAGTCGGCTTTTTTGAGTGGGCGGCGTTACATATGGCGCGCCTTGCGCGAGGCAACGGCATGCTCCTATTTATAAGCATCATTTTGCTTGGATCGGCGGTTGCTGCCTTGTTTGCCAATGATGGCGCAGCCTTGATCATGACGCCGATTGTGCTTGCCATGGTCCGGGCGCTTCAGTTTGAGGACAAAATGGTTTTGCCGTTTGTTATGGCGAGCGGATTCATTGCCGATACGGCTTCCTTGCCATTGGTCGTGAGCAACCTGGTCAATATCGTATCTGCCGATTATTTTGGCATCGGCTTTGCGGAATATGCAGGCCGTATGCTCGTTCCTAATTTCTTTTCCATTCTGGCGAGTCTTCTTGTGCTGTACCTGTATTTTCGCAAAAGTATCCCGAGGAGCTATCATACCGCCCGGCTCAAAAGACCAAGTGAAGCTATTAAGGATAGGAAGCTGTTTCAATGGTCTTGGGTCATATTGCTGGCTTTGCTTATCGCTTATTTCGTAAGCGGGTTGTTCTCCGTTCCTGTATCGGTTATTGCGGGCATCGCCGCTATCGCCTTTCTTGCAGCCGCGAGAAAAAGCCCGGCTGTTCATACCTGGAAGCTTGTTAAAGAGGCTCCCTGGTCGATTGTCGTCTTTTCCATCGGCATGTATGTGGTTGTTTATGGATTGCGAAATGCCGGGCTAACCGCTGCGCTGGGCGGCGTCATCCAAGCCGTCGCAGACAACGGACTGTTCGCGGCTGCCGTAGGAACAGGGTTCATCGCGGCTATTCTATCGTCGATCATGAACAACTTGCCGACGGTCATGATCGACGCGCTGGCCATCAAGGGGACGGAAACACAGGGCTTCATTCGAGAGGCGTTAATTTATGCTAATGTGATCGGTTCCGATTTGGGGCCCAAAATCACTCCGATCGGCTCATTGGCCACTCTGCTGTGGCTGCATGTATTATCTGCGAAAAACATGAAAATCGGCTGGGGCTATTATTTTAAAATCGGCATGATTTTAACCGTTCCTACCTTGTTTATTACGCTAACAAGTCTTTATTTATGGCTTTATCTGCTGCAAGTTAGTCACGCGAACGTATGGATTTCTACGATAACGGTTGCCCTGGTTCTGGTTATTATCGCGATGATCGTGAAAGCGGTGTTGAGGAGCAAGCTGAGTAAAGGCGGACAACAAGGCGTTTAATTCGAAATTCAGGGTGATATCGCGACGAGGAACAAACCTATGGGAATTTAGTCCATTCGTAAAAGAGGCCCAAATGATCCGGGCCCGAGCGTTACCTGATGCTGCACTTAGTGCCATTTTTTTTGCCGTTGTTGTTGCTGCTGCTTTTGCATGGCTTCTGCTACGGCTTTGGAGATGGCTTCTGTCTCAACTTTTACTTTTACGTTTGAGTTGCCGCTGTTTTTAATGAAGTTTCTAACGGATTTTCCGGAATTTGAATGGTTTTTGGGGGCAGTCATTGAAGATCACCACCTTTCTTAATAATAGCATATGAAGCTTCATGCCACTGTGAGACTGATAGATGCTCATATTTTCATATTTTTTTAGTTCATAGGATAAATTTGATAGTCATAGCGTATCGATTTATTGTTGATTTGAGCGATTTTTCCTTTGGCGGAATTCCGCGAAGCACGTTTAGGTGCGGTGATTTGCTGAAGATTAAGGGAACTTTTAAATTTTGCCAAAAAAGAGTTGAGTTCTACTGGACCTAGTTTTCCCGAGCCGTAGAAACAGAGAACCATGGCATAGG
>NZ_BSDJ01000057.1 GCF_027925525.1 Paenibacillus tyrphae | reverse complement strand
TACGGGCGACCTGGCGCGGTGGATGGAAGACGGGAACGTGGACTTCATCGGCCGGATCGACCATCAGGTAAAAATCCGCGGTTACCGGATCGAGCTAGGCGAGATCGAAACGGCGATGCTGCGCTTCGCCGGCGTACGTCAGGCCGTGGTCATCGACCGGACGGATGAGCGGGGTCAAAAATATTTGGCGGGCTACGCGGCAGGGGACGAAGCGCTAAGCGTAGAGGAACTGCTGGCGTATCTGGAGCAAAGCCTGCCGTCGCACATGGTACCGGCGCGGATGATGAAGCTGGAGCGCTTGCCGCTGACGCCAAACGGCAAGGTAGACCGCAAAGCGCTGCCGGAGCCGGAAGGCGGTGTGCGCGCGGAAGCGGCTTACGCAGCGCCGAAGACGGCGGCGGAGCAGACGCTGGCGGCGGTATGGCAGGCCGTGCTGGGCGTGGAGAAGGTCGGCATCCTGGACAACTTCTTCGAGCTGGGCGGCGATTCGATCAAAGCGCTGCAGGTGGCTTCGCGCTTGCTGCAAGCGGGCTACAAGCTGGTGATGAAGGACTTGTTCGCCTACCCGACTGTGGCGGCGCTGAGTCCGCATCTGCAAGCGTCGGGCAAGCTGGCGAGCCAGGAAGCCGTAACCGGAGACGTCGAGCTGACGCCGATCCAGCGGTGGTTCTTCGGACAGCAGCCGGCCGACGCGCATCACAGCAACCAGTCGGTCATGCTGTACCGCAAGGAACGGTTCGACGAAGCGGCGCTGCGCGTAACGATGCAGAAGATCGTCGAGCATCACGACGCGCTGCGGATGGTGTTCCGTTTGCAGGAAACAGGCAGCGACTATGCGGCATGGAACCGCAGCGTGGACGAAGGCGAGCTGTTCAGCCTGGAACTGCTGGATTTTAGCGGCATGGCGGACTGCGCGGCCGCAGTCGAAGCGAAAGCGACGGCAATTCAAGGCAGCATCGACTTGGAACACGGCCCGCTCATGAAGCTCGGTCTGTTCCAATGTCCGGACGGCGACCATCTGCTGATCGCGATCCACCATCTGGTGGTCGACGGGGTATCGTGGCGTATTTTGTTCGAAGACATTGCCACTGGATACGAGCAGGCGCTTCGTGGAGAAGCGATCCGTCTGCCTCACAAAACGGATTCGTTCCGGACATGGGCGGAGCAGTTGTCGCGCTATGCGAGCAGCCCCGCGATGGAGCAGGAGCGGGCGTACTGGCAGCAAATTGAACGGATCGGCTATGTCTCGCTGCCGAAGGATCACGCGGAGGTTAGACCGCTGCTGAAAGAGAGCGACGTCGTGACGGTACGCTGGACGGCGGAGGAAACGGAGCAGCTTTTGAAGCAGGCGCACCGGGCATACCGCACGGAAATGAACGACCTGCTGCTGACGGCGCTGGGGATGGCCGTACACGAATGGTCGGGCCTGGACCGGGTGCCGGTCAACTTGGAGGGCCATGGCCGGGAAGAGATTATCCCGGATGTGGACGTCTCGCGGACCGTGGGCTGGTTTACTAGCCAATTCCCGGTCGTATTGGAGACGGGACAGGACGAGTCTGTCGGCCAGCGGATCAAGTGGGTGAAGGAAGAGCTGCGCCACATTCCGAACAAAGGGATCGGGTACGGCATCCTGCGGTATTTGTCCGCGCCGCAAGAGGGCGTGAAGTTTGCCGTCGAGCCTGAAATCAGCTTCAACTATCTCGGCCAGTTCGATCAGGATTACAAAGACAACGAGCTGGAGTCTTCGGTTTATTCCGGCGGTTTGCCGGTCAGTGAAAATGCCGCCTTGGACTTTGCTCTCGATATGAATGGGATGGTGTCGGAGGGCGAGCTTGTTTTAACGATCCTGTACGGCACGACCCAGTACCATCGGGAAACGGTGGAGCGGCTGGGCGGGCTGCTGCAGTCCAGCCTGCGGGAGATCATCGCGCACTGCGTGGCGAAAGAGCGGCCGGAACTGACGCCGAGCGACGTTCAGTTCAAGGGGCTGATCTTGGAGGAACTGGAGCGGCTGGCGGAGCACACCCAAACGCACGGCGATCTGGAGAATATTTATGCACTCTCGCCGATGCAGAAGGGGATGCTGTTCCACAGCCTGATGGATGGGGAATCGGGAGTCTATTTCGAGCAGGCGTCGTTCGATCTGCAAGGCCACTTCGATGTCGCCGTATTCGGCAAGAGTCTGGAGCTGCTGGTACAAAGGCACGGGGTGCTGCGAACGAATTTCTACACCGGCTGGAAGGACGAGCCGCTGCAGGTCGTCTACCGGAACCGGAGCAGCGAGTTCCTCGTTCGCGACTTGCGCGATATGGAGGAAACGGAGCGCGCAGCCGCTGTCGAGGCCTTCACACGGGACGATAAGGCCCGGGGCTTCGATCTTGCGAACGATTCGCTGATGCGCGTGGCGATTTTGCGCACCGGGGAGGAAACGTACCGCTTTGTTTGGAGCTTCCATCATATTTTGATGGACGGCTGGTGCTGGTCTCTGGTCACAAGCGAAGTGTTCCGCATTTACTTTGCGCTCAGCGCGAACCGGGAGCCCGAGCTTCTCCCCGCACCGCCTTACAGCGAATATATCGCATGGCTGGAGCGGCAGGATCAGGCTGAGGCGTCCCGCTACTGGAGCGGCTATTTGGCCGGATATGAGGAGCAAACGACGCTGCCGAAGGGCAAGCCGCAGGAAAAAGCGGGCTACGCGTCCGCGGACCTGGAATTCGATCTGGGCCGGGAATTGACCGGGCAGATCAACCGGATAGCCCAGCAGCATCAGGTTACGATCAGTACGCTGATGCAGACCGTGTGGGGGCTTCTGCTCCAAAAATACAACGGCAGCCAGGACGTCGTGTTCGGCAATGTCGTATCCGGGCGGCCGGAGGACATTCCGAACGTCGAAAACATGGTCGGGCTGTTCATCAATACGGTACCGGTGCGCATCCGCTGCGAGGCCGACTCCACCTTCGCGGAAGTGATGGCGTGGAATCAGGAGCAGTCGATCGCTTCCCATGCGTACGATACGTACCCACTCTATGAGATTCAGGCGCTGACGGAGCAAAAGCAGGATTTGATCAGTCACATCATGATTTTCGAGAACTATCCGATGGAGGAACAGCTTGAGCAATTGGGCGAGGACGGGACAAGCTTTACGATCAAGGGTATCGAGTCGGTCGAGCAGACGAACTACGACTTGAACCTTGTCGTCCTGCCGGGCGAATCGATCCATATTTTCTACGGATACAATGCGCTGGCATTCGAGCGTGCCGATATCGAGCGGATGTACGGGCATCTCGTCTATGTGCTGGAGCAAATCGCGGCGAATCCGCAAATTCGCGTCAGCGAGCTGGAAGTGGTAACACCACAGGAAAAAGCGCAGATCATCGACGTGTTCAACGCCACAGCGGCGGACTATCCGCGAGAGCAGACGATTCACGGCTTGATCGAAGCGCAGGCGGAGCGTACGCCGGACCAAATCGCCGTGTACTTCGAAGGCGAGCGGCTGACGTACCGCGAGCTGAACGAGCGGGCGAACAGGCTGGCGCGCACCCTGCGGGAGCGCGGCGTAACGAAGGACCGCCTCGTCGGCCTGATGACCGAACGGTCGCTGGATCTGATCGTCGGTATCGTCGGCATCCTGAAAGCCGGAGGCGCGTATGTGCCGATCGATCCGGAATATCCGGAGGAGCGCATCCGCTATATGCTGGAAGATTCGGGCGCGGAGCTGCTGCTTCTGCAAAGCCAATTGCGGGATCGCGTCGCGTTCGTGGGGACCGTCATAGAGCTGGATGGGGCGGACGCGTACAACGAAGACGGCTCGAATTTGACGCCGGTATCGGGACCGGACGATTTGGCTTATGTCATCTATACGTCGGGAACGACGGGAAAGCCGAAAGGGGTCATGGTCGAGCATCACGGACTGTGCAACTTGAAAACGTACTATGACCATACGCTGCATATCGGGCAGCAGGATAAAATCCTCCAGTTCGCGAGCTACTCGTTCGACGCCGCTTGCTGGGAGTTTTTCCAGGCGTTGTTCTGCGGAGCGATGCTGTATATCCCGACGTCGCAGACCATCCAGAACTACCGGTTGTTTGAAGACTATATGGCCGGGCACGGCATCACCGTCGCGGCACTGCCGCCGACCTACGCGGTTTATTTGGACCCGGACCGCATGCCAAGCCTGCGCATCCTGTTCACGGCCGGCTCGGCTTCCTCGACGGAGCTGATCCAGAAGTGGAAAGACCGGGTGATGTACTTTAACGGATACGGACCGACGGAAAACTCCATAGCGACGTCTATCTGGCCGGTTTCGACGGACCCGATGGCGGACCGGATCATTTCCATCGGCCGTCCCGTTCCTAACCACCGCATCTACATGGTGGACCCGTACGGACATTTGCTGCCGACCAGTGTGGCCGGAGAGCTATGCGTCGCGGGGGCGGGACTTGCCCGGGGCTATCTGCACCGGCCGGAGCTGACGGCGGAGAAGTTCGTGATGAGCCGGTTTGCGGAAGGCGAGCGGATGTACCGGACCGGGGACTTGGCACGGTGGATGCCAGACGGCAAGATCGAATATTTGGGCCGGATCGACCACCAGGTGAAAATCCGCGGCTACCGGATCGAGCTGGGCGAGGTCGAGGCACAGATATTGAAGGCCGCATCCGCCGTTCAAGAAACGATCGTCATCGCACGTGAGGATGTTTCCGGGCAAAATCAGCTGTGCGCATACTTCGTGGCGGACCGCGAGGTGGCGATAAGCGAGCTGCGAAGCGCGCTGGCGGTGGAGCTGCCGAACTACATGGTGCCGTCGTACTTCTTGCAGTTGGAGCAAATGCCGCTGACGCCGAACGGCAAAATCGACCGCAAGGCGCTGCCCGCGCCGGAGGAAAGCCTACGGGGCGGAGCGGCTTATGCGGCGCCGCGCACCGCAAAGGAACAGACGCTGGTCTCGGTATGGCAGGCCGTGCTGGGGACGGAGCGAATCGGGATTTTGGACAATTTCTTCGATCTCGGGGGCGATTCGATCAAGGCGATTCAGGTAGCTTCCCGCTTGCTGCAATCCGGCTACAAGCTGGAAATGAAAAACTTGTTCGCGCATCCGACCGTTGCCGAGCTTGGCGGGCATGTGCAGTTGGCCGGCCGGATGGCGGATCAAGGGGATGTCCGCGGGGAAGTGAGGCCGACGCCGATTCTGCACTGGTTCTTCGAGCAGCGATTTGACGAGCCGCATCATTTTAACCAGGCGGTCATGCTTCACCACGAGCAGGGCTTTGACGAAGCGGCGCTCCGTCAGGCGATGACGAAGCTTGCGGAGCATCACGACGCGCTGCGCCTCGTCGTACGGGAGAACGGCAGCGGGCAGTTTACCGTGCTAAACCGCGGCATCGGCGAAGGCGAGCTGTTCAGTCTGGACGTCGTCGACTTCCGTGGACAAGCAGACGTTGCGGAGGCGCTCGAAGCAAAAGCGAGCGAAATCCAAAGCGGTATCGACTTGAGCGAAGGGCCGCTCATGAAGCTGGGGCTGTTCCGCTGCGACGACGGAGATCACCTGCTGATCGCCATTCACCATTTGGCGGTGGACGGGGTATCGTGGCGCATTTTGTTCGAGGATCTGGCAACCGGCTATGAGCAAGCGGTCAAAGGTGAGACGATCCGCCTCCCGCAGAAGACGGATTCCTTCCAGACGTGGGCAGAGCAGCTGAAGCATTATGCCAACAGCCCGGACATGGACCGCGAGCGTGCGTACTGGCGGCAAGTTGCGCAAACGGAGCAGCTTCCGCTGCCGAAGGATACCGCTAAGAGCGGACAGGCGGCAATGGCCTTCCGGGACAGCGAGACCGTCACGGCGCAGTGGACGGCCGAGGAAACGGAGCAGCTGCTGAAGCAGGCGAACCGCGCGTATAACACGGAAGTGAACGATCTGCTGCTGACGGCGCTCGGCATGGCGGTTCATGCCTGGACGGGCATGGAGCGGGTGCTCGTCAACCTGGAAGGGCACGGCCGCGAAGCGATCCTGCCGGAGCTCGACATTACGCGCACCGTCGGCTGGTTTACAAGCCAGTATCCGGTCGTGATTGAGGCAGGAGTGGGCCGGAACGTATCTCAGTCGATCAAAAAGGTGAAGGAAGGGCTGCGCCGCATTCCGAACAAGGGAATCGGCTACGGCATCCTGCGCTATTTGTCCGACCGCCGGGAGGACGACAGCTTCGGGGTCGAGCCGGAAATCAGCTTCAACTATTTGGGGCAATTCGATCAGGACGCGCAGCACAGCGCGATACGGGTTTCGCCGTATGCGGGCGGCGAATCGGTGAGCGGCAGCACCGTGATCAAGCATGCGCTGAATGTCAGCGGGATGATTACGAACGGCGCGCTTTCGCTGGATCTCCGTTACGACGGTCAAATGTACCGGAAGGAGACCATGGAGAAGCTGGCCGGATTGCTGAAGGCAAGCCTGCGGGAAGTGCTCGCGCATTGCGTGGCGCAAGAACGGCCGGAGCTGACGCCGAGCGATGTCCTGTTCCAAGGGCTGACGGTGGACGAGCTGGACGCGATTGCGGAACAAACCCGCCATGTAGGCGAAATCGAGAACGTGTACGCGCTGACGCCGATGCAAAAGGGCATGCTGTTCCACAGCCTGATGGAGCCGGACTCGGGAGCGTACTTCCAGCAAGCCGCCTTCGACTTGCTCGGAGATTTCGACGCCGGTCTGTTCATCCGGAGCTTGGATCTGCTCACCGCGCGGCACGAAGCGCTGCGTACGAACTTCTACACCGGCTGGAAGGAAGAGCCGCTACAGATCGTTTACCGACACAAGGGAAGCGAAGTCTGCGTAGAAGACCTGCGAGGCATGGGAGAAGCCGAGCGGGAGGCATATATCGCCGAGTTCACGAGCCGTGACAAAGCTCGGGGCTTTGATCTTGCGCAGGACGCCTTGATGCGCGTATCCGTTTTGCGCACTGGCGAAACGGCCTACCGGTTTATCTGGAGCTTCCATCATATCGTGATGGACGGCTGGTGCTTGTCGCTGGTGACGAGCGAGGTGTTCGGCGCTTATGATGCGCTGGCCGAGCAGCGTGAGCCCGAGTTCGCCGAGGTTACCCCGTTCAGCCGCTACATCGAATGGCTGGAACGTCAGGACGTTCGGGAAGCCGCAGCGTACTGGAAAGCGTATTTGGCCGGATACGAGCAGCAGACGCTGCTGCCGAAAGCCGGTTCGGAGCAGGGGCAGACGGCAGGCTATACGCCGGAGCAGCTGACCTGCGAGCTCGGCAAGGAGCTGAGCGAGCGGATGAACCGGGTTGCGAAGCAGCATCAGGTGACGATCAATACGCTGATGCAGACTGCTTGGGGCGTGCTTTTGCAGAAGTACAACAACAACCGCGATGTCGTGTTCGGCAGCGTCGTGTCGGGCCGTCCGGCGGATATTGCGGGCGTGGAAAGCATGATCGGGCTGTTCATCAACACGATTCCGGTCCGCATTCAAACCGAAGCGGCAACGACCTTCGCGGAAGCGATGAGAAGAACACAGGAGCAAGCGCTCCGCTCGGGCAGCTACGATACGTTCCCGCTCTACGAGATTCAGGCGCTGACCGAGCAGAAGCAAGATTTGATCAACCATATTATTGTATTTGAAAACTTCCCGGTAGAGCAGCAAGTGGAACAGCTTGGAGACGGCGGACAGGCTGCCTTTGCCATCACGAACGTCGAAATCGCGGAACAAACGAACTACGATCTGGACCTGATTGTTATGCCGGAGGAATCGATCCAAGTCGTCTTCCGCTACAATGCACAGGTTTACGATCAGGCGACGATTGACCGGATGCGCGGACATCTGGTTCGCATCATGGAGCAGGCGGTTGCCGATCCGAACGTTCCGGTGAGCGGGCTGGAGCTGGCAACGGCCGAAGAACAAGCGCAAATCTTGCACGTCTGGGGCGATACGGACGCCGATTATCCGAAGGATAAGACGCTTCACGCGCTGTTTGAGGAGCAAGCGGAGCGGACGCCGGACCGGGTAGCCGTGGTGTTCGAGGACGAGCAGTTGACCTACCGCGAGCTGAACGAGCGGGCAAACCGACTGGCGCGTACGCTGCGTGCCGAAGGTGTGCAGCCGGATCAGCCTGTAGGCATCCTGATCGAACGCTCGCTGGAGATGATCGTGGGGATCTACGGCATTCTGAAAGCGGGAGGCGCGTATGTGCCGATCGATCCGGAGTATCCGGAGGAGCGCATCCGCTACATGCTGGACGATTCGGGAGCGCAGCTATTGCTGACGCTGAGCCGTCTGCAGGATCGCGTTGTGTTCGACGGCAAAACGCTAGAGCTGGACGATGCGGCGGTTTATGACGCGAACGGCTCGAATCTGGAGCCGGCCGCCGGGCCGAATCATTTGGCCTATGTCATCTACACGTCGGGCTCGACCGGCAAGCCGAAAGGGGTCATGATCGAGCATCATTCGGTCCTCAACCGGATTTTGTGGATGCATGAAAAATATCCGATTGGCGAAGCGGATACCATTTTGCAAAAAACGACGTTTACGTTCGACGTATCGGTGTGGGAGCTGTTCTGGTGGTCGCTGGTCGGCTCGAAAATGTGCCTGCTGTCCGTCGGCGGCGAAAAGAGCCCGGAACGCCTTTTGGAGGCGATCGGCCGCTATGGCGTCACCACAATGCACTTCGTGCCAGCCATGTTGCACGCCTTCCTGGAATATGCCGAAGAGCAGCCGGCCGAACTCCTTCGTGAGAAGCTGGGGACGCTGCGTCAAGTGTTTGCGAGCGGCGAAGCGCTGCCGGCGCAGCACGTAGCCCGCTTCCAGCAAGCGGTCGCTTCGATTCGCGGGGCGAGACTGATCAACCTATACGGTCCGACGGAAGCGACGGTCGACGTTTCGTACTTCGACTGCGAGCCGGACGGCGTGTACCCGATGGTGCCGATCGGCAAGCCGATTTACAACACCCGGCTGTACATCGTGGAGGAAGGAACGACTTGGCTGCAGCCGATCGGCGTGGCCGGGGAGCTCTGCATCGCCGGCGTCAACGTGGCGCGGGGCTATTTGAACCGGCCGGAGCTGACTGCCGAGAAGTTTGTGCCGAATCCGTTCGTCCCGGGCGAGCGGATGTACCGGACGGGAGACCTGGCGCGGTGGATGCCGGACGGCAACATCGAATATTTGGGCCGGATCGACCATCAGGTCAAAATCCGCGGCTACCGGATCGAGCTGGGCGAGGTAGAAGCGCACGTGTTGAGCGCGGAAGCCGTGCAGGAAGCGGTCGTGGTCGCGCGGGAAGACGGAGCGGGCCAGAAGCTGCTCTGCGCGTACTTCGTGGCAGACCGCGAGGTAGCGGTGAGCGAGCTGCGAAGCGCGCTGGCGGCGGAGCTGCCGACCTATATGGTGCCGACCTACTTCGTACAGCTGCCGTCCATGCCGTTATCGCCAAACGGGAAAATCGACCGCAAGGCGCTGCCGGCGCCGGAAGGAAGCATGCAGCCGGGCGTGGACTATGTCGCGCCGCGGACGTGGGTGGAAGCGAAGCTGGTACAGATCTGGCAGGAGGTGCTGGGCACCGCGCATGTCGGAGTAAAGGAAAACTTCTTCGACATCGGCGGACATTCGCTGCGGGCGACGACGCTGGCTTCGAAAATCCACAAAGAGCTGAACAAGCAGCTGCCGCTGCGCAGTATCTTCGAGTACCCGACGGTCGAGCAACTGGCACGCGTGATCGAAGAGATGGAGCAGGTGGCGTATGCGTCGATTCCGGTAACGGCCGAAAGCGAGTATTACCCGGCGTCTTCGGCGCAGAAGCGGCTGTACGTGCTGAACCAGTTGGAAGGAGAGGCACTCAGCTACAACATGCCGTCGGTCTTGACGGTGGGAGGAGCGCTCGACCGCGAGCGGGTGGAAGAAGCGTTCCGCCGGTTGATCGCCCGTCACGAGACGCTGCGGACCGGCTTCCAATTGGTCGACGGCGAGCCGGTGCAGCGCGTAGTTGCCGCCGAGGACGTGCCGTTCCGTCTGGAAGTTACGCAGGCGGATGAGAAGGAAGCGGAAGCGCATATTCGCCGCTTCGTGCGGCCGTTCGATCTGGAGCAGGCGCCGCTGCTGCGTGCAGGCTTGATCGAGCTGGGAGCGGACCGTCATCTGCTGATGCTCGACATGCATCACATCATCTCCGACGGCGTGTCGATGGGCGTGCTGACCGACGAATTCGTACGGCTGTACGGGGGCGAGGAGCTGCCGCCGCTGCGGATACAGTACAAGGATTACGCGGCATGGCAGCAGGCGGACGTGCACGGCGAGTGGATGAAGCGTCAGGAAGCGTACTGGCTGGACGTGTTCCGCGGGGAACTCCCGGTGCTGGATATGCCGACGGATTACCCGAGACCGGCGGTGCGCAGCTTCGAGGGCGACACGGTGACGTTTACGCTCGGCCAAGCCGGAAGCGAGCAGCTTCGCTTACTAGCGGCGCAAACGGGCTCGACGCTGTATATGGTGCTGCTGGCGGCTTACATGACGCTGCTGCACAAATATACCGGGCAGGAAGACGTCGTCGTGGGCACGCCGATTGCGGGCCGTCCGCATGCGGACCTGGAGCCGGTGATCGGGATGTTCGTGAACACGCTGGCGTTGCGGAGCTATCCGGCGGGTGAGAAGACGTTCCTCGGCTATTTGCAGGAAATCAAGGAGCATGCACTCAAGGCGTACGAGCACCAGGATTATCCGTTCGAGGAACTGGTGGAGAAGCTGCAGGTGAAGCGGGACATGAGCCGCAGTCCCCTGTTCGACACGATGTTCGTGCTGCAAAATACGGAAGACGGCGAGCTGGGCATCGAAGGCTTGACGTTCAAACCGTACCCGAGCGGACACGACGCGGTGAAGTTCGACTTGACGCTCAATGCGGCCGAGGCGGAGGACGAGCTGCAGTTCAGCCTCCGATATGCCGAAGCGCTGTATAAGCGCGAAACGGTCGAACGGATGGCGGGCCACTTTGTCCGGCTGCTTGAATCCGTTGCAGACAGCCCGCAGGCGAAGCTGGCGGAGCTGGAAATGATCACGTTGGAGGAAACTGCTCAGCTTCAGACGGAGTTTAACGATACGACGGATGACCGTTATCCGCAAAACAAAACGCTGTATGCGGTCTTCGAGGAGCAGGTCGAGCGGGCGCCGGACCGGATAGCCGTGGTGTTCGAGGGTGAGCAACTGACCTACGACGAGCTGAACGAGCGGGCGAACCGTGTGGCTCGCGTGCTGCGGGCGCATGGGGTGACGGCGGATCAGCCGGTGGCGATGCTGGTGGAGCGGTCGCTGGAGATGATCGTCGGGATGCTGGCGGTGCTGAAAGCGGGCGGCGCGTATGTGCCGATCTATCCGCAGCATCCGGAGGACCGGATTCGCTTCGTGCTGGAAGACAGCGGAGCGAAGCTGCTGCTGACGCAAAGCTGGCAGCAGGCCAAAGCAGTGGAGTTCCAAGGCGAGGTATTGTGCCTGGACGAAGCGTGGCTGTACGAAGGCCCGGCGAAGGACGGAGCGAACCTGGAGCCGGTGTCCAAGGCGGATAACCTGGCCTACCTGATCTACACGTCGGGGACGACGGGGCAGCCGAAAGGGGTCATGATCGAGCAGCGGAGCGTGGTGAACTTTACTTTAAGCTTGTTCGAGCCGATCTACGCGGCGAATCCGGAGTACCGGAACATGGCGCAGCTGGCGCCGTACGTGTTCGACATGTCGGTGAAGCCGATCTACGGAGCGCTGCTGCTGGGATTGACGCTGCACATCGTGCCGGAAGAGACGCGGATGGACGGGGACAAGCTGCTGAAGTTTTTCCGCGACCACGCCATCGACATCACGGATGCGACGCCGACGTACCTGGCAATTCTGGTGCAGGCGGCTGCGGCCAGCGGAGGCGCGGCCGGTGCGAAGCACTATGTGATTGGCGGCGAGGCGCTGACGACGAAGGTTGTGAAGTCGTTCTGGTCGACATTCGGTGAGCAGGTGAAGCTCACGAACGTGTACGGCCCGACGGAGTGCACGGTCGACTCGACGATCTACGAGGTGGAGCCGGAGCAAGTAGCGGAACTGGCGGACACGGTGCCGATCGGGCGGCCGCTGCCGAACCAGAAGATTTGGCTACTGGACGCAGAGCAGCGGCTGGTGCCGATCGGTGTAGCGGGCGAACTGCACATCAGCGGAGCGGGCGTAGCGCGCGGCTACAACCGGAGACCGGAGCTGACGGAAGAGAAGTTCGTGCCGAATCCATACGAGATTGGCGGACGGATGTATAAGACGGGCGATTTGGCCCGCTGGCTGCCGGACGGAACGGTCGAATATATGGGCCGGATCGACCATCAGGTGAAAATCCGGGGGTACCGGATCGAGCTGGGCGAGGTGGAAAGCGGCCTGATGAGCATCGATGCGGTCCGGGAAGCGGTGGTGATCGCGCGGGAGAACGAAAGCGGCGAGAAAGACCTGTGCGCGTATTACGTCGCGGACAAGCCGCTTGCCGCTGTTAAGCTCCGTGGCGACCTAGCCGCGAAGCTGCCGGGATATATGATCCCGTCGTACTTCGTGCAGGTGGAGCGGATGCCGCTGACGCCAAACGGCAAGCTGGATCGCAAAGCGCTGCCGGCGCCGGAAGGCGGCCTCGAAACAGGCACGGCGTATGTGGCGCCACGGACGGCGCTGGAAGCGAAGCTGGCGCAAATCTGGCAGGACGTGCTGAAGCTGCCGAGAGTCGGCGTGCAGGACAACTTCTTCGACATCGGCGGACAGTCGCTGCGGGCGACAACGTTGGTGGCGAAAATGCACCAAGAGCTGCAGGTCAAAGTACCGCTGCGCGATGTGTTCCATTACCCGACGGTCGAACAGTTGGCACAGTCCATCGCAGGGATGGAGCAGGACGCCGATACGGCGATCCCGCAGGCCAGCCCAAGAGCGCATTATCCGGTGTCCTCGGCTCAAAAGCGGATGTACGTTTTAAGCCAGCTGGAAGGCGGCGAGACGAGCTATAACATGCCGGGCGTCACGCTCGTAGAAGGGCGTCTGGATCGCGGAAGACTCGAAGACGCGTTCCGCAAGCTGATTGTTCGTCATGAGACGCTTCGCACCGGCTTCGAGATGGCGGACGGCGACGTCGTACAGCGAGTTTACGGAAACGTGGACTTTGCCGTAGAGTACACGGCGGCAAGCGAAGAGGAAGCGGAGACGCATATCCGCGAATTCGTGCGGCCGTTCGATCTGGAGCAGGCGCCGCTGCTGCGGGTAGGCTTGATCGAGCTTGGCCCGGACCGTCATCTGCTGCTGTACGACATGCATCACATCGTTTCGGACGGCGTGTCGATGGGCGTGCTGATCAAGGAGTTCGTGCAACTGTACGAGGGCCAAGAACTGCCGCCGCTGCGCGTGCAGTACAAGGACTATGCGGTCTGGCAGCAGACGGAAAAAGCCGCCGAGCGGATGAAAAAGCAGGAAGCGTACTGGCTGGACGTCTTCCGCGGCGAAATCCCCGTGCTCCATATGCCGACGGATTATGCGAGACCGGCCGTACAGCGTTTTGAAGGCGCGCGGTTTGACTTCGCCGTCGGTCAAGCGGCCCGCGACGGGTTAAAGCGGCTTGCCGCGCAAACCGGATCGACCCTGCACATGGTGCTGCTGGCCGTCTATAAAACGCTGCTGCACAAATATACGGGGCAGGAAGACCTTATCGTCGGCACGCCGATTGCGGGAAGACCGCATGCCGATTTGGCAAGTCTGATCGGTGTGTTCGTGGGTACGCTGGCGATGCGCAGCTATCCGGCCGACGAGAAGACGTTTGTGGATTATTTGCTGGAAATTAAGGAGCAGGCGCTCGGCGCTTACGAGCACCAGGACTATCCGTTTGAGGAACTGGTCGAGAAGCTTAATCTGACCCGGGATATGAGCCGCAATCCACTATTCGACACGATGTTCGAATTGAAGACGCTGGAGCAGGTGGAGCTGAGCATCGCGGGGCTCGATTTCAAGCCTTACTCAAGCGAGAGCGCGTCGGCGAAGTTCGATCTGACGCTGGATGCGCTGGAACGGGAGGAAGGACTGCAGTGCAGCATCGAGTACAGCACCGCGCTGTACAAGCGGGAAACGGTCGAGCGGCTTGCGAATCATTTTGTCCGGCTGATCGACTCCGTTGTCGGCAATCCGCAAGCGAAGCTGTCGGCTCTGGAGATGATCACGCCGGAAGAGCGGGCGATGCTGGTGGACGGCTTCGGCAGCGTAGGCGCTAGGCGTGGAGCAGTCTCGGAGCTGGCAGACTATGCGCCGGAGCAAACGTTCCATGCGTGCTTCGAAGCGCAGGCGGAGCTTGTGCCGGAGCAGACAGCGGTCGTGTATGCGGGAGCGCAGCTGACGTACCGCGAGCTGAACGAGCGGGCGAACCGGCTGGCCCGGACGCTGCAAGCGCGCGGAATCGGGCGCGAGTCGATTGTCGGCATTCTGGCCGACCGTTCGACGGACTTGCTCGTCGCCGTGCTGGCCGTCTGGAAAGCAGGCGGCGCGTACGTACCGCTGGACCCGGACTATCCGTCCGAGCGGATCGGGTTTATGCTGCGGGACAGCGGAGCGGCCGTGCTGCTGACGCAGACGCATTTGCAGGAGCGAGCGCAAGCGTGGCTGGCCGAAGGCCATGCGTTGGAGGCGGTGCTGTGCCTGGACGACGAGTCCGTTTACGCCGAGGATGCGTCCAACGTGCCGAATTCGAACGAGCCGGGCGACCTCGCTTACGTGATCTATACGTCGGGGACGACGGGTCAGCCGAAGGGCGTCATGATCGAGCATCGCAGCCTGGTCAACACGGCGGCGGCTTACCGCCGGGATTACCATCTGGACCGGTTCCCGGTGCGGCTGCTGCAATTGGCGAGCTTCTCGTTCGACGTGTTCGTCGGAGATATCGCACGGACGCTGTACAACGGCGGGATGATGGTCATCTGCCCGAAAGAAGACCGGATCGACCCGAT
>NZ_BSDJ01000056.1 GCF_027925525.1 Paenibacillus tyrphae | reverse complement strand
CAACAAACAACGTCATAATAACCCCTCCGAATCGTAGTTGATAAGGTTATTTACCCGTTTTTCCAACTACGATTTCAGATGGGGCACTAGTAGAAGGAAGTTGAACATCAGAAAGGCGGTTTACGAAGCAGATGAGCAGAATCATGGTTGTCGACGACGATCCGCATATCCGCGAGCTGGTTAAAGTATGCTTGCGTCAAGAAGGCTTTACGGTGCATGAAGCCGCCCACGGGCAGGAGGCGCTCGACAAGCTGGAATCGTTCAAGGCGGATTTGGTCATTCTCGATATTATGATGCCGCATATGGACGGCTGGGAGCTGTGCCGTCAGCTTCGGCAGCTTTACGATTTGCCGCTGCTCATGCTGACGGCGATCGGCGAGACGAAGCAGAAGGTCAAGGGCTTCGAACTCGGCACCGACGATTATCTCGTGAAACCATTTGAGCCGGCAGAGCTGATTGTCCGCGTGAAGGCGCTACTCAAGCGGTACCGGATCGCTTCGTCGCAGACGCTGCAGGTCGGCGAACTGACGATGAACCGTCTCACATATGAGCTTTCCGTAGGGCAGGGGAATATCACGCTTCCGCTCAAGGAATTCGAGCTGTTGTTCAAGCTGGCAAGCTATCCCGGCAAAACGTTCTCGCGCGACCAGCTGATCGAGGACATTTGGGGCTACGACTATGACGGGGGCGAGCGGACCGTCGACGTTCATGTGAATCGCCTTCGCGAACGGTTTCCCGAGGACCGGCATTCGTTCAAGATCAGCACGATCCGGGGGCTCGGTTACCGGCTGGAGTTGCGGGCATAAAGGAGAGGGCGGTTTCAAGCGGTAGGCGATAATGAATAACCTTGTCAGAGTAAAAAAGCGAAAGAGCAGAACAGCGGAGCGCGGCTCCAAAGTTCTGCTCTTTGTTTTTGTGAAAGTTAGTGCACGCCGTACGTTTCCGCGATCAGAGGGAGCATGTTGGACGGACTGCGCAGCCGGCTTGCGTTGGAGGAGACGGTGGCGAACCAGGATAGGTCGTTTACAGGGATGGATCCTTCCGCCCGCATGCTGGAAATCGCGAAGGCGCGGGTAGAGCGGGCCGGGCTCTCGCATCGGATATCGTTCGTCTAGGCCTCGGTCCAAGAGCTTTCCGACGGACATGCATTCCTGGTGCGCGGTCAAACAATAAAACAAAGGCGGGAACCACATGAAGGATAAGATCGTGGTGGTGGGCGGATACGGCCATGTGGGAACAACCATTTGCAAGCAATTGGGCGAGCAATACCCTGGCCGGGCGTATGCCGCAGGGAGAAGCGCGGAGCGAGCGGCACGGTTCAGCCGGGAAACCGGCGGGAAGGTGAAGCCGCTGCCGCTGGATATCCGCAATCCGACCGATTCGGACGTTCTGAACGATGCCAAGCTGGTGATCATGTGTCTGGATCAGACGGATACCGCTTTCGTCCGGTCCTGCATCCGAAACGGGACGCATTACATCGATGTATCTGCGAACGGCGCTTTTCTAACCCAAGTGGAACGGTGCGGACGGGAGGCCGAAGCGCACGACGCAACGGCCGTACTGAGCATCGGCCTTGCGCCGGGCTTAACGAATTTGCTTGCGCTTGAGGCAAGTAAGCTGTTGGAGCAAGTCTACGAGATCGATATTACGATCATGCTCGGGCTAGGGGACCGGCACGGTGAAGCTGCGATCGCATGGACCGTAGATAATCTGAATTCCCGCTTTGAAGTGATCCGGAACAACCGCAGCGTCGCGGTAAAAAGCTTCACGGACGGGCGGGTTGCGGATTTCGGAGCGGATTTTGGGCGCAAAAAAGCGTACCGGTTTCCTTTTTCCGACCAGCAAACGATAGCCCGGACGCTGGATGTGCCGACCGTCTCCACGCGCCTTTGCTTCGACTCGGGTATGGTGACCGGTTTGGCAGCTGGATTGCGGGCGACGGGAGCATTCGGCTTCTTGAACGCGGGCCGGGTCCGTCAGGCGGTGATCTCGGGTATCGGAAAACTGCATTTTGGAGACGAGCGCTTTGCGGTCAAGGTTGATGCACGAGGCAATAAGGGGAATAAAGACGCCTATGTGGAGTGCTTCCTGCGAGGAATTCATCAGTCGGACATGACGGCGAAGGTGGCTGTATCGGTAGCCGATGCCCTCTGCCGCACGGATTTCCCGCATGGCGTATATCATATCGAGCAATTGTTCGAGCTGGACGATATGCGCGATTGGCTGACAAAGGAAGCGTCTGTCGAGATCCACTTGGACGGAAATCTGTATTCGACGATTTGAATTGAAATTTGCTGCGGTTTACGGGGGAGTTGCGATTGTTAAATAAAGAAGGGAGGGGCATACTTGAGTTCTGCTTCAAGCTGATGGCCCTCCATCTCTTCATTTGCGCGTTGCCCGATCGTACATCGTAACCAGTTCTTCCGCGTACATCCTTTCTTCCATATCGATAGATATCAGTGTATCAGCACGATCGTACTAATTTTTCAACAATAACTTAACGCGAGCTCTGCGCTCCTAGCAAAGGAATACTATCCAGAGACAAACGGCTGTGATAAAATTACCTATTGTCAGAACGGCTACGGAACAGGATACCAGAGCGGAAGGACAGATTAGCATTGAACAGAACGTTAGTCATCAGCGACATTCACGGGAGCTATGAGAGCTTCGACGCACTGCTGCGCGCTGCGGAGTATGACGCCGGTCAGGATCGTCTTATTTTGCTTGGAGATTATGTAGATCGTGGGCCAAGAAGCAAGGACGTCGTCGAACGGGTAATGACCATGGTTCGGGAGGACGGGGTCATCGCGCTGCGGGGCAATCACGATCAACGCTTTGTCGATGTCGTAACAGGCCCGTGCGAAGAGAACGATGAGATGAAATTTTTAAAATACGGTGGGGTGCAGACGCTTGCCAGCTATTATGCCCCTTTTGAATCGAACGAAGGGACCGACCGGGAACGTACCGAGTGCGCCAAAGAATGGGTTCGGTCGGAGTATGGGCATCATTTGGCTTTTTTAGGCAGCCTGCCTTTGTTTTACGAGGACGAGCGGTTCATTTATGTCCATGCGGGCTTGAACCCGGCGTATCCCAACTGGAAGGATCAGCCTGCCCGGGATATGATCTGGATACGCGAACCGTTTTACAGCCATCCGACCGTGGTCGAGAAAACCGTCATTTTCGGCCATACGAGAACGTCGTGCTTGCACGATTCTCCCGGCGTATGGTTCGGCGGCGACAAAATCGGTATCGACGGCGGCTGTGTCTACGGACAGCAGTTGAACTGTCTGGCCATCGACGGAAACGGAGGCTTCACGACGTATCACGTGGAAGGGACGAATTGGGAGAGATGAACGAACCTTATGCTCTGGAATCGATGAACGCCAGCGACGGCACGCATCTGCTCGCTTTGGCCCGCAGCGTCGGTTGGAACTTTTCTGCGGCGCAGCCCGATTTGTACTTGCGTACGGGCCCGGTAGTCGGGCATCGGGACGGGGGAAAATGGATTTCGTGCGCGGGATTTTATGCGTACGGGAAGGAACTGGTCTCCATCGGTCATCTTATCGTCGATCCGGCCTATCAAGGCAAAGGGCTGGGAAAACGTCTGTTGCTCCATTATCTGTCAGAAGCGGAAAAGAGGGGCTCGGCGGTAACGCTCGTTTCGACAAAGTCCGGGTTGCCGCTGTATACTTCGCTCGGCTTTCAAACGGTTGGGTACGCCCACAGATTTCAGTACGACGTTACTGCGGAAAGCCCGCAGCAGGAACGGACTTCCGGTGACGGAGATATGGTACCGCTGAATGAAGCCGTGCTGCCTGAGGCGATCGAGCTGGATCGGGCAGCCACGGGAGTCCGGCGCGAGAGCGTGCTTTCTTCCATCGATCATCATAAAATTAGCGGCTGGGCTGTGCGCGATTCATCCGGCGCAATCCAAGGCTATGGATTTGCCCGGGCGAAGGATGACATCTTGGTCGTGGGGCCTCTCGTTTCGGCAGACGCGGACATGGCTGTCCGGCTGCTGAAGGCGCTGATAGCGGGATGGCGGGGGCGGATTCAGCTTGATGTTCCCGGCGCTCAAGCCTCTTTTCAAGAGCGGCTCCGCGGGCTGGATTTTCGGGAGGTTTCCGTTTCGCCGCAAATGCTACTAGGGGCTTCGTCTTTGCCCGGCCACCGGGAGCTGCTGTTCGCGCTTGCCGACCCTGCATTCGGGTAAAAGCTCGGACATGGCTTTTTCCGGTTAAATCCGAGTCCATTTGACCGGCATTCAAAATCATAGTTGACAAATTGGAATACTCTGTATAGTATAAAAACATCAAATGAACGAAAAGTGCCAGGTTGCTGACCGTACGGACGGAGGCCCTTGTTTCATTCTGCGCAAGCGGAACGAAGCAAGGGCTTTTCCTTTGTTGCGACCGTATGCGGCATTCCGTAGAAAGGCAGGAAATCAATCGTGTCCTTCAGCTATGTCTCGCATCTGTATTGTCCGAAATGCGAAGCGAAGTTTTCCTCCCAAGCGGCGATTCAATTATGCACTTGCGGGTCGCCGCTGCTCGTCCGCTACCGTCTGGAGGAATTGAAATCGTCACTGGGCTGCTCCGAGCTCACGGCAAGAACCGAACGGAGTTTGTGGCGTTACCACGAGCTGCTCCCGGTAGAACGCGCGGACAACGTAGTGACGTTGGGCGAGGGGTTCACCCCGCTCCTGCGGATGCCGAATCTCGGCAGCGGGATGGGCATCCCTCAACTGCTGATGAAAGACGAGGGGATTACTCCGACAGGCTCGTTCAAGGCCCGGGGCGCGGCCGTTGGCGTTTCCAAAGCGAAGGAGCTTGGCGTGCGCGAGTTGGCGATGCCCACGAATGGCAACGCCGGAGCGGCTTGGGCGCTGTATGCGGCCAGAGCCGGCATCCGGGCAACGATCGTGATGCCCGCGGACGCTCCGGAGATTACACGCAAAGAATGCGCCGCCGCCGGAGCCTGCCTTTACTTGGTCGACGGCTTGATTAGCGACGCGGGCAAAATCGTTGCCCAGGCTATCGCGGAAGAAGGCCTGTACGATGCGTCGACATTAAAGGAGCCGTACCGGATCGAGGGCAAAAAAACGATGGGCCTCGAAATCGCCGAGCAATTGAACTGGCGCCTGCCAGACGTCATTCTGTATCCGACCGGTGGCGGCGTCGGCTTGATCGGCATCTTTAAAGCGTTCCAGGAGCTTCAGGCGCTGGGCTGGGTGCATGGCAAGCTGCCGAGACTGGTCGCCGTTCAAGCGGAGGGCTGCGCCCCGATTGTTCAAGCGTGGAAGGAGAAGAAGACCGAATCGGCATTCTGGCCCGCTTCGTCCACGGTTGCCTTTGGCATTAACGTCCCCAAGGCGCTCGGCGATTTTCTGGTGCTCGACGCGATCTATCGGACAGACGGCTGCGCGGTGGCGGTCGATGACCGGACCCTGCTGCGCGAGCAGCTCCGGATTGCCGGGGAGGAGGGAGCTTTTGTGTGCCCGGAGGGCGCTGCGGCGTCGCGGCCGCCCGTTTGCTGCGAAGCAGCGGTTGGATTCGGGAAGAGGAAACCGTCGTCGTATTGAACACCGGCTCCGGGGTGAAATACTCGAACACGGTTCAGGCTGCTCCGCCTGTACTGCAGCCGGGTGAGCGGTTGACCGGCCGGGAAGAGTCTTGGCTCCGGCAGGATGACCACGCGGGCGGACAGAAGCGGAAAGCATCGACATGACACTCGATACCGCATTCATGCTCGACCATCTGCCGGACTTCGGCCATGCGGCACTCGTGACGCTTGCCGTCGCCGGAATCGCCATCGTCGCTTCGCTGCTCGTGGCTGCGCTGAACTCGGCGGTTATCTTTTTCCGGGTGCGCGGGTTGACCTGGGTTGTACGTGCCTACGTCGAGCTTGCACGGAATACGCCGCTACTGATACAGTTATTTTTCGTTTATTTTGCGCTGCCGTCTCTGGGCATCCATCTGTCCAATTACGCCACGGCGGTACTCGCGCTGACGTTCCTCGGCGGCGGGTATTTCACGGAGGTGTTCCGCGCAGGGATCGAGGCCGTATCCGGGAGCCAGAAGGAATCGGGGCTGGCGCTCGGCCTGTCCCGCTGGCAGTTGTTTCGTATTATCGTTCTGCCTCAAGCGCTGCGGATTGCGACACCGTCCTTGTTTGCAAATTTTATTTTTTTGTTGAAAGAAACGACGGTCGTTTCCGCGGTGGCCATCCCTGAAATTTTGTACACCACCACGAACTACATCGCTCTTTACTACAAAACCTACGAAATGCTTCTGTTGATGACCTTCCTGTATGTGCTGCTATTCCTGCCGCTGTCCTTCTTGCTTTCATGGGTGGAAAGGAGGTTCCGGCATGGCCAGTTCGGGATTTGATCTCTTGATCGTATCGCTTCCCCAGCTCGGCAAAGGCTTGCTTCAGACGTTAACGCTTGCGTTGTACTGCATCGTGTGCAGCACGTTCGGCGGCCTTGTGTTCGGTGTTCTTCGGGCCTCCCGCAGCCGCTGGCTGGGCGTGCTTACCCGGGCGTATCTGGAGCTGTTCCGGTCGATTCCGATTTTGGTCTGGCTATTTTTCTTTTTCTTCGGTCTGCCGATCTTCTTCGGCATCGACTTGCCCGGCTTCGCCTGCGCCGTTCTGGTGTTGTCGCTGTGGGGGATGACGGAGGTCGGCGAGGTGGTCCGCGGCGCCCTGATCTCGCTGTCCAAAGGGCAAAAGGAAGCAGGGCAATCGATCGGCCTGAGCCCGGTGCAGCTTTATGTCTACGTCCTGCTTCCGCAGGCGCTGCGCCGCATGATTCCGCCCGTTATCAACGTGTATACGCGCATCGTCAAAACGACGTCGCTTGCCGTCCTGATCGGCGTTACGGAAATCATCAAGACGGGGCAGCAAATTATCGAGCGGACGGGAGAATCCGTGCTGATCTACGGTACGCTGTTCCTGCTTTATTTTGCACTGTGCTATCCGCTGTCCGTCTTATCCAGAAAACTGGAAAATAAACTGCGAAAAGGGGTAGAGGCGGGTGTCCGGGATTTTGCTTGAACTGACGAAGGTAAGCAAAGCGTTCGACCGGCATTGGGTGCTGCGAGAGATCGACCTTCAGATTGCCAAAGGCGAGGTCGTCGTCATCCTTGGGCCGAGCGGCTGCGGCAAGAGCACCTTGCTGCGATGCCTGAACGGGTTAGAAAAGGCCCAAACCGGCAGCATCCGTTTTTGCGGACAGGAGCTGACCTCGGGGAACGTCCGCTGGCAGCACATCCGGCAGCAAATCGGCATGGTGTTTCAAAGCTACCATCTGTTCCCGCATCTGACTGTTCTGGAAAATATCGTGCTCGGTCCGGTCAAGGCCCAACGCCGGTCCAAGCGGGAAGCGGAGGCTCAGGCGGAGAAGCTGCTGGAGCGCGTCGGACTGCTTGAGAAGAAGCACGCCTATCCGAGGCAGCTTTCGGGCGGTCAGCAGCAGCGGATTGCCATCGTGCGGGCGCTGTGTATGAACCCGGAGGTCATTCTCTTCGACGAGGTCACGGCGGCGCTGGACCCCGAGATGGTCAAGGAGGTGCTGGAGGTCATGCTCGGTCTGGCCGAGCAGGGCATGACGATGGTGATCGTCACCCATGAAATGGGCTTTGCCCGGGCCGTAGCCGACAGGATCGTCTTCATGGACGAAGGGAGAATCTGCGAGACGGGCTCGCCGGATGCGTTTTTTACGAAACCGAAAACGGAGCGGGCCCGGCGTTTTTTGGACAAATTTTTGCTTGTGGAGACATGGAAAGGGAGAGAGAGCGGATGATAAAAAAGAGAAAAATATCCATCTTGGTTTTAAGTCTTCTGGTTGGGCTACTTGCCGCCTGCAGTACGGGCGGAAAGGCGACGAATGATCCGAAATCGGGAGCCGCTTCGGAGCCGAAGCAGGCAGGCGCGCTGCAAAAAATCAAAGACCGCGGCAAGCTGATCGTCGGCGTGTTTTCGGATAAGCCTCCGTTCGGCTTTACGGACGAGAAGGGCAAGCTCGTCGGTTTCGATAACGATTTGGCGAGAAGGTTCGCCAAGGATCTCCTCGGCGATGAAAGCAAAGTCGAGTTCGTGGTCGTCGAACCGGCAAGCCGCATTCCTTTCCTGCAAAGCGACAAAGTCGATCTTATCGTCGCCAACATGACAGTGACCGAGGAGCGGAAGCAGGCGGTCGACTTCACCAACCCGAATTTGAAGGCGGCGACGCAGGTCATCGTGCGCGACGATAGCGGCATCAAGTCGCTGGCCGACTTGAAAGGGAAAAAAGTGATCGTCACGAAAGGAACGACCGCCGATATTTTTCTGACCAAAAACCGACCGGACGTCGAACTGATCAAATTTGAGAAAAATACCGAGTCGCTTCAAGCGCTGAAGGACGGGCGGAGCCCCGCTTATGCCCAAGACAGCCTGATCTTGTTGAGCTGGGTGCGCAAAAATCCCGGTTTCACGGTGCTTCCCGAGAAGCTGGAGAAAGAAGCTCCGATCGCTCCAGCGGTGAAAAAAGGAAACAGCGAGCTGCGGGAATGGGTCAATCAGGAGCTGGAGGCGCTGGGGAAGGAAAAGTTTCTGCTGCAGCTCTACGACAAATACGTCAGGGCAGAGCTCGGTCCGGACGTCGATCCGAACGAAATTATCGTCGAAGGCGGCAAGTGGCAGTAGTTTGCGGCAAAGGGAACCAGGCCCAACGGCATGTTAGGGCTTGGTTTTTGGTTTAGCTCCTCCAGCGGGGCTTGTCAAACGGCCTCCTCCTGCAAGGCGGCGATCAACTGCGGGTGAAGCGTACGGCTAGCGGCTGCGATTCCGTCGGAACCTTGCCCGAACGGACGGCCTTCCGTATCCGTGACCGCGCCTCCGGCTTCCTGTACCAGCAGCGCGCCGGGCAGCCAATCGAAGGTGTCGTCCCCGTGCTCCCAGTAGGCGTCCAGCCTCCCGCTTGCGACATAAGCGAGCTGAAGCGACACGGAGCCCAGCATCCGGGTGATCATCGCACGGGACATGACCCGTGAAAGCCCTTGAACCGTTTGCATCAGCGTACCGTCTTTGGAAACCTGGGTAGGGTGGGAGGTGGCGACGACGGCATGTTTCAGCTCCTGCTTTTTGCCCGCACCAATCCGCACCCCGTTTAAATAAGCGCCTTCGCGCTGCACCGCATGAAACAGTTCGCGGTGGCACGGGTCGTATACGGCGGAAAAGACCGGAACGCCGTCCCGGATCAAACAGAGTGCCGTACACCAGTACGTGAAGCCTTGGAAAAAGTGAAACGCTCCATCCATCGGATCGCAGATCCAATAGTCGCCCGAACGCATGGCTTGCCGCTGTTCTTCCAAATCGAATTCCCCGTCGGACCAGCGGATCGTCGGATAGTTCGTTTGCAGCGCAGAGCGGATGGCGTCCTCCGCTTGGCTGTTAAGCTGCCGAAACCGCTGTGCAAGCTCCTCGAAATCGTGCGGCGGGGTTCCTCGCGTCTCCGCAAATTTCGCATACAGATCGTCTCCGACCTCCTTCAGAAGTCCTGTGCAAAAAGCAATATCGATCCCAATCATCCAATATCCCATCCTTCGCTTTTCATATTGTTAGGCAAATTAGGCAAGCAGCTTTTCATAGTTTTCACCGTACTTTGCAGTCTGCCCCCGTCCGAAGCGGGCTTCCCGATATAGCGAAGCAATTCGATGCATACGCCGTTCCACCCCTTAACAGTAGTATGTATAAATACTACTTTGAAAATCGTGTCAGGTCAAGTACTCGTGCAATGGAAGCTTAGTTGACGAAAGCGCTTGCGACACGAAACTTTCAAGCCCAAAGCCCTATGCGAGTCAGGTATAAACTGGTATACTGAATTGTGGAAATAGTATAACTTTTCAAACATGAGGGGAGTTGAACAGATGGTAGTTCTACCGAAAACGAACGACCTCGGCTTCTTTGAAATTCGGCTCGAATCCATCGGCGGTTTGGGAGCCAACCTGGCGGGGAAAATGCTTGCGGAGGCTGGTGTCGTTGGAAGCGGGTTCAACGGCGTGAGCTTTTCTTCTTACGGTTCGGAGAAAAAAGGCTCGCCGGTTAAAGCGCATATCCGTTTTTGCGACATAAATACGAATATTCGCGATACGACTCCAGTGGAACGTCCGCATGTCGTTGGCATTTTTCATGAGAACTTGTCGAAAACGGTCAACGTGATCAGCGGCATTTACGAGGACAGCTTGGTTCTGGTCAATTCGGCCAAAAGTCCGGAAGCTCTTAAAGAGAAAATGAAACTGATCGGCGGAACCATTGCGGTGGTCGATGCAACCGGCATTGCACTGGAGGAGAAAAACCGCGTTAACATGGCGATGTTGGGCAGTCTGTTCCGGCTGTGCGACTTCCTCGATTTCGAACACATGAAGGGCATTATCCGTAAGTCGCTGGAGAAAAAATACCCCGGCGCGGTCGAGCCTGCCCTGCGCACGTTCCAGCGCGGCTATGACGAAGTGCAGTTCCAGACATACGCGCTGCCGGAGGGCGTGGAGATGCCGCTGCCGAAGCGGTGGGATATTCCGATGTACGGTTACGAGACCCAGCCGATCGGCGGATTGGTGGCGAATCCGGGGAACAGCATCCTGAAGGACCTCAGCATATCCCGCAGCGGGATGATGCCGCATTTTGACGACGAGAAATGCATTCACTGCGCGGCCTGTGATACCGCCTGTCCCGACTTCTGCTTCGTGTGGGACGAACAGCCGGACAAGAAAGGACGTCCGCAAATGTTCCTGCAAGGAATTGATTACCAGTACTGTAAAGGCTGTCTGAAGTGCGTCGTCGCCTGTCCGACCGAAGCGCTGTCCTCTAACCGCGAGACGGAAGGCTACGCGGATGAACATCGCGTACCGCATCGTTTTAGCTTGGCCCAGTAAGATAAATACCTGTTAGCAGGGAGAGGTGAACCAAACTAATGGCTATTGAGATTAACAAAGAGGTCAGCCAAGGTACGGTCGAGCAGCGGATGGTTTACGAATCCGGCAACGAGATGGCGGCTTATGCGGCTCACCAGATTAACTATCATATTATGGGTTATTTCCCGATTTCGCCGTCGACGGAGGTCGCGCAGTTCCTCGATCTGATGAAGGCGAACGGCCAGCATGATATCAAGCTGATCCCAGCGGACGGCGAGCACGGCTCGGCAGGGATTTGCTATGGCGCTTCCACCGCGGGTGGACGCGTGTTCAACGCGACGAGCGCGAACGGTTACTTGTATATGCTGGAGCAGATGCCGGTACAATCCGGGACCCGGTTCCCGATGGTCTTGAACCTCGTCTGCCGCTCGGTATCCGGGCCTCTGAACATCCACGGCGACCATTCGGACCTGTATTACGCGCTCAATACAGGCTGGCCGATCTTGATGTGCCGCGATCCGCAAGCCGTCTACGATATGAATATTATGGCCATCAAGCTGGCCGAAGATCCGGAGGTTCGCCTGCCGGTCATCGTCGCTTCCGACGGCTACTTCACTTCTCACCAAAAACGCCGCGTGCAAACGTTCGCCCACAAATCGGACGTGCATGCCTTCATCGGCGAGCAGCCGAAACAGTTCCCGCACGTGCTTGACCGCAACAATCCGATTACGGTAGGACCTTACATGAACGAGCCGGACTACATCAACAACTGCTATCAGCAGTCCGTTGCAATGTACAATGCCGGAGAAGTATTCGACCGCATCCGTCAAGAATACCAGGTGCTGACGGGCCGCGATTATCCGATTCTCGACCTGTACCGGATGGAAGACGCCGAAGTGGCGGTATTCCTGATGAACTCGGCGTCCGAGATCATTAAAGATGTCGTTGACCAACTGCGGGCCAAAGGCATCAAAGCCGGCTCGATCGCACCGAATATGATTCGCCCGTTCCCTCAGAAGCAGATCGCCGAAGCGCTCAAAAACGTCAAAGCCGTCACGATCGGCGACCGCGCAGATTCGTACGGAGCGTACGGCGGGAACATGACGATGGAGATCAAAGCGGCGCTGTTCACGGAAGGCGACAGCGATACGATGGTCATCAGCCGGATTTACGGGCTGGGCGGGAAAGACTTCTATGCCGAGGACGGTCATCAACTGTTCGAATTAGCGATCGAAGCGGTCCAAAAGGGCCGGGTCGACGTCCCGTTCGATTATTACGGACATACGCCGGGCGATCCGGATAAGAAGCCGCAGCGTGTCATCGAGCCGATGAAATACGAGGATCTGAAGACCGGATTGATTACGGTCGACAAAGACGAGACGACGGGCCAATTGAAGGTGAAGGTTCCGCCGATCCGCCAGCTGACCAAAAAGCCGAAGCGGCTTGCGCCGGGGCACGGGGCCTGTCCGGGCTGCGGTATTTTCTCCGGTCTGGAGCTGTTCTTCAAAGGGATCGAAGGAGATATCGTAGCGCTGTTCCATACCGGCTGCGCGATGGTCGTAACGACAGGGTATCCTTATTCTTCGCATAAAGCGACCTACATTCACAACTTGTTCCAAAGCGGCGCGGCAACGCTATCCGGCGTCGTGGAAATGTTCTGGGAGCGCAAACGCCGCGGCGAACTGGAACATCTGAATTTGCCGGACGATTTCACATTCGTCATGATCACCGGCGACGGCGGGATGGATATCGGGATGGGCCCTGCTATCGGCGCTGCACTGCGCAATCATAAAATGATCATTCTCGAATACGATAACGAAGGCTACATGAATACCGGCGCGCAGCTGTCCTATTCGACGCCGCTCGGCCATCGGACCTCCACGTCCAACGTCGGGAAGCATCAGGGCGGCAAGCTGTTCCATCATAAGGACACGCCGCAGATTATGGCAGCCACAAATATTCCATATGTGTTCACCGGGTCCGAAGCGAACCCGCAGGATTTGCTGAAAAAAGCCGCCAAGGCGCAATATTATGCCCAGAACGAGGGTCTGGTTTACGGCAAAATCCTCATCACCTGTCCGCTCAACTGGCTGTCCGAGGAACAAATCGGGCAATCGCTGATCGATCAAGCTGTCAACTCCTGCTTCTTCCCGCTGTACGAAGTGGAGAACGGCGTAACGACGATCACGTTCAATCCGGAAGAGAAGAACAAGCGGATTCCGGTTGGCGATTGGTTGAAAAATATGGGCAAGACCAAGCACCTGACGAAGCCCGAATACGCAGAGGCGCTGCAATCGTTCGAGAACGAAGTCGAACGCCGCTGGAGCCGCCTCAAGGCGAAGCACGAAAATCCTTACTTGTAATCGAGGTAAGGCCGGCACGAACCTCAGGCGCAAACTCGTTTTTTGAGCTTGCGCCTTTTCATTTCCAGAACCGATTCGGAGGAGTTTCAATGCCTTATGTACTGAGACATGCCGATTCCGGTGAAATCGCCGCATGCATTCAAAAAAACGTATACGATTTCGATTATTTTGGCGTCAAACAGTGGGAGAACGAGGAGCAGGCCCAGGCGGACAAGCATTCTTTTCTGGAGAGCATCGGGTATGATCACCCTCAGGATTGGCATATCCTTTTGATCCAAGAGGATCGTGTCAAGCTCTGCAACGTGAAGCTGAAGAACGATCCGTCGCGCCGGGTGCGCTTGAGTAGCGACGGCCAGCTAACCGTTCATTCCGCCTCCGAACGACTATAAAACCGGGGAATGGTAGTTTTGATGAATACAAACCCTTTTGCCGATTTCGAAGCGGCGGGCACCGAGCAGGAGCTGACAGCCTTTCAGGAATCGATTCAAAGCCAGGGCTTTACCGCCTTCCGGCTGCTGCTCGAAGGCTTTCGGGACCGTCTTAAGCAATTTTCGGACGGAGACATTGAATCTGTGAACGGACTACTGGAGCAGGCCCGGCGGTTGTTTCCCGAGCCGGAAACATTCAGCCCATCTTGGGTTAACATATGGCATGAATTCGAGCGGATTGCCGCATACAAGCAAACGGTGCTGGAGACTATTCAGGCCGAGGAGCGTGAAGGGGAGTGGCAGGTGTTGCTCGATAACCCGTATACGAATTCGGATCTCGTATGCTATCCGGGGCTCAGCTTTTTGGAGGGGGCGTATTTATACGCGTACTTCCGCAGCGATCTGAAGCAGAACGAATATATCCGGCTGCAAAAAATTCAAAATCTTGTTATGGCTTTCGGCAGCGAGCGGCAGGAAGGCGCGAACAAAAATAAAGAAAGTTAAATTTGGACGATTTAGGAAGTTAGAGGATAAACCGGAATTCGAGCGGGAAACCGTTTCAAATCCCGGTTTTTTCGTGTGGATAAAATGCGTCCTACGGTTACATCCGTTCAGCGAGCTTTAGCGCAAACAGCTCCAAATAATGCTGATCCGTCTCGTCGAAACGATTTTTCTCCGGGCTGTCGATGTCCAGTACGCCGATCAGGCGCTCGGCATGGAGGATCGGGACGACGATCTCCGACTGCGAGGCGGCGTCGCAGGCAATGTGGCCGGGAAATTGATGGACGTCTGCGACGCGGACCGTTTCCCGGAGGCTGGCTGCACGGCCGCAGACGCCCTTTTCGAGCGGAATGCGCACACAGGCGGGCAAGCCTTGAAAAGGCCCGAGCACCAGTTCCCCTTCTTGGAACAAATAAAATCCGACCCAGTTGATTCGCTCCAGAAACTGGTTCAGCAGTGCGGCGGCGTTGGCCAGATTGGCAATACGGTTCGGTTCATCTTCGATAAGCGCGGACAATTGGGAAATGAGCAGCTTGTAATTTTCCTCGCGCGTTCCCGTGTAGGCTGAGGCATGAAACATAAATGACGACTCCTTTTTTTGGCGGCAGATTACGCTGAAATTAGCATATTTTCTATGGGACGTCAAGGCACCGAAAAGCGGAATACGGTCCGGGTGGAATGGTTACCCTGTATACAAACGGCTGCAGGAGATCGTATGACGCAATCTATTCTGGTCATTGAAGACGAAGAACATATCGCCCGGGTGCTGATGCTTGAGCTTGAACACGAGGGCTACGAGGTCGAGACGGCACATGATGGCCGGGAAGGGGCCAGATTGGCTACATCCAAGCCTTGGAGCCTTATTTTGCTCGATGTCATGCTTCCGGAATGGAATGGGCTGGAGGTGCTGCGGCGCATCCGTCAAGTCAATGTGGAAGTGCCTGTCATATTGCTGACGGCCCGCGATGCGACGCCCGATATAGTCAGCGGGTTCGATCAGGGAGCGAATGACTACATTACGAAGCCATTCGTGATCGAGGAGCTGCTGGCGCGTGTCCGCAACCTGATTGGACTGACGAACCGGCATAAGCCGGAGACTGATACGCTGAGTGCGGCGGACTTGACCGTCGATCTCAAGGCGCGAAAAGTGACACGTGCAGACAACTTGATTGAACTGACGCCCAAGGAGTTCGATCTGCTGCAATATTTGATTCAGCACAAAGGACACGTCCTGACGAGAGAGCAAATTATTTCCGACGTGTGGGGCTACGATTTCGTAGGCGACACCAACATTGTAGACGTCTATATCCGCTATTTGCGCCAGAAGATCGACAAAGGCTACCAGCCCAAGCTGATCAAGACCGCGCGAGGCGTCGGCTACGAGCTGACGGACCCCGAGCCATGAGCTTGCGGACGCGATTGATGCTGCTGTCGGGCATATGGATTTTGCTGATCGTCATCTTTTTCAACTGGTTCATCTATTACTATATTTTGAAGAAGACGACGGATAACGAAGTGCGGCAGTTGTGGAATAAAGCCAAAATCATCTTGCGCGATACGGAGATCCATCATCCGGCCAATTGGAATTCCGGGCTGCTCCAACAATATTTGGAGCCCGACTCGCTCATTCGAATCATTTCGCCGGATGGCGCCGTGCGCGCGCAAGTGTTGTCAAGCGAGGAGTTGTCGCCCCATCCGGTGATATACAGGACGCAATATCATACGGTTGTGCAAAATGAACTAGGCCTGCTTATTTTGTTCATACAGGTGCCGATTGTCGCTAAAAACAACGTGCAGATCGGACTGCTGGAGCTGGGCAAAGGGCTGAACGTCGTCGCCGCCTTTATGGAGCTTCTGGTTGGGGGACTAACGGTGACAACGGGCAGCGTACTGCTGTTTTCGCCGCTCGTCGGCTTTTTCTATACAAAGGTGCTCGTGCGTCCGATCCGCCAATTGCTGGAAACGATGCGAACGATCCGAAGCAAAGGAAATTTTATTCTGCTCAGCCCCCAGTTCACGGCAAAAAAGGATGAGCTGGGTGAGCTTGGCCGAACGTTCAATGAAATGATCGTGCGTTTGCAAGAAAACGACCGGAGACAGAAGCGTTTTGTCGCGGACGCTTCGCACGAATTGAAGACGCCGCTGACTGTCATCGAGAGCTATACGTCGCTGCTGCGCCGATGGGGAGGGCAGGACCCGGCCATCCGGCAGGAAGCGCTGAATGCGATTCATTCGGAAACCGTGCGCCTCAAAGGGCTCATCGACGCTTTGCTGCGGCTGGCGGAGGTGGAACGTCACGCGCAACCGGAGCTGCACCCCGTCCGCATCGCGGAGCTGATCCGCTCGACCGCCGAGCAAATGCGCCAGGCGTTCGGAAGAGATATTGTCGTCCGAATCTGTTCGGAGGAGGTCCAATGCAGCGGCGATGAGGCAAGGCTGAAGCAGCTGCTGATCATTCTGCTGGACAATGCGATCAAGTACAGCCGGAAGAACGTTCTCGTCGAATGCGAGGAGGAGGAGCGCTACGTTGTTATCCGGGTGACGGATCAAGGAATAGGGATTCCGTCCGGGGAGCTTCCTTTGCTGTTCGAACGGTTCTACCGCGTGGATAAAGCGAGAAGCCGGGGCACCGGAGGATCGGGTCTGGGTCTTGCGATAGCGAAGCAAATTGTCGAGCTGCATCAAGGCTTGATCCGTTTGGACAGCGAGGAAGGGAAGGGGACGACGGCGAAGGTCAAATTGCCAAAATCATCTTGACAGCGTTTTAATTAAGAACAAAATGAGAGTTTTCTCACGAACTTCTAATAAACGGCTCTGAAGCACCGGGCGGCAGGCCTTCAGCGGAGATTGGCGAAAAAAACCACGTTTTCATCTGTGCTATAGTGGGTTACGGGCAATCAGCCAAACCTAACTTCAAGGAGGACGTTACAGATGAAACAACTGTTTGGAAAACGCTGGGGGAACATGGTACTGTCGATCGGCCTGTGTACGGCTTTTCTGTTCGGCAGCACGCTCGCGGCTCCGGCCAATAGTGCTTACGCGTATTCCGCATCCAAAGCGCAGAGCATTATTTCCACAGGGAAAAGCTACCTGCACACCCCTTACAAGTTCGGTGCGCATGTCGGTAACACCAAAACATTCGACTGCTCTTCTTTCACGGCGACGATCTTCGGCAAATATGGCGTGAAGCTGCCGCGTACGTCTGCGGCTCAATCCAAAGCCGGCACCTATGTGCCAAGAAGCCAATTGAAGCCGGGAGATCTGGTCTTCTTCTACTCTCCAGTTCATCACGTTGCAGTTTATATAGGTAACGGGAAAATTATGCACACGTACGGCAAACCGGGTGTCACCATCTCCGATCTGAACAGCGGTTGGTGGAACAAGCATTATACGACGGCACGCCGCGTACTCTAATCACAGACAAAAGCGCATGAACAAAAGCCGCTGCCTCCGGGTTTCCCGGAAGCAGCGGCTTTTCGCGCGTTAGGTCATCTCTGTCCTGCCGGTCTGGGCGGCGACGGCTTCCCGTTCGTTCGAGCGGAGGAACATCCACACCCCGGACAACAGGACGAAGCCGGCGGCGGCTTGCATCCACGTGATGCTCTCGCCAAGCAGCAGATAGGCCAGAATCGTTGCCCCCAGCGGCTCCCCGAGGACGCTCATCGATACGGATTCGGGACGCATATACTTCAGCAGCCAGTTGAACAGATAGTGGCCGAACAGCGTCGGAACGACGGCCAGAAGGAGAAAAATGCCCCATTCTTCCGAGTCGTATCCAGTAAAAGGAAATCTCGCTGCCACATTATATACGGCCAGCACCAACGCGGCAAGCACAAAGACGAAGAAGCTGAAGACGAAGGCGGGAATGCGCTTCAGCATGCTTTTGGCCAGAAGGATTTGCACGGCCATCGCCGCCGTGCCGAGCAGGGACAGCAGGTCGCCGAGCAGCGCTTCTCCGGTTAGCCCCCAGTCGCCCCAGCCGATCATAGCCGCGCCCAGAATCGCAACCGCCATGCTGAGCACGGCCAGCAGATTTGTCCGTTGGCCAAGGAACAGGCACGCGCCGATCAGGACAAACACGGGCTCCAGCGAAAGGATCGCGGTAGAGCTTGCGACCGTCGTCAGCTTGAGCGATTCCATCCAGAACAAGAAATGAAGGCCGAGCGCGAGGCCGGACCAGAACAAGCCCGCCCAGTCGCCTAAGCGCAGCTGAGCCACTTCGCGGCGGTACCGCAGCAGCAAAGGCAGTAAAATGGCCGCGGTCAGCAGCAGCCGGTACATCGCAATGACCGACGACGGAGCATTCGACCAGCGGACAAAAATAGCTGAAAAGGAAATCGCGACGATGCCGATCACGAGCAGCAGCGGCAAAGGAACGGGAAAACGTTTCGCAGCATTCATCAGGTTAACTCTCCATTTCATAACGTTCGGTTACAGGCACATTGCTTTATTATAGCACCGGATTCCCGACTCTTACAGAGCCAGAATTGAAAAGCCGGCAAAGCGTGAGAAAGTCTGCAAAGTTGGACTTTTATTCCCAATTGTGATATGAAAGAATGTAGGCCGGACTTAGGAACGGACGCATCACAATAGGGGGGAAATGGAATATGTCCCGGCGTTTTGTTATCGAGGCGGTGCTTGTGGCTGTATACGGCGAACTCATGGCGCCAAGCCGCCCGGTGGAATATTTGATTCCGTATTCGACGATATTGGAGTTATACGAGATGAAAGACAGTCCTGAGCCGGTCATGCCGGACGCGGAAGACGACGCTCATGTCAAAGGGAAAATCGGGGAGCTCATCGCCTTCTTCGACGACTCGTTCAATAAGAAGAAGCTGGAGCGCGCGCTTGCGGCCCCATGGCGCCCAAGCCCGCCGCTGCCGATCAACGAGAATGTGACGTTCACGGTCATCAATGCCGTGGATAATGCCCAGTACGGGGAATCGTTCGATCCGATCGAAACCGAGGTCGTGCTGACCTCCCTGCGGGAAAAAGCGCCTATTTTGACGGACCAGCTTGAACTGATGGAGAAAATTATTCAGGCCGAGGTTCCCGTTCAAGTGTATGACGTTTATGATTTTGAATTCGCCGTCGAAGACGGGATTACCGCAGACGATTTGATGAAGCCGTAACCGCCGCGTCGCGCTCAGCGGCCCAATGCATGCCGGAATCCCGATCAAGGGATGCCGCCGGCGACAGGTCAACCGGGTATGCCCGGTTGGCTTTTTTGCGTTTTTTTCGCGCAGGCTGTCACAAACAGGCCCTTCCGTTCGCCATAAGGATAAAAGACGCGAGAGGGTGGATCACCATGGAAAGCAAAACAATCCTTATCGTCGGTGGAGGCTACGCCGGTCTGAATGCGGTCCGGGCGCTGTAAAAGCAATATGCCCATGTGAAACAAAAGGTTCGGTTGATCCTGGTTGATAAGGAGCCGTACCATTTGCGAAAGGTGCTGCTGTTTAGGAGGTATCCCGCTGACGACCGTCGCGGCCGCCGAACAAATCCGAAACGAGCTGGAGCGCAAAGTGGAGCAGGCGCGGTTGGAACGGGAGCCCGTGCGGCAAAAAAGCCTGCTATCTGTCGCGGTCGTTGGCGGCGGCATCACGGGGATGGAGGCTTCGGCGGAAATCGCTTATTGGTTGAAGCGGGAGGCGGAGCAGGGCGGGCTCGATCCCCGTTTGGCCGAGGTGCATCTTGTTCATTCGGGGACGCGGCTGGTGGACAATACCCCCGTCGTCGTCGGACGCAAGGCCGAGAGCAGGCTTGGCCGCGTCGGGGTGAACGTACTGTACGGCGTCTGGGGTACGAAGCATGCGGACGGCGCACTTCATTTGAGCGACGGCTCCAGGCTGCCTGCCGGGGTATGCGTGTGGACGCTGGGACTTAAGCCGAATCCGGTGCTGAAGCAGCTCGGGCTGCCGACGGAAGCCGACGGCAGATTGACCGTAGATGTCCATTACCGCGTTAAGGGTACAAGAGACATTTATGCGATCGGCGACGGGGCGCGAATTATCGACCCCTGTACAGGCCAAGAGGACGCCATGACGTGCAAAGAGGCGATTCCGCAGGCGCAGCGGCTTGCCAAGATTATTGCGGCCGAGATGGAAGGAAGGGAAGGGCCGAAGCATCGGTCGTTCATGACGCTGTACTGCATCGGACTCGGTCCCGAGGACGGATTGTTCTGGATGCGCCAATGGGGGATGAACCTGATTCTGACCGGAAAAGCGGGATTGTTCGTCTGGAATGCGACATGGGATTCGGCAAGCTTGATAAGCGGCGATATACGGCACAAGCGGGCAGAGCGGCATGCAGCAAAAGCTGAAATTTAATCCAATCGATGGTACAATAGAAATAGGACCATAGCGAGGTTCCCCTTCAGGTTAACGTGCTTTGCTGCGATGCGGCATCACGTCGGGCTGGAAGGGGAGTTTTTTGTGGAAGGAGAACCTGGATGAAAGGTTATGTTGTGACCGGCGCTTCCAAAGGGTTAGGGCTGGCTCTGACCCGCCACTTGCTCGCTGCCGGGCACCGCGTCATCGGAATTTCACGAACCGCTGCGGATGCGGCGGATTCCGGCGACCGTGCGGACGGAGCTACACCCCGGAGGAAGGCGGAGCATTATGCATACGATCTGAAACGCGTGGACGGGATAGAGACACTGATCGCGACTATTGTCCGATCGCTTGAAAAGGAACCGCTCGACGCCCTCACGCTAATCAATAACGCCGGCATGCTGGAGCCGATCATGCCGCTGGAGCAGGCCGATTGCCTCACGCTGACGGAGCAGATGAACGTCAATCTGCTGGCTCCTATGCTGCTGATGTCCGCTTTTATCCGGGCGACGAAAGATTGGCCCGCCTCGACGGCCAGAACGATCGTCAATATTTCTTCCGGCGCGGGGAAAAAGCCATATTCCGGCTGGAGCGGGTACTGCGTCACCAAGGCCGGGCTGGACATGCTGACGCGCTGCGTCGGGCTGGAGCAAGGTGATGGGCCGCAGGCGGTGAAGGTCGTTTCGATCGCGCCCGGCGTCGTGGATACGGGCATGCAGGAGCTGATCCGCGGGACAGAGCCGGACCGGTTCCCGGAGGTGGAGCGCTTTGTAGGGCTGAAGCAGACGGGCGGACTGTATACGCCCGATGAGGCGGCGGAGCGAATCATAAACGTGGTGGAGGGCGGACGGTTCGCTCAGGGAGACGTGCTGGATATCCGCCATTTGCCGCAGGCGTAAAGCCATGCAGCGAAAGGGGAAGTTACCTTGTTTGACCCGACGATTTTCGATAATTTAAAAGTAGTGCTTGAAGGACATTTGTATGATTTGGATGCGGAGCAAACGATTCGGGTCATCGGCCGGGAAGATTTCATCGACCTGGCCAGCATGAAACGGATATTCAGCATGCGCATCCGACGCGACGAAGGCTGCTGCCAAGCGGAAATCAGCATGACCAGCGTGCTGTCCGACTTCGCCGGGGAACGGTTCCGGCTCGTCGAACCCGGCGAGCGGCCCGGCGCCAAGCTGAGGCTCCGACTGGACATGCCGCTCAGCCACTGCGAGCACGCGGCGGAGCTCCACCGGGCCATGGCGGACCGGTGGGCGGAGGAAGCCCGAATTCGTCACGAAAGGTCGGCGGAATTCGTTCCGGACGATGGCCTCGGACGTTCGGAAGGCGGGCTGCTGGATGAAAAAGGCGCTTACCGTATACATATCGAGTTTATTCGTAAAATCGATGAAAGCCATATCGGCGATATGGAAAACCTGCTTACCCATCTGGTCGACAGCTTGGTCGATGCGGACGAGGTTGGCGAGCGGAAGGGAATGGCCCGCGACGGCGAATAAAAGCAGCCGGAGCTCGGCATACTACAATTTGGATAAGGAGGGAAGATCATGGCGAGAATTGCAGTGGAAAACAGCTTGCAGGATGTAAAGGACGCGCTGCAGCAAAGCGGGCACGAAGTCGTCTCCGTCGATAACGCAAATTTGCAAAATTGCGACTGCTGCGTTATTTCCGGACAGGACAAGGACGTGCTGGGCATCGCGGAAACCACAACGAAAGCTTCCGTAATCAATGCTCAAGGCATGACATCCGACCAGATTGTTGAACGAGTGAACCAAAGCTTAAGCTGATTCGCCCCGCTCCCGCCAGCCATCGGCGGACATGCTGAAAGGACCGGATTCCATCGAAGCCGGTCTTTTTTTTTTTTGTATG
>NZ_BSDJ01000055.1 GCF_027925525.1 Paenibacillus tyrphae | reverse complement strand
GGATTGGAGGCGGTGCTCTTTCTCGTTATAGCGGAAGTTATACCTTGAACTTCAGCAGCTCTTCGTTGAGCTCCTGCGACATCGAGCTCAGCGATTTGGAGGAAGACGAGATTTCCTCCATTGAAGCGAGCTGCTGCTGGGAAGCAGCTAAAATTTCCTGCGCGTTCTGGAGGGAAGCTTGCGAGATGGTGACCAGCTCGGTCATCGAAGCGCTGACTTCCTCCGTTCCGGCCGACATCTGCTCGGAGGCGGCGGAAATTTCCTGAATTTGCTCCGAAATGCTTTGTACGGACGCATAAATGTTTTGGAACAGCTCTCCGGCTTCGGTAATCAGCTTGGAGCCTTGACCGACGTCGGCAACCCCTTGATTCATCGAGGTCACGGCCGCACGGGTCGAGCCCTGCACCTCTTTCACCAGGCCGGCGATATCGTCGGCGGATTGTTTCGCCTGCTCCGCCAGCTTCTTGACCTCATTGGCGACGACGGCGAAGCCTCGGCCGTGCTCCCCGGCGCGCGCCGCCTCGATGGAGGCATTGAGCGACAAGAGCTGCGTCTGATTCGAGATATCCGCGATGACTTCGACGATGTTGCCGATTTTTTGGGACAGCTCGTTGAGCGCCGCCAAATCGGATGCCGTCTGTCCGACCGAATCTTGAATCGACTTCATTTGGCGAATCGCCGAAGTGACGAGCTGGTTACCTTCCCGCGCTTCCTGCGCCGAGGCGAAGGACAGCTCCGAGACGTTGGAGGAGGATTCGGCGATTCTTTGCACGCCGACAGCCATTTCCTCCATCGCCTTCGATGTCTGCTCTGCGCCTGTCGCTTGCGCCTCCGAGCCGTTGACGACTTGCTGAATCGCCCCGGCGACGTGATTCGAGGTTTCGACCGATTGATCCGCAATCGCGTTCAGCTCCTCAGAGGAAGCCGCGACATGCTCGGCGGTCGCATGGGCTTGCTGGACCATGCCTCCGATCGAACTCAGCATCGTATTCATGTTCTGAGACAGCTGCCCAATTTCATCCTTGGACTTGACCGGGAGTCTTGTTGTGAAATCGCCCGTCCCGATCCGCTCGAGAAGCTGGGATAGAAGCACGATCGGCTTCGTGTTGGCTCTGGAGATGAGCAGCGCCAAGAGCGTGTTGATGACCACGAATACGGCGATTAAAATCCAGGAGATCAGCTTGGACTTGGCAATTCCTTCGTACACTTCGGCGGTCGGAGCGACCGTGACGATTTTCCATCCCGTAGAAGGCACGGTATCGTATGCGGCGATATTTTCGCCGTTCGAGGATACGAAGGTCACCATACCGCTCCCATTGGCCAAGATGTCCGACCGGAACATCGCCGCTTGCTCTGCGGTGAACGCCTCTTCGACTTTTTTGCCGACGGCTTCCACATCCGGGAACGTAACGACAGTGCCGTAGGATGTCACCAGGAAGCCGAAGCCGGTTTTTCCGAATTTGATATTAGACGTCAGTCCGGACAAAATCTCGGAGTTGAGCACAGCGGAAATCGCCCCGGTAAATTCGTCCTTATCATTCAATATGGGTACGTTCAAAATGATAACGTTCTTCCCGGATTTGCGGCTCACGATCATGTCGCTGATCGCAGGCTTCTTGGTTTCACGAGCCTGCTTGAAGTAATCGCGGTCGGTGATTTGACTGACGCCGCCGTCCGGGCTGTAGCTGCCTCCGTTGACGTCCACGTAGGAATAGTATTCGACCTCGCTGTCGATTTCCCCGAACACCTTCAGCACCGGTTTGATCGCTTCGACGTTGCCCGATTTGAGCACCGGATTTTTTTTGATCATCTCTTGAACGAGTTCCGTCCGTTTACGTACCCAGTATTCCATATATCCGACATTGGATGAGGCCAGACTTCTCTCTTTGTCGCGGGTCTCGTTTTGAATTTCCGCTGTCAAGTAATTGGCCAAAAAGATGGTGCTGCACAGCAAGGGGAATAAAGAAAGCACCAGTAATAATACGGTTAGTTTGATACGGATTGAAGTATTGACCCACTTTTTAAGCATGCAAGTTCCTCCCGGTTGTAAGTTCGAGCCCAATTTATGTCGTCTTGCGGCAGTGGCCGAAAGCATCTGGTTATTATATCGGTGCCGCCAGGAAACAAAATGATAGCCATGCGTGCAATAAATAAAAAATTAATCAAACTTTAGAATTGAACGATTATTTTTTTCGTTGCGCTCCGACTTTTTCCAAGCTAAGCTCATAGTATGGAAAGTTCAGGAGGGGTCCCAGATGCGATGGACGGCAATTCCGTGTGCGGGCAAAATCAGTATCGCCGCCGTGCTGGCGCTGAGCTTGTGGTATGGCGCAGCCGGCAAAGAAAGCGGGGCAGCGGCCGCGGCGTCTCCCGACATGCTGTACGAGGCGGAGGACGCCCGGACGGAGGGGACAGTCATAGCCGCCACGCGGCCCGGGTTCTCGGGGACGGGCTATGTTACGGGCTTCGAGCGCGCCGGGGAAGCCGTACGGTTCACGGTGAACGTGGAGGCGGACGGGTTCTACCCGCTCAAGATCGGATACGCGTCGCCCTTCGGCGATAAGACGAACTATGTGGAAGTGAACGGCAGCACGGCGGGGGAGAAGTTGTTTCCGCAGACGGAAGCGTTTACGGAAATCGATTTCGGTCAAGTGCAGTTGGAGGAAGGCGAGAATGAGATCCGTATTTCCACCTACTGGGGCTACTTCGACGTCGATTACATCCGGCTCGGAGCGATGCAGCCGCGGCCCGCGATTCCCAAGGTAACGCCAAAGCTTGCTACACCGAAGCCCTCGCGCGAAGCGCAGGCTTTGATGGACTACATGACATCCCGCTACGGGAAAAACATATTGTCCGGCCAGCAGCGCACCTCCTCCGAGGAGCTGGACTATATTTACCGCATCACGGGGAAGCTGCCGGCCATGGCCGGGTTCACCGCAACGGATTTTGGCGATAATGCGCTGGAGTGGGCGAAGTATGGCGGGATCGTTTCTGTGGAATGGCATTGGCCGGCGCCGATGGGGGGACATGAGTTTTTCGCTTCCAAGACGACCTTCGACGTGGCGAAAGCCGTGACCCCTGGCACGGAAGAGAACCGCATGCTGCTCCGGGACCTCGACGAGATGGCGGAGAAGCTACTCCGCTTCAAGCAGGCGGGCATCCCGGTCGTCTGGCGTCCGCTGCATGAGGCGGAGGGAGGCTGGTTCTGGTGGGGAGCCAAGGGGCCGGAAACCGCGAAGCGGCTGTACAACCTGATGTTTGACCGGTTTACCGGCTACCATGGGCTGGATAACCTGATTTGGGTATGGACGACATCCGATACGATCCATTCGAAGGATTGGTACCCCGGCGACGACAAGGTCGATATCATCGGCGTGGACCGGTATATAAAGGACGGCGATTACAGCCCGCTGCTGAGCGTGTACGATACGCTCGTGAATATGACCGGGGGCAAAAAGCTGGTCGCCTACCTGGAGAACGGCCCGATCCCGGACCCCCGCCAGCTCAAAAAAAATAAGGTCGGCTGGATGTATTTCAATACGTGGAACGGCAAATTTCTGATGGACGGGAAGGTCAACGCCGAGCAGCATCTGCGGACCGTGTACAATCATCCGTATGTGATCACGCTGGACAAATTCCCTTCGCAAACGATTTACGGCAAGCCGCCGGAGCCTTATCCGTACCCGGCGCGCAAGGAAGCCCCGCAGCCGGTTACCGCGCATTGAGCGGGTCGGCAGGGCAGGAACTCTAATTTCGAATAAGAGGTGGGACTTATGCAAAACAGTCCAAAGCTGTTCGAGCATTTGAACTGGGCCAACCTTCGGATCTTGGAACGATTGAGAAGCGGGGAGGCCGGCAGCCATCCGAAGGCGGTTGGGCTTTTCGCCCATATCTTGCAGGCGGAGCGGATTTGGCTGACCCGGCTGCAGGGCAAGGACAGCTCGGCGCTGACGGTCTGGCCCGAAGCCGATCTGGACTTCTGCGGCCGGATGGCCGAGAGGAATCACGAAGATTACACCGCTTATTTGGCGGGCCTGACCGCTGCCGAGTGGGACCGCGTTCTCCGTTACACCAATCAGTCCGGCAAAGTGTTCGACACTTCGGTCGGGGATATTTTGACTCACGTGGCTCTGCATGGACAGTATCACCGCGGCCAAATCAACGCCTTGCTCAGTGCGACCGACACGGAGCCTGTGAATGTGGACTTCATTACCTTTGTTAGAGAAAAAAATGGCGCATAAGCGAAGAGGCCGTCCCGGCAAGTAGATTTGCCACGGGCGGCCTTTCGTCCGTTCCCGGACGAAAACAGGGACTTTTCGCCGGGCGGGCCGCAGTGGTACCCTCCGATTCGGGGCTCAGTGGCTCTAACCGCAGCGGGTAGGGCATGGTATAGTATCCGCACGTGAACCAGAAGGAGGAACTCGTCCATGTCTATGTCCAAGCCTTGGGCGGCTTATGCCGCCATGACCTTATCGATGATGACCGTGGGAAGCTCGGTCGTCGCCGGAAAGCTGCTCGTTCAATCCGTCCCCGTATTCGTCGCTTCCGCTCTCCGTTTCGGGATCGCCGCCGCCCTGTTGATCGCCTTATGGTTTATTTTGGACGGAAAGAAGCCCGTATGGGTCAAAAGCGAAGTATACCGGATGCTGCTTATGTCGTTCTGCGGGTCGTTTCTGTTTTCGGTCTGCCTGCTGTACGGCCTGCAATATACCGGCGCTGCGGAAAGCGGCGTCATGACCAGCACGACTCCGGTATTCGTCGCCCTGCTCTCGGCGCTCCTGCTTAAGGAACGATTGACGCCGCCGGTCATGCTTGGCGTCGCCGCCGCTGTCCTCGGGGTGGTGGTTCTGCACATCGGTGAACCGGTCGGGACGGAGGCGGGGACGGGGGCTGCCTGGATCGGCAATCTGCTGATCCTCCTCGCCGTAGCGAGCGAAGCGTTATTTGCGGTCATCGGCAAGGGGCTCACCGGCAAATACAGTCCGGTTCTTCTGTCGGCGATCTCGTGCACGCTCGGGTTTCTGTGGTTTCTGCCGCTTGCGGTTTACGATGTCGTACGGATGGAAGGGCTTCATCTGACCGCCGGCGAGTGGTCGTACATTTTGTATTATGCGGTCGTCGTGACCGTGCTGGGGTACATCCTGTGGTACGCCGGAATGAAGAAGGTTCCGGGGTCGGTCTCCGGGCTGTTCACGGCGGTCATTCCCGTCACTTCGATCGTACTGTCGTTCTTCATTCTGCAAGAGCAGGTGACTTGGCGTCACGGCATCGGCGTGCTGCTCGTCGTCGCGGGCATCTTCGGCTATGCGCTCCTTGCGTCCGGTACCCGCAAAGGATGGCAATCGTCCCGTTCCTCGTATGCGGGCAAGAAAGTTTAACGCGCGGCTATGCCATCCAAATCAATCCATAATATAATTGAAAATAGAAACCGGGTTGGCATGTTCGGAAAATTCGTCGTAGGCTAACCCGGTTCAAAAACATATTATTCTCATGCGAATAGTATTGAAAAAGGGGTGTGCATCAGATGAGTCCAAATCAACCTTCGGATATGTTCATCCGCAGCGAGCGTGAGGCTGAACTTGCCGCGTTGGCGGACCGATTGGCGGCACGCTTCGCGCAGCGGGCGCCGGAGCATGACCGGGAAGGGAGCTTCCCGTTTGATAACTTCGCCGATCTGAGGCAAAGCGGTTACCTTCGGCTAACCGTGCCGCAGGAGTACGGGGGCGACGGAATTTCGCTCTATGAGCTCGTGCTGGCCCAGGAACATTTGGCGCGCGGAGACGGCTCGACGGCGCTGGCGGTCGGCTGGCATGTCGGGCAGATGCTTCATTTCCGCTGCACCCGGTATTGGCCTGAAGCCTTGTTCGCCCGATTTTGCGGCGAGGTGGTGCGCGAGGGAGCGATGATCAACCACTTCGGGACGGAGCCGGCGACCGGCAGTCCGAGCCGGGGCGGGAAGCCGCAGACGACGGCGATCCGGACCGAAGGCGGCTGGCTGCTGAGCGGACGTAAAACCTACAGCACCTTGAGCCCGGTGCTGAACCATTTTACGGCAACGGCCGGAATCGAAGGGGAGGACGCGACCGGCGTCTTTTTCGTCCGGCGGGGTCCCGGCATCCGGGTGGAAGAGACGTGGGATACGATCGGCATGCGGGCAACAGGCAGTCACGACCTCGTGCTGGAGCATGCTTTCGTGCCGGAGGATGAGCTGCTTGGCCGATCGGACTTGGGCGGGCCGCGTGTCGACGACGGCGACGGCTGGCTGCTGCATATTCCCGCATGCTATATCGGCATTGCTCATGCGGCAAGGGATTTTGCGATCGGCTTTGCCCGGGATTACCGGCCGAACAGCTTGCCCGGACCGATCGCGGAGCTTCCCCATATCCGCCAGCAGATCGGCCAGATGGAGGCGGACCTGATCACAGCCCGCACGCTGCTGTATGCGATGGCCGACCGGTGGGACCGGGATGAGGCCGGACGGGCTGCGCTGAAGCCGGAGCTCGGGCTGGTCAAGTACGTCGCGACGAACCATGCGATCCGGATCGTCGATGCCGCGATGCGCATCGTAGGCGGCGCGAGCTTGTCCCGCAAGCTGCCGCTGGAGCGGATGTACCGCGACGTCCGCGCCGGGCTGCACAATCCTCCGATGGACGATGTCGCGCTGCAGCGGCTGGCGGCACGTGCGTTAGCGGAGTAAGCGCAGACGGCGGGGTCCTGCGAAATTCGGGTAAATTTTTGCAAGCCGCCAGCCGATATTGGTAAGAGAAACACACGTAACCAAGAACGAACGATGGGGGCATTAAAAGTGAGTTTGTACGAAGCCAGCTTGTCGCAGGAAACGATACGCCGTACCAAGTCCTACGATATCGGCAATTTGTTCTATGTCGCGTTTTTCGGAGGCGTCATTGCGCTTACCGTGCTGGCGAACCGGACCGGCCGCTGGCTGCATGTGAATCCGAACGTCTTACGGGGCTTCATCCTGGTGGCAGCCCTGCTGTATCTTGGCAAAATGGGGTTTTACTACGCTTATTTTCACCACATGATCGAGCTGGAGCGCGTTTATGTAAAATATATCGCCCGGGCCGCGGAGCTGCTGCTGTTCGGCGGGTACTATCTTGCGCTGCGCCAGCCGTACCGGCAGCATATGCTAACCGTCGGAGAGAGCGAGCCGCTCAAGAAAAGCGGCATCGTATGGTGCCTGATTTCCGCCGGGATCGAAATCGTTTCGATCGTACTGTTGATCGCACTTTAAGGCTGGGGGGCTGCGGTTCGTGGACGAAAGAGCAAGCAGGGCATTGGATTCGAAAATCGACCATTATTTGGGCATGCGGCGCTACGCCAAAGTGATCGAGCTGGTGAAGGAAGGACTGGCTGATCATCCCGGCCAGGCGCGGTATTATTTTTATCTCGGCGTCTGCTTTTATTCTCTGGAGCGCTACCGCGAAGCGGAGGAGAATCTGCAGGAAGCTCTGGTGCTTGGTTACGATAAAGAAGCGGTATTCGAATGGCTCGGAGACGTCTACACCAAGACGAAGCGCTGGGTGGAGGCGGAGCGGGCGTATCTGGATGCGCTGAGCGATAACCCCGAGAGCGCACGGGTTCATGCGTCTTATGCGATGCTCTTGAGGGAGACGGGGCATCACGACAAGGCGAACCAATTGATGCGGAAGGCGCTTGAGCTGGACCCGGAGGACGATTATGTGGTACGTTCCCACTACATGTTCGCGCTGACGAAGGACAGCCGCTTGCAGCAAATCCAATCGCTCGAGCGGTTGATGCAGGTGTCGGGCGATCAGATCGCCATCGAGGTGCATCTCGGGCTGGATGCCCTGTATCGCGACCGCCTGACCGACGCCCGCGACCATTTCCGGCAAGCATTCCTGCTCGATCCGACGAATAAGGAGCTTGCGGAGCTGCTGGAGGAGCTGGATTGGGGGCGGCATCCGGTGCTCGTCCCGCTTCGGCTGGTCGAAAAAATCGGCGGCCCCATGGTCGTCTACGTGGTCGGTCTCGGCGCGATGCTGGGGACCCGGGCGCTCGGATGGGAGCAGGCGACGATCGTGCTGCTCATTCTGTATTTTACTTACTTGATCTATTCGTGGACGGCCAAGCCGCTGGCGAAACTATTAACGAGAATCCGAGGATAGCGTATGGACAAGATCAATTGGCTGGAGCAAATGACACAGAAGCAGCCGGAGGATGCACAGACCTGGTTCTGGCTCGGCAAGGAGTACGAAGCCGCGGAACGCTGGCTCGATGCGATTCAGGCGTTCTCCAAGGGCTTGACGTATGCCCAGGACGATGCCCTGCGCGGCGAAATCGTCGCCGCGTTGTCCCAGGTGACGGCGCGGCTGCAGCAGAGCGCGGCGGCAAGCGCTCCGGCGGATGCTGCGGCAAGCGCTCCGTCACCGGCGGAGTCCCGGACCGAAAGCCGGCCGGACACTTCCGGCGGCGACAAAGTGACGGAGCTCTTTCCCGACCGGGGGCTGGAAGCCGCGGAGTGCGGGGACCTGCCCGAGGAGCGTGCGGACTGGCAGGACGAGCTGTTCGGGGAGCCGAAGCCGGAGGAAGACGGGCCGGATGAAGACGAGGCGAATTTCCCCAGCGTTCCGGGCAGGCAGTCGACGGCGTTCCGTCCGAAGGTCCATCCGGGCCTGCAGGTGGTGGCCGGCGGCAAGGAACCCGCTCCCGAGCGGAAAGCCGACGTTCCGGTCATTACGTTCGAGCACGTGGCGGGCCTCAAGGACTTGAAGAAAACGATCCAGATGAAGATCATCAGCCCGTTTTTCAATCAGGGCTTGTTCGCCAAGTTTCGGAAGAAGACGGGGGGCGGCGTGCTGCTGTACGGACCGCCCGGCTGCGGGAAGACCTATATGGCCCGGGCGACCGCGGGAGAATGCCGGGCGAAGTTTATTACGGTGCACATTACGGATATTTTGGACCCGTACATCGGGATAAGCGAACGCAATCTGAAGGAAATGTTCGATAAAGCGCGGGCGCAGCGGCCCAGCGTCATGTTTTTCGACGAAGTCGACGCGATCGGCTTCAACCGTTCCAAGTCGTCCTCGCTCACGAGAGGCTTGGTCGATACGTTTCTGCACGAGATGGACGGCATCGACAGCGATACGGACCACCTGCTGATCATCGGCGCAACCAATATGCCGTGGGACGTGGACAATGCGCTGAAACGCCCCGGCCGGTTTGACCGTCTTGTCTTTGTCGAGCCTCCCGATGTGGAGGCGCGGGAGCACATTTTCGCGCTGCAGATGCATGAGCGGTATGCCGAGAAGCTGGACACGGCCAAGCTGGCGAAAGCGACGGAATTTTTCTCCGGCGCGGACATCGCGAACGTTTGCGAGCGTGCGGTGGAGCGGGTGCTGATGGAAATTCTCGAAACCGGCGTCGAGCGTCCGCTCCGGATGCGGGACATGGAGGAAGCGCTGGCGGAGGTACAGCCATCGACGCTGGACTGGCTGCGGACGGCCAAAAACTACGTCAAATACGCCAATCAGGGCGGGATGTACAACGATATCGAGCGGTATTTGCGCAAGCACGGGAAGCATATTTGACCGGTGTGGGGCGCGCCCCGAAACAGTTGAAAGTGGAAGTCCGGAATGCTATCATTTAAGTACTATCATCATGTATGGAAGAGGAGCCCGATTGTGCGTCGTTCGGGCTTCTCTTTTTTGTAAAACGGGCCGGGAGGAGGTGGCGCTCCGCAAGACGGAGACGTGCCGCCCGCATGCGTTGGTGCTCGACGTCATGATGCGCAAATTAAGTCCGGCGAAGACGCTTTTACCGCGGTGTATCATTTGAAATCGTAGAGAAAACAACATGAGGTGGAGTGCAGATGATGAAACGTGCTGGAAGGATGGCTGTTCTGGCGCTGCTTGTCGTGACGATCATGACAGGGTGCGGAAGCGGCGACAACTCGTTGACCGTGAAGGAGCCGCAAGGGCAGACGACTTCTCCGCAGCCGGGGACGCCCGGTTCGGAACCGGTTCGCGGCAAGGACCTGCTGAAGCAACTGGACATGACCGCTTCGGGAGCGAAGGAAGCCCGGGAAATCACAGCGTTTCTGGACGCCAACTTGCAGAAGGCCGACGTGAAGACGGCGGACAGGATGCTGCTGCGGCTCGAGCAGTATTACGATCAGCTGCTGCCGGGCGTGAACGCCAATTTCAAGCGGATGCTGGAGCAGCCGGGAACGGCCGAGAAGCTGCGCGAGCTCGGGTTTCCTCTCGATTTCAATAAAATCCAAAACGACGATACTCTGAAGCAGTGGCTCCTGTGGCAAACCGAAGGGAAGCTCGCGCTGGACATGAGCGGGGAAGGCGATTTTTATTGGAAAATTGACTATGAGGCTTTGAAGAAAGCGTACGCTTCCTTCGCGTCCGATGATGTGAAGGCTTACCTCGCCATCCGGGCGGCGGAATCGAACAAGACGTTCTTCGACGACGGACGTCTGCTGATCGGACGTAGCGAGCTTGCCGATCGCATGCTGCAAGCGGAGAACTACTTGACGAGCTATCCCTCCGGCCATCGAAGGACCGAAATCAAAGCGCTGTATGTCGATTATATGGAGCAGTACATTCACGGATACCGGTACGATGCCATCGATGAAAGCACGATGAAGCTGCTTCCGGCGGTCAAGCGCAGCTACGAGCAACTGGTGAAGCAGCACCCGGATACGAAAACGGCGCAGATTGTGCAGGATTACCTGGAGGAGATCAATCGGAACAAGGACGTTATCTACCATCCCGGCAAAAAAGGCGAGAGTATCGTCGGCGATCCGAAGCGGAATATCGGCGAGTTCTGGAGCGGGCTCCGGGGCCGGATCGATGCCGCATTCCAGTCAACGAAGCAGCAGCAGGGGGCAGAATAAACAACAAAACTGAATAAAAAACGAAAAAAGGACGATAAAAGCTAATGAAGCGTTTGAAAAAGGCGATCCTCACATTGGCAGGCAGCGGGGTCTTATAGCGGGACACGTTCCCATGCTGTCTCTTTTTGCCTTTTGAACTATTTATGTCAATCGGGCGCGTTTCCCTGAAACTTTCGTTCCCTTTGCTTCGTATACTGCATGGGAAGTTTTATTCCTTATTCCGGCGGAACAGGAGATTAAATGTATGGAATGGCTTAAAACGATGTTTACCAACCTGACGGTAAGAAGATTCGCCATATTGCTCATAGTTTGCTTTTTGCTGTTCCAAATTCGGGATATGCTGAATTTGGTGCTGCTGACCTTCCTGTTCACCTTCATCATGTACCGTCTGCAAGGGTATGTCACGGCGCAGTTGAACCGTTTCATCCGGATCAACAGCAAGACCGTCGTGATCTTGCTGTATTTGATCATTTGCGGCCTGTTGGGCTGGGCGATTGCTTACAATCTGCCCAAGGTTATCGTCCAAATCAAACAGCTGTACGACGTCGTGTTTACACTGATGAACTCGCCCCAGCCGGATGACGAGCTGTCCAGATGGATCGCGGGCGTCTTGAAGGAATTGAACCTGCAATCGTATGTGAAGCAAGGCTTCGAGTATGTGCTCAAGATCAGCAACTGGGGAACGACGTTTATTTTCGCGCTGCTGCTCAGCCTCTTCTTCATCCTGGAAAAGAACCGCATCGTCCGGTTCACCTCTAAATTTAAAACGAGCAAAATCGCTTGGCTCTATAACGAGCTGGAGTATTTCGGCCGGAAGTTCGTGCTTTCCTTCGGCAAGGTGATCGAAGCGCAGCTGTTGATCGCCGTGTTCAATACGATTTTTACTGCGATTGGGTTATGGATACTGGGGTATCCGTATTTATTCGCGCTGTCGATCATGGTGTTCCTGCTTAGCTTGATCCCGGTGGCGGGGGTTATTATTTCGCTTATTCCGCTCTGCATTATCGGCTATACGCTCGGCGGCTTGCTGATGGTCGTCTATGTGATCGTGATGATTACCGTCCTGCATTTCCTGGAAGGGTACTTCCTGAACCCGAAGCTGATGTCGTCCAAAACGAATCTGCCGATGTTCTACACGTTCATCATCCTCATCTTCTCCGAGCACTATTTCGGGGTATGGGGGCTCATTATCGGGATTCCGGTGTTCGTCTTCCTGCTGGACATTCTTGATGTGAACGTGGACGAACGCTCGGGCAAGGGATGAGTGGGAAGCTGGTATGAAGACAAGGTGCCTTCGGGCGCCTTTTTTTTGTTGCTTGCAAGTGAATTACGGGTACCATAATCCGACAAAAAAGGATGTTGGCCTGCCTCCGTTTCTAGTATAATCTTCCTATAACACCGATGCGGACGAGGTGGAAGGATGAAAAAAATACTGCTCGGCGTCCTATTGATGCTAGGCTTGCTGATTCACCAGAACGCACTGGCCGACCCGGCTCCTGTAGGCGGTGTGCCATCGGAGAACGTTCCGGCCGACCCGGCTCCGGCGGTACAGCCGCCTGCAGAGAAGGCGCAGGAGCTGCCGGCTGCGGTTCCTGCTCCGGCAGATGCCCCGCAGTCGGGGAAGATGACCATCTCCGCCAGCACGTTCTTCCTGGTGCTGGGTACGGTACCGGTTTTGCTTGTCGTGCTCGGCTGCGGAATCGTCTACAAGCTGAGGGTCAGCTGGCTTCGCCGCAGGGCGCAGCGGCTGCTGGTGAACGTGATGAGCGCAGCCGAGGAGTTAAGACCTTACGAAGGGAATGCAGAGGGAAGCACCGAGTCCATCGTGAAGCAGGCGGACGAGCGGCTGGCGAACCTGACGGTGGCTGTCAGCCGGCGGTTGACTGTGTTGATGGAAACGAAAATTTTCTTTCTCCGCTTCATCAAGCTCTCGCGGTTTATCCGTGATTCGAAGGGCGAACTCAAGCGGTTGAGGACGTCCTTCAAGGAGGTTCATGCCGAGGTCCGCCGCGTTCTGGAAGCGGCTCAGGCCCTGTCGCCGCGGCTTCAGCGGCTTGTCGATCAGCGTGCCGCCGTAGAAGCCGAGGCGAAGAGCCGGACGGAGGAGCTTGCGTTTCCACTGAACCAAACGTACGAAGAGCTGGAGCGGCTCCGGCGGGAGCTGCAGCAAGCGACCGATGCGGCGCGGCTCGACCCGGTCGGAGCGCAGCGGATCGCGTCGCAAGCCGAAGCCCGGCTGCAAAGCATCAGCCGGGATATGAAGGACATTGACGTCTATTTGAGCGAATACCGGGCTTTTCCGGGCCGGTTGGACCAAGCTGAGGCGAAAGTGAAGAAGCTTGTGGAAGAGCATCGTCTGAATCTGCTTCATATCGATCCTTACGGGAGCCTTGCCGAGGCCCGGAGGCTGTCGGAGGACATGCTGGAAAATCTCAAGGTCAGCAGCCTTGAACAGGTTAGAACTACTGACGCGCAAGTCGGCGGCCTTTTAAAGGCCGCGGTCGAGATGACGCAGCGGCATGCGACGTTCCGACGGCAGAATCCGAAAGACATTCAGCAAGTGCAGAAGAAGCTGTGGGACTACCGAACAACGGACGCGGCGCTCGCGCCGGCGCTTGCGAGAACGCGTCAATGCTATGCTCAAGAGCATTGGCAGGACATGTGGAGTCGTTACGGAACAATCGATCGGCATGTGAAGCAGATGGAACAACAGTTGCCCGAGGTGAAACGGCAATCCGACGACGAGCACCAGGATTACGATACCGCCAGAAGCTCCTTGGACGACATGCTTGCACGGCTGCGCGAGGCCGAGGAGACGCAGCGGCAATGCCGCAGCGCCATCGAGCAGTTGGACCGGGTCTACGGCAGCCTGAAAAGCAAGCAGGAGCAGGCGTGGTCGGCGCTTGACATGGCAGTGAAGCAGGTGAAGCAAAACAATCTGCGCTTCCTTGTGGCGGACCAGGTCGACATGGTGCTTGCAAGAGCGGAATCGTTAAATAACGAGCTGAATCAGCGGCTGTTCGTCCCACCTTATCGTCTCGGAGCGATTGAGCAGCACGTTGTCCGTTTAACCGATCTCGTCAACGAGTTTGTCGGAACCGTCAAGCAGAGGCTGGAGCAGAAGCGGCAGGCGGAGAGAGCGCTTAATCAAGCGCAATCGAGCTACCGCTCCGCACGCGCCAAGGTAAGATCCAGAATCGAGGTTCGAAGGTTCGACGCTCCTCATACATCCGTTATTCAGCGCGTAGAAGGTCTCATTGCCGGAGGCCGCTACATCGAGGCTGTCCACGAATGTCATGATATGAATAAAATTATAAGCGAGATGAAACGACTGTATCAGCGGGAAATTGAAGAAGAACAAAGAGCAGCGGCGGCACGCCGGGCAAGCGCTTCGAGCTCAAGCTCGGGCTTCTTCGGTTCCTCCGGCTCTTCCGGATCTTTCCGCAGTTCCGGCGCCTCCGATGACGATGACGGTGGAGGGGATGGCGGAGAAGGAGACGAAGACGAATAGACAGCGTATGAAAAAAGGCACCGCTCCTGTTTTGGCAGGATGCGGTGCCTTTTGCATGAATGGGTCCGGGCCCCATCAGTAAGTAATCATGACCGTTCGCGTGGCTTCGGCGTAATCTACCTTGGCCCCCAGCACTTCGGCCAGGAGGCGGACCGGGACCATCGTGTTGTCGCCGACCAGCCGGGCAGGCGTATCGGTTTGCCGCAGGTCGCCGTTCACTTCGTACGCGTTTTTCGTCGTGTGAAGCGTGACCTTGAGCGTTCCTTTCGTATATACGGCCGCGCGCTGCTGCTCGTCCCATTCCACGTTCGCTCCGAGCGCCGCGGCCAGATCGCGGATATACAAGTACGAGGAGCCGTCGACGATGACCGGCGTCCGCTGCATCGGGAAGGAGACGCCGTCGACCGAGTAGTTGCTGTCATCCAGTCCGAAGCTGGCTTTACGCTGAATCGGCAGGACGGTGACCGCTTGCTTGAGGTAATCGGACGCATTCCGGTGCAGCTTCGTTTTTCCGAGCTGCGGCAGCGGTTCCGTCGTGAAATTCCATTCTTTCGATTCGGTCGTCGTGGTGCCGTCTTTTTTGGTCACCTGCAGGCTCAGCTTGACGAGATAAGTCTGATCCGCCTGCAGCGGCTTGCGCGGCAGCAGAATGATGGCATTTGTCAGTTTGTCGTCGTTTTCGGGCGAATTCGCGAACAAGTCGACCTTTTGCTTCGCATTGTCGGTCAATTCGGCGCTCAGCAGCTTGATTTTGTCCACATTCTCGCCGAAATATTGGGCCATGATCGGGTAGCCGACAGGGTAATTGCCGCTCGTATGCATACGCAGCGGGTCCGGGGCTTCGTTCCCGTCAAAGGACGTTGGCACATACCGCTCCCCTTCCGCCGGCGAGACGACGATCGGCGAGTTTTCGCTTGATCCGAAGCCGAATTCGATGATCGTGTAATCCCCAACTTTGGCAATACCGACTTCTTTGGCATCCGGGTTCAAGAATGGGGAACGGTGGTACGGCGCGTCGAACAGCACGTCGACCGTCTCGCTGATCGATCCTACGTGATATGCGGCGTCTTCTCCGAGCTTGGTCGAATACCCGTAATAAGCGGCGCGCTCCAGCGGCGATTGGCCGAAAAATCCGGCTTTGTTCGGGTTCTGAGCATGCAAGCTCTCCGTGCTTTTTTCGCTTTGGGCGATTTTGTTCGCATCCAAATATTTCGCGTGCGCCTTCGCCATTGCGAGAAGCCGGTCGTTCATTTGAAGCTGGGGAAGTCCGTACAGCACCCGGTAGTCGTTAATGGCGGCGAGACCGGCCAGATCCTCCGGGGACGGAGCCTCGAAGCGGCTGATCGCGCCTTTCGCGACGGTAAACGACCACGATTGCTCGATAGGCTTATAGCCCGGATAGGTGATCGACATTTGCACGGTGTAATTTCCGGGCGCAAGATCTTTGTCGGGCGTATAGTTGAACGTCCCTTTGTCATGGTCGTAACTGACAGGCACGCTCTGCCCGTTCAGCGTCATGGTGTAAGACGAGGGCGCAAAGGCCAAATCGGTATCGAAATAAAACGTAAGATTCGGCTTGGTGACGCCGACGGTTCCTTTGGGAGCCGCCTCGTAGGAATAGGAGGACGCTTGGGCGTGGGGTACGGGAATTGTAAGACCGATACACCAGAGCATCAGCGCCAAGGATAGGAGCATCAGAGATTTGCCCAGGCGGGCGGTTGAATTCAAGGGAAATACCTCCTTACTAAATGTATGTTAGGGGTGCGGACTTCCTCTCTTACAACTATTCGGCATTGGCGGGGGAAACCCTTTTTAGAAAAAATTTCCAGACCACAGCGAGCACGAAGTGCGGGGAGAAAACGTTACGGAAATTCGTATGATAATGATTATCATTGTCGCCGAGGAGGTGTTTTGTTATAATGAGTGCCGACCGGAAGATCATACCTACGCAAAGGGGATACATAACATGAAACTTCTTAAGCCTCTGTTTCTGCTGGCTGTTATCACCTTGATCAGCACCTTGCTGTTCGGCTGCTCCCAAGAAGGCACGCCGGACAAGTCGGCCGAAGCCAAACCGGCTTCGACGGAGACGAAATCCGCATCAACCGAGATGAAAAACGCAGGCTCCGCTGCCGCTCTAACCATCAAGCATGACCTTGGTGAAACGCTGGTACCAGGTTCCCCGCAGAAGATTGTCGTATTGGAGCTGGGCTTCATTGACGCGCTGCTGGATGTCGGCGTGAAGCCGACCGGCGTCGCCGACGACAATAAACCGAACCTGATTGCTGCCGAGGTGCTGAAAAAAATCGAGGGCTACACCCCGGTAGGCACCCGTGCGCAGCCCAGCCTGGAGAAGATCAAAATGCTGCAGCCCGATCTGATTGTCGCGGACACGGACCGGCATAAAAACGTATATGCGGAATTGTCCAAAATCGCGCCGACGATCGCCTTGAAAAACTTGAACGCGGATTACGACGATACGCTCAAGACGGCGCTTACGGTTGCCGAGGCGGTCGGGAAACGAAGCGAGATGGAGAAGGTGATCGAAGCTCATAAGACCAAGCTCAAAGCGCTGCAGGCCAAAGCGCCGCAAGGGAAGCCGAGCGTGCTGCTCATCGGCAATACGAACAACGAAATCGCGGTGCGCAGTCCGGAATTTTTCACCTCGCAGCTGCTGATGCAGTTCGGGTATACGTATGCTTTGAAGGATGCTTCGAAATATGCGTCTACCTCGACGAACGCAAATTTGACGTTAGAGCAGCTTCTCGAAATCGATCCCGACACGATCGTACTGATGTCCGCCGAGAGTGACAAGCGTGACAAAGAGGGCGGCCGGCCGATCGAGAAAGATCCGCTGTGGAAAGACCTCAAGGCGGTGAAAAACAAGCAAATATACGAGGTGGACCGGTATGCCTGGTCGCTTCGCCGCAGTGTGCAGGGAGCGAATGTGATGATCGACCAGGCGGATAAGCTGCTATTCGCAGCCAAATGATCTCGGCCTCAACGTTCTGGCTTAAGTTCGGCATATTCGATAGCGAAGGGGTCGGGTACTAGTGGATTATTCCGTACAGCCGCTCACGGAAACAAAAGCGACCCGGAGGCGCGCGGCCCGGATCGCTCTGGTGGCTGCGGCCGGTTTCGTGCTGCTGACGGTAGCGCTCTTGCTGTCCGTTGCCGTAGGCTCGACGTCGATGCCGATATCGTCCGTTCTGACCGCGCTGCTTCACGAGGACGGGTCGCGGACGCACAGTATTATCCGGAACATCCGGATTCCCCGCACGGTTATCACGGCGCTCGCCGGGGCGAATTTAGCCGTTGCGGGTGCATTGATGCAAGCCGTGACGCGCAATCCGCTCGCTTCTCCGGGTATCTTCGGGATCAACGCCGGGGCATCGGTGGCGGTCGTCTTTGTGACCGTCACGTATCCGTTTGTGACGGGCGGATATACGGTGGCTGCTGCTTTCGTAGGGGGAGCCGCAGCGGCGGTCGTCGTCTTCGCGATGGCTTCCGTCTTCAAAGGAGCTCATATGGAGGTTAACCTGGCCCTGACGGGAGTGGCCATCCAAGCGATCCTGTCGGCGGCGACGCAGGCGCTGCTGATTTTCAACGAAACGAAAACCGATAGCGTGCTGTTCTGGCTCGCAGGATCGGTTTCGGGGAGAAAATGGGAGCATGTCCAAACGCTCCTCTGGTGGGGCATTCCCGCGCTTGCCGCTGCCTTCGCGCTCGGGCGCTCGGCCTCCATCCTCAGCTTGGGCGAAGATATGGCCCGGGGACTGGGCCAAAGCGTATGGAAGACCCGGAGCTTGATCACGCTCGTTGTCATCTTGCTGGCCGGCGTGTCCGTAGCCGTCGCCGGTCCGATCGGTTTTGTCGGGCTGATGGTGCCGCATATCGTGCGTTATTTGACCGGCGCGGACTATCGGGCGGTGATCCCGCTGTCTGCCTTGCTAGGGGCGGTGCTGCTGCTGCTCGCGGACCTTGCCTCCCGCTTCGTGCTGTTTCCGTATGAGACGCCGGTGGGCGTCGTCACGGCGCTGATCGGCACGCCGTACTTTATTTATTTGGCCCGCCGCAGGCGCAAGGAGGGGAACGGCGAATGAACCGACAGCATGCTCCTGTTGCGGCAGGCAGACGGCGAAACGCCGGTGTTCTCGGCCTGCTGGCGCTCGCGACCCTGCTTTGCTCCATAGCCAATATCGGCATCGGGGATACGAAGCTCGGAATCGGGCCGATCCTGGCGTCGCTCGTCGGCCAAGGCGACCCGAACACGGCTTCGATTATTTTCGATTACCGACTGCCCCGCATTGCGCTGGCGCTGCTGGCCGGTGCCGGTCTGGCCGTCGCGGGCGTCATCGCCCAAGGCGTCATGCGCAATCCGCTCGCCGCTCCCGATACGCTCGGCATTACGGGAGGCGCGGGGCTGGCTGCGGTCACCGTGACGCTGCTGTTTCCGCTGTCAGCGCCCTCGGCGCTCATGGCAGCGGCCTTCGGCGGCGGTATCGCTGCCGCATTCGCCGTGTATTTGCTCGCTTATCGCAGAGGCGTCGCTCCCGTCCGGCTGGCGCTCGTGGGGGTGGCCGTCAGCGCGTTTTGCTCCTCGGGCATTCACCTGCTAGTGTCGCGGGCGACGCCCAACGTGAACACGGCGCTCATCTGGCTCAGCGGAAGCTTGTGGGGCAGGTCATGGGACCAGGTGCTGCAAGTGCTGCCTTGGACGCTGCTTCTCATACCGCTCGTCTGGCTGCTGGCCGTTCATCTGGACGTGATCCGTCTCGGCGACCCGGTCGCCCTTGGACTCGGCGTCAAAGTCGAGCTTCTGCGGGCGTCTCTGCTGGCGCTGGCCGTCGCGCTGACCGGTTCGGCCGTAGCCGTGGTGGGCACGATCGGGTTCGTCGGGCTGATCGTGCCGCATGCCGCCAGGCAGCTTGTCGGGGGACGTCACCGCATCTTGATCCCCACGGCGGCTCTCCTCGGCGGGCTGCTCGTTCTCGTCGCGGACGCGCTCGGCCGAGGACTTGTGCCACCGGTGGAAGTTCCCGCCGGATTGGTCGTTTCGGCAGTCGGCGGCCCTTATTTTCTTTACTTGCTCTGGCGTCAGTCGAAACGATGAGATATATTTAATTTATGAGGGGAAGGGAAGCTTCAGATGAAAATTGCCTTGGTTATTTTTGATCGGTTTACCGATCTGGATTTGTTTCTGCCGTGGGACTTGTTGAATCGTGTCCGTTCCGTCGCGGGCGTGGAGGATTGGCAGGTGAAGATCGTAGGGACCAAGGATACGCACGTGTCCGATGCCGGGCTCCCGATCCAGACGATGGGGACGATCGACGAACTGCAGGAGATGGACGCGGTTCTGTTTACAAGCGGCGTGCTGGTCCCGGAGCTGATTCAAGACACAGAGTATATGGCCCGCCTCAAGCTGGCTCCGGACAGGCAGTGGATCGGTTCGATGTGCTCGGGGGCGCTCATTTTGGCGGCGTTAGGCTTGTTGGATGGTAAAGAAGCGACGACGTATCCGACCCGCAGGAAAATGCTGGAGAAGATGAACGTGAAGGTGGTCGCCCAAGATTTCGTCAGCGACGGAAGAATCGCGACCGCTGCCGGCTGCCTGGCCGCCCAACAGTTGGCGGAATGGGTCATCGCGTCCGCGATCAGCCCGAAGGTCGCTGCACAAGTATTGAGAACGATACAGCCGGTAGGCAAAGGATTGTAGCAAAAAAATAACCCGCGTGGAGCGTAACTCCTCGCGGGTTGTTGTCGTTATTGCGGAAGCTGAACTTTCATCTCCAGCTCTTTCAGGAACGTCACAGGGGTCATGCGCTTGGTCAGCACCTCAAGCTGGGCTGTCGGGTCCACGGCCGGAAATTCCAGTTCGTACTGGTAGACGCCGTCCTCTACGCCAACCAATTCCGTGCGAATCACATCAAGCTGCTTCCCGTTTTGTACAAGCCAAGTACCCGTCTTCTGAACGGATGCCGTTTCTCCGGCGATCGCCAGTTTCAGAATAGTTTTATCCTTGCCGAAGTCCACGCCGGTTACCGACATGCTGCCGATTTTGCCTTGATCGAGCGTTAGCGGATACTGACCGGTCAATGGCGCGGTCACATTTGCTTTATCCGAAAACATCGTGCTTGTATCGTCGTACCAGCCTCCTACATACGGCCGAATGGTCAGCTCCTTGGGCTTGCCCTGCAATGGCTTCACATTTTCGGTATAGTGGGGCACGAAAGAGCCATCCGGCTGTTCTTGGAATTGCTCTTTAGCCTTTTGGTATTCGTAAATCCATCCATTGTCGTCCGTGACCAAATAACTCATTTTCATGAGCTGTTCATCGACTTCTTTCGCAATCCCATTCGGGACGTGGCGGGCCAAGACAAATTCGGTCGTCTCCGGAGAGGCCGACAGCGACTTTAACGTGAGCGTGGCCCCGCCGTACTGCTTTTGGATGGCCGGGTTCAAATTGAAGGTTTCTGCGTCTTGAGTGGCAACCGGCACTGCGGCGGTTTGGTTTGCAGAAATGGCAGTTGCATCGGCCCGAACGGCCAGCGGTGCGAGTCCTCCTAATAATACGGCTGCGCTTAATACGGCAATGGTTGTTTTTTTCATTGTGGTTTGCTCCTCCTCTTTTTGGGTCGTACACCTTATAGGCGAACGAACCGACGACTCGGTTCATGGGTGAACCGAATTCGATTTTGTTTCGCCTTAAGATAAGGAGGTGTTTTCGTCCGGCCCAAGCGGCGATGATTCGGGGCGAAAACTCAGCACCGCCGCAATCCCTTATATGGAAAGATGGAGGATAGGATGATGTTGAACAAACGAAAATGGATGTCCGCAGGACTAGGTCTCGCATTGCTTGCCATGGCGCTGCCTCTTAACGGAGCGACGGCTGCCCCGGCAGGAGCCGGAACCGGCGCATTGACCCTTGAGCAGGTCGCCAAGGAAATCGAAGGGAAGAAGCCGAGCCCGTTTTATTTGGAATGGAAGCAGACGTCCACGTTCGAAAATGGAACGAGCAAGGTTGTGTCATACAAGCAATGGGAGGATGTGCCGAATGCCCGGTACCGATCGGAAGTCAACTATGACGGAAGCGGCAAAACGATGAGCACTTCGATCATCAACGGAGACGACGGAGTTTTCATCACGGAAGGGAAAACAAGCGGAGTAAAGTTGAAGGGGATGGAATGGGAGGGCTTCTCCAGGATGTCCAAGCAAAAACTTAAGTCACTGTTAGAAGATAACGAAGCTCCGGTTTTTAAAGGAGAAGAAACGTTCCTTGGCCGGGCCGCCTATCACCTGTCGGGTGCAAGCAAGCCATTAAATCGAAAATTCACGGATGCCCAAGGGATCGAGAGAGTGGATAACGGGGTCGTCCCGGCCAGAGAGCAATGGTTCGACAAAGAAACAGGCATATTGCTGAAAGAAACCACAACCGATCCGCGTGGCGGAGGCAGCGAGAGTATCGTAACGTCAGTTGATTTCACGCCAGTATTCGGCAGCGATACGTTCAGTTTCGAAGCGTCCACAGGCGGCATCGACGCCATTAAGGTAACCATTGACGGTGCCGCGCAAAGCTTCGAGCAACCACCGGTTATCGTCGAAGGCAGCACGCTTGTGCCGCTAAGGGCGATTTTTGAAAAGCTGGGCGCCACGATCGACTGGAACGAAAAGGAGCAGTCCGTGACCGCCAAGAAAGGGACGACGACGGTATATTTGAAAATCGGCGATAAACATGTCACGGTCGGCGGTTCGGCCAAAACGCTGGAAGTGCCGGCGCAGATCGTGAACGGACATACGATGGTCCCAGTCCGTTTCATCGGCGAGGCGCTGGGGGCGGAAGTGAAGTGGGAGCCTTCGTCCCAAACGGTTATTATTACGAATAAATAACGGGATAAAATAAATTAAACCTTGGTTTGGGTCACGGTTGGTCGTGCCCGAATCAAGGTTTTTTTGTGAAATTAATTACAATTAAGTATAAAAAATATAAATATATCTATATAATGTAAACTTGCTGTCCGATATACTACATAAAAATAAAATTTTTAGGATTGCGAATGCGGCAGAACCTATTCGCACGACAGTCAGAAGTAACGATAGTATTCGACGACGTTGATGAGCAATTAACAACCAATCCATTTTTCTCGAAGTATTGGAGGATTA
>NZ_BSDJ01000054.1 GCF_027925525.1 Paenibacillus tyrphae | reverse complement strand
TTTCGGGAAAATAGAACGGGCTTCTACGCTTCGAGTGCGTCTTGCGCGGCCTGTGCGGCGAACGTCCCTGCCGTATAGCCTGTGGCGAAGGCTGCCGTGATGTTGTAGCCTCCGGTATACCCATGGATATCGAGAATCTCGCCGCAGAAGAACAGCCCTTCCATAAGCTTCGACCCCATCGTCCGCGGATCGAGCTCCTTCAAATTCACCCCGCCACCGGTGACGAAGGCTTCCTCAATCGACAACGTCCCGTTCACCTGCACGGGAAACGCTTTGATCAGCTTGCTTAATTCCATCCACGGCTGTTTCGGAATATTATCGTACGTCGTCTGCTCGTCCAGTCCGGCTTGCTGAAGCAGAAGCGGGACAAGGCGTTCGGAGACATACCCCTTCAGCACGTTTTTGACCGCTTTTTTCGGCTCGCTTTTAGCCAAAGCTATCGTCTCGTCGTAGATCTCCTGCACGCTTTTGTGCGGATACAAATCGATGGTGGTCAGCACCTGCTTCTCCGCCGTTTTTTGCCGTTCCTTCACGACGAATTGACTGCACCGCAGCGCGATCGGGCCGGATAGGCCGAAATGGGTAAACAGCATGTCGCCCTGGTGGGAAATGATTTTCTTCCCTTTGGCGTTCAAGACCGAAAGTTCCACGTCCCGCAGCGACAAGCCCTGAAGCTCCCGGCTCTTGATAAAAGGCTCGCCGGACGTCAGCGGAACCTCCGTTGGAAACAGCGGCGTGATCGTATGCCCGGCGTCTTCGGCCCAAGCGTAGCCGTCGCCGGTCGAACCGGTATGCGGCACCGATTTGCCTCCGCTGGCGATGACGACGCATTTTCCGGCAATTGTCTCGCCCGTCCGAAGGCGAATGCCAGCGGTGCGTCCGTCTTGATAAAGTACCCGTTCCACCGAGCGGTTTACCTTAATGTCCACGCCTTGCTTGCGGACTTGGCCGACGAGCGCGTCGACGACGGTCTTGGCTTTGTCCGTCACGGGAAACATTCGCCCGTTGTCCTCTTCCTTCAGCCGGATGCCGAGATTTTCAAAAAAGGCGATGATCTCGCGATTGCCGAAATGGGCGAGCGCACTGTGCAAAAACCGTCCATTGCCCGGAATATGCTTAATAATCTCGTCGATTTCCTTCGCGTTCGTGACGTTGCACCGGCCTCCGCCGGAAATGCCGAGCTTGCGTCCGAGCTTGTCCCCTTTATCGACCAGCGCGACGCGTGCGCCTTGCCTGCTGGCTGCAATACAGGCCATCAATCCGGAGGGTCCGCCGCCGATGACGATAACATCGTACTTCATATCAATTCTCCATTCTGTTCCTGCTCATGAAGCGTCTTTGCTAGTATTATAGCCCAAAACGAAACGATCCCAAAATGGCTGCGGAAGACGGCTGACGCACGAAAGAACAAAGAGCGGGCCGCAAGCGGTTGCGGCCGTTCGCGGGCAACGACGGACGGTGGAATATGGGGTGCTTTTTGACAGGCAATACGTTACAATGGGGTTCGTACAATTTGTGTTGTTCGACATTTATTTATGAAATTCATACTATTTCTACAAATATTTCTTTTTTGTATTATAGTCAATATTAACCAATGAAACAAGAGAATAATGGAAAAACATAGGATGAAATGCCTATAAGCTATCTTTGAAGCAGTCTTCGACATAGTCGGGGGCCGCTTTTTTAATTTGCTGGACCGTATGGAGGTAGCGCTGTGTGGTATTGATGTGCGTATGCCCGAGCGACTCCTGCACCTGCTGCAAGGAAGCGCCGCGCAGGAGGGCGAGAGTCGCGTTCGTGTGGCGGAGCCAGTGAGGGGTCGCCTTCTTCTCCATACCGCATTGCTCACGGGCTTTCTTGATAATTTTCTCGACAATGCGGACGGATAAAGGGAACAGCTTGTCCTCCGGGCCGGACGGCCCCGGCTTTGTTGCATCATAAGCTTGAAGCAGCGTCCACAGCATATGCGGCACCTTAACTTCGCGTTCTTTATCGCCTTTGCCACGAATCGTTAGCCACATCGAAGCGCCTTCGGGGTCGGTGTGAAAATGGTTCCACTGGATCGAAACCAGCTCCGATACCCGGATGCCGAGCAGCACCAGCGTGACTCCGATGACATAATCGCGCAGCCCTTGCTGCTTTAACTGCTCGAACAAACGCAGCACTTCGGCCTTCGTCAAATAATGATTTTTGCTGTTCACGGGGATTTTGGGGATGCGAATGCAGGTGGTCGGATTATGCTTAAACATGCCGATGTTCGGGTCGCTGCCCCATTTGTAAAGCGAGCGCAGAGGCGCGATATGTATGGCCACCGTCGCCGGAGCCTGAGGCTTGTTCGCGCGGCTTAACAGCCCTTCCAGCAGGCCGATTTTATAGACCTCGATTTCCCGCCAGGTCACGTCCTGTAAGGTTTTATCGCCGATAAAGCGGCGGAATTTGGCGATCGCGTTGCGGTAATTTCTCATCGTATACGGGGATCGGGAGCAAGTCGTCAGGAACATGTTGACGATTTGTTCGTCCGTGTATTTTTCGGTTGGTTTTAATTGTTCGGGAAGATGGATTTGAGCGAGCAGGGTTTGCATAGGGTCTCCTTTCTTTTTCGAACAACACAAATTGTACGAACTCCATTGTATCACGCCTGACTATGGAAAGGAGGGGCTTGAAGGATTTCGGCAGGGCGCGACACATGGGCTGAGGAGGGGTAACGCGTGCGGGATCGTTTAGTCACTCAAGAGTTGGTTCGGTTAATGGAAAAGGACGTAGATACCTATGAGCATAGTTTGCGGGTGGGGAAGCTTGCGAAGAGCATGGCGCTGATGATGCGCCTGAATCTGGCGCAGACCCGGCAATTGGTAATCGGATGCTGCTTGCACGACATCGGGAAAATCTACATGCCCGACTCGATTCTAAAAAAGGATACGTCGCTTACAGAAAGAGAATGGAAGATGATGAAGCAGCATCCGGTGCTGGGGGCGGATATCTTGAAAATTCATGCGCCGGAGGAACAGGTGATCATCGACATCGTCGAATTTCACCACGAGCGATGGAACGGAACGGGTTATCCGTACGGCTTAAGCGGGGTGGACATTCCGACGTTCGCCCGGATCTGCACCATCATCGATTCCTTCGACAGCATGCTGTCCAACCGGCCCTACCGGGCAGGAATGTCGCTGGAGGAAGCGAAGGAAGAGCTGCGCCGGCACAGCGGCACGCAGTTCGATAAGCAGTACGTGGAAGTGTTTTTGCAAATGCCGGGCGAGATGCTTCACCATTCTTATGCGAGACGCGAAGGCGTCAATTCTACCGTTCAATCCTGAACATAAAAAGAGAGGTCCCCGAATCGAATGGGCCTCTCTTTTGCGTTCAAATTATCATCTATTATGCCTTACGCCGACTGCGTTTGCGAATCCGGTTGCAGCTTGCGGACGGCGAGCCTTGCGATTCGCAGGTCGTCCGTTTCCTCGATAACGAACTCGAATTCGCTCTGGTAGACGACGCTCTGTCCATGCTTGGGCGGAAGCTCCACCTGCGAGTACATCCAGCCGCCGATCGTATCGTAGTCCTCGGACTCGATTTCCAGCCCGAACTGATCGTTCACTTCGTCGATTAGCATCAGACCGTCGATGGAGTAGTTGAACTCGTCTTTCTTCTCCACCCGAGCCCGCTCATCCGGGTCGAATTCGTCTTGGATTTCGCCGACGATTTCTTCCAGAATGTCCTCCAGCGTCACCATCCCCGAAGTTCCGCCGTATTCGTCGATAAGCAAGGCAATCTGCACTTTTTTCCACTGCATCAGCTTGAGCAGCCTGCTGATCGGCATCGAATCCGGCACTTTGGCGATCGGCCGCACGATGGAGCGAAGCTCGGTCAGCGCACCGTTCGACTTCATCAAGTCCTTGATATGCACGAATCCGATAATGTTGTCTTTATCCTGGTCGCATACCGGATAACGGGTGCGCATTTCGCGATGCGCGATTTCCATGTTGTCCTCGAAGGGCAGATTGGCGTACAAGCAAGCCATTTCCGTCCGCGGGATCATAATTTCGCGCGCGTTCGTTTCGGTAAATTCGAATATATTGTCAAAAAGCGTAAGCTCCGTATTGTCGATGAAGCCGCTTTTATGGCTTTCTTTCACTAAGACGCGGATTTCTTCTTCCGTATGAGCCGATTCGTGCTCTGTGGCCGGCTCAATGCCTGCGCGCTTCAGCATCCAGTTCGACGCGCCGTTCAGCATCCAGATGAAAGGGTACATCAGCTTGTAGAAAATGATTACCGGCAGCGCGGACCAAAGCGTCACGTTCTCCGACTGGCGGATCGCGTACGTCTTCGGGAACTGCTCCCCGAGCGTAATATGCAGCGCGGTAATGAGCGAGAAAGCTACTAAGAAGGAGATCGTATGAATGACGACGGGGCTTAAGCCGAGCCAATCTTTCAGGATCGGTTCGAGAAAAGCGGCGATAGCCGGTTCTCCGACCCAGCCGAGTCCCAGCGACGCGAGCGTAATGCCGAGCTGGCAGGCGGATAAATAAGCGTTCAGGTTGCCCGTAATTTTTTGCGCGAACCGCGCGCTCACATTGCCGCTTTGGGCGAGCATATCAATGCGGCTGTTTCTTACTTTGACCATGGCGAACTCCGCGGCGACAAAAAAGCCGTTCAGCAGCACCAAGACGATAATGAGAACCGCGTTAAACAATAAAGGTAACGGGTCACTACTCAATCATTCCCTATCCCCTGCGTGAGGTGGATAGGTACACCTCCCTTAAACGTTCAAATAATAGACAAAAATAAAGATTGCTTATAATCCATTATACCCGGAACGCATACCGGCGCTCAAACGGCGAGCAGGGCACTCCGGGGTATGCACAGGGTGTGCGGACTCCGAATCGCGAGGTATTAACGAAAATCCCCCCATTTGCCGCGAATTTGTTCGTTTTCGTGCGAAAATGACGAAAACTTGATTGATTTTTAAATTCAAACGAATTGCCGGGTTGACATCCGGGACAAGCTATGGTAAATTTATTCGATATTCGCAAGAATATACTTAAACCCTCATACAACCCCTACACGGAAGATTTTCCTCGAGAAAGCAGCGTTATTTCCGCACATGTTTAATCGTTCATTCAAGGAACTCCCATGATTAGGAATTGTTGTAACACTGATTCACACTGGCGCGGTCTTCGGAGCCGCAAGGATGGAAGAGAGGCAGGGCTTTCATTGTTTTAGTATGCGCAGCATCATGTACAGAAATTGGATTTGCTTTGGGGTAAGAAGGGTAACCGGTGTTTTTAAACGGCCAAAGAAGGCTCGGTCAGGGACAGATCCGCTGACGGAGTCTTTTTTTGTTACCGCGGAGCCGTCGATTCCGGCAAAAATTTCCGTCCCTAATACATTTCTAACAGTTTTCCCCTATAGTTAAGCTCAAACGGCATTCCAGAGAAAAGAGGTTGCGGAATTGAATCTGTTCGTGTATGGCGTCGTTTCCTTGAATCACAAAGACAACCCGTTTATTTCCAGGCATTCTCAGCTTCTGAGCGACGAGGCCTGGGTGAAAGGCGTTCTGTACGATACCGGACTCGGTTTTCCCGCATTAACCTCCGGGGAAGACAAGGTGAGCGGCAAGCTGCTGGCGATGGGGGATGTCGCGTTTGAAACCGTCTCGGAATTGGCATCGAATTTTAACCGGATGAACCCGCCGTACCGCTTCGAGTTGAAGTCCGTTCAAGTGTTTGTGGGAGCGGTAACCTATGAGGCGTTTGCTTATATGTACGCCTCCGGCCATGGCTTGGCGCGGATTGAAAGCGGAATCTGGCTGTAGCCGGGAACGGAGTGCTGAGAAAAAGATCACGATTTATGAAAAACGAAGAAATAGTGAGATTTGTAGAGATTGGAAAAGAACAATATCTGAGAAAGCGTTCTTATGTGCCTGAACTTCCCCTATTTCGCTCCAGAACCATTCCCGCCGTTCTTTACAGTTGCTTCCGACAAGCGTAATATTCAATTCATAAATTTACAGTTTCCAAATTCTTATCGCTTAATTTCCGCCATCGTGCGGAAAGCGGGGGAACCACAAGGGAAGCCTGCGCTGCCGGTGTGAGAGCCGAAAGCCATGCGTCCCCGGGGTGAATCCTCATCGTGCATGTGAAGCGTGCACTGGGGTAGGGCGACTCTCACCGTCCGAATCCGTCAGCTAACCTCGTCAGCGTTGGATCGAACAGCCGTTTAGCGGCCGGCCGCGGCCTATGTTCGAATGGAGAGAGGATGATGAAGCTTGTGATCGTATAGCGACCACAGGGCTCCTGCCTCTGTGGTTTTTTATTGTCTTTTTTGGAAAAACGGAACGCCAGTTCCATTCGTAAACTTATAAAAAATGCAGCCATTCCATGCAGTATATCGCTGAATTCCCGGCTCGCCGGGAAGCGGGGGAACCAACGGGACAGGACGCCGCGCTAGACGCGCCGCTCCCATCCCACGGGGTGAATCCTCATCGTGCGTGCAAAGCATGCACTGGGGTAGGGCGACTCTCACGCCCGAATCCGTCAGCTAACCTCGTAAGCGTATAGAGAGAGGCAACGATTGTCGTGAGCTCATAAGACACGGTTTGTTTCACCGTGCCTTGGAAGCCGCGGGAAGAGTCACCTCTTGCCCAAGGCTTCTTTTTTGTTGCCTTTTCTCCTGGAGTGAACAGGAGGAGAACGAGGAAAATGATCAAAGCATCATCCGGCTATATTCTGGTATCGGCGCCGAACAAGGCGGGAGAAAACTTTATCCGCGAGCTGCAAAGACGGCAGCTTCGCCTCGCGGCCCTTGCCAACAGCAAGGCCGAGCATAGGAAGCTGGCCGGGCTTGGCGTCGGGAACGTGGTGACGATCGACACGTCGGGCTGCGAGTCGTGGACCGTGCCGCAGTTCGCGGTCAGCCGGGTATTTTTGTTCGAGAAAAGCTTGAACTTGTCATGCCGGTATATTCAGATTTGCCGGACGTGGACGAACGGGCCGATTTATCTGATTACGAGCAATCCGAGCCCCCGGCTCGTATATAAGGGGCTTGGCGCGCATCATGTCATTTATACGAACGGCGACGATGTCGGATTTTTAATAGACGGCCATTTGGAGTAATCGAGCGAATCGCTCGGAAGGAGGCGTTGGGAAGTGGCGGACTTGTACATGGTATTGCTGTTGGCTGGAACCTACGTGGTGTTCTGGGGCTTTCTGACCTGGTGCAGCCGGGTAACCGAGGAATCGGGAGGGGACGGGCGATGATCGTCATCGGAGCATTGACTTTATTCGTATTCATCTATTTGGCGTATGCCTTGATTCATCCGGAGAAGTTTTAACCAACCGGATTCGGCTTGTTTATTAAAGGAGGTTTGGACCCCGTGGGTATTTTGCAAATAGCCATTGTCATAGGGATTCTAGTGCTGCTGGCGAAGCCGCTCGGCACTTATTTATATCACGTCTTTTCCGGCGAGGCCAATCGTACGGACCGCTTGTTCGGATGGGCGGAGCGGCCGATCTACAAGCTGATCGGGTTGCGCGAACGCAAGGGGATGACATGGAAAACGTACGGACTTAGTTTTATCGTCACCAATCTTGTGTTGGTTGCTTTCGGATATTTGCTGTTAAGGGTACAAAAGCTGCTGCCGCTCAATCCGAACGGCATCGACAATATGGAGCAGACCTTGTCGTTCAATACGGTCATCAGCTTCATGGCGAACACGAACCTGCAGCATTACAGTGGGGAGTCGGGACTTTCTTATTTGTCGCAAATGGCTCTGATCACTATGATGATGTTTACTTCCGCGGCGACTGGGCTTTGCGTGGCGATTGCGTTTATCCGCGGCGTTACGACCAAGGGCAAGACGCTGGGCAACTTCTACGAGGATTTTGTCAAAGCGCACACCCGTGTGTTTCTGCCGTTTGCTTTCGTTGTCACGCTGGCGCTGGTAGCCTTGCACGTGCCGCAGACGCTGCAGCCGACGATCACCGTGCAGACGCTCGAAGGGGCGGAGCAGCAAATTGCTATTGGACCGGTCGCGTCATTGGAATCGATTAAGCACTTGGGAACGAACGGCGGCGGATTTTTCGGCGTCAACTCGGCACACCCGTTCGAGAACCCGAATCCGCTGACGAACGTCATCGAGATGCTGTCGATGTGGTGCTTGTCCGCGGCGCTGCCGTACACATACGGATTGTTCGCGAAGAACCGGAAGCAGGGCTGGGTTATTTTCTCCGCGATGCTCATTTTGTTCTTGCTGTTCTTGTCGCTGGTCTACACGTCCGAGTTAAACGGCAACCCGGCGTTGAACAAGCTGGGCATGGACGTTTCCCAGGGCAGTATGGAAGGCAAAGAGGTGCGCTTCGGCATCCCGATGTCGGCCTTGTTTACGACCGTGACGACGGCGGCGACGACCGGCTCGGTCAACAACATGCACGATACGCTGACGCCGCTCGGAGGCATTACGCCGCTCGCGCTGATGATGCTGAACTGCGTGTTCGGAGGCAAAGGCGTCGGCCTCGTCAATATGCTGATGTACGCCATTCTGGGCGTGTTCCTTGCAGGCCTGATGGTCGGCCGGACCCCGGAGTTTCTGGGGCGGAAGATCGAAGCCCGCGAGATGAAATTAATTGCCATTGCGATTTTGGCGCATCCGTTTATTATTTTGGCGCCGACGGCGATTGCGCTTGCGACCGAGCTGGGCAAAGCGGCGATCACGAATCCGTCGTTCCACGGCATCTCGCAGGTGCTGTACGAATATACGTCATCGGCGGCCAATAACGGCTCCGGCTTCGAGGGTCTGGGCGACAATACGGCGTTCTGGAACATTACGACCGGCCTTGTGATGCTGTTCGGGCGCTATATCTCGATGATTGCGCTGCTTGCCGTGGCCGGTTCCCTCAGCCGCAAGCAATGGGTGCCGGAGACGGTCGGTACGTTCCGTACGGACAACGGCTTGTTCGTCGGCATTCTCGTCGGAACGGTGCTGATTATCGGGGCGCTGACGTTCCTCCCGGCCATCGTGCTGGGGCCCGTGGCCGAGCATTTGACGCTGCGTTAAACGTGAAGATCGCGAAGGAAGAGGGGAGTTACCCATGAGTTCGAATCGAAAAAGCATGCTGTCCGGACCGATCGTCCGGAATGCGATAAAAGAAAGCTTCGTGAAGCTGAATCCGGTCACGATGATGAAAAATCCGGTGATGTTCGTGGTTGAGGTCGGCACGCTAGTCGTGCTCTTAATGACGCTGCTGCCGGGGTATTTCGGAACGGAAGAGAGTGTCGGCTTCAACTTCACCGTATTTGTTATCCTGCTTTTCACAGTGCTGTTCGCGAACTTCGCGGAGGCGCTCGCCGAAGGGCGCGGGAAGGCACAGGCCGACTCGCTGAAGAAATCGAAGAAAGAAATTACCGCAAATAAAGTGACGGGAGCCGGCATGAAGCAGGTTCCCTCCACCGAGCTGCGGAAGGGCGACATCGTCATCGTATCCCAAGGCGAAATGATTCCCGGCGACGGCGAAGTGATCGAAGGACTGGCGTCCGTGGACGAATCGGCGATCACCGGGGAATCGGCTCCGGTCATTAAAGAAGCCGGAGGTGACTTCAGCTCGGTGACCGGGGGAACCCGGGTGGTGAGCGACAAGATCCGGGTGCGCATTACGAGCGACCCCGGCGAATCGTTCATCGATCGGATGATCTCCTTGGTCGAAGGCGCGAAGCGGCAGAAGACGCCGAACGAAATTGCGCTGAATACGTTGCTCACCAGCTTGACGCTCATTTTCATGATCGTCGTTGTGACGCTCGCTCCGATTGCCCGTTACCTGGAGATCGAGCTGCAAATTCCGGTGCTGATCGCCCTGCTGGTCTGCTTGATTCCGACCACGATCGGCGGTCTGCTGTCGGCGATCGGGATTGCCGGGATGGACCGGGTGACCCAGTTCAACGTGTTGGCGATGTCCGGGAAAGCTGTCGAAGCGTCCGGCGACATCAACACGATGATTCTTGATAAAACGGGCACGATTACATTCGGGAACCGGATGGCGAGCGAATTCGTACCAGTTGGCTCGGCGGATTCCGACACGGTGGCGGAGTGGGCTGCAGTCAGCTCGGTCAAAGACGAGACGCCGGAAGGGCGCTCCGTGCTGGAGCTGATGAAGAAGCAGAGCTTTTCGTTCGACCCGGCGCTTGCCGAAGGAGGCGAGTTTATCGAATTCAAGGCGGAGACCCGGATGAGCGGCATTGACCTGACGGACGGCCGTCAGGTACGCAAGGGCGCCGTGGACGCGGTTAAGAAGTGGGTGCAGGCGCAGGGTGGCGTCATTCCGGCCGATCTGGAAGCGAAGGGCAATGCGATCGCCTCCGAAGGCGGCACGCCATTGGCCGTGGCCGTAGACCGCGAAATCGTTGGCTTGATTTATTTGAAGGACACCGTCAAGCCCGGCATGAAGGAACGGTTCGAGCAGCTGCGCAAGATGGGCATCAAGACGATCATGTGTACGGGCGACAATCCGCTGACGGCCGCTACGATTGCCCGGGAGGCCGGGGTGGACGATTTTATCGCGGAGAGCAAGCCGGAGGACAAAATCGCCGTCATCCGGCGCGAACAAGCCGAAGGCAAGCTGGTGGCGATGACCGGCGACGGCACGAACGACGCGCCGGCGCTGGCGCAAGCCGACGTAGGCCTTGCGATGAACAGCGGGACGGTGGCGGCGAAGGAGGCGGCCAACATGGTCGATCTCGATTCCGACCCGTCCAAAATCATCGAAGTCGTGGCCATCGGCAAGCAGCTTCTGATGACCCGCGGTGCGCTGACGACGTTCAGTATCGCCAACGACGTGGCGAAATATTTTGCCATCATCCCGGCGATGTTCACGCTGGCGATTCCGCAGATGGAAGCCCTGAACATCATGAAGCTCGGCTCGCCGATGTCGGCGATTCTCTCGGCGTTGATTTTCAACGCGATCATCATCCCGCTGCTGATTCCGCTGGCGATGAAAGGCGTAACCTACAAGCCGATGAGCTCGACGCAGCTGCTGCGCCGCAATTTGTTCCTGTACGGGCTCGGTGGGGTGCTGGTGCCGTTCGTTGGCATCAAGCTGATCGATCTGGCGGTTCACCTGTGGATTTAATGGGGTAAAAACTTGCATCCGTTTTTTCACTGTCAAGATTTGTAGAGAAAACAACTTGGAGATATGATATATAGAAAGGGACTGATTCCTTATGGTAAGCCGCGTCAATCATGAAGGGGCCGAAACGGCCCGCTTCTCGCTCAGTATTGCCGTACGCGCTTCGCTCGTGTTTATCGTCGTTTGCGGTCTTATTTATCCGCTCGTCTCGACCGGAATCGCGCAGGCGATTTTCCCGGCTCAGGCCAACGGCAGTCTGGTTCATAACCGCAGCGGCGCTGTAGTCGGCTCCGAACTGATCGGGCAGCAATTCAGCGATCCGAAATATTTTCAGGGACGCGTATCGAGTATTGATTATAAAGCCGACGCCTCGGGCTCGAATAACTATGCGCCGTCGAACCCCGAGCTGGTGAAGCGGACGCAGGAATCGATCGAGGCTTGGAAGACGGCCAATCCGGGCGTGCCGGTCAGCGAAGTTCCGATTGACCTGCTGACTAACTCTGCCTCAGGGCTCGATCCGCATATTTCCCCGAAGGCGGCCCAAGCGCAAGTGCCGCGGATCAGCAAGCTGACGGGGATCAGCGAAGCGGACCTCGGGCAGTTAGTGGAGCGCCAGACGGAAGGGCGGGATCTCGGCGTATTCGGTGAGCCTCGCGTGAACGTGCTGAAGCTGAACCTGGCGCTTACCGAAATGATGACGATAAAGTAGTGTAAAAGGAGCTGTTGTGTCTTGTCCGGAAAAGCCAAACATACCGCCGCCGTGTCGCTCGGCGTCATGGCCGCGGGGTTCGCGGCGACTATACCGTGGGCGGATCATACGTGGGTACGCCTGCTGCAAAGCGGATTCGAAGCGGGACTTGTAGGGGGGCTGGCCGATTGGTTTGCCGTTACCGCCTTGTTCCGCCATCCGCTAGGCATTCCAATCCCGCATACTGCGCTGTTACCCAATAACCGGAAAAGGGTAACGGAGGCGCTCATTACAACCGTCGAGCAGGAGCTGATCAGCAAAGAAAGCATTCAAAGCAAGCTCGCCGGGTTGAAGATCGTTTCGCGCGGATTGGAAGGGGCCGAACAGGTTCTGGAATCCGACAAGACGCAGCAGAGCATCGCCGTATTGTGCGAGCGGCTGCTGGACTATATCCCATGGGACCGCATACCCGCGCTGCTGGAGAAAGAAATCCGGCAGCGCATTGACGCGTTGGAGGCCGCGCCGGCTCTCCGCAAAGCGCTGGATCAAGTATACCGGCATCAGGGCGACGAGAAGGCGCTCGATTTTTTGCTGGACTTGGCCGAGCAGCTTGCCATGACGAGAGAAACGCAGCACCGGCTGGGCGCAATGGCCGCGCAGGCGATGCATGGGCTTCAGACGAACGGATTTATGCAGCTCGCGGTTAATGCGTTTCTCGGCTTTTATAATGAAGAAAAGCTTGGGGCGATGATCCAGCAGTTTTTATGGAACGCCATCCGCGATATGAAGCGCCAGGGGAACAAAAACCGGTTGGCTCTGCTGGCGGAGCTGCGCGTCCGGCTGGAACGTTGGCTGGCTGATCCGGAGACGGCGGATACTTTGGATGCTTGGAAGGTCCGGCTGTTGGATAACTTAGACCTCACCGCCCGGACGGAGCGATGGATTGAGCAGTTGAAGGAGCGGTTGGTGGAAACGGTGCGCGCGCCGGAGTTTGCCGAGCGCTATGCGATTCCTTTTCTGAAGGAGCTGCTGAAGCGGATTCGGGAAGATGAGCAGGGTATGGAGAAACTGGAGCAGTGGGTCCATCAGCAGCTCGGCCGCTGGGTGGAGGCGAACCATTCCAAAATCGGCGCTTTGATCCGGGAGAATGTGGATCGGTTCGACAATGAGACACTGATTGCATTAATGGAAGATAAAATCGGAAGCGACTTGCAGTGGATTCGGGTCAACGGCGCGCTATGCGGCTTTTTGATCGGTTTAGTGCTGGGAACGGTCAAAATGTTCGTCTGACGCCGTCGTAGAAGAGAGGCGAACTCAGGATGGGGACGGAAACGTTCAAGCGAAAAACGCCGGAGGAGATTTTGCGGTCCATTTCCAAGCTGCATCAAGGACGGCTTAAAGTGTATATCGGGGCGGTGAGCGGGTCGGGCAAGACGTATCACATGCTCCGGGAAGGACAGCTGCTGAAGGAACAGGGGATCGATGTCGTCATCTGCGCCGTTTCCACGATGCAGCGGCCGGAAACGGTGCGGCAGATCGGTGATTTGGAGCGGGTGTCCAGCATCCACTGGCAGAAAGACGGTGTAGATAAGAAGGATTTGAATCTGGAAGCGCTCACCGAGCGCAATCCCGAGGTCGTGCTGGTAGACGGCTTGGCGCATCGAAATCGCGAAGGGGCGCTTTTTCCGACGCGGCTCGAGGATATCCGGTATTTGCTCAGCAAAGGTATCAGCGTCATTACGACGGTCAACGTGTACGAGCTGGAGGGCGCAACGGAGCTGGCCCAGAAGCTGACCGGCATTGAGGTGCGGGAAACGGTGCCGTCCGATACGCTGGAGCTGGCCGACGAAGTGGTGCTGATCGACGCGACGCCGGAGATGATTTTAAGCCGCGTCGAGGAAGGCAGCGTGAAAGCGCAGAAGGGCGCGGGCATATTCAAGCGGGGCAATCTCGCGGTGCTTAGGGAGCTGGCGCTGCGGCTCGTGGCGGAAGGCGTCAACGATTCGCTGGAGAAGCACCGCGAAGAGCTCGGGCTGATTGGGCCGTCGGGCGCGGCCGAACGCATTCTTGTATCCGCTCAATATCACTGGAACGGGTCGATCTATGTTAGGCGGGGCCAGCAGATCGCCAAGCGGCTGAACGGTGACCTGCTTGTCGTTGCTTTTGTTGATCGGAAGAAGGACTTGTCCAAAGAAGAGGCGGCGTTCAAGCGGTCGATGGTGAAGCTGGCGGAGAAGGTCGGCGGGGTGTTCGAAGAGCTGCCGCTGTGCGGGCGGCGTTCCTTGCCCGGCGTGCTGGTGAACTATGCGCTGGCGCATAGTGTAACGCGCATCGTCCTCGGGCACTCCAAGCAGACGTTATGGCAGGAGCTGTGGCAAGGGTCGATCGTGCACGACATGCTCAAGCGGACGCGCAATATCGATATTTTTATCGTGGCGGACCGGGCGGCGCATGAGGGCGAACGTATTCTGCCGACCAAGCAGACCAAGCGGCAGAAAGCGTCCGACCTGTATCGCCGGCTCAGCTCGGATGAGGTCGAGCGGGAGATTGAGCAGCTTCGCAAAGGCCGGTTCAAGGTGTATATCGGCGCGGCTCCGGGCGTAGGCAAGACGTATACGATGCTGCGGGAAGGCAACGATCTGCTGAAGAAGGGGATCGGCGTGCAGATTGGACTGCTGGAAACGCACGGCCGCAAGGAGACGCAGGCGCAGATTGGCGAGCTTCAGACGATCCCGCGGCAGGTGATCGATTACCGCGGCACGAAGCTGGAGGACATGGATACGGACGAGATCATCCGGCGCAAGCCCGAGGTCGTGCTAGTCGACGAGCTGGCGCATACGAACGTGCCGGGCAGCAAGAACAAGAAGCGCTACGAAGATGTGCTGGAGCTGCTGTCAGCAGGCATTTCGGTCATCTCGACGGTGAACGTCCAGCATCTGGAAAGCTTGAACGACGCGGTGGAGAAGCTCACCGGTGTCCGTGTCCGGGAGACAGTGCCGGACCATATTTTACGCCTGGCGGACGAAGTTCAACTGATCGACGTCGCGCCGCAGACACTCCAGCAGCGTATGAGAGAAGGGCGCATTTACGCGCTCGACAAGGTGGATCAAGCGCTCGGTCATTTTTTTCGCACCGTGAATTTGATCGCATTGCGGGAGCTGGCTCTGCGCGAAATTGCCGACGACGTGGACGAACGGCTGGAATCGTACGAGCGCAAAAGCTCGCTTCGCGGTCCGTGGCGCAGACAGGAATCGATCTTTGTCTGCGTGGATGTCACTCCGGAGGCCGAGCGGTTGATCCGGCGCGGTTTTCGGATCGCTCACCGGCTGAAAGCCGTATGGCATGTGGCCTACGTCCAGCTCGGCAGCGGGACGCAGAGCAGCGAGCTATCCGCCAGACTGGAGCAGCTCCGCAAGCTGACCGAGCGGCTCGGCGGCGTCTTCGAGGTGCACCAGGCGGAACATCGGCGGCGTCTGCCGGAAGTGCTGGCTGCCAAGGCCGATGCTTGTCAGGCGACGCAGCTCGTTATCGGCCAATCCAGCAAGCCTTCCTGGAAAGAAATAATACAGGGCTCGGTCGTGAAAAAGCTGCTGCGCCGCTCCCGGCATATCGACGTGCTCGTCGTGGCGGATGCGGAGACCCATTCGGGCTGATCTTCGGGAAAGGAGACGTTTAACAGGATGAAAATTCAAGAGCTGTCCCGGCGGCTGAACGTCTCGACCCGGGCGATCCGATTTTATGAGGAAAAGGGGCTCCTGTCGCCCGCCAAGCATCCGGACAACGGCTATCGCCGGTTTACGGAGGAAGACGCTTGGCGGCTGCAGACGATTCTCGCGCTGCGGGAGGCCGGCATTGCCGTAGACGATATCCGCACTGTGCTGGAGCGAACGGACCGGGCCGAAACGGACGAGGTCCGGCGCTATTTGGAGCTGCAGCGCTCGGCTCTTTACGGGCAGTGGCTGGAGCTTCGGGAGACGCTTGCCCTGCTGGACGGCATGATCGAGCGGACAGAAGACGAGCCGGAATCGCTTCGGCACCGTTGGCATGCGCTTGCGGAACGGGCCAAGGCAAGCAAAGCAATTCGCGATTCATGGGCCGATCTCTGGAACTTCGATGCGCTGTCGGAGCAATGGGAGCTTAACGGCAGCGCCGGACTGGCGCCGCATGTGCCGGCCGAACCCGCTTACTCGCGCATCCTGGCCCAGGCTGCAGAGCGGGTCGCTCCGCAGTTCGGCGAATGGGGACTCGACATTGGAACGGGCACCGGCGGCTTTGCTTCCCGCTTGCTCACAAGCGGTGTGCACATGGTCGGTATCGACCAATCGGCCGAAATGCTGCGGCGATGCCGCATGCAATTGCCGGCTCTCGAGACGAGAATCGGCAATTTGCTGTCCGTTCCGTCGTTTGACGGACAATTCGATTTCGTCGTGACCAGCTTCGCGTTCCATCATTTGACGGAAGCCCAGCAGCCGCTCGCCCTGGCGGAGATGGCCCGGGTAGTGAAAGCGAAGGGGCGCATTGCCATCGTCGATTGGATGGATGCCCCCGATGACCTGTATGCGGCAAGCGGAACGGCTCCCGGGGAAGAACATTATGCCGAATCGCAGCGGTTGATCGCCTGGTTCCAGACCAATGGATTTCATGCGGAAGCCGTGAGCTTGGATCAAGCCTCCGTCTGCTTAGTTTTTGCGGTGCGCGCTCCATTATAACCCTCCTTTGTACAAGTCAATCCCCACCCGATCCCTCCAATTGTTCCACATAATAACACACATTCCTCCCGAGCCGAAAGAGTCATACTAGCTTAGAAAGCGGTAAACCTGCGATGGCCGGAGGGATGATGTTCATGAGCCTAAAAAAACGTTCCGTTTTTTGTTATTTGGTATGGCTTATTTTGTGCGCTTTGACAGGATGCAGTCCTGAGAAGGAAGAAGTTCGTACGAGTGCCGGGCAAAAGCATATTGCCGGTAAGGCTTCGTACGGTGAGGAGGAGCAGGTGCTGTCCGGCTTCCAGATGATCGCCGAGCATGAGGCCAAACCCTATGCTATTGTCGGGAAGGAAAAGCCATCTCCCGAACAAGGGAGCAGGAAGAAAAAGGCTTACCTTACTTTCGACGACGGACCCTCCCGCCAAACTAAACATATCCTACGCATTTTAAGGGATAAAGGCGTTAAGGCAACTTTTTTCGTTACGGGAAAATCGTCTCCGGAGCTTCAAGCGTACTATAAGCTCATCGTGAATGAAGGGCACAGTCTTGGAAATCATACCTATTCGCACAATTATGGCTACATTTATTCTTCCGTCGCGGCATACCACAAGGATACGGATAAGTTAAACGATTTACTGGCTCGAACAGCAGGAGTCAGGCCGGACATTTTTCGTTTTCCGGGAGGTTCTGACAATCATTTGAGCCGCAAAGCGGGCGGACGTCACATCATGGCGAAAATTGCCCGGGAAATGACTAATATTGGATATCAATACTTCGATTGGAACGTCAGTTCGACAGATGCGGCCGCAGTTACATTGCCTAAACAGGATATATTGGAATCCGTGCAGTCGAATAGCCGCGGGAAAAATCAAATCATCGTGCTCATGCACGACGACGACCATAAGACGACCACGGTGGAGGCGCTCCCGGATGCGATCGATTGGTTGAAAAAGCAAGGATACCAGTTTGAGACATTATCGAAGTCCTCTTTTGTTTTTCAATTTTTGCATCCGCCCGGCTAATTTTTTTGGCAAAGCCTTCGCATACTAACATCATCATGAAGGGAGATGAATCTGCACGATGGCACAACAGCAATCGGGATCTGGAGATTCCAAGGAGCAGCAGCGGCAGGCAAACGCCAATCAGGCTGGAGCCGATAGCGATGCAGCCGAAACACGGAATAAAAAACTGAACGGTCCGAACCGTCCGTCCACCTAAACGGGGCAGAGGAGAGGCGCAGCTCATGAACGATAAGGAAAATCGGGATAAAAATGCATCGTACGAGCAGGTCGATACCGGCATTTCGTATAACGCCAAGAACGATCCGGAGCTTGATCCTTTTGAAATTAATTTTCGTCAGGAACATCATCAAAACCGGGGTCCCCGCGAGGCGTTTGTGAACGAATACGGCGTGCTGATCGGAGATCACATATACCAATCGGACCAATCTCCGCTTGAACAATGGAGTGATGAGACCGATCCGGCCATTATGTCCGGGGATCAATGGGTGCATCCGTATAAAGACGTAGGCTTTCAGACGACGGAAAACCGCGAGCTCTTCGAGCAGGGGATCGTGCCGCAGGGCTACCCGTTCATGCACTCGGACAAAGATGTGGCCTATAAATCGTATCCGAGCGGCGAGCCCGACGAGAAGGATACCGATAAAAAATAGCGGCGAACAGTGTGCTCCGGCTGCAGTTTCAGTGCAAGCCGGAGCGTGCTGCATAGATAAGTTGGCTGGAATGCCTTGCTTTCGCCCCGTACCGTTGTATAATGGACATAGGAAACTTTATATACCTTTATGTTAGTTCAAAGGAGTGAAAGCTTAACATGTCCATGTCATTTGAAGCATACATGAGAGATATGGTTCAGCCGATGAGAGACGAATTGACGCGCATCGGAGTTACCGAGCTTCGTACGCCAGAAGAAGTATCCGAGGCCCTCGACAATATGAAAGGGACCGCTCTGATCGTGGTCAATTCCGTGTGCGGCTGTGCTGCCGGCCAATGCCGTCCTGGCGTGGCCAAAGCGCTGCAGCACGAAGTGAAGCCGGACCACCTTTACACGGTGTTTGCGGGTCAAGATAAGGAAGCAACGGCCAAGGCACGCGAATATTTTGCACCGTATCCGCCGTCCTCGCCTTCGATCGCGCTGATGAAAGACGGCCAATTGGTGCATTTCATCCAACGTCATCAAGTAGAAGACCGTTCCGCCGAAATGATCGCCAACGATCTGATCGGCGCCTTCGAAACCTACTGCAAATAAGAGGTCAATCCTTCTAACGGCTCCTGCCGGCGCTTCAAGCGTCAGGCGGGAGTTTTTGTAATTTCCGGATCGTGCTATAATGTAACCAAAATTGACAAGCGGCAAGACCGGACGGCCAGAAGTTGTAGCCGTAAAGGGCTGTCCGGCTACCGCAAGTCGCGACTATTCGCGTGGAGAGGTGTGGAGAACGATGAGTCTGCAGCAGGATATTATTGCGAAGCTTGGCGTCAAGCCGGTGATCGATGTTAATGAGGAGATTCGCAAGCGGGTCGATTTTTTAAAAGAATATGTGCTCAAAGCAGGTGTCGACGGGCTCCTGATCGCCATCAGCGGCGGGATCGACAGCGCCGTGGCGGCGGGGTTGTGCAAGCGGGCTACGGATGAGCTGACGGCCGAGAAAGGACGCGAATACAAAACGGTCGGCGTGTTTCAGCCGTACGGCGAGCAGACGGATATCTCCGACAGCTACGCGACGGCGGAAGCGTTCGATTTGAAATATCGCATCGAGACGAACATCGAGGAAGCGGTCAACGAGATCGCGCTCGAAGCCGAGTACGGATTGAAATCGATCGGCGTGCATAAACACTTGAGCCGCGGCGGCAAAGGGAATGTCAAAGCCAGAACGCGGATGGTCGTGCAGTATGCGCTCGCGTTCGAGCTGAATCTGCTCGTGGTCGGCACGGATCATGCGTCGGAGGCGATTACGGGCTTTTTCACCAAGTATGGCGATGGCGCTGTCGATATCACTCCGATGAGCAGTCTGAATAAACGCCAAGTGCGGCAGCTTGCCCGCGAGCTGGGCGTACCGGCTAGCATACTGGATAAAGCGCCTACCGCCGGCCTGTGGGAAGGGCAGACGGACGAGAACGAGCTCGGCATCACTTACGACGACAACAGCAATTACTTGGAAGGCAAGACGATTTCGCCCGAAGCGCAGGAGAAGCTGGAAAAGCAATATTTGAAGACGGAGCACAAACGGGTGCCGATTCCCGGCATTTAGCCAGTGCTTTACCCATAACGAAAAAACGCATGCTCGCCCTATACAGGTAGCATGCGTTTTTTATCATGTTAAGCGTGCTTCGCCTGAATTTCCCGGCGCAGCCGTTCTGCAAGCTCCTGCACTTGCATCGGGCCCAAATCGCCCTCGCCCCGTTTGCGGACGGCAGCGGTGCCGGAGCTCTGCTCGTTCTCGCCGAGGACCAGCATATACGGTACCTTTTCAAGCTGCGCTTCGCGAATTTTGTAGCCGAGCTTCTCGCTGCGCAGATCGGCTTCTACCCGGATGCCCGCTGCGGCAAGCGCCTTTTTGACTTCCATAGCGTATGAATTGTAAACGTCAGAGACGGGCAGAAGCTTGACCTGCAGTGGCGACAACCAGAGTGGGAACGCCCCGCTGTAATGCTCCGTCAAAATCCCGATGAACCGGTCGATCGAGCCGTAAATGGCGCGGTGAATGACGACCGGACGGTGCTTTTGGTTGTCTTCGCCGATGTAGGACAGGTCGAATTTTTCCGGCATTTGAAAATCGAGCTGAATCGTCCCGCACTGCCAGCTTCGCTTGAGCGCGTCCAAAATGTGAAAATCGATTTTCGGACCGTAGAAGGCTCCGTCTCCTTCATTGAGGCTGTAGGCGATTCCCCGGCGCTCCAGCACGCTGCGCAGCGCCGTTTCCGCCTGCTCCCACAGCTCGGCGGAGCCCATCGAATCCTCGGGCCGTGTGGACAGCTCGATCTTGTACTGGAAGCCGAACACCTTGTACATCTCGCCAATCAGGTCGATGGCACTGCCGATTTCTTCTTCAATCTGGTCGGGGCGGACAAACAGATGCGCGTCGTCCTGGCAGAAGGTGCGCACACGCATCATCCCGTTCAGAGCGCCGGAAAACTCGTGCCGGTGCACCTGGCCGAATTCGCAAAGCCGGATCGGCAGCTCCCGGTAAGAATGCAGCTCATTTTTATAAATAAGCATATGGCCTGGGCAATTCATCGGCTTGAGCGCGAACTTCGTCTCGTCCACCTCGGTAAAATACATGTTCTCCCGGTAATGATCCCAGTGTCCGGATTCCTCCCACAGTCGCTGGTTCATCATGAACGGCGTGCGGACCTCGTCGTAACCGTTCGCCGCTTGCTGCTCGCGGGAGAAGTTTTCAAGCACCGTACGGATTGTCATCCCTTTTGGCAAAAAGAACGGCATCCCCGGCGCTTCCTCGGAGAACATGAACAGCCCGAGCTCTTTGCCGAGCTTGCGGTGGTCGCGCTTCTTGGCTTCTTCCAACAGATGCAGGTGCTCGTCAAGCTCCGCCTTCTTCGGGAAAGCCGTGCCGTAGATGCGCTGCAGCATCTTGTTGTTGGAATCGCCCCGCCAATAGGCGCCGGCGACGCTCAGCAGCTTGAACGCTTTGATGCGGCCAGTGGACGGCAAATGAGGCCCGCGGCACAAATCGACAAACTCGCCCTGCTCGTAGAGAGAAAGGACCGCTTCGTCCGGCAAATCGCGGATAAGCTCCAGCTTGAGCGGATCTTCCAAAGCTTCGAACGTTTGCACGGCCTCGTCCCGGCTGACGGCGCGCCGGATAATCGGCACATTTTCCCGGACGATCCGCTCCATCTCTTGTTCAATCGAGGAGAGGTCGTCGACGGATAGCGGCTTTTCGATGTCGATGTCGTAATAAAATCCGTCTTCGATGACGGGACCGATTCCCAGCTTCACGGCTTTTTGTCCGTATAGGCGTTTGATGGCCTGAGCCATCAGGTGCGCCGTGCTGTGACGGTATACCTCCAAGCCTTCTTTGCTATCGAGCGTCACAATTTCAACCGAAGCGTCCGCTTCGATCGGCCGGTTCAGGTCGACGACCTTTCCGTCGATTTTGCCTGCTACGGCTTGTTTCTTCAAGCTGGGGCTGATCGATTCGGCCACCTGTTCGATTGTGGCTCCTTTTTCGTACTCCCGGAACGAGCCGTCCGGCAGCTTCACTTGAATCTTCATGATTTTCGTCCTCCGTTTCCGGTCAAATGGGATGATATGAACGCAAAAAAACGCATCTCGCCCAAGGGACGAGTGCGTTCAGCTCGTGGTTCCACCCTAATTCGACCGGCTGCCCTTCGCGTCATGGCTGCTGCCAGAACGTGAGGAATCATGCCGGACCTCATGGCCATCCGGTAACGGGGATGAGACGGTGCGCTTAATTTCGCGATCGCATGGTTAAGACCGTAAGTTCAGCGTCACGACTGCAAAGGGGTAATTCCATGCCGGTCGCTGGAGGAGCTTACAGCCGGGACTCCTCTCTCTGTGCAGCCCTTGCAGGGAATCGTGTCTTTGGTCATCGCCTGATGTTTCAACATTCTAACTTCTTCCCGAGCGTTAAGTCAAGAGGGAATAGCTGATTGATCGAGGCGATATGGAAATCGTTTGCTGCCGCCTTCTTGAACTTGTCCTTCCGATCGGATACGATAAAGCCAAACGAAGTACGACTGAACACTGTGGACATACGTGTAAAGAGGATAAGGAAAGGAATAACGGTTATGATTATCGGCATCGGTACCGATGTGCTCGAAATTGAGCGAATGCGGAAGATTCTGGGGCAGGCATCCGGCAAGCGTTTCCTGGAGCGGGTGCTGACACCTGCAGAGCGGGAGCTGGCGGCTGTAAGAGGCGGGAGGCTGGCCGAGTTCGCAGCCGGGCGCTTCGCTGCCAAGGAGGCGATCGTAAAGGCGCTCGGCTGCGGGATTGGAAAAGAAGTGGGATTTCAGGATATGGAAGTGCTGCCGGATGGGAAGGGCAAGCCGGTATGCCGCTTGTCGGAAGCGGCTTGGGAACGGTTAGCCGCTTGGATGCCGGCTTTCCAGTCCGTAACGGCAGACACGATTCGCATTCATCTGAGCATCACGCATAGCGAAACGCTGGCGATGGCCTATGCTGTGGCGGAGCGAACCGAAACGAACCAATAGACTTGATGACGTAACGGGCGATTTGGTGCATTTGGAGTGGCAGGTACAGGACGCGGCTTACTTTTTGCTTGCCAGCCATTCGGCCAGGGCTGCCGTCTCCTCCGGCTTCAGCTTGCCTTGAAAGCCAGGCATGCCGCCTCCGCCTTGATCGATCTGCTTCACGATCTGTTCTTTGGTCAGCCGAAAACCAACCTGCTGCAGGTTGGTTTTCGGTCCCATGCGGCCTTCCAGATTGCTTGCATGACAGGAGAGACAGTTCTGCTTGTAGACCGTCTGAACCTGCTCGGAAGCGCCGGCCATCGCTTGTTCCGCCGTGAGGCCGCTTTCCTTCTTGCCTCCGCCGAACGGGTCGGGGCTGTTCGCCGTGCATGCCGTTACCGTTGCCAAAACCGTCAAAGCCGCAGCAGCGGCCGCCCATTGCTTCCATCGTTTCATTGTGCATTCATCCCCTTGTCTCGCATACGAATCATGGCGCCGAGCGTAACCATACTGAGGCCGCCGAAGCCCCCGATCAACACGGGCGCATAGCCCAGATACATCCATACTACCGTAATCGTCAGAGCAAGCATCCACGCCCCGAACGCCCCGAGCACCCAGCCCAATCGCGGGAAGAGGGCAAGATAGGCGGCTGTAAGCGCAAGCCCCTTCAGCACCGGCCAATAGAACGGATCGATTCCTATTGGACCGCGCGTGAGCAGCCAAACGACCGCGACGGCTGCCGCTGCAACGAGAAGCGCGCTCCGGAACCCGTTCTGCGCCGGACGTTCAGCAGACGCGCGCCGCTGGCGGAGAAAGACCGCCGCCGTAATTAGGAGCGCAACCAAGAACAGGACTGGCTGCAGCAGCTCCCAATCCCGCCATTGCCCGACAAACGTCACGATGGCCGAAGCCATCCATGCCATTCCCCAAGTGTATAAATAAGCCGAATAAGGGGCCGCTGCCTCCCAAGCCTGCGTCTCGGCAGACAGCTTGTCCGTCCGGATTCCGCCGATGGGGCTTCCAGCCGCATTCGCTTGTTTCATCGATATCGCCTCGCTTTGCCGAACGTTGCAAAAACCGCCGATTTTCCGAAAATTCGGCGGCATTTACAGGTAGCGTACACCTTTCGGGGGGCGAAAGTCAAACCTGGCGCCGACTTGGCGGACACCGTGTGTCCATAGTGTTCCGCGGGTATTATTTTGCCGGCGTGAACCGGTGTTTTTTGGCATATTCGCGGGGGGAGAAGCCGGTCACCTTCTTGAAAATGCGGCTGAAATAAAACTCGTCCGCGTATCCGACGCTGCCCGCAATCGATTTCAACCGGTAATCCGATAGCACCAGCAGCTCCTTGGCCCGGTCGACGCGCAGATGCGTCAGGTAATCGATTGGGCTGTAGCCGATGTATTTTTTGAACAGGCGGGAGTAGTGGCTCACGCTGAGCCCGGCCATTTGCGCCAGCCCTTCGAGCGTGAGAGGCTCCCGGTAATGCCCGACCATGTAGTCCTGCGTCAGCTCGATCGCCGCCGTCGTATCGCCGGCGATTTTTTGCGCGCGGAAATCGGCGACCAGTGTCAGGAAAAACTCCTGCAGCACGATTTTACGCCGCATCGCGGTCATGTGTCCCCGGCGCTTCCACAGCATATGGAGCTGCTCCATCAAATAAATGAGCTGCGGCGTATTGGTGACCGTATACATCCCCTCCAGCGGGAACCGCGCCTCGGCGGCGCTGCGGGAAATCCACTGTTCCTTCTCCTCGTAAACTTCCGTATAATGAAAACGTAGAAAATAGTATTCGAGCGGCTGCTCGGGATCGGTCGTGCGTTCGACGATCATGCCGGGGGCGAAGCAGAACAGCTTGCCGGGCTCGGCAGGATAATGCGTGCCGCCTATCGTAAAGGTGCCCTTGCCCTTGATGATCAGCCATACGGAATGGTACTTGATCGTCCGCGGCTTCTGGCGCCAGTCCGGCTCGCATTTCTGATGCCCGACGAGCAGAATCGAGATGACCAGCTTGTTCAGGCGCGAGGCCAGCTCTCCGGGAGTCAGCATCGGCGTCCGTCCTTTCCTTCTTGAGATAAGACCGTTATGAGCTATTTTTAAAACCGTCGCTTCAACCTTGGTAAACGTCGTAGTTGTCCTTGCAAAAAAGCCGTACAGTTGTTTATTCGAGGGTATTGATTTCCATTATATCCCGAAAACGTGTGCAAAGAGAAGGAGATCTTATGTCCAGTTCAGAGCAAAAGCAGTATTTCTCCACCGAGCTGTTATCCTGGTACCGGCGGCACAAGCGCGATCTGCCTTGGCGGCGCAGCCGGAATCCGTATCATATTTGGGTATCCGAAATTATGCTGCAGCAGACCCGGGTCGACACCGTCATCCCTTATTTTAACCGGTTTATGGATAAGTTTCCGACCGTCGAAGCGTTGGCTGAAGCGCCTGAGGACGAAGTGCTGAAGGCTTGGGAGGGGCTTGGTTATTATTCGCGCGCCCGCAATCTGCAAAGCGCCGTCCGCGAGGTGCGGGAGCGTTACGGCGGTGTCGTGCCGGATACGAAGGAGGAGGTATCCTCGCTGAAGGGCGTCGGTCCTTATACGACCGGGGCGATTCTGAGCATCGCTTACAACAAGCCCGAGCCTGCGGTAGATGGCAATGTGATGCGGGTACTGTCGCGATATTTTTTGATCGAAGACGATATCATGAAGGGGAGCACCCGCGTCAGTATGGAGAAGCTCGCGCAGGAGCTGATTCCGGAAGGGGCGGCCGGCGATTTCAACCAAGCGCTGATGGAGCTCGGCGCGCTCGTCTGTACGCCCAAATCGCCAAGCTGCCTGACCTGTCCGGTCATGGCGCATTGCGCGGGACGGGCGGCCGGCATGGAGGAGTCGCTGCCGGTGAAGACCAAGGCGAAGCCGCCGCGGCCGGAGCGGCGCTACGCCGTAGTGATCGAAGGCGCGGCGGAGCACGCCGGCCGGGTACTGATCCGCCAGCGGCCGGCCGAAGGGCTGCTGGCGCGCCTGTGGGAACTGCCGCATGCGGCAGTTCCCACAGCGCCCGCAGCCGCGGAGCCGCGCGGCGAAGGCGGAGACCCCGCCGCGGCCCATGCCGCGCTGGCGGCGCATCTGGCCGCGGACGGCCTCGGGCTCGGCCCGGTCGGCTGGCTCCTGCAGGCAGAGCACACGTTCAGCCACATCCGCTGGGAGATGGATGTGTACGCCGGCCGCCTGGAGGAAGCCTCCGCGCTGCTGCTGCCCGTGCCGCTGCCGTCGAATTACCGCTGGGTAAATCGCGAGGAAATGGAGCAGTACGCGTTCCCGAACGTCTTTTTGCGCATTCTGAATGCGTATTTTGGCCGATAATAATAAAAAAGCACTCCCTTGAGACGATCAGGAG
>NZ_BSDJ01000053.1 GCF_027925525.1 Paenibacillus tyrphae | reverse complement strand
TACAAAGATAATATCTGCCCATCCAACATGACCGCTTGTAACTTTAATTCGTGCACTATATTCTGTTCCAGCAGATTTAACGACATAACCGTTGATTCCATGAAATATCTTTTCTGCTGTCAAACTACGCCACTTGTTTCTGCTACAAACAAAAAGTAACTTAATCTTCTTCACCATCCATACTTCTTATGAAATATTTGATTTATCGGCTAGCAATATAAGCAAAATCAATTGTCGGCATGACTTCTAATTTACTCACTATCTACCCAATTAAACTCTATACTTTCGCAATTTAATCTCTTTCTTATCCATGCCTCAACTTCTCTTTTCGAGTAAAGATTAATTGAAGAGGTATATACTACCTCTGACTTTTCCCTAATCTCAACTTCGAATAGAAATTCATCATATGATGGGGAATAAATACGATTTACAGTAATGGTATAAGGAATGTTATTTACAACAACCTGAGAAGTCCATTCATCCATTCCAGCACCTCATATCACATTGAAATTGTTGTTTTATTGTCTCTCTGAACTCTTAACGAACTTTATCATCAATACACCATCTTGCAGCTCAGCAGAATAACAATTTTCGTTTAAATTTTCAGTTGAAAATTGATATTCGAGAATTGCATCTGCCATTTCTTGAGTGAGTCTCCCTTTAAAATACGGTATATTCAACTTAGTTCCAACTTGAAAATCTTCATCACAACAATTAATATCAATGTGTTCTATTATCGTTTTAACTGAATCGCTTAAATCAGCCCATTTTAAATTACATTTATTATTCACTACTTTCATCTCCCTTAAAATTATCTTTTTATCGTAATTCAATTAGATAAACAATAAAACTGTTCCCTAAGTCACGCACCTGATAAGTTTTGTTATCAACTTCAATTACCTCTCCGATAGAATTTTTTTGTTTTGGAAGGTTTAGATTATAATCTCCTGTTACAGCGACTATTTCATCCCAACTCCTTTATTATTTGAAAAAAGTTAACCATTTTTGCCAGTTGGTTCTCTGTTATTTTTTTACCAATCTTAATCTCATTATAGGATACTTTCTCTTTCCGCATAGTCTTAACAATTGCTTCATTCGTTTGCACGCTTACAGTGAGCTTAAGACCTAAACTCGTTTTTCAAGTCTATGTAATTCATCCAGATCTTTCTCTGAGAAATTTCCATCAATAAAAACAATAAACTCATCCTTATTCCCTTTTACTTTTTCAATGAACTTATAAAGTTCAACTTAATACATCTTAGCCGTAAAACCTAGATGAGTCACGCACAGTTTAGAATTAATGTTCGTATTAGTTATGCAAAAAAAGAACCTCCTTTTCAGGAAGTTCTCCATATAAATAATTCAGTTAATTAATTTCAATTCTCACGATATATCCTTACCACGCACTCCACATGTCTCGAGACGGTGAAAGGGATATATCCCTGATGCCGATGCTCATCCATTGTTCCACACTATATAGTATACTGCTAAAATGTCAAATATGGAAATGACCTTACAAGCCAAAACCGAGCAACGGATCACAGAACGCTTCTCGGATAATTCCCTTCCCAAATCTCCAAAAGTGTGTTGAAATTTACATTAAATAGAAGTCGTATATATCCGATATAAGTAAGATAAGGGACTCGGTTCAAATGGTAATTTAGAAACCAAAGAGTAATAGGTTAGCCAATTAGCCTAAAGGGAGATATGCAGTAATGAGCATTTTATTGAAGGTTGAACGAGAATCGGGTGGTCAGCCGATTGAGCTCGGCAATGGGCAAATCACTGGCTACAGCTATACTAACACAAGTCCGGCAGATTTTTTAGCCAAAGCTTATAACGTGGTACATTCGATTCAGATACGGGGGGAGATTCCACTTCGACTGCTTCCTCCTGTGGAACAAGATGCGGATAACTCCAATACGCTTTATGCCTGGGCCCTTACCGAGTATAGGCCGGACAATGATTATTATCGAACTGTTACCGTACGAATCGTGAGACACGAGAAGACGATTCGAGAGGTTAAATTTACACACGCATACGTTCACGTGTATCAAGAACAGGTTAACGGCTTGAAAGGGGTACTAGAGTTTGAGCTTGTCGTAAGACAGAAAAAAGATCAATTGGATAACATTCAGTTCGGTTCGGTTGAATCTATAAAACAAGACTTAACAAAAAGTAAAGAAAAACGTGCCGTCACTCTATCTGGCATTTCAAAAATTGAACCATTTATTTACAAAGATACATCGAAAGAAGGTACTATGAATGTTCTTAATTTGAATCCTTTGATGAAGGAAACCAGTCCTCTGAATTATTCTGGCGCAATTAGAGATGGAAATGAAGAGGATGAGAATCTTCCAGAGAACATTCAAAATGAAATAAGGTTTATCTCTGAGTACTGGGAAACAACTCCTTACCCGAATGTAAAAGGTGAAATTCATGCTGTTGCCAATGCTCTAAGAAAGATAGGTCGAAGTGGAAACGAATATGCCATCATGAGATTCAATACTTTTATACCCATGAAGAAAATAGTAGCAGTGCAGGGATTTGTGGAGGGTACAGGCGATGGAAGAGGTTTCGATATAAATTCTCACAGTAACCGTACAGTCCAATATGCTGTTGTTGACTATGCTACAGGAGATGTTACATCATTTAATTATACAGGGACTTCCCATCAAACATGGTTTGATGAACCATGGAGGAGCGCAACGATTCCTAACGATAATATGAGCGTGTCTCCTGGTGTTAATGGCGAAAACCTTTATTTCAGTCTCTCTTCGGGGAACCCTTTGATTCCTGTGGCTAATATTGATTACAAAATTATGTTTAAAACTGACAGAAGTGCTGGGACAATTTCGTATGATGGGGTAAGAAATGAGTTTCCTGCATATGAAGTCTATTACAATTATAACTCTAAAGGGTATACCCCAGTAATTCAGTACATGCCTAGCGATAATTATTTTAGTCCAGGCGGTCTATTCGATTTTGTGGGAAATCAGGCTATACGGGGGACGGTAAAGTTCAAATAAAAAGGAGTGGCGTGGTATTTTGAAAAAATTCTTTTTATTTTTAGTTATAGTCCTTGCTCTGTTTTTTCTAAGTGCAACATATTATTATATCTTTCAACCTAAATTTTTTGACAAAAAAATCAATTGGTCTGAAAAAGAATTTAGTAATGGTGTTGAACTAAAGTACGATTATTTCGACGGGGAGAAAAGAATCCCGATTAAAGCTTTAAAAGGGAATACAATAAAGGTAACCTACTTAGTAGGCGGAAAGGGAGGAATGATGATAGAATTTTTAGACCCACATGGTTTTTTTGTTAAAACTAAACCAGGAGGAAGCACTGTGAGTATTGTTGCAGAAACTGACGGTGAGTACCATTTTGTCATCAAAGGCAATAAGATGGAAAATGGATACATCAAAGTAGACTGGATTGTTGAATAGAGGCACCTTTTCCTGTTCGTTGTCTCTTCAAGATGCGCTTCACTGTTAGAGCCATAGTTGACCATAAGAAGCAGCCTCAAAATCGCTCAGAATGAATGTGCGACGGATAAAAACAACTTGCCACCCTCTCCGAACAGAGTTAAGATACACACACTCAAACAACGGAGGGGATTTTCCTATGGAACATTGGCCGAATTGGTTTCTCGATGCTCTCAAATTAAGATTTGATACCTCAGCACTTACTGCCCAAAAACAATATGCGCTGTTTCCGGTCCACCAGAAACTCGCTGCCTTAAACGATGCCATTAAACATCGGGCAGACGATGATCTGCTCGTTCTTTTGAGCGAGTGGGAGGACATGCTAAACCATAAGCATAATATCGAAAAAGAGTGGCTCTATATGCAAGGAGTTCAAGACGGGATTAGAATCATTTACCCCGCCTTACACTCGTCAGATTATCGTTTAGCCCACTAACTCGGTTATTTCCATCCCACTTTTTAAAGTGAAAACAAAATGCGCTGGCGAGAGAATAGTTATCTTCTCCACCAGCGCATGAAATAGGCTATCGTCAAATTGTTCGAGTAATTCTTGCCGTAAGCTTAGTACTTGTATGATTTCATCGACACGTTCCTTGATTTGGGCTTTTTGGTCATTATCTTTCTCCAGCAGGGATTTCTTTTGCCGAAGTTCGTTCAGCTCGCCCGAGATTCTGGTATTTTCTTCGTTGTACACCGCTTCGTCAATCTGATCCCGGACCTTCAGGTTTACCAACCCTTTGAGGTCAAATTTTAGCTGTTCCATTTGCCGCTCGATTTCCAATAGTGGTTCATGTCCTGTTCGTTTAGTTAATATCGTTTCAATGTTAGCCTTGAGCGTTCGGATAAATCCATCCTTGTTCTCATGCATCCGATTGAACACTCGTACAAACGCATCCTGTAGTACAAATTCATCGACCGCTTTGGCATCGCAAGCGTCTTTACCTTCGTTCACATAGGTTCGGCATTGCCATACGACTTTCTTGGACGCGTTGTTACTGTTCCATGTTCGGCGTTTAAAATGGGTTCTGCAACATCCGCAGAATACTTTGCTGCTAAGTGGATATTTGCTGGAGTATTTCTTTCGGTCGCCTAAGATATTGCCTTTCGGCTTTGCGCGGCGCTCTTTTTCCTTTTGTACCGCTTCGAACATTTCTTTTGAGATGATCGGCTCATGATTTTCTTCGATCAAATATTGCTGTTCCTGCCCTCGATTCTTGATTCGTTTATGGGTAAGAAAGTCAACCGTTATTGTTTTCTGCTGGAGTAAGGCTCCATAATATTTCTCATTCGTCAAAATAATCGTGATGGATGAATCCCACCATTTCTCGCCGCCAGTGACCGTTTTGATTTTATCTCGCATCAAGCCTTTGGCAATGGCTTCGTAACTTTTGCCTTCCAAATATTCTTGGTAAATCCGTCTTACAATCTCGGCTTCCTTTTCGTTAATGACCAACTCTCCATTCTCGTCCTTATCGTACCCGAGGAAGCGAGTCGTGTTACAGAATACTTTCCCTTCAGTGAATCCTCGCAAGATGCCCCATCTACTATTTTCTGAAATGTTCCTGCTTTCGTCCTGAGCAAGGGAACTAAGGATCGTCAAGAGCACTTCGCCTGTAGTATCCAGTGTATTGATGTTCTCTCGTTCAAAAAATACTGCGATACCAAGACTTTTAAGTTCTCGAACATATTTCAGCAAATCGAGTGTATTTCTTGCAAACCGGGAAATCGATTTGACCAGTATCAGGTCGATCATGCCATTTCGGGCATCCTGTATCATACGGTTGAAGTGAGTTCGATTTTTCGTATTCGTGCCGGTAATGCCTTCATCGGCATAAATATCAACCATATCCCATTCCGAGTTGCTTTGGATATGCTGTGTATAATGGTTCACTTGATTTGTATAGCTTTCTTTTTGTTCCTCCGAGTCTGTGCTGACGCGGCAATAGGCTGCGACTCGTTTCTTGCGAAATTCCGGAATCCCCTCTAATGTCTCAATCGTTCTTACCGGTACAACGACTACTTTCTTTGCTGTGGCTGCTTTTGTCATGGCGATTCTCCCTTCGGATATATTCTTATTGCTGTGTCATGTTATAATTGTCCCGGCACATCATCAAGTCCATTTCTGCCCATTCTACGGGCTATTGAAGGACTTTTTATTTAACAAATCGATCTCGGCAAACTCTTCCTCCGTGATTAAATTTTGCGATTTGAGTTGCTTCAATAGGCTGAGGCTAAGCATATAATCAATGGATTTCTTCTTCATAGGTAAGTGGCTCCTTTGTAAATAAAATTAGGCTCACCCGAAGGCAAGCCGTAGTTCGTCTAATTAAAAGAGGTGCTTCTTTCGCTTTTCCGTTTGCGTGGCATCTAAATGATATCTCCAACGATCAGCAATATTGTTTTCGACATCATCATAAGGTAGGGACTTCGAATCCAATTTGCAGCTTAGTTTAACGATTCCTGTTTGAGTTCGGTCGATGCCTACCACTTGAAACGGTTGGTGCGTTTTGTAGAAACGCTGATTTAGTTGGATATCTCTTGTGTCAGCATTCTCTTGGAGTGTGACGAATATCGTTCCATCGGGCAAAGAAATGATGTTACCTGTTTGAAGCGAAAATGTTTTACCCTCCACAATCGCATCTGACCATTTCACATTGCCTTGAAAGTTGAACGCGATCTTAAAGTTGCACTTCCGCATTCTGCCGCGATACGATTGTTCGTTTTTATCAATCTGACTTACGATCATATATCGCTCATTTCGGTAATCAATGAGATCGCCAGTATGTAAAGGTATTGCTGTTCGGATCATTTTTTCGTCAGTTTCCTGCAATTTATCAGCCGTATCCCGAACAAGAGCAAGCTGCTGTACATCATGAATATGTATTGGTTCGCCTTTCTCACGCAGGAAAAAGTCCATCATCGGTTCTATTCTTCTCATCTCTAATTCACCCTCGACGCAAAATCCGGCTTACAACGATACAAATACAGTTCCAGATAATTGCTCCATTCCTTCAAGTCCAAGATGATAAAAATGTGATCGGCAATTCGGACGTAACTGTTCAAGCGTGAACCAGATGCCTGATCGCAAAAGGCTCGATGGGTGATTTCAAGTGTATAGCCGTCTTCATAGGAGATGCTTTTCGTATGCGGCTGCACATCGGCATAGATCGTTTGTATCGTTGCCAAATGAACTGAATCCAGAATCTCCATTTTCGTATCATAAAACATGCTCAATACCCACTTGTATTCTAGGCAGGGGAAGGGAAAGTCGAATACTTGCTGGAATGCCTGGTTCGTATTTGACTGAGCGTTCACCTTCCTTTTTGTCTGTAAGACCGACTGAATCCTTGTTTTTATACAGATATACCGCATAGTCGACAATTACTTCGTTATAAACAGGAGGGAGAAGAGCAATGTTGCAGTAGCCGAGGATATTATTTCTGGCCTTGTTCAAGTAATGTGTGAGAATGTCGTCTTTAGAAACGTCCGTTAATTCCATGCCAAGCAACCGTTTCATCAGATCTAATTGCTCATTCATGTCGTAACCTCTTTCTCATTCCGCTTAGCCTGTTTCGTTTCTTGTTTTGGATCGTCTACTTGTTCATAATTGACGTTTGCCTGCAATCGAAGCATTAATTCCTGATCCACAACTTCCCACTTTAAACCTGTTTCTTTATTCAAAAACCACATGTTCAATAGCCTCCTGAAATAAAAATAGGGGCATCCAAACGGACACCCCGAACGTGTTTCTTCTATATATAATGTATTTCTGATTACGACTTATTTGCTGTGAGTACTGCTAATGCTTCGGGCTTGATGCACTTGGCTCCGAATACCTGCAATCCTTTGAGGGCATCGGAAAACTGCTTCTCAGCACGATACGCTTCCACCGAATCCACTTGTCCAGCAAATGAGATGGCACTTTTGTGGCCGGCGATGATTTTATACTTGGCTCCTGCTGTATGAGGCACATTGTTGGATTTGTAAACAGCCATGTTATCGATATTGCCGACAAATCCTGTTCGCATCACATTAGCATCTTTGGTATAACGCGGGTCTTTGACGAGAAGTCCGTAGTACCAAGCTGGAACAACGACAAAACGATCTCCTTCGGGTACATCGTTTTCATCTAGAATGACGCCCAAATCAACGAGTAAATCATAAGCTGTATCCTTGGTTGGAACAATCGGAGTTGTATCGTCACCAATGGTATTACCAACTTTGACTTCGGTATAAAATCCAGCAATATATTGATCGACCACATTAGCGAGTCCATAGGATGCCTCCACAATACCGCCATCCAGTAAATTGACATTGGCTTGAGCCTTATCTACGTCATCCACTTGAAAGTTAAAATACTTCGCCTGATCGATGACCAGATTTTTTTGCGTAGAGTCGAGTTCTTCCGGATTGCCAATACCTTTGGATTTATCATAGTTGCCGATAGTGACTGCGCCAATCGAATTAATTTTGACCGTGGAGCCTTGACCTTTGATCTCGCCTTCATAATCATGATTGACGACATTTCCATAGACCAGATTTTTCTTAAAGCTCTCATTGAGTCTTGCGCTCCAAATGGTAGGAATAAAATTTTGAACTGACATATCGTTTCACCTTGTCCTTTTCATTTTATTTGTTTTGTAATGTTTGTTTAATTTGATCCCAATTCTTGTTGATCTCATCATGCGACATTCCCTTGAGGGCATCGAGTGTAAATGTCTTAGCGGCAGAATTAGCAGGAGGCGTATAGCCGTCGCTTTTAAGCCGTTGCTCGACTTGCTGTTGAACCGCTAACTTTAGCGACTGTTCCAGTACAGACAGATTTGCTGTCGTGCTATCCTCATCTGTGCCAATAAAAAAATCCACCAAGGATAACGGCAGATTCTTGGAACTGGCTATTTTGATGGCTTGACTGGTTAATCGCTCACGGAGCTTTTCTTGTTTCATGTTCTCGATTTCAACACGTAGACGCTCGACTTCGATTTCCTTTTCATCTTTGGCAGGAAAGCGCTTCTTGATCTCCGCATCCAGTAAATTTTCCAGATGATTCGCCTTCCACGTTTCTAGCGACTTTGCTGATCGCTTATCTACGGTACTATCTAACCAACTCTTGGCTTCCTTGTTGGATTGAATGAATTGCTCAATCCCTTCAACGCTCAAGGGATTCAAGCCCTGAAGATACGTTTGTAATTCCTCGTTTTGTTTGTTGTCCTCGATAAATTGTTTAACTTGTTCCAGATCCATTTTTATTAATCTCCTTTGTTGCCCATTCGACTCTGCAGAACCGAACACGCATCATTTTTATTTTGGAGTAGTTTAATGTCGTGCTCAGGACAAGAATGTTAAGCAATAGAAACTGTAAAAATGGGGAAAAGGTATAAACCCCTTAACTCTTTATTTTCGACTACATTTTGTCCTTGATTTATAAGGCTTTTTGATACGCCTAATGAACAACATCAAGCTTGCTTTTGTCGATTCTGCCGCATCCATAATTTAGACTTCTCATTGCGATTCTTTTTCTTACACTTCTCACAGTAAGCTTGACGGTTAGAGTTAGCTGAAAATGTACCACCGCATTTCTTACAATTTACCTTCGGCTTCGCCGCCTTAAACTCCACCTCCATATGCCGTTCCATCTTATATTCGCGCTCCAGCTTCTCATCTATTGGCAACACTCCATTTTCAAAATATCGGCAACTTGGTTGCTGATCATCTTGTTTAAGAAATACGCATGATCCATCCTTCCAGCAGCAATAATTCGAGATACCATATTTATCGCCCAGATAGGAGGCACAGTTATTTTTGACGAGTTGTTTAATTTTGTTTTTATTGTGCATTCATTGAACCTTCATTTCCATTTTCTACACGCGGCTGTTCAGCATGAAACTTGTTGAACTCCAGCTTTGGGTTCTCGACAAAGGGAAGCAAAGTAAGCAGCGTTTCTTGAGATACCACATCTTGCAGCTTTACGATTACATCGGCTAATCCCGGCAAATCTGTAGGCAAGTTACGAGTGAACTTCACAGCGATATCTCGGTAATCGTATTGGATGCCTTCCTTGATGTTAAGGAACGTGAAGAAATTTCGTAGACGCTGCTTGATCGCTTTTTCCATCAACGCTTCACGTATCGCCACTCGATTTTCGAGATTCAGCAGCTTGTTTCGGAGAGCGAGGGAAGAGGTGTTCGATGCCCAGTTTTCATTGAAATTAACTTGGTCCATCATGTCGAAGATTTTACGTTCAATGTTGTCCAGCTCGTTTTTCACAAACGTATCGTTAATCTCTTTCGTCAGCCATGAAATTTTACCACCTGCAGGAACCTGAATGATCCCCATCTTCTTCATGTTGACTAAGTCCTCGGCTTCAAGTTTGGCATTTTCGATGACCAGATACGCATTGCGGTGATCCGCAATCTCATTGACCAAATCTGAATTCAGCGCATTGTACGCATCAAATAAAGAAATCACATCTTGGAAGCCGCTTTTCCTTTCCGTATTGGCCGGGTAGGAGATAAGGGGGACTCTTCCAAAGATGTGATTGTGTTTGCCGATATAGTTGAGCTTGGGAAACTTGCTATTGGGATTGTCGCCGCTGGCGATTTCGTAATGCAGGATTTCGCTGTCAGTATAAACGTCCAGGTAAACTATCTCTTCAAAATTGCGTGTGAATTTGTGAAGCCCCAGCAGAACGTTGCACTCTGCAGTGCCATCCTCCAGCACATAAGCGTTCAAAGGCGATAATACGGTTGCTGAAAACTGGCCATCGGAATCAATGTAATTCAACTCGAAGCTTTCACCGAATATTTCACTTTGTTTTCTGAGATTGATGTTATGCTCCTTATCCCAGTGACTCATGTGCAGATCGATTTTATGCGCGATTTCATCGTGATCAGATTTAGATACATAGTTGACTGGTTTACCGAGAAGATAGCCTGTTTCATTGTCGACGAATTTCTTGGGAAAGTTGAAAATAAGTTTACGATTGCTGCGGCTTTCCTGCATAGCATAATCCTTGAGAATGGCATGTTGACCGTTATAGTAATCGATATACTTTTGCTTGATTAGCGCGGCGTTGTTGAGTTCGTTTAAGCATTCTAATATGATTGATTCGGTGATTTGCATGGCTATCACTCCTTTCAAAATAATAAACTTCGATCATAAAATTTCAGACTTTTCACTGTCTGGATCAATTGTACAGCCCCATAGAGCGAATCGGGGGCATCATCAAACCGACAATTTCGATTGTAGTCCTTCACTTGATTGTTGTATCGGATGTTCGCAGGATTAAACAGGATATGGCCCTTCTTAACATCTGGCTCCAAACTGATTATCCGTTCGTGTTTCTGTCCTTTGGAATTCACACTTTCAACTGGAGTGTATATTCTCGCCTTCCATAGCTGCTCCTCGAACTTTTGCTTCATATAACTTTGGGCCTGATTCACTTCAAATCCAATCTTATCAACTGGAAATGTATGTAGCTTCTCAATAGCCACCTGAAACAAGTCATCCGGCAGTAGCTTGTACACGTTGCCGTCAATCACATAAAGCTGTTTCGTTTTTCGATGTTGACCTAATATGGTAATAGCAGAGTAATCGTTCTTCTTACCGGCTTTGATGGCTGGATCAATATACATGACGACTTCCATTTCTTCGAATTCGGGAAGCCGATCCCAACACATGATGTTCTGGAAGATATACTCATCTGTTGAGCGAGGATCGTTTTGTAGCTCTTTATAGAAACTCTTTTCACCCATGGCCTGCTTTTTACACATGAGATAGTAATAGTCCAGATATTCGGGCCAGAGTATCTCCGTCCCATCCAGCATTTCTTTTTGATGTGAACGAAAAAAAGACATAGCCGTATTGACCCTGTCTTCGTCCTGCAGGTTATTTTATAGACGCTCCCATTCAGACCATAAATCATCGCGTTCAGAAAAAAGAATGACTGCCGATTTACGGATGCTTCTGACACCGGGAATCTTGCCTTTCAGCAAGTCAGCCATCAAGTCTTCTTCATTTAATATTGTGCCGCAGATTAGAATGTTCGTATCCTTTGTTCCGATGGGGAGAATGACATCGGTAAATGTACTTTTAATCTGTTCTCTTTTCGCTTCGGATCGTGCTGTATCTTCCTTCAGTAAATCATCCATCAGAACGAGAGTAGGTCGATGATGTTTATAATGGATGCCTCGAAGGGAACCGTCTATACCACGAATCATGATGCAGGAATCGAGTCCACTTTTACTGCGAAGCCAAATCTCATTATTGTTCCAGCGGCTTCCTTTACGAATGCCGAAATCCTCAATGAGCATTGAGTTCGTCTCAAGCTCATCTTTAATCATATCCAAAAATGGCAAACATATCATTTCTGTTGCTGAGATAATCAGTGTGAACTGTGATTTATCGTATAGAGTCGCATAGAGTGGAAATAAAAAAGAACTGATCGTCGACTTTCCATGTTCCCGAGGGAGTCCGAAAGCGGTAATCAGTCCTGTATTGGCAAGCATATGTTTTAACTCTGTAAATAGTTCCTGATGAAATCGTCCAAACTCGCGGTCGAAATACTTTGGAAAGTAGCACAGAGCGAAAAATTCGATATCCATCTCTCCGATCAATTTGCGGAGTTCGGAAAATGTAAATGTCTCGACCAGTTGCTTGATTTTAGATGGAGAGAAATACTTCTCCATGTATTGTTTTATCAGTTCATTTTGATGTTGCAATTCTGAGTTGTTTATATTTTCAATATGAATTTCTCCCCTTCATGGTTCATTGTAACGAATATTTCATGTTATTAATATTTTGGAACATTGTAATGCTTTAAATCGGACTGAGTAATACCTCTATTTCTGCCTTCCTCAGTAATGTTGTAACTGAACTGCAAAACATCATTGTGTGCGAAATATATATATTCAACATAAGGTTCGTCCTCAAATACTACAGTTGCATAAAATGGCGGTAATTTGATGCCCCATATTCCTTTTACAGATTTTATCTCGTTTTCTTTATAGTTTTGTTTTTCCAAAAGGTATTTCGTCACCTTGTTGGCATAAATCACTTTATTAAGTTGCACGTATACAAAAGGGGTAAGTATTAACCCAATGAGCATGACCAACATGACTTTTTTAAGTTTACTCATTTTGGATCTCCTAATCTTGATACAAATTTGCAAACGAACAATACTGTTTAAATTTGGATCTTTATTCAAATATAGAGTAACACAATAACCGACATAGGTGTTGGTTGTTTTGTTTTAAAAATTCCGTTATAAAATCATCGAAAAAATCTCTGCACCCTTTGCTGGCGGCCCCATTTTAACCATTAGAAGTACCCCTCCCATGGAACGACAAAAAGAGTGGCGCGTCACCACTCAATATTCATCAAAGCCATTTCCATATCCTGCTCGGTTGTTAACGTATAGATATTCGTCGTCGATACATGATCATGGCCCAGTATTTGTTGAATCGTGGTCAACGGAGTTGTCTTGACTAGCCTGTACGCTAGGGTATGGCGTAGCATGTGGGGAGTCACTCTAACCTGAATTCGATTACCGTATTTCTTCAATATTAAATTAATTGCATTTCGTTCTAATGCGCCGCGCTGCCCGATAAATAAAAATTCAGACTCGTTTTCTGGCCTGACTTCTATATATCGGGCGAGTGCTTTACGGACATCCTTGTTAATAGGTATCGTTCGAAAGGAGTTTCCTTTACCGAATACCTTCAATGTTCCTTTCCGATCTGATAATTCTATATCCTTCAGCCTAATTCCAACTAATTCACTTACCCTGATACCGGTTCCGATTAGCAATTCAATCATACAGATATGCATCCGATTGCCCATTCGGTGGATTTCATTCCGTAGTTTCCACAAATCGCTGTCCTCTAGCCCTTTATATTGCCGGATCACCTTGTTTCGTACCGCTTCAATATGAATGGGTTCCTTAATATAACCCTGTTTGAGCATCCATTGACAGAATACGTTGATGCTGGCTATCTTCCGGTTAATCGTAATGACCTCTAGTCCAATGGCTTGTAGATACTTCTTGTACTCTACGCCATCAAGTTCGATCAGTTTGTCCAAACCATAGTCCGTCTTGTCCCTGTGCCAAGCCATGAACTGCAAAACGTCTCTTATGTAGCAGGAAATTGTGTTCTCACTCCGGTCTTTGCTACGTAAATGCGTCTCATACGCCTGTAAATACTGCATTTCGTCCCCACCTTTCGGTTCATTGTGTGACATGATACCGTTGGTGGGGGAGACAGTCAACTCAATACATAACTTATCTTATGCATTGATTATGGCTAATTTTTGGGCATTATTCCGGCTGAGACCGGCGTTTATCTATCGAATAACTGACGACATAACCTTATTGAACATCCTCATCCGGCTCCTCGAAGCCATCATCTACCGCTACCGATTCCTCCAGCATTTCACCCTCTGCTTCAATGACATCGGCTTCGATCATATCAAGGAATAGCTGCTTTCTTTGCTGCTCCAATGCTTTCGTATCAACAACGATCTCGCGGCGGTCATTCCATTCGTTCGGAGCGCGATTCTTTAAATAGAAGATTATCGCGGTCGGGTTAGGGGGCTGATGACGTTTAACCTTCTCAATACGGGTACGCTTCTTGCCGTTTTTGTCTTCTTCGACAATCGTTTTGATTTCCTCATACTCATACCCTATAGCAGCTTTCAAAAGCGAATTTTCCACGCGAGAAATTATAACAGACCTGCTCCATTTAACAAGTTCTGCAAGCATCGGATGCTTATCGATATACTCGTACCAAGTTGTTTTTCCAATGCCGAGTTTCACGATAATATCCTCAGTGTTCATACCTTCTTGAAACCATTGCTGAATTTCCGCTAATCTCGGATATACATGGGTTTCCCATAGGGTTGGACGTTCTAATGCTTCAGCAAATTTCGGATGCTTACGTCTATAATCTCCAAGCGTCCATATGTGAATATTTAATCGTTTGGCAATCTCCTCATCGGTTAATCCTTCACGTACCCAAATGGGGATATCCTTTAATCTTGGAACAACAAATTGTTCATATTTCGTCAGTATTTTTGGCTTGTTCCTTTTTGGCGTAACATCGTTCTTTCCCATCGTCACCTCACCTCCAATCAAATTGAAAAGGGGAGAGCCGTTATCAGCCATCCCCTATTACCTATTCCAACTCCGCTTCATAAAACATCTCAATATCCTCGATCACCTTCTGAATCTGCTCATTATCCTCCCGAGCTTCATCCTCGCCAAGTACGCAAATCTTTTCAGCTTGCATCCTCATGAGGAACCGAATCACCATCTTCACTTTTGCCTTGCCCATAGGATCACCCTTTCGGTTTAGTCAGCACATGATACCTCTGACCTTGCCGACTCAGCAAGCAATTCTTGATAACTATACTGTTGACCATCCCGAATCAAGTATACGCAATCATCGCTACCAACATGGGCAATATACCGACTGACAATGACATCCGCGTATTTGGGATCAAGCTCCATCGTATAGCAAATTCGATCCGCCTCCTCACAAGCGATTAGCGTACTGCCTGAACCGCCAAATGAATCGAGGACGATATCTCCAATCTTGCTTGAGTTTTTGATTGGATAGGAGATAAGGGGGACGGGTTTCATGGTCGGATGATATTCATTCCGAAACGGTCGATCAAACTGCCAGAGAGTTGTTTGCTTACGGTCACTATTCCAATAGTGTCCCGCAGTTGGTTTCCAGCCATACAATATGGGTTCGTGCATCCACTGATAATCTTGCCTTCCCATCACGAAAACTTGTTTAGCCCAGATACAGCATTGTGCCAACTTAAACTCCGCTTCGATAAACGCCTTCCGAAAATTCAATCCCTCACTATCCGCATGAAAAACATAAATACTGGCACCATCGTCAGCTACCTCATACATGCGTTTATATGCTGCCAATAAAAACTCGTAAAACTGATCATTGTCCATTTTGTCATTTTCGATCTTTAGTGCATCTTTCGTTTTGCCTGTATAGTCCACATTGTAGGGAGGATCAGTTACAATCAACCTGGCTTTCTTACCATTCATCAACGTTGCCATATCCTGCTCGCTGGTGCTGTCACCGCACATTAACCGATGTTTACCTAATATCCAAACGTCACCTTTCCGGGTGATCGGTTGTTCCGGCAATGCTTCATCGATATCGAACTCATCTTCATCTGGTTCATCGTGTTTATACAGCTCATCTAATAATTTCTCAGCTTCTGACAGATCAAAGCCGGTAAGCTCAAGATCAAAATCCTCATGCTTCAACTCATCGAGCAGGGAGGAGAGGGCATCAAAATCCCATTCGCCAGTAATCTTGTTGAGCGCAATGTTCAAAGCTTTTTCTTTCGTTTTATCGATATCGATTAACACGCAATCCACTTCATCATATCCGAGAGCCTTTAATACCTTTGCTCGTTGATGACCTCCAATGATCGTGTAATCACTGTTGACTATGATCGGCTCGCAATATCCGAACTCGTTAATACTATTCTTGATTTTTTCAAATTCAGGATCTTCCGGCTGTAAATCCTTCCTTGGATTATAGTCTGCATGAACCAGTTGATCGATTTTTAATTTGATAAACTCCACTTACATTCTCCTTTCAAAATTAGAAAAGAACTTCAGCTAGCCACCGAAGTTCTATAATTTCTTTATGGTGTTAAAAAATTTAGGTGGTTTAAAGCGCCATCTTGATTCATCATACTGAATTTGATATGTCCAGTACTTTAAACTGTTGTACCATTTCAATTTCTTCACCTCATATTACTGGTTAGTAGGGGATGAGATTAAATAAACAACTGCGTCCTGTTTCGATCATAAAAAAAGAACCGTACGAATACGGCTCATAATTGATTTAGCATCACAGGGTCATAAAATTTTTTCACAACGTAATTGCCTCTCTACGGGCTGACAAGCCCGATCGTACAATTCATACAATTAAATATTACATGAAATGAGAATATAGTATAGCAATCGGTTCTTTGGTCAATTTATCTATTAATTAGCAATTAGTTGCCCCACAAAGGACAGCGGAAAGACATTTTATCTATTACAATTCACTTTTTTTCTTTTTAAACATCAGTACAATTCCAATAACCGCAGTGAACACACCAAAAAACACCTCAACAAGATGATACTTAATTAAGCGATGATAAGCCACTGTAACATAAACTAGCTTATTATTAAAATCTAACTTACTCATTGCACCTTTTAAGTTTACGTTTTCGATTGGCTTATTACCTTCCCCAATCTTATTAAGTTCCATATTGGCATTTGAAAATTCCTTAGTTAATGAACAGATGCTTGTATGTAGAGTATTATTACTGTCGTAATTATTAGCAAACACTAGATAAGTTTGACCAACTTTATATTCATTCCCACAAGAAGATTCTCCACCAAAATTAGTATTCACGATAATTTGTGTTTGAGAAGTTCCCTTCCACGTTTGTTCTACATTAAAAAGAATTGCTTCTCTGTATTCAAGAATCCCATCCACATCAAATATCTCTTGTTTGGCTTCGAGCACCTTACCAGAAAACACAGCTTTGGCTTGTTCTAATGCTTTATCGGGGTCTGGTTTATAAGCACAACTACAAGCATAGGATTTAGTTGGAAATATGGAACTGATACAGCAAAATAAAACCAATAATGAAAGTGCATTAATCAAATATCTTTTCATATGCTCAACCTTCCCCAATATCGCATTTTAAACCAATAGACGTTTGCTTTAATCTAATGTTTCAAGATTCAATAAGAACGTTGGCACAGAAAATCCTACTACCACAATGGAAAGCAGATTACATTTCATCATTCATCTCCGCGCAACGATGAACCTGTTGCTTGGTCGCACCACCAATCCAAGGAAGAGCACCTTGGATATGGCGGATGCGTAAATTGGATTTTGTCCTATTTCTTCACTTGGATAGTAAAGATCATACGTGATAGAAGGACTTGAACATAATATGGGTGTGTTTTTGCCAGTATGCTCTATATAATGCTTAGAGGCATTTTTACACCCACTTTAATAAGTTATCTTTCCAATAATCCAATATCTTTTTCCCCTATTTTTTCCTCGTTCTTTTTCTTCTTCACTTTTAATTAAAAATTGAAGATCATTATCCCTGAAATATCCATTAATTGTATTATACCCTAGTGATCCATGACTACTTTTAGGGATATTGATTATATTTTGTTTAATAAAATCCTTAAATTGTTTTTGCTCATCCTTAAACATTTTTTTACCAACTAAAGCGTTGAGATAATCATTTAGAGTTAATGAGTCATAGTGATGTTCAAGCAACTCATACTTTTCCTTCTTCAATAAGCCTAATATTTTCTTTTCATATCCATTTTCTTCTTTTAGGATTTCGTTAAAAGTATCAATGTCATACGTACACTTACAATACATGACTTCATTTACCGTTTTAATAATACTTTCATTTTTGAATGAATCGTAAATCATATCGCCAGAATATTGTCTTGGATACTTTTTTATAAAATCTTCTGTTGTATTTCCCGCAATCAAAAAATCTGCCATTTTTAATTTTTTGTTCAATTGTGTAACTCTGCCACCAATTGATTTGTGATTCATTTTTTTTATAAGAATAGTAATATTGTCGTCCTTTCCTTGCGTTCTTTTTCTTCCAATGCACTGAATTAATATATCAAAGTCCTCGATGTCCACAATTATGTATTTGACATCTTCGTCAATGATGTTAATCCCATTGTCCAATGTATGAGTAGTAAATAGAAACTGTTGTTCGAAACGTTCATCCTCTAACATTTTCTGAATTTCTTCTGTTTTGAGGTATCTCTTGTATTCTTTATTGCTATCACCACATACAAACAAGGAGTCTACAAACTCTTTGCTTAGTTTATATGCCCTTTCTGCACTGTGACAAAAATAAATGACCTTTTCATTTTGGTTTAATTCGAATAAAAATTTTTTAACTGTAGCATCATTTTCATAGAAAAATATTTTTTTGATATGATTATATTGATAATCAATTTCATATTTATTGACCTTTAAGTTTTTATGCCGTTCCAGATAATCAAGCATAAAGTTGCTTGTTGCTGACATGAAAATCCGAATACGATCATTGGCAGCAATTATCGTATCGAGGCTTAAATCTGTTGTATGATTAAAACTAGCATCTGTTATAAAATAATGATACTCATCACAAACAATATATTTGTAAATGTCTTTAAAATCCGTAGTATTCTCATGCAAAACATGTGCCTGTATTTTTTGATAAGTGAATACGTCAATTATATCCGTCTTCTTGTCAGAGACTAATTCCTGTTTGATTTGCTGAAGCAATCTTTTCCTATTGACGAGGTAGAGAATTTTTTTACCTTCAGCCATTGCGATAGCGTACAACAAATTACGAACAAAATAACTTTTACCTGTTCCTGTACCGGATGTAATTGAAATTAAATCCCCCGTATTCCAACTTTTAATATCCTCAATAGTAATAATATCGCTTACTCTTTGATTCACTATGAAGACTCACTCCTTAAACTTTTGCTTTCTTTATCTCCTCTAAAGCAGCTTGAAACTTATCATTGATCTCATAAAGCCAAAACTTACGCATCTTATCGATAGTCAAAGCCCGAGTGATGTAACGGATATTTTTGTCCTGCAATTTCCTCATCATTTGGCCATCGTAACAGTAAAAATAGTCCATTTTGATTATTTCCTCTCCTATTGAGTAATCACCTTGGCACAACGGGTGTCACCAGAGCGCCAGTGTTAACAGGCGCTCCATTAACAATTAGACAGTTAATCAATATTGACAATTGCTTTAAAGCTCGATTTCGTCACTTTTTCAATGCTTACAAACTCAATCTCAGCTCCATCAAAATCAAACAAAGACCATTTTTCTTCACGCTGAATAAGGTTATCGCTTGGAATACAGCATTTCATATCACCATTGGAATCGATTACGTTCACATAATTTCCGTTAATCCGAATCATCATTTTTTTACCAGCTAACTCATCAGCAACCGCCTGTGATTCGTCTTTTGATTGTTTTAACGTGCTGAAGCCCAGCTTGTATCCTTCCAACTTTTGTCTTGTACTGCCCCCATCCAACAGGGCAGGGGTATCACTTGTCTGCACATTGACTTTTCGTTCAGTTTCAAATGAGATGTAGAACTGACCCATAATCTCAAACAATGGATAAATTCCATCCAGCGCATCGAATCTAAATTCCAGATCATCAACGGATGCGACTCCATCTCGGACGGTAAGTTCATTACCTTCCACAGCCTGATTCGTTAACCGATTTACTCTGTGTACTTCTTTCTTTACGATATTTTCATGACGCTTCAGATTTTCCAGTAATCCATCTATGAACAGCCATGCGAATCCATGTGTTCCATATTTATTGTAGGCAATCTCCACTGCTACACTCGCAAGAACAGAAGGGTAGGGGCATATCGCTTCGCACTTGGTTTTATATTCTGCCTTCAGATTCGCATAATCTTCGCTGATGGCTTTGCGTGTCTCATCATCACGTTCCCATTTTTTCAACTCATTAAATTGTTTCCGACGATAATCAATGCGATTTTTCTTCTTGTTGTATTCCTTGTACAACGGTTCTATCAAGTCAAGATACGCCAAATATTTGGACTGGTTAACCTTGCTCAAGTCCTGCAGCAACTGCTTCGTGCTTTCAATGCCGAGCATTGATTGATCCAGTTTTCCATCCTTCAATTGGAAAGTAGTTTTGATGTATTTTTCAGCTTCCACGCAAAATTTATTAAACGGCGACTTGATGATGCGCTGGTATTCATCTTCTGTTCCTCCGTTAATGAAACGGAAGAAATAGGGCAGTTTGTACACGAATTTATCAAGCACATACGGAATCTCAACATCGCGGCCATTTTTTGTCGCATCGATAATCTGTCCCTGAAGAAATTTGAGTACTGAATTTTCTAACACTCGGGATTGAAGATTGCCTTCCTCCAGAGCGAGATTCTGAAAAAACGTATTTACATTCGTACATCTACCTGTTAGGTTGTGCAAACTTTTCAGTTCCATCTTAACGACGCTATCCGTATCATTCGGCACGGGATCAGCTACTTTTTTGTCATCTTCATTGATAATCGTCGGAGCCTCAATGACTGCGGCAAGGATCGTGGAGTCATTGGTGCAAAGGGCAGTATCTCCATCAACGTCGGCAAGCCCAAGCCGGATAAGCGTTAAGTCATGGCAATTCAGCACAATGACGTTATCCAAATGGCGCAAATAAGCATTATGCACTTTTATAAATTCAAGTTTTGCCACTTCATTAAAAATGGTCAGCGGCGAACGGAAGAGGGCATGAATGCCGTGTTTGCGATTCATAAATGCCTGGTTCTGCTCAAGTACACCTTTAACCGGCTTACCCACAGCATGCTCCATAAAAGCAATGGGATCATTGGTCATATAATAATAACTGCCGTGAATCGGAATACGCCCCTTGAGCATATCTTGAACCTTCTGCATCGCTTGCTTGATCATGTACTTCCGCACGTTTGCGTCATAGAGCATGAGTTCATTTAAATCGATTGCTTGGTTTATTTCGCTCGTGAATTTCTTTTGCTGCTCCAGTGTCAGCTCGTTGTTGGGATCTTCACTATCATCCATGTCATCAGCATCGTTTGCTTCATTATGGTCTTGAACGAGCATATTCAGAAACGCTTTCGTATAGGCGATATCTCGAACCCCTCTGTTCGTCGTATCATCTTTCTTACCGTTTACTATTATTTTCACGACTTTCATCAAAGGGGCGCACAATTTATACAAATCATCCAGCGTAAGATTGAGCGCATGAATGTATTGATAGGTGAGCGGCGTATACGGATTTAGTTGATACGATGGTTTAGCATAGTTGGCAACCCAAAAATGAGTATGTTGATATTCAGTCAAACGTTTCTTGTAATCGTGTATATTTTTGAATAGACATTCGGGCTTTTTTTGACCTTCGATATACCTGTGCCATGCTTTGAAGCAGGACTTCGTGATGATAAGATCAATAGGACGCCCGCGTTCATCAATTATTGATTGCGATTCACCGAATATGTCGGTGATCTTCGATATGTTGTTTTTCTCAAACCATTTAAGAATATCAAAGCGAATGAAATTACCTTTGATGTAAGGGAGCCTTCCTTGCACAGCGTTTGGCGAATAAGATAATCCGAGATGCTGCCCAGTTCGCTCGGCAAATTCAAAGCTCATAAGACCTTGACCATCGAAAAATTGGACTTGTTCGTTTTTGTATTGCGGATACACGGTACGTTTCAAGCCGATGGACTCTTCGCTAATTTCGATATGCGGAATTTCTTCCGTTTGCTCAAGGGAATAGCAAGGACGGAGTTCGCCCTTTATTTCGGCAGCATGAGTCGGATGGGCGATTTGATCTATTTTGACATGACGATTCTCTTTATCCCAGCCGCTGAATGTCTTAAATTCCGATTGGTCTGGAACGGCGGTTTCAATGCCGCGAATAATAGCTTGTTTATTTGGTAAACGAGGTAAGGTTTCTAAAATGGCTATGGATGGCCTTCGCTCCTTTTTTGCCTTGAAATATTCGCGCTGTTTTTTCTTTTCTGCCAGGACTAACTTTTGTTGATCGGTATCCTTTGCACACCCTTCAATTTTCCAAACATCTTCGATGATGCAATCCTTTTCGTAATCTGGAATCACAACAATTCGAGGAATATATGGAACAGGTATAGCTGTTGAACGGCTTACACCGAGTGCTGCTTCCCATTTATTGATATTGGTTAGCGCAGGGAAATGACCAAGGGATATGCGGTTGCGGAGATCGGCATAATATTTCTCTTTGATAAATTCCGTCCTCTGCGTGCGAGACATGGCTGGTGACTTGATGGAACGGACATACTTTACACCTTTATAGTAGATACCTTCGCGTAACATGCGTTCAAATAGAGCAAGTTGGGATTGGTCGTCCTCATCAATGCTATCAGCTTTAAGCATGAAGATGGCATCGGTAAAACTATCGAAAGGATCATGCATGGCAACGACTTGCTGGAGTTGGTCGAGATAGATACTATTTGAAACAGTAATTATTCGATTCGTATTTTCTGGTAGGGATAGCTGATTGAAAGAAATGGATAGTTCATGAAAGTGGAATAGTTTAATTTTGTATTGGCTTCGTTTTTGTTTGTCGCTCAACTGTATTAGCCTCCAAAGTTAAAAGTAAAAAATGACAAATCATCGTATTTAATTGCTTGGTAGGTTAGGGATGAATCTATCCATTTTGAGCCTGGTTTACGAATATCCCTTATGGGGCAAGGGATTCAGGGTGATTTATACCATTTCGCGCCCCTAATTTTAAAAATAAAATACGGAAAATGCGATAAAACTATTGCGTAATTTACTAATGCGGTATATACTGTGATTATCTCGAATAGTGGAGTAGGAATATCACATCCTTATTTGAGAATGAAAAATTGAGCATGCCTGATGTGGGAAATAGGCATACACTTTTCATAGTAACATTTTGGAAACCACTTGTACAAGAGTGGTTATTTTAGTTTGTATAATTTAAAATATTGGTATGGGTAAAGAACCGAAGGCAATGTGCTCTCGGTTCTTTTTGATGTCAGTATAAAGTGCTGATTATATTTTTTGCATTTATTATTTTTGGATCTTGGCAGTAGATTATATCTCCAACCTATTCATCAAAAACGCAGGACATCAATCGCTTCCTTGAACAACGTAGCCTTCCCATTTTTGTGATCAGAAGACTCGCAAAGTCTTTATCGGCCAACTGTTCTTTAGGAGGTTTTTATCACAACTGTCTTTCGACATGCGAAAGTTCAGCCAATAAATCATCTATAATTATGCTATGAAAGAGTGTCCATTTCTCGGGGCTACGAGGTTCTCCACCAATTTTTGTAAACGCGCCCTCCACGAGTTGTTTAACATTTACGTCAGATAATTTTGAGTGATGGTAATAATGACGTACACATCTTATGAGGTCAATGATAGCAACTAAGCCCTGAAAATTTGCAGTCACGTATTGGGAGGGTTTACGCTTTTCCTTCACGATCGGTTCGTAGAAAATTTGTTGCATATAATTAATGAAGCGTTCAAATTGAGACTGATCCTTGCTTAAGGGCAACCTAACTAAATGTGCCGCTCCAACTGCAATATTGGGATCGATTGTAAATATCTCGGGTAATGATTTTAATCTGCTTTTTTCAATAATTTCCTTTTGAGTTTTTACGCACCTAATCAGTTTCTCCTGATACTCTTCGTCTTCCGGTACATTGAGTAGCTGATTCGCAGTCCTTATAGTAGCGGAATATCTATTATGTGTAAATTTATTATAATTTATTTTATACAACTTAATAATATCGTCATGAATAACATAGAGAAAATGAATATTAGTGATAGTTGGATTCGAAGTGATAAACGTTTTCATCAAGGTTACTACACGTTGCATCTCTTCTTTTCCTTGCAAAGCTATTTGTTTTAAAACATCGTAAATTTGCTGATCAATTCTATGAAAACTATCGTCTTGTTTCAATTCCTGATTCATAACTTTTAATAGCAAATCTAATAACAACTCAACAGCATCAACTGTCTTGATTAATAATAACGGTCTCCGATCAAAAGAAGTTTGATACGTTTCAAGTTTTTCAATATGATGAATAAAATATGATATCGCCTGCAAATTTTGCTTTTCCATTAAAAAATATGAAGATGGCAGTGATAAGTGTGAGTCCTTATCAATAATACTCAGTAACACATCTTCTACTGAAGCAACTTTTAAATTCAAAAGTTGCTTTGCACAGAATGCAAAAATATCTTCATCATCGGTGGATTGTAGTATATCCAACAAGTAAGAGTGCTCGATACCGAGTGCAATTAAAGTCTCTAAAGCCCTCTTTCTTTCTCTTGCAGGAACTTGTAGATCTCCCGCGAATTGTTTTACAAAATCAATACTGCTTTTCACTTGATATCTCTCACAGTAATCTAGATGATTAATTAATACTTGCCCAGCAACTTTACGTTCTCTAAGATTTTCAACAATTCTGGACGTAATCTTCTCAATGCTGACCAAATCTTCGATATATTTTATACCAAAGTCGTCATTGCCAATAGGCCAATCAAATGACAACATATCCAGAAGTGTACTCTCAGGGTAATCAAGTTGATATTTATGTCGAAAAAACCAAACACAGACGGCTAGATTGGTTGCCGAGTAACCATTATCCCTGTATTCAATGGCTGTTCTGAAATCGATTTGATTTATTTTTTCGTAACAAATCGTACTTATTTTTTGAATTTGCTCACGGTCAAGCTCAATGTTGAGGTTGTTACTCATAAGACGATATACTTCACTTAGAACAAATTCATCGAACCGGCTACTTTCGCTCCATGCTATGATCTCGGTAAAAGTGAGTGATTGCTTTTCGAGACTATTTTGTAAGAACCACACGATAAAATCTTTGTATTTATATTCTCCTCTTTCGTTATCCCAAAGTATATCAAACTGCACATCATCATGAGATAGTATGTTTTTATTTTCTCCAATATAAACAGATTGGATTTCTTTCAAGTACAAGTCTTTTGAGAGAGTAACATGAACTTGTTCTTTTAATTCTTCTTCTCTTTTTTTATTGTAATCAATGGATATGGGTACAGAAATATTGGTTCTGTTTATGAAAAGCGTTTTATAGTGTTCATGCTCTTCTGGCTTTGAAATAGAAGTACCAATCAAAATACTCCATATATTTTGTTCTGTCAAATTTTTTTGAATGTAATCATGTATGATTCTTTCGGCGAATTCTTCGTTCATCAGCAACCCTATTAACCTATAGTCTTCATTTGAAACTAATTTTTTGTAATGTTCATTAAAGAGTGACGCCTGGGTATTTGTCGAAACAAAGAAATCCCTGATTTCTAACGCTGCTTTTTTTAAATGCAGACCAACGCACTTTAATAACAGTGTTTTCATGTCTTCATAAATTTCCGGCATTACTTGATATGTAGCGATGGACTTCTTAACTAAATGTGGTAAGTACCTATCAATATTATTGTCATTTAAGGCTTCTGTCTCCTGAATAAAGTAACGAACAATTTTGCTAACACAATCAGGTTTATGGATATTCTTTAAACAATCCAGTACTGAATAACTTGACATGCTAATGCTTTGGTTCAAACTGAATCTTATCAAGGGAATTGCATCGAGAATTAAATCGGTATATTCATCAATATCGGAGCTTTTTGACAGAAATTCATAGAACGCTTTTTGTAGGCGCGGTTTTTCCTTTTCATTGGAAACCTTTTTTACACGTTCAATATAAGTTTTGCTTACAGCTCCCAGTTTAGCTAAACTATAAATAGAGAGCGCACGCACGTCATCATTCTCAGCAATGTCGGTCGAAACTGAAAGTAACATTTCTAATAATCTGTCTTCCTTGAACTCAACGAAATACTGAAGCACACTAAGAGCATTGTAACGTTGAACGAAATGTTTATCCGGCATTGTGTATTCGAGCAAATATTCGTATACTTCCGATACTCTAGCAACATCAGCTAAATCTTTAGCATTGACATCCAGCCAAATATTTCGTGATGCATATTTCTCAAATATTTTTTTGAAAACTGCAATTCTTTGTTGATTAGAGAGTCTGACTTGTTCAAAGTGAAGCAAATAACCAGGATCAGTCTCAATTAACAATTCGATAAGATCATGATTTTTTCTCAAATCACATAGAAAAGAAATTGTATTTTTCCATAAAGGGTTTATATTTTCGCTTTCAAGATCTTCAAAAGATATTAAATCTAATATCTTTTGTAATTCGAGATTTTTCAAAGCATCTGCACTGAGATGCTCGTTATAATTGTTATGTAAAAATTGAAATACAGGTTCATCTTTAGTGAAATTCTTTTTAAGTATACTAAGTTGTTTAATGATATGTCTCTCTTCTTTGTTGGGGATTATCTCTTGCAGTTGTTGTGCAGTGATAAAAT
>NZ_BSDJ01000052.1 GCF_027925525.1 Paenibacillus tyrphae | reverse complement strand
GCATTCTCTTTATGACACTCACTCAATGTTCAGTTTTCAAAGGGCAATGATGTTCGTCATCTTTCGACTTCGTTTTACAACCCGTCGAAAGCGACCTCTTTAATATACCACATCTTCAACCTGTAATGCAAGTACTTTTTTTCAAGTTTTTTTTCGAAACTCTTCAAAAGCTTGTCCTTGCATCAGTTTGCGATGCCCCAGCTCATGGCCGGAAGACTAATATACCATGGCTCAAATCGAAAATCAACCCCTCTGCAAAAAAAAGATACAAACCAGCGCTGGTTTGTATCTCGTGTCAGAAATGTCGCTTTATATACCGGTAGCCGAAGCTACGGACAGCTCCTGCCGGATTTCGTCGTGAATATGACCATTCGTAGCCAGAACATCGCGAACGTGCAAGCTGTACGGCTTGCCTTCCGTATCCGTAACCTTGCCGCCCGACTCGGAAATAAGCAGCGCTCCGGCAGCCATATCCCAAGAATTTAATCCGATTTCCCAAAAACCGCTCAATCGCCCTGCAGCAACATAGGCCATATGCAAAGCCGCAGATCCCGCCACGCGAAGATTCCTTACTTTAGGAGCCAACGCTTGAACGCCGCGCATGTTCACCGGCAGGGCGCCCGCCCGATCCGCAGGGAATCCGGTAGCAACCAAACTGTCGATAAGCTTCGTTTCGGAAGAAACTTGCATACGCTTTCCTTTGAGATAAGCGCCTTTTCCTTTCTCGGCGACATACAATTCGTTATGAATGGGATTGTAAACAACGCCGACAATGACTTCGCCTTTGTGAGCAAGCGCCAGTGAGATGGAGAAAAAAGGAAACCCGTGAACGAAGTTCGTCGTGCCATCCAACGGATCGACGATCCACAAATATTCGGCGTCGCTGAGCTGCTCCAGCGCTCGCTTGGAAGCTTCGGGACCGGGAGCGACTCCTTCCTCGCCCAAAACAACATGATGAGGAAAGTGCGTCTGTATCAAATTGCGAATCATCGTTTCAGCGCCCTTATCGACTTCCGTGACAAGATCGTGGGACGAATATTTGGTTTGCAGCTTGTTGAAGTCTCCAAGTTTGCTTTGAATCCATTCTCCTGCTTTGGAAGCGATATTAATTGCGACCGCGGTAAAGCTTTTGCTACCGACAGCGAAGGAGGGGATGTTGGAATTGGTCATTACTAATCATTCCTTTTCTATACCAATAAATAGAAGTCTTTTTCAATCCTAGTGACATGGCAACAGATCGAATAGTATCAGTATAGTTAATATACGTAAAATATGCTACGGAGTTTCGTCCAAACAGGCAATCAAATGTGACAAAACCTTGATTTTCCCAAAAGCCCTAATTTATACAAGAAAACCACCCGTCGATATGACGGATGGCTGTGTTATAACTGAGGATTAAACGCCGACAATATGGTAACCGCCGTCGACATAAATGACTTCTCCCGTAATCCCGCGGGAAAGATGGCTGATTAAGAAGAGGGCGGTATCTCCAACCTCGGCGGTTTCGGTCGTGCGGCGAAGGGGAGCTTTTTCCTCGACGGTTTTCAAGATGGAATTGAAGTCTTTGATGCCTTTGGCTGCGAGGGTGCGGATCGGGCCTGCCGATATGGCATTCACGCGGATGTTATATTGGCCGAGATCGTTCGCCAAATAACGTACGCTGGCTTCGAGGGCTGCTTTGGCGATGCCCATGACATTATAGTTTTTCATAGCACGTTCGGCGCCCAAGTACGTCATGGTCATAATGCTGCCGCCTTCGGTCATAAGCGGATAAAGCTTCTGAGCCACAGCCACCAAGGAGTACGCGCTTATATCATGAGCCAGAGCAAAGCCGTCTCGCGACGTATTGACGAACAGCCCTTCCAGCTCCTCCGTGCGCGCAAAAGCGATGCTGTGCACAATGCCGTGCAAGGCGCCAAACTGTGCTTTCAAGGCTCCGGCCAGCTTCTCGATATCTTCATCCGAAGTAACGTTGCATGGCAGGACGGCAGAGTTCGGAATTGTGTCGGCCAGCTTCCGCACCCGCTCCTCAACCCGTTCGCTTTCATATGTAAAAACAAGTCTTGCACCGTGGCTCGCCAAAGATTGCGCAATCGCCCAGGCAATGCTGCGGTCGTTAGCGACCCCCATGACCAATATGTTTTTGCCGGCAACCAAGTTCATATCCATCAGTTCCCCTCTCATCCATAAAATAGGGTTTGGACAACTTTCTCCCTTCTCAACGTACTTTATTTCCACAAAGATTTCAAGTTTGCGCATTCAGCGAAATTACAGCTCGAACGAGGCTTGGGACAATATCGTAATCCCTTCTTTCTTACCGATCGCTTCCATAAGATGAAACAGCGCTTCATCTTTCTTCTTAGCTTCAAGCATGATATCGAGCCGCGGCGTTGTCGGGGCGATAGCTCGCAAAAAAGGCATCAGAATTCCGGTATCGATGAAATCGGCGTGGCCGCGGGGATCTTTTTCGCTTTTGGGACTGGAGACATGAATTTTGGGCGGCAATTCGTGCGGAGGAGCTGCGGTATCCGCCTGCGCTTTCTGACCTTGCCATGTCTGCCGAATTCGCGGCCATAGCTCTTCCGCCGTCTCTTCGCTCCGGTTCACTTGGTCGTGATGAATGTCGAGCACCATCGGAACGCCAACCTCTTCGCATACCTCCAAGGTTTCGAGGGCGTTAAACGTCTTGTCGTCGTTCTCCAGCGTCATCCGTTCCCGAATCCGCTCCTCTAAAGCATCGAAATTGCGAATGAACCGTTCTTTTGCCGTTTGTTTGTTGCCGTACGTTCCCCCGATATGAATGTTGCACTTCGCCGACGCGTCCAGTCCCATCGCTTCCAGCATGCGGACATGACGATCCAGGTCGGCGAAAGAATGCCGCAGCACCTCCTCCCGCGGAGTGCTTAATACCGTAAAATGATCAGGGTGGAAGCTGATTCGCATCCGATGCTCCCGGGCATAACTGCCGATTTCCGCAAACGATTCCGCCAGCTCTTCCATCGGCTCCCAGTCGCTAAGCATCTCGTGGCCGACTAGGGGAATCAGCTTGGAGGAGCAGCGGTAAAGCTCGATGTCATGCGCCCGGTTATGCTTTAGAAGGCGCAGCGTATTGTGAAGGTTCTCGGCGGCAATCCGTTCCAGCTTGCGAAGCGCCGCATCCCGGTCGTCAAGCTTGGCAAAGTTGGTATACGTCATCGTTTTGGAAGGCGAGGCATTCTGGACAATCATGGACATCGCTACGTAACCAAGACGAACGATCATGCTACATTCACGCTCCCGATAGTTAACTACTCCATAGCTTGTCCCCGGAAAGAAAAAAGCACCCTCTTCCATGGGTTGGAAAAGGATGCTGCCCGTGAGGGTTTATGCACTATAATATTATGAAGGGTCGGTGAATTGGCAGTCTATGCCCGCTCTCCGAAAAACATTTCGTGAGCCAACGACGTCTGGATGCGCGCTTCCTCATCGCTCAGCTTGCGAACCAGTTCCATCTCGACCTGCGTCACTTCTTCGCCCTGAAAATTAATTTCGGCGATGGAAGCCAAAATTTTAACGATGGCAATAGCTTGGTTATCCGGCGTATAGGCGATAACTTTCTGTCCGGTAGGAAACACGCGGAAGCCGCTTTTCACCATTTTGCCGCGGCCGTACTCCAGCAGCTCGAATAGCTCTTGCTCGGATTTGAACTTGCATACGGAATTGAACTCGGTTTGAAATCCCATGAATTCGCTCCTTTCAGCCGTCTTTTAGCTTAAGCATATCGAACCTAGGAAGACAAAAGCAAGTCCGGCGATTTTGATCTATGCGGAACTTTAGTCCAAGGTATACTCCAAGCGCTGCTTCTCGGCATGACGCTCCAACGCAAGTCGAATCAAGTCGTCGATCAGCTCGCCGTAAGGCTTCCCGCTCTCTCGCCACAGCAGCGGATACATGCTGAAAGGAGTGAAGCCCGGCATGGTGTTGATTTCATTAATGAAGATTTTATTGTCTTCTCTTCTTAGGAAGAAATCGACGCGGGACAAGCCCGACCCGTCAATAGCCGTGAAAGCCCGAAGCCCGAGCTCCCTGATTTCCTCCGCCGTCTCTTGCGGAATTTCCGCCGGAATAATCATCGACGAGGTGCCGTCGACATATTTGGCCTTGTAATCGTAAAACTCGCTCGAAGATACGATCTCGCCGACGACAGAGGCTTGCGGTTCGTCATTGCCGAGCACCGCCACTTCCACCTCGCGGGCATTGACGAACTCTTCGACAATGACCTTGCGGTCGTAACGAAACGCTTGATTGACGGCAGCCAGCAGCTCTTCGCGGTTGCGCGCTTTGCTTACGCCAACGCTCGATCCGAGATTGGCCGGCTTGACGAAGCAAGGGTACCCGATTGAAATTTCAATTTCCATCAGGAAATAGCTGTTGTCTTTTTCCCACTGGCTTCGCGTGAAGTGACGGAAAATACATTGTGGCAGACCTTCCTGGGCGAATATTTTTTTCATGGTGATTTTGTCCATGCCTGCGGACGAAGCCAGTACGCCGGCGCCCACATAGGCGATGTTCGCCATTTCGAGCAGCCCTTGAATGGTGCCGTCTTCGCCGAACGTGCCGTGCAATAAAGGAAAGACGACATCCAGCGGGGCAGACGTCGCCGAAGCGCCCGACACCTTAATCGAGGCATCGGCGGAAGCCGGTTTGGAAGCAAAAAACGGCTGAAGGGCAAACTCTCCCGAAGATTGGGACGAGCCATCGAATGCAAGCGCTTCGACCGATTCGGCCGGCGCCGCAATCTGCGGTCCCGAATGCCAGTCCCCTTGCTTGGTTATGTAAAACGGCTGCACCTCGTATTTATTCAAGTCAAATGCTTTGATGACGGCCAGTGCCGTTTGGAGCGAGACTTCATGCTCCCCGGATTTGCCGCCGTAAATCAAGCCTACACGTATTTTGTCGCTCATAGAAACCTCCGGAAGTATGTTGATCCAAGCCGTCTAAAATCATGAAAAAGCAGGCTCCGTGCATGGCCCACGGCAGAAAAGCGAAGCCTAAGCTACGCACAGCTAAATTCGGAAAGATTTAAAAGGAATCGGACAAATGCAGGAAACGGTAGCGCGTTCGCTTCGTCCAAGCCGGGGAATCCGTATAGCTCCAGTACCGATGCTTGCTGTTGATCGTCTGAGCGTTGACAAGCGGCATGCCGCTTGGGTCCTTCGCGGTAACTATGGTGGTATGCTGATATCGGCCGTCGCCGTCCCAGTCGTAGCTGATGACATCGCCCAAATCGAGCTGCTGCGGATTCGCCACTTCTTGGGCCCGCAGCCCTCTGCGGCTCGTCAGCAAATGGAACTGCAGACTTTCGGCTACGGCCCAACTGAAGCTCCAGTGCTCCTGACCGCCGACCCGGCCTTTGTACCACCAGCCTGAATCCCTTTTACCAGTATAGTTCATAGGCGCTCCGCCTGCAAAGATGCATTGAGACACGTAATTGCTGCAGTTGACCTCAAATGCAAGATAGGCCGGATTGGCTCTATCCCACCACTGATCGGCGTAACGTACAGCTTCGAGCCGGTTGTAAGGGGTGCGAGCGGCGGCTTGCTGGAAATGGGAAATGATTTGAGTATTCAAATACGGTACGGAAGGAGCACGCATTAACCCGACGGCGGCAAACGAATCTTCCGCCTGCATGATCCCGCCCGCAACCGGGGGTTTTAGGCGTAAAGCCTGCTCCGTTTGAAGATATTCGATATGTACAACGGACCAGCCGTCCGACACCGGGGAAAGGGTGATCCGTTCCTGTTCGACCCGCTGCTCTTCGTGGAGGACCCGACGAATCTCGCCGACGGTCGTCCGTCTGAGGGTGACTTCGGCGACGATGCTGTCTCCGCGCTCCGCCACTTGATCGACAGTGAGCCGGGTTTCGCTTTTGGTCGGTACGAATTGCCGCTGACGGTCGGTGTCCGCCCGCCGGGCAAGCCTCTCGGTCTGCGCGCTCAAATACGCAGCATCCTCCACAAAGGGCAGCATCGGTTCCACGGAATAATCGATGTCCATTTGATTGCGATGATGTACATAATCGTAGAGGGTCGTTTTCCAAGACACGGCATCGGTCCCCTTTCATCGGAAGCCTGTACGGCTAAGATCGATTTATTTCAACAGGGCAGAAAACATTCATTCCCATGGTATGCGCGCCGCCGTATAAAAATGAGCGAAATCAACCTTTACGAAACGGTCATTCAGCATGTATACTATAGCTATAGCTAATAATGAAATCAAGTTTCATACAATGAAACAAGATCCATGCAGCTGATCACTTGTCTAAGGAGGAATAGCACCATGTCTAAAAAAGACCAATTCTCGGTCCGCAAGCAGCTGAACGTTGGCGATCAATCGTACAACTACTACAGCCTGCAGGCGTTTGAAGCGCAAGGCAACGGCCATGTGCAAAATCTGCCTTTCTCCATTAAAGTTCTGCTTGAAGCGGCGATCCGTCAATTCGACGGCAAGGCGATCACGGCAGAGCACGTGAAACAAATCGCCGGCTGGGCTTCCGAACGCGACGCCAACAAAGAAATTCCGTTCATTCCGGCACGGATCGTGCTGCAGGACTTCACCGGCGTACCGGTCGTCGTCGACTTGGCAGCCATGAGAGATACGATGAAACGGGCGGGCGGCGACCCGAAACGGATCAACCCGCTTGTTCCGGTCGACCTTGTTATCGACCACTCGGTTATGGTTGATGCTTTCGGTTCCCCGGACGCACTCGAATATAATGAACGCATCGAATTCGAGCGCAACGAGGAGCGTTACCGCTTCCTGCGCTGGGCGCAAACGGCGTTTGACAACTTCCGCGCCGTGCCGCCGGATACCGGTATCGTTCACCAAGTTAACCTTGAGTATCTCGCATCCGTCGCAGCAACGAAAACCGTTGACGGCGAAACGGAGGTTTATCCGGATTCCCTCGTCGGTACGGACTCCCATACGACGATGATCAACGGTCTCGGTATCGTTGGCTGGGGCGTCGGCGGTATCGAGGCCGAAGCAGGCATGCTGGGTCAACCGCTGTATTTCGTAACGCCGGAAGTTATCGGCTTCAAGCTGACCGGTACGCTGGCAGAAGGCGCTACGGCAACCGACCTCGCGTTGACTGTTACCCAAATGCTGCGTAAAAAAGGCGTTGTCGGCAAGTTCGTCGAATTCTACGGCCCAGGCCTGAGCAACATCAGCTTGGCAGACCGTGCGACGGTAGCAAACATGGCTCCGGAATACGGCGCAACGATCGGCTTCTTCCCGGTTGACTCCGAGTCCTTGAACTACATGAGAGGCACGGGCCGCAGCGAAGAGCAGATCTCGCTTGTCGAAGCTTACTATAAAGAGCAAGGCATGTTCCGTACCGACGCAACGCCGGATCCGGTGTTCAGCGATACGTTGGAGCTTGACCTCGGTTCGGTCGTTCCGAGCTTGGCCGGTCCGAAGCGTCCGCAAGACCGCGTTGAGCTGACGAACATGAAGGAATCGTTCAACAGCATCATCCGTACTCCGATCGAAAAAGGCGGCTACGGCCTGTCCGACGAGAAAATCGCGGAAACGGTCGAAGTGAAGCATCCGAACAACGAAACGAGCAAAATGGGCACAGGCGCCGTCGTTATCGCAGCGATCACTTCCTGTACCAATACGTCTAACCCAAGCGTTATGTTAGGCGCTGGTCTCGTTGCGAAAAAAGCGGTAGCTCTCGGCCTCAGAAAACCGGGCTACGTGAAAAGCAGCTTGACGCCGGGCTCCCTGGTCGTTACCGACTACCTGAAAAAAGCCGGTCTGCTCGAGTCGCTCGAAGCACTTGGCTTCCACGTCGCCGGCTACGGCTGCGCAACGTGTATCGGTAACTCCGGTCCGCTGCCGGACGAAGTCAGCAAAGCGATTGCCGACAACGATATGACCGTTGCTGCCGTACTTTCCGGTAACCGGAACTTCGAAGGCCGCGTTCACGCCCAAGTGAAAGCCAACTACCTGGCTTCTCCGCCGCTTGTCGTCGCTTACGCTTTGGCCGGTACGGTCAACATCGATCTGGCGAACGATCCGATCGGCTACAACCAAAAGAACGAGCCGGTTTACCTGAAAGACATCTGGCCAACATCGCAGGAGATTCAAGAAGCGATCCAATCCGCGATGAGCCCTGCGCTGTACCGTGAAAAATATGCCAACGTGTTCCGTTCCAACGAGCGCTTCAATGCGATCAAGGTACCGGAAGGCGAACTGTACGAATGGCCGACTTCCACGTATATCGCGAACCCGCCGTTCTTCGAGAACTTGGGCGCCGGACTGTCGGACATTGCGGATATCCGCGGAGCCAAGACGCTTGCGCTGCTCGGCGATTCCGTCACGACGGACCATATCTCGCCTGCGGGCAACATCAAAGTTGATAGCCCTGCCGGCAAATACTTGATCGAGCATGGCGTGAAGAAAGAAGACTTCAACTCCTACGGTTCCCGTCGTGGTAACCACGATGTCATGATGCGCGGTACGTTTGCGAACATCCGTATCCGCAACCAAGTGGCACCGGGCACCGAGGGCGGCGTAACGACTTACCTGCCGACCGGCGAAGTTATGTCCATCTATGATGCTTCGATGAAGTATCAAGAACAAGGCACGAACCTCGTCGTTATCGCCGGCAAAGAATACGGCACAGGCAGCTCCCGTGACTGGGCGGCAAAAGGTACGTTCCTGCTCGGCGTGAAAGCCGTCATCGCGGAGAGCTTCGAGCGGATTCACCGTTCCAACCTCGTCGGTATGGGCGTGCTTCCGCTGCAATTCTCGGAAGGGCAAAGCTGGACATCGCTCGGCTTGACCGGCAGAGAAACGTTCGACATTACGGGTCTTAGCAACGACGTACAGCCGGGTCAAAAAGTATCCGTCAACGTCACACGCGAAGACGGCTCGAGCTTCAGCTTCGAAGCCATCGTCCGTCTGGACAGCTACGTGGATGTCGATTACTACCGCAACGGCGGTATCCTACAAACCGTCCTGCGTCAAATCATGGCGTAAGACGAAGCCTTCCATATACAAGGAAGCCCCAATCCTCTTCGCGAGGCCTTGGGGCTTCTTTTTTTGCTATATGAGGCAGTTCTGCCGATTACTTCAGCATCTTGCCCATCCGGCGGGCGGCCTCCATCAAGGCAGGCGCATGTTCCTTCATCTTCTTGAGCGTCAGCCGGTTGGCCGGCCCCGACACCGCGAGAGCGGCAACCAGCCGCTGGGCGCGGCCGAAGATTGGCGCCGCCACCGCCGCGGCGCCGGGTTCGCGCTCCTCGACGCTGGTAGCATAGCCCAGCGTCTTCACTTCATCCAGCTGCTGCAAATAAGCAGCTGGGGATACCGCCGTTGGCCAGGACGGATCGCGCAGCAGTTGCTGCTGCTCGTCCGAATCGGCGAAGGCGACGAGGATCTTGCTCGACGCGCCAACGGACAGCGGCAGTCTTGCCCCGATCGGAGCGACCCGGCGGATCGCCTGGTTGCTCTGAACCGCCTGCACGCGGACGCGCTCCATGCCGTCGCGCACATACAGGCTGACGGTCTCGCCGACTTGATCGCGCAGCCGTTCCATCTCCGGCAGCACGATCAGCGCCGGATCGTCGCTGTGCGTCAAATTGGCGCTCAGCTCCCAGATGCGAAAGCCGAGGCGGTACCGCTCCGAGGCCGGGTCGCGGATGATGAAGCCTTTGCCTTCCAGCGAGGCCAGCAGCCGGTGGACCGTGCTTTTATGCAGCCCGACCCTTGCGGAAATTTCCGTTAAGTTCAAATCTTCCGCTTCCGTAAAGCAAAGCAATATATCCAGAGCCCGTTCGACAGCGCGAACGGTTAGTTTGCCATCTTCGACCATATTCCCACTCCCCGAAATTGCGTTTCACTGGTTGAAATCTATTATAGCCGATTTCGATGCGTTTTCCTATATGAAGGTCGTTCCTTCTTCAATAAAATATTGTTTTTCCAGTTGGTGTAACAACCGATGTTACAGGGAGATTACAGAAAGTTTACATTTTTCGCGCAATATTGACGCCCGGCCATTCTCCCTATACTATAAAAATATAAGGATCTTACAAGCCTCGAATTTTCGGATCTGACCGCAAATGTAACTCGCAAGTTTTTCCCTCCGATCGTTCGGATAAAAGCTGGCGTTTTCAAATCGTTATCAGGGCCGTATCCGACGTCATCCGCTAAAGGTAGTCATCTTAGTTTCAATGGGAGGGATCCGGCATGGAAACCAATTCTTATTCACCCGTACCTTTAAACACCACTACGGTTGAAAGCGCTATCAAACGTACTACCTTCCTCCGAAGGAACAGAGGTCTGCTTCTCGTTCTGCTGTCCGTTCTGCTTCTGCTGTTCAGCTTGACGATGGCCTTTCACGCTTATATTGCCTGGACGCTGGTCCGGCCGCATATCGATCCGCTGCGCTCGAATCCCGCCGTCGCTTTCGGCGCCGCTTACGAGGACGTGCAGTTTCCTAGTCTGAATGCCTCCTCCAACCTGTCCGGCTGGTACATCCCGTCGAGCGCGGGAACGGCAGCGGCCCGGCAAACGGTTGTGTTCTCGCACGGCTACGGCGGGAACCGCGAAGAAATCTGGGTGCCCATCTACGATTTGGCCAAGGCAGCCCACGATATGGGCTACGACGTGCTGATGTTCGATTACGGCTATGTCCAGCCTCAATGGAACGTGACGGGCGGTTTGCGCGAATCGCAAGAACTGTTGGGCGCCGTCCAATACGCGAAAGACCGGGGAGCCGAAAAAGTGTTCGTCTGGGGCTTCTCGATGGGAGCCGGAACGGCTCTGCAGGCCGCGCTGCAAACGAAAAACATCGACGGCATGATTCTGGACAGCACCTTCGTGCTCGAACCGGACACCCTGTACCATAACATGAAGCAAGCGGCGAATTTGCCGAAGTTTTCCCAAAACCTTGTGCGTATGTTCTTCCCGCTGATCAATGGAGTCAGCTTGAACCAAGTGCCTTATGATACAGTGAAAGAGACGCAGTATTCGATGCCGATTTTCTTCATCCACGGTAAGAAAGACTTGCGGGCCCCGTATGAAATGGCGGAAGGCATCTTCCAGAAGCAAAAAGCGGACTCCGGCTCCGCGTTGTGGCTGCTGGAGAACGACGGGCACGAGCTGATCTACCGCGCTCACAGCAAAAGCTATCTGCAGATGACGACCGGTTTCCTCCGTACGTTGTCCTCCGCTCCGGCACAACCGTCGAAGTATAATAAAGCCAGGTAGACAAATAAAACATAGCTGTACCCCTCCCCGAATACAATGTTCCTGTAGCGTCCGGCAGCGAAACCGGATGAAGCAGAACGACGGGGAGGTTTTTGCGTATGCTGTACGTTTACGGTTCCCTAATGCCGCTCAGGGTTTTGGAGGAAATTCGGTTCTGGAAAATGCAGGAGAGAGAACACACGGTCGTCATCCGCGAATTGGTTCCAACGCTCGAACCGGAGTACGCCGCACTGCTGCAGCAATGGGAAGGCGTCCTTGCGCAGACGGAATCCGCCAGCCAGCAATGGATCGAAGCCGTGCTGCGGGCCAAGCATCCGGTCAGTCCGTATATCATCGACAAAGTTAACGAACTGCTCTATGCGTCCATTGCGCAATCGAATGAATTTATCCGGCATTTGTTTCTCATTCTGGAACGAAGCCGTCCGGTTCGGGCGAATCCGGTCGTCCAAACCGTGTTCTTGCACATCATACGCGAATCCGAATATTTTCTCGGCGTTCTGCATGCGGTCCAAAGCTCGCCTGAAGGATATGAAGAGTTTCGCGCCGAGGATGCATGTGATGCAACGGATACGCCCACAGTGAACCATGCCCCGGACGAGGAGCAAGCGCACATCCACTTATGGCGCAGCGAAAGCGAGCCGGCTCCCATTGACCTAAACCAGCTCACGGCGACGCAGGAAGGCACATGGTCCGGAGAACGGCCTCAGACCCCCTATTCGAGGCCCGTACCGATCGGAGGCCACAAGCTGCCGCCTCTGCCCTATGCCTACAATGCGCTGGAGCCGTATATCGATGCGGAAACGATGCGGCTGCATCATGACAAGCACCACAAAAGCTATGTCGACGGGCTGAACAAAGCCGAGAACATGCTTGCGCGCGCAAGGGAAACGGGCGACTTTTCGCTGGTCAAGCATTGGGAAAGAGAAGCAGCGTTCAACGGAGCGGGACACTATCTCCATACGATTTTCTGGAATGTGATGAAGCCGGGCGGCGGCGGAAAAGCAACGGGGCCGATCGCGGCGGAGATTAAAAAGTCGTTCGGCTCTTACGAAGGATTTCACAAGCAATTCAGCGCAGCGGCGGATAAAGTGGAAGGCGGCGGCTGGGCCATTCTGGTCTGGAGCCCGCGCAGCCACCGGCTGGAAATTTTGCAGGCGGAAAAGCATCAAAACTTGTCGCAATGGGACGTCATTCCGCTCCTCGTGCTGGATGTATGGGAGCACTCGTATTACCTCAAATATAAGAACGAACGGCCCAAATATATTGAAGCTTGGTGGAACACGATGAATTGGGATCATGTGAACGAACGGTTCGCGGCGGCCCGTCATTTGATGTGGCTACCTTATTGAAAAAACATAACGAATCCCCGGCTGACAGAAATCCGGTCCGCATGCGAAGTCAAAGACAAAGCAGCTGTGAGCCGCATCGGTCCGGGGATTGCTGCATTTATGCAGGGACATTTATTGTCGAAGGGCTTATCCCGCGATGGAAGTGGTGCGGTCCTGCTTGCCGGAACCTAGCATCGAGATGAGCCAAGGAATGAAGACCAGCGGATACAGCATCAAGTAGGCATTAGGAAGCCACCATGCCGGATCGAATTCGCCGCGAACGGCCCAGAACGAAATGGCCAGCAGTCCGGAGCTGAATGTTAAAATAAGCGAGATCAGCGACCAGCCGATCCACGCGCTCCGGCCTTTTCCGTGCAAATACAGGCTGTATAGGCCGGTGAGGGAGATAAACAGATCAATAGGCATAAACGACCAGTTCCATGCCACCAGAACCGGGTTGGTGTAGTCATTATACAGCCATTCCGGAGGGATAAGCTTCAGGGCAGTAATTCCCCAATACAACAAAAATCCGATATCAGTGATCCAAAATAACGCTCTTAGCGCCTTAAGCCGCATTTTTATCCCCTTTTCCCATGGCTATTTAATCCTGTATCTGCTGCTTTGACGCAGGAGCACTTTCCGATGGAGCACCGGCCGAGCTTCCGTGAGCCCCTCCGCCCAAGTTCAGTCCGATGACGCCGAGGATGATCAGAGCGATAGAACCGGCTTTTAACAGCGACATGGACTCGTTAAAATACAAATACCCGATCACCGCAATAACCGCCGTCCCGAGACCCGACCATATCGCGTAGGCCACGCTCACGTCAATTTGCTTCAGGGAAAAATTGAGCGCGGTAAACGCCAGCAAGTAAAAGACGACCATGAGGATCGAAGGCGTCAACCGCGTAAAACCTTGTGAAAATTTCATAGAAATCGTTCCGGCGATTTCGAGGGCAATGGCAGCCCCCAAATAGAACCAATACATCTGCACATCATTCCTTTTTATATTTATTGCGTCGTTTCCTGACTCGGACCTTCCGGAATCAAGCCTTGCACAAAAACGTCGGCCATCGTTCGGACTGCCCCCGCTAGCGTACAATCCGTATTCATTAAAAAATCGGCGTCAAACAGGGAGACGGACGCTCCCTTCATAAGTTGGACGATCGTCGGCACATGAACGGGCCGAAATTGTCCGGCCGCAACGCCCTCCTCAATAATCGCCCTGACGGTTCCCCACTCTTCCTGAAGCAGCCTGTCGACTTTCAACCATTCGTCCGGAGCGAATCGCTTAAGGTCCGAAAGCAGCCGATGGTCGCCAAGCTGCAGCCCCTTGGGAAGAATCGTCAAAATTGCGCTCAGCTTCTGGGCGCAGGACAGGCTTTCGTCCCGGTAAATGCCTTGCTCGGTTCGCTTTACCTCCGAGACCGCCTCATCGACGAGCGTGCCGACGATATGCTCCTTGGATTCGAAGTGTTCGTAAATCGTACGCTTGCTGGTGCCCAGCTCGGCGGCCAAATCCGATATCGTAAATTTCAGCCCCTTCCGCTTCATCAGCTCCATGGCGGCTTGCAGCAAACGTTCGCGCACAGGCAATCCCCCTCCTTAAGTTAATCAACCGTTCCAATTGGTACCCAATTATTTTTGCCAGTACCATAATGAGTAAAGTATACTTTTCTCAACATCGTTCGTCAACGGTTAGTCTCCCGCTCTTCTCTCGCCGGAAAAAGAAAAAGACGCAGGTTTCCCTGCATCTTCTTCGTTAATTCAGTCCTTGATAAGCGATAAAAACTCCGAACGCGCAGCCGCGTCCGTACGGAACAGTCCGCGAACGGCGGAGGTTACGGTTTTGCTGCCCGGCTTCTTGACGCCGCGTGCGCACATGCACAAATGCTCGCCCTCGACGACGACCATGCAGCCGTGCGGCTCAAGCTCCGTCTCGATGATGTCGGCGATTTCCGACGTAATCCGCTCCTGCACTTGGAGGCGGCGGGTGACCGCTTCAACCAGGCGGGCGAACTTGCTCAAGCCGGCAATTTTACCGCTCGGAATGTAACCGATATGGATTTTGCCGAAGAACGGCGCCATATGATGCTCGCACTGGCTGTAATAGACGATATCCTTCACAATGACGAGCTCTTCATGCTTCTCGTCGAAGGCAACACCTAAAATATCCTTCACGTCTGCGTCGTAGCCTGCAAAAATTTCTTCATACATGCGGGTTACCCGCGCAGGTGTATCCAGCAGACCTTCCCGGTCCGGATCTTCGCCGATCAGGCGCAAAATTTCCCGGATGTGATGCTCGACTTGTTCCCGGTTGTCGGCAACACGGCTGTTTCTGTACTCTTTGGCCGGCATGGGTTATCCTCCTCCTGAATTCGTCCGGAGTTTCCGTTCCAATATAGAAAGAAAAGCCCTCGATCAGGCTTTTCGGGCTTACGGACGAAACTTTTGTTTCTTCATCATAGTTTGCATTTTTTGCATTTGCTGCTTGTTCAAATTATACCCCATTTGCTTGGCCATCTGCTGCAGCATGTCCGGATTGCTCTGCATTTTTTCAATCTGCTTGCGCAAGTACTGCACGCCGATAAAAAAACCGGCCGCGCCTCCGGCAATGAGGGCGATAACCGCGGTAATGACGTAACCCCACATAATCGTACCTTCACCTCAAACGATGGATGTCATTTCTTCATCATAGCATGTCAAAGCCTCGGTTACAAACACCAATTTCCTCTACATCAGGACACTTTCGATAAATACGGTCGTCTGCTTGGCCAGATCGACTTCCTTGACTTCCATATCGTCTCCGCCGCCCTTGACCACACGGATGACAGGCCGGCCCGGCAGCCCCCGGTGCTGACCGACCACGACGCCGGTTTCCCGGGTGGACAGCTTGACCGACGTACCTGTCGGATAAACCGATACCGTACGCAAAAACTGGATTACGATCTCTCGGTCCAGCTTCTCGCCAGCTAGCACCATCATGCGCTCGCATGCATCGTGCGGCAGCATCCGCCGGCCTTCGGACAAATCGAACAGCAGGTTGTCATAGGTATCCGCCACGGCAACGATGCGCGCATACAGATGAATTTCATCGCCCGGCAGCTGACGCGGCATGCCTTGTCCGTCCATCGTCTCGTGGTGTTGGAAAGCGACGTGCGCAATCAGCAAGCTGAGCTCCCGCTTATGCTTCAATACTTCAAAGCCGCGCCACGTATGATGCTTTCTCGGATCGCCGCTTTCATCGTCCGTCACAAGCTCAAGCTTGCCAACATCGTGCAGCAGCGCGCCGATCGCAAGCTCCTTCAGTTGCGTCGTCGACAGCCCCATGTTGATGCCGATCAGCGTCGACATCATGCAAACGTTGATCGCATGCACGTACATTACATTGTCGTGCGTCCGGATATCCGACAGCTGCACCAGCACTTCTTTGTTTCTCATAATTTCGTCCAGCAGCGTATCGATGCTTGCCCCGACATGCTTCATGTTGAAATCTTTCCCGGACCGGATCGAATCGAACGTCTCTCCCATCCGCTGCATCACGGCCCGCTTCGTCTCCTCCGAGACGAGGTCGGCCAGCTCGATATCGTCAAACTGCTGGTCTTTAATATAAATCATCGTCACGCCGATCCGCTTCAGCGTTGTGATCATGAATACGGTTAGCTGCACCCCTTCGGATAGCAGCACCGCCCCGTTCGCGGAAAAAATCGTCCGTCCCAAATATTGCCCGGACTCGACGTTCTCGATATGCACGTATCTCACGCTAGGGCCCCTTTCCCCGAAAAGCCTTCATGCTGAAGCAAAAACGTCTTGATGTGCAGTCCGCCGCCGTAGCCGACCATCGCGCCGCTTGCGCCGATCACGCGGTGACAGGGCACGATAATCGGGACCGGATTGCGGTTGTTCGCTCCCCCTACGGCGCGCACCGCTTTAGGCGAACCGATCCGTTCGGCTACGTCTTTATACGACCAGACGTCGCCGAACGGAATATCGGTGAGCGCCTTCCATACTTGGATTTGAAACGGTGTACCGCGCAAATCCAGAGGCAGGTCGAACGTTCGTCTCGCACCGGCAAAATAAGCCCGCAGCTGACCGACCGCCTCGGATAATGCCCCGGGGTCCCTTACCCAGTCGCCCGTGCCGAACCGCTGTTCGGACCAAGCGCGAAGCTTCGGTTCGACATCGGCGAACGCGCCGAATTCGATCTGGCACAAGCCGCCTTGCGGCCCCGCGTTCCAGCCGAGCGTCAATACGCCGACCGGTGAATCGATTTCATCGTATCGGATCGCCATCCTGCTCATCCCCCTGTCGCTCTCCCGTAAATTGCGCGCGCGCTTTGCCGATCTCCCGACGGGCGGCCTCGTCCCGCTCCGTCTCCCAAGCGGTGTCCAGCGCCTCGCGCGCTACCTCGCCTCCGATCCGGCCAAGCGCCCAAGCGGCCGTGCCGCGAATCTCGGGACGCTCGTCCTTCCGCAGCAGCTCTACGAGCTGCGGCACGCTGCTTGCGTCCCGGAAGTTGCCCAGCGCGAGAATCGCGTTGCGCTGGATAGGCTTGCGGCCGCGCCAAGCGGCGGCGCTGTGGCCGAACCGCTCTTTGAACTCACGGTTCGACATCGACAGCAGCGGCAGCAGCAGCGGCTTAACGATCTCGGGATCTGGCTGCAGTTCCGGATGATGTCCCGCGTGAATGCCTTTATTTTTGGGGCAGACGATCTGGCACGTATCGCAGCCGTACAGCCGGTTGCCGATCTTGCGCTTCAGTTCGTCGTCCTCGATATGCCCTTTCGTCTGCGTGAGGAACGAAACGCAGCGCTGCGCGTTAAGCTGCCCGGGGCCGACGAGCGCCCCGGTCGGGCAAGCGTCGATGCAAAGCGTGCAATCCCCGCAGCTCTCGGTCACGGGCGTATCCGGCGGAAACGGCACGTTCGTGATCAGTTCGCCGAGGTAAACCCATGACCCCCATTCCGGGGTAATCACGGAGCAATTTTTGCCGACCCAGCCGATCCCGGCCCGCTCGGCCACCGCCCGGTCGACAAGCGCTCCGGTATCGACCAGACTCGCCGTGCGCGCTCCGGGTACCCGTTCGCGAATCCAGGCTTCCAGCCTTGCAAGCCGGTTGCGCAGCACGTGATGATAGTCCTGGCCCCAAGCGGAACGGGAAAAAATGCCCCGGTACGCGCCCGGCTCGGACCGCGGCGCATCCTTCAGCTTCGACGGATACGCCACCGCGATCGAAATTATGGACCGGGGCTCCGCAAGCGTCAACGCCGGGTCCACACGCTTCTCGAGATCCCGCTCCTCGAAGCCGGATTCGAACCCTTTCTCACGGTGTCGGGTCAAAATATCCTTCAATTCGACGAACGGATCGGCGCTTGCAAAGCCGATCTTATCAATGCCAAGCTGCGCCGCATCCGCTTGCAGCTGCTCCTTGAGCTGTCTCCAGTCCGCAGGCTGCAGCTCCTCCACCGCCGCAAAACGTTCGCTCTGCTGCTCCGTTCCCACCCTGCTGTATTCTTTTTCCATTACAGGCTCCTCCACTTTTGCGGTGGCCATACGATCCACTCCGCCCGTCCGACGACCCGGGTTAGCGGAATAGCGCCGAAGGTACGGCTATCGTAGCTGGCATACCGGTGTCGGTTATCCCCCATGACGAACAGATGGCCTTCGGCAACCGTATAAGGCTCGAAGCGCCCATCCTCGATGCTGGAATCCGTGTACGCTTCCTGCGCCTCGCTGCCGTTGACGTAAAGCTTGCCGCCCCGGATATGCACTTCGTCTCCGGCCACCGCTACGACCCGCTTCACCAAAAAAGGATGCATCGATTCGCTTCCCGGCGGCTCCTGGATGACCACGACATCTCCGCGCTTGGGCGGGGGACCGGCGTAGCGGAACGTTTTATTGATAAACAGCCATTCGCCCTCTTCCAGCGTAGGCTGCATAGATTCCCCTTTGACTGTGGACAAATGAAACACGAATTGATGCATGAGCACGACCAAGGCCAACGCGAACGCGAACCATTTCATCCAGCCCAGCAGCTCCCGTAAAGGATTGGAGCTAACCGGGCCTTCCGACGGACTTTCGGTCCGTTCGCTTTCGTTGTTGCTCAGAGAATAGCTCACATCCTAACCCTCCGCTCCGCGTTCTCTCCACTGCTCATAATAGGATAGGACCAGTTCGTCCCGAAACGGCGCTTTAGCGCTTTTTACACGCCCCAGCAAATGCTGCAGGCCCTGCTCGACCTTGCTCTCCACAACGGTGGAATAATGATAGGCGAGCTTGTGACGCTCATATTCTTCCCGATCGACGACATGCACATCGCCCGCCGGCATGCGAATCACGTCCAGATCGTAATCGATATAGGTAATAACACGTCCGTTCACATACGGCGGGGAAGCGACGTTGCAGTAGTATCGGACGCCGGCTTCCTCGATCAGCGCGACTACGTTAAACCACTGCCCCGGGATAAAAAAAGATACTCCGGGAATGCGGCTGACCCATTCTTTGCCGTCAGCCTCGACGATTTTCGTCTGGCTGTTAATCAGCACCAGCATGGACTCCGCCCGATGGGATTCATGCAGCAGACGTTCCGGCACCAACCAATTTTCAAGCCACATGCGATGCAAGTGCCCGTCGTGTTTAAAGCTTTTGATGACATGCGGGGTAAACGTCTCCATGTGGTCCAAACCCTTCTGCCTGCGGTTTTCAACTGACTTTCGTGCTTCTTTCTCTTGCTACTAGCATAAACTTATGTTGCACCGCTTTCAAGAGCCGTAATCTTCGAATAAACAAAAAAGCATAGCCGGGAAACCGAGGGGCTCCGGGTATGCTTGTGTGATTCGTTAAGCTTGTTTCGGCTCGATGTCAGCCGTTCACAATGCTGAGCCGCTGCGGGAACCGGGAAAAGTCTTCCGCCTGATAGCCGGCTTTCTCGTATACGGGAATGACCACTTCGTTGTGCGCATCGATGGTAACCATGATGCGGCGCACTTTGCGTCCCACAAAACGCTGGCGAAGGGACTCGATCAAGGTCTGTCCGATTCCTCTGCGCTGATGATCCTGCCCTACGGCAATGCGATAGTAGTAGCCGTCCTGGTTATCGATCGTTCCTACGATGACCCCGACGATGGCGCCTTCGTCTTCCGCGATAAGGACGAGCTCGCTGTCCCAGGACAACTGTCTGGCAAAAGCCGACATCGTCTCCTCGTAACATTCCTCTGAAAGCACATTCCTGAAAAGCTCCGTGACTGAAACGTAATCGGACAATTTAAACGTACGAACCAGATACGAACTTACAAGCATGTTAAACTCTCCCCGCCACTCATATGGTAGATAATAAAATACGACAAATAACGCAATATTCCTGCTAATTTTCAAAAAAACGATAAAAAATCTTCATATTTTTTTCAAATCCTCCTGAAAGCGCTTAATTTTAAGCGTTTGCAAAGAGTTTGGTCGTTTATTGTCTGTTTTTTGCAGCTCGTGCAATCTCCGGTCAACGGCGAAAAAGCTCCCCTTCGGCATCCATGCCTTCGGGGAGCTTTTCCTGCACGCTGTTCGCAATGGCGTTATTTTTCCGTATGGTCCAAGAGCCGGTTCAGAACCGTCACAGCTTGGGCACGCGTCGCTTGTCTCTGCGGCTCGAAGGAGCCGTCCGGGTTGCCTTCCAGCAAGCCCAACCCGGCGGCCCGTCCTACCGAATCTTTGGCCCAGTCGCTGACGGCCTCACGGTCCGTGAACGCCGGTGCGTTCGGCGGCAATTGGGATTCGGCCCCTTGGGCATAACCGTACGCGTTCATCAGCATGAGAGCCATTTGCTCGCGGGTGACCGGCGCTTCCGGGGCGAACGCCGTGTCGCTGACCCCGCTCACAAGCTTGGCAGCCAGCGCTTGGGCCAACGCCTCGCGATACCACGCATCGGGCGACACGTCCTTGAACGGCAGCTCCTTGGCGCCTGTCGGCAGCTTCAGCGTCCGCGTAAGCAGCGCGGCGAACTGAGCCCGCGTCATGGTCGCCTCCGGCGCGAAAGCCGTCTCCGTCATGCCGTCGGCGATCTGCTTGGCCGCCATCCGTTCGATGGTCGCCTTGGCCCAGTGAGCCGCTATATCGTCAAACGTTCGGTTCCATTCCATAACGGCATAGGACGAGAAATGGCTCAACCGGACTTGAATCGCCCCGTTCTCCGCCTTGCCGCCGACATATTCCCAGCGTCCGGCCGGAGCGTTGTAAACATAAACTCCCGTCTTGGCGGCATCGCCGATCTTGGCTGAATCATATCGCAGCAGCACCGTCACGTTCTTGTCGAACGCCTCGATTGTCCGGTCGCCCGCCTGAAGCGTGAAATCGAATACGGGAGAGGCGAGTCCGGCATAGGACGGTTTGCCGGGAGCCTCCTGCGACATGGTGACGGTTAGCTTGACCGGGGTCGCTGCGCTTTCTATGGCAAAAGCGTCCGACGGAATGTTCAGCGATGCCTGATCGGAACGAACGACGAAGGCCGACCCGGTTTCCGCCGCTTTAAACCATACCTCGCCCGGCAGTTCCACGATGATTTGCTTCACGGGACTGTCGGATCGGGCGCCGGCGTCGATCGTGACCGGGGCTCCTTTCGCAGCGGCAAGCTGTTCCAGCAGCTTCGCTTTGTCCGGCTTCACGCTCAGAACGGAGCCGGATTCGCTTTTGCCGTCGCCGGAAGCCGCAGGGGCGCCGCCCCAGCCGCCACCGCCGCCTCCTCCGGCGCAGCAGCCCGAGTTGCCCCCTCCACCTCCGCCACTGGCAGGAGCCGGCTGGATGGTATAAGCGTACTCGGCGGTCTCGCTCCAGACGCCGTTTTTCATCGCAGCGGCATAAAACTTTGTATTGGAGCTGATCGTTAAAGGCCCCTCCAATTCGATGGAATTCAATCCATCATACGTTATATAGATTGCGGCTCCGGGTGTCGCCGAAGATAACGTTACGGTTTGGGGACCGGTGTAAGTTCCCGAAGCGATCGAAGCTTTCGGCCGATCCGGAAGCTTGGAAAACTTCGCTACGCCGGATTCGATAAATTCATTGCCGCGGCCGGACGCATCATTTGCCTGGATCGTAATATCGTAAACGTCGTCGGTCACGGAAAGCTCGACCGGGCCGCTCCATTCCCCGTTGACCAAAGAAACGGTTTTGTTCTGTTTATAACGATCCTCGTGATTCACCGTCACTGTAATTTCGGAGGACAGGTTCCGAAGCAGGGCCCCTTTATCGTCCAATGCCTTTACCGTCACGTTGGCTTGCCGCCCATCCGGCTCCGGCTCTGCCGTCATACGGAGGCGCGGCATTGTAAAAGCCCGCTTGCCGTTCATCAGCCCTCCGCCGTAATAATCTTGATACTTCGGAGCGTAATATGTCCCCAAATAATATCCCGATATCGGCGGTACATCCAGCTTTTGGCTGCTGTCATACAAAATATGGTGCACGTCCTGCGAGCTCAAATTTTTATTTTGCGCTTTAAGCAAAGCGGCCAGTCCCGCAACCATCGGGGACGAATAAGAGGTCCCGGCACCGCTGGCATAGCCCCCGGACAGCGCCGTCGAGTAAACGCCGGTTCCCTGCGCAACCGTTGTTATTTTTCCAATATTGGAAAAATCGGAAATCGTCAACGCATTGTTCGCCAAGCGACTAACCGAGCCTACGGAAACGACACCCTCGTAGCGCGCCGGATAGACGGTCCAGGCAAACCTCCTGTAGGAGTTGTCCTCACGCGTCGGAAAATCCACAGGCTCGCCGAAAAGCCAATGGTTGCTCTCGTTGCCGGCCGCTGCGACAATAACCACATTCCGGGACAGGGCGTAATCGACGGCTTCTTTTAGCATTTGGCTGTTTTGCGGCATCCCCAGGCTGATGTTGATCACGTCTACCTTGTTGTCCGCCGCCCATCGGATGCCTTGGGCTACGGCGCTGCTCGGAATGTAGTCTTTGTTGTTGGCGTCTTTCTTCCCTACTTTCACCGGAACGATCCGTGCGCCGCCGGCCGCTCCGGCTATGCCGATGCCGTTATTGGTTACAGCTGCGGCGATTCCGGCGACATCCTACCGTGTCCCGAATCGTCGACAGGAGGCTGGCCTTCGTCAAGCGCATTATAGCCCGCTTCCAAGCTCCCGGCGAAGTCCGGATGATTCGGATTCACACCCGAATCGACGATCGCGATACGAATCGAAGTCCTGTCCTGCACGCGCTCCCAGGCATAGGTCATCTCGGTGACGCTGAGGCCCCATTGGCTCCCGTTCACATAATAAGGGTCATTCGGTTGATAGATGGAGGAGGTCACGGTCGGCGAACCGCCTCCGCCTGCGACCTGGCCCGGCACCTCTATAACCGCCGGATCGGCGTATTGCAGCAAATATTCGGGCTCAGCTGCCGCCACAGCAGGGTCCTGTTTATAGCGTTCGACAGCGGAAAGCACGTTCTCTCCCGGCGCCAGCGGCATTTCGACGAACGAATCCGAATCCGCGGCCGAAAGCAGACCGGCAGAACCTTCGCTCCGGGCTGGCTCTTTGTATTTCACCCATACTTTTCCGGAAACTACGTTTGTCGGCTGAGTTACGAGGGATGACGGCATTGAAAATGGCGGAGACGAGAACCTTGCATCCAAGTTTCCTTCTGCTGCCTGTACTTTTCCCGAACTCCAAGCCAAAAAAGGCGACAGCATCATTGCCGTCGCTAACGTTACGTGAAGCCATCGCTTCTTCATCCGCATTTGCTCCCCCCAGCAATCTCCCTGTTGACAACTCTACTAAAACTTACCACTCTAGTATATGACGAACAAAAAAGTTTCGGCAACGAAAGATTGCGAATTTTGCCGAAACATTAGATGTACCCGTTTCGTATTAACTGGTAATTTCCTTAGAATGGGAGCGAATCAAGATGAACAAGCATGAGCCCTCCAATCCGAACGCTTCATCGGCAGCGGGAAATAAGAAGCTGATCAGCCTATTTGTAGCGGCTGCCTTGGCTGCAAGCGCCGGATGCTCCTCGCCTCCGCCTGCGAATGCCCCGCTGCAGTCTGCCCCGCCTGCTCAAGGCGGGATCAATCCGCCTCCTGCCGCAACCGGCCTGGGAACTGCGGCCGGTGCCGGAGCTGCAGCCGGCATCGGAGCCGCAGCCGGTGCGGCCGCTGGTGCTGCAGCCGGTGCGGCCGCTGGTGCTGCAGCCGGTGCGGCAACCGCTCCGTCGGCAGACTATTGCCGGGACGACAACAACGACGGTGAATGCGACGATGGCAGCGGACGCATCAACCGTTCGGGCAGCAGCGCCTACCTCTACGGCGGCAACACTTACTACCGCCGATCCGCCACGGGATCGAACGGAGTGGTTGCTTCCCCGCCAACCGTCACGAAGCCGGGAGGCAATGCCGTCCAGCCGCAAGGAAGCGCCCCGGCAAAGAGCACGCCGGAACCGTCGAATACGCCTACGCCGACAACCAGCGGACGGACGGGCAGCTTCAACACGAAAGACTCTGTTACATCCGGCTCCAACTCAGGCGGCAAGAGCGGCAGCAGCTCGGGTACGGCTGGCGGCGACTCATCCGCCTCTTCGGCGGGCACGCCGGGCAAATCCGTATCCGGCTCGTCGACATCTACCGGTTCGTCCGGGTCTTCAATAAGCAGCAGCTCGAAGGGAAGCTCTAGCTCGTCAAGCTCATCCAGCTCATCCAGCGGCATCTCTTCAGGAAGCTCCGGCGGGCACGGTGGAATCGGGAGCTCCAGCTCCAGCAGTGGGGGCTAAGAACTCGGGAGGCAGAACTGCCTCCTTTTTCTTTTGCATAAAAGTCCGAACAGCGTGAAACGATAATCCGGTAATCTTTGGCTTTGCACAGACGGGTGGAATATCATGCGGCAATCGTTCGGATTGCATTGGAGGAGGAAGACGATGACAAACGAAACGACGACGTCCGGTACTATGCGCCGGATTGACGAACTGAACGATGTGCGGATGACGAAATGGACGTCGGAGGAGCTTCATTACCACCAACGGGTCATGAGCGACCTGTCCCCTTGGCTGAACGCTCAAGGCACCGCCATGCTCGGGCAGATCATTCATGAGATTGAGCACCGCGGCGGCGAACGGTTCCGTGGGGAAGATGCCCCCGCCACGAACACTTAATATACATAAGTGTTGATTTTATATAGAAAATAGGCGATAATAAATCTTGGAAATCTCATATCCTCAGGAGGTAGATAGAAGATGGCACACCAATTACCGGCACTTCCTTATGCGAACAATGCGCTTGAGCCTCACATCGACGAAATGACCATGATGATCCACCACGATCGTCACCACAACACATACGTTACGAACCTGAATGCTGCGCTTGAAGGCCATGCCGATCTTCAATCCAAAAGCGTGGAGGACCTGATCGCCGATCTGAACAGCGTACCGGAGAGCATCCGTACCGCAGTCCGCAACAACGGCGGCGGCCATGCGAACCACTCCTTGTTCTGGGAAACGATCGGCCCGAACGGCGGCGGCGCTCCGAGCGGCAAGCTGGCTGACGCGATCAACGGCGAACTGGGCGGCTTCGACAAGTTCAAAGAAGATTTCGCAAAAGCGGCAACGACCCGTTTCGGCTCCGGCTGGGCGTTCCTCGCTGTGACCAAAGACGGCAAATTGAAAGTGTACAGCCTGCCGAACCAAGACAGCCCGATCATGGAAGGCGAAACGCCGATCCTCGGTCTGGACGTATGGGAGCACGCGTACTACTTGAAATATCAAAACAAACGCCCTGACTACATCGCGGCATTCTGGAACGTTGTCAACTGGAACGAAGTCGGCAAACGTTACGAAGCGGCCGTAAAATAATCGGCTTTGCCCGCAAAGGACTGCGGAGGTTTCTCCTCCATGCAGTCCTTTTTCTATCCTCGGCATGTATCGCCCGAACCAGCTCCTCCAAGACTGCCCGACAGGGAATTCGAAGGCCCCTTTCCCCCGAAGCCGGAACGTAGTATGATAGACAAATAGGCGAATTTTGGAGAAAACGGAAACCGTGACCGAAAAACGCAACATATTTGATCGGGAAAGAGTGAGACTCATGAGCAAACTGATCACTCTCCTGCATGATGTGCCGCTGTTTCAAGATTTATCGGTGGCCGAGTTGGAGACGATCGTTCCTCTGTTCGTGGAACGGAAATTTAAAAAAGGGACCATTTTGTTTTTCGAAGGAGACGTCGGCGAGGAATTTTATTTGATTCATTCCGGTGTCGTCAAAATTTACCGAATCGACAATTCCAAGGAAATTATTCTTTCGTTGTTCCGGGAAGGCGATTTTTTCGGGGAGATGTCGTTGGTTCAAAAAGGGCTCAAGCGCTCCGCGACGGCGGAAACGCTGGAGGCCTGCTCGCTGTATACGCTGATGCGTTCAGACTTTCAGCAGTTCATGGAGCGAAGCCCCAGGCTGTGCCTGAAGCTGATGGAAGTGACCATGGAGCGGCTGCGTAAAGCGAACGAGAAAATATACGATCTTACGTTCCTCGACGTCCGGACGCGCACGATCAAAACGATCTGCCGGCTCGCGGAGGAATACGGCCAGCCGAAGGCCGGCGGCATGTTTATCGATATGAAGCTGACGCATCAGCAGCTGGCCAACATGGTCGGTACGGTGCGCGAATCGGTGACGAAGGTGCTTCAGGAGCTGCAGGAGGACGAGCACATCGCAATCGACAAAAAGCACATTTTGATCAAAGACATCCAAGCGATGAAAAAACAGATTTACTAGATCTATCGCAAGAAACGCCAACCCGGGGCGAAGGGCAGACCTTCGTTTCCAGGCTGGCGTTTTTCATTTTGTTCGGGCTGTCTATGTCCTTTGTTACATTGCCATTTATCTTTCACATTTGGAAAAGAAAAGCGTGATTTACATCACTTACGCAATCCGCGGTGTTTCCTATAATTCAGCTATAAGGACATCGTGGAGCAAAAAAATGTGAAAAGGGGTTATGACATATGGCAAACCTGAAAACAAACGAACCGAAGCCGCAGAATAGCGGTCTTCTGCTGGTGGTAATTCTCTTCTTTGTGATCCTTTGCTCGCCGCTATTCTATTTCATGTATCACCTGATGATGGGCAACGAAGCGATGTTTATCTACAATCCCTATAAATAACAGCCGGCTGGGCACTCTC
>NZ_BSDJ01000051.1 GCF_027925525.1 Paenibacillus tyrphae | reverse complement strand
CCAACCTGCTCAACGGCACCATTACTAGTGTGCTCGGCGCCACCATCACCGCGGGGACCCTGACTACCGTCAGCTCCGTGCTGGGAGCTACCATTACAGCAGGCTCGATCAGCGCCACGTTACTGGGCGGAACAATCACCAACCTGCTCAACGGCACCATTACCAGCGTGCTCGGCGCCACCATCACCGCAGGGACCCTGACTACCGTCGGCTCCATACTCGGAGCCACCATCACGGCGGGCACAATTACCGCCATCCTGGGCGGGACGTTAACGGCGATCTCGCAGAACAGCTTTGTTGAGCAGAGCTTCTTGGCCGTTCCTGCAGGCACGGCCACGACATTCGCGCCGCTGGCGGCTATAACGACCGCTGTTTTGGAAACTTATTCGTTCTTTGTCTACAATTCCAGTCCCGTAGGAACCGTCGATACGATACTGGAAATTAGCGCGAACGGAACCAACTGGTTTACCGACGTTAGCAGTTTTAACCTGTCTCCGGGGTCTGTCGACGTACTCGTGCCTCAACGCTTTTTGAAATATACCCGCCTTTCGTACCGGGCTTCAACGACGTTGGTAACCGGAACGATTGACGTCATATTCAACGCTCAGGGTTCATAAAATGAAAACATATCCCTCTGCATAGCAGAGGGGTTGTTTTTTTCCTGGGAGGGGGGAAACCGCGTCATGCTGCTGAGTTTGAACCTGATTGTGCGTAACGAAGAGCACTTTTTGCCGTCATGCCTGGAGAGCGTCAAATCCTGGGTAGATGAAATTATCGTTGTGGATACCGGTTCTACCGATCGAACCATTCCTATAGCCGAGTCTTACGGGGCCAAGGTGTTCCGTATCCAATGGGAAAACGATTTTTCCAAAGCTCGCAATGCAGCTGTGGTTCGGACCCGGGCAGACTGGATTCTCGTTCTTGACGCCGACGAACGAATGACAGGCGATCTGCAAGCATTCAGGAAAACCTTGAAAACGACGGAGCTGGAAGCCTTCTGGCTGGACGTGGAAAATGTAACCGGTTCGCTCCCTCATGAACGGGTCTATCACCGGTCGCTGCGCCTTTTCCGGAATCGGCCTCAATACCGGTACCAAGGTCCGATTCACGAAGACATCCTCCCTTCCATCGAGAAGCGTAATGATTCGATCTCTTGCATCGGTACAAGCGGTCTGAGCCTGCTGCATTTCGGCTACTTGCCCGAAATACAGGAACAAAAAGATAAGGCCAAGAGAAATTTGACCATTTTGCAGCAAGCGGTTAAAGATCACCCCAAATCCTCCTATTACCGTTACCATTTGGGCGTCTGCTGCGAACAGTTGGGGATGGATCGCGATGCCGTCAAGCTGTTGGAGCAAGCCCTGAAAAGCGCTCCGCCCGAAGTTTCCTACCGGCCGACCATTGTGAAGGATTTGTCCAAATTGTTGATCAAAACCGCCGCCTTTCCGCAAGCAGTGAAGCTGCTTGAAAAGGAAAAGCAAAGATATGAGGATTACCCCGACCTGCATTATTATTTAGGGGTAGCCTACACGGCGGTACATCATGAAGATATGGCGCTTCGATCGTTTCAAGCCGCCGTCGGTGCCTCCCCTTCCCGCTCCTATCTAACGGAGTCCGGCACCCATACCTTCCGGTCTTATTTGGCTATGGGAAACATTGCCGCGAAATGGTCCGCATACGGGGACGCGTTAAAATTTTATCTGGACGCGCTCAAGCATTGCTTTTATTCCAAAGAAGCGTTTGTTGGCATTGCAGATGTCTTGATCGCTTTAAACAAAACCGAAGAGGATATCGTCAAGGAGCTCCTTCATATCGTAAGCCCGAATTTCCAGCCGGAATCGCCTACGTATCCGCTTCGCGAGCTGTGCGAAATCAGCATTGGCGAAGCGCTGTTCGACGTCGGCTGCTACCGCACCGGCCGCGAGGTACTGAATGCTTACCTTGCCCGATCGCCGTGCATCAGGGAGTTGATCGCTCTGTCCTTGGTCCGTGAAGGAGAACCTCAGGAAGCGCATCAGCTTGCCGAACCGTTAACGGCCTCGGAAGCGCTGGACGCCCCGCTCCTCTTTCATACGCTGCTGCTGCATAGCTTGGAGAAAGCCGTTTCCATCCCCGCTTACTTGTCGGATTGGATGACCCGCCAGCCAGAGGCAGCGTTTTACGCCCGTTTGTTCGAGCAGCTTCGAACGCGTGCCGAGATATCCGAAGAGGATTCGGATTATTCGTACTTGCTGTTTGCCAAGCCACTGCTCCATCTAGCCATCCAAATGCAGTATCCGGATGTCGTCGACAGGCTAACAGCACTTACTCCGGTATTTCGCCCGTTTACGGCAAAAATGCTGTTCTATGAAGGCTATGTGGATCAAGCTGCCGATCGTCTGCTCACGATCATGGAGACGGAAACGCTGGATGGCGAGAGCTTTTACATTCTGGGGATCGTATTGTATGACCGCGGCCGATGGCAGGAAGCATCCGTCCTGTTCGAGCAAGCCTTGAGCCTTGACCCGGAAGATCGTAAAGCCAGAACAGCCGCAGCCTTATGTTATTTGCAGCAAGCCAGGAGTATTGTGCAAGAAGCCCTGGGGCGAATGCCGGAAGCCGCTCTGCTGCAAGCCAATTTGCAAAAGCTCAATCTTTCCATCGAGCTGGTCTCCAAGTCGGAATGGCGTCCTCATTGGCGCGGCGCACAAAGGAGGAATTACCATGAAGCCTGCCGGCATTTCGCTGTGCATGATCGTTAAGAATGAAGAGCAAGCCCTGCCACGCTGCTTGGAAAGCGTCAAAGACGTCGTCTCGGAAATGATCGTGGTCGATACCGGCTCGCAGGACGAAACGGTATCCATTGCCAAGTCGTTTCAAGCCCGTGTTATCGAAATGCAGTGGCAGGACGATTTTGCCGGGGCGCGGAACCTTGGAGTGGAGCATGCGTCGGGTGAATGGATCTTATTTTTGGATGCGGACGAGGAGCTTGATGATGACAGCAAAGTGGAACTGCTGACTTGGGCCGACTGCACCGAGGCGGATGCTTTTTTTGTGCGAATCATCAATCATTTCGGCGACCGGGAGCTGAACGCCAGTATCAATCCTACAATCCGCATGTTTCGGAATTTGCCGGGGTACCGTTTCAGCGGAAGAATCCATGAGCAGATCGCCGAAAACATTCAACAGGTAAACCCGGGAGCGCGTTTTGTCATGACGGATATCCGGGTGCATCACTACGGATACCAAGCCCATATCAGGGCGAGCAAGAACAAGACGGAGCGAAATCTCGCCTTGTTGAAAAAAGAGCTGGAAGAGCATCCTCAGCATTCGTTCCATCTGTATAACATCGGGATCGAATATTTACAGAATAATCAGGTGGAAGAAGCGTTGAATGCGTTTCAGCAATCGATCCGGTATGCACATCCGATGGCCAACTACGCCCACCTGCTGTATAAGTGCGAAGCCCGTTGTTACGCGGCAATGAACCGGCTGAAGGAAGCGATCGACTGCTGTGACCGCGGGATTGCTCTATATCCGGACTATACCGACTTGTATCATTACAAAGGCTGCTACCAGATGACGGTTGGAGATTTTCACGCCGCCAAGCAATCTTTCCGAAAAGCGGTTCATTACTCGGAACCGAAAGGCTACCACACGGAAGCGGGTGTCGGCTCCCATACCACCTACTACTTGCTGGGTCTCGTATGCGAGTCCATGGCCCAAGACAACGAAGCGGCGCAAGCCTACCTTACCTCCTTTCAACAGCAGCCGGGTGCCCTCCGTTCCCTCTATCGCTTGTTCCGTCTGTATCGGACGGCCGAGAAGCAGCATGAGCTGATGGCGTTAATCCAGAAATCATTCAAGCTGCGCCTCCGGGAGCAGCGAGCCGATATTGCCAAGGTCCTTTACCGGACCCATTGTTACCAGGCGCTGGAAAGCTTGACACAGTTGTGGGCTTTGACGGATGGAGTGGACGAGGACGAAAAACAGGCATTGCTGAACATCGCCGCTGAAAGCCGTCTTTTGACCGGGCCGTCAGCCGGGGATCCTGAATCCGGGGAGCCATGGAGGGAACACTTTTTCAAAAATGGGCTGCCGAACGACTGGCTTCCTCCTCTGCGGCCAGACTCCCCGCAATCGTTGAGCGAGACGGCAAAGAAGGCGCGTATTCTTCATGCTCAAAAAAAATATCCCGTCTACCACGAATTTGTGTCCCTATGGGAGGAGAAGCAGCGAACATTGGAAAAAGACTTCCAATGCGATTCGGTGCTCCAGATGGTATACGATCTATCTCATAATGCCGAACTTCACTTGAACCGTCTGTTGCGGCAGGAACCGAAGCCGGAATTGATTAAGAACGCCATACTGTCGCTTCCCTTCGACGAGGGATTGCCGGAGCGGGAGGGATCGCTCTCTGTCTAGCCCTCGCCTGTCGATATGCATGATCGTGAAAGACGAAGAAGAGCTTTTGCCCCGCAGCTTGACTTCGGTTGCCGGAATCGCGTCGGAGATCGTCGTCGTCGATACCGGCTCGACGGACCGCAGCGCGGCCATCGCCCGGGAATTCGGAGCAAGCGTCTATACCCACAAGTGGGAGGACGATTTCTCAAAAGCGCGAAACCAGGCGCTGGACGCGGCGTCGGGCGACTGGATTCTGGTGCTGGATGCCGATGAGGAGCTTACACCCGAATGCCTGCCGTTGCTGTCCGAGTCGCTGTGTCGTCCCGACGCCTTCGCATATGCCTTACGTTTTGTTAATTATTACGGACAGCTCACGGAATATCTCAGCTTCACCGATTCGTGCTGCCGGTTGTTTCGGAATTTGCCTGATTTGCGCTACAGCGGGAAAATCCACGAAGATATCGTGCCTTCCTTGTTGAAAAGACATTTGACCCCCATTCCAAGCCGCATTACGATTCGTCACTACGGTTATTTGGAGGACAGGGTCCGGCAGAAACGAAAACCGCAGCGCAACACGGCCCTTCTCGCCAAAGCGTTCGCGGAAACCCCGGGGGATTCGAGGCTTCAGTATGCGCTGGGAACGGAATATATTCATATGGAACAGTACAATGAGGCCATCGGAATGTTCCTCCCGCTGCTACAATCGCTCGAACCCTCATGCGGATTTTATCCCGATCTGCTGCTCAAGACCGCTCTTCTGCTCCGGGTGCGGAGATCCTATGACGAAGCGCTTCGGCTTGTGGAGGAAGGACTTCACTTATTTCCCGATTTTACCGATCTGTGGGATCTCCTCGGGGACCTTTGCGTAGAGCGAACCGAGTACGGACTCGCCCGCAAGGCTTACGAATGCTCCCTCTTACAGACGCCTTGCTCCGGGCTTTACGCAAGCCAGACGGGCTCCGGAAGCTTTGCAACGGCACACCGGCTTGGCCAATTACAGGAGAAGCTGCTGAATCGGGGCGAAGCCCTTCGCTCGTACCGTCAAGCACTGGATTCGTTCCCCCGGTACGAACCGGCTTGGCGGCGCTGGCTTGAGCTGACCGCCGCCGAAGGCCGCTGGGCCGAATTGCTGTACTGTATCCGAAGCTGGCAGACGGAACTGACGCCGCAGCAATGGACGGAAGCGGTCCGCTGCCTGCTTCGATACAACGAGCTGCCACTTGCACAGCGAATCCGGGAGTGGGCACCCGAACCAGTCCTCGCGAGCTTGAATCCACTGTCCCTTCGCCTCAGTCAGTGGCTGCTACGTTGCAAGCAAGGAGACAAAGCCGGTGTTTTGGCCGAATTACAAGGTTTGAACGAACCGAAAGAGGAAACGCTCGATATCGAGCTGCTCCGCTGGGCTGTCCAATTCGATTTGTCCGCCGCCAAGGAGGATGACAGGCAGGAGCTTGTCCGGGACGAATCCGCTGCTGCGGATGAGCGCACCTTCCTTACCGCCTGCACGGTCTTCCTGGAGTCGGCCTGCTGGGACGGGCTCGTTTGTTACCTCCGCCAATCCGGGGGAGCGCTCCGGCATCTTCCCGGTCTGCTTCGCCCGCCTTTGCTCCAGCTTGTTGTGCAAGCTCCCGATCTCGCGCTTCAAGCCATTCTTTCCCGGTGTAACCGGGATCGGCTATCTCCGCAGGAGTTGTGCGCCTACGGATTACTTTGCGGCGCACTGCAGCGCTGGAAGGAGGCTGACGCCGCGCTGCGCCAAGTCCAAGACCGGCTTCCCGATTGGCCGCTGCCCCGGCTTATTCTGGCGCAAGCGTATCAGTCGCTCGCATTCGAGCGGCTAGGTCAACCGCTGGAAAAAGCCGAGTGGCTGAAGCTGTCCCTATGGCTATCCGCATAAAAAGGCGACCCTCTGTCAACGGGCGGGAGGTGTCGCCTTTTTGTATGAACGGAACGTTTGTCGATTCTCCTTGCGTTTTTGTCACATCGCTTCGAACGGATATGCATTCCTCCGGCTTTTCTAGGATATGGCCTCATCCTTCCGCAAATATTCCTTCAGCACCCGCTCCCACCGGCTGGCCCATATGTTCTTGTCGAAGCAGCGCGCAGTCTCCCGAGCACGAATCCCCAGAGCCTTCCGCATCTCCCGATCCTCGATCAGCTCAACAAGCGCCGCAGTGATCCGCTCGGCCGAAGGCGGCACCAGCCTACCATTATAGCCATCCAGAATAAGATCGTTTAGTCCTCCAACGTTGGTCGCAACCACCGGCAGCCCGGAGCTCATCGCCTCGAGACAGGACAACGACGTTCCTTCGGAATACACGGTCGGAATGACGGCGATATCCGCGTCAGCGTAGACGAGCCTCATCTCGTCGAACGACTTGACTTCATGCGTGATCCTTGCCCGATGCGGGTGGCAGGATAACCAGAACAGAAATGCCCGGCATATGTCGGCGTCCTCGATCGTTTCTCCGACGAACTGCATTTGAAGATCCGGAAACCGCTCTAACAACGCATCGGCTGCGACCATCATGGGAAGAATGCCTCTTTCGTGGCTGATTCGGCGGGGAAACAGCACCTTCAAGCCTGTGCGGCCCTGTTCTTTGCGCTCCCCGGGGTAAAAGCGGCTCGTATCGACGGAATTGGGGATCAGCTCCACCTTGAGTGGATCGAAATAATGACAGACCGACCGGCAGTAAGTCAAAAAATGCGAGTCGACCGACACAATGCGCCACAGTTCGTTTAACGCGCGCTGGACGTTATCCGCCACTTGCGTCTTGGCGCTGGTCACCAGGTCCGTCCGGTCCCAATTGATGCCGTGACATATGCCAAGGGACCCCGGCACATAGCGGATCGGATGCCAGATGCAGCTCGCGTAAATAATCGGAGCGTTTGCTTTGCGGGACATCTCCCCGAAGAGCTCCGCCACCTTCTCGATCTGTCCGCAAAACAATCCGTGCACTTTCATCCCAGCCAGCTCGGTCGTCCTAAGCCGTGTCTCGAACGGCTCGCGGAACGCCAACTGATACACTTCCGGTTCCACGCCCAGCTTCCGTATGAGCAGGCACAGCTCGTAAAGGTACCTCTCAAGCCCGCCCCCGTAAATTTTATCGATACGACCGTTATACGCGTCCAAAAAGCTATGCGTCAAAATGGCGACGCTGCTCAAGAGTCCTCCTCCTTCCATTCGACCAGATGGGGATCGGCATCCAGAATCGATTCGTACTGGGCCTGGCTTCCCCAGATGCCCTCCGGGTCCATCTGCTTATATCGTTCGTATTTCCTGCGGCGCTCCTCCTCACTGCCCGCCCAACCGAGATGCTTCACCCGGATATCCGATAGCAGGCCCGGAAGCGCTCCGTACGACAGCGGCACCCGGTGAACGTGATGATCGTGCTGCAAGTAGTAATAAGGAAAACCCGGCAAATTGCGCAGCAGCATGATCGTATGCCGCTTGTGCAGCTGCCAGTACTCGTCTTCGCGGTAATGCGTTCGTCCGCCCCAGAAATCGTACATCCGAAATGCGACCCAGTCGTAGGTGTCCTGGTTCATAAGCTGCCGGACCGTCCGTTTGAATTTCGATTCGAATACCTCGTCGGCATCGATAGCCAGCACCCAGTCGGGTCCGTACTTGCAGGTTTCTCTCCAGAGCAGGGAGCGAAGTTCCCATTCCCGGGAAAAATGCCGCTCCGTCAGGCGCACCACCTCCTTCACCTTGGGGAATGATAGACAGATATCTACCGTCCGGTCCGTGCTCGCATCGTCTACGATGACGATCTCATCCGCATACTCGCTCACGTCTTGGAGCACTTCTTCCAGAAAACGATTCTCTTCGTTACGAACCTGCATCATCGCCGTCAAGCGATTATTTTCGGTTTTGCGAACGGGCCGCATGAAGCCTCACCTCGTTTAAGAATAGGCAGCCAGAAAACGTTCCACCATCTCCAAGCGCAAGATGTTCGAAATCACCTCCTGATCGATGCAAGCCGCTTTCAAATAAAAAGAAACGGCCTGCGGCACGCAGCCTTCCTGCTCTTCCTGCTCTCCGAGCAGAAGCCACCTCTCCCGTTCCACTGCCAGCTCCTTCGGACGGTCCTGAGCAAGCAGATCCAGCGCTTTCGAATACTGGTCTGTTTCTTTGTAAAGCTGATAACGGATGGAACGGTCAAAAGGCGTAGGGTGCCGTTCGAGCAATTCCAAAGCATACGCCATATCCCCGTTCTCCCGGCAAATGTCTGCGCAAACCAGAGCATGCAGCTGCTGGTCGTAAGCGGCAAGCAGCCGCTGGTAGCGGGCCTTGTCTTCGGCTTGAATCGCCGTAACGCCGAAGCTGTTCAAAGCGTCCTCGGTCTTGCCTTGCCGGGCCTGGACCATCGCAATCCAGCGGTAAAGAGAGAGGCAGCGGCTTCCACTCGCCACGACACAGCGGCCAAAGGCTTGAAAGCCATAGTACTCCGCTTCGCTATGCCGTCCTTCCGCGTACAAATAACGAGCGGCAAGCGTGATGAGAGCTTCATTGTGAGGCTCGCATTCGATGGCTTCAAGCAGCCCCTCCGTCCGTTCCGTTCTTTTGTGCGCTGCCAGCTCCTGAATAGACCGCCTCAAATCGTAAACGTCCGCATTCGCTTTGCACAAGCCCACAAGCTCAGCGCAGCGCTCGGCAATCGCCGTACCCTCGCTCAGCCCGAGCGGTCCGGGCGAGTGAAAGGCCGGAATGCCCCGTAGACTCAAGTCCAACATGGCCTCTTCCGAATCGGTCAAGACCGCATCGCAGAACCTGTTCAGCGCCTTCCGATAATAATGAAAGGAAGCATCTGAAGAAGCATCCGCACCGTAAGCGAGCCCGATCACGGCATAAGGCTTCCACTGCCGAAGGAAGGGCATCCAATACGGATGGGACACCACGGCCACCCCATGCGACGGCTCCAGCTCTCTAACCGCTGAAAGTGGCACATAGGAGATGCCGTTCTTCTTCCCGGACTTCTTCCCCGCGGAAACGACAAGCACCTGCCAATCCGGCAGCAGCGGAAACCCTGCTTCCTCTTCCCCGCCGGGTTCCCCGAAAAACACCACGTTCATACAGATCCTCCTATCGGAAAACTGGACAAAGCATGGATGTTTTTCAGATCGTAAAGCCCCTGGGTTCCAAAACGCCGCAGCAGCCCTTGCAGATTCAACCCGGCTTGTTCGTTCAAATCGCTATAATCCATGCGCTGTGCCATCGTATAATGAAAGACGCGGGAACGAAGATCCGCCTTCGGCCTCCAGCCTTTGGGCAGTCTCAGCTCGTGATAGTAAGCGAGCAGCAAATAATCGTCTTCGTAGCCCTGCTTTCCCCGCAAATCCTCCAAGTGATACCCGCCGACCGTCCGCAGAGCCTTGGACCGGTGCATGACCGGATGGACGAATCCCTCGGCCACTTCCTCTCTTTGAACTTCGACCAACAGAGCAAGCAGCTCCGGGATCGAACCCGGAACGGCTGCGCTGCGCACGCCCTTCCCTTCGGGATGCCATTCTCCGGCGGCCGTTAATATCCCCGGACAGACGCACGGCTCCTCTGGCCGTGTCTGCAGGAAAGCTTGCAGCGGCGCCGTCCAATCCGCAGGAAACAGCATATCCGGGTGAATTTCGGTTAGGTATGCGCAATCCGGGAAATGCTCCCAAACGTACTCAAAACAAGCCTGTCTGGCCGCAGGAATGCCGACGTTCTCCCCGCCGCCGATCATATGCGTATCCAGTTCAAACGAGCTTACCATTGCCAGCAAGCGGTCGTTCGTAAGCATGCCTTGATTATGCAGCACAAGAACGGCTCTCCGTTCGGCCCGCTCCAGACTTGACAAGCATTGACGGAACATTTGCATATCTGTCTCGTGCCGGATTAACGCAGGCATCGTATGCACGACCGTTGACATTGGCCATCCGCTCCTTGATAGATGGATTCGGAGTCTTTCTAAACTTTATGCTTCCGGGTAAGACAGCATGCCACTCCCGATGCCCTTTTCACCGCCAAGACCGGATACGCGCTGCACCATGGCCTATTCTGATGGTTTTTCGCAAATATGGTACAATGGATACAGCCTAACGACGAAGGAGAACAAGAATGGCACGCAATCATAGATTGGTAACCGATGCGGATTTCCAGGAGGCGATGGAACGCGAAGCATCGATCCGGGTTTTTCAAGACGACCATGTGGTCGGTTCCGGCGGTATTATCACCCGCTTCGACAATGACACGGTCGTGATTCAGTCCGGGGTCAGCGATGTCGCTTATCACCGCAGAGACTTGTGCGAGTTTTTCGAGATGAGAAAAAGGTAAACCACGCGAAACAGCCCGAGCTTGAACCTCAAGTCCGGGCTGTTTCTTTTTGGGTACTTCCGCTTCTTTAATGCTCAGGCTTGGACAGACGAATAATGTCGAACACATTGACCTTGCGCCCCGTCTCGTCGTGAATGAGCGCATTCCCTTCTATCCGGTCGATGTAGAGCACCCCGTCCAGGTGGTCCATTTCATGTTGAATGCAGCGCGCAAGGTACCCTTCCGCTTCGAGAACGAACGTCTCGCCTTGCCGGTTCAAGCTGCTGATCTTGACTTGATTGGCCCGCTTCACGAACCCGGAATGCATGGGAAACGACAGGCAGCCTTCCGGCCCGACCTGCTCTCCGGACATGTCCAGCATGACCGGATTGATGAGCTCAATAAGTCCGTCGCCGCAGTCCATCACAATCACCCTACGCAAAAATCCGATCTGCGGCGCCGCAAGCCCCGCCCGGCCCTCTGCGGCATACAGCGTATCGACCATATCGTCAAGCAGCTTAAGGATTCTCGGATTTACCTCTTCCACCGGCTTGGCTTTTTTGCGAAGAACCGGGTCGCCGAACGGCAGGATTGTTTTTTCAGCCGTAGTGTTAACGCCTCTTTTCATTTATAAGGATGCGCTTCTGACTTGCGACGGCGTATGCACCCACAAGTCGTTCGGGGTACAGTCCAAAGCCGTGCATAAAGCGTCCAGCGTCTCAGTCTTCATCTGCTTGGGCTGGCCGGTCAGCAGGGCGCTGATCGAAGGGGCGGACAGCTCGTAGCCTGCTTTTTCTTTTAACAGCCGGGCCAGTGCGGCCCCCGTTCGGATGCCCCGCTCCATCATGATCTTTCTTAACATCCACACCAGCATAAGCCTTCCCCTTTCCGAACCCAAAGATTAGGCAGCGCCTAACTTTATTAGGCAAGACCTAATATATCACATCGGCCGCTGATAATAAATGGCATAGATATATCGTCACTCAAAATAAAGAGGAACAGCGTCAAAGCTGACGCCGATCCCCCTTCCTTGTACGAAATGTATCTACTCTACCGCGTCAGTTAGCGGCCCGTCATTGGACAAACCCGCTGAAAATATAGATAATTAGTATTTTTATCCAGTAATTAGCCAATCCACCAGTCGATGGGGAATCAGAGAGGGAAATCCATGAAGAAGAAGATTGCGGTATTGTCCGCCACCCTAATCCTGATGGCCGGAGCCGTGAACGCCTCCGGATTGAACGGGGATTACAAAGGAAATCCGATCGTGAAAGTAACGTCAAACGGGAAGCCGCTCGAAGCGGGCGAAGTGCCTGCCATGATCTATGACGGCAACACACTCGTGCCGATTTCTTTGCTACGGCAGCTCGGGGCTTCCGTGACATGGGACGGCGACGCTTATCAGGTGGATGTCAAGCTCCCCGAGCCTCCTGCGGCACCTCCTGCAGCAGCGGACAAATCCGAGGCCACGAAGCAGCAAAACGATGTAAAGAAGCTTAAAAAATATGCCGAGGCTGCCGAGCTATACTTGAAACTGCAGACACTTGGCGAATCGCTGGATTCCGCCCGCACTACCATACGGCTTACTGCCGATGCCATGAATGCATCGAAAGCGGAGGCTTCCTCCTTACTTTCCATTGCCAAGACAAGCTACTTCAAAGCCAATGAAACGCTAACAAACCTAACGAAGGAAACGACGGAAAACGTCTATGACGATTTCAATAAGTATGGTATCGATACGAGCCAGATGAGGTTCATCCTATCCGATTACCGGGAGAGCACCAGACATTATCAGCTTGCTTTGGATTATCTCGATAAATATGTCCGGGACAAAAAAGCAAGCGATAATAACGAATATTTAAATAGCATCGGAAAAGCCGACGAATACGCCAAAATCGCAAAAGAGAAATCCTCCAAAGGATACGCCGAGTGGTCCAAGAACGTGCTAAACTATTAGTCCCGGCTGTCGGATGAAACATACAAAGCCCCTTTCCGGGGCTTTTTGTTATGGACCTTCTTATCGTGCATCTGGCCCCATCTCACGATAAAATAAATCCGGATAAATCACTACAATTCCGTTTGAATCGACCGTAATATTCTCCTTAAAATTCCCGCTGTGATATCGAAATATAGACGAATCCTTCCCGCTTTCCAGTAAGGTATAGTTCTGCTTAACCTGTCTATAGTTCAAATCGGCGGCGGAAATGTAGACCACTTGGATCTCCTGCTGCTGCATTGGCTCGTGCGGCAATCGGTTGATCGGAAGTGTATTCGTAAAGGGAGTGCATGAAATATCAATATCCACACAGCCTAATAATTCGGGAATGACTTGTCCCTGTTCATCTTTCCAGATCCCCTTGCCGTCGGACGAGAGACTCAACCCTTGATCTTCTCCCAAGTAACGAATTGTGACTGATCTGGTGACCCAACTTTTATCGAGCACGATATCATATTTCACTCTGAAGATGTCATTGCTATTTTGACTTCCGATAACAATACTATCTATGATAATTTGATTGTTTTCTTCTCTGAATTTAAGGTGTTCATAACCGATCCCAGTGCTCGGTCTCCAAAAAATATCCGCAGGCAGCATAGGTAAATCCTCCCATCTTTGTTCACAAAGGAAGTTTATCATGTTCTTTGAACCTTGTTAAGAGCGATATTTAAAAGCTGCTCCCGTTCCGGCGGATCAAGTCCCGGACGGCGGCATCTACGGCATCGGTCAGAGAATAGCGGGGCGCAAAGCCTTGCCGGCGAATTTTACTATCGTTCCATAACCGGTTGATGGTGAAGCTTTTTATCGCAAAAGGGGTCAAATGGAGCTGAGCCAGCTGCTCCTCTGTCGGACTATCCGGAATCCGTATCGTTGCGGCAGCTTTTCCGGCGGCGCGATCGATCTCGGCCTTCAGTCCGCCCCAAGTCGTGTCGAATCCCTTTAACAGGTAAGCGTCGTCCGCTTGACCGTTCATATCCAAGAACCCGAGCCATGCCATCGCCCGTCCGATGTTTCGCGTATCGATCAGCGAAACCCGGCCGGAGCCGTCTCGGAAGACCGGGTATTGATCGTGTACGTGCGCCCGGTACAGCCTGGAGAAGAACGACGAAAGATCGCGGGCCCCAATCGTGCTGGCCGGACGCAGCAGAATCGTCTCGATCCGGTTTCTCGCCCGGCTTGCCGGACCACTTCCTCCCTCTTCACGGCCAACGTTTGGATCGGATATTCCGGCACGGTCACGTAGGATTCGTCGATAGGATCTCCTGTCCGAAAATCATACATGACAATCGTGCTTAACTGGATAAAACGTTCAGCTCCTTGGGAAGCGGCCGCTTCGATAGCCTTCGTGTCAGCTTGACCTCCACCTCGGCTTCCGTGTCAATCACCGTGTGCAGCTTAGCATCCGCCGTACAATTATAGACGATCTCATATCCGCAAATGACTGCAGCAATGGACGACGAATCGGAAAAATCAACCCGGACAACGTTCACCCCAGTCTATCCAAAAAAGCCGTATCGCTCTGCTCGCGAACGGCCGCAGTCACCTCATGTCCGGCCAACACCAATTGCTCCACCGTATGACTCCCGATAAATCCGCTGCCTCCAAACACGACTGCATTCATTCACGCCACCCTCTTTATATTATTAGGTTTAAACTTACAAACTTATAAATCAAAAAAAAATTAGTTGCTTTCCTCCACTGCGACGATCAAATCTTTAATCAACTGCAGCGAACCGCGCAAATTTTTACTTAAACGATAATATTTCTCTTTGCCGCTGCGGTCGAAGTCGATCAGATCGGCCTGTCTTAAAATTTTCAAATGATGAGAAATCGCAGGCCTGGAAATATCCATACGCTCGGTAATTTGATTGACATTCAAGCTGTTCAGCTCCAGCAGAAGCGCAATGATCTGCTGCCGGTTGACATCGCCTAAAGCTTGGAAGATCGGTGTGCTTAATTTGAACTTTTCGAGAATAACCTCTTTGTTCGTACACTCGTGCTTTTTGATCGCCATCACCTTACAGGTTTAAACTTTTAAACACGTTTATTGTACTGCATCATTTCATTCGTGCAACCCATTCGTTCATTTACGGGCTTTTTACTCATTTTCTCGATTCGAAAAACCGCAAAACGATCAGCAAAATCTCGCAAAAAATCTTCCATATCACAACGACTACCACAAACGCGACAACGCCGTACGCAATTCCTTTTGGAAGATCGTTTACCGCCTTGACCGTGTCAAAATATCCTTCTTTAACCGTTGTCATATAGGTAGTTGTGCTATAGATTTCTTCTCCGAATAGAGCGGCTTTATAAGCTATCGGAATCCATCCCGTATAAAACAAAACCTTGATTAACCGGATCGGTGGCGTCTCCCCAAACTTGAACAATTGCAGACTCCCTCCCCATTGCCGTGAACATCGCAAATTATTGCTTTTTCAACTTAATTTTCTTCCTTGCCAGACGCTTCATTTCTACTTATCCGGTATACATAGGTCAGCAAATCCCGGTTCCGCGGATTCGTAAACTGCGCTTCCTGCTTCATCCCCAATTTTTCGGCCACCTTCTGCGAGGCCAGATGGTCGTGCGCCATATTGGCGCATATACTGTCGAATTGCAATGAACCGAAACCGTATTCCAAGCAAGCCTTGGCCGCTTCGTACCCATAGCCTTGATGCCAGTAATGATGGTGAATGATATAGCCCAGATCGCTTTCGAAGCGATCTATAATTTTGTACCTCAAGAAGCCGCAGTCACCGACGAACTTCCCATTCGCCTTCAGAAAGACACCCCATCTGCCATACCCCAAATCCCGATAGTTCCGAATGCTTCTTTCCAGCCAATTATGGACTTGATCATCGTCAAAAGGCTGGGGCCAAAAACGCATCGTCTCAGGGTCGGAAAGCAGCACCTTGAGTTCATCGAAATCGCTTTCCTTATACTCCCGAATGAGAAGTCTTTCCGTCGTCATCGTTAACATAAGCATCCAGACTCTCCTATCATTAGATTCCCGTTCGCAGCTGGGCCGCGGCTATGTTCCAACCGTGCCCATATACCAAACGCAATAACCAAGGAAAAAGTTACAGAACTTAGTAAAATATTCAAATGCTTTTCAAACGATCCATTTTAATAATTTTTTGTCCGCTCACATTAATTCCGCGCAGCATCGCAGCGTAAGTATTCATTTGTTAGGACCCTGCTTTCTGCAATTGCTTTTCGATATAATCGATCGCCTCGTCTTTATTTTTGAACACCCATTCGATCGTTTCCAGCTCTTCCTCGCTGTCAATTCCAAGCAGGAGCGTCCTTACGGCCTCCTCGCAAGGCGGGCCTACAATAACAGCCATGGGCAGAGCAGGCTCGCAGCAGCCGATATCGATATCCAGCACCATCTCCAGCATATCTCCCCATTCGTACTTCAGATCGGACCAGTCCAGAATAATCGCATCCGGCTTCCAGGCTTCCAGCGCCGCCCGGCCCATCGCTTTCATATATACCGCATCGCTGTTCCCCGCCGAGCCGAAGCCGTACTCGCCCGAGTATTTTATAATCATTATATCGCGATATTCCACGGTCTTTGACGGCCCGATAAAATAATCAACTTGAATATCGCTTAATTCGGATAATTTTACTTCCTGAAAATCGGATTTCATCGCGTCCACCTTCTTCATTTATTATATTGTGCATGCCAATTCTGCGGTGAGCTGGAATCCCATTATATCAAATATCGCGTTAAAAATAATAACATCCTCTTATCCCGCACCGGAGTGTCAATGACAACAATAGAAAAACACCACGAACATAGGAGTCCGTGGTCTAAGGATTACTGAGCCGCCTTCATTTTTTGTTTCATCTCATCCAGCATTCGTTGTCTGGCTATTCGGGGATCGAGTTCAGGATTCAAGATGTATTGGAGGTACTGTTTGGCGCTGTCTTCGATCTGCTCGTCCGTTGCTTGTACCGCACCGTGCAATTTGAAATGCGGGAGCATCGTCATGCCGATTTGGTTAGCGAGGGCTTGCAAGGGCCGGGTCAGTTCGCTGATGGTGTAACCGATCAAGCCTCCTGCCTGGTAAGACGCTTCTACACCTCCGATGGAGATGGCAAGCAAAAGTTCTTTACCTGCCACTGCCCTGCCGCCGGGTCCGAACAACCAGGCCGTTGTAATGACTTCATCCAGCCATTGCTTTAGCAGCGATGGCGTGCTGTACCATTGAAGAGGGAATTGCAAAACAAGCCGATCATGCTCGGCGATCAGGGCTTGCTCGCGCTCGATGTCGATGGTTTTATCCGGGTACGCTGCATACAATTCGTGCACCGTCACTTGATCGGGATGCCGGCGCAATTCCGTTATCCAGCATTTGTTGACTCGCGACTGCTGCAAATTCGGATGGGCTGCGATCACCAATATTTTCATATTTTTCATCTCCTTTTTATGACATCAGCTATCCGCTTTAACTTCTGCCTCAATCGTTTGTTTCATCACTTCGGCTCCCCGTTCTACGCGTATTCGAATTTCCGTTGCGAGCCCATGAGGCAAAAAGTCGGTGATCCAAACAAGCCGGCTGCGGCGATCATTTTCGGCAAAGACTTGGAACGACGCATGGTGGTGCACAAGCGGCATGCTTCCTTCCACTACTGCATACGCCAGCCGACGCGCCTCGTCATCCACGGCAACGATAAGCTCACGCACGACCGCTCCGTTCGCAAAGGTGAGAATTCGGTAATCGCCATCCAGACATGTATCCACGGTATAGCCGGGTACGAAGCGCCGATGCACCGCGCCGACATCACGCACCGCATCCCACACTTGCTCCGGTGTAGCCTCAATCATGATTTCCTTGCGAATCGTAGCCATAACCAATCACTCTCCTTATTGCCATCATATTTTTGATTGACATATAAGTCAATAATAAAAGTAAAAAAATTTATTGAGGCTTAAACAAGGAAACGGACGATTCGACCACCTGATCCAAAATCTTCTTTAACTGCTCTTTCCGTGCCGTTTCCGGAATCCCCTGCGCTATAAGTTCCTGCTGTACCTGATCCAGATAATTCATCCCCTGGGATACAGAACCCCAGAACTGCATAGCCATCAGATTAGCGTCACCTTGTTGAATTGTGCCCTGCCCGATCCCCTTTTCAATCGCTAGAGTCATCGGATTCATGAAGTTTTTCACCCACTCGAATGGAGAAAACTCTTCCGGCGTATACAAGTGCTGTAAATCCAAACTAATCCGCATGTAAAATCGCGGTATTGCAGGATCCTCCAAGACACGCTCACATACGATGTGAGCATAATTCTTGAACAACTCAAACACAGACCCCTCTTGTTCGAAGAAGGTCTTCGTAAACTGTCTGGATTCCTCCATCATGACTTCATAAAGCTCGCGGAACAAGGCCTTTTTATTTTTGAAATAATAGTAGACCAGCCCATGCGCAAGCCCAGCCTGACTCGCGATATCCCCCATCTCGGATGCCGAGTACCCTTTATCGACATACACGCGGATCGCCGCCTGCAAAATTTCTTGTTTGCGCTGCTTCCGAATTTCTTCGTTTTGTTCTCTGGTACGAGGAGACATGTCGCTTTTCACCTTTTAATTTGACTTTGATATTAGTCGAAATTATAGAGAAAAACAATCCCGATTGTCAATCAAAAAACTCCCCGTTCCAAAAGAATGGGGAGCTTGTAACCGATTGGATGAAAGCTTACTTTCTACGCTTCGGCTTCGACCGGGAACCAGCCCGGAACGGCCAAAATCATTCTCCAGAGCGAATCCGGGATGGCGAGGCTTTCCTGATCGTTCTTGGACAGTGTCACGCGAAGCTCCTGCTCGCGTCCTTGCGCCACTTTGGCAACCCAATCCGGCTCGATGATGAGCGCGCGGCCGATCGCAATGAGCGGAATTCCCGACTCCAGCGCCTGCGCGGCGTCTTGGGCGGTGCGAATTGCTCCCACACCGATCACCGGGACCCGGTTGCCGACCAGTTCCTGAATGAGCTCCAGGCGGGTTCGGGAATCGTCCGCCCCGCGGCGGGGAACGGAGCGGAAATCATTGAGCGAGATATGGAGATAATCGAGTCCCCGGCCCGCGAGCACCTCGACAAAAGCCAACGTATCCGCCATCGTAATCCCCGGCGATTCCGGTTCCTCAGGGGAAAGCCGGTACCCGACGATGAACGGCTCCTTCGCATGCTCGCGCACGACCCGCTGCACTTCGCCGATCAGCTCCAGCGGGAACGTCATGCGCTTCTCCAGCGTTCCGCCCCAGCGGTCGGTTCGGCGGTTGGAATGCGGGGAGAAAAACTGATGAATGAGAAATCCGTTGGCCCCGTGAAGCTCGACCCCGTCGAACCCGGCTTCGATTGCCCGCCGGGTCGCTTCGCCGAACGCCCGGATGATTCCGGTAATCTCGGAATCGGTCAGTTCGCGGGGCACCGCAGCCCCTTCCTTTTCTTCCGGGATCGCGCTTGCGCTCACAAGATCTCCGCCCGGAAAGCACTTGCGTCCGCCGTGAACGATTTGCAGCACCGCCTTCGCTCCTTCGCTCTTGATGACGGAAGCCAGACGGCTGAGCCCGGCAATCAGCTCGTCGCGGTCGGCGAGCGCCGTCCCCGGGAAGCTTCCGCTGGCAGTGACGCCGGCCGCAGCCGTGACCAGCATGCCGACCCCGTTGGCGCGTCTCGCATAGTACTTGATTTCCGCCTCCGAAACGGTCCCGTCCGCTAGCGAAGCCGAATGCGTCATCGGCGCCATGACGATGCGGTTTTTCAGTTCGATCCCATTCGGTAACGTGAACGGCTTGAGCATTGGTTGAACGAATTTCGTCATTGCTGCATCTCCCTTACCGTTGATTGTGCTTAGTATAACAAACAATCACTGACAATGACTGTCAGGGAATCAGCTTCATCAAGATCGTCTCTTGCGGATACTCGGTGCGACACCATCGATATTTCTTCAATACCCCGGGATGTACGGCAGACTCGTCCTCCACCCGTTTGTAGCCGAACCGGCTGTAAAAGGACTCCAGATGCGCGAACGGAATGCAGTAGACGTGTAGAATCTCCCGCCGCCCGGCTTCCTCCACCAGCAAACCAACGATAGCGCCTGCCGCCTGCTTCCCGCGGAAGCGCTCCTGCACATAAATGCCGCCCATCTCGTATGTATCTTGCCCCATATTGACCAAACGGCCGATACCGGCCTTTTCTCCGTCCCATTCGGCGATCACGATGATTTCGTTCCCATAATCGGATGCGGCGAAGCCTACTTCCCGGTACTGCTCATTCACCCACGGCATGTCTTCTTCCCGTGCGGCTCTCAAGGTTAGCATGATCAATTCTCTCCCTTCACGGTAACATTATAGCACGAGCCTGCCGGGCCGGGCCTGTCCGAGAACGAGTTGCAGCTAAAGTTACCACGGCAAAAATCGCTACACCAAATCCTGAAAAAACAGCGTTGCGTTCAAATAACGTTTGGCCAAGGATTGAAAATACGAGGTCTGCACCGACACCATAGCGATAAAAATCGTATGGCTAAGCAGCTCCTTCTGCCCGTCGCTCAATCCGTCCACCGTCCCGGCATATTCGTCGGCCTTTTGCTTGATTAACTGCTCCAGCATATGATCGTGGTTGCGCAGACCGCTGTCGTGTCCGGACAAGTCCAGCACTTGGTCGTTATTCTGGTCGAGCTCTTCAAAGATCGAGGAATACGCGGCGTACAGCCGTAGCGGGGAAACGACATCGTCGGTATCGTCTTCCGGGCGGTTGAAGACGAGCGTCAGCAGCTTGCGGATCGACTCGAAATCGAGCGTCGCCTTCAAATCGTCGATCATGAACAAGATGGCGGTTTGGTCGATCGAATATTTTTTCCCCAGCCTCGGCGAAGGAATCAGCGACTTGAAATCCCGCTTCACCCAATTCTGCACCGAAGTGACCGAATACTGCGCGTATTCGATCTGATTGCCGAGCGCAACGATATCGGTTAACGAGAAGCCTTCGCTTGTGTTCTTCATCTTGATCAGCTTCTCAAAGATCGGCGGCAACGAGGTGGATACGAACGCCCCCAGCGTTTTGCCGTGCTCCATATCCGACCGGTGCGATTTGGCCCAAGCCTCCTGCAGCGTGGCTAGCGGCGTCCGGTCCTTCTTTCCCGCAAGAGACATCAGCAAGCCGGCCATTTGTTTTCTCGTCAAATAAAAGGTTTCCATAAGCGAGCCCCTTTGTGGCAATGAGTTCATTTGAACTCATCATAAGACTTTGTAGTGAGAATGTCAAAAAGCTCATCCCGCTAAGCTTGAGCTTCCTACGGCCTTCTCTTTCTCATTCCTGACGTTATTTCGCCGGGAACGCTTCAAAATGAACTTTGTTGTTTAACGAAAAAGGTCGTAATATAAGTTCATAAGAACTTGTAAAAAAACGAGTTCACCACGACGCTTCTGCCGTTGAAACAAACGGGCTACACTAGGAACGACTAGGCCGCAACCGGCAACAAGCATATCAAACTCGAAAACAATGAGGAGAGCAAACGATGGGATTATGGGCTTTACTAAAAAAAGGGAACACATCTTCCTTAATGGCGGCGTTAGGAAATACGGCTGTCGCGGCAGCCAAGGGAGTCGCCGCAGCGCTTAGCGGAAGCGGCGCGATGTTCGCGTCGGCCATGCACTCGGTAGCGGATGCGATCAACCAAGGGTTTGTTTTTGCGGGTAGCGTGCTCGCGGAAAAACAGCCGACCCGGCGGTTTCCCACCGGCTTCGGCCGTGTGATCAATCTGTTCTGCATGGCCGCGGTGATGGTTGTTTCCTTCATGGCTTACGAAACGATTCTGGAAGGCTTTCACCTACTGGCCCATCCCGCGCAAGCTTCGAATTTTTGGCTGAACTTTGCCATCCTGCTGATCGCCATCCTGACCGACGGCGCCATCCTGTGGAAGGCGATGAAAGAAATCGTCCGCGAAGCGCGCGTGGAAGCCAAAGGACTTGCGATCATACCGGCCGCATTTCGGAATGTCGGTCGATCTGCCCCTCCTACCCGGCTGGTTTTCTATGAAGATATCGTTGCGACGCTGGGCGCGGCACTTGCCTTGATCGCGGTCATCGTCACACAGCTTTCGGATTTTAAAATGCTGGACGGAATCGCCACGATCCTGATCGGATTTCTCATGGTCGGTGTGGCGTTCAAGGTCGGGTACGACAATATGGTAGGTCTGATCGGCGTAGCCGCGCCGAAAGATGTGGAGGATCGGGTCGCCGGCCTGCTGCTGGCCGACCCGGATGTCCGGGACATTAACCAGCTCCGCATCCTGCAGGAAGGCCGGACGTATCACGTCGACGGCTATGTAGAGCTCCGCGTCGGCTTGACGCTGGCGGACGCCGACGATATTAAGTTCCGCTTGAAAGCGATGCTGCTGAGCGATCCGGACATTACCGACGTTACGCTTGGCATTCTCGAAGACAACGGTGTCCGGGACTGGAGGCCGGAGCCTAGTCTTTAAACGTCCCGGTACAAAATTTCATCGATGATGCCGTAAGCCAGAGCTTCCTGCGCATTCATAAAATAATCCCGGTCGGTATCGCGTTCGACCGTATCCAAGGGCTGCCCGGTATGTGCCGCGAGCAGCCCGTTCAATTTGTCGCGAAGCTTGAGTATTCTTCGGGCGCCGATCTCGATGTCCGAAGCTTGGCCTTGAGCCCCGCCAAGCGGCTGGTGAATCATCACTTCGCTGTTCGGCAGCGCGTAGCGCTTCCCCTTCGTGCCGCCGGACAGAAGAAACGCGCCCATCGATGCGGCAAGTCCGATGCACAACGTGCTCACATCAGGCTTGACAAGCCGCATGGCATCGTAGATGGCGAGACCTGCCGCAATCGAGCCGCCGGGACTGTTGATGTACAGCTTGATTTCTTTGTCGGGATCAGCCGCGTCCAGAAACAAGAGCTGCGCGATGATCGCATTCGCCGCTTCGTCCGTGACCGGTCCGGTCAGAAATACGATCCGGTCCTGCAGCAGCCTTGAATAAATGTCGTACGCGCGCTCTCCTCGGCCGGTTTGCTCGACCACGTATGGAATCAGATGCATGAAACTTTCCTCCTTCGGTTATCGATGGTTAAAGCTGTAATCGATACGGTACTTTTTTTCCCAATCCGCGAAATCTCTGCTTCGCTGTCTAACGATCGGCGGGAGAATAACGAATTCGCGCGCTTTTTCGGCGGCTCTGTCTTGAAGCCTGCATTGCAGCGACTTCACTCGTTCGACCACCTCCTCGTCAATCGGCCATTCTTCCGTGTCATCCTCCGCTTTTAGCTCCAGGGAGATGCAAATGCTTTGGACCGCAACAACTTCCGTTTCTCCGTCCTTGGATTCCACAGCGATTCCAATATCCGCCCTGCCGCAAGCTGCCGCCTCTTCGGTGTACAGCTCAAGAAATACGTCATGACCCTCCGGCGAATCCCCGAGCAAAATAGCACCGCAGTCGGTTTCCGGGTAGCCGTTCAAATTCGGAGAGCGATGCACGCCTTGTGGCAGGTCAACCGTCAGCCGCACATCCTTGATGCTCCCGGCCCGAGGCAGCTCGAAACGGACCCACAGGTGATTCATGCCTTCTTCATGCTCCATGGCTTGCTTTGCGAGTCTTGCGGCGATCATAGCCGGTTCTCCCCTTTCATGACGTCCGAAACGGCGGCGATAATTTTTCGTTTCAGCTCACCCGGGGTTTGCGGCCCCACCGTGATGTACACATCGTCGCTGATGCGGACCGTCTCGTTCTCCAGCACCCGCTCCGGGCGGTACATGTCCATGCTCTCTCCGATCCGCCTTATTTCGTCCAACGGCAAATCCTTCAGCCTTTCCTGAATGGCGGCAAGCGTCTCTCCGGTCTTGGAAAGCGTCAGAACCGCGCGAAAATAGTGCAGGTGCTTGTCCGTGTAAACGCGCTTGTTGCCCGCCAGTTCAAGCGGAGGAACGATCCCGATCTGGGTATAATAGCGCACGGTCCGCAGGTTGATCCCCGGTTCGTCCTGCTGAAGCAGCTCCGTGATTTGCTTGGCCGTATAGCCGTTCATTCGATCACCCCATAACATCTTAGTGTTCATATTACAGTTTACTGTAACATATGCAGTTGACTGTAATTATATCCATTGACGCGCAAAATAGCAATAGCCAACAAAAAAAAGCGTACGACCTCGTCACCGAGTTCATACGCTGGCTGCGCATCGTTCGCGGGCCTGATTTTCATTGTCAATCCGCCGGAGGAATGAGATAATTATGGTCGTTCCTTATTTTGCTAACGAAAGCGGGATCGCACGATGGCTATGTCGTATTTTTTATTGTTCTACTTCGTCATTTACATGGGCAATGCCATTTACGGGACGTACATTCCCGTTTATTTTCAGTCGATCGGCGCAACGCCGACCCAGATCGGGGCGCTGCTCAGCGTCGGTCCGTTCGTCGCCGTGCTGGCACAGCCGTTGTGGGGCACCGTCGGGGACCGGGCCAAGACGAAAAACGCCGTCCTCGGCTGGCTGATTGCGGGCAGCGGGGCAATGATTCTGCTGTTCCCCTTCTCCGAAGCGTTCCTGTACTTGCTTGTCGTCGTGTGCTTGTTTACGTTTTTCCAAACGTCCATCTTCGCCTTGAGCGACGCCATCACGCTGGAGGAATTGGAGAAGCACAAGCGCTGGTCGTTCGGCCCGATCCGGCTCGGCGGCACGATCGGCTTCGCGGTCATGTCCATCACCTTCGGCTGGATCGCCAAGGATCATATCGGCTATTTGTTTTACGCATACGCCTCGGTCATGCTGGTGTCGCTGCTGCTGCTGGCCAAGTTCCCCAAGGTATCGGGATATCAATCGGCCGGCAACAAGATGCAGGTGTGGGTGCTGTTCAAAAACCGCAAGCTCGTCACCTATCTGGCGATTAATCTGGTACTGCAAATTACGATGGGGTATTATTATACGTTTTTCCCGGTGTACTACAAAGAAATGGGCGGCGACAGCGTGCTGCTCGGCTGGTCGATGGTTATCTCGTCCCTGAGCGAAATCCCGTTTCTGCTATTTGCCTCCAAGATTATGAAGCGCGTTCGCATGACGCATATTTTGCTTTTATCGAGTCTGGCGGCCATGGCCCGCTGGTTCATCTTCTCGTTCACGGACAACCCGTATTGGGTGCTCCCCACGCAGCTGCTGCACGGGCTCATCTTTATCGTCCTGACCGTCACCATGGCGATGTATATCAACCAGGAAGTGCCGAAGGAGCTCAAGGCGAGCGGCCAGACGCTGAACGGGCTTCTGAATCTTGGCCTTGCCCGGATCATCGGCAGCTTTCTGGGCGGCTATGCGAGCGAGGCGTACGGCATGCGGAACGTCTTTATGTTCAACGGCTGGGTCGCCGCCGCCTGCGCCTTAGCGATCGTCATTATCACCCTTAGGCAAGCCCGCTCGGAACGGGCGCTTGACGCCTGACGCATTTACCCTTGCCCTCTCCAGTCCTGCCCGGACGCCGTTTCGCGCCAACGGCTGCGAATCGCTTGCAGCTGCGCTTCCGGCAGGACGCCTTTCCCCGCCAGCTCTGCGTTCTGCACCCATCGGTTCGGGTTCGCCGTGCCGACAATGGCCGTGCTCACGCCCGGAATACTCAGCGTGAACCGCAGCGCGATCTCGACCGACTGCTCTAAGTCCCCTTGCAGAAAATCGTAACGAAGCCGCTGTAACCGCTCCCAATACGGCTCATGATAAGCCGAAACGGGTTTCTCACCGGTCCGCCAGGCCACATTCGCGAGCGGTCTCTTGGCAATGACGCCCATCCCCCGCCGGACAGCTTCCGGTATCGTAAGCTCTACGGCTTCCTGATCCGCAATGTTGACCGACGTCTGCAGCGTATCGAACGCCCCGCAGCGGATCGCATAGAGCGCCGCCTCGCGGTCGCCGCTATAGCCGATGTAGCGTGCTTTTCCCGCCTCGCGCGCCCGCTGAAGCACCTCAATGACGTCCCCTTGCTTCAACAGCTCTTCCGAACAGCTGTGAAGCTGAATCAAGTCGATATAATCCGTCTTCAGCCGCTTCAAGCTGCGGTCGATGCTTTGGGCGAGCAGATCCGGGTCCCAGTCCGGAATGGCAAAGCCGGAGGCATGTCCGCATTTCGTGAACAAATAGTAGTCCTTCCGGCGGTAACCGACCGCTTGTCCGATCAGCTCCTCACTGCCTCTATAACATTCCGCCGTATCGATTATATTCAACCCCGCATCCAGCGCCGAATCGAGCAATCGCTCTACGGTCGATACGGAAGCGCCTTCAAACCCGATCTCCGCTCCGCCGAATCCAAGCATACTGACCTGCATATCCGTATTTCCTAACTGACGTCTTTCCATGGCTAGTCACTCCTTCGTTTCGGATTAACATTATCTTAACAAATATTTACTCCTTTGTAAGCCGCAAGCGGTCAGGAATAAGAAAAGCTTCTTGTCGAAGCCCTTTCGAAGAAGATACATTCGTGCTTTAGAGGAAGCTTTTCTTGAAATGATAGAATGGTTCAGCTCCGCTGAAAACTTATACATTCTATCATTAATAACAAAAGCCGGCCGACCCAAACGGTCGAACCGGCTTCCATGAAGCTCATCCCTTCTGCACTCCGGTACCCGCCGCACGCATCGCGAGCCTGCCTTTCAGCGAACTCAGCGTAAACAGCAGCAGCGCGCTCCAGATCAGGCAGAAGCTGATCAAGTGAACGGTCGTGAACGGCTCGTCGTACAAAGTGACACCCAGAATGAGGCTGATGGTTGGAGCCAAATATTGCAAGAATCCGACGGTCGTCAGCGACAGCCTTTGAGCCGCCTTGGCAAACCACAGCAGCGGCATCGCCGTGGCCACTCCTGACGTTGCCAGCAGCAACTGGTAGCCTGTGCTTAACGACGATGTCGTCGATTGGCCTGTCATCCCCACAACAAGCAAATAAACGGCAGCCACAGGCAGCACGACGATCGTTTCTCCGGCGAGGCTAACCATCGGCTCGAGTCGCATTTTCTTTTTGACGAGCCCGTACACTCCGAAGCTCATCGCCAGAGCCAGCGATACCCAAGGAACCGATCCGTAGCTAAACGTCAGAACGGTTACCCCGACCGTAGCAAGCCCCATGGCCGTCCATTGTACCGCGCGAAGCCTTTCGCCCAAGAAACAGACCCCAAGCAGCACGCTTATCAGCGGGTTGATGTAATAGCCCAGGCTCGATCGACCACGCGGTCGTGGTTGACGGCCCAGATGTAAATAAGCCAGTTAAGGCTGATTAGCAGGGAGCACCCTACCATCGGCAAAACATTTTTGCGCTCGGAAAAAGCGCTCTTGAGCGCCTTCCAACGGCCGCCGATCAACAGCAGCAGCGCAACGAATACGAAGGACCACACGACGCGGTGACCTAATATTTCTCCTGAGGATACGGAAATAAAGGTTTTCCAAAACAACGGCAAAAGGCCCCAGGCAAGGTAAGCCAGCAGCCCATAACCGATCCCAGCATTCACGGTTCTCTCTCCTTCTCTATTTCTATATAATCGGAATGACTAAAGAACCCATTATACTCCCGATCCGGATATCCGGCAAGCACGACTTGACGAATGATGCGCTTTTATCGGGACTGTCTGCGGATACCTTTATCGATAAAATAACATAAAGCAATGAATACGAAAGCGACCGCTAACAAGGGAAGAACCGCCCCGTATAAATCCATGGATAATAATCCGGTTATCGTGTGAACGAAAGTTGCAATCATCTTATCAGCTCCTTTTTTGATTGAGGCTCCGGGATCGGCAATCTGACGCTGATCCGGGTTGCAGGACCCTGGCTTGAGCAAGCAAGTTCCTTGCAGTATCGGAGCAGGTATTTGCCGGCCCTTTTCCCCCGATGCCCGGGAAATGCGGTGCCGCCTCCTTGGGCGATTTGCTCCGAATATCTTCGAACGCTTCGCGCATTATCCGATAGACCAGTCCTAACTCTTCCGGACCGCTTCTCTGATCCGAATGAACATGCTTTCACCGACCTTATCTTTCGAAGTGCCTATGGTTGTGATTATAGCGGAAATTCAAGTTATTGGAAACCAGTAAAAAGGAGACCTCCCATCTCCTCCGACATGAGATGTAAGCCTCCTCATTCTTAACCAAACACATCCGTTACAAACGAAAGGGTTAATAACAAGCCCATAATGCCACCTGCCACAAGCCGAAGCCGAGCAAAGGTAAGCCTTCTGCATTCCCCGGAAAAAGAGGCATATCGGCCCGGTGTACGAGCAGATCGAGCAACCGATAAAGCTCATACCGGTTTCCTCCCTCTTAATTGGGCTTTGACTCCGCCTTCGCCCTTCGCTTCATCTCGTGCAGACCCGCAAGAAAGGTGTCGAGCAGCAGCTGAAAGCTGACGTCGAGATCGAGCGGCAGCCCGAATCCGCCGCGCTGTTCAAGCGACGAAAAGCCGTGCAGAAGGCTGCGCAGTCCGCGTACGGCATGCAGCGCCGCATCGTCCTTCAACTCGTACGCCTGCAGTGCGCGGACCACGAGATCGACCGTTTCGCCGGCCAATCGCCGCACTTCTTCGTCCTGCGGGTCGGGAGCGCGAAGCGTCGCATCGTACAGGCCCGGATGCGCGCGGGCAAACGCCACATAGGCTTTGCCTAGCTCGCGTACCGCGTCGTCTCCCGAGCGCCCGACAACGGCCTGCGTCATGACGTGCAGAAGCTGCTCCAGGCCGTAGACGGCCAGTTTGCTGCGCAGCCCGCTTAATCCGTTCACGTGATTATAAAGGGAGGGGGAGCGAACATCCAGCTTCTGAGCGAGCGAAGCCAGCGTGACTTCCTCCAGGCCGCGGGTATCGGCGATTTCAACCGCGGCTTGCAGGATCGTAGGCAGATCGAGACCGATTCTTGGCGACATCGTTTTACACGCTCCTTTTCGCGGTGAGTAGCAGATTGCGCTCGGCACCGGCAATGGCGCGGCCGATCGCTTCTTCGGGACGGCTGAGCATGCTCCCGTGCCCTACGGCGAGCAGCGAAGGCCGATGCTCCCGAAGCTTGCGGGCGCTCTCCAGCGCAAGCTCCTTGCTCCAAGTTGCCATCGCCGGGAACGGAAACCAAGGCCGAACTTGACCCGATACGGCGATGCCACCTCTTGTCTGGAACGCGTCGCCTGCAATCAAAGCCCGGTTACGGGTGTCCAGGAAAGCCATCGAGCCCGGCGTATGTCCCGGGGCCGCCACAGCCAGCAGCGATCCGATCCGGTCGCCGTCCTGAAGCATGACGTCGGCGCACGTCCGTACATTCTTCGGCACGCCGCCGCGAATCGGAGTATTCGGCTCGCCCGGGTCCAGCGTGACGTCGCCCGCCAACAGCCGCGCATCCCGGGCGGAAATATGCACCGGAACGCCGGGCAGCGCTTGCTTCAGCTTATCGAGCGCGCCGATATGATCGTCGTGCGCATGAGTCAAGACAATCCGTGTAATCGGCTTCCCGATCGTTTGTGCCGCTTGAAGAATTCCTTTGGCACTGTATGGGAGAAGCCGCATCGATCAATGTCAAGCCATCGTCCTCTTCAACCAAGTAACAATTTACCGGAAACATCCGCGGCATAAACGTCAGTTGGTAAACGGTCAGTTCTTGTTTAATTTGCATCTTAATATCGCCCCTTAGTTAAATAACTAATATCGTTAGTTTTATAATAACTAATGTCATTAGTTTTTGCAACCCTATTTTTGTGGCTGATGAAAAAAACAAAAAAACAGTTACCTTAGAAGATAACTGTTTCCGTCTACCTTATGGCCCAAACATGAATCAAGCTGAACTTTTGTTGCGCCGCAGCCGATCAACCCGGTCGCCCGTGTCACAGCTCGCGCCTCATGAAGCCCCGTGCCGCTTCACCGCCCCCGCACAGTTTACCTGTACGCTTCGATCCCATCGCGAAACGCTTCGGGGTCGTCGTTCTCCAAACCGAATAACGCTTCCTGCAGCGCGAACGTCCCTTGATAAAATTTCACCCGCTCCAGCAGTCCTTCCATATCCGGATCAAGCTCGATCATATACCGCAAAAACGGCTCTCCATAAGAAGCGAGCAACCCCGCATAATCCACCGCCGGATCTCCGGGACCGGACGAACCGAAATCGAGGATGCCGCTAATTTCGCGCCGCCCCGGATCGTAAAGGATGTTCGAGCCCCCGAAATCGCCGTGAACGAGCACCGGCGTTATTCGAAAGTTCGACCCATTGCCGAGAAAGCCCGCAAAGTGCCGCTCCGTCCATCGCTGCGCTTCCCGGTTCATGTGAGGATACAGCTTCGCCCGGATGCGCTCGAACAAGTCCGACCATTCGCGGTAACCGTCATACTCCGACCCGGACTCTCCCAATGCATCGGCAGGCACGCTGTGCAATTCGTTCAAAAAGGCGGCGAGCTGCCGGGCAATCCCGCGAACCGTGGGGACACCCGCGCGCTCCAGTTCCCTCCACTGCCCGTCCAGTAACGGTTCCCCGAGAATTCTCGGATAGCCAACAAACACGCTTCCGATCCGCTCGGATTGGAAATTCCACTTCGCCGGGGCCGGGACCGGGATCGACACCCGCTCCTTCAGGGCATTCAGAAGACGGACTTCGTAGCGAAGCCGCTCGATCCCTTCCGCATATTTGGGAAATCGAAATATCCACTCGCCATTGACCAACAGCACATCGTTGTTTTGACCGGACTCGATGGCCTCAACCTCGCGCAGCGGCAGCTCGGGACAATAGTGTCTGAGCGTTTCCATGTACAAAGATTTATGTTCCATACGCATCAATTCCCCCCGCACCGGGACGTAGCGGTCGTTCAAGCTTCAGTCGGCTTAGTCGCCCGAATCGAGAACAGCATCGGGAAATACTCCTTCCCTTTCATTCTCCACCAGCCGTCCTCGCCTTTCTCCATCAGCCCTGGGAACTTCTCGTACATACAGAAAGGAAACTCATGCACGAATTCGATCCGCAGCCCGGCTTGAATCAGCGCGGTTACAATGGACCCCAGCGAATGCGCCCATTCGTAGGTGACGGTATTGTTGATCTTGGCATTCCGGTCGGCATACGTGCCCTCGAAATCGAGTACGATCGCTTCGCCTTCGAAATAGGAATAAACCATGCGCAGCTCTCCGTCCACCAGTTCGAAAATATCGGCAAGCGGATGACCTTCGGCAATATAAAAAGTGCCGCCGGGCTTCAGCTTCTCATAGATAATTTCCGCCCATCGGGTCAAATCCGGCAACCAGCACAGTACGCCGTAAGACGTGAACACGATGTCGAATGTCTCCTCCGGCAGCTCCTGAGGCACATCGTACACATTCGCGCATACGAACCGGGCGTCCAGCCCCAGCTTGTCGTTCAGCGAGCGGGCGAGCTTGACCGCTTCCTCGGCAAAATCGACCCCGGTCACCCGCGCTCCGAGCCTGGCCCAAGACAAGCTATCCTGTCCGAAATGGCACTGCAGATGCAGCATCGACTTCCCCGCCACGTCGCCTAATTCGTCCAGTTCGACCGACAAGAGAGACGAACGGCCAGCAAGAAACGATGACACGTCGTAAAATTCGGATTGCTCATGCACCGGCGCCCGGTCGTTCCAATTGTCCCGATTTTTGTTCATTCCGTATTCCATATGGAAAACTCCTTCCAGATTACGATCCCTTCCATCCTATCGCAATCCGAAAACAGGTGTAAATAGCCAAAATTGGTTGAAGTTAAAAAATCCGCCACTGTAGCAAACGCTCCCCGCAGCCCTAGTCGGTCAACGGATCGACTTGAACGGCCGCTTGCTTCCCGCTAAGCTGGATGCCCGTTTTCTTGCGACCGCTCTCGGCCAAATCGTTCAGCAGCGATTCGAGCAGCGCTTTCGCTTGGGCTCCTTCCTTGCCTTGAATCCGCACGACGAACTGGACCGCGTCCCCGGATTTCAAAATCCGCTCCGCCTGCTGCTTCTTCGTCTCGTAATCGTGCTCCTCGATCTGCGGCGTGAGACGAATTTCCTTCAGCTTCGGCGTCCGCTCGCGCTTTCGGTCTTGCTGCGCCTCTTCTTTCGCCGCCCCGGCGCGGATCAGCTTGCACGGCGGCGGACTGCTCATGAGCGACGTGCAAACCAGATCGACCTTGAGCTTCCGGGCCATCGCCAACGCCTCGGCAGTAGGGACGATGCCAAAATCTTCGCCGTCGACTCCGGTCAAATGAACTTCGGACGCTTTAATTTTTTCGTTAAGAATCATTGTGAACCCACCTGAACTTTCGATATAATGAACCCATCTTACCGCTTAGAAGGAGATTTTTCAATGAACCGCAAAGAAATCGAAGAACAAGTCATCCGCAATTATCAGCGGGACGAAAATATTATGATTCTCGCGTTCGCCCAGTGGTGCATCAACCACGGCCTCGATCCCGTCGCGCTGTATGAGCGCGCCTATCCGCAGCAGGAAGCGAACGCCGCGCTTCAGCAAGCGCTGGAGCTCACCGTGCCGAAGGAGGAAGCTGGGGAAGTGCCGGACGATACGCTGCTCGGGGTGCTGTCCATGTTCGGCAACGAAGATCTTGCTTTCGTCGTTACGCAAGAAATCGCAAAGCGTCAAAAGTCCGGACGGTAAACCCGGCATCGCCGGATCCGGAGTCACAGCTTGGGCCTGCAGCTCGCAGGCTCCCAGCCGGCGAATTCCGCTCCTGACTGACATCGAACCCTTGTCCTGAAGCCCGCCCTCTAAGCGGCCGAAGGAACGGACAGCATTCCACTGCATGGAAGCGTGCATCCATCGCTCCCGACAATACCAGTGGAAAGATCCCCTACCCGGTCAACCGCTTCCAATCACTCGCCGCCCACGATAGAGGAACTGCAATGCGTTATCTCATCCATTTCGCCGCTCGCAGCGCAAATAGAGGAACTGACGTTCGCTTATACCCCCATTCTACGGAACATGAACATTTTTCGACACGAATAAGTCATCCTGCTTCCTCTAACCCCCGACGAACGATCCAACGTTCCGCTTAACGCATCGCAGTTCCTTTATTTCTCAGCTTCATGCAGTTGTCAGCTGCACTCACTATCGACCGCACGCACTTGTCAGTTGCACCCACTTAGCGAATCCACACAACCCGAAAATCCAACCTATCCGTACACCTCAAAAACCCGCCCCCCCTACATATCGTAATTGCAGCCCACCAATGCATTCTTCTTT
>NZ_BSDJ01000050.1 GCF_027925525.1 Paenibacillus tyrphae | reverse complement strand
GCCGTCCTTAAGGTCCATGATCCTTGTTCCGTCCACGAAGATTTGGATATACGGTCCATCGGCTTCGATTTTGACGCTGTAGGTTTTCCCGGGCTGGACAAAAGCCGGTAATCATGATTCAACCGGCAGTTCCGCATGTATCGTCACGGAACCATTCCCGCTCGTTGCCCAAACGCGTCCGCCTGCCCGTTCCACGATGTCGCGCACGATCGTAAGCCCAATGCCCGCACCACCGTACGCGCGCGAGCGTGAAGGATCAACCCGGTAAAATCGCTCGAACAAAAGCGTCAGATGCTCGGGAGCAATCTCCGCTCCAGTATTCGTAACCTCCACGCGGAGCATTTTAGCGTTCGCTTGCATCGATAAACGAACCGAATGACCATTCGGCGTATAGCGCATCGCGTTGTCGAACAGATTCTCAAATACGCGTACGGCGTGAACTTTGTCGATCATGACGCAGACCGGGGAGGACGGTACATCCTCTTGAAAAACAATTGCTTTTTCCTCCCATTTCGGCATATACCTTGAAGCGGCTTCTTGGGCAACGGACCGGAGATCGACCGGATTTGAGGGAATGGCCGCTTTCAAATCGCTCTCCGCCACAGCCAGACGGTGAATGTCCTCCACCAGAAAAACGAGCCGCTCCACCTCGTGGTAACATTTATCGAGCGTTTCGGGCTTTGCGGAGAGGACGCCGTCTTTCATCGCTTCCATATAGCCGCGTACCGTAGAAAGCGGATTTCTGAGCTCGTGGGCTACGTCCGCCACAAGGCTTCGCCGGAGCTGTTCGATCCTCTCAAGCTGCTTGCCCATTTGGTTGAATGAACGAGCCAAATCGCCGATTTCGTCGTTCGATCGAATCTCTGCCCGTACGGTATAATCCCCGCTCGCGACTCGCTCAGTCAGCTTCCGCATCCCGGACAAGGGGCGGACGATCGAACGGGTGAACAGCCAGTTAATCCCAATGGAGAAGGGAACGATGACTAGACTGGTATATAGAAAATAACGCTCCGTAGCCGATCGGAACATGAGGAAATTTTGGTACACCATCAAGCGGTTTTCTTCTATCAGTTGAAGCGTGTACTGACTAAATCCGATGCTGATTCCGGCAGCCAGCAAAATTAAGACTAGCGCGTTAAGCGCCAGGAGCTTGTAAATGAGTTTGATTTTCACCGTTTACCCTTCCTTTAACCGGTAGCCGATGCTCCGAACGGTTTCAATGAGATCGAATCCGGGATCGGTATCACGGATCTTTTGCCGGATATTGCCGATATGCACATCCACGATGCGGTCGACAACATCTTTATCGCCCAGCGGATACAGCACGTTCAGCAAATGCTCGCGGGTACAGACTTTTCCTTGCATTTTGAGCAAGGTGATAACGATTTGCGCTTCCTGGTACGTGAATTGCAGGGGCGCTTTCTTCCAATAAAACCGATGGCTTTCGGAATCGTATGACAAATTCGCGTTATTGTTCAAAATGAGCCCCGAAGCTTTCCGCTCCGACGTACGCATCCGGCGTAGAATTGCCTGCATCCGGGCGACGAGTTCTCTAGGGCTGAACGGTTTGCACAAGTAATCGTCGGCTCCGCGTTCAAAACCCCGGATTTTGTCCTCTTCCTCGATTTTGGCCGTAAGCATGACTATAGGCGCGCTGCTGATTTTGCGTATTTCCCAGCATGCCGTAGTGCCGTCCATGAAAGGCATCATAATATCCAGAATGATGAAAGATGGAGCCTCAGTTTTCACCAGTTCAACAGCTCGCTGCCCGTCGCTCGCGGCAAGCACTCGGCAGTTCAGTGCCCCAAAGTATTCCTGCAAAAACGAGACGAGCGAAGCATCATCGTCCGCAATCAGAATAGGACCTTCAAGCTGCAGCTTGTCCATCGGAACGTTCACCTCCACGGCTATCATTTTATCATACATGATGCTTTCGTGTTCTTTATATGATCTTTACAATTCTCCGTTACATTGGTCAAGAGCCCCGTCTTACGTTGGCTAAAAACTTTTCAGAGAGGCGATGAGTGAATGATGGTAAACAAAATGATAAAACCTGTACTTTTTGCCGGAATGGTACTTTCCGCTATTCAACCGGCGATTATTTTTGCTGCTGATAACAATCCGGCTTCGATCCCGGCTGCGGGAAACAACACCACTGCGGCAATCCGCCCCTTTGACGGCGAGATTACCAATAACTCGTTGGCCGTAAGTCCCGACGAGCAAACTGCGGTTGTCTCGGATAGTCGTCAGCCATGGATTCGAGTCTATGATCTTGCCAAAGGAACTTTGCGTAAGGAGATCAGCGGCTTTGTCACACCAAGAAACATTATTTTCATTAACGGCGGTTCGCAGTTTGTCGTTTCGGATAGCACACTGGGCACCCTGCGATTTTACAACACGGAAGACCTGGCATTGGAGGATGAAGTTGCAGTTGGTCAAGGCGCATTTGGAACTGCTGTCACCCCGGACGGAAATACCATGTATGTCAACAATGAAGCCAAAAGTACAGTAACGGTTGTGGATCTCGGGCAGCATAAGACGACCGCTGTCATTCCGGGATTCTCCCAACCTCGTCAAGGGATAAAAGTATCTCCCGACGGTCATTATGTGTTTGTTACTAACTTCAAGGGAGACAAGGTATCGGTTGTGGATGTCAAAACCAATGCAATCGTCCATGAGATCTCCGGATTCTCGATGATTCGAGCGATTTCAATATCCGCCGATGGCTCTACCATGTATGCGGCAAACAGCGGGCGTAATAGTATTGCCATCGTGGACATCTCGCAAGGCAAAATCATTGCCGAGGTAAAGGTTGGGCGCGATCCTTATGGCGCATCCCTTTCTCCTGATGGAAAGGTCCTTTTTGCCAGCAACAAGTTGGATAATACCATTAATATAATCAGCACCTCCGACAACAGCATCATCGGGACCATTAAAGGATTTTCAGAGCCTCGGCAAGCAATCAGCTTCAGCAAGGATGGAAACTTTGCTTATGTCCTTAATCGCGATCTCTCCGTTTCTCGAGTGGATGCGAAGGCCGGTATGATTCTCGATACTGTAAGCGATAAAGATGATACTTATTATGATGTCAAGGTCAATGTTAATGGCATTCCGATTCAAAGTGAAGAGTATCCTTATTATAAATCCAAAGCCGACATCATTTATGTTCCTGTACGTTTCGTTTCAGAGGCTTTGGGTGCAACAGTGGAATGGAACAATGATTTTCAAACCACTCAAATCAACTACAACGGCAAAATCTATTCAGTTAACGTAGGAGGTAAAACCGCATTGGCAGGCGATCAACAGATCCAACTCGATGGTCCGGTTGAAAAAAGCGGGGAACGCACCTTTGTTCCGTTAAGCTTTTTTTCGAAAGTCATGGGAGCCAGCGTAAAGTGGGATAATCCAAGCAGAACAGTAAATATTACGCCATAATTGTAGTTTGTAAGAAAACAACATCAGAAAGAACAGGTGATATTTCAACCTGTTCTTTCCGTAACGTATACGGCTAGACTCTAACTCCAGCAACACTAAGATAAGTTTACACTTTTTCACCTTAAAGGAATAAATAACGACAAACCGGTCATGTTTATAACCTTAGCGTATATTTTCGTTAAAATGCTGGCGGTCCCCCCATATTGTTGAATAATGTTCAATTTCAAACGAATAAAGCCATTAATATTAAATCTTGATAGCCGTCATCCAATTTTACACCCTTTGCTTTTCTACCCTCTTCAAAAAAGCCTAGATTCTTATATAACCGGATTGCACCTAAATTATCTTCCATTACCTCAAGACAAACTTTCTCAATCTTACTGTTATTTTTAGCCCAATTGATTAACGTTTCTAGAAGAGCTCTTCCAATACCATAATTTCGATATTCAGGTAGTATAGTCATCGCAAAAGCCCCTTGATGACTAATTTTTTCTTTGTTTCCGTTCTTAAAATCTATTGCACCGACTAACTTACCATCAACTTCAGCAATAAACTGTACATAATTTGGATTTTCGTGATAAGCTTTTAACGTTTTTTGAATAGCATCAACACTCATCTTTTTTACATCCTCAACCGTACTTAACATGTATGGAGCGTTTATTAAAGCTTTTGAAGCAGAATTTAGCATTCTTTCTGCATCCTGTTCTTTAGGTTCTCTAATTATTACTGCTTTTCCATCCTTAGATTTATAAGTAAAAACATTAGTTGATAATATATTGCACACACCCTTTCGGAATATAATTAATCGGATTTTTAACTATTCCACAATTCTTAAGTAAGGGAAAGTCGTATCACCTTTTTCTGCAATCGCTCTCCTTTAACTTAATAACAATTATTTCAAATAGTTTTAATTTTAACAAGAATTTATTTCGTTATATGGCCCAATTGTGGAATAGAGAAGCTTTTATTTTAAGTCGGATGAGCCTTTCCTACGAAGTGATCCGGGCACCGGACGGAGAGGTATCCATCAAGAGTGCCTGGGGTGGGCACGCTGTTTACGCTCACGATTCCCGAGATCCAAGCCGGGGATGAAGCTAAAGCGGAAAGGAAATCATAAGATTCGTTGGGCGATTTTTTTTGAGAGGGGTATATGCATATTGAAGTACGAACTTGGCCGTTGCCTGCTAGAAGAAAGGCTTCAGGAAGCAGGAATACCGCTGGAACGGCTAGCGCTTGAACTATGGGTGAGACGGGAGCGGCTGGATGACTTTATCGACAATAAAAGAGTGATGTCTCTTAAGCTCGCGATTTCAATCGCCGATACGCTTCAGTGCGAGGTGCGCAGCCTGTACGAATTAACGCCTTCCGATGAACACCGTTAGTCAGCGGATGGGTAACAGAAAGTTCGCCTACATTGTGTATTATGGAGCTATCTGAGCGGTTATTTGTGTTGTTATAGAAGTCGGTTATAACAAGCGCTCAACAAAATCCTGCATACGAACCACACTCTGTTCCACTCGGGCTTGTTCCGCCGCGAACGCCATCATATGGCTTTGCACGGAGCGATGCGCTGATGTCAGCCCTTTGCTGCCGCCGCCTTCGCGCAAGAGCCGGAGGAAATCCCGGACCAAGCCGTAATCTCCGCCGCCGTGTCCGATATGTCCGCCCGCATCGGCCAAATCGATTCGCTCCGCCTTGTCGCTGCCGAAACGGAGAATTTCAATCTCGTTCTTCTCCATCGCGCCGCGAATCTCGCCCGTCGTTCCCATCAGCTTGATCGTCCGGCTAATTTCCTTCGTAAAGGCACTCATATGGAAAGCTGCAATAACGCCGTTCGCGAATGTCATATTCACCACTTGATGGTCGACGACATCGTTGTCGCAATGGTAGACGCATCGGCCATACGGTCCTTCCTGCAGCGCCTTGATTCGACCTTCATAGCTCCGATCATCGCTGATCGCCGAAGTTGGCCAGTCCGTATTTTCGGTCAAATACTGTTTCGGTGCGTAGTAAAGACATTCTTCTGCGACGGGGCAGCCGTCCAGGCAGCGAAGGGGCGCTCCCTCCGGCGCTTGTGCAGAAGTAAAGTGGGACAAGGAGCCGAATGACGAAATGCTTATGCAATCCGATCCGGCCAGCCAGAGCAGCATATCCAGGTCATGGCAGGACTTCGCCAAGATCATCGGGCTCGATTCGTCCTTCCTACGCCAGTTGCCCCGAACGAAGCTGTGGGCTTGATGCCAGTATCCGACGTTCTCATTGTGCGTGATCGACATCAATTGGCCAATGGCCCCTCCTTCCAGCAATTCCTTGATCGTAGCGAAGAAATTCGTAAACCTAAGAACATGGCATATCGAGAACACACGGTCAAGCTGCGCAGCTCGCGCTCCCATCGCCACGCATTCCTTCGCATCGGGGGACATCGGCTTCTCCAGCAGCACATGATACCCCGCATCCAGCGCTTTCATCGTCGGTTCAAAATGCTGCTGATCCTGGGTGCAGATGAAGACCGCATCCGCCATCTTCGGCTGTGCAAAGAGTTCATCCCAATGGGTAAAGCACTTGTCGTCAGGAAGCCCATGTCTCGCTTGGCAAAGCTCTCTCCGCTCCCTGTTCGGCTCTGCTACGGCGACGATTTGCATCTCATCCGGATACTGCTTCGCATATTCCAAATAATTCACGCCCCGAAGTCCCGCCCCAACCAAGGCCACAGTTACTTGCTTCATCATGATTTCCATCTCCCTGTATGCTGATCGTTCATTCCTTTACGCTGCCTACGGTCATCCCTTTGACGAAATATTTCTGCAGGAACGGATAGACGAGCATAATCGGCAGCGCCCCCATGAATATCTGCGCGGTCCGAAGCGTTTTCTCGCTTAAATTCTCCAAAGCCTTCAACTGGTCAAGCGACATGGAACTCATCTGTGAGTTAATAGCCGTTATGAGCGTAGACAAGTACGTCTGCAGCGGATAATGTTCGGGTGAATTCATATACAAGATGCCGTCGAACCAGACATTCCAGTGACCGATGATCGTGAACAAACCGATCGTCGCGATCGACGGAAGCGATACGGGTAAATAGACTTGCCAAAGGACCCGCCAATGACCCGCCCCATCGATGGTGGCCGCCTCGTCCAACTCTTTGGGGATGGCCCGGAAAAAGTTGAGCATGAGCACCATGTTCCACACATTCAATGCGCCAGGCAAGATCAACGCCCAGATCGTATCGATTAATCCGGTATTTTTCACAATCATGTAGGTTGGAATCAAGCCGCCGCTGAAGAACATGGTGACCGCAAAAAACCAAACATAGACCGTTCTGTACTTGAACTTGTCATTAGACTTGGCTAAAGGGAATGCTGTAATAAAGACAAGAAACATATTGACGGCCGTGCCGAGAACGACCCGCTCCAGGGAAACCCGCAAGGAGCGTAGGAACTCTACCTTTTCCCCCAGGTAAATATAAGCATCTAGGTTGAAGCCAACAGGCCACAGCTTCACTTCGCCGGCCATTGCGGCGGTATTGGAGCTAAGCGAGATGGCGAGCAAATGAACAAATGGAATAATGGCCAGTACGGTAATCAGGGTCAAAAAGATCGTGTTCAACAACACAAACATCTGTCGGCTTGCCGATGATTTATGGATCACGTCACTCCCTCCTTAGAAGATTCGATAATTGTTATATTTGTACGCAGCATAGTAGGCGATAGAGACCAAACCCAGGGAAATGACGGACTTAAATAGACCGACTGCCGCAGCGGGGCCGAATTGCTGACTGAACAAGCCGAGGCGGTAGACGAACGTGTCGATAATGTCCGCGCCTTCATACACCGTCGGATTGTACATGATCAGGATTTGCTCAAAGCCTGCGTTGAGAATATTCCCCAGGCTCAGGACGCCCAGCAAAATCAGCATCGGCAGCATACCGGGCAAAGTGATATGCAGCATCTGCTTCCATCGGCCCGCGCCGTCCACCTCCGCAGCTTCATACAAAGTGCCGTTAATTCCCGTGATTGCGGCCAACATAACGATCATATTGTAGCCCATGCTTTTCCAGACATCCGAACCGATGATGATGCCACGGAACCAGCCGTTATCCAGCATAAACATGATTTCCTTAAGTCCCAAAAAGGATAATAAGCTATTTACCGGCCCATTCAATGAAAAGATTTCAATCACAATCCCTCCAAGAACCGTCCACGACAAGAAGAATGGCAGGAAAATGGTCGATTGCACAAGTCGCGAGAACCATCGCTTCGTCACCTCATTGAGCAATAAAGCGAGAATAAGCGGAACAAGCAGGAACAGCACGATTTTGAAGATCGAGATCAGGATCGTGTTCCAGAAGACTTGTTTGAAATCCGGCAAATGAAACACATACGTAAAATTGTCCCACCCCACCCACTCCGATTTAAAAAAGCCTGACAGCGGCTCAAAATTTTGAAAAGCCATGACGAGTCCGGCCATTGGACCATACGAATAAATAAGTGTCAGAATCACTCCTGGAATCAGCATGATATGCAGCGGATACTCTTTGCGAAAAGTTCTCATGCTTGGACACCTCCTTACACATTAGTAGACAAAACGAGAGGAGCCGCTGGCTCCCGCTCCCCTCGTCACGATACGTTCATTTATTTCACAGCTTGCTCGTTGTACCATGCATTCACTTCTTCGGTCATTTTATCGCCGCCAAGCGTTTTCCAGCTCGCTACGAATTTATCGAAATCGTCAACAGGTGCGCCAAGAATGATTTTGTTAAAAGACTCCAGCATCAGCTTATCTAGCTGACCGCCTTTCTCAACCATGGTAGGGGTCGGTGTTCCGTAGAATTCATTCATCACAAACTGGCCCTTCTCACGAATCTTGCGCGTCAGGCCCCAGCCGCCATCTTCCGCCGCACGACTAAAGTACAGTCCCCAGTTCACGCCCCGCGACGCCGTTTGGGTATCATTCGCCTGCAAATCCAATGTCGCTTTCAGTACATCCTGTATCGTTTTATAATCCGGACTATTCACCGTAATTTTTGTTTGTTTGGCCGCCAGCGCTTTGTTTACTTCCGTGTAAATGGTTTCAATTTGAGCCGGATTTGATATTCTTGGCATGAACCAATTGTAGACGTACCCATTCTCCGGTTTATTCTTATCCATATATTGAGGCTTGCCCATTTCCAAATAGAAATTCAACATTTTCACGATCGCTTCGGGGTTCTTCAATTTTTTATTGACGGCGTAGACTTTCTCGCTGCGCAGTTTTGGAACAATGGATTTCCCTGGCTGTCCATCCAGCGTAGGAATTTGAACGGCGATCCAATTCGCTTTCGGGTCTTTATCTACACTGAGATTGAGCGGCCAGTTTGGATACCACCATTCCCCATAGGAGATCCCTACTTTACCGGCCGTGATGTCCTCTACCACTTTATTCTCGTCTTTGAGCGCAAACTCTTTGTCCAGAATACCGTTCTTATACCAGGATTGGAGCTTCGCCAGCGCAGGCTTCATCTCAGGCTGAATCAACCCGGGAACAAGCTTGCCGCTGCTGTCTTTAATCCATGCGTTAATATTGTCTCCTACCGAAGGATAAGCGCCATAGGCATTGAAGAACCCGCGCAAATCAAATCCCCAGAAGAAAGGCTTCTTCTCCAGCGCGATGCCGTAGGTATCCTTCTTCCCGTTCCGATCCGGATCGTCATTCACAAAAGCGGTCGCAACCTTTTCCAATTCATCGATCGTCTTCGGCACTTGAAGGTTCAAGTTATCGAGCCAATCTTTCCGAATCCACAGCAACTGGGTGCCAAGCGCCGGATCCGTAAAATCTGGAATGGCCATCAGTTTGCCGTCTCTGGTTACCGTTTTCATCGCAAACCCGCCATCGGACTCCATATATTTCTTCAGATCCGGCGAGGCGTATTTATCATAGGCTGCGGTTAAATCCGCCAGCATATCTTGCTTCCGAAGCTTCTCATAATCCTTCGGACTAAGCTCCATAATGTCCGGCAAATCTCCCGATGCCAACGCCAGCGAGAACTTTTGCTCATATTGATCTTTCGGCACCGTCCATTTATATTTCACATCGATATTCAACATATCCTTGAGTTCTTTGAGATAAGCGTTCTGATCAGGCGTAATCCCCTTCGTGGTTCTAGGGTCTTCGGGCGTGCTGAATCCAAGCACTTCCGTAACAACGACAGGCTCCGCATACTTGCCTAGCGGTTCTGGCGCCGCAGTACCGGCGGAACCTCCGGATGCCACAGGAGTCGCAGAACTCACTGACTTGTCTCCCCCTTGGCTAGAGCACGCCGACACCATCGATACGCTGACTGCAAGCAGCAAAATCATTCTCGTTTTTCTAAATGTATCATGCTTCATATTGGAAACTTCCCCCCTAGTAAAAAGTACTGGCCATGCAGGTCGCTTTGCCTATTTATATAGTAAGCCCGGCCAGAAACCGTTTACAATTTTGAATCCTTTACATTGCCTTCACTTTATTGACCTATTGCAGGTTACGGTATTCCTGCGGAGATTTTCCGGTCATCTTTTTAAAGAAGGTAGCGAAGTAAGACGGAGAGTCGAACCCTACGCGAAACGCAATTTCATTTAGCTTCAAATGGGGATCTGACATCATCGCAATCGCAGATTCAAGCTTAAAGGATTTTATATATTCAATCAGGTTGTGCCCTGAAATTTGCTTATAGTAACGAGACAAGTAGGAAGGGTTAAGATGTACTTCCTCTGCGATCGCCGTCAGCGACAAATCTCCCGCGAGATGCTCTTCAATATAACGATGAATCTGATCCAGGAGTCCCTTTTTGAAAGCATCCTGCTGAATCCCTGTCAGCTTAATCTGTATACTCGATTTATCCGTTGTACGCTCGTAATCAACAATGACCATTCTCTGACCAAGCTGAACTCTTCGACGGATCAGAGAGCGGATCATTTCTACTTGCTCGCGGGTCTGGTCCCAGCGGTTCATCATATTCCCCGAAATGCCAAATGACATCGATACGTCAAGTATCTCTTCGCACTCATTCTGAACCCGTTCCAGCACCCCTCGCAAATAGGCTACAACACGGTGCCCGTTCTCTGCAGCATCCGCTTCATCCCTTAGCCGGTCTACTAAGTCGGCATTCGGTTGCAGGAACCATACGATAAGGTGTCCGTCGTAGAAGGTGTATTCGCATCCGATCGAAGGGGGCAGCAGCTTGCCAAATATCGAGCCTGCCGCCTCCAGCAGCTTCATCGTGATCCCTTCCTGCTGATCGGCATGTCCAACAAGAATAAAGGAGGGACGGTCCAAAGCAATAGCGAAATCCAAATCCGCATAGCGCTCTTCTCTCAGTAAAGCAGGTAATTCTTCCCCTCGCAGCACCGATTCCAGCAGTTCTTTCTTCAACAAGGATTCAACGATCCGCAGGTGCAATTGCGCCTTTTCCTGTTGAAGCCGATTCCGGTGCTCTTCCTCCAGTTTGACAATGGCCCCTCTTACCGCTTCGAAGATCGGTTCGACCCCTTCGCTCTTCAAGATATAATTATCGACATTTTTGCGAATGGCTTCATACACGTAGTTAAACTCGCTATATCCGGTTAAGAAAATCATCCGGCACGAAGGCCAGTAATAGGCGATCTCATCGACTAACTGCAATCCATTCTTCTTCGGCATCCGAATATCGCTCACGAGAATATCCAACTTCGTTCGCTGCGCAATCTCGAGCGCCTCATCCGCAGAATACGCCTTGCAGATATCCAATTCAAATTCTTGTCGGTCCTGTAAAAGCTGAACCAGTCCGTTCGCGATCACCGGCTCGTCATCTACAATTAACAATCGATACATGGCAACAGGCCCTCACTTTCGTTCGTTTTGGGTTCGGATCATCAGTTCGGCACGCAATCCACCATGTTGGCTGCGAGAGACAAAAAGCCCGCTGCCCGCCCCATACTTCAACTGCAATCGATTATTCACATTCATGAGCCCCGTCTTCTCTTGTTGTCCGGATTCATTACGCAACTGCTCTTGCAAACTTTGCAGCGTCTCGTCTGTCAGGAGGCGGCCGTTATCTTCGACCTTAATCCGTACGACCCCTTCCTGATAATCGACCGTCATAGACAGAATGCCGTTCATCATGCCGTCTTCGAACGCATGTTCGAAAACATTTTCAACAATCGGCTGTATGATCAATCGCGGCACCGTAACCGCCTTCGCATAATCCGGTATCTCCTCATGTTCGTATCGGATTCGATTCGAGAAGCGGATGCACTGAATTTCACAATAATCCAAGGCATGCTGATACTCTTTGTACAAGGGCACCTCGTCGGACCCATTCCTCGTTATATATTGATAATAACTGCCAAGCTTTTGCGATAGCTCCGCAGCTCCGTCTGAATCTCCCACCTTGCACATCATATAAATATTAAAAAAGCTGTTATATAGAAAATGAGGATTGATCTGCGATTGCAGTTGTTTCAATTCCGATTGCTGAATCGCAATCTTGTGCTCATAATTCTCCTCGATCGAACGCTTCAAACGGAACGCCATGCGATTAAAGCTGTGAAATAAATAATGAAACTCATCCCTCGTCTTCGACTCGATGATGAGATTCAGATTATCGGTCTCCATCATCTGGAACGCCTTGGTGAGCTTGGACAAAGGTCTGTGGATCATAAAATTAAGCGAGTAAGAATAGAGCAGCAGCACCACGATTGCAATCACGAATAATGCGTAGAACCAAAAGCTGTACTGCCTAAGCGGGCGCGTAATTTCGTTATGATCCACATACATGACCAGCGACAGATTCAAAGAACCGACTGGACACGTCATTACAAAATAACTTGTTCCAGCGATATCGATCACCCTGGAAGGATTGGCATTCCCCTTATTTCCTTCCTCCAGTTGTGCAAGCAAGGGAATGATGACGTTCTGATCCTTCGCCGTCGATAATACATGGCCGAGTGTTTTGCTCCCCAGAAATACTTCCGATTCTTGATAGAGCGTGGTAATCTGGCGAAGGGCCTCCCGCAAGCGAGACGTCGAAATCTCGATATAAGAGATGATTCCCGAGTTATTCTCACTCTCAATAAAGAAGAGTCGGCCATCTTTTTGATAGAAAGACGGTTTCGGCGTCAGCCCGGCTAATGGGACAATGAATTCTGATTCATCATTCGGTGTGTCCGAGATACCGCCTATACTTGTGGTCTTGCCAATTTCTTTGACATAAACGCCGGCATCGACGATGAGTTCACTCGAGTATTGAATCGCAGACAACCGGTCTTTCGTCTGATTAATTAATTCAAACAAGGCATACTCATCGAGTGTGCTCCCTTGAAAGCTAAGCTTCTGAAGATCCTTATCATTGACGAATTGCAGTTGCTGGCTCCGAATAAAATATAATTCCTTATCGAGCTGATTGGCATAAAAAGAAGCTCCGGCTACAGCCGAATCCGTGATCGTCTTCTTCGTGAAGGACATCTCTTTGTAATTCACCCAAATGTTCATCGCAACGAGTGGAATCATGAATGCAATGAAGACAACTACAACCTTCTGATAGACAAACCAACCCTTCGTTCCTGTTGTCAGAAGTTTCATGATGGTTTCGGCCCGCTTTCTTATCCATATAATAGCATTCATCGTTTACAACAATTTATCATCCCCGAATCTTTTGTTCAATGTTGGAAAAGCCGGCCATCCACAGGATGATCGGCTTCTTTTTCTTTACCTGTACAGCTCCAACTCGTTAATCGCGAAATTGCCCCATTTCAAATTTGCCCCGTTAATCTTCAAACGGAACTGCTTCGCCGTGGTAGAGTCAAAATTAAGGGTCTGTGTCTCATTCGTCGTATCGCTATATGCCCATGTCCATTGAATACCTGTCTTCACCGGCACCCAAGCCGTCCCGTTATAAGCTTCAAGATCGAACTTCGTAACGCCTTGCCCCGTTCCAAACCTGGTTACCACTATCAGCTTGCTCGCAGTTACCGATCTGGAACCAAAATCAAGCGTAATATAATTCGGGAATGTCACGCCTTTATCCACACTCGACCAAGCTTTGTCATAGGAGCTATCCGTCAGGCTTTTAATAGAGCTGGTGGACAAAGTGGCGATGGATGCACTCACAGTTGCAAGCGGCGCCAAATTTCCCGGTGCCGGCTTCGGTTGTTCCGGCATTGGGGTAATGGGCGCGGGTGTGAATACAATTGGCGTTTTGCCCGTAGCCGGCGGTACCGCACCTTGATACTCGTAGGCGCCGATATCCGGGTCTCCGTTATATAAGGCATTACCGAAATAGTCCCTTCCGCCGTTGTCCGCCAGAGGAACGCCTGCCCCAATAAGCGGTGAGTTGGGCTGGAGTTTGTAGCCGTCCAACGTATTCATACCGACGCCGCCACTGCCCGGATTCATGAATTTCGGTTCCGCAGTTATGCGATGCGCATCCGAGTTCACTAACGTTTTGCCGCCGTAATACGCATTCGAGTCAAACGTTTGCCCAGTCAGATTCCATCCCCGATCTCCCACGCTATAGTAGACGTTGTTGTAATTCTTAATATTTTTCGGTGCGCCTGAAGATTTCGTGAAATAATCGCTCATCACGGGATTACCCGATGCCGCTCCGACGTACACCGTGTTGTTATAATTATAGACCGTATCAATAGAACCGCTGTACCGGAACAAGTGATTCCTGTCGTTCTGACTGATATTGTAGCGAACGATCGTATTCGTCGTATAATACGTATCATTGACGAATAACATAAAGCCGCCTGCATTGTCATGACTGTAATTATACTGAACCAGGGAGCCTATGTTTCCCGCATCCACATCAAACCCCTCGCCATCCATTTCCCCGTTGTGGCTTCCAAAAGATTCATTGTATTGAACCACGTTATTATCCGCATAGGCCCACCAGATCGAAGCATTTGTTGCCAAAAACGTGGCTTCTTGAACCGTATTTCGCTCGACAATCGCGCCATCCGTCACATTCCATGCAATCCCGCCCGTCGCAGGCCGAACGATCGTATTATTCGAGATTTTCAAATTCGTCGTTGGCGTCCAAGACCCGTAAGGCTTAGGAACCCACTCCCAAAGATCGCCCATGCCATACCGAATCGTACAGTTCGAACCGATATTAATCCCATACGCATCCACATCCGTTAATGTATTGCCATCGATCAGTACATCATTAAACGCACTTGGCACATAGGAGCCCACAGAATCGAAAATGATCCCGCCGGCCCGGGTCGTATACACCCCATCCACATCATGAATATTCAAATTTTTAATGTAAATATGATTTAAGATGCCGCTCTCCTCATTCAAAATATAGACGCCACGCCGCTCACCCCGGGCCCCTTTCCAGTCCCTGGAGAAAGGCAGTGTAGAAGGATTAGTAACCTCCAAGTTGTTGATTTCCCAGTACTCCTGATTTTTCAAAAAGACCGTCTGCAGCTCGCTCGTAACTCCCGCAATGAGCGGTTTATTCCCTGTCCCGTATTGGTCGATAACAATGGGACTCCCGTTCACCCCCGAACCTTTTGGCCATAATTGTCCTTGCCAAGCTCCTCCTGCCTTGAATAAAATCTTGTCACCTGGGGCAAACGTCGTCGCGTTCACTTTCGTTAATGTCTTCCAAGCGGTCCCGGCGCTTGTTCCATTCGAAGCGTCATTCCCATTTACGTTATCCACGTAATAGGTTGCTCCCCCCGCAGCCTTGGCGTCCCGAGGAACGGTTATTGCCAGACTGAGAAGCATAGCGGCCGCCATCGCCAAACAAATGGCGCGTTGCACAGTTCTTCTGTACATCAATGATCATCCCTTCGCCTTTCATTATGTATGCAACGCCTCAACAGCAAGCTGTTTAAGCGGTTACAACAAATTGAAGCGCTTCAAAATTGCATTTGAAAGGACTGATATAGCTTGTCGTGCCTCACAACTTGCGCTGAGGCCGTCATCTCACGAATGCTTGTCTCATATTCACCATTGACATAATCCTGAAGCACTTGATCCTTCACCTGCTCATAGGCCAGATAAGCCGAGTCAGGTTCTACCCTCTCGATGCATTTTAAGAGATGGAGACTGCCGTTATCTTCAATAATCTGACTCATCTCTTGAACAGAGAGCTTGGCTGCGGCCTGGGCTACCGGGCTTCTGGCATTCCGTCGTTCGTCGCCCAGATCAATGGTCAATTCCAGTTCCGTATCTGGCGCAGCATAGGCTGCAACAACGTCTTCAAATGACGCACCAGATAACAACTTGGCATGCGCCTCTTCAAATAGCCTTTTTACTTTCTGTTCGAGTGCGGGATCGATTAGATGATTAGAGTCCAGGATCGTGCGTGAAATTCGTTGCACCGTGACATAGCCCCGCGTCCTGTATCGCTGATCTTTATGCTCTTCATAGAACAATCTCAGCGATGACTCGCCCTGCTTCAAAGCATTTTGCTGCAAGTGCTGCTTCACAGCAAGGGTTGAATTCGTCAGCAGATACTCCAGATACGTATATTCGTCATATCGTTCAGGTCCGTATACGACCTGACGGTTCTTGATCGCTTCCGCTCTTCGGAGATTCTCTTGCTGCAATTGCCGGAGAAATCCCGGGTAACTAATGTCTTGCAGGATCCCCAGATCCTTAGCCTGCAGCAGTCGAACCTTCAAACGCACACAGTCATCCAATGCCTTCTTCTTCAGCATCTCAATAGGAATCTCGCCATCGAATGAAGTTGTCCAGAACGTCTCGGACTGATCCGCATGATGTTGATCGCGAAAATAGTTCATGATCGCCGATTTTTTCAAACGAATCGCTCGTTGGAATTCTTCCACGTGAATCGGATTGCCATTGACCGTAGCGATCACTTCCTCCTCGTTCCCTTTCCACCAAGCTCCGCCCGAAAACGCCGCTGTTACCATGACGGTCAACAAACTAAAAATGATAAGGATTCGTCTATGATTCGAATGCAAAATGCGTTCTTTGAACATCAAGACCCAGCCTCCTCGTTAAAACGCTTTCATCCCTTTAATACAAATTGTAAGCTGATCCTGTGCACTTAACAATTTCGATTCCTTTACCTGACTTCTAAATTTTTTACATTTTGCGATTCCGGAAATTCCGGGGCCAACCAGCCGACAATGCCCGCGCCAAATAAATAAGCGGAACAGAGTCTCCTCCTTCCGCTTAAACAGCATTTTATATAATTGATCCAAGCCAGGCTCTATTCTTGCTCAAATCGGTGTAACAACGCCAGGGCCTCTTCATGATCAGGCTCATGTTTTAAAAACATTCTAATGTAATTCAAAGCATCTTCTTCTAATTCTAGCTCAAAGCAACAAATAGCTAGACAATAATATACGGTGGATACGATGTTCTCTTGATCTTCATCTATTGATATTTCTAAAAACCGTTTGGAGTCCCCGTACATTTCCATCTCAAACAGTAACAATCCAGCCTCAAGTGCGATACCATAACGCTGCTCCATTACGTAGTACGACGACCACATAAGCTGTATACCCCGAAAAATATCCTGCTTTTCCTCATCATTTGCATCTAGTAACAGACTAGAGATCTGCTTCGAGCTCTGAGTGAAGAACTCCGCGTCATATCCACCTAAACGCCAAAAACTTAATATTTGCTGTAGTTCCATGCTATCTAGATTGAGATCTACCCATTCCTTCAAGCTAAAAAATTCGTCCGGACCAAAGCGCTCAATAAATCGACGATAAGCTAATCTTGTCTGGAAGTAGTCCATCGGTGTATCCATATGGATAATACAACCAATATTTATATTTTTATAATGATGCGGAGGAAATAACGCGAGGGCTCCGTTCTGTTCCATAACTTGCTGAATCGCATGGTAGTTTGCCGTTAAAGAAAAACTTCCATGTAGGATCAACTCCGGTGGTTCCGCGAATTTCCAGTTTTCAAGTAAATGATCCCCTTTGTCTGCTGTTATTAATAAAAATCCTTCCTGCGACAACTGGTTCAAACGTTCCAAACAAGTTAATCCGGCGACTGGAAATAAAATATGCGAATCTTCCAATTGTTCCTGATATATGGCTATGACATCACGATAAGGATAAGTTTCTTGCTCATACTCCGGCGCCCGCCGATGCTTATAATGTAAAGATATTTGATCAAGTAATTCTGATGGTTTAAGTGAATCCTTACGTTTAGGATACTCGATGAAAACATCGGCTTCGTAAATTTTACCTTCCGACACATAAAGCAGCTCTTGCGGAATACTATCAAAAAAGTAGTTAGCCACAATGACAACAGGCTGCTTTAAATCTCCTTTACGAATGGTTGTGTCTGATACAATCAAATTCAGAACCGTGTCATAAACCGCATCAAATCGTGCAAAATCGAGTACTCCTTTGGCAATAAAAGCCTGTAGAGCTGGATGACCCTTCCACGCCAACACATTGTTCATCGCCAAATCCGTCATGATATATCGAAACGAAGGCAACGTTATCCCTGCATAGTCAATCAACTGACATAACTCGTGTAACACATGGAAAGCGAAACGCCCCGCTCCTGCTCCAAGCTCCACAATAAGAACAGGCTCCGAGCTATCTTCCTTATTTGCCCGGTCTTGAAGAAAGCCGAATATCATTTCTGCATAGGCCGCAGCGATCATTGGATTGCACGTGATATATTGAGGAACTTGGTCGTTGTTCCAAGCCTTCAATCCTTCTTGTTCATAATATTCCCTCTGAATATTCCATATAGGTGCTTCACTAAAGCGGTAACGTTGTTTATTATGAATTGTCATTTAACCGATTTCCTGTCCTCTGGAAGCTATTCGATTCCTTATTTGTAAAACACTTTATCTACATTGTATCTGGCCTTGAGTTCGTTAATAATAAATGTTTCATAAATTTCTCTATGAACAGGGTCCTCGACAATACAAACCTCGATTTTGGCAACTTCGCCCCTGTAATTTTTCATGATGGATACTGTATCATCAAAATGTTTTTTGATTCGGGGTCTTAATTTTCGTGCTTTGCCAACGAATAGGAGTTCATCCCGATCATTGTAAAACATAAAAATCCCCGCTTTATCTCTTGAAATCAGGTGAAAATCCGTAAACCCATAAATATTGCTTAACTCAGGGTCTTTCTGTTTGTATATGGTGACATCCGGTGTTGGAATCGTTATTTGTATCATGTACATTCGCTCCCTTTTTAATATTCATTCCTTTATTGGTATAACCTATTATTAAAGCTACCTATACTCCTACTTGTTGCGGTCGTCATGTTGATTTAGGACCGCCGTTTCCTGCGGCGGCCGGAACCTTCGAAGGTTCCTTTTCTGCCGGCAGAGTCGTTTCGATTAGGGCCGCGGGTGACACGATCCTCGGAAGATGTGACGCTGGTTCTGGTCTCACTAACTGCCGTCGGAGTCGATTCATTAATAGTCATCGGATACGGATGATCCCCGATCACCGGAATCTTCTGCTTGATCAGCTTCTCGATATCTTTCAGATAAGGAATCTCCTCGTACTCGCAAAACGAAATCGCTATTCCGCTTAATCCCGCTCGTCCGGTGCGGCCGATCCGATGTACATACGTCTCCGGGATATTCGGCAAATTGTAGTTAATGACGTGCGACAGCTCCTCGATGTCGATGCCCCGGGCCGCAATATCTGTCGCCACCAGCATGCGAGTCACACCTTGCTTGAAGTTATTCAACGCAGCTTGGCGGGCGTTCTGCGACTTGTCGCCGTGAATCGCCTGCGCGGTAATCTTCGCCTTCGTCAAGCCCCTCACCAGCCGATCCGCACCATGCTTCGTACGGGTGAACACAAGCGCGCTCTCGATCGACTTGTCTTGTAGCAGGTCGATCAACAGCGGCAGCTTATTCGGCTTGTCCACAAAGTAGAGTGCCTGCTTGATCCGCTCCGCGGTCGAGGAAACGGGCGTAATTTCGATTTTCATTGGATTCGTCAGCAGTGAGTCTACCAGAGACGTGATCTCGGGCGGCATCGTCGCCGAAAAGAACAGCGTCTGTCGTTTGGCAGGCAGCTTGGCGATGATCCTTCTCATGTCGTGAATGAAGCCCATATCTAGCATGCGGTCTGCTTCGTCCAGCACGAGAATCTGCACGTGACGCAGATCGGCGAACCCTTGGTTCATCAGGTCGATCAGTCGGCCAGGCGTCGCTATCAGTATATCCATGCCTTGCTCAAGCGCCTGCTCCTGTGCTTTTTGCGAGACGCCGCCTACAATCACGGCACTTCGCAGATTCAAAAAGCGTCCGTAAGCTTTAAAGTTGTCGGATATCTGAATGGCCAGCTCTCGCGTAGGCGTCAGGATCAGCGAACGAATGACGCGCTTGCCGCTCGGTCGTCCCTGCTGCGCACTCAGCAGTTGGATAATTGGCAGCAAGAACGCCGCTGTCTTGCCGGTCCCTGTCTGAGCGCAGCCGAACAAATCACGGCCCGCCAGCACCGGCGGAATTGCCTGCTCCTGTATGGGAGTGGGCTGTGTATAATTTTCCTTAGCCAACGCTTTAAGAATGGGGGGAATCAGTTTCAATTGTTCAAATGTCATAAAATCTCCTTCGTTATGCCACCGTCGATGCGGAAGTTTCACTTCTTGTATTATACACCATATACGAGGTGGCGCGCTGCATTCTCTGTAACGGCAATTTTCTACTTGGGCTTCCCTGTTTTATCATAAAAATTTGCGTCATTTGTGATACGGTTCACTGGAATTAATATTCAACAAGCTGTCCGTTACAGTAATGAAAACAGGGAGCAGCTGTCACGCAGCGATCTGCTCCCTAGTCATTACGCTATGATACCCGTTAGTTCAACTTCTAACCCGACAACAACTTATTCTCCATCCTGAGCTCTTTTCGTTTATAATATTAAAACGTACTATATACATTTTCACATTCTTTCGCGGTCGGTTCATAAAAACAGTGCTTCTTCCATCGTCCTGCGAGCGGCTGATTATACCAAGTTGGCGGACATGGTCCGGGATTTTCGAACGTCCCTGGACGGAAATACCATAGGGAGAATTTGGCTGGCCAATTCCGCACCCCATTCACAGCCTGTCTCGCCAGACGGCGTTCCCTCTCTCTTGCATTTTGATAGTACAACCCATGTAGCAACGCTTCGAACGCATGCGGCTGGTTGATCATTTGAGGAATTGTCCGGATTCCTTTAAAATCGGAGCAATTCGCTCTTATTCGGTTAATGCCAACATTTCCAACAAGGAGCATGCCCTGTTCGCCTTCGGTCTCAGCTTCAGCCCGAAGCAACCTTGCCAACATATCAATATCCCGTTTCCTGGCTTTTACGACTGCCATTTGCTCACCTCTTTAGATTTCCTAGACTCATCATATTGTAGGTGAAGCGGATGTGTTACTCTGGCAAAATAGAGAAAAATAATAAATAGCCGTTAACCATGGATGAAAATGGCGTTGCAATTCTACCCTACCTTTACCTTTCGAACGGCTCGTCTTCACCTGGGGTTACCCCGATGATCCCATCGAGAATTCCCCTGTCGTGTCCCTAACCCTCACCGCACAGGGCGACCGCACCGAGATGATCTTCCACCTGCGCGGATTGGCCGGTCACCCCGGCGATAAGTACTTTTACGACGGCTGGTCCAATGCGCTGGACGATCTGATGACGCACCTGCGCGACCAGAAGCAGTAAAGGAGCCTTCATGGCTCCTTTACTCTCAAAGTCGAACAGATCCTCTCCGCAGACGGCTGCTCGCAAGATGCCTACAGCGGCATTGGCCAAGTCCCACCGAATATGGCCATTCAACGACAGCAACGGCTAACTGCCAAGATAAGCCATCTTGACCTGTTCACTGGAGGCTAACTCCTCCGGCGTCCCGGAAAGGACGACGCTCCCTGTTTCAATGACATAAACGCGGGTGGCGATGGATAACGCCAGATTGGCATTTTGTTCCACCAGCAGAACAGTTGTGCCGTTGCGATTGATTTCTTCGATAATGGCAAAAATCGTTTTCACAAGCAGCGGCGCAAGCCCCATGGAAGGCTCGTCAAGCAGCAGGAGCTTGGGGCGCGCCATCAGCGCCCGTCCCATAGCTAACATTTGCTGTTCACCGCCGGACAGCGTCCCGGATAGCTGCTTGCGACGCTCATGCAGACGCGGGAAGAGTTCGAATACTTTTTGCAAATCATGCCGAATACCAATGGTATCTCTTCTAACGTAGGCGCCCAATTCCAAATTTTCCAGCACGGACATATTCGCAAACACACGGCGGCCTTCCGGTACATGGGAAATTCCCGCTTTGACAATATCTTGCGCCGTTTTCCCGTTCATCGAAACGCCGGTATAATGGATGGAACCCCGGTTAGGCTTTAGCAGACCAGAAATCGTTTTCAAAAGTGTACTTTTGCCTGCCCCGTTGGCTCCAATCAAGGTAACAATTTCGCCATGACGAACATCCAGCGTGACCCCTTTCAGAGCTTGAATATGCCCGTAGTACACATCAATTTGCTCCAGGTTCAACATGGTTGCTTGCTACCTCCTCTCCCAAGTAGGCCTCGATCACCTTGACATGGTTGCGGATGTCCTCCGGCGTTCCTTGCGCAATAAGCTGTCCGTGATCCAGTACGTAAATCCGCTCGCAGATGCCCATGACCAGCTTCATATCATGCTCAATCAACAAGATCGTCAAATCCAGTTCATGGCGGATAAACGCGATCAATTCCATGAGCTGGTGCGTCTCTTGTTGATTCATGCCTGCCGCAGGTTCGTCCAGCAAGAGCAACTTGGGCCCGGCGGCCAACGCCCTGACGATTTCCAGACGGCGCTGTTGTCCGTAAGGCAAGTTCTTAGCCGTTTCATGCAGGCAAGTTTCCAATTGGAACATCCGCAGAAACTGAATCGCCTTCTCTTCCATTTCTTTCTCACCGGCAAAATGGGACGGAAGCCGCAAAATAGAGCTCACCATCGAATGCTTGGCCAAGGAATGGTAGGCGATTTTTACGTTGTCCAATACGGAAATCTCATTAAAAAGGCGAATATTTTGGAAAGTCCGGCTAATGCCCATGCGGGTAATTTGATAAGGAGCAAGACCGTTCAGTCGCTTTCCTTCAAGTAAGATTTCTCCTTCTGTCGGTACGTACACACCGGTCAACAAATTAAAACTGGTCGTTTTTCCGGCCCCATTCGGTCCGATAAGCCCTACCAGCTCGCCTTTGCGGATTTCCATATGAAGACCGGAAACGGCTTTCAACCCGCCAAATTGCATACTGACACCGCGAACGTGGAGCAATGGGTTATTTTCCATACGCATCCCTCCGTTTTATCGCCGTCCACTTGCGCAAGTATGAGGTTATTTCCGTGGTCCCCATCAATCCCTGCGGCCGATACAGCATGACAACGATCAGGATGACGCTGTAAATAATCATTCGCGTTTCCGGATAGCCTTGCAGGAAGGTAGACACAATGGTCAGCAATATCGCCGCCAAGACGGCGCCCGATAAACTACCTAGCCCTCCTAGAACGACAAAGATTAAGATGTCAAACGACTTCAAAAACCCGAAATTTGTCGGTTGAATCATATAAAAGTTATGGGCATACAGCCCGCCGGCAATTCCCGCGAAAAAAGAACCGATCGTAAAGGCGACCACTTTGTAGTACGTGGTGTTGATCCCCATCGCATCGGCGGCAATTTCATTTTCACGGATCGATATGCATGCCCGTCCATGTGTTGAATTCGTAAAGTTCATAATGACCAGCATGGTAATAAAGAGACATAAGAACGTCGTTGTCCAGGTTGTCAAATGCGCCACCTGCATGCCGGCCGCGCCCCCGACATATTCCATGTTAATGAATACGACCCGAATAATCTCGCCGAAGCCCAGCGTGGCAATCGCCAAATAATCGCCCTTCAGGCGCAAGCTCGGTATGCCGACCAGCAAGCCTGAACATGCAGCCACGGCTCCTCCGGCTAGCAATGCGACAGGAAACGGAAGATGAAATTTCATGGTCGCCATAGCAGCGACATAGGCGCCAACAGCTAAAAACCCGGCATGGCCGATAGAAAACTGCCCCGTTATCCCAATGACCAGATGCAGGCTGACGGCTAAGATTATATTGATCGCGATAAAAATCAAGGCATTCGTATAAAAAGAGGTTAACCATTCCACGCTGATCAGCAATTGAACGCTGCCATAAGTGACTGCAGATAGAATGAGAAATAACCAAAATGCTGCCTTATTTTTCATCTCTGCGTCACCTAAACTTTCTCTCGCATATTTTTCCCCAGCACGCCAGACGGTCTGAAAATCAGGATCAAAATAAGAATAATAAAGGCCGCGGCATCCCTCCACGGAGAATAGCCCAAAGCGCTTACAAACGTTTCTACCGTTCCCAGCACGAGGCCGCCGATGACGGCACCGGGAATAATGCCGATACCGCCCAGAACAGCGGCAACGAAAGCTTTGAGTCCAGGGACGACGCCCATCAACGGTTCTATTTTCGTATAGTACATCCCGAAGATAACGCCTGCTGCTCCTGCCAGTGCAGAACCGATGGCGAAAGTAGCCGATATCGTCCGGTCTACTTGGACGCCCATCAAACGTGCTGCTTCCGCGTCATAAGATACGGCGCGCATCGCCTTGCCAATTCGAGTCCGATACACCACCCATTGCAAAATGATCATTAAGACGATAGAAATCAGCAAAATATACAGCGATTGGCTGCTGATCGAGGCGCCAAAAATAGTAAAAAACTGATTCGGGAATGCGTTCGGGTAAGCTTCAGGTTGGGCGCCACGAAGATAAAGCGTGCCGTATTCAATAAGAAGCGATACGCCGATTGCCGTAATCAACGCAGCGATTCTCGTCGCGTTCCGCAGCCGCTTGTAGGCGACCTTTTCAATCACCACGCCAAGAATTGCGCACACCACCATCGAGAGCAGCAAAGCGGGGACGATACCCATGCCCCATCCCTTAATTGCATAAAAGCCAACAAACGCACCAATCATGAAGACATCGCCATGAGCGAAATTAATCAGTTTGATAATGCCATAAACCATCGTGTATCCCAGCGCAATTAACGCATAAATGCTCCCGAGCGAAATGCCGTTGACAATCTGCTGTGCCCAGTCCATCACACTCAACCTCCGAACCGCTCAGACTCGAATTTGATTGATCTTCAAAAAGCGCAACGGGAGGAGGCCCCCCCGTGGCCCTGTCGAATGCTTTATGGATTCACTTTAGTTCTAAACGTTTGCTTCCCATCTTTATATTCCAGCACAGTTGCCGTCTTGATCGGATTGTGCTGCTTATCGACCGTAATTTTGCCGGTAACCAACTGCAAATCTTTCGTTTGCGCTAAAGCGTCCTTAATTTTGCTTCCGTCGGTCGAGCCCGCGCGCTTGATGCCGTCCGCCAACAAATAGACCGAATCGTAGCCTAAGGCGCTAAACCCGTCCGGAGATTTGCCGCTGTACTTGCCTTTGTACGCTTGGACAAAATCCTGAATCATCTTATCCGGGTCTTCGGACGAATAATGATTGGCGATATACGTATTATTCAAAGCAGCGGCGCCAGCCAAATCCACTAATTTGGGAGAATCCCATCCGTCAGCTCCGATAAGCGGTATGGTAATTCCCAATTCGCGCGCTTGCTTCACGATCAAGCCTACTTCTTCATAATAGCCGGGGATAAAGATCGAATCCGGGTTCAGCGATTTAATGCGAGTCAATGTCGCGCGGAAATCGGTGTCCTTCGCGACATACGCTTCTTGGGCAACGATCGTCCCTCCGCCCTTCGTGAACGTTTCTTTGAAAGAAGCCGCCAGCCCTTTCGCATACTCACTGGCACTGTCTGCAAAGATCGCCGCCGACTTCACCTTCAGTTCGCCGGCTGCAAAGTTGGCGGCAACGCGACCTTGAAACGGATCGATAAAGCAGGTCCGGAACATATAATCGTTGACGCTCCCGTCCGCTTTCGCAGTGATATTCAGACTGGTGCCTGTAGGCGTCAGAAGCACGGTTTTGTTATTGGTTGCGACTTGCGCCTGCGCAACCGTATTGCCGCTAGTGGCTGCGCCGATAATAGCTGCCACCTTATCTTGACTGGTCAATTTAATCGCCGCGTTGGTTGCTTCAGCCGCATCCGACTTATTGTCCACTTTGATGACTGCCAATTTCTTACCGTTAATGCCGCCGCTTTTGTTCAAGTTTTCGACAGCCAGATCGATACCCTCGGCAATCGACTGACCGTATGAAGCTACCGAACCGGAAAGCTCTAAGTTGGCTCCGATTTTAATAACGTCCCCTGCTAACGCATCGGCCGACTTTCCCGTCTCTCCTTGCGTCCCTCCGCATCCCGCTACGAGTCCCGCTAGCGCGAACCCCATTAGCAGATGCAGCGCTTTTGTCCTAGTTCCTTTTCCCCTACGTTGCTGTTTCATAAATACCCTCCTCATGGCGTTCCATTCCCTATTGGTGTAAGCGTATGTGTAAAAACATGCAGTTGTTCTTAATACTATTATTCAGCGCGAGCAACTAGTACTACATCCAATGGTTTATTTCAAGAGGTATTTGAAGATATTCATTATTAGCTGGTAAAATAAAAAAAACCGCGATTTACGCGGTATGCACATTTGTACTAGTCCTTTAGCACGGAAAAAGCTGCCTGGGGAATATCGGCAGCTATCCAACTAACGCCAGGATGCATTTATTTTCTCATCCGGTAAATTGGTTTATTCTCAATGATCCTAAGTGGCTGCGTCCACTCCTCCGAATCAGGCGTCGAATCTAATGCATCCTCAACAGCCTGAAGCTTTGCATCCAGCGTATCGATATAATGCAGCGCTACGGCCTCAGGTATTTGCGGCTGCACCGGACTGCCCCATTCTCCGAGATTGTGATGAGAAAGAACCAAGTGTTGGAGTATAACGATTTTCTCACTCGAGATATCCAAATCCAAAGCAATAGCAGCTTCAATAATCCAGTTTGCCGCTAACGAAATATGCCCCAGCAGCTTCCCTTTAAAGCTATAATCCGTCACAATCCCGAGCTCTGCGTTCATCTCCTCAGGTTTTGCTATGTCGTGCAAAATAATGCCGGCTTTGATTAGGTCGAGATTAAGGAAAGGACGCTGCTTTGCCACAAATTCACCGAGCTCCAGCATCCGGCAAATATGATAAGCTAGCCCCGCATAGTAAGCGTGATGCATTCCCTTAGCAGCCGGATAATGCATAAGCCCCTCTTCTACCTTGCAGATACAGAACTCCACCACGCTTCTAAGTTCGCTATCCTGAATGCTTGCAGCAGTTTGCTTGATCATATGTACAAGATCTACCGGTTGAATCGGTGCTGATCTGATAAAATCCGTCAGCGTATACCCATCCTCCTCAGTTGCCTTCCGAATTCGGTTTATCTTCATCTGAGGCTTTTCACGATACAATTGAACAAGTCCCTGCACCTTCACTAGCATCATCGGGAAATATGTCTCTTTATCGACAGGAGTAACCTCCCAGAGCTTCGCTGGAATCTCTCCACTAGTATCAGCCAAGACAAAATCAAAATAATCTTTTGGAGGTGTTGAATTCGTTTGCTTGATAACGGCGTTCTTCAGCAAATAAAATCCGATGATTTCGTCACCCTCGGTAAAGGTTTTTATCAAAGTCACAGTATTGTCGCTCCTTACAATGTGGTTTATGAGTTAATTCGACAACACACGCTTTATTGCCTTCTTAATCTTGCCGCTGAAATTGCCGCAAATGGCTCTGTTGCATTGTCATTCCATATGCGTACCCTTATACAAAACTGGTATTGCCGCTGCTATAAGGATCATCCCCATAAAAGCGGGTGCGGCATGACCAAGTGATACATAGATTTGACCCCCAAAGATAGGCCCAATTATTCTTGCTAAAGCCTGAATAGATTGGCTCCCCCCTTGAATCCTTCCTTGTTCGCGAGAATCGACAGACTTGGAGAGCATCCCATTGAATGAAGGCCCGAAGATCGAATCGCCAAAACCAAATATAAACATTCCAGCGATAACAAGAGGATAGAATGAGAACAAAGCCGAAGCTGCAATAAGACTGTAGCCTATAATCTCCGAAGCCATTCCAAGAATTGCGATCTGTGCATCACTGAGTTTTTTCAAAAGCTTTGGCATGATGAAGCCTTGGGAAATGATGTCTTGGACGCCCATAATTGAAAACATAAGCCCGATTAGTGCAGGTGCCCAATTGAAAGTATCTATTGTAAATTGTGAAAAAACGGCTTGTAAAGATCCGTTGGGCATCCAAATTAAGAACGCTGAAACAAGCAGCCTTTTTAAGTTTTTCATGGAAAGTACGTTTACAAGCTGTGTGAATGGATTCAGTCTTACAAAGGTAATCTTTTTCAGTCTATTATTCTTGTCAAGGCTCTCAGACATAAAAAAGTATCCATAAACAACATTTAATAAAGTTATTATGGCACCAAAATACATAGGTGCAGAATAACCAAACTTGGCAATCAACCCGCCTAGAGCTGGGCCAATGGCAGAGCCTGCACCTGCAACCGCACTCACCCACCCAAAGTATTTGGTGCGCTGTTCTCTAGGAGTGATGTCTGCAAAATATGCGAAGAGAGTGCTTATGCTCCCGCCTGCTATACCTTCGATTATGCGCCCGGCAAATAGTACCCATAGAGCTCCTCCCATGCCAAAAACGAAGTACCCGAGTGCGGAACCCAAAAGGCATACTAAGAGTAATGGACGACGGCCATATCTGTCGCTCAAAGCTCCAAGTCCGGGGGCCGCAAAAAACACGCAGACTGCATAAACAGAGGTCAGCAGCGTAACAACTATGGCTTGATCTCCCGGATTGCTTATATAAGGCTGCACTAAAAATGGGACGACGGGTGTTATGATACTGAAGCCTATTCCGCAAAGAAACACAGACATAAGACCGAATAGTAAAGCCTTTTTATCTACAGCTTGTTCTGTGTTCTGTTCATTGTGTGATCTAAATTTCAACACTTAAATTCTCCCCTCAAAAAGTAATGATTTCGCTTCCTTGGAAGCAAAAACATCGTATCATTATTTTGCTTCCTTGGCAACAAAATAAAAGCAATAAAAATGCAGCCGTTCTCAATAGAGCCCGGCTGCCTGTGGTTTCATTTTCATTATTCAACTTTAATCCGAATTAAAATCTATACCCTGCTTCTTTATTTCTGCATCCAAATGCCTGCTATACTTTTCCACGAAGCTAAGCATACTGTCAAATTGTTCTTCGGTTACCTGATCAAATACGGCTTTATCCCGCTCTTGAAACTCTCTGTGCAGTTCCTCATGGATTTTATCAATTACTTTTCCTTGCTCCGTAAGCCTGAAATAGATTTCTTTCTTGTTATCCGGCTTCTGGTAGCTTTCGATAAGGCCTTTTTTTATGAGCTTCTTCGTTATTTTACTTATGGCACCTGTAGTCATATAAAGGGACTCTGCAAGTTTTGTCACGTTGGAATCTACATTTCTTTCAATGTATTCGATGCAATGTACTTCGGAAGGCTTATAACCCCTAAGACGGTCTTCCATCTTAAACTTATTAAGCCAAACCATCTTGTTGAATAAGTCCCTGAACCCCACTATGACCTGTTCTTTTTTGTTCATGGCCTGTCCTCCCACCCGTTGGTGCATTAACAAGAATGTTCGTCTCCATACCTCTACCTTACCAAAAACAAAAACAGAGTGGAAGTCCTGCTCCCACTCTGATAATTTATCGTTAAGGCTGAGAAGACTCCCTCTTCGATAAGGGGGAGATGAATCAGCATTTCTTGTGTACGAGTGCGAACATACGTGCTATGATTGTAATAAAATCACCAAAAGAGGTAAATGCTCGCATGTTGCATCATAAAGCTTTTCGCTTTCGCATCTACCCTACGGAGGAGCAAACGACTCTGATCCATCAGATGTTTGGATGCGCTCGCTTTGTCTTTAACCACTTCCTTGCGAGGTGGAACGCCACCTTCCAAGAAACAGGCAGAGGCTTGTCTTACCAGACCCGTGCAACCGGGCTGCCAGCGTTGAAAAAGGAATGGCCTTGGCTCAAGGACGCGGACAGCATTGCTTTGCAATCCGCCGTTCGCAGCCTGGCCGATGCGTTTGATCGCTTCTTTCGAAAGCAAAACGATCCGCCTCGTTTCAAGAGCAAACGCAATCCCGTCCAAAGCTACACCACGAAGTTCACGAACGGCAATATTGCCGTTGCCTGCGATCTGCTGAAGCTTCCGAAGTTGGGATGGGTGCGCTTTGCCAAATCCCGTGAAATCGAAGGACGGATCTTGTCTGCTACGGTGCGTCGAAACGGCACAGGCAAGTATTTCGTTTCGATCCTGTGTGAAGTAGACATCCAGCCGCTTCCTCACGTGGATACCGCCATTGGCATAGACCTCGGCATCAAGTCGTTTGCCGTTTGCAGCAGCGGAGAAAACGCTCTGAGCCCCAAGTACCTGCGCACCTACGAAAAGCAACTTGCGTTTTGGCAGCGACGTTTGTCTCGTCGACTAAAAGGTGGATCGGGCTATCGAAAAGCGAAGCAAAAAGTCGCTCGCATACATGAGCGAATCGCTAACGCTCGGCAAGATTTTCTACATCAGCTCTCGACCAAGTGGATTCGTGAAAACCAAACGATCTGTCTGGAAGATTTGCAGGTTCAAAATCTAATGAAAAATCACAAGTTAGCAAAGTCCATTGCCGAAGCGAGCTGGTCAACCCTTCGCACGATGCTGGAATATAAAGCAACGTGGTATGGTCGCACGATCAGCATGGTCGCCAAAAACTATCCAAGCAGTCAACTTTGTCATGTATGCCAATCGCGCAACCCCGAAGTGAAAAATCTAAACTTGCGAGTGTGGACCTGCTCAGGATGCGGGACGAACCATGACCGTGACCACAATGCCAGCATGAACATCTTGCAAGAAGGACTGCGTTTGTTGGCGAAGGCCAACTGAACTGCGGGAACCGCAGGGATCGCTTGCTCAAGAAGAGAAGAATGCTTCTCTGTTCGCAAGAATTCCCCACCTCAACGCCATTAGCACAGGTGGTGGGAGTGTTCAAAAATTCTATTATGATTACCCCGCTATAACCGATATCGTGTTCTCGCCTTGATTCGCCATATAAACGCGATTGTTCTTCTCGTTGACGACACCTGATAATGTGCTGAGCCCGACTCGGACGTTGGCTATGATCTTGTTATTCGCCCCGTTAATGACGAATACTCTTTCTCGAGACGTGTCCCCAATGGCGGTGGCAACGTAAATACGATTCAGCTTCCTGTTCACGAGTGCCAGCACCGGAGATTCACCGTTCACGACCGTAGCGATCACTTTGTTGTTGGCGCCGTTGATGACCGCCACGTTTCGGCTGCCCGTCGTATCATCCGGTGCATAAATCCGGTTTGTGACCTCGTTGATGCCCATGGTACCGACGCTGCCAACACCTGAGATGATCTTAATCAGCTTATTATTGCGCCCGTCGACGACGGCGACAGTGCCAGCCTTCGTTGAAGTCACGGCATAGATCCGGTCCGTACGTAAATTAATGGCAAGCGAGGAAGGTTTATTCCCGATTTTGATCGTCTTGACCACCTTATTCGTGCATCCGTCGATAACGGACATTGTATTCGCACCTGTATTCAAGACGAAGATGCGATTGACGAATGGATTGACACCGACCGTATCTGGCAACGCAGCAGCCGGGTTCTGCTTACCGACTTTTATGGTCGCCACAATTTTTTTGCGCCTGCCGTCAATGACGGTTACAGCGTTTTTCAGTATGTTCAGCGAGTAGATCAGATTGGTACGCACATTTACCGCAATCGATGTAAAAGCTCCTCCGACGTTGAACGTTTTGATAAGAGTATCCGTCCTGCCGTCGATGATGAATAATTTCCCCCCTGATCCGGCGACGTAAATCCGGTTCGTAAACGGGTTGACGGCAACAGTAGCCGCATCCGTCACACCTTTGATGGTTGCGATGACTCGATTGGTTCCGCTGTTAATGACCGATACGCTGTCGCTCCTGTTGTTCGCCACGTACAGCTTGTTTGTGCGTTGGTTTAATACAATATCGGTAGGGCCCTCCCCCACTCGTATCGTCTTAATGACTCTTATTGCGCTAATCGGAATCTCCTCCTTATGGGCATTCCATATTTTTTTCATTTTATTCAGGACCGATGCAAGATGTTTGGTTATATGCCTTTAGCAGGCAAACGAAAAATCCCGACGAAACTTCTTGGAAAGCATCTGTCGGATGTCCCTCGTACGATCCGCCCAAACATAATTTCGGGCTCAACATAAAATTAAGTGTTAGTCAGTTTCTTACAGGAGGAGATTTTATGAGTGATATCAGCATTCATGGCTGTCCGGCCCCTCAGAACATCACGTTGGTTCAACGCTTACAACCGCTTGTGGGTCGGACGGTAACCGTGTTCCAACCAGGATTTCCAGAGCTGACAAAAACGACAGGTAAGCTCTCCAACGTGACGTCGTTATCTTTTACAGTGGGGCGAACGGAAGTGGTTATCAAAACATCCTTCTTTATCGTCCTGAACGAGCGCGTTAAAACAGAAAAGCCCTTTGATGTGACGGCCACTGCAGAAGATATAGGAGAGCTGCGCGGCAAATTAATCCGCGTCGGAAGAGATTTTGTCGAGTTTGTCAAGCTCCCGGGCCCGGTAGTTCCTACTCTGTTTCCATTAAATTTGTTCACTGAAGTTATGTGCGAACGCGAAAATGAGGAATAAGCTCCCTGCAGCGCAAAGAAAGGATTTTGATAAGAACTTTATCCCATAAATCAAAAAAAGCCGGTATTTATACGGCTTTAAATGAGATAATCTTCTTGTCACCCGACAGTTGCTTTTCATGAAAACACCTCTACTAAACAACTGTTTTACAAGAAACACGCAACCTTTTAGTTCAATAGTTAGACGACGAATTTCGTTTTTTCAGCAATAAGAGTCATAAAAATAGGAATTTGCCACTTCTTAATGGCAAATTCCTATTTTTATATACTATGGGTTACCCAAAGTAGAGTATACGTCAGCAACCGAATTTCCCCAGTTTCTAGCTTCTATATAATATTGTCCCACTCCAAGTTGAACTTGTAGGAAACGTTTGTCCTTTCCTACTAAGTCGATCCTAATATTGGGTTCGCCGTTAGTCGCTTTGAGTCTGTACGTAACATCTGGATCCGGATCACCTTGATTAGCTTTTCTTTGCTCAATCCGCCAAGTTACTGTGTGTGGATACGTTGAATTGTAAATTTGACCATTATCCCATGACGATACACGTGCACCGGGTTGCAGGAAAACATCAAGGAAAATAGTGCCCAGCGCAAAAGTGCGACTTGGAGTAACAACCTCATTTGTTTGAACTTTTTGTTCTTTTCCAATATATACTGCGGGACTGTTTGTTGCAAAAACGGATTGTGACAACAAAGCCATGCTTCCACCAAGAACCAAAACAGATACAACTTTTTTCAAATTCATTCAAATACCTCCCCATAGTGAATTTGAATACAAAGCGTTATCCACTTTAATGTACCATATATAGTTATATATGTAAATTTAAAATATAAAAAGAAACTTATGTAACATTAAACAGCTTTTTTGTAGATAAAAACACGTATTTTGTTTACATAATAATTTTTATGTTAACAATGAATGATTCTTTAATCTGCTTGAGCAGTAGGAACAGGTTGATAGTTCATAAAACACCTCCCGACAGCAGGCAACCGCTGCGACCTTTTTCAATCTCTTTGCATTTGCATGAAAATGAGCGAATTCTCTGAATCAAGAATCCGCTCATGCAGGTATGTGTTATTCCTAATTGTCTTTTCGATACATTCGCAAGTTCTTGAAGTGCGCCTCGGAATAATTGCCCTTCGAAATTCCGTTGTTGTACGTTCCGTTCTTGAAGTACCAAGCACGGTCAGTAGTATTGTACTGTCGAGTTTTTACCAAAACATCGTTGATCCAGATGCGAGCTACACCAGTTGCAGGATTAAAGGCACATTTGAGATTAAACCAAGTGCCTGCCATGTTTGTCGCGATGTTAGTAGGATCGCCATTGTTGCGAAGGTTGCCATCGGCCGTTGCCTGAATATAGATCGGTTCGCCGCCAGTGTTGCTCTTGATCTGCATAATGGCGGTCTTTTCCGTTCCAGGCTCGAACATGACGTCGGCCTCCCACATATTGTCTTTGTTTTGATCGGTCCAATTATCCCAGCGCATCTCAACCCGCTCCTCACCTGCGTAAACCCGGGTAGTATAAACACCATTTACGATCCAAAATCGTTCGGACATAGGCGCTCCTGTCCTGTTCTGTACGTAATAAGAATTCGTGTCCCAAGGTATCTCGGTCCAGCCTGCCGTAACTGAACTGCTAGCTATAACAATACGGTCCAAATCCGGCGAATTCGCCGCATGATTGTAAAATTTAATCGTATTGTTTCCGGCATTCAACTGTACCGTCACAGACGTTTTTACAGGGGTGCCCCAGCTTGAACCACTCAGCGTTTTTTGCGTTCCTGTTCCGCCATTGACACTGATGTATAAGTCTCGCGTACCGTTTACTAGGAAGTAGATATCCATATTGTACGATCCGTTTCTAACTACATTGACATTCTGTGTCACATAATTCGTCGAGCTGCCGCCAATATGCCCAACCTTGAAACCGCCGGAGCAAGCCGCACAAGTAACTGAGTTCGCCGTTCCGCTCATAGTTCCGTTTTCCGCCTCATACGACGTGGAAGCCGCATTTACACGTTCCGGCGACACTGAGCAAACGGTTAACAAAATGAATACACCTAGACAAAAGACCAAAAACGTGTGGAAAAGCTTCGTTCTCATAAATAAATTACCTCCTCTATGTTATAGTTTATTAAATGGATACCCTCCATTTTCCATCATTTTACTTATATACCTTATTAATGTGTATGTTCATTTCTCACTTTCGTTTGGAATATACTAACATCCCCTTACATTTACAGCTTAATAGTAATGATTACACAAATAATGCAACCGACACCTACCGTAATATTTCTCAATGTCATAAAACGAAAAAGCCGCATGATATGCGACTTCTAATGTACCCATAGAAAAAATCGTTTATTTTTTCATCCGATATATTTGTTTATTCTCAATGATCTTAAGTGGCTGCGTCCATTCCTCCGAATCCGGCAGCGAATCTAACGCATCCTCAACAGCCTGAAGCTTTGCATCCAGTGTGTCGATATAATGCAACGCTACGGCCTCGGGTATTTGCGGCTGCACCGGGCTGCCCCATTCCCCGAGATTGTGATGAGACAAATATATGATAAGCCAGTCCTGCATAGTAAGCATGATGCATTCCCTTCGCAGCCGGATAATGCATAAGCCTCTCTTCTACCTTGCTGATACAGAACTCCACCACGCTTCTAATGTCACTGTCCTGAATGCTTGCTGCCGTTTGCTTGATCATATGTACCAGATCAATCGGTTGAATAGGTGCTGATCTGATAAAGTCCGTCAGCGTATACCCATCCTCTTCCGTTGCCTTGCGAATTCGGTTAATCTTCATCTGAGGGCTTTTCAGGATACATTTGAACGAGCCCCTGCACTTTCACCAGCATCATCGGGAAGTATGTCTCTTTATCGGCAGGAGAAACATCCCAGAGCTTCCGGGATTTCTCCGCTAGTGCCTCATCAGACAACCTTGATCTTGTTTTGCTCACGTAAAATAGCAGCATGACGTTTGTTTTTATTTCGCCATCGCAGATAAGCTTGAAGGGCTGAACCCAGATCTTTA
>NZ_BSDJ01000049.1 GCF_027925525.1 Paenibacillus tyrphae | reverse complement strand
ACAGAAGGCGCTGTGCGCGTACTACACGGCGGAGGAGGAGCTGCAAGCCAGCGGGCTGCGAAGCGCGATGGCGCAGGAGCTACCGGGGTACATGATTCCGTCGTACTTCGTGCAGCTGGGGCGTTTGCCGCTGACGCCGAACGGGAAGATCGACCGCAAGGCGCTGCCTGCGCCGGAAGGGGGCGCGAGCGGATCGGAGTATACCGCGCCGCGTACACCGCTGGAAGCGAAGCTGGTCCGCATATGGCAGGAAGTGCTGGGGGTTGCAACCGCCGGCGTGAAGGACAACTTCTTCGATCTCGGAGGACACTCCTTGCGGGCAACGACGCTTGTCAGCAAGATTCACAAGGAGTTGAACGTGGATCTGCCGCTGCGGGACGTGTTCCGCTACTCTACGGTTGAAGAGATGGCCCAAGCGATTGCCCAAATGGAAGAGGGGGCGTTTTCGGCCATACCGGTGGCGGAGGAGAGAGCGCACTACCCGCTATCTTCCGCACAGAAGCGGCTCTTCATCCAGCATCAGCTGGAAGGGGCGGATCAGCTGTACAATATGCCGGAAATTATGCGGCTGGAAGGGCCGGTGGATCTCGATCGCTTCCAAGAAGCTTTCCGGAAGCTGATCGCGCGGCATGAGACGCTGCGTACCAGCTTTGCGATGGTACATGGCGAGCCTGTCCAACAGGTGCATGACGAAGTCGAATTTGCTGTGGAGCACAGCAAGGCTGCCCAAGAAGAGGCCGCGGATATCGTCCGCCGTTTCGTCCGCCCGTTTGATTTGAAGACAGCGCCTTTGCTGCGCGTAGGATTGGTCGAATTGGAGCGAGACGCTCATATCCTGATGTTCGACATGCATCACATTATTTCGGATGGCGTTTCGATGACGATTTTGGTGGAAGAGTTTACTCGGCTCTATGCCGGCGAGGAGCTGCCGCCTCTGCGCATTCAGTACAAAGATTATGCCGTATGGCAGCAATCCGAAGTGTACAAGGAGCGGACAAGTCGGCAGGAGGCGTATTGGCTGCAGAAGCTGGCAGGCGACCTTCCTAAGGTGGATTTGCCTACCGACTACGAGCGGCCGGCGACCCGAAGCTTCGACGGAGCGCACATCGAGTTCGAAGTCGACGTGGCTCTTGCGAAGCAGTTGAACGAGCTGGCAGCCAAGTACGATAGCACGCTGTACATGGTTCTGCTGTCGGCCTATACCGTGCTGCTTTCCAAATACAGCGGGCAAGAAGACATCATTGTCGGAACGCCGGTTGCGGGAAGAACGCATGCCGATCTGGAGCCGATCCTCGGGATGTTTGTCAATACGCTCGCGATCCGCAACTATCCGGCAGGAGACAAAACGTTCCTCGCCTACCTGGAGGAAGTCAAGGAGTCGGCTTTGGGGGCGTTCGAGCATCAGGATTATCCTTTCGAAGAGCTTGTGGAGCGATTGAATGTCAAGCGGGACCCAAGCCGCAATCCGGTGTTCGACACGGCATTCGACCTGCAAAATGTTGACGATCGCGATGCCGACTTCGAAGAATTGAAGCTGCTTCCGTATGATCTGGACGAGGAGGAAGAAGTGAAATTCGATCTCATCCTGTCCATGTACGAAGAAAATGGAGTGCTCAAGGGAGGCTTCCATTATTGCGCCAAATTGTTCAAAGCGGCGATGATCCAGACTATGGCTCAAGATTTATTGTTGGTGCTGGCTCAGGTTTGCGAAGATCCCCAAATCCAATTGAGCGGGGTCCAATTAAATAAACAAGCGGCAAGCCATAAGAACAAGAGCTCGATAGACAGCATTGAATTTGCATTCTAGACAAGCTCCGCAAGGAACAGCTTGTTCATGCCTGAAACAGGAGTGTATGTCCGAATTCGTTCGAGACATGCACTCCGGGCATGTTGTCATCACATCTTAGGGGAGGATACGAATGAAATCCTTGTTTGAAAAGGAAGAAATGTATTGGAACGAAAAGTTCGATGCCGAAGACAGCATGAGCTTCCTGCCCCACAGCAACTTCTCCATAAAAATCAGCAGTGCGGATCATGCGGTAGCACCCGGCGTGATTCAGCGTACGCTGCCGAAGGAGCTGTCCGATCGAATCGTACGCCTCGCCAATGGATCGGATATGGCCTTCTTTATGATCGTATTGGCTGGGGTCAACGGTTTGCTCCATGCCTACACCAAGCGGGAGAACGTACTGGTAGGTATCCCCGCATCGGCACTGAACGATGAGAATCCGCCGATTCAAGATTTTCTGATTATTAAAAATATCATCCGCCGCGAAAGCACGTTTAAATCGCTGCTGGGCCAAATCAAAACGTCGGTCGGCGAAGCTTTGGAGCATCAGCATATTCCGTTCAGAAAAATGATTCATTCCATGAATTTCGAATATACCCCCGATGGTGTGCCTGTCGTTAACACAATGGTTTCCTTTAAAAAAATACATGGGTCTGATTATGCAAAAGCCGTATCGGCCGATACCGTATTTGAGTTTGATGCGGACCATGACTCCATCCGGTTAAGCGTAAGCTTTGACGGCAATCGATACGATCAAAATTTCATGGCCGCGGCGGTCGATCATCTTATGCGGCTGCTGTCTGTCGTCTTGTTTCAGCCGGAGCTTGAGCTCGGCGCCGTGGACATGCTGTCGGAGTCCGAGAAGCATCAGCTGCTGCATGGGTTCAACGATACCGAGACGGAATATCCGCGGGATAAAACGATCCATCAGCTGATCGAGGAGCAGGCGGAACGGGTTCCGGACGCGGTGGCGGTTGTTTTTGAGAAGGAGCAGCTTACTTACCGCGAGCTGAATGAGCGGGCGAACCGGCTGGCCCGGACACTGCGGGCCGAGGGCGTGCAGCCGGATCAACTGGTAGGCCTGATGGTTGGGCGTTCGCTGGAGATGGTCGTCGGCATTCTGGGAATCTTGAAAGCCGGAGGCGCGTATGTGCCGATCGATCCGGAGTATCCGGAGGAGCGCATCCGCTATTTGCTGGAAGATTCAGGGGCACGGCTGCTATTGACGCAGCGGCGTTTGCAGGAGCGAGTATCGTTTGCCGGGAAAGCGATCGCGTTGGACGACGAAGCGGCCTACAGCGAGGATGGCTCGAATCTGGAGGCGGTCACCGGACCGAACGATCTGGCCTACGTGATCTACACGTCGGGAACGACGGGCAAGCCCAAAGGGGTATTGGTAGAGCATCGCGGGCTGAGCAGCTTGAAAATGATGTTCGGGGAAACGCTGCAAATGAGCGAGCGGGACCGAGTGGTCCAATTTGCCAGCTTGTCGTTCGATGCGTCGTGCTGGGAAATTTTCAAAGCATTATTTTTTGGCGCGGCTTTATATATTCCGACGGCCGAAACGATTCTGGACTATCGATTATTCGAGAGCTTCATGAACGAGAACGGGATTACGGCAACGATCTTGCCGCCGACGTATGCGGCCTATTTGAACCCCGATCGGATGCCGAGCCTCGAAAAACTGATTACCGGAGGTTCAGCCGTTTCGGTCGAATTCGTTCAGCAGTGGAAAGACAAAGTGCAGTATTTTAACGCCTACGGTCCGACGGAAGCTTCGATCGTGACTTCGGTTTGGGCAGCTTCAACGGGTGCTGTCGACCGAAAATCGATTCCGATCGGCCGTCCGATTCAGAATCACCGGATTCATATTGTAGATTCGCAGCTGCAATTGCTGCCGGTCGGTGTGGCGGGGGAACTGTGCGTCGCGGGGGTAGGATTGGCCCGCGGCTATTTGAATCGTCCTGAGCTGACCGCAGAGAAGTTCGTGGACAATCCGTTTGCGCCGGGCGAGCGGATGTACCGGACCGGCGACTTGGCCAGATGGCTGCCGGACGGCAGCATCGAATATATGGGCCGCATCGACCATCAAGTGAAAATCCGCGGCTACCGGATCGAGATTGGCGAGGTCGAAGAGCAGCTCTTGAAGATCGCATCTGTTCAAGAAGCGATCGTTATCGCGCGTGAAGACGCAAACGGACAAAGTCAGCTGTGCGCCTACTTCGTGGCGCAAACGAAGCTGAAGGCGACTGAGCTGAAGGAAGCCATGGCGAAAGAGCTGCCGGGCTACATGATTCCGTCGCACTTTGTGCAGCTGGAACGGATGCCGTTAACGCCGAATGGCAAAATTGACCGCAAGGCGCTGCCCGCTCCGGAAGCAAGCCATTACGAAACGGAATACGTTGCGCCGCGCACGCTGCTTGAAATGAAACTGGTCCAAATCTGGCAGGAAGTGCTCGGTTTAGATAAGATAGGAATAAAGGACGATTTTTTCGAGCTCGGCGGTAACTCGATCAACCTGATGCGGTTAATTCAACGAATCTATGACGAAACGGGAAGAGAAATCCCGCTGCATAAAGGATATCAGGATGTAACTATCGAAGCGATGGCGCGTGAGAATTGGGAATCTGGGTTTGAGCAGGACGCCAATCATTTTATGAAGCTGAATAAGCATGGGGCGACGAATTTGTTTTGCTTTCCTCCGGGAAGCGGATTCGGCATAGGTTATCGGGGATTGGCGGATAGACTGGAGAATCGGTACGTGGTGTATGCGATTGATTTCATTGACGATTCCGAGAACTACGAGGACATGCTGAATCGTTATGTGGACGAGGTCATCCGCATCCAGGATCAGGGGCCTTACATCTTCCTTGGGTACTGCTTCGGCGGGAATTTGATGTTCGAAGTAGCCAAAACGATGGAAAAGAGAGGGTACCAAGTATCGGATCTGATCATGGTAGATTCGTGGATTAAGGAGACCTTGACACCGGCGGCTACGACGGAAAACGAGCTGCTGGAAACAATGGAGGATTTGACGGAAACGGAAAAAGAATTGCTGGAAAACCCCTTGATTCGGGAGCGTGTCCAGCAAAAGGTGCGTGCGACCTTGACGTACGAGGCGCAATTGATCAATACGGGCACCGTTCACGGAAACATTTACGAGTTAGTCGCGGAAGACAGCGATGCTTTCCGATTGGAGCACCAACTGCCGTCATGGCGCGGAGCCGCCGGGCAAGCCTATACGGAATATAAGCTCGCAGGCGCTCACGAAAAATTGCTGGAACCCGAATGTATAGATGGAACGTCGATTGTCATTCAGCGGATCCTCGATCAAATCGTGGAACAGAATGACACATCCCGAAAGGTGCTGCATGGAGGCTGAACGGCGCCCGCATGCTTTGAAAGGGGATAACACGGTGGCGCAAAAACGAAATCAGGTATTGGCCCTATGGACAGCATTCCATTGGTTATTAACATTTGTAAACAATCACAGGGGCTGGATGATCGTTGGAACCGCCTCTGCCATTGCCGCGGCCGTGATCGAAGTATGGACGGGCAGCTTGATCGAACAGTTGACGTCCCAAGCTGAGAATGGGGCGGGGCCGATCGTCACGCAAATCGTCTATACCGTTTTTATCGTCATTTTGATCGGGGTGCCCGCCAAATATTTTATGGTTTATGGTGTGGAGCGGAGCAGCGCCCTGGCGGTAAGAGATATTCGCAACCATGTGATGAACCATGTGGGGAAGCTGCCTATTCATTACGTTGAAAAACAACATTCGGGCGACGTGCTTTCGCGGATAAGCAACGACATCCAGCTCATCCATCAATTCATGATCCGGGATTTGGCGCAATGGTTTTATCATCCGTTGCTGTTTATCGGCTGTTTCATTTATTTAATATGGATTCAATGGGAGCTTATGCTGTACAGCTTGCTGCTGTTTCCCGTTTCCTTGCTGGTTTCGCAATGGATTGGGAAGCAACTGCAGCAGCTGACGGAAGAAGCTCAGGCCAATATGGGACGGATGAACGTCAATTTGCAGGATACGCTCGGGGGAATGCCGATCGTTAAGAGCTATTTATTGTCGGGAATGATGTTCCGCTCTTATCAAAGGCTGCTGCAATTGACGGCGCAAAAAAAGCTTGCCGTGAAAAAGAGGGAGGCGTGGGTAAACCCTCTCTTGTCTACGCTGATGCTTAGCCCAATCATCTTTGCCGTGAGCTACGGAAGCTATTTGATTTCCAAAGGCTTGCTCGGTACGGGGGAATTAATCGCCTTCCTTTATTTGTTGAATTTATGCTTGGAGCCGCTTGACCACATTCCCGAGCTGATTACGCATACGTTTGAAATGACCGGCGCTTTAAAACGGATCTCGGGGATTCTGGAGCAGCCTGTCGAGAACCAAGAAGGGCATTCTATTGCGCTAACAAGCGGTCCGCCCGTTGCGTTCGATAACGTTTCTTTTGCTTACGAGGGCAGTCCCCCCATCCTGCGTAACCTGAATTTTACGGTGCCGGAAGGGGCAACGATCGCTTTAGTCGGAGCGAGCGGCGGGGGAAAGAGCACGGTTTTTAAGCTGTTATGCGGTTTTTACTCTTTGACTGCGGAGCAAGGGACGATCAAAGTGTTCGGTCAGTCGATCAACGGCTGCAATCCGGACAAACTGCGCGCCCATTTGTCCGTCGTTACCCAAGATTCATATTTGTTCAGCGGCACCGTAGCTGAGAATATCGCCTACGGCCGGGAGCATGCATCGATGGATGAGGTGATCGAAGCCGCAAAGTCGGCTCATGCGCACCATTTTATTATGGAGCTTCCCGAAGGATATCAAACGAATGTAGGGGAGCGGGGCGGATTTCTTTCCGGGGGACAGCGTCAGCGGATTGCCATTGCGCGGGCCCTGCTTAAGAATGCTCCGATTCTGCTGTTGGACGAACCCACGTCCGCTTTAGACCCCGAGTCTGAAGGCTCCGTCCAGGAGGCGCTGAGCGTGCTCATGAAACAAAGAACGACCATCGTTATCGCTCACCGCTTGTCGACCGTCCAGAACGCGGATCAAATCTGGGTCATGGAGCAGGGGCAAATTGTTGAAGCGGGCAGCCATGCCGAGTTATTGGAGAAGAAGGGATTATACGCTCAATCGTACCATCAGGAGTTTACCGATCTTGCGAAGCGCAAGGAGGCGGTTTATACATGAAGACAGGCGGATTAATCTCATATGCCAAAGAGCTTGGGTACTTGATGCGATTCATGAACCGAAAACGAAAAACGAATTACTACATCGGTCTGAGCGTAACGGCGGTCACTCAAACTTTATTTCTCGTATCGTTTAGCTTGGTCGTCCAAAGTCTGGTCAATTTTGCCGAGACCCGGGATACTTCGCTGCTGTTCCAAGCCTTTTACATTCTGGCCGGCGCTTTGCTGCTGGAAAACGTCATTTCTCCTTGGTTTACATACATGTATCAAAGAAGCGTAGAGTTTACGGTACTGGAAATCCGGGAGCGGCTTTATCATAAGCTTTGCCGGCTACGGGCGAAATACTTGGAGCAGACGCATAATGGAGATTTGCTCTCGCGGGTCAATAATGATGTAACGACCGTAGAGACGACGTACTCCACCATTTATTTCGTGATGCTGCTGCAAATCATTTTCAGTATCGGCTCCATCGTGGCTATGCTGCTCATTCATTGGCAGTTTGCCTGCGCTTCGCTGACGATTCTGCTGCTGTCCTTTTCGATTAGCATCCGGTTTGTCCGGCAGATTCGAAACCTGTACGAGCAATCGCTTCAAGGGCTGGCGAAAATGACGGAAAAGTTTCTGGACTTTATCGGAGGCATTCAACTGGTCAAATTGTTCCATATCCGTCCGGTCTACTCTCAATATCGAGGCCTGAATGAGCAAGTGACGCAGATTGCGGTGCAAACCGCCAAAAAAAGCGGGATGCTGACTGCCGTGAATCATTTTGTCAGCTACGTTACGTTTTGCGGGATTATCGTCATCGGCAGCTTGTTATATGCCTACGGCCTGATTGGAATGGGAAGCGTTGCGGCGCTGGCCGTGCTGCAAATCAACTTGACCCATGCCATCATGAATTTCGGCACCGTGCTGTCGCATGCGCAAAATTCGCTGGCCGGAGCGCACCGGATCCAAGAAATATTGGATGAAGAAGAAGAGCCGGAGCGGATCGGCTCGCCGGTGAGTGAACTCGTTTCGGAGGCCATGGTCGAATTCCGGGACGTGGAGTTTTCTTACCAAACGGATAAGCGGGTTCTGCAAAAGCTCTCCCTTCGGGTCTATCAGGGACAGGTCGCGGCAATCGTAGGAGCAAGCGGCAGCGGCAAGAGCACCTTGATCAAATTGCTGCTGGGCTTTTACCCGGTCGACCGGGGAGAGATTTTGCTGCAAGGCAAGCCGTTCGGGCACTATACGCTCGAAGAGATCCGCGGCCAAATCGCCTATGTGCCGCAAGACGCTTTTCTGTTCAGCGGAACGATCGAAGACAATATCCGTTACGGGAATCCGCAGGCGACAACGGAGGAAGTCATAGAGGCCGCGAAAGCCGCCTATGCCCATCATTTTATTCAAGAGCTGCCCGAGCAGTACAACACCCAGGTAGGGGAGCGGGGAGCGTCGCTATCGGGCGGGCAAAGACAGCGCATTGCGATTGCCAGGGCGATCTTGAAAAATGCACCGATCCTGCTGCTGGACGAGGCAACGTCGGCTCTCGATAACGAGTCGGAATATTGGGTGCAGCAAGCCCTGAACGAGTTGATGAAAGGACGTACGACCATTATGATCGCCCATCGCCTAAGCACCGTGGAGAAAGCGGATTTCATTACGGTCATGAATCAAGGGACGATCGTGGAGCAGGGCACGCATCAGAAATTGCTTGAACGCGGAGGCCACTACACGAGGTTATACGGATAGTTGGCGGGGAGGGGCACCGGGCCAGCACCCGGCTTAGCCAGCCGCAAATGCAAAAAACAGGCAGAAGCCGCTAACGGCTCCTGCCTGTTTTTTATGCGCTGCTGCGCAGTTTGTGACTTATTTGCCCTGCTTCACTTCGTTCAAAAGCGAGAGATCGAGGAATTTGCTCAGATCCAGCTCCTCTTTCTTCACGTCCTTGATGTATCCGGCCTCGATGGAGACGCGGGCCATTTCTTCGATCGCTTCCTTGCTGACGTCCGTTGTCAGATTCAAGTGGGAGATCGCCGCTTTAATCAAAGCGACATCCATTCCTTTTCCGCTGAGCGCCTTCAACTGGTTGTTGATCAGTTCATACGCTTTGTCCGGATTTTTCTTGATAAAATCAATCGCGTCTGCATTGGCCTGAATGGCTCCCTTTGCCAGCTCACGGTTGTCTTTCAGAAACTTGTCGCCGGCAACGAGAATCGTGAGCGGATAATTGCCGTTGTTCGGCGGAATTTGATCCCACGGCACGATCACTTTGCCGATGCCTTCTTGTTCCATCTGCGTGGCCCACGGCTCGGGAATGAGCGTCGCGTCGATTTCTTTCTGGCGCATCGCTACGAGCGTATCCGCCGGAGCCCGGGCAATCAGCTGCACGCCGCTCTTGTCGGTCGTCACGTTCAGATTGTTCTGCTTCAGCAGCAGGCGGAGCGAAATTTCGTTCGTGCTGCCTTTCGTCGGGATGGCGACGGTTTTGCCGACCAAATCCTTGACGCTGTTGATGCCGGAATCTTTGCCGGCTACAAGCACGGCGCCTCCGTTATTCGAACCGGAAATGACGCGGAAGTTTTTGCTTTTCAGGAACTGGTTCGTCGAAGGGCCGGGACCGACGAAGCCGAGGTCGATCTGATCCGTAGCCAGCGCGGTGGAGAAGTCGGACCCGTTGTCGAACGGCGTCACCTCGATCTTGACGTTCTCGCCCCAATATTTCTTGAACAAGCCTTGCTCCAGTGCGACATAGCCCGGTGCATGAGTAACGTTCTTGAAGATGCCGAGCCGTACCGTTTTCGCCGCGGCCGGTTTGTTCGCTCCGGCGGCTCCGTCTTTCGGCGCTTCCGTTTTGCTTCCGCAGGCGGAAAGCGCAAGCGATGCAGTCAGAACGACCGCCAATAGTGTAGACCACTTTTTCATCGTACCGTTTCTCTCCTTTGTTTAACACCGGCCGTTCGGCCGTGTTGCCCCCGATTGGTTATTTTTTGCCGCTGATCAGGCCGTAGCGCAGTAATAGTTTATCCTCAAGCCGCTTGAAGCAAAAATGGTCGGACACCGTGCCGAGCACGGCAATGATGATCACGATGCAGAGCATAAGCGCCGTATCCGCCAGATTGCGGCCGTCCTGCAGCAGCTGTCCGAGCCCGACGCCCTTGGCGATCAGCTCGCCCGCGACAAGCGCCCGCCAGGCAAAGGCCCAGGCGACGCGAACGCCGGTAATCATGTGCGGGAACGCGGCGGGGACCATGATTTGGTAAAACATACGCATGCCGTCGCCGGTTCCCATCGTTTGCGCGGCCTTGATATATATGGAAGGGATATTTTTGATCCCCGTCCGGCTGGCCATCGCCATCGTCCATGTGGCGCCCAGCGTGGTGATGAAGATTACCGAGAAATCGTTCATTCCGAACCAGATGATAGCAAAAGGCAGCCAAGCGATACTCGGAATCGTCTGCAGCGCCACGACCAGAAAGCCGATCGTGTCGTCGATTAAGCGGTACCGGGCGAACAGGAAGCCGAGCACCGTGCCGACCACAATCGAAATGGCAAAAGCGAGCAGAAGCCGCGTCAGGCTTTGAAACGTCGCTTCAAGCAGCTGGCCGTGGACGAATCCGTCGTAGAACGCTTGAAACGTCTGGGTGACGGAAGGGAACTTCCAGCCCCAGTCGAATATTCTAAATCCCGCTTCCCACGCTATCAAGAGCAGAACCAGGAAGAGGCCCCTTCTTAATGCTGTACTCATCGCCCATCTCCTCCTTTACCACTTTTTCCAGCTCGTCGGCCAGCGCATCCATAATGCTGGCTTCCACGTGATGCAGGACGGAGTCGGCGTAATCGCGGGGACGCGCCGCCTGAACGGCGAATTCCTTCTTGATCTTCCCGGGGCGGGTCGACATGACCAGCACGCGGTCCGACAAGATGACGGCTTCGCGGATGTTATGCGTAATGAAGAGGATCGTTTTGCGCGTCCGCATCCAAATTTCTTCAAGCTCCTTGTGCAAAATGAGCCGGGTCTGTTCGTCCAGTGCCGCAAAAGGCTCATCCATCAGCAAAATTTCCGGGTCCATCGCCAGTGCCCGGGCAATGGCTGCCCTTTGCTTCATGCCGCCCGACAGCTCATGCGGGTAGCGGTCCGCGAATTTGCTCAAATGCACCGCTTTGATCTGCTCCATCGCCATCGCTTCGCGGTCCTTTTTGCCGATGCCTTTTTGCTTTAGTCCGAACGCGACGTTATCCAGCACCGTCAGCCAAGGGAACAAAGCATGCTCCTGAAAGACGACGACGCGGTCGGGTCCGGGCGCACTGCAGGGCTTGCCGTTCACCGTAATAGTTCCCTGCTCGGCTTGCTCCAGGCCGGCGACCAGATTGAGCAGCGTGGATTTGCCGCATCCCGACGGGCCGAGCAGCGAGACGAATTCGCCCTTGCGGATCGTCAGGGAAACGTTGTCAATGGCGGTAAAGCTGCCGCCGGTACGCTGATGGAACGTCTTGCTGACGTCTTTGATTTCAATCAATGGGTTCACTCTCCTCGAAGAGACATGAGAAAATGCATAATCAACTATACCAACTTATTTTATAGGAATTGGGTGTATTGTCAACTACAAATTTTGCAGGATTTCGCGGTCTTTTGTCGAATGGTAGAGGAAGACCACATTTTTCCTATTTATATAGAAAGGTATGGGTGTGAATGAAGCGAATGAAGCGAGTCGCGGTGCTGGCCGCGATCATTAGCGGAGCGTTCGCCGCCGGCGTTTACGCCGAGGACGTTTTGCAGCGGGTTGACGCTTACCTGCGTCCCGATTTCAACCTCGTGCTGGACGGGGAATCCGTCAAGCTGTCGGAATCGCCGCTGGTGTACAGGGACAAGAGCTACCTGCCGCTGGCCGATCTGACCCGGCTGCTTGGCGCTAACCTGCTCTGGAGAGAAGATACGAAGACGATCTACATCAACAGCCGGATCAATCCCGAGCAGAAGCCGGAGGATTCGAATCAGGAGTACGAATCGATCGAGCTGTCCGACCCGTACTCGATTACGCTCAAATACCTTGGGGCCGAGTATCCGATGCTTCTGACGTACAACAAGAAGAACATGTCCGCCTATGTCCCGTACTACCGGGAAATTGACGTCAAACGGATGGGTATCGATACGAGCGGCTTGAAGAAAGCGCGGGAGCGCCTGACCGGCGTGGTGTACATCAATGAGCAGGAGCTGAAGAAGCGCTGGCGGCAAAACCCGGAGCAGGTGTATTCCACCAAAGGTGACAATTACATCATCAACGGGGAAGTCAGCCCGAAAAAGATCGATGCGCTGCGGACGTACATCAAAAATTCGCAGATGCTCAAGTATGGAGAAATGGTGTTTTACCAAAAAGCGGTCATTATCGACAAGCGCGAGGAAGAGGATGAGTACGATTACTTGTTCCACGAAACCGTGCAACTGCCCGTTGCTCCGAACAGCCCTCCGCCGCCGAACGGAGGCGTGGTCAAACGTTTTGTGCTGGGGCGTGTGAAGCTGACTAAAAACAACGCTTCCTCCGAGCTCAGCTATATCGTCAACATGGTCGACCGCATAGATTTGCAGGAGGAAGCCAACAAACGGGGCACTCGTTAATCTTCGTGTTTCCAATAGAGAATGGCAATTTGCGTCCGGTCTCTCAGGCCGAGCTTGCTCAAAATCTCCGATATGTAATTTTTGATCGTCCCTTCGCTCAGGAACAATTCCTGGGCGATTTCTTTATTGGACAGCCCTTCTGCGATTTTCTCGACGACCTGCTTCTCCGTAGGGGTGAGGCCGTACGATTCGAACCTGGCAAACGGGTCCTTGCGGCTTAGCGTCACTTGTTCCAAGGCCGCCTCCGCTTGCACTTGCGCGGGAGACTGGGGATGAATCCAGCCCGTCAGCTTGCGGGCGATATCCGGATGGATGAGCCAGTTGCCTTGGTGAACCGTTTTAATGCCTTGCACGATCCGGTCCGGCGGGATATTCTTGAGCAGGTAGCCGCTTGCGCCGTTGCGCAGCGCCTCGACGATATAATCGTCGTCGTCGAAGGTCGTCAGAATGAGCACGCGGGTATCGGGTGATGTCTGCTTGATGCTTAGCGTGCCTTCGACCCCGGAGCAGTTAGGCATTCGAATATCCATCAGCACGACATCGGCGGTTTGTCCGTCGGTAAAAAAACGGTGGGCTTCGTTTCCGTCACCGCACGCTCCGACTACGCGTAGTTCCGGGTCCAGCTCCAAAATCATTTTCATGCTTTCGCGGATAAACGGGTCGTCATCAACAATCAATACTCGAATCATGGCAGCATTACCCGCCTCCTCATGGTTGGAATCTTTCGTCGGTGTCTCTTATTGCGCACCGGGCGTCGGCACGAGGGTCGTGACGACGAACCGGCCGTCGGTTTGAATGAGGAGCTCTCCGCCTACAAGCCGCGTCCGTTCCTCCATGCCGCTGAGACCGAGTCCCCTGCCCATAGCGGCCGAATCCGGCAGCGTCCCGTTGTTGGAAACGGTCATGGAAACGTTGGACTCCTCGAAGCTCAGCTCGATAAGCACCTCGGTAGCCTGCCCGTGACGAAGGGCATTGGTCACGGCTTCTTGCGCATTCCGGTAAAGCACGATTTCAAGACTCGGATAGAGCGGGCGCGGCATGCCGGCGATTTCGCAGCGAATTTGAAGCTGCGGGTCGGCTGCGAAGTCCTCGATCAGCCGTTTGAGCGAGAAGCTCTGTCCCTCCTCCGCCGGCGGCTTCATCCGCCGGACCGTCCGCCGCAGCGTCTCCATCGCTTCCGTCAGCTGATCCCGGACGATCCGGGTCATCTCCATGCCTTTCTCCGGCTGCCCGGGCGAAATCCGGATGATCGCTTCCAGCATCATTTTCAGCCGGATCAGCTTATGTCCGAGATCGTCGTGAATTTCATGCGAGATCCGGGTCCGCTCCTCTGTCTGTGCCAACTGCTCCACCTTGCCCGCGTATTCGACAAGCCTTCGGCGGGCGGCATCGAGCTCGTAGGCTTTGCTTCGCAATTCGTCGTACACTTGCTCCAGCTCCCTCTTCCGGTCGCCGGTTTCCGCCCAGCCGTACAGCAGCAGCGCGCCGGTGGCCAGCAGCAGATTCGCCGTAAGCTTCAGCTCCATGTCGGGATGGGAGGTCAGCGAAACGTTCAACAGCATAGCCTGCAGCGCAAGCAAAAACCAGCGGAGTCCCGAGCGCTCCTTCAGCATATAAGCCGTCAACGTGGAATAATGACAGGCGAACATCATCCCTTCCATTTGCAGGCTGAGCCAGGTGACGAACAGCATTTCGGCCGCAGCCGCCAGGTTCTGCGCCCGCCTCGGCAGCCACGAACGGCTTATTTCCGCAATGGCAAGCAGGACCAGCGTGTAGAAAGCGAGCTGTCCGCTTTGTTCGAGCGGCAGCATATAAGCCGTACTGACGGCGGGAAAAAGAATCAGTGCGTATCGCAGCAGTAATAGCATCCCTTATGCGCCTCCATATGCGATTATATCATAAGGCGGGCCGGCGTGACTTTCGTCATTCCCAATAAATGACGAAAGCTACCTGTTTTGCGTCACGAAGGGCGATACAATACAATCAAAGCAGATCACCTTACAAGGAGCGGGCTCACGTGTCATTTATCGAAATCAAGGATGTCGTCAAACGGTACGACGGCAACATTTCCGTAGATCATTTGAATCTAAGCATCCGGCAGGGGGAAGTATTCGGTCTGCTCGGACCGAACGGAGCCGGGAAAAGCACCACGATCAAAATGCTCTGCGGGCTGCTCAAAATCGATCAAGGGGAAATGCGGATCGATGGCATTTCCGTTACCGCCAGTCCGCTTGAGATCAAGCGGAGGATCGGACTCGTGCCGCAGGAGCTCGCGATTTATGAAAACTTGACGGCCCGCGAAAACGTTACGTTTTTCGGCAAGCTGTATGGTCTGCGGGGAGACCTGCTGCGCGAGCGGGTGCAGCAAGCGCTGGAATTCGTAGGGCTGTCGGATCGTCAGGGCGAAAAACCCGGCGCTTATTCGGGAGGGATGAAGCGGCGCCTGAACATCGCGTGCGCGATTATGCACCGGCCGAAGCTAATCATTATGGACGAGCCGACGGTCGGGATCGACCCGCAATCCCGCAATCATATCCTCGATTCGGTCCGTCAGCTGAATCAGATGGGCTCGACGATCATTTATACGAGCCATTATATGGAAGAGGTTGCTGCAATCAGTACGCGGGTCGGGATTATCGATCACGGTCATTTGATCGCCTGCGGCACACAGGAGGATTTGCGGGCGCTTGTCTCCTCGGACGAGAAGCTGCTCATCAAAGTCGCGGAGGTCAAGGAAGAGGCCGTATCCGAGCTAAAGGCCCATCCGCGCATTCAGCAAGTGGCGATAAACGACCGGACGCTTGAAATTTATTTGCCGACCTCGCCCAATTCGCTGCAGGACATTTTATATATTTTATCGAAGCATCAGGTCGTCATTCAATCGCTGAGCCGCGTGGAGCCGGACCTGGAGGCGCTGTTCCTGTCGTTGACGGGGCGGACGCTTCGGGATTAGGGGGCGGAGAGCATGCGCATTTTATGGACCGTAGCCGGTTACGAGCTTCTGCGGTTAAGCCGCAACAAAGTGGTGATGCTCGTTTTGTTCTTGCTGCCGCTGATTCTGATCTTAATTCTGGGCGCAGCGCTCTCCAAGGAGTTTAAGGCGGAGGATGTCAAGATCACACCCGTGAAGGTCGCCGTGGTGAATCAGGATCCAAGCCGGTGGAGCGAGCCGCTTAAAGCGTATTTGGACAATGCAAGGACGAAGGAAATTCTCCAGCCGCAGGAATTGTCCAGCCGCGACGAAGCGGTGCGTGCGCTTCAAGAGGGAAGAGCCGAATACGGGCTGATCGTGCCAGAGGGATTCGGGGAAGCTTTGCTGCAGGGCAAGCCGGCTTCGTGGGAGCTGATTGCAGGCAAAGACCGGGGACAGAACCTGATCGCCGAGACGGCGCTGGAAAGCTATCTCGCTTACGCGAACAGCATGCAGGCTGCCGCATTGACTTTGGGGCCGCAGGCCGTAATGACTCAGCTGGCGGATGCATCCGTTTATGCCGGCATTTCGGAATCTTTCGTTACGACAGGCAGGCTGGGAAACGAGGGCAAGGAATATACGGCGCTTCAATATTATGCCGTCTCAATGCTCGTCATGTTCATGCTGTATGCCGGGATGACGGCATCTATCAGCCTGATAAACGAGCGTGAAGGTCACACGCTGTTCAGACTTGGCTCCATGCCGGTTACGATGAATCAGATTATATTCGGCAAAATGCTCGGGAACAGCCTTCTGACCTTGACTCAGGCGGGTGTCGTCATCGGTGTGACGCACTATGCGTATGGCGTCGACTGGGGAAATCGTCCGGTCATCCTACTTGCGGTATGTCTGGCCGTTACGCTGGCTTCGATGGCGCTGTCGATGCTGAGCTCGCTGTACTGCCGCAACATCAAGTCGGTGACGATGGCGTTCCAGATCGTCATTATGCTGATGACCTTTTTAAGCGGGGGCTTTGATCCGCAGTTAGGGGCGCTTGAGCGGATCGGGCAATTGACAGTCAGTCATTGGGCCATGCAAAGCATCCTGCAGATGATGCTGGATGGAAAACCGCAGCTCGTGCTGCATCATGTTACGGTTTTGGCTGCGATCGCCGCCGCGCTGGCGGCCGTTGCCTTCGCGGCGTACCGGAAGGTGGGATACCGTGAATAGTTTGTTTATTGCCGTCAATTTAATCAAGAGGACGATCGGAACCCGGAGAGGCTTTCTGTTGTTTATCGTGTCGCCGGCCTTGGTCGTGTCGCTCATTATCGGCTTTGCCGCGAAGCAGGACGAGAAGGCATCCGTCCTTTATATCAATGCGGACGAAGGGCCGGTAGGCAGGCATATTTTGCGGGAGCTTGAGCATACCGGCCGCTATCGGCTTTCCGCTGCGGCAACACCCGACGCGATGCGAACGGCGGTGATCGAGCATAAGGCGGATGCTGCTTTCATCGTTCCCACGGGCTTCTCCGAAGGGTTGGAGGAAGGCAGGGGCATACATGTGGAGCTGCTGGAGCTGTCCATGAGCGAGGCGTCCTTCACGCTGCGGATGAGCTTGGACCAAACGAGCCGCCAGGTGAGCACGGCAATGCGCGCGCTGGACGCTTCGGGTCAGGCCGGCGACCGGCTGAATCTCGTGCTGGAGCAGCTGGAGAAGCATCAGGTTCGCGCGACGCGCACCGATTACGGCTGGTACGCCAGTCCGGCGCTCGGCCTCGCAACAGGCATCCTGTTGATGTTCCTGATGGGGCTGGTCAACAGCTCCGTCTCCTTTATGGTCGAAGACCGGAAGAAAAAAACGATGAGTCGAATGTTTGCGGCTCCCGTCCGCGCCTACGAAATTATGCTTGGCAACTTCCTCGGGAGCTTCGCGGTAGGCACGCTGCAAATCGTGCTCGTGCTGGCGTTTACCCGGTATGCGATGAACTTTTCGTACGGGCTGCCTTTCATGCAGCATCTGCTTGTGATGGAATGCTTCCTGCTGGCGGTCATCGGTATCGGCAGCGCGGTGGCCGGATTGATCCGCAACAGCGAGAATATCGGCGCGATCAACTCGATGGTATCGGCACCGACCTGCATGCTGGGCGGCTGCTTCTGGCCGGTTTCGATCATGCCCGAGTTTATGCAGAAGCTGGCCAATTTCGTGCCGCAAACCTGGGCGATCGAAGCCATTCGCAGGCTCGGCTCCGGTCAAGGGCTAGGGGATATCGCCATGCATCTGGGCGTGCTGGGACTGTTCGCTCTGGTGCTACTCGGCATCGGCTCCGTCGTGATGAAGCCGGGCGAAACGGAAGCCGGCTGAGTGGCGGGAGGCAATCGAATATACGTTAAGACGTCTTCGCCTTGGAGCGGAGGCGTTTTTCGTTCAGGACGCACATCGGCCACAAAAAAATAGGTTCAAAAAACGTTAAAAAAATCAATAATCCAAGTTGCTAAATCATATGATTCATAATAAGATAGAACTAAGAAACAGAATAGTCAGAAAATTCTATCAAAGAGATAGGCCTGTTCGACTAGCGTTCACGCCAATACACACGCCGGCAGCAGCACGGACCGAACCAGAAGACGTCGCTGTTCATTAAGCAAGATATCATCAAGGAGGGGATTGCCGTGAGCAAGAGTCATGAAGTGGAATACTGCAACCTTGAGTTACGGTTTGACCGTCTGCTAATCCGTAACTTCATCAAAACACTCATTCAAGAAGGCTACTCGCTCTATTGGAACGAGAGTGACCAACAGTTTATCGTCTCGATCCGTACCGGCCGCAAGCTGGTAAAGCTGCGGTTTCAGCGGATTGGCGAGCGGTATAAAATCGTGGGCAATTATTCCTTCAAAGACGAAAAGCTGGCGGAGCTGATGGAAAAGATGATCGGCGATACCCGAGGTCACGCGGTAGTAAAGCGCTTCAAAGACCGGCAGATTCTGATTGAAAACATCATGTTCGGCGAAATCATCCGTATGGTTGAAATTTCGGGGGTGGAACATAAGGTGTTATTCCAAAAGGAACCAGTGGTCACGGTGGAAGAAATGATGCAGGCGTTCCGGTCCAGACGACCGGACGAACGGATTCCGGTGCTGCGGCTGGAGCTGGATTACGAGCTGGCTACGCTGCATGATGCGCTTGAAGAGGGAGACCGGGAAGCGGTCGAACGATGTAAGGAGAGGCTGATGGAACTGCGGCATGAGATGCTGCTGCTCGAAATGTAATATCATCTGGCTGAGGAAAGGCGTTGGCGGAACGTACCGCAGCGCAGCGAACAGCCGCTGAACGGCCTGTGCGAGGTTAGGAGCACAGGCCTTTTTAACGTGTTATAAAATGGGCGGGGTCGCACGAATTCCTTCAAATGCGTTCATTACCAATTGCTGCACATAGGCATCGTCCAGTTTTTCGCCTGTCACAAGCAAGCGATAGAAAATCGGCCCGTAAAGGAGATCGATGCATAATCCGATATCGAGATTTTTTTTCAATTCCCCGCGACGAATCCCTTTTTCCAGAAGCTGACTGGCCTCACGCCGGCGGGGCTGGAAATACCGGGTCCGATAGGCTTCAGCCAATCCGGGATCAAACTGCCCTTCGCCCAATAACTCCGTAATGATGGTCCCCTCCCGACTTGTCAAAAATCGGGTTACATTCGTAGCGTGAATGAGAATATCGTTCAAGGTCGAGCCCGTATCAGGCACGGGTAACCTTGCCGAGGCGGCAAAAAGAAACCCGTCCATAACAACGGCAGCTTTGTTAGGCCACCATTTATAAATCGTGGCTTTGCTGACTTTGGCGCGATCTGCAATTTTGTCAACTGTGACCGCTGCAAAGCCATTTTCCAGCAATAATTCGTAGGAAGCGGAAAGGATAGACTTTTGAGTTTCGACATTACGCGGCCGACCTCTTTTGCCGTGCACTGTAATCATCCCTTTCGTAAATTTCACGTCTTCAACGGAAATATAAACTATACGTTCAGTATAACGATTATGGATAAAAAAGAAAAATTGAAACTGCCTATTTACAAAACTGAACGTTCAGTATATTATTTCATTATCGATTTAGTAAACTATACGTTCAGTATTTAATAAAACAATTAGGAGGGGAATAAGCACTAACACAAGGAAAAAGCTGCTTCGAATCATAGTCGCCGGTTGATTGTTAGTCGGGTTTGTGTAGGGATTGTTGAGCATTTTATTTTAATAATAAGGAGTTGCCTAAGATGACTACTTTAAAAAACAAACAAGCCGTCGAGAAAAATATTCCGAAATGGTTAACCATTCTTCTGGCGACGGCATGCGGTATCATCGTCGCTAATCTTTACTATGCACAGCCCTTAATCGGGTTAATTAGTTCTTCCATCGGACTCTCCGAAAGCAGTGCCGGCTTTATCGTCACGCTAACGCAGATTGGTTACGTTGTCGGCTTGTTATTCATCGTGCCTTTGGGAGATATCGTTGAAAATCGCAGGCTGATCGTCGTATCGTTACTTCTTACAGCAGTAGCCCTTGCAGCTGCCGCTATGGCGAAACAGCCGTTGCTTTTCCTGGTTGCGTCCCTTTTTATCGGGTTGGGTTCGGTTGCAACCCAAGTACTTGTCCCTTTTGCTTCCTATCTGGCAACAGAAACGACACGCGGCCGTGTTGTCGGCAATATCATGAGCGGTTTGTTGCTTGGAATCATGCTATCGCGTCCTGTGTCCAGTCTGGTAGCCGATTTCTTTGGCTGGCATGCCATATTCGCTTTGTCTGCCGCAGCGGTTGTTATTTTGGCGGTCGTTCTGTTGAAAGTGCTGCCTGCAAGAAGGCCGACGACAAACGCACACTATGCGGCTCTACTTGGTTCGATGTGGCACTTGCTGCGAACGACCCCGGTTTTGCGCCGCCGCGCTGCGTATCATGCGTGTGTGTTTGCGACATTCAGCTTATTTTGGACGACCGTTCCATTATTGTTATCCGGCCCAGTTTTTCATTTTTCACAGAAAGCCATTGCGTTGTTCGCTCTTGCCGGAGTCGCGGGTGCGATAGCGGCCCCCGTCGCCGGACGGTTGGCCGATCGCGGCTGGACGCGTTCCGGAACATGGATAGCGCTCGCTACGGTCGTCATTTCTGTACTGTTGCCGCTCATGATCCAAACCGGTTCGCCCGTCAGAATCGCCGTTCTGGTCATTTCAGCCATATTGTTGGACGCGGGAGTATCCGCAAATCTGGTGTTTGGCCAACGCGCGATCTTTTCCTTGGGACCGGAAATTCGCAGTCGTCTAAACGGGCTTTTCATGGCTATTTTCTTTTTCGGCGGAGCTATCGGTTCCTCAATTGGGGGATGGGCGTATGCCTCAGGGGGATGGAGTACGGTGTTATGGATCGGAATAGCTTTTCCGGTCGCGGCCATGCTTTATCTTGCTACGGAGAAGAAGTAGAATCGATTATTTCTGTCATCGAAAAACGATCAGGATTAAATCTATTTCATTAAATAAGCCGGCCATTTGGTCGGCTTGAGCTTGTTGAGAAAGTGGTTTTACAAAAATAGAGATGCAAACGGAAGTGGATACCCCAACTCCCAACGTTACCTCTATAACCTCATTTGACTACAAAAGAGATTCATCGATTTCATACATTGTACAAAAGTCCGTTTTGTGTTGAATATGCGCATGAAAATAGCATTGTTAACGTGTGCATTTCTATGTTATGATGAGTGGGAGGTGGTCCCATGAGTGTTACGATCAAAGACATCGCCAAACTGGCCGGCGTGTCGCATACGACCGTTTCCCGGGCATTGAATGACAGCCCGCTGATCAACCCGGAAACGAAAGAGCGCATCAAAGCGATTGCAGGAAGCATGAACTATACTCCGAATTACAGCGCGCGAAGCTTGGTGCTGGATCGATCATACAATTTAGGGCTGTTTTTTACAACCCTGCATACCGGTACCTCCGCCGGATTTTTGTACGAAGCCATCAAGGGTGTGAACGACGTCATTAAAGACGATTACAACTTGATCGTGCGGGGGATTGACGATTACAAGAGTTTTCATAAAGTGAACCGTAAAAACTTCGACGGCATCATCGTCATGAGCCAAAGTGAAAGCGACCAGTCGTTCATCGAATATGCTTCGGACAAAGAGATTCCGCTTGTGGTGCTGAACCGTCCCGTCGAGAGCGTCCAAGTGATGAACTTCGTCCCGGACGACCAGAGCGGCGCTTATCGGCTTACGGAGTACTTGGTGCAGCAGGGACACCGCCATATTGCGATCATCGAGGGGAAGCAGGGGTTCAAATCGACGCAAGCCCGCCGCGACGGGTATCGCGAGGCGCTCCGCGAGCACGGGATCTCCGTGCCGGAAGCGTATTACGCCAGCGGCAATTACGATCTGGAAAGCGGTCACGCGGCCATGAGCAAGCTGCTGGAGCTGCCCGACCGGCCGACCGCCGTCTTTTGCTGCAACGACGATATGGCGCTCGGCGCGGTGAAAGCCGTGACGGAGCGGGGATTGTCGGTGCCGGAAGACATATCGGTGGCGGGCTTCGACGACCATCTGTTCTCGGCTTTCATGTCGCCTGCGCTGACCACGGTTCGCAGACCGATCGAAGAGCTGAGCCGGGCTGGGGCGGAGACGCTCCTGAAGTTCATCGAGACGAAGCATTCGGAAAAGTCGCTCGTTCTATTCCATACGGAGCTGGTCATTCGCGACTCCGTCAAATCCATCTAATTCGTTTGGGGAGGCAAGTAACATGAGCGTACTTAGAACGCTTCTGCAAGACATCCCGATTCCGCAAATGGTCCGCATCCGTCAAAAATTCGACGGAACCCGGCTGGAGCGCCCGACCGAGGATTTGGAGCGTGAGCTGGCGAAGCCCGGCACCATCGACCGGATCAAGCCCGGCCAGCAGGTGGCCGTGGCGGTAGGCAGCCGCGGCGTGGCGAACATCGCCGCCTTCACCCGGACGACGATCGATGCGATCAAACGGGCAGGCGGCCATCCGTTCATCGTTCCCTGCATGGGCAGCCACGGAGGCGCGACCGCCGAAGGGCAGAAGGAAGTGCTGCACCATCTCGGCGTTACGGAAGAAGCGATGGGAGTGGAGATCCGCTCGACGATGGAGGTCGTGCAAATTGACCAGCTGCCGAACGGGCTCCCGGTTTACGTCGATAAATACGCGTATGAGGCCGACGCCATCGTCGTCATCAATCGGGTGAAGCCGCACACCGCCTTCCGTGGCAAAATCGAAAGCGGCATTATGAAAATGATTTCCATCGGACTCGGCAAGCAAAAAGGAGCGGAAGCGTGCCACCAGCTCGGCTTCAAATATATGGCGGAAAACGTGCCGGCCATGGCGCGGATTATGATCGAAAAGCTGCCGATCCTGTTCGGCGTGGCGCTGGTGGAAAATGCATACGACGAAACGTGCATCGTCGAAGTGCTGCCAGCAGCTCAGGTGGAGGAACGCGAGATGGTGCTGCTTGAGATCGCCAAGGCGCGGCTGCCGAAAATTTTGTTCGATCAAATCGACGTCCTGGTCATCGATTACATCGGCAAAAACATCAGCGGCGACGGCATGGACCCGAACATTACCGGCCGTTATCCGACGCCGTACGCACATGGCGGCCCCGACGTGTCCAAGATGGTCGTGCTCGACACGACGCCAGAGACGAAAGGCAACGCCAACGGCGTCGGCACGGCCGATTTCACGACGCAGCGGCTGGTCGACAAGATGGATTTAGCCGCGACTTACGCCAACGGGCTGACTTCCACCGTATGCGCTCCGACCAAAATCGCAACGACGCTTGAGAACGACCTGTACGCCATCAAAGCCGCGGTCAAAACCTGCAATATTTTGGATTATACCCAATGCCGGCTAGTGCGTATACGAGATACACTGCATTTGGGCGAAATCGAGATTTCGGTCAATCTGCTCGAGGAAGCGAAGCTTCATCCGGATATCGTGATTTTGACCGAACCGTACGATCTGCCATTCAACAGCGAAGGGAATCTGGTATAAATGAGTGGTTTGTCTGTACCCAAGCCTTACATTATCGCCGCGGATATCGGCACGACAAGCACCAAGACGCTGGTGATCGACCGGAGCGGACGCGTGCTTGCGTCCCATGCGGTGGAGTATCCGCTTTACACACCCAAACCGGACAGGGCCGAGCAGGACCCGGAAGAAATTTTTCAAGCGGTTCTTACCGCCATTCGCGAAGTCGTCCGCAAAGCGGCCATTTTGCCGGGACAAGTGCTGTGCGTCTCGTTTAGCTCGGCGATGCACAGCCTGATCGCGGTGGACCGCGATTTGACTCCGCTGACGCGCTGCATCACGTGGGCGGACAACCGCAGCGTAGGCTACGTCAAAGTGCTAAAGGAAGAGTTGAACGGCCATGACATTTACCGGAACACGGGCACTCCGATTCATCCGATGTCGCCTTTGCTGAAGCTGATGTGGTTCAGGGACAATCGGCCGCACCTGTTCGAGCAGGCGTATAAGTTCATCGGCATCAAAGAATACGTGTTCGGCAAGCTGTTCGGCAAGCTTGTGATCGATTACTCGCTGGCAAGCTGCACCGGGCTGTTCAACCTGCGGGAGCTGGCGTGGGATAAGCAGGCGCTTGAAGCCTGCGGCGTCCGGCCCGAGCAGTTGTCGGAGCCCGTATCGACCACGCACGTGCTGCAAGGGCTGACCTCCGGGGATGCAGCCTCGATGGGGCTCGCGGCGGATACACCTTTTGTCGTAGGCGCGTCCGACGGTGTGCTGGCCAACCTCGGCGTCGGCGCGTTCGAGCCGGGCGTTTACGCGGTGACGATCGGGACGAGCGGCGCTGTCCGCGGCGTCGTGCGAGAGCCGCTAACCGATCCGAAGGGCCGGCTGTTCTGCTATGCGCTCAAGGAAGATTTCTGGGTGGTTGGCGGCGCGATCAACAACGGCGGCATCATGTTCCGCTGGGTGCGCGATCAGCTTGCGACGGCGGAAGCGGAGGAAGGGCGTCGTCTGGGCATGGACCCGTACGACTATTTGACGTCTTTGGCCCGCGAGGTGGCTGCAGGCTCGGACGGACTCATCTTCCTGCCGCTGCTTGCCGGCGAGCGGGCGCCGTACTGGAACGCGAACGCACGCGGCGTATTTTTCGGGTTGTCACTCTATCATCAGAAGAAACATATGATCCGGGCGGTGCTGGAGGGCGTCATGTACCGGATTCATTCGGTCGTTTCCGCGCTGGAGGAGCTCAGCGGCCCGACCCGGGAGGTGCGTGCCTCCGGCGGCTTTGCCCGCTCTTCGTTCTGGCTTCAGATGATGGCCGACGTACTGAATGCGAACGTCGCCGTGCCGAATACGATCGAAAGCTCCGGCCTCGGGGCCGCGCAGCTCGGCATGCTGGCGCTCGGCGAGATTAACGATTTCTCCAGCGTTCACGATTGGATGCAGGTGGATCAGTCGCTTCGCGCAAGCGAGCCGAACCATGAAGTATATCAACAGTTGACAAAAATTTATAATCGTGTGTACCATCAGTTGAAGGATGAGTTTGATGCCATCGCCGCCTTTCAACAGATTCACACGAAATCTTAGGGGGCAGCAGGCCATGAACTTATTCGATTTATCGGGAAAAACGGCAGTTATCATCGGAGGCAACAGCACCTTAGGCGGCACGATGGGGATTGCGCTTGGCGGACACGGGGCCGATGTCGCGGTGGTCGCGCGCAATATGGAGAAATCCGAAGAAGTTGCGAAGCGGATCGAAGCGGCCGGCGGACGGGCCAAGTGCTTTTCGGCGGATGCGACGAATGCCGAGGACTTGAAGCGGGTGCTGTCCGAAGTGCTTGCATGGACGGGGCGCTGCGATATTTTGATGAACTGTCCGGGCAAAAACAGCGCGACGCCGTTTTTTGACATTACGATGGACGAATGGGATTCGATTATGGAAGTGAATCTCAAAAGCGTCGTGTTGGCGTGTCAAATTTTTGGGAAGCATATGGTGGACAAGGGCGAAGGGGGCAGCATCATTAACATCTCCTCCGTATCTTCGGACCCACCGCTGTCCAAAGTGTTCACGTACTCCGCTTCCAAAGCGGCGGTGAACAACGTCACCCAATTTCTGGCGCGCGAATTCGCTCCGGCGCGCGTGCGTGTCAATGCCATCATTCCGGGCTTCTTCCCGGCTGAGCAAAACCGCAAAATTTTGTCTCCCGAGCGTGTCGAATCGATCATGCGTCATACGCCGATGAACCGTTTCGGCGAAGCGGAAGAGCTTCAGGGCGCAGCCGTGTATCTGGCTTCGGAGAAAGCTTCGAGTTTCGTCACCGGCACAGTGCTGCGGGTGGACGGGGGCTTCGGAGCGATGACGATTTAAGCGGGAAGGACCAGCTCCCAAACCGACTTCGGTGCAGCAATATCCATCACCGGTCGCTCTTGAGAATGGCTTCCTTGAACTTACCTTGCGGTAAGAATCCATTTTCAAAGGCGACACGCAGGCTCTCCGATGGATATTCTGACCTCCGTCTCTTGGGAAAAGTTCCAAACCTCTAAATCGTCAAAATTAAAATAGAAAAAAGGAAGGAAGAGAAACCACAATGTCCAAACAACAAGTCGGCGTTATCGGTCTTGCGGTCATGGGGAAAAACCTGGCTCTGAACATCGAAAGCAGAGGCTTCACGGTGTCCGTCTTCAACCGTTCGCGGGAGAAAACGGATGCGCTGCTCGCTGAAGCGCAAGGCAAGAATCTGGTCGGTACATACAGCATCGAGGAATTCGTAGCTTCGCTCGAAACGCCTCGCAAAATTTTAATCATGGTGCAAGCGGGCCATGCGACGGACGACACGATTAACCAGTTGGTTCCTCATATGGAAAAAGGCGACATTATCGTCGACGGCGGCAACGCATTTTTCCCGGACACCCAGCGCCGCAACAAAGAGTTGGAAGCGCACGGCCTCCGCTTTATCGGGACGGGCGTATCCGGCGGCGAGGAAGGCGCTCTGAAAGGCCCTGCGATCATGCCGGGCGGGCAAAAGGACGCCTACGAGCTGGTCGCTCCGATTCTGACGGCCATTTCGGCCAAAGTGAACGGCGATCCTTGCTGCACCTACATCGGACCGGACGGCGCCGGCCATTACGTCAAGATGGTACATAACGGCATTGAGTATGGCGACATGCAGCTCATCTGCGAAGCGTACCATCTGCTCAAAGACGTGCTTGGCGTCAGCACACAGGAGCTTCACGAAATTTTCGCCGACTGGAACAAGGGCGAGCTGGACAGCTACCTGATTGAAATCACAACCGACATTTTTACCAAATACGATCAGGAAACGGGCAAGCCGATGGTCGATGTCATTCTCGATTCCGCCGGTCAAAAGGGCACGGGCAAATGGACAAGCCAAAGCGCGCTTGATCTTGGCGTTCCGCTGTCCATCATTACCGAATCCGTCTTCTCCCGCTTCATCTCGGCCATGAAAGAAGAGCGCGTTGCCGCCAGCAAAGTGCTGAACGGACCGAAGCAAGCGGCATTCGACGGCGACCGCGCGGCGTTTATCGAAGCGGTACGGAAGGCGCTGTATGCGAGCAAAATTTGCTCTTACGCGCAGGGCTTCGCCCAAATGAGAGCGGCGAGCGAGGAATACAACTGGAGCCTGGACTACGGCAGCATTGCGATGATTTTCCGCGGCGGCTGCATTATCCGCGCCCGTTTCCTGCAGAACATCAAGGATGCATACGATCGCAATCCGGAGCTTAGAAACCTGCTGCTTGACGAATACTTCAAGGGCATCGTGGAGCAGTACCAAGACGCTTGGAGAAACGTCGTCGCAACGGCAATCACCCGCGGCGTGCCGGTTCCGGCCTTCGCTTCCGCGCTGGCTTACTACGACAGCTACCGGACCGAGCGTTTGCCGGCCAACCTGCTGCAAGCGCAGCGCGATTATTTCGGCGCGCATACCTTCAAACGGGTTGACAAAGAAGGCACCTTCCACTTCCACTGGATGGAAAACTAAGCGGCTACAGGTGCCTTTTGATGCGGTCCGGCTTAACCGGATGCAGACCGAAGGATGCTTCGAACAGCCAGTTCTTGAGCCGGTCGGCCTCCATATCGTGGCCGCCCCGCCGCTGAATGAGCATCAAAGCGATTTCGGCAAAATATCTGAAGTTTTTAAGCAGCCGTGGCTGGGAAAGATCCGTCAAGTTCGGGTCTTCCTCGGCCACCTTTTTTTTAATATACTCCAGCATCCAGACGATTTCTTCTCGGCATAAGGGTCGTGTGGGATCCATGATTTGTTCCAGCTTGTGCTCGGTCCAGTCGGGACCGGCTGCGCTGGGTTGCGGTAGAGCGCCTTGCGTCATATGACCGTGTTCTCCCTTCGGGAAATATGCATTAGACATCATGACTGATCTGGCTGGAATTTATTCACAACCATCTTATGATTTTGTCAAACTTTCTATTCACACGGTGTCGGCTATGATATGATAGGGTCAGTTGAATGATGCGAAAGTTAGAGGTGCAGGGAAGTGGAATACCGTAACATCGTGTTGGTCGGTATGATGGGAACCGGCAAATCCTCCGTCGGACAAGCGCTCGCTTCGAGGTTGAACTGGGTGTACGAGGATACGGACGCTGCCATTGAGCGGGAACAGGGAATGAGCATTACCCGAATGTTTGCGGAGCTCGGAGAGCCCTTCTTCCGCAAAGCGGAAAGCGAAACGATCGAACGGACGCTGCAAGGTCGGCATCAAGTGGTGGCGACCGGAGGCGGGGCCGTTCTGGCAGAGCACAACCGGATACTCATGAAGCGCAGCGGTCTAGTTGTCGCGCTGAAGGCGTCCGCCGAAACGATCATCGAGCGGGTTCGTTCCGATCAAAACCGTCCGTTGCTGCAAGGCGGAGTCGAAGACCGCGTACGCCACATTATGGAGAGCCGCAAGCACGCGTACGATTTTGCGGATCTCCATGTAGATACGGACGGCAAGACCGTCGGGCAGATCGTCGACGAGATCTGCAGCCGCTTGGAGCGGGAGCGGGCTTAAAGCTGCTCCCACTCCAGCATGCCGCCGGTCATGTTGACAAGTCCGGTGAAGCCTTGGGCTTCCAAATATTCAAGCGCCCGCCCGCTGCGATTGCCACTGCGGCAGACGAGAATCGTTTCGCTCTGCTGCGGGATTTCGCCAAGACGCTGAGGGATTTCCATCAACGGAATATGCTTGGCTCCCGGAATCATGCCGAGCGCGACTTCATCCGGTTCGCGCACGTCGATGATGGTAAGCTTTTCGCCGTTTTCAAGCCGTTGCTTGACTTCTTGCGGGGTAATCGTATGCATCAATACAGCCTCCTTCTCGTTCGGCTTGCGGCCGACTTGCCTTCATCATAAAAAGAAAACGGCAGCGTGTCAAACAAAGCGGAACGACTCTCGTTGATGACGCTTATTTCGAATGGGGAAGATATGGGATGACCGTACTTTATATAGGTCTGGCGGGAATTGCCGGAGCGTTGGCGCGGTACGGATTATCCGTCGAAATGAATCCGCAGCAGGTCACCTCGCTGCCATGGGGAACGCTGCTGTGCAACCTCGCCGGCTGCCTGACGCTTGGCTTTCTGGCTTATTTGCCCGGTTTGAAGCGATACCCGGACCTTCGCGCCGCGCTGACAACCGGATTCGTCGGAGCGTTTACAACCTTCTCGACGTTAAGCTGGGAGCTCGTATCCATGCTCCAGCAGCAGCTTTGGACGATCGCTGCTACTTATTTTATCGTCAGTCTGTGGGGCGGAATCGGCTGCATTCGTCTCGGGCGCCGGTTCGGCTTAAATTTGACGGCGGTAAAAAGGGGTTCTGAGAAATGATGTCGAATACGTTAGGAACGCTGCTGCTCGTAAGCGCAGGAGGCTTTGCCGGCGCCGTTGCAAGGTATTGGATCGGCAGTCGGATCGCGGAACGGCTTAAAACTTCTCTGCCATACGGAACGCTGACGGTCAACCTGGCCGGTTCGTTCTTGTTGGGCGTTCTGTGGGGAGGAGGGGCGGACGGACGGCTGATGGCGCTCCTTGGCAGCGGGTTTATGGGGGCATTCACGACCTTTTCGACGCTAAAGCTGGAAAGCGAAGCGCTGCTTCGCCAAGGCGAAAGCCGGACGGCCTGGCTGTATATGGGGCTGTCGTATACACTCGGTTTGCTGCTTGCTTATGCAGGCTATATCCTTTCACTTACATATATAAAGCTCTGACGGACAAGGAGAGATACTTTACGATGAAAGCCATTGTCAAACCGACCCCGCGTCTGGGCGGGACGATTAACGCCCTGTCTTCCAAAAACTACACGACCCGTTATTTGCTCATCGCCGCGCTTGCGGATGGGACGAGCACGGTATACTTTCCGGCCCACAGCGAGGATAGCGATGCGATGCGCCGCTGTATCCGGGATTTGGGCGCCGTTCTGGAAGAGGACGACGAGAAGATGACGATCCGCGGTTTCGGCGTTCATCCGAAGCACGTGAGCGAGCTGAATGTTGGCAATGCGGGAGCGGTACTCCGCTTCCTGATGTCGGTCGCCGCTTTTTGCCCGGAGGTGACGTTTATTAACGCTTATCCGGATTCTCTCGGCAAACGCCCTCATGACGATCTGATCGACGCCTTGAAGCAGATGGGAGTCGAGGTCGAGCACCGGGAAGGAAAGCTGCCGATTACGATTCGCGGCGGCCATCCGCGGGGCGGTAAAATTACCGTTTCCGGGAATGTCAGCTCGCAATTTTTAAGCTCCTTGCTGTTCGTTGCTCCTCTGCTGGACGAGGATAGCGAAATTACAGTGCTGCACGATCTGAAATCGAAAATTATCGTCGGCCAGACACTGGAAGTCATTGCCCAAGCGGGCGTGAAGATCGAAGCGTCCGACGATTTGATGCATTATAAAATTCCGGGCAAGCAGCAGTACAAGCCTCAAAATTACACGGTTCAGGGCGATTATCCCGGCTCTGCCGCCATTCTAGCCGCTGCGGCTGTGACGCATTCGGACGTAACGGTGCTTCATCTGGCGGAGCAAAGCAAGCAGGGCGAGCGGGCCGTCGTCGATGTGCTCCGCGCGATGGGCGTCGATCTTACTCACGAGAACGATGCCGTTCGGATTCGCGGCAATCAGACGCTGACCGCAGGCGAATTCGACGGGGATCATTTCACCGACGCCGTGCTGGCGATGGTTGCTGCGGCGGTGTTCGCGGAAGGTACGTCCCGCTTCTACAATGTAGAGAACCTGCGGTATAAGGAATGTGACCGAATTACGGATTTTGTCAACGAGCTGCGCAAAGCCGGGGCGGATGTGGAAGAAAGACAAAGCGAGATCATCGTTCACGGGCGTCCGCAGAGCGTAACGGGTGGCGTCGAGATTAACGCGCACTACGACCACCGCGTCATCATGGCGCTTACCGTCGTCGGCCTCCGCTCCGAACAAGGATTAATTATCAACGACGCGCACCATGTGGCCAAATCTTACCCGCATTACTTCGAGCATTTGCTGTCGCTCGGGGCGCAGATCGAACTGGTTCAAGAGTAAGGCGCCGCGCGCCGGCGTTGCTCAACCCATCATCATGATCGGCATGCTGATCGTAACGAGGCGGTGAAGGACGTGACCGTATTGTGGAAAGGAATCCAGGTCACGCTTGCTTTATTTCTCATCACAGGGCTTCTCTTTGCGAGCGGCGTATTTGGCGTACTGCTTTACGCTAAACTAACGGGACAGACATGGTTCCGGGACCCGACCGTTGCCTACGCGGAGCAAGAAGCTGCCGCAGCGAAGGCAGCCGCAACCGCTGCACCGCCTGCGGCGAAGCCGGTCGAGCGGCCGAAAAGCATATTGCTGGAAGCTCCGCATATTCGGCAGCTGCCCGAGCTTCCTTCCGGATGCGAAGTGACGAGTCTTACGATGCTGTTGCAATATTACGGCGTGAACAAATCCAAGATGGACTTGGTTCCGGAGATGAAAAAAGATCCGACCCCGATCCGTTATAACAAAAACGGCTCGATCGCTTACTGGGGCAACCCGAACACCGGATTCGTCGGAGAGGTGACGGGGGCTGCCAAAGGGTTCGGGATCTACCATAGCGCATTGTTCGAGCTGCTTAAGGCTTATGTTCCTACGGCGCAAGATCTGACCAAAGAGCCGTTCTCGAAGCTGGAAGACCAATTGATTCAGGGAGTGCCGTCCGTCGTTTGGACGACGATCAATTATCAGGTTCCGGCCAATTGGGTCGTGTGGGATACGCCGATCGGTCCCATCGAGACGACCTTTATGGAGCATGCGGTGCTGCTGGTCGGCTTTGACGAACAGTACGTATATGTCAACGACCCTCTTGCCGGCCAAAGCAACAAAAAAATCGACAAAGAAGCGTTTATCGCAACATGGGATGCGATGGGACGCCAAGCGTTAAGCTATACAAAGGCACAATAAATTCATGAAGCGAGGAGCGGTACGTCATGGTTTTTGAAAATCCACCACGTGAACGAATTAAAGAACTATTGGCAGGAGCCGGCAACGTAGCGGTCGTTGGGCTGTCCGACAAGCCCGACCGCGTATCTTACATGGTTGCGGAAGCCATGCAGAAGAAAGGCTACCGCATTATTCCGGTCAATCCGACCGTAAGCGGATCGATTCTCGGGGAAACTTGCTACGCATCGCTCAGCGATATTCCCGAACCGGTCGATATCGTGAACGTATTCCGCCGCAGCGAACAGGTCGTTCCCGTAGCCGAAGAAGCGGTAAAGATCGGGGCCAAGGTGTTCTGGCTGCAGCAGGGGATCTTTAACGAAGAAGCGGCGGATATTGCCCGCGCTGGCGGTCTCGAAGTGATCATGGACCGCTGCATCAAAGTAGAAGACTCGATTTTGCTGCCCGGAGGGAAATAAATTGTTCCGGTCAGACGTGCGTCGTTATTTATCGGTTTATTTGGTTATGGATCTTACGGGCCACGAAGGGAAGTCGGCGCTTGATATCGCCCGGGCGGCACTGGACGGCGGCGTAACGATGATCCAGCTTCGCGAGAAAAAAGCGCCTCTGGCCCGCGTCATCGAAGAAGGCAGAGCGCTGCGGGAACTTTGTCGGGGATATGGCGTCCCGTTTCTGGTCAACGACCGGGTCGATGTGGCGCTGGCGCTGGACGCCGACGGTGTGCATGTCGGCCAGGACGATCTGCCGGGATTGGAAGCCCGTAAGCTGCTCGGCGAGGATAAGATCATCGGCATCTCCGCCGGCACGATGGCTGAGGCCGAGTGGGCCATGGCTCAAGGCGCAGATTATTTGGGCGTGGGCGCCGTCTATTCCACCCTTACCAAAGGGGATGCCGGGGCACCGATCGGCACCGGGTTGATTTCGGAGAGCAAGCAGCGCTGGCCGCATATTAGCATGGTCGGGATCGGAGGCATTGACGCTTCCAATGCGGCGCCCGTCATTCAGGCCGGCGCGGACGGAGTAGCCGTCGTATCGGCTATCGTTCGGCAAAGCGATCCTTGCTCGGCCGCCCGGCAGTTAAAGCAGGAAGTTTGTCCCGGACAATCCTAAAAAAAATAAACGGCAAGTAATAAAATAAATCCTCCTTGAAGACAATAAGAAAGGCTTCTGGAATGGAACGGAACAACGACCAGCACCGGAAGACTTTCTATAATAACTTCGAGGAGGATTTTGTCGCATGTACCAACAAGGCTACCAAAGCAGCTATCAAAACCAATTGGGTACGGCCGGTCTTGCAAGCTCCCAATACGCGAAATACCAACCGGTCGGTTATGTACAATCCCAATACAACCAGTCCTTGAATCAATCCGGAATCGGCCAGCAATACGGAGCGGGGCAGCAGTTCTCTCAATTCCAAAACCCGCAATCGTACCATACGGCCAACTACCGCGGTAACCAACAAGGGCATGACGCCTATCTTCGCTCCGATTCCACGCAGCCGGCCCAAAGCCAATTCGGAATCGGCGCACCCCAATTCGGCGCTTCTTCTTTCGGAGCCGGACAACAGTTCTCGCAATATCAAAGCCCGCAATCGCCGCAATCGTATCATACGGCTAATTACCGCGGGAACCAACAAGGTCATGACGCTTACCTGCGTTCAGATTCCACGCAGCCGGCCCAAAGCCAATTCGGCATCGGCGCAAGCCAATTCGGTGCCACAAGCTTTGCAAGCCAAAATCAATTCGGGCAGCAATTGGGCGTTTCCGGGCAATCGTACTCCCAATTCCAAAGCCCGCAATCGTACCATCTGGCTCACTACCGCGGCAACCAACAAGATCACGATGCGTATCTCCGTTCCGATTCCAATCAACCGGCGCAAAGCCAATTCGGCATCGGCGCAGTGGGTATCGGCACAGCCGGTTTCGGCGCCAGCGGCATCGGCTTTAACAGATTCTAATTTTAATCGGCAAGCAGCTTCGAACGGGCGGGCCCGGCAGGCCCGTCTTCTTTGTGTTTTCCCTGAACTTACGGTTTGACAAAAAACGGTTCGGAGCGTACCATCGTTAGTATGAAAGGGGGAACGGACCGATTTGAATTGGATGGGAAACTTGCAGCAGCTTGGCCGGTCGCTTATGATGCCGACCATTACCCTTCCCGTTGCCGCTATCTTGCTGCGCCTCGGTACCCTGCCTTGGGATCGGATTCATATGCCCCGCGTCGGGGAAATTTTATTGCTCTGCGGCACAACGATCTTTACGTATTTGCCGCTTATTTTTGCGGTCGGCGTCGCTCTGGGGTTGACGGAAAGCGCAGGAATCGCGGGCATGTCGGCGCTTATCGGCCATTACATGTTCAGTGAAGCGACGCAGCGTTACCTCGGCGATTCGTTTCAGCTCGGCGTTCCCGGCGGCATTATGATCGGGTTGCTGGCCGCCGTCATTTATCATAGGGTAAAGCATATTCAGCTTCCCGAATCGATTCAATTTTTCGGCGGCCCCCGTATGGTGCCGCTGCTGATGGGGCTTGCCATTTTCTTATTGATCTTGCTGATGATCCAAGTCGGTCCTGTGCTCGAAACAGGGATGGAGAAGCTCACGAATTTTATCTTGGGGCTCGGCGGCTTCGGCACATTTTTATACGGCATTATTCACCGTCTTCTGGTCCCATCCGGACTGCATCACGTGTTTAACAACTTTTTCTGGTTTCAGCTAGGTGCATACAATGATGCGCAAGGACAGCCGGTATTCGGCGACTTGCCCCGTTACTTTGCCGGTGATCCGACAGCGGGAGTGTATATGGCCGGCCTATATCCGATCATGATGTTCGCGCTGCCCGCTATTGCCTTGGCGATTATTCAGGAAGCGCGCGAGGATTTAAAGCCGAAAATTCGCACGACTTTCCTGACGGCGGCTTTCGCCTGCTTCTTAACCGGGGTGACCGAGCCGATTGAGTTTGCGTTTTTGTTTGTGGCGCCGTATCTGTTTTTCGTGCATGCGATTCTTTCGGGATTGGCCATGTGGATCGCTTACGTGCTCGATATTCACCACGGCTTCTCTTATTCGGCGGGAGCGATCGATTACTTGATCAATCTGCACTTGTCGACCCGCGGCCTGCTGCTGATTCCGATCGGGCTGGCGTACGGCTTCGTCTACTATGTGCTGTTCCGCTGGGCGATCCGCCGCTTCCGCATCCCGACGCCCGGCCGCGAAGAAGGCTCGCAGCTCGAAGAATGGGCCGGGGACATTCCGTACCGTTCGCCGCTCATTTTGCAGGCGCTGGGCGGCAAAGAAAACATCAAGAACATCGAAGCGTGCATTACCCGCCTGCGGCTCACGCTAGTCAATGACCGCCAGATGGATGTGTCGGCGCTTCGACTTCTTGGTGCGGCCGGCGTTATCCGTTTGGGCGGAGGCAACGTTCAGGTCGTGTTCGGGACGTATTCGGAATTGATCCGTGAAGAGATGATCAAGTCCATGCGCAAAGATATTCAGCAGGTGCTGTTCAGCTCGCCGATGCAAGGGCGGATGATCCCGCTGGAGGAAGTGCCGGACAAAATTTTTGCCGGCAAGCTGGTAGGCAACGGTGTCGCCTTTTTCCCCGATAAAGGGGAGCTCGTATCGCCTGTGGCCGGTAAAATCATCCACGTTTATCCGACGCTTCACGCCCTGGGGATCGAAACGGAGCAAGGACTTCAAGTGCTCCTCCATATCGGAATCGATACTGCTGGCCTGCAGGGCAAATATTTTACCGCTTACGTGAAAGAAGGAGACCTGGTCGAACCGGGCCAACTGCTCGTCAGGTTCAATCTGCAGAAAGTGAAGAAAAACTGCAAGTCGCTCGCGACGCCTATGCTCATCACGAACGTCGATATGGTGAGATCATGGAGCTTCGCGCCTTACAAAGCCGTGAAGAAAGGACAGGCGTCGGTCATGTCCGTCATGCTGAAAAATACCGCTACAACAGGAGTTACAGGGGGAGGGAACGCTTATGGTTGAGGGGATCGGAGCTTCGTCGGGGATTGCAATGGGCAAAGCTTTCGTTATTCCAACCTGGGAATGGGACTTTCCCGAAAAGCTGATCGACGTCACGGACTTGGCGTACGAATTCGAAAGGTTATATGACGGAATCCGCCATTCCAAGGATGAAATCGAACTGATCAAACAGGAATTCGTCAGCGTACTGGGCGAGGAGCAAACGCAAATTTTCGACGCGCATCTGGCCATCTTGGAAGACCCGATTTTCATGAACGAAGTGCAGGGGATCATGCAGCGGCAGTACAAAGCGGCCGAGGTCGCCGTCAAAGAAGCGATCGATAAGTTCGTAGGAATGTTCGATCTGCTCGACGACGGCTATATGAAGGAGCGCGCGCTCGATATTAAAGATGTCGGCAACCGGCTGCTCAAGCATCTGCTGGGAGCGCTCGAAGAGACGCTGCCGCCCAAGGATCAGCCTTACATTCTCGTAGCCAAAGAGCTGATTCCGTCCCAAATGGTGCATCTGGACGTGAGTCTGGCGTTAGGGCTGGTCACGATGCTGGGAGGCAAAACGTCGCATGTGGCGATCATGGCCCGCGCGATGGGCGTTCCGTACGTTCTCGGGCTTGAGGGCAAGCTGCAAACGCCGATCCAAAACGGAGATTATCTGATCATCGACGGCGACGAGGGCGTCGTCTATGTGAATCCTGCCGACGCTGTGATCGAGAAATACAAGGCGCGCAAGGAAACGTGGAAAGCCGTTCAGGAGCAGCTGCAAAAGCTGGCCCATTTGCCTACCCGGACGGAGGACGGAAGGCAGATGCATTTGGCGGCCAACATCAGCTCGGTGAAGGAGCTGGAGCTGGTCATGAAGAACGGCGCTTCCGGCGTCGGCCTGTTCCGGACGGAATTTTTGTACATGGACCGCAGCAGCTTTCCCGAAGAAGAGGAGCAGTTCGCCGTATACCGCGAGGTGGCCGAGCGGCTGGGCGGCAAGCCGGTTGTCATTCGGACGCTGGATGTCGGAGGGGATAAGCATCTCGATTATTTGGCCCTGCCGGAGGAAGAGAATCCGTCGCTTGGTTACCGCGCGATCCGGATCATGCTGGACCGGACGGATTTGTTCAAAACGCAGCTTCGGGCCATATTGCGGGCCAGCCATTACGGTCACGTTAAAATCTTGTATCCGATGATTTCCTCGCTAGACGAGCTGCGCAGAGCCAATGAAGTGCTGGAGGAAGCGAAAAAGGAGCTTGCTGCCGAAGGAACCCCGTTCCGCTCCGACATTGAGGTCGGCATTATGATCGAGCTTCCGGCTGCGGTCATGATCTCCGATCTGCTCGCGCAAAAGGTCGACTTTTTCAGCATCGGAACGAACGACTTGGTGCAATACGTACTGGCCGTCGACCGGATGAACGAGACGGTGGCGCATTTGTACGACCCGTTTCATCCGTCGGTGCTCCGCATGCTGAAGATTACGGCCGATCATGCCCACAAGCATGGGACGCATATCAGCGTATGCGGCGAGCTGGCAGGGGATGTCCGCGCTTTGCCGATTTGGATCGCGCTCGGCATTACCGACTTGAGCATGTCAGTGCAGTCGATTTTGAAGGTGAAAAACAGCCTGCTCCAAAGCAGGCACAGCGAAGGCGAGAAGATTTGGGAGGAGCTGGCCGGCTGTGCCAGCAGCGCCGAAGTGGTGACCGTCCTTACCAAGTATTTGGAGACGGATATCGCCGATCAGTCGGGCCACACGAGACCCGCTTGCGGTTTCTCATAAGCACTGTTGACTTTTTACGATACTAGACATAATTGGGGGAGAATGGGATGAATCTTGCGGGACATAAAGTACTTGCGTTTGTCGACGAAGAATTTGAAGATCTGGAGATGTGGTACCCGGTGCTGCGGCTGCGGGAATCCGGGCTTGACGTACATCTGGCAGGTCCTAAAGCGGGCACCGTCTATCACGGAAAATACGGCGTTCCTCTGACGACCGAATACGCCCTGGACGAAGTGAAGTCCGAAGACTATATCGGGCTTTATGTGCCGGGCGGCTGGGCGCCGGACAAACTGCGCCGTTATGTTTCGGTGCTGCGGCTGACCCGTGAATTTCACGAAGCGGAAAAACCGATTGCGCACATTTGTCATGCCGGCTGGGTGCTCGTTTCGGCGAAAATATGCCAGGGCTACACCATGACTTCCACGCCGGGCATCAAGGACGATCTTGAAAATGCGGGAGCAATTTGGGTCGATCAGGAAGCGGTAGTCGACCGTCACATTGTGTCGGGACGCAGACCTCCGGATCTTCCGGCGTTTACCAAAGCGTTCGTGGACCGTTTAGCGCAATATGCCGAGGAGCATAAGGGATGAACATGATCGTCAGGTGGCTGCCTTCCGTCCTGTGGATGGCAGTTATTTTTTATTTGTCCTCGCGGACCGGCGACGATCTTGGGGGATGGCTGGATGAAATCCGCCTGATTATTCCTGCGATGGAAGGGTTCGATTGGGGCCATTTCGTTTCTTACTTTATATTGGCTTGGACTTATTTATGGGCACTTCGTCCCAAGCGGCTGACCTTCCTGGCGAAGTTTACGGTCGTGCTGCTGTGCGTGCTTTACGGGGTGACGGACGAATATCACCAATCGTTCGTACCCGGGCGCACGCCGGATGTCATGGATATCCGCAACGATGGGATTGGAGCCGCTTTGGCGATGCTTGCGCTGTCGCTGCCTTTTGTCCGGCGCGCTTACGAGCGCCTGTGTGCTAAATATTACTAGCCTCGCGGCGGCAGGAGTTTGTTCGCGAAGGTAGAATATTTGTATCTAAGCAGGATGAACGAATGTGCCGTCATTGACGACGGTGGCGCGTTTGTCGGGACCGTCGGAATCAACGGATTCCGATCGTTTGAGAAAGGTTTGGCGTTGCTGCCAAAAGGAGTGGTAGTTGTTGCATAAGCCGTGCAAGTGTGGTAAGGCGATGAGCATTCGTCTTCGAACCGTCATTTACCAAAACAAAGTCGAGATCGGGAACGTTCCGATTTTCTCGTGCGACACCTGCAACCGCAGCGAGGTGTTTGCCGAAGTGAAGCCGGAATTAACCGGACTCATCGGCAAGCTCGGCAGCGAGCCGGAGAAGCAATTGCTTCAGTTTGACGATGTATGCGAAGTCGCCCATTTGATGGTCAAAGTAACGGAGAAAAAAAGGGCAGCCGACCCCGTAGAGACAATAATCCAAGAAAGAATCAACGAACTGCTTGATCTGCTGCTATTGGCCCAGTCGCTGGACGACGGCGGATGGATTGACGACGTCCGCAAAAGACTGTCGCAAATCGCCAAGCATTCGGTAACGGTACACGATTTTTGAAAGCCGCTGCTTCGCAGTTGGCTTTTTTTGTGTCTTTTTGATACTATATTCGTAGGACTATGACCAATTCATTGCGAAAACAAGCATTTTGTCGTATGATAAGGCTAAATGACATGATCGCATTATACTTTTTAGAACAATGGAGAGAATGGCCGTGACTGTGACAATTTATGATGTAGCCAGAGAAGCAGGCGTTTCCATGGCAACCGTTTCCAGGGTTGTCAACAATAACCCGAACGTGAAGCCGCAGACGCGCAAGAAGGTGTTTGAGGCGATCGAGCGTTTAGGCTACCGTCCGAATGCCGTAGCAAGAGGCTTAGCCAGCAAGAAAACGACAACGGTCGGCGTGGTCATTCCCGATATTTCCAACTCGATCTTTTCCGAGGTTGCGCGCGGCATCGAAGATATCGCGAATATGTATCACTACAATATTATTTTATCCAACGCGGACAAGAAGAAGGAAAAAGAAATCCGCGTAATCAACACCTTGCTGGAGAAGCAAGTAGACGGACTGCTCTTCATGGGCGGGGCGATTACCGAGGAACACATTCAGGCGTTCAAGACGTCTTCTGTACCGGTGGTGCTGTGTGCGACGGCGGATGAACAGCGGACGATTCCTTCGGTCGATATCGACCATGAGAAGGCGGCGTTTGACGCCGTAAACGTACTGCTGGAGAACGGACACCGCGATATCGCCATGATTTCCGGCACTTTGCAGGACCCTGCCAACGGTTACGCACGTTACCAAGGATACAAGAAAGCGCTCGAAGCCGCGAACATTCCGGTGCGCGAAGAACTGGTCCGTATCGGGAACTACCGCTATGAATCGGGTCTGGAAGTAACGAAGTACTTCCTGGAGCTGGACAACCGTCCTACGGCGATCTTTGCCGCAACGGACGAGATGGCGATCGGAGCGATTCACACGCTGCAGGATAACGGCTTGAAGGTTCCGGAAGACATGTCCGTCATCAGCGTGGACAACATTCGGATGGCTTCGATGGTTCGTCCGCTGCTGACAACGGTTGCTCAGCCGATGTACGACATCGGTGCTGTGGCGATGCGCTTGTTGACCAAGCTGATGAATAAAGAAACGAAGGATGCTTCGGAGCTGTCGCAGGTTATTTTGCCGCATGAAGTGATTTATAGAAATTCGGTGGCTCATCGCTAATATGAGCCACTTTCTTTTGTAAAAAGGGGGATTTGGGGTTGACGTACGGTAAACTAGGCGTCATCGGCGCGATGAAGGAAGAAATCGAACTGTTCCACGAGCATATGGAGCAGGTGCGGGAATCGGCGAAGGCAGGAATCACGTTCTACGAAGGCGTTTTCCACGGGAAAAGCATCGTTCTGTGCAAATCGGGCGTAGGCAAAGTGAACGCTGCGGTAACGACACAGATTTTAATCGATACCTACGGCGTGGAAGCCGTAATCTTCACCGGAGTGGCAGGGGCGGTTGACCCGTCGCTGAACGTCGGCGATATCGTGGTGTCGACGGAGTGCCTACAGCACGATATGGACGTAACGGCCCTTGGATTTTCGCGCGGGACGATTCCTTATGCGGCGACGTCGGTTTTTGCTGCCGATACGGAACTGCGTAGCGCTGCGGCCGGAGCGAGCCGGGAGCTGTTCGGAGCAGTCAAGGAAGGACGGGTACTTTCCGGCGACCAGTTTATCGCCAGCCGGGAGACGGTCCAATTGCTGCATAAGGAGCTTCAAGGCGCATGCGTCGAGATGGAGGGCGCGGCGGTCGCCCAGGCTTGCTCGATGAACGGTATCCCGTTCGTCATCATCCGTTCCATGTCCGACAAGGCGGACGGATCGGCGCACGTCAATTTTGCGGAATTCACCGTGCAGGCTTCCGAAAACTCATACCGCATCGTGGATCAGATTATCAAGCATCTGTCATAGGTTTGACGGACACCGGAAGCGGTCCAAACCAGAGAAGTAGAAGGAGAGAATATACGATGTCATCCGTAACGATGGAACAATTGGTCGCTTTGGCCAAGCACAGAGGCTTTATTTTCCCGGGCTCCGAAATTTACGGCGGTCTTGCCAATACGTGGGACTACGGTCCGCTTGGCGTTGAGCTGAAGAATAACATTAAGCGCGCCTGGTGGAAAAAGTTCATTCAAGAATCCCCGTACAATGTCGGTCTCGACGCGGCTATTCTGATGAACCCTCAAGCTTGGGTCGCATCCGGTCATGTAGGCAACTTCAACGATCCGATGATCGATTGCAAGCAGTGTAAAGTGCGTCACCGCGCGGACAAATTGATTGAGAACGCCTTGGCGGAAAAAGGCATCGAGATGATCGTCGACGGCCTGTCGTTTGCCGAGATGGAGAAGCTGATCGCCGAGCATAAGATCGTTTGCCCGGACTGCGGAGCGTTGGATTACACGGAAATTCGCCAGTTTAACCTGATGTTCAAAACGTTCCAAGGCGTAACCGAATCGAGCGCGAACGTTGTTTATATGCGTCCGGAGACGGCGCAGGGCATTTTCGTCAACTTCAAGAACGTACAGCGCACCATGCGCAAAAAGCTGCCGTTCGGCATCGGCCAAGTCGGTAAAAGCTTCCGGAACGAAATTACGCCGGGGAACTTCACCTTCCGTACGCGCGAGTTTGAACAAATGGAGCTTGAATTTTTCTGCAAGCCGGGCGAAGACCTGCAATGGTTCGAATACTGGCGTTCGTATTGCCGCGATTGGCTCTTAAACCTCGGCATCACGGAGGCGAACATTCGTCTGCGCGATCACTCGGACGACGAGTTGTCCCATTATTCCAATGCAACGACGGACATTGAATACAAATTCCCGTTCGGCTGGGGCGAGCTGTGGGGTATCGCCGACCGCACGGATTACGATTTGAAGCAGCATATGACGCATTCCGGCGAAGATTTCAACTATATCGAGCAAGAAACGAACGAGCGGTATATTCCGTACTGCATCGAGCCGTCGTTGGGTGCGGACCGGGTAACGCTGGCGTTCCTGATTGACGCGTTCGAGGAACAGAAGCTGGAAGGCGACGACAGCCGGACGGTATTGCATTTGCATCCGGCGCTGGCGCCTTATAAAGCGGCGATTTTCCCGCTCTCGAAGAAGCTTTCCGACGGAGCTAACCAAGTATTTGCCGATTTGGCGAAGCACTTCTTGGTCGACTATGACGAGGCCGGTTCGATCGGCAAGCGTTACCGTCGTCATGACGAGATCGGTACGCCGTTCTGCATTACGTACGACTTCGAGTCGGAGCAGGACGGTCAAGTGACCGTTCGTGACCGCGATACGATGGAGCAAACGCGGATGCCGATCAGCGAGCTCAAAGCGTTTATCGAGTCGAAATTGCAGTTCTAATCTCCCAAACAAGAAACAGCCCGCGCTAATACGG
>NZ_BSDJ01000048.1 GCF_027925525.1 Paenibacillus tyrphae | reverse complement strand
CCGCCGTTCGCAGCCTGGCCGATGCGTTTGATCGCTTCTTTCGAAAGCAAAACGATCCGCCTCGTTTCAAGAGCAAACGCAATCCCGTCCAAAGCTACACCACGAAGTTTACGAACGGCAATATTGCCGTTGCCTGCGATCTGCTGAAGCTTCCGAAGCTGGGATGGATGCGCTTTGCCAAGTCCCGTGAAATCGAAGGACGGATCTTGTCTGCTACGGTGCGTCGACACGGCACAGGCAAATACTTCGTTTCGATCCTATGTGAAGTAGACATCCAGCCGCTTCCTCAGGTTGATACCGCCATCGGCATAGACCTTGGCATCAAGTCGTTTGCCGTTTGCAGCAGCGGAGAAAACGTTGCGAGCCCCAAGCACCTGCGCACCTACGAAAAGCAACTTGCGTTTTGGCAGCGACGTTTGTCTCGTCGCCTAAAAGGTGGATCCAACTATCTAAAAGCGAGGCAAAAAGTCGCTCGCATACATGAGCGAATCGCTAACGCTCGGCAAGACTTTCTACATCAGCTCTCGACCAAGTGGATCCGTGAAAACCAAACGATCTGTCTGGAAGATTTGCAGGTTCGAAGTCTAATGAAAAATCACAAGTTAGCAAAGTCCATTGCCGAAGCAAGCTGGTCGACCCTTCGCACGATGCTGGAATATAAAGCAACGTGGTATGGTCGCACGATCAGCATGGTCGCCAAAAACTATCCAAGCAGTCAACTTTGTCATGTATGCCAATGGCGCAACCCCGAAGTGAAAAATCTAAACTTGCGAGCGTGGGCCTGTTCAGGATGCGGGACGCACCATGACCGTGACCACAATGCCAGCATGAACATCTTGCAAGAAGGACTGCGTTTGTTGGCAAAGCCCAACTGAACTGCGGGAACCGCAGGGATCGCTTGCTCAAGAAGAGAAGGGTGCTTCTCTGTTCGCAAGAATCCCCCACCTCAGGGCCATAGCGCAGGTGGTGGGAGTGTTCAACGATTTGTTCTATAAAAATGTACGAGGCGGTATGGACAGCGGGCTATATCAGATTGAAAAGCAAAATCTTGGTACGGCAACTGACGTATCGGTTACGGATCAGGATATTCGGCTTACCGTTGCCGAGGTGTTCTACGACGGAATTCAATTCGTAGTCAATTATCAGGTGGACTATCTCAAAAAGCAGAAGATTAAGGAAGAAGATGCCGCCTTGTATTACAAGTACAAATTTAAAGATGCTCACCCTGCGATGATAGGCACACATGCCTTTACAATTACCGGTGATCATACCTTCATAGGGACGACGGTGTTCAATACCGACCCGCTGCCGGAGAATGCGCGGCTTCATATCGCGATCCGGCGAATCGGGAACACGGATGGGAATTGGGACGTTACGGTTCCGGTGTCGCTCGACAAAACCAAACTGTTTATCAAAAACGTTCGGCCTAAAATTGCCGGCGCTTAGGACAAGAAATTTATGATCGATCAAATTACCTTTACTCCGGTAAGTACCCAAGTTGTCATCGAGACCGATTATTCGGAAAGTTTATATTATTTCTTGGAGGATGATCTGGAGACTCGCTTGCCTGGTGCTGGTGGCGGTATGGGAGGAGGTGGGGAGGATCGTAGTAATTTTGCTCCGCTTTCCGAGGTTAATCCGAAGCCTCCCTATGTTACTTTGTTGGTTGGCGAAGTGGCAAGCCAACAAACGAATACGCTGGTGCAGCAGCGGGAGGAATATGCGGACTATACCGGTCCCGGAAGCTTGCCTGTCACGTTAAAGGGTAATAAGGGAGGAACGGTGACCATTACCGGTGTCCAATTTCTGGAGGACTCTACGGTCGTCTATTACGAAGCCAGTGACGCCGTCAGCCAGAGACCTTTCCTCATTTTGTAAGATTCGTCGGGTGAACGTTTCACATCCCAAAAAAAAGACGTTCGGACTTCGAGAAATTCGTTCGCCTACAAGCTGCAATATCCGAAGCTTCCTTCAGACCGGTTTACATTTAAACTGATCGTTAATGAGTATTCCCAAGAGCCTAAAGAACCGGTGAAAATAAAAATTCCGATCGATTGGGAATAAGTCGATATAACGCAGCAAGTCCGGTTCCCTGGCATGATGCCTCCGGAGACCGGACTTGCTTTTGTAAAGAACGGTAATCAAGCGCGCCCCATACTTCTTGGTTCACTTACTGCGGCTGCAAGTAAGCTTTCACCTGCCGCTTCCACAGCTCGACGTAAGATCCCATGGCCCATTGAATCATGACGACCGATTCCTTCGGTTGAAGCGGCAGCGTCATGAGAGGGATCGGAATCCACTGGTCCGCATACGGGTAGATGATAATATTTTGCTCGGTGACGACGGCGACCATATCGCGGTTCGGGGAGGAGAAAGCATCCACCGCCCCCGGCTGCACCCGCACGATATCGCGCCAGGGAACGGCCAACTCGTCGTGCGAGACGACCGATTGGGGCAGCGCGAGCGGCACTTCCCGCAAGCGGTACGCTGTGCCTTCTGCTGCGCCGTTTGCCGGACCGTCATAGGAAGCGAGCTGCGCCGTCCATTTCCCTTGCTTGCGGGCGATGGTCCAGCTCTCGCCGGAAAGATCAGCTGCTGCGGGCTCTGCGTGTCCCGAGCCTACCGGCGGCGCAGGCTTCAACTCCTTCAGCACGGGGACGGCGGTAGCGGCGAATACGCTGCTCAGTGTGACGTGCGGCTCCGATAGCGGAGCAGGCGCCCGCCGATCCGGGGCGATCTGCTCCAGCTCTTTTACCCACACATAGTCCTGCTGTGCCGGGGATGGGGCTGCGCCGCTTTTGCCCGCCGTCGTTTGCGCCACGGCAACGTAGCGATTGCCGGCAAACATTAGCTTCTCTGCCCGGACGACGGTCTGTGCCGGCTTTCCGCGGTCTGCGCTGCCGCTTGTCTTCGGCTTGGCCGAGGCCAACTGGGCCGTCAGCGTATACGTTTCCTGCGAGCCGGTTGTTTTCCGCTCGTTCCCGATTTTCCAGAAATCAAGCTTATACGGCATCAGAATGCCTTCGCCTTCCGCCGTCTTTTGCAACCGGTTCCGGTCCGGTGCGATAAGAACGGTGCGGTATGTGCTGGGAGCCTGAGGGTTTTCCGCTGCGGGCGCATCGGAGCGCAGGCCGATCAACAGCGCCGACCGGACGGAGGCTTCCCAATCCGGGCCGTGGGGCGCGGGAGCGGCTGCAGAGGGCTGCTGCTGCATCTCCGGCTTCTCCGCCGCTTCCTGCTGCATGAGAGGGAGAGGGCGGCTGTCCGTAACGAACAAGAATATGAGAGCCGACGCCAGCACGGCAGAAACGCCGGCACTCCAGGCGCTCCACCTGCGAGGCCTGCGAACGGCGACGTGGTTATCGATGCGTTCTTCGATGCGCTTGCGCAAGTTGTCGTTGAACCCGTTTTGGCTGAACGGCCCGCGGGCCAATTCTTTCTTGAGCTCGTTATCCATCGGATCCAAGGCTTCGACTCTCCTTCATCTTCGATATTTTCCCCCGTGCGTGGAACAGCCTCGATTTAATTGTTCCTTCGCTTACGCCGAGCACCTCCGCCATCTCTTTCATGGACAGTTGATGGTGAGCGTGCAGGATCAGCACCTCGCGGTATTTGACGGGCAGCTTCAGCACCATATCCCACATCTCGTTCACGGCCATCTTGTTAAGCACCTCGTGTTCCGTAGAAGCGGCGGCCTGCTCGTACTCCCCGCGCGAGGCGATGAAGTCGACGAGCGTCACCTTGCGGTAGAAGGCCGCCTTGCGGTAATCGAGCGTCATGTTGCGGGTGATGGCGAGCAGCCACGTCTTCACCGAGGATTCGCTGCGGAACGTGCTCAAATTGCGGTAAACCTTGATGAAAACCTCTTGGGTTATATCGTCAGCCTGATCCCACTTCCGTGTGATGCTGTAGGCGTAATTCCATACGTCTTTCCCGTACGCGTTCATCAGCTCGTTCAAAATGGTTTTCTTGTCGGAGCTCGCGGACAGGTATTTCAAATAGTCAAAATTGACATTCGATTCCAAAGCTGCCACCTCTAATTTTAGACGATCTCCCCGACATTACGGTTCAATCGGAACGGAGCCGGACCCGCAAAAGGGGCCCAGGTCCGTGCCTTCTCTACCCAGTGTACTGCGATCGTCCGACGAAAGAAAGGGGCAAAATGAAGCTGACGAAACGTCAACCGCTTCCAGCTCGCCGGTTACCCGGCCATATTGTTTTTCGCGTCCTGCGGACTGAACACGGAAATATGGTCGACCTTGCCGGTGGCAGCCGGAATGACGAACTTCAACTCGAACTGTTCACTTGCTTGATAGACGTAGATCTGATCGTCGCCGTTCTTCGCCGTCTCCTTCGGTTTGCCGAGCGTCTTCTCGATGACGGGCAGCGTCAGCTTGTGAAGCTCCGGATCATAGGAGCGGACATCGAAGATCAGCTCACCTTTGTTGAAGCCGAACGTGATGCCACGTTTCTTGTAGGTGGCGTACAACCCTTTGCCGGCCGAATCGATCTGGTCCGCCTTGCCCCATTTTTTCTCGACTTCGTCAATCAGACCCGTGTGTGCAGCGTATTCACTGCCTTTCACCTGACCTTTGCGGGCGAGGACCAGCATATCCTTGAGCTGTGTTTCGACAGACGCGGAGTCAGGCTCCGCGTTCGAAGGCGCTGCGGGAGAAGACGGCGCAGGCTTGGCCGGGGCTTCGGGCGTTGTCGCCGTCCCCGGCTGCTGCGATGGCGCTGCGGATTCGGGCGGTTTGGACGCTGCGGACGGCGCGCCGGACTGGCAGGCGGTCAGCGCAAGCAAACCGGCGGCCGCTGCGGTGAGCAGCTTCATTCTCTTGATCGTATGCATGCGGCAAGCACTCCTTTGCTGAGAGATGAGTTGCGGCTTGACCGAATCGGTCATGCAAGCCTTACTCTTTCTTTACCCCAAGCTCGGGTACCGTAACGAAGGCATACCCGTCCTGTTTCAGCGCTTCGATCATGTGCGGCAGTGCCTCTACCGTATTGTCCAGCTTGCCGTTTTTCCCGCCGAAGCTGTGCATCAGGATGATGCCGCCGTTCTTCGTCCGATTGCGAACGAGCTCTACCATGTCGGCCGAAGCCGCTCCGGTCCAATCCTTCGTATCGACCGTCCAATTGACGATCTGACGTCCCGCGGAGGTCAGATTGCGCTTGATCGAAGCGGTGACGGCGCCATAAGGCGCCCGGACCATCGGGGTGTAGGAGCCGATTACTTTTTCGATCGCTTCATCCGTGCTCTTGATTTCTTTCTGAATCTTGTCGGCAGACAGCTTGGTCAGGTTCGCATGATCCCAGGAATGATTGCCGATGGAATGGCCTTCGTCATGAATGCGTTTCAGCACATCCGGGTGATTGACTACCTGCCTGCCTACGACGAAGAAGGTGGCCTTCACTTCATGCTGCTTCAAAATATCCAGCACCAGCGGCGTATACTTGTTATCCGGGCCGTCGTCGAACGTCAGCGCTACTTGCTTCGTCGCTTTGACCGGCTCAGAATTTCCTTGCTGCGCGGCGGCTCCCGGCTTACTCTCCGGCGTCCGTCCGTCGGCTGGTTGCATGGCCGGCGTGGTCGGCGAACCGGCCTCTTGAGAGGATTTCGGGTCCCCCGTGTATTTTGCGTGGATCGCCTGCTCGGGGACTACCCCCGGTACAGACGCGTTGTTCGGCGTTTGGGCCTCGTGCTGGCCGGGAGATAGCGGCTGCCGCGTCTCCGCCGCATGGATGCCGAACATGACAATCGTCGTGGCGCTGAGCAGCGATGCGCCGAGTACGACTAGTTTTCGGTCGGATAGGATTCGTATGGCCATGTAGCATTCCTCTTTCACAAGTTCGTGCTTTGCAAATACTTTGACGAGTCGAATCGACAAAAAGTTTAAAGTAAGTTCTCCCATTTCGACAGAAATTTTGCGCGCCTGTCCGGCGCTCGGACAGGTGCCGGGACCAACCCTGCCTTCATGACATAAACTGGTGCAAAACCTTGCAAATGGAGTTGAAGAGATGTCTCTCGCCCCCCTTCGTTCCCGGAGCGGCAGGATCAAAATTGATGTTCTGATCCCTGCCATTGACAAAGATCTGGAAACCTTGCCGTTCGTCATCGACGCCATCCGGAAGCAGGTCAAGCATCCGATCGGCAAAATGATGATCGTTTCTCCGAATAGCCCGAGAATTAAGGCGCTGTGCGCCAAAAAAAAATGCACTTTCGTGCATGAGCGGACGGTGCTGCCGCTCACCAAAAAACAAATCCGTTACCGTTCGAAACGATGGGAACGCTCCGGGTGGCTGCTTCAGCAACTGCTTAAGCTGAGCGGCGACAGGCTGGGTTCGAGTCGGTATTTTTTGACGATGGATGCCGATACGGTGCTCATCCGCCCGCACGTATTCTGGCAAAAGGGGAAACCCGTGTTTTATTGCCGCAACTGGAGCCATCCCGAATACTTCAGAGTCAGCCAGAGGCTAATGGGCCGCAAACGCGCCGCCCCCTCGTCGTTCGTCGCGCATTACATGCTGTTCGAGAAAGCGAAGCTGGCCCGGATGAAAAAGAGAATGGAAGCTAGACACGGGACGCGCTGGTACCAAGCCATTCTTCGCAGCATTGACAGGTCGAAGCAGTTCGGCTTCTCGGAATTCGAATTGTACGGCAACTTCGTCTATGCCGCCAATCCAAGGGGCGTCGTGCTCAAACGATGCCAGAACAAAAGCTTGAACCAAAGCGTGAAGAGCCTTTCGCCGAAGCGCATAAAAGCGTTGGCCGGCTCCTTCCGGTCGCTTTCCTTCCACAAGCGCAGAGGGTACTCGCTCAAACCGAGGGGGCTGGGGAAATGACATCGTATCAGGTCACATGGAAGGGCCCTGTCACAAGGTACGGCGGGATCGGAAGAGCCAGCCGGGAATATGCGCTTGCCTTAAGCCGACAAGGCGTGGATGTCAGGGTAGAGGTAGGAAGGTCTGGGAAGAAGAAGCCGGCAGCAGGCAGCGCCTTGGCGCGTCTGCTTCGCAAGCCACGTGCCGCAGGCAAACGCAAAATTTTGATTTACCATTATTTCCCTTATATGATACGAATGCGGAAGGAACGCCAAAAATACGACCATATCATATTGAATACTGTCTGGGAGACAACGCGCGTGCCCCGGAACTGGTTCCCAAATCTTAACCGCTTCGACGCCATCCTCGTTCCCTCCCGGCATAACAAAGCCGCCCTGCTCCGCAGCGGGGTGAAGGTACCGATCTATATCGTACCGCATGGAGTCAACACCAAGCAGTTTACGCCACGGAACAAGAAGCTGGCAGTAAAGGGGACGGCCGGAAGGTTTGTTTTCGTCTCCGTCTTCGGCTTCCAGCACCGCAAAAATCCGGAAGGCTTGCTAAGGGCTTACTGGGAAGAATTTAAACCCTCCGAGAAGGTTGCGCTGGTGATCAAGACGAACGGGTACGGTTCCCGGCAAACCGAGAAGTGGATCAAAAATAAAATCAACGGGTATAAAAAAAGGCTCGGGTTTCGGAAAACGGCCCCGGTAATTTTAATTTCCAGCCGCATGCCGGAGCATCGGCTGAAGGGGCTGTATACGCTCGGTTCCGCGTTCGTGCTTCCAACGAGGGGAGAAGGGGTCGGACTGCCGTTTCTCGAATCGCTGGCAAGCGGCGTGCCGGTCATCGCAACGGGCTGGGGCGGACACATGGATTTCGTCAAGCGCCGAAATTCGTTCCTGGTCAAATACCGGCTGCAAAACCCGGGTGTCAGCATGAGAAGCAAGCATGCGATCTCGCACCTCTTCCGCAGTTTTTTTGCGCAAAAGGGGCAGCGCTGGGCCGAGCCGAAAATCGGCAGCTTGAAGAGGCAGATGAGAACTGCTTTTCAGCAGCGCGCCGTATGTCGAAAGAAAGGAAAACAAGGCAGGCGAGACGTGATGCAGTTCACGTGGAACCGTGCCGGGGCCGGCATGAAGCGGGTGGTGGAACGAACGATCCGAAAGAAAAGCCGCCGGTAACAAATTGGGTTTACGGCTCGCAGACCGACAAAAGCAGGAGCCCCATTGCCTGGATAAGCAGGCAATGGGGCTCTGTGTGTAAGAAAGGCTGGTCCAATAGCTTAGTTAATCAAGCTGCCGTTCTGCAACAAATTGTACAGGACGGTTGCGGCGGCTTCCCGGGTCGTCGGGTCGGCCGGATGGAAGTGCGGCGTTCCGTCGATCTCGTCGCCGCTCATCAAACCGCTTTTTGTAACCGCATCGATGCTGTTCATGGCGTACTCGGCAAATTCGGAAGCATCCGCATACGGCTTGCGCGAAGGATTGCTCTTCGGCGTAAGCTGGATGAGGGACGATGCCCGGGACAGCATCACGGCCAAGTCTTGGCGGCTGATGCTGGCATGCGGAGCGAATCGCCCTTCTTCCACGCCGTTGATCAGACCCGCTTCATAGGCGGCGGCAATATCGTCGGCAAACCAGTCGGAGGCGCTCACGTCTTGGAACGGAGCTTTCGAGCCGGCATGCAGACCGAGCGCGCGGACCAGCATGGCCGAGAATTGCGCGCGGGTTACCTGTTCTTTCGGCGAGAACGCCGAAGCTGAAGTTCCGTTCAGCAGCAGCCTGTTGGCCAAGGCCTGGATGTGCGATTGCGCCCAAGACGTGCCGATGTCTGTAAACGCGATAGAACGGGTTGCAGCCGCATAGGTCGAGATGCCCGGGCGGTTGACGGTTACGGTGAGCGTGCCGTCTTTGTTCTGAGCGACGCTCGCCGGAACGGCATAAACCTTTCCGTTGTCGATATACAAGACGCCCAGTGCGTTAGCGTCGGTATTGCCGCTCACGGTAAAGGAGCTTTTCAGGAAATCGCGGTTGGATACGGCAAGCGGCTGCGTATCGCTGCCGTTCACTGTGTTCACGGCAAAGGAAACCGGTGTACCGGCCACTTTGGCTCCCGGGAACCCGTCGGCGAAGGCCGATGCGCGTTCCGCGTCATACCGGACGGTTACGTTCAGCCCTGCCGCTGCCGGTACGCGCTTCAATACCGAAACGGGGAGCGAAATCGACGCATTTCCGTTGCTGACGACAACGGAGTTTTGCTCGCCCGACGCTTTCAACGTGTTCACTTGATCAGGCGTCAGCTTGACGATGACTTGCTGGGACGCCGTTGCATAGACGGAGACGACCACGGCAACCGGCGTGCCGGACTCCGTTTTTAAAGCGGCTTTCAGGTCTGTGTCCGTAATGGTCGCCGTCAGCGTGTTGCCGTCTGTCGTTACCGTCCGTTTCAGCGAAGCGGAGGTTTGTCCTTGATTCACGACTGCATCGACAGAAGGAGTGCTGCCGGGCGTCTCCGTGCTGCCGCTTACAGATCCGCCATAATAGAAGCCGCCGCCACCGCTGCCGCTGTTGTAAATCGGCGTACTGCTGTCGTCCGTGCTGCTGACGCGGAGCGTTTTCCATGCGACATATTGAATAAGCTCGCCGCTGGCATCACGTTTCGGTTGCCCTTTCGCATCCAGGATAAGAGCGCGGACCATGAGTTTATACGTGCCTTCCTTCAGGCGCTGAACAATCGGCTTTCCGTTGCCATCCACTTTATCGTTAATATAAGTGCCGTCGACGTTCTGGAACGTATAGGTCCCCGGAGCAAGCAATTGCGGTTTCCCGCTTGCGTCTTGCTTCAGAATTTGTCCCATGGTGCCGACGTACTTGTCATCCACGCCGTAAACGTTCAGATCCAAATAGTTCGCGTCTTTCGCCGTCAGGGTCACGGAGACGTCCGTCGACTTGCTTGGCGTAATGACGGTTCGGGTCAGCGTCACGTCTTGCAGCCCGAAGCCGTTGTCCGGCCGTTTTGTGCCGACATGCACGACGAACGGCAGGTGCAGCGAAGGCAGTCCGGCGCTCTCCAGCAGCACTTCTCCTTCATACACGCCGTCGGCGGCTGTAGCCTTGGGCGCTACGGAAAGGGAGAACTTCTGTGTCGACTTGGCTCCGGCGGAAATCGTATTGCCGCTGCCGAGACCTTCCAGCGTCGCGACGATGTTGTTCACGTCCGGTGTCTTCACCGGGTTGTTCGGATCGGATGTGACGTTCGGATGCAGCTTGATCGACGCTTTATACGTTACCGCTTTGTCCGAAGTGTTTTTGAGCTGGAGTTGCTCTTTCTTCGCATTGCTTCCGGCAGCCATCAACCCGAAGCTGGCGCTGCTGCCATAGTTGACGACCTCTTGCGGATTCAGGTTCTTGTCAAGAATGGTGATCTGCTCAACCGTCTGGAGCACGGCCGGCGTATAGACCGCCTGAGACACGTTGATGCGGCCTGCGCCTTGAGAATATACATCGTATGGCGTTTCCTTAGCGTCTTTGATCCCGTCCGCGGTATTGGCCATCGCCGCGCGGATATCGAACGGCGTCCAATCCGGGTGCTGCTGCTTCAGAAGCAGGGCGACGCCCGCTACGTGCGGAGTCGCCATGCTGGTTCCGCTGCTCCGCTTGTACGCTTGCGCGTAGGAGGCGCCGGGAATGCTTTTGCCGTAGGCCGGATAAGTCGACAGCACGTTCACACCCGGCGCGCTAATATCCGGCTTAATGCTCAGCTTGTCGTCCGACAGAGGACCGCGAGAGCTGAACGTTGCCATCGTATCGCCCTTATCGATCGTTTGCGGATAGCTTGGGCCGAACGTCAGGCGGAACGGCTTGGCCGGATTGGCCAATACGGCAGTGGCCAATGCGCGTCCCTGCTGTCCGGACATGTCGAAGGCGGGAATATATTCAAAGTCGTCCCCAATGAAGGAGTCGATATGCCCGTCCCGTCCGTTTATGCTGGGGGAAAGATCCGGTATGTCCTTGCCACTGGCATCCTTCGTGATATTGCCGTTAAAAATCACGATGGCTTTGGCTCCGCCCTTTTTCGCATTTTTAATTTTGTCTACGAAGGCCAGCGAACCGCGCGATACGAAGGCGATCTTGCCTTTCGCTTTATCGTTTGCGAAATCTTCTTCTTGCCCAAGCCCTGCATATACAGCTTCGATGGAGTTCGTCCCGAGGATCGCTTTAAAGTCCTCTTGCCCGGTTTTCCAGGCCATGACGTTCAACGGATAATAAACGGCTTCGTACACGGAGCTGGTAACCGAAGCCTTATAACGGTTGGACGGGCTGGTCACCGCGCCGACGGAGATCGCAAGCTGCGAAGAAGCCGGCGAGCCCATCGAGTAGAAGTACGGCCCTTTATCTCCCGCATTGCCGCTGGCCACGACGGCGACGATGCCGCCGAGAACGGCATTGTTGATCGCGATCGAATCCGGGGAGTTCGGGTCCTTTTCCTCGTCCGAGCCGAGCGACAGGTTGATCACGTCCATTTTGTCCTTGACCGCGCGCTCGATTCCGTCGATCACTTGGGCCGAAGAGCCGGACGATCTGCCGGTTTTGGGGTCGCGGGACAACACTTTATAGACGTAGAGGTCCGCTTCGTAGGCCACGCCTTTTTGGACGATATCGGTGTTCGTATTCTTGGCCCGGCCGGCGATCGTACCGGATACGTGCGTGCCGTGAGACGTGCCCTCGAAGCCTTTTCCAAACGGGTCCTGAGCCTTCGGAATCGGCGGTTCCTCATAAGGATCGGGCGTATTGAATGAAGAGTTGTACCCGCCCTTATAGGCATCCTTCAAATCCGGGTGCAAATAATCGACGCCGCTGTCGATGACACCGACCTTCAAGCCTTTGCCGGTCAAGCCCTTGGCCCAAGCGTCCTGGGCTCCGATTTGCTTGATGGGCGCGACATCGTAGCTGCCGGTCACGGCATCGACCGGCTGCGGAGCTTCGACGGGCAAAGCATAATAGGTCCGGTTCTCATGAATCGACTTGACGCCGGGGATGGCGGCCAGCTCGGGGATCTTGTTGGCCGGCAGCGTAATTTCCATGCCGTTGAGCACGGTATTGTATTGGTAGTTGACTTTCAAATCGATGCCTTCGGATTTCGCCAAGCTGATCATGGACGATTGTTCGCTATTGACAGCGCTTTCTAAAGATTCTGCAGAAAGCTGCTGCTGGCCCAGCTCGACAGCGTATTTTCCGACGGATACCGGCTGTCCGCTCAGTTGGACGATGACGTTCACCTTGTTCGTGGAGGTGGTGTCCAGCTTGTCGGAAATAAAGGCATTGGCATTCGGATGAAAAGAAAGAGTGCGGATGATTTGCGCATCGACGATGCCGGACGGGGTACCCGATACCGATGTCAAAGGCGCCGCCTGTGCAACGCTTTGCATCATTAAACCTGCGGTTAATAGAGTAGACAGCAGTGAGAGACGCGAAAACTTTGCTCTTCTCATATCAAAACTCCTTTTCACTATGATTTTGAGAGCTGAAGTGAATCGTCACCCCCGATTCGACTTGTGTTTACAGCATTTACAAGAATTTATTGTATCACCTATTTCAAATATATACCATATATTATAGTAAAATCTTCTAATAGAAATGTATAGAATTCGATAGATTTATTTGAATTTGGTGATGGATAAGTGTTGACTATTAAGTTAACTTGAGTTAATTTATTTATTGGAGTTTACAATGGAACAAAAGTAAATTGTGTGAGGTGATTTCGCTCTATGGACGCGCAATCGATCCCGCTGCGGGAACTCAAAAAAGCGCGGACCAAGCTGGCGCTGTACGAGGCGAGCTTGGAGCTGATCGGCGAACGTTCGTTTCGCGAGCTGCTGGTAGATGACATCTGCCGCAAGGCGGAAGTGTCGAAGGTGACGTTTTTCAAGTTTTTCCGGCAAAAAGAGGACGTGCTGGTCTACTTCATGCGGGTATGGCTGACCTTCCGGCGGATCGAGCTGGCGGAGCGGCCGCTGCGGGGAATGGCGGCCATCCGGCATATGCTCGGGAAGGTCGTCGAAGAGGCGGAGACGAAGCCGGGCTTGATGCTGAGTCTGATTGGTTTTTTGTCGGAAATGAAGATGCACCCGTGTATGCCGGAGTTAAGTGCGGCGGAAGTCCGCTTGTTGTTCCCGGGCCAAGAGGAGCTGGGGGCGCAGGAGCCGGATTTGCATCAGGAATTTACGAAACGGATGCAGGAAGCGGCCGAGGACGGGGAGCTACGTCCGGGAGTATCCGCGGAATCGGCGGTAGTACTGCTGCATACGATTTTTTACGGCGCTTATTTGACCGGGCATTTGTACGGTAGCACGGATTTGATGGGAGTCTACGAAACGCATCTGGAGGTGCTGTGCGCTGACCGGGAGAAGGGGAGATAAGGGATGAGCAAAGTGGTTAACGGCCGCTATACGGCCGAGATCGACGGGGACTTCGTCGTATTCCAGATCGGGATGAGGATCAACAAGCCGTGGGCGGTCCATAAGTGGCTTCCGGTATTCAAGGCGATGCCGCCGATGATCCGGGAGCTGTACGAGAACCCGGAGCTCGGGTTCCTGCACGCCAATTACTATGTGACGCTGCGGGGGCCGGTCATCCTGCAATATTGGCGTTCGTTCGAGCACCTGGAACGGTATGCGCGACACGGCGCCGTGCATTTGCAAGCTTGGCGCGAGTTCAATCGGAAGGTGGCGGCCAGCGGGGCCGTCGGCATATTTCACGAGACGTTCATCGTCCAGCAGGGACAGTACGAGTGCTTGTACCATAACGTGCCCGTCTTCGGGCTGGCGAAGGCCGGCCGGCACGTGCCCGCCACCGGGCGCCGTGAAACCGCTGCGCGCAGGCTCGGACGGGATAGCGACCCGGCCGTACCGACGCCTCCGGCGCCATCCATGTAGAGGCAGCGCAAACAAGCACCTGGCCAAGGAACGGCTTGGCAGGTGCTTGTTCGGACGCGGTCCGGTCCGCTCCTTCCGGAGGCGGCTCCCCTAAACGAACGGGTACGCGTAGTTTTGCGGTGCTTCGAAGAAATGGCTGACGTTGACCAATCGGCCCGGATCGAAGCTTATACGGACGGGGCCCTCGGCATAAATGTCGAGATCGCAGTACCCGTGAGGCCAATCCAGCATTCCCGTCAGACGATACAGATAAGGGCTCCGGGGGGTGAATCCCCGAATGGCCCATTCTTTGGCCAAGGAAACCTTGCTGCCGTCGGCGGTTCGGACAAAATCGTTGTTTTGCTCCAAAGATTGATACAGAACGGTCGAAACGCTTACTTTCGATACCTGATGGAACTCGAGCTTCGCCATGCCGGCCAAATAAAAATGACTGCCTTCGTCCGGCCTATGAATCCGATTCCGGACGCACCAGTCTTTGCTGATATCTATTCCCCAGGCGCCGATGCGCAGGGTGTCTTCCGTAAGCGGAACGCTGTTGAAAAAAAGATGCGACTCGCGAAAACCGATCGATTTAAAAGAGTCGTTTGTAATATCTCCCTCAAATATCATATCCAGTAGTCCTTCCATGCCAGAATTCAGTTTCTCGAATCGCTGCCGAGCGGCAGCTCAAGCCCTTGCTTTCTCTCCTCTTTCCAGAACTTATTTTCCGGAAAGAACGAACCAGGTCCGGCGGAAAACCGGATCGTCCAATCGCCGATGAATTTCATTCAGCAGCAAACGAATAAATTTCGGATCAAGCTGAAGCTGGACTGCGTCGGTGTAGCAGTCCAAGAGCCAATCGTTTTTAAGAGAACGCATGCTTGCCATTACTTGCCCCCACTCAAAGCGTTTCCATATTTATACTAAAATGATAGTATTAGTTGGTCGCGTGTGCATCACATTTTGTTTTTCGTCCGATGGCAAAAAGGATTGCAATATATGGAAAATGAACGCAAAATCAAAAACATAACGTTGACAGCGGCGTAACGCTTATACTATTGTGAATTTAGTTAAGTATTTAACTATGTTGGACTGCGGGTGATTTACTGGTGCAGGATCTTCAAGCTTACGTACTCGATCCACCGCTGCCTACGCAGGCTTTCTTCGCGTTGGTCGATGCGACGGCAAATTTAGTTGGGGCTTCCGAGCGGTACTGGAATTCCAAAGGACTTCATGGCGCCCGAATGCGCGTGTTGGTCGAAATCTCCAAGGAAGGCGGGACGATTCTCCCGTCCTTGTTAGCCCGGAGAATCGGGGTGACGAAGCCGAATATTAGCATTCTGCTTACTCCGCTTGAGCACGACGGCTATATCCGCCGCTCCGGCCATCCGGAAGACGGCAGGAAGACGGTGATTTCGATAACCGCCGAAGGCCGGGAACTGCTGCAGCGTTACTTGCCGGGCAACCGCGAGGAAATCGCCGAACGCATGAAAGGCTTGGAGGAGCAGGAGCTGAAGCAATTGATTTCGTTACTAAACAAGATTCATACGCATGCTTAAACGGAAGCGGAAAAGCAGCAGAGTGTTGAGAAAGAGAAACATCGGAGGTGGGGTATCTACTGGAGGAGCGATAGCGTTCGCCTTTGTCTGCGGGAAATACCCGCTGTTAAGCGGATTCTAATGAAAATTTCCTGCAGACAACAGCGACCGGAAGTAGATACCCCGCCCCCTCGTACTTCTCTATACTCCCGTTTCGATCACTTTCTCAACAAGCTTAAAGCAGCTTTGACGAAAGCGAGGTTTCGAAGCAATGACGATTCTTATTACAGGTGCCACCGGACAATTAGGCCGTTTGATCGTAGGACATCTCTTGCAGAAAGTCGAAGCCGGTCAAATCATCGCGTGCGTGCGTCATCCGGAAAAGGCGGCGGACTTCGCCCGTCTCGGAATCGAGGTCCGCTACGGCGATTACGATCGGCCTGAATCTCTCGCGGAGGCTTACGCCGGGGCCGGGGGAGCGAAGCTGCTGCTGATTTCCAGCCCTCACCCCGACGATACGGTCCGCATCCGCCAGCATGTTCATGCGATCGAAGCGGCCAAGCAAGCTCAGGTCGGGCATTTGGTGTACACGGGCTTCGCTTATCCGGAAAAAAGCTCTGTCACGCTCACGCAGCTTCATCTGGCGACGGAGTATGCCATCCGTACGACCGGAATTCCGTACACGTTTCTGCGCAGCGCTCTGTATACGGACTTCCTTGCCGCGATCGGTCTGAAGGAGGCCGCCGCCCGGGGCGAGTTGATTACATACCCGGGAGACTGGGCGTTTAATGCCGTCACACGGGACGATCTTGCTCTCGCTGCAGCGGCCGTTCTGACCGAAGAGGGCCATGATCAGCGGAGCTACGAGCTTACCGCGCCCCGCTCCTGGACCTTCGGCGAACTGGCGCAAACGGTATCCGAGCTTACGGGTAAGCCCGTTATTCATCGTGAGGATTCGGCGGCCGACAGCTGGCTGTACCGTTTTCTGGCCAGGATCGATACCTCCTCCACGTCCCCGGATCTGGAAAGATTGATCGGCCGGAGCGCCACGACGCTCAGGGAAACGGTGAAGCGGCTGATCGGCGCGTAAGCGTGAAGTCAACTGTTTAATCTTGACAATCTCCATGACCCGAAGTAAAATCCATCTGTAACGAAGAAGTCCTCGTTAGGTGAGGCTCCTATACAAACATAGGCCACTGCCCAGAAATATCGAAAGATGCCCATGGGTAGAACAGGAACTGCCGGATTAAGGCTTTTCTTAAGGTGGCTAAGAGCGCTGCTCTTTACGTTGTATAGTGCCAAAACTCGACCAGGGGGAGCGGAAGCGTCGTCGTGCGTCTTTTTAAGCCCTCCAGGTTTGTTGCTGGAGGGCTTTTCGATTTTGACGCCAAATAAGGGGGGGACAGCCGAATGGACAGTTATGCGAGTCGAAACTTACTTCACTTTAATCCTCATTATGATGTAGACCAAAGAGAACGCGATGTTCGCTTGTCCCTTCCATGCTCCCCTTGCTGCGCTGCCCGTCGGCTTTTATCCGGACGGGTCTATTCGGCAAGCTTATTTGACATGTGAGCCGGACCATAGAACAGACGTATAGCGACAAGCTCTCTCTTTGCGGGAGAGCTTTTTTTGTTTTCGCATTTCATGGCTGAAGAGGTGATAAAGATGACGATGGAAATGATCATGAAGCTTGGCCTTGCCTTATTGTTCGGATTATTGATCGGCATTGACAGACAAATTAAACAGAAGCAGCTGGGGCTAAGGCCGAGCATGGTCATCTGTGTTGCAAGCTGTCTGGTGACGATCGTATCGATCGAAGCGTTCGGCAAGTTCGGCGGCCCTAATCACCCGAATATGGACCCGATGCGGCTTGCGGCGCAAATTGTGAGCGGAGTCGGCTTCATCGGAGCCGGCGTTATTTTGCGCAGAAGCAACGAGGTCATCTCCGGGCTCACCTCCGCGGCGCTCGTCTGGTCGGCGTCGGCGCTCGGCATCACGATAGGGGCGGGCTTTTATCTGGAAGCGGCATGTGCAGTCGTTCTTTTGATGGCTGCGGTGAATGTCGTCCCGTTTCTGATCAAAACCGTCGGTCCCGCCAAGCTGAGCCGGCACGAAGTGGCCGTTCGGATTGTGGTGGAGTCGAATTACCGGATGACCGAGCTGATCCAAAGGATCGAGCGCAAAGGAACAAGCGGATATTCCCCCAAGGAAGCATATAAAATCCGGCATTTTAAACTTAAAGATATCGATGAAGATCGCCAACGGATGGACTTCGTACTCTCGGTACCGGAAGAACAGTATACGACGGAAATTTATTATTACATCAAGAAGATCGATCATGTGCTCAGCGTTGAAATTGAAAATCTGTAAATGGGAGGAGGAGCTCGCATGTTCAAACTGGATCAATACAAATTCAAGGAAGAATATACGTACTATATGCTCCAAGCGTTAAAGGTAGGGAAGAAGGAGGCGTTCCGCAAAGATTTTCTGAACCTGCATCCGACCGATCAGATGCAATTTTTCATCGAATTGGACGAAGCCAGACGGTCGCGGGTGTACGCTTTCCTGTCTCCGGAAGAGTTCGGGGACATTTTCGGCGAACTGGACCCGTTTATACAGAAAACATGTATCGCCGAGCTGGATCGCCATTACGCAATTGAGATGCTGAGCGAGCTGCCCTCCGACGATGCGGCCGATTTCTTCGGTCTGTTGTCTGACAAGGAGGCACGAAGCCGACGAGATCAAGCAGCTGCTGACGTATAAACAAGGCTCGGCAGGCGCTTTGATGACGACCGACGTTGTAACCGTGACCGGATGTTTTATTTATAGACCCATGCGATTAGAGGAGGCGTTCCGCCTATGAACACGACCAACAGAGGCCGGCCCGATTTTCTCATGCTCTTTTTGACCGTTCTGCTTGCTGCCATCGGCTTGGTCATGGTATTCAGCTCCAGTGCCATGACTTCGTCCATCAAGTACCATAACATGTGGTATTTTGAACTAAGACAAGTGACGTGGGCTTTCGCAGGATTGTTTTTGCTTTTCTTTTTTATGAATATACGGTACCGAAAGCTAAAAAAATGGTTTCGCCCGCTTTTTCTGCTCACGGTTGTATTGCTTGTGCTTGTCCTTATTGTAGGGACGAAGGTGAACGGACATAAAAGCTGGTTCGGCATCGGATCGCTGGGTATGCAGCCTACGGAATTGGCCAAGCTGAGCCTCGTTTTGTATTTGGCGGCTCTGATCGAAAAGAAGGGTGCCCGTTTTCAAAATTTTAAAGAAGGCTTGGCGCCCGTTCTGCTCATTGTCGGGTTCATCGCCGGATTGATTATGCTGCAGCCGGATATCGGCTCGAACATTATTATTGTTTCCGCATCCGTCATCATGATGATCGTAGGCGGGGCCAACAGGAAGCATCTATTGCTTGTTGCCCTATGTGCGATGCCGGTCGGACTGGTGATTGTGATGGCCAAAAGCTACCGGATTCAAAGATTGACCTCGTTCATGGATCCTTGGAGCGATACGCAAAACTCCTCCTATCAGCTGGTCCAGTCTTTATATGCTTTTGGCCATGGCGGTCTGGCCGGCTCCGGTTTCGGGCAGGGCGTTCAAAAGCTGTTCTATTTGCCCGAAGCGCATACGGACTTTATTTTTTCAACCATAGGCGAAGAATTCGGCTTCATCGGAAGCGCCTTATTTTTGCTGATTTATTTGGCTTTTCTATGGAGGGGCCTCATCATCGCTCTGCGGAGTCCCGACTTGTTCGGTACCCTGTGCGGTATCGGGATTGTTACGACGATCGGGATTCAGGCGCTGATCAATCTGGGGGGAGTTACCGGAAGCATTCCGATCACGGGGGTGCCCCTTCCTTTCATTAGTTACGGCGGTTCGTCGCTGCTGCTGTGTATGGTCAGCATCGGAGTCCTGCTAAGCATCTCGCGAGAAAGGGCCGCAGGCGGCCGGAAGCGAGGACGGTTACTCCCCGGCAACCGTGCCGCTCAGCTCATGGATATGAGCCATCATGGCTTTGACCTGCCGGTTCAATTCGGTCATCTGCTCGAGCGTCATGCCGCTGGAGGCGAAAAGCGTTTGCGGAATGCAGACCGCTTTGTGCCGAAGCGCCAAGCCTTTGTCCGCGATCCGGACGATCACGACGCGCTCGTCCTCGCTGGACCGCTTCCTCTGCACCAGCCCGGCCGCTTCCATCCGCTTCAGCATCGGCGTCAAGGTTCCCGAGTCGAGATCGAGGATTTCGCTCAGCTCTTTGACCGTGCTTTCTTCCTTTTCCCACAAAACCAATAACACAAGATATTGGGGGTAGGTCAGCCCAAGCTCGTCGAGCAGCGGCCGGTACATTCGCGAAATCGCTCTCGAACAGGCGTACAGACTGAAGCATAGCTGATTGTCGAGTTTCAAATATTCATTATGACTCATGGGAGGAACCTTCTTTCCTCAATCCTGTTCATGTCCCGGAAGGATTGATTGTGCACAAGTTAATTTGGTCAAAATTATATCATCTTCTTCCCGTCCCCAACAAGTCTGCGGAACAGACCAAAAAGGCTCCTGCGCTGCGCGTTTCGTACGGCACAGCGTAAGAGCCCGGAAAAATAAGAAAAGGATGGCGAGGTTCAATTCGCATGGAGAACGGCGCCAGCCGCAGCCTTTTGCCCCCATAGAGAGTGGGAGACGGCCATCCACATTCGGCGGAAAGCGGGATCGGTCGAACGTCTATGGATTTCTTCTAGCAGCAGATCGATAAATTCGGGATCGAGCTGAAGGTGGACCGCATCCATGTAGCATTGAATGAGCCAATCGTCTTTGAGTGTGCGCATCGGGTATCCTCCATCCTTGGGATTCGTTGCTGTCGGTTATCCCAAATCCCTAATTGAAATTCCATAATTATACTAAAATTGTAGTATTCATGGTGGCAAATCGCATCACATTTTGTTGTTTATTGAATGCAAAAATTGTTGCATCATATCGAAATAGGGCGCAAATTGGCTTTTTGGAGCTGCGACTCGGACGAAAATCCCGTTTTATGGGGGTTGCATAAAGAACATGCCGCATGCAACGTAGTGCAAAAAAATTGAACGAATATCCAACACGAAATGCAAAAAGAACGATTCAAGCTACAAAGATTTCGCCCGGCAACCGCGCTATGATAGCGGTAATCGCTGAATGAAAACGCTTACCAATAAGAGGGCTAATCAAAAGGCTTGCTTCGATCTTCCATTCTATCCGTTAGGGGGAATTGCAATGAAGGAAGCGCAAGAACGGATACCCGGCGAGGAACAAAAGGGGGACCGGCTTCAAGGACAGGATATCGCCGCGTCACCGCAGCAGCCGGGCGGCCCGATGCTTAGCCGGCGAAAGCTGCTCGCGTCGCTTGGCATAGCCGGAGCGGCGGCGGTCATGTACGGTGCGGCGTTCGGCACGGCGAGCGGGAATGGCGGCGGCTCGGTGACCGGGTCGGTGTACGGCTTAACCGGGTATGGAAACCCCGACAGCCTATTCGAGAAGATCAAGCGGCTGGCGGCGCTCCAATACGTCGTACCTGCAACGGTCGCGGAGCTGCGGTCAATGACGGCGCCGGATGCGTCTTTCGTCTATTTGGTAACGGACAAAGGGCAGGAAGGTCATTTTATCGTCGATCCGGACGACCACACGACGGCGGACAACACGGGCACGGTGCTCGTAGCCGCTTCAGGCGCGAGATTGAAGCGGCTGCTAGAGACGCCGTATTTGAATGTCAGATGGTTCGGGGCGAAGGGCGACGGAGCAACGGACGATATGGCAGCCATCCAGAACGCGATCCATACCGCGTTTGCATTGGGCGGGGGGACGGTGTTCCTTCCGAAGGGGACGTACATCGTATCGCCGTCGGGAAGCACTAAAATCAGTTTGCGCGACAATGTCCATGTGTTAGGCGAAGGGACCGCTTCGGTGATTAAGGTGAAGGACAACGCCGGGGACTACGGGATGATTTTCGGGGCCGCTTCGTCGGGAGTGCCGCTGCGGAACGTCCGCATCTCCGACCTGCGCGTTGATCAGAATACGCAAAACAATTTGACGTGCAACGTCGATTTGCGCCGGAAGGACCCGTATTTCTGGCAGTTCGCGATCGGCCTGTACAATTACGAGAACGTGTTCGTCGACAACGTCGCGTTCGATCCGACCTGCGGGATCAACACGATCACGATGAACAACGAGCGGGGAAATAACGCTTCGGTGACGAACTGCCGGTTCAGCTTCGTCATGGCGAAGAGCGACGACCCGGCAGGGTACGATAATTCGGCGATCTATTTGAACGGCCGCAACCATACGGTGTCCAATTGTTTGTTCTATGCGGCGGCGGGCCAGAAGGCGCGGGGGGCGATCGAGACGCACGGCGGACAAAGCGTCGTCTCGAACAACGTGAGCGACGGATATTACACCGGCGTCAACATTCAGGCGAACGGCTCCGACCAGCACGGCGACATCACGGTCAGCAACAACACGTTCAGCAACGCGAACCAGGGCATCCAGCTATGGCCATGGAAAAATTACGCGCTCCGGAATGTGACGATTGCCGGCAATACGATTCATCTGGCCAATACCGTACATAAGCGGTATACGACAACGGGCGTATCGAGCGCCGGCGGCCCGGAAGAGAAGGGGGCATTCGAGAACATTACGATTACCGGCAACACGATCGTGTTCCAGGAAGAGCGAACGCAGCGGGCTGCCTTCAACGATGCGGCTTACGGCATCGGTCTGGTCAAGGACATCGATATGACGAATGTCGTCATCAGCAGCAATACGATCAAGAACGCCCCCGTCTCGGGCATCCGGATCGGCAGCACGTCGAAGGTCGGCGTCTCCCGCAATATCCAGATTACCGGCAACGTGATTGAAAATGCCGGTCATTATCCCGCGCTGCCCGCGTACGAGCCATACCGCGCCGGTATTCTGCTGCGTTCGACGGTCGAAGGAGGGAACATCTCGGGCAACTTCATCACGGACACTTACGACGAGGCGCAAGGCATGTTCTCGATCCGGGTCAACGAGGCGGACGGTACGTTCCGTGGCGTATCGGTGACGAACAATTTGATCGCGTCGAAGCAGGGTGGCCTATGGCTGAGCCTCGGTCCGTCGGTGACGACGGATGCGCCGCCGGTGAAGACGGTGGCTTCGTATCCCCCGGAAGCTGGCACGTTCTACCATGGAGAGATCGTGCTCGTCACGGGCACAGACGTGACTTCCGGCCAGACGGCCGCCGGCTACAAGGTGAGCGCGACCGGTACGGCAGGCACACTCGCCGGCGTAACGGCGACAGGCACCGGCGGCGACCCGACCATCGTCGTCAACGACGCTTCGCCTTTGAAGCCGGGGCAGTGGGTCCGCATCCAACCAGGCAGCCAGTCCTACCGCATCGTACGCATTTCCGGCAACAAAGTGCGCCTGCATGTCGGCTTGGCGGCCAGCGTATCCGTGCCGAGCCCGGTTGCTTTTGCCGCTCCCGAATTTATACCGTTCGGTCCGATCGGGAAGCTGCCGGGCATCGCCGATACGAGCGGCTTGACGCTCGTCGAGCTGGAAGCGGAGGTAAACCGGCTCAAGCAGGCGATGCGCAGCTACGGAGTGTTGGCCTAAAACGCGCGGCAGAGTTGGTAGCGTGCACGGTGAACAACAGATCACGGACAAAGGAGCATGAGGCGGCCATGATGAATTTGAAGCGTCACAAGCGTTCCGCAGCGGCTTGGATGGTGGTCCTGCTGGTTTCGCTAATCGTAGCGGCATGCAGCGCTTCTGGCGGGGAACCGGGCGGTAGCCCTTCCGGCACGGAGGGCGGACCGCAGACGACAACGGCAGATCCGGCTTCCATCAAAGGCGAGGTCGTCTGGCAGTATGGCAATACGACGTGGCCCGAGGCGGAGCTGAAAAATTTGATCGCCGACTTCAACAAGACGTACCCGAACATTACGGTGAAGCCGGTGCTCGGACAGCTTGAGCCGATGATTGCGGCGGGCAATCCGCCGAATGTCGCAACGAACAATCGGCTGGAAGCGGGCTGGATTATGGACGGCTTGTTCGAGGAGCTGACGCCTTATTTTAAGCAGGACCCCGATTACAAGCCCGAGGCGCTGTTCCAGCAGGTGCTGTATGAAATTCCGCAGTTTGAGAAGGGCCAGTACGGCATTCCGATGTACTCCAATCCGACGTATGCGCTCATCGTCAACAACAAAGTCATGAACCAGTACGGCGAGAAATCGATTCCGAGCCTGCAAGGGCTGAAGGATACCGACGAATTTTTCAAAAAGTTCTGGGTGATGAAAAACGGGCAGTACGAAATGACCGGGGATAATCCGCTGTTCTATTACGGCAATCTGTCAGGCTTGTTCTTTGTCTCCTATCTGAACGGCGCAGAGCCGTCCACGTTCTGGAATCCGGAGACGAAAAAGGTCGGCTTGAACGATCCGAAAATCGTCGATGCGCTCGACTGGATGTTCAAGTTCAACCGCGACACGATCAACCAGCAAGCCTATACGCAAATGAAAGCGGAGCTGCCGAAAAACACGCATCCGTTCGTAGCGGAAAAGCAAGCCATGCTGATCGTGACATCCAATCATGTGAAGGATTTCCGCAAGGCAAAGCCGGACCTCGACATGACCGTCCTACCGGCGCCGCAAGCGAGCTTGTGGAACGGCGGCTCGAATCTGGCGATCGTCAAGGCCGCGAAAGACAAGGATGCTGCTTGGGCGTTCATCAAATGGATGACCTCGACCGAGGCGGGCGCGGAGTCGCTGTATAACCGGCTCGGACTGCTCACGGCAATGAAATCGAGCCGATTTCTGGAGGGGAAAAGCAAAAGCGACCCCGATCTGAAGGTGTTTCTGGATATTAGTCGGCAGGCTACAAAATGGATTCCGCAGTTCCCGGTGCCGTACGACACCGAGTACAAGAAGCTGTTCCCGGACTTCATGGCGGGCAAAATAACGGCCAAAGAAATGATGGACCACGTGAACAAAGAAGTGCAGAAACGGATCGACGACTTTTACGCAAGCAAGAAAAAATAAGCGAGGAAGCAAACGGTTCCGGATAGGCGGAATCGTTTGTTCTCATTATGGGGGAAAAGGCGGCGGGCGTCCCTTGTATGCAACGAAGCTCCCGATTTGCGCGAAATGAAAGGGAGTGCAAAAGAAGCGGAATATTGTGTAAACGGAAATGCAAAAAGTACGGCAGATCGGCTAAAGCTTTTCTCGACTCCGCCCTGTATCATGTAGGTATAATGCGAATGAAAACGCTATCAATTTGATTTCTATGCTTGGTGCGCGAATCCGACACAAAGGAGCTGGAATCCGTATGGCAGGGGTATCGCTACGGCATTTGTTCAAAAGCTACGGCAAAAACAGTCCGTTCGTCGTCAAGGACGTCAGCCTGGATATCGAGGACGGCGAATTTATGGTGTTCGTCGGACCGTCCGGCTGCGGCAAATCGACGACGCTGCGCATGGTGGCGGGTCTGGAGCGGGTCACCCAAGGGGAGATTTACATCGGCGGCGAGCTCGTGAACCATGTTCCTCCGAAGAAAAGGGACATTGCGATGGTGTTTCAAAATTACGCGCTGTATCCGAATATGAGCGTGTTCGAGAACATGGCGTTCGGGCTCCGGCTCCGTAAAACGGAGAAGCATCTCATCGACACGTCGGTGAGGCAAAACGCCAGAACGCTGGAGATCGAGCACCTGCTTGGCCGCAAGCCCCGGGAGCTTTCCGGAGGCCAGCGCCAGCGGGTCGCCTTGGGGCGGGCGATCGTCCGTCACCCGAAGGTGTTTCTGATGGACGAACCGCTGTCGAACCTGGATGCCCGCCTGCGTGTGCAGATGCGGACGGAAATTATCGAGCTGCACCGCCGCCTGGAGACGACAATGATCTATGTCACCCACGACCAGACGGAAGCGATGACGATGGGGACGCGCATCTGCATCATGAAGGACGGCATCATCCAGCAGGTCGGGGCTCCGGAAGAAGTGTACATGAGACCGGCCAACATGTTCGTTGCGAGCTTCATCGGCTCGCCGCCGATCAATTTCCTCGAAGGCCGGCTGCGGCTGGGCAAGGAAGGGGGGCTCGTGTTCGATACGCCGCGTTTTGCGCTCCCCCTGTCGCCGGAGAAAAGCAAGGCGCTGCTGGAGCAAAGCTATGTGGACAAAGCGGTCGTCCTTGGCATTCGCGCCGAGTACGTGCACCGAGCGGAGGACGTGCCGGGACTCGGCCTGCCGACGGAAGCGCCGATCCGGGGCGACGTGTACTTCAGCGAGCTGGTCGGAGCCGACCGGTTCATCCATGTCAAGGTCGGTGAAGACAAAATCGTCATGCGGGCGGCCGCCTACGAGCGCGTTGCGGACGGGACGAAGCTGGAGCTAACGCTGAACCCGAAGTTTACGCTCTTCTTCAACCGCGATACGCAGCAGGTCATCGCATAAAGGCTAAAGGTGGAGAGGATTGCCGATGGGAACGAAGACTGTAACCGTTACGAAGCTTGCGCTTGCCGGATTGCTGCTCGCGCTGCCTGCCGTCGGCCCGTTCGAAAGCGGAACCGCGAAGGGCGAGCGGTCCGGCTCGCTCATCCTGCCGCCGGTCCGGAAGCTGCCCGAGGCGTATGCGTCGCTTTACTCGCAGACGCTTCTTGCGTGGCACGAGCAGGGCTGGAAGGATGCGCCCTCCGATGCGGACCGCCTGCCGGGCAGCCGGTACAAAAGCGCATCCCCGGACGTCACGGTGCGTGCCGATGTCTTGGAAGGGAAGAACGGCGTCGTGCAGGTACCGCAGCCAAAAGCCTGGGTCGAGTACGAAATCGACGCGCCGCAGGACGGCCTATACCAGCTCGAATTGACCGTATTGCCCGGCGAAGGCTCGTCCGGCCCGGTACAGATCGGGGTGAAGGTTGATGGCGAGTTTCCTTATTTCGAAGCGAAAACTATTCAGATCCCGCGCAAATGGAAAGATTCGGTCTATCCGCCGAAGCTCAACGAGCACGGCGATCAAATCCGGCCGTCGCAGCAGGAATTGTCCGAATGGGGCGTTCGCTTGCTGACGGATGCCAAATTTACGAGCCCCGACCCGCTTCGCTTCCGGCTGGCCAATGGCCGGCATACGATCCGGCTGGAGTCGGTGCTCGATTCGTTCGCCTTGGCGGAAATCGCCGTGAAGGCTCCGCGCCCGCTGCCGGCGTACGAACAGGCCGCGGCCGACTGGAAAGCTCTGCCGAACGGCGCGGAGCCCGGCTGGCTGCTCAGCGTCGAGGCGGAGCAGATGAGCGCCAAATCGGACCCTTCCGTGCAAGTTCAGGCGAGCAACGACAATCTGGCGAGTCCGGCGTCCGACGGCAGGCAAATCTACAACACGATGGGCGGAGCCCGCTGGAGCCGGGGCGGCCAATCGGCGGAGTGGACCTTCGACGTTCCGAAAGACGGACTGTACTACATCCACTTCCAATATTTGCAGAACTTCACGAAGGACGTCATCAGCTTCCGGGAAATCCGTATCGACGGCCAGGTGCCGTTCCGCGAGCTGCAATCGTATCCGTTTCCGTATTCGCGGAAATGGAGCGTGGAGGCGCTGCAGGACGACAAGGGCGCGCCGTTCGCGTTTTATTTCCGCCAAGGGACGCACCGGATCGGACTGACCGCCGCTCCGTCGCCGACGACGCCCGTCCGCGAGTCGCTCCAATCGATTGTGGACGGCTACCAGGAGATCAATCGTCAGGTGGCGATGGTCACCGGCATTAAAAACCGCAACATGGTCGATCAGAACCGCGATTGGAACTTGGCGGAAACGATGCCGGACGTGGCTAGCAAGCTTCGCGCACTGGCCGACCGGCTGCAGGAGCAGGTCGACCGGCTGCAAGGGCTGTACGGTAATTCGCTGCAGGGTGCGGAAGGGCTGCGCTCGGTCATTTTCGATCTGCGGAACATGGCGGAAAGCCCGGATTTGCTGTCAAAGCGTCCGCCGGAGATGCATGCCCAAAACCTGGAGAAAATCACGTCGTTTATCGACAGCCTCGGGCGTCAGCCGCTGACGCTCGACCGGATCTTTATTTCCTCGTCTCCCGAGCGGCCGGTCGAGCCATCGGGAACGCTGACCGTTGTCGGCGACTTGGTCGGCAACTTCTTCCGCACGTTTTCGCCGAACTACCATTATTACGGCAGACGCGATCTGGACGGAATCGACGTATGGGTCAACCGGGGCCGCGATTACGTGGCGCTGATGCAGCAGCTTGCGGACGAGTCATTTACGGCGAAGACGGGGATCAAAGTCAACGTCAACCTGATGCCGAATCCCGGTCAGCTCATCTTGAGCAATTCCGCCGGCCGGGAGCCGGATGTCGCTCTCGGTATCGCCGAAGGAACTCCGGCCGATTTCGCGATGCGGAACTCGCTCGTCAACCTGAGCGAATTTCCCGATTTTGCGAGCGTGTCCGAACAGTTCCAGCCGGGGACGCTCATTCCGTTCACCTACGACGGAAGCGTGTACGCGCTGCCCGAGACCGTGGCGCTGAACGTGCTTTTTTACCGTACGGACATTCTGAAAAGCATCGGGTTGAAGCCGCCGGACACGTGGGACGACTTGTACGCGATACTGCCGACGCTCCAGCAGAAGGGGTACAATTTTTATTTTGCGAAGCTGAACTATGTGCCGATTTTCCTGCAAAACGGAGCTTCCTTCTATACGGAAGACGGGCTGAATTCGGGGCTTAATTCGCGCGAGGCGTTCAACTCGTTCAAGCAGTGGACAGAGCTATTTACGGTATATGGGCTGCCGACCGAGGTGCCGAGCTTTTACATGCACTTCCGCAGCGGTGATATGCCGGTTGGCATCGCCGACTACAACACGTATATGCAGCTGCTTGTCGCCGCGCCCGAGCTGGCCGGGTCGTGGGAGATCGCCCCGATTCCGGGAATGAAACGGAAGGACGGCACCGTCGTCCGCTGGTCCGGCGGCAACCTGTCCTCCGGGATGATCTTCCGCTCGTCCGAACGCAGGCAGGATGCCTGGGAGTTTCTGAAATGGTGGACGTCGACCGAGACGCAGTCGCAGTTTGGTAACGAGATCGAGCTGCTGAACGGCGTCGAATTCCGCTGGAATACGGCGAATGTCGAAGCGTTCAAAAAGCTGCCGTGGCCCGAGAAAGAGAGCAAGGCGATTTTGGATCAATGGAAATGGTACAAGGAAATGCCGAACGTGCCTGGCGGCTACTTTACGCCTCGGGAGCTGAACTTCGCCTGGACGCGCACCGTGCTGCAAAACCAAAACTACCGGGAAATGCTCGAAAAGGCGGTATTCCAAATCGATAGCGAGCTGAAGCGCAAGCAGCGGGAATTTGGATTCGTCGATAAGCAAGGCAGCATCGTGCGCAAGCTGAAAGTGCCTGACATCAAGCAGCCATCGGAAGGAGCGGGCAAGCCATGACGAATCCGTCTCGCCATACCGGGGCCGCGATGGCCCCTGCTTCCAGCGTCACCCGCAAGAAGCGGAAGGCCGCCGTCTCGCTGGGGGAGCGGGTCCGGGCGGCTGTGGCCGATATGAAGCGGACGTGGGTTTCCTACTTGTTCGTGTCGCCGTTCTTCCTGCTGTTCCTGCTGTTCATTGCGCTGCCGACGGTCGCGGCAATTGCGCTTTCGTTCACAAGCTTCAACGCCATCGAGCGGCCTGCCTTTATCGGTATGTTCAACTATCAGGCACTGCTGACGCAGGACCTCGTCTTCTGGCAGTATGCGCTGCCGAATACGTTCCTGTTCGCGGTCATCGTCGGCCCGGTAGGGTATGCGCTATCGTTCGCGCTCGCCTGGCTGATCGCCCAACTGCCGCACAACATCCGTGCGTTCTACACGCTGGCCATGTATGCGCCCTCGATGACGGCCGGCATCGCCATGTCCGTCGTCTGGCTCATTATGTTCAGCGGCGACCGGCTTGGGTATTTGAACAGCTTCCTGCTCAACATCGGGTATATCAACGAGCCGCAGCTCTGGACGACTTCGCCGCTATACATCATGAAAATCATGATCGCCGTCTCGCTCTGGTCGAGCATGGGCGTCGGTTTTCTGGCGATGCTGGCAGGCATCCAGAACGTGGACCGGCAGCTATACGAAGCCGGCCGGATCGACGGCATCCGTTCCCGGCTGCAGGAGATTTGGTATATCACGATCCCGTCGATGAAGCCGCAAATGCTGTTCGGCGCCGTCATGTCCGTTGTCGGCACGCTGAAGGCGGGAGCGATCAGCGTCGAGCTGACCGGCTCCAACCCGTCGCCCAACTATGCGGGGCATCTGATGATCAACCATATCGACGACTTCGGCTTTATCCGCTACGAGATGGGTTACGCTTCGGCGGTGTCGGTCGTGCTGCTCGTCATTATTTATTTGTCCAGCAAGCTGTGTTGGAAGCTATTCGGCTCGAAGGGGGAATGACCGATGGCGAACCTGCGGTTCCGGAAAAAGAGCAGGCTGAACCGGACGACGCCTTTCCAATGGGCACTGACCGTCATGCTGACGCTGCTGGCGGCGTTCATGCTGCTGCCGATGGTGTACTTGTTCAATCATGCGCTGAAGCCATACCACGAGCTGTTTCTGTATCCGCCGACATTTTTGGCGCGTCAGCCGACGTTCGAGAACTTCTACGATCTGCTTGTCGTGACGAAGACGGCGGTCGTACCGGTCAGCCGCTACCTGTTCAACGGGAGCATCGTCGCGATCGCCACCATCGTGCTGGGAACGCTGATCAGCGCCTTGTGCGCCTATGCGCTGTCCAAGCACCGATTCGTTGGGAAAAAGTGGATGTTTTCCGTCATTATCGTCTCGTTGATGTTCGCCCCGGAGACGGTGCAAATTCCGCGTTATTACGTGATCAGCCAGCTTGGCTTGATTAATACTTATTGGGCGCACATTTTGCCGGTGATTGCGCTGCCCGTCATCGTTTTTCTGTTCAAGCAGTTCATCGATCTGCTGCCCGACGAGTTGCTGGAAGCGGCCCGGCTGGAGGGAGCGAACGAATTCACTCTGTTTGGCCGAATCATACTGCCGCTGTGCATGCCGGCGGTGGCGACCGCAGGCATTCTCATCTTCCAGTCGACCTGGGGGAACATGGAGACGTCCACGCTGTACGTCGAGGACGAGACGATGAAGACGCTGCCGTTCTTTGTCAGCACGCTGACCAGCGGACTCGCGAACAGCGTGGCGCGTCAAGGGGTAGCGGCTGCGGCGGGGCTGCTCATGTTCCTTCCGAGCTTTATCCTGTTCCTGCTGCTCCAACGAAAAGTTATTTCGACAATGGCGCATTCGGGATTGAAATGACCGGCTGCGACGTCCGGACGAGGAAAGGGGGAGAGGGATGGCGATGAGAAGGCGGGGGATGCGCTGCTTGACTGCGCTGCTTCTGCTCGCCGCGTTAGGCCTATGGAGCGGTGGGATCGCGAGCGCCGATGTGCCGTACGGCACGTTCATCTACGACTTGGAGGGCCAAGAAATTCCGGTTCAACCTGCTTATGTGCCGGATACGTTCATGCACGGCGGACTGAAAAATCCGGAGGATTTGTACATTGACGCAAAGGATCATTTGTTCGTGGCCGATACCGGCAACAACCGGATCGTCCATTTGGACGAACGGGGCCGGACGGTGCGCATCCTTCAGCCTGACGGGGAGGGGAAGCTGAACGAGCCGAACGGCGTGTTCGTGCGTCCCGACGGCATGATCTATGTGGCCGATACGAAGAATGAGCGCATCGCGGTGTTCGACGCCGAAGGGCGGTATATCCGCGCGATCCGTCGGCCGCAATCGGCGGTATTGCCGCCGAATTTCGTCTACCAGCCGACAAAGCTGGCCGTCGACGAGCGGGGGTACCTGTACGTGGCGACGCGAAATGGCTATCAAGGGCTGCTGCTGCTCGATCCGGAGGGCGCTTTCGAAGGGTTTTTCGGCGCCAACAAAGTCGACTTCGGCTTGACTGACGCGTTGAAACGGCTCTTTTTCACGAAGGAGCAGCTGCAGAAGGAACTGCTCAAGCTGCCGGGCTCCGTATCGAACGTGTCGATAGGGCCGAACGGCTTGCTGTATACGACCTCCATGCAGGTGACGAAAGGTCAGGTTAAGAAGCTCAACTACGACGGCAAGGATCTGCTCGGCGAAAAAGACTACGGCGTTACGAAGCTGCTAGCCGGACAGCAAAAGCAGTTCACCGACATCGCCGTCGATTCGCTCGGTAACATCACTGCGGTCGATGCGCAGTTCGGCATGTTGTTCCAATATAATTCGAACGGTGATTTGATGTTTGCCTTCGGCTCCAGGGACGAAGGGTTTCAGAAGCTCGGCTTGTTCCAATACCCGTCGGCGCTGGCGATCGATTCGGCCGGCAAGCTGTTCGTCTTGGACCGGACAGCGAACGTGATCCAGACGTTCAAGCGGACCGAGTTCGGGTCGCTCGTCCAACAGGCGACCGACCTGTTCATCCAAGGCCATTACGAAGAGAGCGCAGGCCCGTGGCGCGAAGTGCTGCACAGGAACAGCAAATATTTCCGCGCCCATCTCGGGTTGGCGAAAGCGTACTACAAGAACGGCGATTACGCGCAGGCGATGCGGGAATTCCGGGCGGGCGGCGATCTTAACGGCTATTCCGACGCTTTCTGGCAAGTACGGCTGCTGTGGATGCAGAAGCATTTTGCGCAGCTGGCTTTCGGCGGCGCCGTGCTGCTGATTGCGGCTGCGCTGGGGCGGAGACTGAAGAACAAGCTCGGGAACCGGCAGCGCAAGCTGTGGCTTACGCCGCGAAGCATCGAGGGGGAAGAACGATGACCGCGTTACATATGTCGCCCGATGACAAGCGCCGCGTCTCAGGGTCTGCCGGGTCCGCCAAGGCGATGCATTTGTCGCCGTACTTGGGGCAGCTGGCGAAGGACGTGAGGTTTCAATGGAAGCAGGCGCTGCGGGTGCTGAAGCATCCGTTCGACGCGTTCGGGGAGCTGCGCTATCGCAGCGAAGGCAGCTTCCTCGCGGCCGTGCTGCTGCTGATCGCCGCCTTCGCGGTACTGCTGCTCAGCAAGCTGGCCACATCGTATTTGTTCAATCCGTCGGGCGTCGAGAACGTCAGTCCGCTGACGCTGCTGCTGCAATTCTTCGTGCCGTGGCTGACGTGGGTCGCCGCCAACTATTGGATCGGTTCGATCATGAAAGGGCAGGGCCGATGGACGGAAGTGTTCGTCGGCAGTACGTATGCGCTCATGCCGTTCCTGCTCCTTTCGCTGCCGCTCGCGCTGCTGTCCAACGTGCTGACGCTGAACGAGAAGGTCGTATACGATTTCGGCAACGGAGTGATGATCGGCTGGACGCTGCTGCTCTTTTTCATCATGGTCAAAGAAATTCACAATTACGATATCGGCGAGACCGCCGTCAACGTCGTGCTGTCGGTGCTGTTCATGTTCGCGATCTGGATTCTGCTGTTTATTCTCGCGGGCTTGACGTTCCAGCTTTACGACTTCGTCGCGCAGATCGTGAAGGAGGTAGCCTACCGTGTTTAGACGTATCGTAACGGGCCTGCTCCTGCTGGCGGCGGCGGCCGGAGCTGCGTATGCGCTCGGCTTCGCGGGGGCCCTCGTCGGTAAGCCGGAGCAGCGGCAGGCAGGTTCGCCACCCCCGATCAACCCGGCCTCGATTCAGCGGATCGACTACAACCCGGACAGCTACCGGCGAATGGCCGAGGACGGCCGGCTGGAGCTGCTCGTGAACGACGCCGGGCATATCCGGGTCCGGGACAAACAAGGCGATTTCGTCTGGCGAAGCGATCCGGACACGAAGCTGGAGCCGGATTTGAAAGGGCTATGGAAAAGCAACGCCGATTCCCCGTTCATGCTCGACTATGTCGATGCCGCGAAGCAAAGCACGGGCGTGCTGATCAACACCGCGAACGGGAGCGACGCCAAAACGAGAACGACGATCGCCCCGGTCGAGGGTGGAGCGGAGCTGACGTTCGACCTGCAGACGCTCGGCATCCGGTTCAAGACGGTCGTCCGGTTGAAGAACGGGTACCTGGAAGTGAGCGTGCCGAGCGACCAAATCGCCGAAAGCGCGGGCAAGCAGGTCGTCTCGATCTGGCCGTTCCCGTTCTTCGGCGCGGTCCAGAAGCAGTCGATTCAGCGGGACGGCTACATGCTGGTGCCGCTGCAGATGGGCGCGCTCGTTCCGATGAAGGCGGAGCATCAGCTGCTGTCCCGCGTCTCCGCGAAAATTTATGGCAGCGACGACGCGATTCCGGGCCAGCCGGGGACCCATACGATTTTTCCGGCATTCGGCCTGAAGCGGGACGATCATTCGTACCTGGCCGTCATCGAGGAGGGGGAAGCGACGTCGACCGTGCACGCGACGCCCGCCGGGCTGTACACGTCGTTCCACTGGATTGCGCCGCAATTCGTGTACCGGAACGAGTATTTTCGTCAGACGAGCAAGCTCGGGGCCGGGTATAAGACGGTGGAGAAGACGAGGTCGACGGAAAACCGGCGCATCCGCTACTACTTCCAGAACGGCAGCAAAGCCGATTACGCCGGAATGGCGGCCGATTACCGCAGCTACTTGATGGAAACGCAAGGGATGAAAAAAATCGCGCCCGACGCGAACGGACTTCCGCTGTTTGTGACGCTCTACGGCGGCGCCGAGGAAAAAGGCTTGTTCTCGCCGAATTTCGTGCCCGTCACGACGTTCGGGCAGGGGATCGACATTTTAAAAGGGCTGCACGCCTCGGGAATCGGACCAATTCATGTACTATACAACGGCTGGGCGAAAGGCGGGGACCGCAGCGTCATGCCCGACGTGCCGCCGGCGGAGAAGGGGCTCGGAGGCGACGAAGGGCTACGGGCTTTTGCCCGCGAAGCGCGGAAGCGGGGCGACCGCGTCTACTTGCAGGCCGATTTTACGCGCTCGCGGCAGAACGGCGGCTTCGTTCCGTCCCGCGACGTGATGCGGGACATCAACAACAAGGCGCGCTACGACGAAAGGCTTGGCGAGGCCGAATACGTGAATCCCGCATCCGTCGCTCTGCGGTTGTTCGAGGAGCACGTCGGGAGCTACGAGGCGCTCGGCATCGATGGCATGTACTTCGAAGGACTCGGCAGCCTGTACTCGGATTATCGTTCGTCCCACCCTGCGACGCGCGCCGATGCGGCGGAAAGCTACCGCAAGCTGCTCCGGCTCGCCAAGGAGCGTCTTGGCTTCACCGGGGCGGCGGAAGGCAATAGCTACCTCATCGGTCAGCTCGATTTCGTCCAGCGGATGCCGATCGGCGTCAGCTATGATCTGGTCGCCACCAAGGCGGTTCCGTTCCTGCCGATTGCCGTTCATGGTCTGGTCGATTATTCGGGGGAATGGGGCAACTTGCGGGAAACGGGAACGACCGAGTTTTTGCGCTCGATCGAGTTCGGCGCCGTTCCGCACTATTTGCTCACCTACGAAGATCCCGCGCTGCTGCGCCATACGCCGGGAGATTTTATTTACAGCAGCCAATACGACGTGTGGAAGCAGCAGATCGCCTCGGAGTACAAACGCTGGAACGAAGCGCTCGGCCCGGTGCGCGGCCTGTTTATCTTGGGGCACCGCGAGCTGGCCGACGGCGTGTTCGAAACCCGCTACGAGAACGGGACGGCGATTGTCGTCAATTACAATGATACGGCCTATTCGGCGGGCGCCATCACGGTCAAGCCGCGCGAGTTCGCCGTCGTCGGCAAGGAGGGGTAAGATGCAGCCTTCGTCTTTCACGCGTCCCAAGCGATCCCGCCTCTCGATCGAGACGCAGCAGGCGATATCCGGTTACTTGTTTCTCATTCCGTGGCTGGCCGGACTCGGGCTGTTCGTCCTGTTCCCGCTCGGCTTCTCGCTTTACATGAGCTTTCAGAAGGTGCGGTTTACCGGGGAGGGGATGAAGTTTGAGTTCAAGGGCTGGGAAAATTATTCGTACGCGTTTTTATCCGACAACACGTTTGTTGCTGCGCTTGTCGGTATGATGAAAAACACGCTGCTCGTCATCCCGATCATCGTACTGTTTTCGCTGTTCGTGGCGCTTCTGCTCAACTTGAAATTCCGCGGACGGATGGCGTTCCGCGCCGTCTTCTTCCTTCCGGTCATTTTCAGCACCGGCCAGGTGCTGTCGGAAATTTTCAACCAGAAGGCGGGCAGCCTCGACATGCTGAACAAATATGATATCGCCGGCTTTATCTCGGCCAACGTGCCGACGTTCTGGGCCGATCCGATCCTGACCGTGCTGAACCTGTTCGTCGTCATTTTGTGGTATTCCGGCGTACAGATTTTGTTATATTTGGCCGGTCTTCAGACGATCGGGGCGAGTGTGTACGAGGCTTCGCTCATCGACGGGGCGACTCCTTGGGAGATGCTGTGGAAAATTACACTGCCCGCGCTGACTCCGTTTATTTTGCTCAACGTCATTTATACGATCGTCGACATGTTTACCGTTCCGCTGCTCAATCCGGTGCTGAATATGATCGTCACGAACATGACGACGGCCAATCTCGGCTACGGCTACGCGAGCGCGCAGGGGTGGATCTACTTTACGGCCGTCTTCGTCCTGCTGCTCGCCGTACTCGGCTTGTCGCGCAAATTCGTTCATTACTCGGGAGAAAGGTAGGGGAGGCCATGGTATGGAGACAGTGGGTGGACCGGACGCGCGTCTTGCTGTTCGGCGACCGGGAGCGCAAGGGGATCGTCGTGCTGGCGCTGCTGTACCTCGTCCTGCTCGACGTCGCGCTTATGTATTTGACGCCGTTCCTGTATATGCTGTCGACGATGTTCAAGACGACGGCCGATCTGCTCGACCCGACGATCAAGTGGGTGCCGACGTCGCTGGCTTGGGACAATCTGAAGTTGGCCTGGCAGGGGCTCAAGTTCCCGGACGCGTTGAAAAACTCGCTGATTGTGTCCGGCGGCTCGGCCGTGGGACAGGTGTTCTTCTGCTCCCTTACCGGCTATGCCTTCGCCAGACTGAAGTTCCCGGGCAGAAACGCGCTGTTCCTGCTGCTTATTTTCAGCTTCCTCATTCCGCCGCAGACGCTCATCATTCCGCTTTATGTGCTGTTCAAAAATTTGGGCCTGCTTGGCACGCACTGGGGCATTCTGCTGCCGGCGCTGCTCGGGCATGGGGTGCGGGGCGCGTTGTTCGTGATCATTTTCCGCCAGTTTTTCCTGACACTGCCGAAGGAACTGGAGGATGCGGCACTGATCGACGGTGCGGGACCGTTCCGGGTGTACTGGCGGGTCATGATCCCGCTTGCGAAGCCGGCTATTCTGGTCGTGTTTCTGTTCTCGTTCGTCTGGCATTGGAACGAAACGTTCGTCACCGGCATGCTGCTTGGCGGCAAAGACGTGCCGCTGTCGCTCAGCCTGTTCAATCTGAACAAGGTGCTGACGGGAATGTACCCGGAAACGGAGGGCAGCTTCGACTTGAACGAAACGGTCCGCATGGCGGCCAGCTTCCTGATCATCATGCCGCCGCTCCTCGTCTACATGATCGCCCAGCGGTGGTTCGTGGAAGGCGTCGAGAGGACGGGGCTCGTGGAATGAGGAAGCGGTAACGCAGTAAAAAGAGAAAGGAGCTGTCTTATGTCCATCCGATTTGCGTTATACGGTTGCCAGCACGGCCATATCGCGACGTTTGTCGACGAGATGATGGCGGAGGGGGCCGAGTGCGCGGGCATTTACGAGCCGGAGCGCAACGCGCTGGCCCGGTCGCTGGCACAGAAGCACGGCATTCCGCTGCTTGACAGCGCGGATACGCTGCAGGACGAGTCGATCCGGATCATCGGGTCGTCCGCCGTCAACGGCGACAAAATCGACGTGATCGAATGGTGCGAGCATCACGGCAAGCACGTCATGCTCGACAAGCCGGCCGTTACCGGAAGAGGCGACCTTGGCAGGCTGGAGGCGGTTGCCGGACGCGGGCGCATCCAGATCGGCTTGCTGTTGACCGAGCGGTTCCGCCCGGCGATGGCGGCTTTGAAGCGTGAGATCGATGCGGGAACGCTCGGCCGCATCGTCGGCATCACGATGCGCAAGCCGCACCGGCTGTCGCCGGCTACCCGTCACGCCTGGCATTTCTCCAAGGAACGGAACGGCGGGATTATCATCGACCTGTTCGTGCACGACTTCGATCTGCTGCGCTGGCTGACTGGACAGGAGATTGCGTCGGTGAACAGCCTGATGGCCAAGCATATATTGCCCGAGCACCTGACGTTCTACGATACGGCTTGCGCGCAGGTGCTGCTGGACGGCGGCACGATGGCGCAATTGTACACGGATTGGCATACGCCGGAGAGAAGCTGGACGTGGGGCGATTGCCGCCTGTTTGTGACCGGAACGGAAGGCTGCGCGGAGCTGCGCTTAAACGGCGATCCTTCCTGCGATGCGAGCGGCGAGTTGTACTACCGGATAACGCAAGGGGAGCCTTTCGTCCGCATGGAGCCGGAGCCCGTAAAGGTTACGATTACGCGCGACTTTCTGAACCGGATCGAAGGGAAGGCGAGCCTCCTGACGCACCGGGACATTATCGCGACGAGCCGGGCGACCGTCCTTGCCGACGAGAATGCGACGCTGATTCATACCGTGAACGATGAATACGAGTAATTGAAAGCGAGGATACGAAATGAGCGATCTACCACGCAAGGTGCGGTTTGCCGTCGTCGGCTGCGGCGGCATATCGTCGAGTCATTTTACCGGCATCGAGCGGACTCCGGAAGCGGAGCTTGCGGCCGTCTGCGACGTCGATGCAGGGCGGGCGGAGCAGTATGGGGCAAAGTACGGGGTGAAGGCATACACCGATTACGGACGGCTGCTGGCGGACCCTGACGTCGACGTCGTCTGCTTGTGTACGCCGAGCGGCATGCATGCCGGGCAGACGATACAGGCGGCCGAGGCGGGCAAGCATGTCGTCTGCGAGAAGCCGATGGCCATCCGGCTGTCGGATGCCGAGCGGATGATCGAAGCTTGCGACGTCATCGGCGTGAAGCTGGCGACGATCTTTCCCCGGCGCATGTCGCCCGCTTCGCGATTCGTCAAGAAGCTGCTGGACGACGGGAAGCTCGGCCGGCTGAGCCTGTGCTCCGGCTACGTCAAGTTTTACCGTGACCAAGCGTACTACGACAGTGCAGGCTGGCGCGGCACTTGGGCGATGGACGGCGGCGGGGCGATGATGAATCAGGGTATCCACACGATCGATTTGCTTCAATGGCTGGCCGGGCCGGTCGATTCGCTGCACGGCTACGCCCGCAACGTCCTGCGGGATATCGAGGTGGAGGATACCGCTGTCGCTTCGCTGCAGTTCAAAAACGGCGCGCTTGGGTCGATTGAAGCGACGACAACGGCCTACAATCAGCCCGACCACCGGATCGTCCTTCACGGCGACAAGGGCACGATTGTGTTGACCGGCGACGAGATTACGACGCTTGATGTGATCGGAGAGCAGGTGGATATTCCGCAGTTCGAGCCGTTTACCGTCATTCCTGACGGTCACGCCGCACAGATCCGCGATATGGCGCTGGCGGTGCTGCACGATCGCGAGCCGGTCGTGACCGGCCATGACGGGAAGCATTCGCTGGAGATCATTCTCAGTACGTACGAATCGTATCGGAGCCGCCGCGAAATTTTATTGTAACGGTCCGGCCCTCCTTCCCCGCTTGCTCGATGGGAACGGAGGGCCGTCTGCGTTCGGGCGTTTATTTGACGATCCGGGCGTATCCGGCGGATAGCGTCTTCGCATACTCCGACGGCGTCATGCCGGTCGCTTTCTTGAAGTGGCGGGAGAAGTAATGGACGCTGCTGTAGCCGAGGAGCTCGGAGATTTCGGTCAGATTGTAAACGTCTTCGCGGATGTAGGTTTTGGCGCGGTCGATTTTGAGCTGGTTTAAATATTCCATAACGCCGCAGCCGACCCGTTTTTTGAACATAATGCTCATTTGGGTCCGCCCGATGGCGAAGTGGTCACACAGCATATCCAGCGTCAAATTATCACCGATATGCTCGTTCATGTAGCCGATCACTTGGTCGGCCATGCCGCTTTCTTGCTTGCTGCGGGGGACGGGGGGCGATTTGATATCCCGCTCTTCGTTGCTTGCGCGGATCAGGTGGATCAGCAGCGTTTCCAGATGCAGCTTGAACAATTGCTCGCTTCCGAACGGGGCGTTGTCCCGCGGATACAGGATTCTGCCGCTGCCTGCGGGGCTTGGCCCGAAGGCGTTCCAGCCTTCCTCGATCAGCCGGGCGAGCACCGGACGTATTTTGTCGTCCAGATGGAACAGCTTATGCTTGAGAAAGAACGACATGGGCTCGGATTCGCATTCGAAGGTGACGATGAAGACGTTCGGGGATACTTTTCCGTTGCTTTTCGGACTGTGGAATTCGTCGGGCTCGTGGAACAGCAGGTCACCCTGCTTCAAGTTGAAATGGCCGGAATCGGTGTCGATTTCGATCTCACCCTTGTCCACGTAAAATATTTCCCAGAAATCGTGCTTTTCGCCGGCGTACCTGTAGTTTTTGGATAACTCGAAATAGAAGCAGGAAATCAGCTTGCCGATTTGAATTTCTTCGCGAACCTCGTAGCGTGGAAACCGCATCCGAAAACCGCCCCCTCTATGAAAACGTTATCTTTCCTCCGTATTATCAACATTCAACGTTAACTGTTAAATTCCTGTTTCTTTTCATAAAAGATCCTTTAGCGAATAAAGATGCAAATTCATCGGCCGACGATGGACCATTTGAACCGCTGGCTTGCTTGATACGGCCGCAGCCCGCGTGGTCCCTAGGTTCCTGCGGACCGGACCTCCAGTCGAAGCATGTTCCGCCCTTGAAGCGCATATCTAATGATAAAAGACAACTTGTCTTATAGAGGGGGGATACGGTGCTGCAGCGAACAATGAATATCGTTCATAAGAAATCGGTATGGATTTCTATCGTTGTGTTTTTGAATATGCTGCTGGCTCTGCTCATTATGGTGGACAGGAAACATAGCTTTCCTTTTTTATCCGATGGGGCGATGAGCCTGTTAGGCAAAATTGAGGTCGGCGGTGAACCGGCCATCGCTACTACCGGGGCATTCTCCACTTCCGGTTCCTCCATAAACGGAGCCAAGCAATACTCGGTATTCACGCAGTGGAAATTGGCCGATCAGTATCAAGACGGAAGCTACTTGGTGGAAGCTTACCGGCAATACGAGATCTATAAAGATCGGAATGGCAAGACGGTCAAAACCGTTCCGACCGAAAACTTCAACTACATCCGCTATTGTCCCGGATGCGAGGTGAAGGGGCTTCCTGCGGAGTGAAGACAAAAAAGCGGTTCCGATCCAATCGGGCCGCTTTTTGTCTGGCTCCTGTCGTTCCAGCCGGACGGATTTCGCCTAGGTTGTTTTCTTTCCCTGCTTGACGACTTCCTCAACCGACCATGCCACGCACCACGGCCGCTGCTCTTCTTTGCCCTCTGGAATCCAATAGCATGGCTTGGTCTGATTCTCGCCGGGCACCAACAGATGCATGCGAAGCACATATTTTTTGACGTCTTCCGGGTGATCGGGTCGTGGGAACGGGAAATTCAATTTTACACCGACCTTCTCCGACACGTCGGAGCGGTGAGAGAATTCATACTCGTAGGATAGATTGCCGCCGATGTCGAAGATGTTTTTGATGCCCTCCGCAAATTCGGCCGACACTTTGCTGCTCTCAATCTCGACGGCCGAGGTCTTCTTTTGGAAAAAGACGCTGGTCTCGCCCGGGACCCAGGTGACATCGAGCGAGAGGCTGCGCTCGGTGTCGGCATACGGAGCCAAGTCGCCGGAACGGAGAAGGAAGGTCTCGTAATTGTGCGTGTTCGGGTTGTTCACGTAGGTATGGAGAATATCGTGCATGTCAAAATCGACACTAGCCTTCTTCGCATGGAATAAACAGCTCTGAATGCCGAACGGTCTTTCTCCTTTCCAGTCGTACATCTCATAGGTTGTCTTGAAGACATGAGGCGCGAGGTAAATGTAAGTTACGGCATTCTCCCCCGGGACAGGAACGATACTTTTGTCAAACAGGGTGGTCACTTCCGAGGCTTGTGTCGCTTTGTACGAATGCTCGGTGGTGAATTTCAAAGTGGCCTCCACGCCGACAGGCAGACTGCCGCCCGCTTTGACATACGCGCTGAACTTGAACTGGGTGGAAATCGCTACCTGACTGGTCTCGGTACGGCCATAATAGAAGGTAGACCCGTAGTTGCCGGATTCGCTGCCGTTCCGCACATAGGGAGGAGCGCCTTCCACTACGCCGATCAGAGCCCGGAATTCTTTGCTGACCGTGCCGTCTTCCGTCTTTACATATTTCATCTTGTCCGACTTGTAGCGGCAGAGCACCAGTTGGCTCCTCCCCTGCTGCACGACGCTGTCGTCGTTATAACACATGTAGAGCCAGATTTCTTGCTGCATTTCGCCCTTATCCCCGAACGGTGCGAAGTATTGCAGGGTACCCATGTATTTCCAGGTCGGGTATTTCGTATGACCGTGCGAGCGGGTCATTTTCGGTCCCCATACGCCTGTACGGATGTTGTATTCTTTCTTCTGGTTGTTTTTGTACCCGGCCCAGACGTGAGGTCGGTGCCAGCCATTGATGAACAACTGGATCGCAGGATCTTGTAGGCCGTCCTGAACGGTACCGGTCTCCAAGGCAAGGAAGTCGACAAGTCCGTCGTATTCGTTATGCCGCTGGCTGCTGACCTCCCGCAGCCCGCTGCCTTCGCTGTTCGGGTCGATGCTGCAGCGATACACTGCCGTCCACAGATTCGCGTTGGTGGTCACGATGCCGATCATGATGCTAAGGCTGCCGTTTGCGTCATGGTAGGCGCAGGCGCACACGTTCCGAATATTTTTCCAGTTGAGATGGTTCTCGGAACGCCACGTTTTTCCGTCGTTATCGAGGAAAACCACAACCAAGGTGTCCTTGTTGTCCACATGGCGTCCGCCGATGAGATACAGTCGTCCGCCCAATGACACGGCCGCGAATTGCGTGCGCCGATTGAAGGCAAAGCCGATCTGTTCGGCCGTTGTCCACGTCTGGCCGTCCGCCGTTTTCTTGTGCCAGAGGTGGCCGTCCTCCGTCCAAAATACATACAACGCTCCTTGGTGCACGACGCTGGCAACGTTGGAGATTTCAGTATGGCCGTTGACGTTGTAGTTTTTCTTATTATGCATCACCGTATTGGCATCGTACGTTTCCAAGCTTTCCTTGCCCTTCTCGTTTTTGAGGATGACACGGGAGTACACGATACGATCTCCTTGGGTCGTAGACCTTTTGTGATAAAACAAATATGCGGCGCCATTAAAATACGTTCCGTTGACCCCGTCAAAATCAAGATCGGCTTTTTCGATTCGATGGTTGGCATAAGTATTTGACATCAGGACACCTGTCTTTCGGAAATAGTTATCAGGCATCATAGCACATTTTGGTGGATATGGAAGCTTACTTTAGTTAATATCCGGACATTTGCCCCGAAATCGCCCATCCCAAAATAGAAATAACAATTTTGCCCAAAGGAGACGATAATGAATCTGTAGAAACCTTATTATGGTAAAACATACGAGATATTCAGGGGGATAACCATTCATGGACTTAAAGAAAATGAACTCTTTGACGAAATATCCGAGCATTCTTACCTATCATCAATTGGGGGAGAGAGGCCGTTTAACTGAAGAATTATCGGAAGCCAGAGGCTTCTCCGAGGCCGACGATGTATTTGTTTACGAAAAAGTGGATGGGGAGAACGCCAGGATCATTTTGTTCAAAAATGGGAACGACATCGATTATCTCATCGGCTCCAGAGAGGAACTGTTGTTTGCCAAAGGAGACAGGATAGGCAACCCTTACGGGAATATTGCCGAATTTCTGCGCCCGTTGGCCGATCAATTAACAGACCGGATTTGTGCTGACGAGGATTGGGCATTGACCGTCATCTATCAGGAATCGTACGGAGGGAAAACGAAGGCGGCTAAAAACTACACGGAAAACAAGACGCAAGCGTACAGAGTTTTTGACGTGTTTTCATTGGATAGGAAGCAATTGGAGCATCTCCTTACGCTGCCGCAAGAAAAAATAGCGGAATGGCGCGATCATGGAAACCAGCCTTTTTATCATGAGGCGGAGAAGCTCGATTTTGTTAAAACGATGGAGCTGGCATATGCGCCGCTGTTGACTAACGTGAAGGGCTCGGCTTTTCCGCAGTCGTTGGAAGAGACGTTTTCTTTTTTGAAGCAGTTTGAGCAAACCCAAGTCGGGATCGATGCCAGAGGCAAGTCCGAAGGCATTATCGTTCGCACGTCGGACCGCAAGCAGATTAGAAAAATCCGCTTTGAGGATTACGAAAGAACGTATAGAAAGTGAGCTGCGCACACCCATATGTCTGAACAGATCCCCGATTATTTCAAATACAACAAGGAAAACGACAATAAATACAGCAAGAAAAAGCACTATGAACTGGCGGCTATCGAGAAGGACTGGCCGTTTACTCCCGAAAAATTTGGGTATCATCCTGTTGAGCGTTCTACAGCATGCTGGAGAGGTTTCCATTGTCTATATGAAATGGATGATCTACAGCTTCTTCTCAAGTCTTTTTGTGTAACTCTGAATTGTTCGGTTGTTAGTCCTCCTGAATTGAATGGCGTTTCGGGAAAGAAGGGCTACGGCGGTTTTTGGGAATACAAGCAGGTGAATCTGCCCCTTGGTTATTCGGGAGGCATAATTTTATGCGCTGACGTCGTAGGGTACGATGATTGGTTTAGTGATTATGAATGTACGCATCATTTCCGGGATGTTCTTGAGTTGCGGTTTGAAGAGGGCATTGTAAAAAGCGGCATAGATCATAGTGAGACGATGGAAGAGATAAGAGGTTTCACGGATTTAAGCTTCCATGAGCAAAATGAGTTGGTGGCTGACTATTTTTCGCTGTATTCGAATAAATGGATAAATTATTACAAACTATGACACGGAAGATCGACCCTGCCGCAAATGAT
>NZ_BSDJ01000047.1 GCF_027925525.1 Paenibacillus tyrphae | reverse complement strand
GATTTACAATATGCAAGAAATGAGATACAATAAAGTAATACGGCTCGGTAGCTCAGTCGGTAGAGCAGAGGACTGAAAATCCTCGTGTCGGCGGTTCGATTCCGTCCCGAGCCACCATTCGCCGCTGTAGCTCAATTGGTAGAGCAACTGACTTGTAATCAGTAGGTTGGGGGTTCAAGTCCTCTCGGCGGCACCACTGTAATTTCATATGGAGGCTTAGCGAAGTGGCCAAACGCAGCAGACTGTAAATCTGTTCTCTGACGAGTTCGGTGGTTCGAATCCATCAGCCTCCACCAGTTTATAGGGGCATAGTTTAAAGGTAGAACAGCGGTCTCCAAAACCGTTAGTGTGGGTTCAATTCCTGCTGCCCCTGCCAAAATATCTTCATACTGTGGCGGTCGTGGCGAAGTGGCTAACGCATCGGATTGTGGCTCCGACATTCGAGGGTTCAATTCCCTTCGATCGCCCCATTTACACATTCATTGGGGATTAGCCAAGCGGTAAGGCAACGGACTTTGACTCCGTCATGCCTAGGTTCGAATCCTAGATCCCCAGTTTATATGCGGAAGTGGCTCAGGGGTAGAGCATCGCCTTGCCAAGGCGAGGGTCGCGGGTTCGAATCCCGTCTTCCGCTCCATATGGCGCCATAGCCAAGTGGTAAGGCAGAGCTCTGCAAAAGCTTTACCCCCAGTTCGAATCTGGGTGGCGCCTCCAACTTTATTTTTCGCCGGAGTGGCGGAATCGGCAGACGCACAGGACTTAAAATCCTGCGGTAGGTGACTACCGTACCAGTTCAAGTCTGGTCTTCGGCACCACTCCAACAATTGAAAATGCGTGCCCTTAGCTCAGCCGGATAGAGCGTTTGACTACGAATCAAAAGGTCAGGAGTTCGAATCTCTTAGGGCACGCCACTTGCCGATGTGGCGGAATGGCAGACGCGCTCGACTCAAAATCGAGTCCGAAAGGGTGGAGGTTCGAGTCCTCTCATCGGTATAAATAAGCCTTAAAGATCAAAAAAGATCTTTAGGGCTTATTTTCTATTGTATTGAATTTGTTTATGCTCTGGAGGAATTATTTATCGATCCTCAACTTCTTTTATCGATTCTTCACATAGTGATATACAAAACCGGTAACTTTTAGTATGGTACTAAAAGAAGAACTATATCCTACATGCTGGAGGACAGAGTCATGACAAAGATCGAAGATGGGGCAGTTGTCTTGTTTCAGGGAGACAGTATTACGGATTGCGGAAGAAACAGAGAGACCGCGGCAGATTTAGGTCGGGGCTACGCTCTCATCGCTTCTGCTTTATTCGCCAGCAAATATCCCGAGAAGCAAGTTCATTTCATCAACCGCGGAATCAGCGGCAATCGGGTAAAGGATTTGCAGCAGCGCTGGCAGGAAGATTGCCTGGATCTAAAGCCGACATGGGTTTCGATTTACATCGGCATTAACGATACATGGCGGCGTTACGATCGCAACGACCCGACTTCAGTGGAAGCGTTTGCGGAAGGTTACCGTGATCTGATTGTTCGTACCAGGGAAACGCTTGATGCGAAGCTCATTTTAGTCGAACCGTTTGTGCTTCCGGTGCCGGAAGACCGGAAACGGTGGAGAGAAGATTTGGACCCGAAAATAAACGCCGTTCGCGAGCTCGCTCGGGAATTTGAAACGCTGTACGTGCCGTTAGACGGACTGTTCGCGTCGGCAAGTACCAAAGCACCGTCGGCCTATTGGGCACCTGATGGCGTACATCCGTCACCGGCAGGCCACGCGCTTATTGCCAACGCTTGGCTGGAAGCTGTGCAAGCCTAAAGTAACATTGCTTATACAAATAACAATCCAAGGGATGCCCTTCTGCTGGTGCAAGGGGCGTCCCTTTTTCGGTTGAACCGTTCTAATTGTAGAAGGCATTACTCAATCTAACTGCCTGGATACCTGCAAAAGCTCAGGCAAGGTAACGATCTTCAGGTTGCGGGATTTTAGAGTCTGGATCACGGTCGGGAGCGCTTTGACGGTACCGTTCAAGTCTTGCCCCGGCCCGCCACCGGAATGCTGCAGGATGATGGAACCCGGCTTAACGTTAGTGAGAATGTTCGAAACTACTTTTTCTTGGCCAAGCTGCTTCCAATCAAGCGAGTCGACATTCCAATTCACAATGCGGTAACCGTGTTCCGATGCCCACAAGAGTTGGCTTTCACTGATCTCGCCATATGGAGGCCGCAGCAAGCGGGGGGAATATCCGATCAGCCGCTTTAAAGTTTGTTGCGTTTGAAGCACTTGCGACTGGAACAAATCGTCGGATAGTTTGGTAAACAGCTTATGGCTGTATGAATGATTGCCGATCACATGGCCTTCGCGGACGATTCGCTTAACCATCTCCGGATGCTTCTCGGCTTGGGCGCCGACTAAAAAGAAAGTGGCGCGAACCTCATATTTTTTCAATACATCCAAAACTTGCGGCGTAAATGTCGTGTCTGGAGCGTCGTCAAACGTTAAGGCGACCTGCCCGGAGGCGACTGACCCCCGCAGTAGCAGCAGCTCCGGATATTTGCGCACAAGCTGGGATAAAGAGAGCCGTTGGCTTTGGCCGGATGTTTCTTTGGACGGTTTGGCGACAGGCTGCTTCGATTTGGATTTAAGCTTCTTCTGCATCTTAGCCTCTGCCGGTGGAACGACCGCCGGTGCGGGAGTAGGTGCCGGTGCAGGCAGCGCCGAAGGGGGCGGGACCTGCTGCACGGTTGAAGGGGCCGGAGACAGCGCGCTGCCGGTACCCGTTTCCGCTGCTTTAGCCGTGTTCCGAGGTGCATCCTCGGCAGGCCCGATCCCGGGGGGCATCGCTTGCGGTGAATTTGCGGCAGGCGTACATGCCGTTAGAGCCAAGCATAAGGCTAGACTCAACAAAAATAAACGGGTTCTGATTCGAAGCGAGATGAACCGATGAGCGGATAAAAGCAAAAAGGCCGCAGGCGTTCGCTTTTTCATGGGGGCTTAGTCTCCTTTGGGCAACGGGATTACGTTACCTTAGTTTGGGATAAGGAGAGACGAATTATCCGCTCATGAAAATGATGCCACGAACGCCGCGGCGCATAAAAATATATGGTGTAGCAAATCAGGCAAGGACCAAGCCTTCCCAGATCATTTTGAATGATACGATAACGAAGGTGATACGCAATACCCAAAGCAGCTTTTTGCTGCTCAGCCGACTGGCGATTTTGGCGCCGAGCCAGCCTCCGACAATGGCGCTAGGTGCCAAGCCTAAAACCATCCACAGGTTCACTTCTCCTAAGCTAAAATGCGTAATGCTGCCCATAAGGGATGACAGCAGGATAACGAACATGGAGGTCGCTGTCGCAACATGGGGAGGATACCGGAAAAGAAGCACCATCGCCGGCACGAATAGAGAACCGCCGCCGATCCCGAACAGTCCCGAAATGAATCCGACCAGCAGTCCGATGATCAAAGCGGGCAGTATGCTGTAGCCGTAATGATATGTATTGCCATTGCTGTCTGTATATGTGTGCTGAATGTGCCACTTCACATTCAACGGCTTCAAGTAGTCGCGCAGCACGAGCAGTATGGCCATCAGCAGCATGAAAATACCAAAGCTGAGCTGAAACGATTTGGCGTTGACGAATTGCGTGGTATACGAGCCGAGCATGGCTCCCGGACCGCATGTGATGAACAAGAGCCAACCGCTTTTGAAATCGACTCTTTTCTGCTTGACAAAGGTCAGGGTTGAAGACAATGCCGTGAAGATCAGGACGGCCAGCGAAGTGCCTACCGCCGTCGATACCGAAATCGTCTGTCCGACGAACGCGGGGCCTAAGTAAACGAGAGCGGGAACAATAATAATACCGCCGCCGAGACCGACCAGGCTCCCGAAGGTGGCAGCGATCAGCCCGACAGCGGTATAAAATAGTATACTCATGCGCAAAACCTTCTTCCGTGTCGAATAGTTACTTTATGGTAATAGTAACACAGGAAGAAAATAGTTCAATACCGGGTTATCCGATATCGTTAAGAATGTTTTTATTCGGCAAGTAATGAATCGATTGAATGAACCGGATCGTTTTTGTTTTTGCCCGCATGACGATCGAATGCGTCTCTGCCCGGGAGTCGGGCAAGTAGCGGACGCCGTTTAAAAATTCGCCGGGGGTAATGCCCGTTGCGGCAAAAATAACGTCTTCCCGGCCAATCATATCCTCCATGGTCAAAACTTTGTGCGGGTCGGCGAGTCCCATGGCGATGCAGCGGTCGTATTCCTCCTGATTGGAAGGCAGCAGCTTTCCCTGCAGCTCTCCGCCCAAACATTGCAGAGCCGCGGCTGCTAGCACACCTTCGGGTGCGCCGCCCGAGCCTACATACATGTCAATGCCGGATTCGGATAAAGCGGGAGCCATAGCCCCTGCAACATCGCCGTCGCTAAGAAACTTGATCCGTACGCCGACCTGACGGAGGGTATCGATCTGCTTCCGGTGCCTGTCGCGGTCAAGAATCATGATCGTAAGATTGCTCAGCGGCTTATCTAAAATGTCGGCGGCCCGTTGAAGCGTCGTTTCGAGCGGGTCCGTCAAGCTAAGCTTGCCTGCAAGAGCCGGTCCGACAGCCAGTTTTTCCATATACATATCCGGCGCATGCAGCAGATTGCCTTTGTTGGCAATGGCGATGACGGCCAGCGCGTTGTTCAATCCTTTGGCAACCAGCTCCGTTCCTTCGAGCGGGTCGACGGCTACGTCCACCTCGGGACCTTGTCCGTTGCCTACTTGTTCGCCGATATACAGCATCGGCGCCTCGTCCATTTCTCCTTCTCCGATGACGACGGTCCCGCGGACAGAAACGGAATCGAACATGGCGCGCATGGCGGTCGTCGCCGCACCGTCGGCTTGAATCTTATCGCCCCGGCCCATCCATCTTGCCGCGGACAGCGCCGCCAGCTCCGTTACCCGGACGATCTCAAGTGCCAATTCCCTTTCCACCAGCTCAGCCCCCTATAAAATAAATGGTCACGTTTCAACATATATAGTATAATTAATAAATAAATAATGCGCAATAAATACTTGAACTGAATTGAGTAGTGCGCTAGATTGAAAATGAAACCATCAAATGAAAAACGGTTCTATGAGTTTCGGACTATTTTTGGTACAATTGGATTGGAATGCGGCACAGCGATAAACCGCAAAGGCTGCTTTGAGTGAGGAGGGACCGGTCATCGAACTGACTGCGCGCCAACTGCAGATCGTAGAATTGGTAAAGGCACATGCGCCCATTACGGGCGAACAAATAGCGGAGATGTTAGGTCTAAGCCGCCCGACCCTCCGGTCGGATCTGGCGCTGCTTGTCATGCTCGGGCTTGTGGACGCCAAGCCCAAGGTGGGCTATACTCCGGGCTCGGCCATGACGCCGGGCTCCCAGGTTTCCCGTAAGCTGCTGGGCATGAAAGTAAAGGATGTCCAATCGATTCCTGTCGTGGTCCGGGAGAATGCTTCCGTGAACGACGCGGTCGTGATGCTGTTTATGGAGAACGTCGGCAGCCTGATCGTCGTGGATGACGAGGCTTGCCTGTCCGGCGTCATTTCCCGTAAAGATTTGCTTAAATTCACGCTCGGCAATACGAATGCGGCTTCCATGCCGGTCAGCATGGTTATGACCCGCGAGCCGAATGTCATTCATGTCTCTCCCGACGAGTCGGTGATCGACGCTGCGCGGAAGATGATTCATCATCAAGTCGACAGCCTACCTGTCGTCGTGGAATCCAAAGCTGCCCAGGTGAGCGGAAGATCCCGGTGGGACGTTGTCGGACGGGTGACAAAAACGATTATGACGAACATTCTGGTCGATCTGGCGATGGACCGTTAGGGCATTCATGAATAAAGGAGAAGAAAACCGGATGAAGGAAGAGCAACAGTACGAGATTACCATCTGCTCGGATTCCGTCGGGGAAACGGCGGAGGCGGTCGTTCGAGCGACTATCCGGCAGTTTGACGCCCACCAGGTGAGAACGAAGCGGATCGGCCATATCAAAACTGAGGATGAAATCCGTACCATTATGGAAGAGGCGGCCAAACGCGGCGGCTTTGTGGCGTACACGCTGGTACAGCCGGAGCTGCGGGAAATGATGAAGGAAGAGGCTGTCCGCCTCGGCGTCCGTGCGGTCGATATCATGGGACCGATGATGCAGGCGTTCATCGATACGTGGGGCGATGCGCCGAAGCGGAAGCCGGGCTTGCTTCATCAGCTCGACGAAGATTATTTTCGCCGCGTAGAAGCGATTGAGTTCGCCGTCAAATGCGACGACGGACGCGATACGAGCGCCCTGCTGAAGGCGAATCTGGTCTTGATCGGAGTCTCGCGGACGTCGAAGACGCCGCTCAGTATCTTTTTGGCGCATAAAGGGATAAAAGTATCCAATCTGCCGCTCGTGCCGGAGGTTAAACCTCCCAAGGAGCTGTTTCTGGTGCCGGGCAACCGGATTGTCGGCTTGACGATGGACGCAGACAAGCTGTACAAAATTCGGACAGAGCGGCTGAAAGCAGTCGGTTTGCCGTTCGGGGCGAAGTACGCGGCGATGGAGCGAATCGACGAAGAGCTCCGCTACGCGCAAACGTTGATGAAACAGGTCGGATGCTTGGTGATCAACGTAACGGATAAAGCGATTGAAGAAACGGCCGGCATTATTATGGGGTATTTGAATTGATGGCAAACGAGAGGCTTGAACCGACGGGTTCGGGCCCTTTTTGCCTTTGTGAATAAAAAAGCCGTCCCCGGCAAACCGGAAAGCCCGCAGCATGCGTATTCTCAAGTAGACGGAAAGGTGGCTGCGTAATGAAATCGAAACGGGTATGGACGAATTGGCTTTCCGGCGTGCCGTACGGAAAAAGGCTGGTCAAGCTCCATCGCTGGAACGCATGGCTGCTAGCCCTGCTTGCGTTGACCGGGATATTGCTGTTTGTTGAGCCGGTACGGGCACTGGGAGCGGGCCGTGTGTGGCTGAAGGAAGGGCACCTATGGATCGGTGCAGCTTCAATGGTGGTGGCTGCGCTATATTTGCCGCTGCTCCCCCGGCACTGGAAGCAACTGCGGACGAAACCGGCTCAGCGTTGGAATTTGGGACTCGTTCTGCTCCTGCTTGCGGGCTGGATTGTCACCGGCGTGCTACTCTGGCTGGTGCGAAGCTTGCCTTCCGGTTGGGGCAACGCCGCACTACTGCTCCACGATCTGTTCACCTGGGTCGGGGTTCCCTACGCGATCTATCACTCGGTCTCTCGAAGCCGATGGGTTAAAGCTGATCAAACCCGGCCAGAAAGTCGCAAGGAAGAAGAGGCGACGGAAGCCAGCGATGTAACACCGTCATCCGAGCCTGGAAGAATCGTACAGATGCTCAGGAACGCTCCGATCTCCAGGGCCACGTTCCTCCGTACGGCAGCAGGTCTGCTGCTCGTGTTCGGTTTAGGACCGTCGTTTTACCGGTGGCTGATGACCGCATCCGATACGGGGGGCGCGGAGCTTGAGCGGTTGGCTCGGGAGGATGCGAACCGGATGCTGCCGCCGCCGGTTCCGTCTGCGGAATCCAATCCTCCGCTCGGCGGAGGCGGACAAGGGCAGTTTCGGGTTTATACGGTGACGCCGATCCCGGCTTTTTCGAGCGAGGATTGGAAATTCGCCCTGACCGGACTTGTCGACCGGGAATATGCGTGGAACTGGGGGCAGTTTCTGGAGCTCAAACGAACGGTTCAGGTCAGCGATTTTCACTGTGTGACGGGCTGGTCGGTGTACAAGGTCACTTGGGAGGGAATTCCCCTTAAGGAGCTGCTGGAGCTGGCGAACGTAAGGAACGAGGCGAAGTTCGTCAAATTTTATTCCGGGGATCGCGTCTATACGGATTGCTTGTCGCTTGAGCAGGCACGGATGGACGACGTCATGGTGGCGGTCTTGATGGACGGAAAGCCGATTCCTCAGCAACTGGGTGGTCCTGTAAGGCTGGTCGTTCCTCAAATGTACGCGTATAAATCGGTCAAGTGGCTCCAGGGCATCGAGCTCATCGACAAAGAGCACATCGGGTACTGGGAGCTGCGGGGCTACGATAACGACGCTTGGGTGCCGAAGGGAAAAGCGCAGGCGTAGAACTGGAGGATGAGGCGCATTGTGGGAACGTCTGTAAGGAATAGGCATGAGGCGTATGCAAGGAATGGAAATGAAGTACATTATAAGGCTGCAAAAATAAGATAGGATAGACGGGAGGAAGGAGTGAAGGCGATGGAGCGGTGCGGCGGACAAAAGCAAGCCATGACAGGCGTAATCTTGGCAGGCGGGCAAAATCGGCGGATGGGCGGACAAAGCAAAGCGCTGCTTATGTACGAAGGCGATACGTTTTTGGACAGACAGTTGGCCGAGCTTGGAAGCCTGTGCGCGGAGCTGCTTGTCGTGACGCAGGAGCCGGAACGGTACGAGGCCGTCGTCCATACGTTCTCCGGGGAGGCTCCGGTGCGGATCATTCCCGACCTGCAGCCGGGTCGGGGGCCGCTAGCCGGTTTTCAGGCCGCTATGAGAGCGGCTTCGTACGAGGAGCTGTGGATCGTCGGCTGCGATATGCCATGGGTCGACGCCGAAGTGGCGAAAGCCCTCTCGGAGCTGCGGAGCAGCGTTGGAGCAGATGCTGTAGTTGCGAAGATCGACGGAAGGCTCCATCCGCTGCACGGCGTTTATCTCAAGAGCTGTCTTCCCGAGGCGGAGCGGCTGTTGGCTGCGAACGATCTGCGGTTGATGAGGCTGTTGGATTCGGTTGCTCTGCAGGTGGCAGACGAATCGTTTCTGGAGCGGAAGGGGATTTCCACGGGATTTATCCGAAATATTAACGATCCGGACGAATATGAGAGGCTTACCGGCAAACGACTAAGGTTTTAGCCGCTTTTGTGATTTTGTCCATGGAAGCCGGGGCTGTTTTGTGACATAATGGGGGGGATAACCTAGAACGGGGGGCATGCAGGATGTCACAGATATTGAAGGACCGTTTCGGCCGCATTCATGACTATCTTCGAATTTCCGTGACGGACCGGTGCAATTTGCGCTGCGTATACTGTATGCCGGAAGAAGGTATGGAATTCGAGCCGGAGGAAAAGCTTTTGACGTTCGAGGAAATCGCCGAAGTGGTGAGGGTGCTTGCCGGGTACGGAGTTCGCAAGCTGCGGCTGACCGGAGGCGAACCGCTCGTGCGCAAAAACCTGGAGCAGCTTGTGCGGATGCTGAGCGCGATCGACGGCATTGAAGATATCGCCTTGACGACGAATGCGATCCATTTCGCTTCGCGGGCGGAAAAGCTGCGCGAAGCCGGGCTTACAAGAATTAACGTCAGCCTCGATTCCTTGCGGGCGGACCGGTTTTCTCTCATTACGCGCGGAGGCGATTTGTCGCGCGTACTGAAGAGTCTGGAAGCGGCGTCCCGGGTCGGACTCGACCCGATCAAGCTGAACGTCGTGCTGATGAAAGGTTTGAACGACGACGAAATCGAAGATTTTCTGAAGCTGACGCTGGAGCGCGGCTTGCATGTGCGTTTTATTGAATATATGCCGATCGGACACGATGACGACGGCTGGAAAACGAGATATGTTCCGCTAAGCACGGTGCTGGAGTGCTGTGAAAAAATAGGGTGGCAGGTGGAGATGCTGGAGCGGTCGGTCCAGGGAAACGGGCCTTCGCAAAATTTCCGGATCGTCGGGGCGGCGGGCACGTTCGGGTTAATTCATCCGGTCAGCGACCATTTCTGCGAGACGTGCAATCGGCTGCGCCTCACGGCGGACGGCAACATCAAGCCTTGCCTGTACTGGTCCGACGAGTTCAACGTACGCCGTTATATCGGCGACGATCAGGCGCTGGCCGAGCTGTTCTTCCGGGCGCTGGCCGTGAAGCCGGAAAGCCACGAGATGGCTAAGGCGCTTCTGAGCGAGCAGCAGAGTCATACGCCTACCTCCCGTCGCATGTCGCAGATCGGGGGGTGAAGCATGAACGACTTGAAATTTGGGCGACAGACCATCAGCCTGGAAGAGGCGCAGCGGCGTGTACTCCAGCATGTCCGTCTTCAGGAGACGGAAGAGGTGCCGCTATTCGAGGCGTACGGCAGGAGGCTGGCGGAAAATGTTTGCGCCGGCAGCCCGCTGCCGCATTTTCGGAGATCGGGTGTCGACGGCTATGCTTTGCGTGCATCGGATACGGCTGGAGCTTCCCTTGCGGCGGCGGTCTGCCTAGAAATGGTGGAAACGGTTCCTTGCGGCTCGGTTCCGGCGAAGACGATCGGCCCGGGCCAAGCGGCCAAAATTATGACCGGAGCTGCCGTTCCCAAAGGGGCGGATGCGGTTGTGATGCTGGAGATGACCGATGCGGTGCATCAGGAGATCGGACTTGGAGGTACGGTGGCCGTTCACAAAGCGATGAATCCCGGCGACAATGTGACCCCGGTAGGAGAAGAGGCTGCTGCCGGGGAGCAGCTTCTGCAGAAGGGCTGTATCATCGGACCGGGGGAAGCGGCGGTGCTGGCCACCTTCGGCCATAGCCTTGTGAAGGTGTACAAGCGGCCGAGGGTAGCGATCTTCTCCACCGGCTCCGAGCTGCTCCCTGTGGAGGCGCCACTCGAACCGGGCAAAATTCGGGGCAGCAACGGCTATATGCTGGCCTGCCAGGTACAGCAGGCGGGCGGAGTACCGCTGCTGATGCCTTTTCTTCCCGACGAAGCCGACCGGGTGGAACGGGAACTGCTGGCTGCTGCAGAGCAGGCGGATCTGTGGATAACGACCGGAGGCGTATCGGTAGGGGATAAGGATGTGCTGGCCGAGCTGTTCGGCCGGTGGGACGGCGAGTTGCTTTTTAACAAGATCGCGATGCGTCCGGGCAGTCCGACGTCAGTCGGTCTGTGGCGGGACAAGCCGTTGTTCGCTTTGTCCGGCAATCCCGGAGCTTGCTATGTAGGATTCGAGCTGCTGGTACGCCCCTATCTGCGCGCCTCGCAAGGGGCGCCCGATCCGCTGCCCTCCGCAGCGACGGCGATACTGGATGCCGATTACGGGAAAGGATCGGCGTATCCCCGATATGTCCGGGGGGCTTCGTGCGTGGAACGTAGTACGTTCCGCGTGAGGCCCGCCGGTCGCGACAAATCCAGCATCATGGTTTCCATGAAAGAGACCGATTGCTTAATCTGTCTTCCAGCGGGCGGGCGAGGAGCCCGGCGGGGCGAGTTGGTGCGGGTTTTGAAGATCGGAGATTGAAGTAAAAACCCCCTGCCAGAGTAAAATACCTGACAAGGGGGCGGTGCATTAAATGAACAATGAACGGGAAACGATGACGAGCAGAATAAACAGCACTAGAATAACACCAGTGGAAGTAAAGCCGAATCCGCCAACGTGGCTCATGTGACATCCCCCTTTCAAAGGCATGTTAAATGATATGAACGAATGCCGGATGCTGATTGGACGTACGCCCGATTTTTCAACGAAAATACAGCTGTCTGCGAACAGGAGACAATATCCTGTCTGTACCGGATATGAATCAAGGGTGGCTATTGCCGTGATTTGTGCAGTATCCCCCACGGCTTCCAGCGAAAACAAGTAAAAAGGAATTATAGGTAGAATTTGTTGGAAAATTGGGCTACAGTGGCCGAGACAAGGTGCGAAGGCATAAGAAGCGCCGATAAGCGGAGTACCGGACGAAGTCCCCGGTCCCCGTAAAAAAGCGGAGAGGGTGGATAGCGTGAACCAGCAGTTGGAGATTCGCAATATTCCGAATGCGCATTTTATGGACAGCCTGCAAATGTCAGCATTCGCTTTTCAATACGAGCTTACTCCCGAAAAAGTGGAGAAGTGGATGACGCTTCTCGATTCGAACCAGATGTGGGGGGCTTATGTGGATGATACGCTCGCGGCGAAAATGACCATTTTCGATTTGCAGACTTGGATTCAAGGCAAGGCGTTCGACATGGGCGGAATTGCAGGTGTCGTCACATGGCCGGAATACCGGCGGGGCGGTCTGGTGGCGAAGCTGTTGTCGCACGGACTGCGAGTGATGCGGGAGAAAGGCCAGACGGTGTCGTTCCTTCATCCTTTTCAATTCTCGTTCTACCGCAAGTACGGCTGGGAGACGTATGCAGAGTATAAATCGTATGAGATCTCCGTCCAACAGCTTCCAAAGCTGGGCCCGCAGCCGGGGCGGATCGTTCGAACCGGCCACGATGTCAAGCTGCTGAACGGCATCTACGAGGCTTACGCCTGCAGGTACAACGGTACGCTTATTCGAAACGAGTCTTGGTGGCAGCATCGCATTTTCGGCAGTACGCAAGGCACGGTAGCCGTATATTATGATGCGGAGAATCAGCCTGCCGGTTACGTATATTATCAAGTCAAGGACAATATTCTTAAAGTTCATGAGCTGGTCTATCTGCATCATGGGGCTTGTCTGGCCTTGTGGCGCTTCTTGGCCGACCACGACTCGATGCTGGAGAAGCTGGTGATGAAGGCGCCTGCGGACGACAGGCTGCCGTTTCTGCTGGATAATCCCCGGATCAAGCAAGAGATCGTGCCTTATTTCATGGCGCGGATTGTGGATGTGACCGGCTTTTTGACCAAGTATCCGTTCGCGTCGGGGGCGGAATGGTCGCTGCAGCTGGAGGTTAAAGACGAGCATGCAGAATGGAACAACGGCTGGTTCCTGCTGCAGGTGGACGAGTCGGGGACAGCGCGTGTAACGCCTGTCGCAGGCGCTTCGTCCGAGCTGCCGGCCGCCAGCTGCACGATCCAGACGCTTGCCGCTATGCTGACAGGGTATCAACGCCCATCCTTCTTGATGGACATCGGCAGGCTTGCCGGCACGATTGAAATATGCGAATCGCTGGAGCGGCTTATTCCCGCACGCCAGACGTATTTGCCCGACTTTTTCTAGACTTCTTCTAAAGACAAAGATTCAGGCCCCTTCGAGGATATCGTTCGAAGCGGGCTTTTTTGTTGTAAGTGGGCCCCAAACAAGCAGGATTTTGAAAGGGAAACGCGAATATATATTCGTATGTTTACGGATTATTAGATTGGAACCGGAGGATGGATGCTATGGCGAACCAAAAGAAAATCGGCAGTTCCCTTACCGTTCTATTGGTATCGGATCTTAAGCGTTCTCAACAATTTTACCGGGATCGGCTCGGTTTTAATGTAACGGATTGGTGGGCGGAGCGGGACGGCCTCCAAGGAATCGCACTCAAGCTGCTGCAAGCGCCGGACGCGTCGGCCGTGCGTCCCAATCCCGTGGCGCAAGGGGAAACCCGGGCGTACGATGTATACGCTTATGTCGAGAACTGGGCTGCTCTGGACAGTCTATATGAGGAGTTCTGCAGCAAGGATGTCGTGATCTCCGGCGAGCCGGTCATTTATCCGGACGGCGGTCCGTGGAAAGAGTTCGTTATTCAGGATTGCGACGGGTATGGCCTCGCTTTCGGCGGAATCGACGGTCCCAAGAAGGAAAGCTGAAAAACGGCCGCAATGCCGGGGAAGAACAATCGAATACGTACATCGATCCTCAGCGCTGAAAGCCGGCAGCTGGGGATTTTGTTTTGAAGGGAGACTCGGGGACAAGCCAAGCAATTCCTTGTACATAAGGCGGGGGCCCCTCTTGTCCAAGGCCGGGTGACGTACTGGACTTAGGTCCAGTTCCAAAAACCGCCGCAGGTCCGTTTTGGGAAATGGCGGATTCACCTAGAATAAAGACATAAGCAAAACGACAACAAAAACGAAAGGCGGTGAGTCAATCCATGAAAATGAACCGGCATACCGGACTCGCGTTCCTTCTGATCTTCTTCGGAGCGTTGATCCTGAGCAACAAGCTTGGTTTTCACCTCGGGCACCATATTATGAGCTTCTTGTTCCCGGCAGCTATGGTAGGGCTCGGATTCGTAGGACTGAGAAACGGAAAAACGATCATCGGGTGGGGGCTGATCATCTTTGGCGGCTTGTTCCTCTTCGGTAAATTGACCGGCTTGTTCGCCATCCTGATCGCCATCGGCTTGATCTGCTACGGCATCTCGCTGCTGCGTAACAAATCGGTATATTAAATCAAACAAACGACGGATTCAAATTCGGAGAAAAGGTGGTTGAGCAAAGCATGAGTTTAGGAAAAAGATTCCGGGATATTACGGTTGCGCACTTCAATGAAATGCTGGAAAACGCGGAAGACCCGGTTCGTTTGATCGATAAATATCTTGCGTCCCAGTCGGAGCAAATTCGCGAGTCCGAACGGCTGCTGCAGCAGTGCCTGTCTCACGCCGCTTCGCTTCGCCAGCAGTACGTATCGGCGGAGCAGCTTAAGGAGCGCCGCGAGCAGCAAGCAATGCTGGCGCTGAGAGCCGGCGAGGAAGAAGTGGCACGCATCGCGCTGCAAGAGAAGATGCAGCAGGAGGAAAAAGCGACGCAGTACCGGGCGCTGTACGATCAAAGCAAGATGGGGATCGTCGAGCTGGAGGAGCAGCTTCAACAGCTTAAAGCCGATTTCGACGAAATCGCCTCGAAACGCAGCTACTATATCGCGCGGCTGGAGTCCGTTAGACTGCAACAGCGGATGAACGAAAGGTTGCGTTCGATGGGCGCGGGTCCGAATCCGCGGATCTTCGACCGGCTGGACGAGCGGGTTTCCGATATGGAGCTGACCGCACGCACCCTGCGGGAAGTGAGGGGCCAAGTTCGTGAAGCATGGTCCGCTGTAGGCAGCGCGGCCTCGCAAGCACTGGAACAAGAGATGGCTAAGCTGCGGACGAAACTGAAACAGGAGGGCTGGGATAAATCATGAGCAAACTATACCGTTCCCGTTCCGATCGTAAAGTAACCGGCCTGTGCGGTGGTCTCGCGGAATCGATGAACATTGATGCCACACTGCTTCGTCTTATCGTGGTGGTAACGGCTTTCTTTTCCGGAGGCGTCGTGATTCCGCTGTACTTCCTGGCAGCGTTGGTCATCCCAAGCGAGCCTTGGACCGGCGGGCCTCACGGCTACGGACCGTCCTACGGCGGCGAGGGCTACGGGCAACCTGGCGGCCAATATCCCAACTGGAGAGAGTGGAGACGCGCCGAGAAGCACTACCGCAGAGCGCAAAGACATGGCTGGGTTCCGCCGCAAGAAGGCAACCGCTATGAAGGCGAATATGCGGCTTCCTCGAATCCGGGCGGTACCGCCGGCAGCGATCTGGACGATATGATGAAAGATATCGAGAAAAAAGCGATGTGGAAAGAAATCGAAGAGCTGCGCAGCAAAGTGGCGCAATACGAAAAAAACCAAAATCAAAAACCATCTAAAGGAGATGTTTAACAATGGGAGTATTTTCTAGAATTAAAGACATGACGAAGGCTTCGCTGCATGAGCTGCTTGACAAGGTTGAAGATCCGATCATCATGCTGAATCAATATTTGCGCGACATGGAAGAAGAAATCGCTCAAGCGGAAGTGACGGTTGCCCGTCAAATCGCCAGCGAGCGCAAGCTGAAAGAGCGTCTGGAAGAAGCGGTTCGTCTGACGGCGCAGTACGAAGGACAAGCGAAGGAAGCGCTGAAGAACGATCAGGAAGCGACGGCGCGCCAAGCTTTGGAGCAAAAGCTGTACTACGAGGGCAAAATCGCCGAGTACACGGAAATGCACGAGCAGGCCAAGGCGCAAGCGGCCGAGCTGGTTCAGCAGCTGCATGAAATGAAAGACGCGTTCTACCAAATGCGCAACAAGCGCAGCGAGCTGATCTCCCGCGCTCAATTGGCGAAGGCTAAGAAGCAAATGGCCGAAGTAACGGCAACCAACGTGATCGATGGTGGCAATGCCGTGAAAGGCTTCCGTCGCATGGAAGAGAAAATCATGTCGCTGGAAGTCGAAGCGGAAATCGCACGCAAGCCTTACGTAGGCGGTGGCTATGCCGGTTCGGTGTACAGCAGCGCCGTGTCGGCCGACCCGGCGAAGCAGCAAAAAATCGACGATCAACTGCAGCTTCTAAAAGAAAAAATGTCCAGCGAGCAGGGGAAATAATCTTCACGAAAAAGCTGTTGGAGCAAAAGCGGCACTTGTGATATGCTATGTAAGGCAAAAGCCATGGACGTCCTTCCGTAAGGCGCTGTGGCTTTTGCCGGATCAACCAGAATTTACTGGGAAAGGGGGCGACACGGATGAACCGCAAACGAAACCGCAACATCGCGCTAGTCTTGATCGGCGCAGGGCTTTTCCTTCTGGCGGACAATCATCTCGGATTTTTCACCGTGCTTGCCCTCTTTTTACTTTTGCTGGGTGTGTATAAGGTACGTTCTGGCGCCGAGCGCAAAGGCTACATCATGATGGTAATCGGCCTGCTGTTCCTCGCAGGAGGCAATTTTACGCTGATCTTGGCTATTATCCTCATTTCGCTCGGCTTCTTCTACAATAAATCGCGTAAAATTCACCGCAGCGAACAGCATTACCGCAAGCAAAGCGTCATCGACAGCATCCGGTGGGGGCGGGAGCCTTGGGTTCTGCGCAACATGTCGATCTGGAACGTGCTGGGGGAGCTGCAGATGGATTTGACCTACGCGATCCACGAGCAGAAGGAGACGACGATTATTTTGCAGGGGGTCATCGCCGATATCGATCTGATCGTTCCGGAGGATGTGGGACTTACCGTTACGGCTTCCGTCTTGTTCGGGCAAACGAGCATCGGGTATGACAAAGAGGCCGGGGTGCTGAACAAGATGGTATGGCAGTCGCCCAATTACTGGACGGCGGACCGTCAGGTGAAGCTGGAAATTTCGTATATCGTAGCCGATATTGATATTAAAATCGTTTGATGCACGGAGGACGGCAGGAATGGACGGACATGACAAGCGGTTAACCAACATGATATGGCGAAGCATGGCGGAGTCCATTGGGCTCAGCCTTGTTTTGTTTGCCGTGATCGTCTATTTCCTGCAGTCGAACGGCTACTTGAATGCTTTTGAAACGTGGCAGGAAGGCGTGCGCATGAGTCTGACGCTGATTGCGATCGTTGCAGCGGTCGGAGGCTCGTACGGCCTGTGGTACAGCAGCCGAATGAAGCACCGGCTGGAGACGCTGCGCGAGGTGATGCTATCGCTGGAGAAAGGCAACCTGAGCCGTTCGGTGCCGCCGCTTGGCGAGGATGAGATCGGCCGGCTCGGCGATCAGTTGAATGCGATCACCAAAAAATGGGAGGAGCAAGTATCCTCGCTGCAGCGCCTGTCCAGCAATAATGCCCAACTGGCGCAAAAAGCGAAATATTCGGCCATCGTGGAAGAGCGGCAGCGGCTGGCAAGGGAGCTGCACGATGCCGTGAGCCAGCAGCTCTTCGCGATCTCGATGACGGCGACGGCCGTCGGCCGGACGCTGGACAAAGATTTCGAGAAAGCGCAGCGGCAAATTTTCCTCATTGAGGAAATGGCCTCGGTAGCGCAGTCGGAGATGCGCGCTTTGCTGCTTCATCTGCGTCCCGTGCATCTGGAAGGCAAACGTCTGGCCGAAGGCTTGATCGAGCTGGTGCAGGAGCTGTCTTCGAAGGTGCCGATGCAGATCGACTGCGAGCTGACCGAAGACATCAAGCTGCCGAACGGGATTGAGGATCACCTGTTCCGTATCGTGCAGGAGGCGTTATCCAATGCGCTTCGCCACTCCAAAGCGACAAAGCTGGAGGTGAAGCTGACCCAGCCGTCAAGCGATGCGGTGCGGCTGCTCATTCGGGATAACGGCGTCGGCTTCGAGCTCGATATGAAAAAACAGGCTTCATACGGGCTGGTGACGATGCGGGAGCGGGTGAACGAAATTGGCGGCTCGCTTAACTTAATCACGGCGCCGGGCAAAGGAACGCGCATTGAGATTCGCATTCCGATTATGGCGGAAGGAGGACTTGAGATTGGAAGAGACGACGATTAAAGTGCTGCTGGTCGACGATCATGAAATGGTTCGCATCGGTCTTGCCGCCGTGCTGAGCACGGAGGACGATATCGAGGTAGTCGGCGAGGCGAGCGGAGGACAGGAGGGCATCCGGCTGGCATTGGAATACAAGCCGGACGTCGTGCTGATGGATTTGGTCATGGAGGGGATGGACGGCATCGAGACGACCAGGCGCCTGCTGCAGCAGCATCCGGAATGCAAGGTGATCGTGCTGACCAGCTTTATTGACGACGAGAAGATTTATCCGGTGATCGAAGCGGGAGCGTTCAGCTACTTGCTCAAAACGTCGCGTGCCGCCGAAATCGCCCAAGCGATCCGCTCGGCCGTCAAAGGCCAGTCGGTGCTGGAATCCCAAGTCGCTTCCAAGCTGATGAATCGTTTCCGCGGGCCGAAGCAGGCTGCGCAGCCGCATGAAGAATTGACCGAACGCGAGATGGAGGTGCTCCGGCTCATTGCCGCGGGCAAATCCAATCAGGACGTGGCCGACGAGCTGTTCATCGGGGTCAAAACGGTCAAGTTTCACGTCACCAACATTTTGGCTAAGCTTGGGGTGGAGGACCGCACGCAGGCCGCCATTTATGCGTTCAAGCACGGTTTGGTCGAGTAATATCAGGGTAATAAGCTCTCAAGAGGCTCCGAAGATGTCGGGATGGCCTGCTTGGGAGCTTTTTTTGCTTATCTGTCGTATTTTGGTGCCTTCCGCGATATGCAATTTTAAAGTTTTCTTAATAAATGTGAGTTTTGACACCTTTCGTGCGTCTATATAGATGTAGATGTTCCATGTCGAGGAATCCGTTCCGTTTGTCGGATTATAGGTTTAGTAAAATATATACAACGGATTGTGGACATCAAGGAGAGGAGATGAGAGCCGGATGAACGGATTAGCTGTTAAAAGCCGGAATGAAATTGGCATTCCATTAACGTTCGGGGAAAAAACGGAGCTATTGAAGCGGTACGAAGTGTATTGTTATCAGGTCGCTTTTTATTTATTGCAGCAGGAGGCGGGAGCGCGCCTCGCGGCCGAGGAAGCACTGCTCGCCTTATACAAGCTGGACGGTTTCTTTGCTCTGCCGGAGCACGAGCGCAAGGAAAAGGTGAAGGCTGCCGCCATCCGGCACGCATTGGCGGTGCGAAGCGGACGCCAGCCTTCTTGATGCACGAACGAAGCTTCTTAATAACGAACATTCATAAGAATACCCGTGAGCGGCGGAACAGGCCAATAGCTGTGCGGCCTTTTCCCCGGCAGTGCGGTATAGTGGCCGAAGGCGCGGGCTTCCGTATCGTGTCGCTCCAGCAGGTCCGCCGGAGGGATGGAATGCAGGGTGGCAGCCGCCTGCGTCAGGCGCAATATCCAACCGTCGATGTCCTGAAGCACGCTATTCGCATGCTTGTCCCCGCTGTCGAGCTGCGTCTGCAGCTTATGCTCGTCCAAGCTTAAGGTGCCGTCGGCCTGCGGGACCACGCCCAGCCGGTCAAGCTCTTCCTCGGCGGGGGCGCCGAGCCCTTGTTTTCTCCATGCGGGCCGCAGAAGGACGCCGGCTTCGGACAGGGCGTTCGCCAGCTCGTTGTAGCCTCCGACAAGCCCTTCTACCAGCCGGAGCGATGCGCCGTTGCTTTGCAGGGCGGCCCTGGCGTTATCCGCCGTTTCTTTCAAGGCGCCAGCCGCCGTGACGATGGTTCTGGCATCCCCCGCCGCCCGTTCGGCAAAGCGGTCGAACGCATAGGAGGGTTGTCCCGTTCCTTTCTGCGGTCGTCCGCGGTAACGTTTGCCTGTCAAGTCTTCTTGTCTTCTGTGTCGGTCTTCCAAGGCAAACCACTGCTTATGAATTTGATACGAACGAATCACGCTCTGAATCGGAGCGATCATGCCCGTTCACCTCACTGTCAATGGAACATTTTTCTTTACATTATAGCGGAAGACATTCCGTCCGTAAACGGATACATGCTTGACACGCTGCAAAAGGATGCAGTATGATGATTTATCAATCAAAACCTGTCAAAGGAGCTCGCGTCAGCACATGAATTGGGTTCAATGGATTGTCATCGCCGCCGTTTTGCTTGTCAGCGTGCTGTTTATGAAGTTTGTCGGCAAAAAATACAAAAAGTAACCGTATGTTTTTTTCGCCTCGCCCTCATTTCTTCTTAACGTTCCGCCACCGCCTGTCATACGATAAAGTACTTAAACTTTATGCGCAGAAAGGCGGTCTTAGCCATGCTCCGAAAACGCATTCCCCGGCAGGACGACGGCATTATATACGGATTGGTGGAAAAGCTGCTCCTTCCCTTTGCGCGGCAAACGGTACCCGATCTTCGCGTAAGCCGTACGGATATTCTCAATCGGCTCAAATCCTGTGTCACTTACGTCGATACGGCAGCCGGACGCTTGCCGGTCGGATTTATCGCGCTGCGCGTGGATCGGGATAAGCGCTTGTCTGTCGATATGCTCGCGGTGAATCCGAAGTTTCAGGGCCGCGGCATCGGCACGCGCTTGATGCGTCAGGCGGAGCGTACGGCGGGGGACCGGGGATGCCGCGAAGTGGTTCTATGGGTGGACGATGCGAATACGCTAGCTCAGACTTTCTATGTACAAAAAGGCTACGATACGGTTCACTACGACGCCAGGCTTCGCTGCTATATGATGATGAAGCGGCTGGGCTAGCCGATGTCGCCAGCGCCAAGGCTCTCCCGCACGATGGCGGCGAGAGCCTTGGCGTTGTTGCGCTCCGACGGCGAGCCGTTGTTCAACCGCGTTAGCTGGGAACGATCAAGGCCCCGATACTAGCGATGTCCAATTCAAAGGGGGCGCCAAACGGCTCGGAGTCCGGATAAGGTACGGGGAACGCTTCGCTCGCGGCGGTTGTTCTCGGGTTATTGGATTTTTTCGTTTGGGTGCGGGCTTTTCCCAGACTGCTGCTGCTTGCTCCGCTTCGCCTGCTTTTGGCAGGCGCGCTTACATTCGTTTGAATGCCGGCCGCCGTTTCGTTAAAATAGAGCTTTCCTTTGTCCAACCGGCTGAGCGTGCCGACAAGTTCCGTACCGTCCTTCAATATAATGAAAACCGGTTGGCCGTAATACGGCCTGCATTGTTCTTCGTTAATCGGATGAATCGGTCTCACGCGAGGGTCACCTCCGAAGTTGATTTCTACACTTTAGACTATGCGGCATTTGTGCCGGTTGTACGGGACAAATGTCCCGTATGCGTATGCCTATTTTCCGTGAACGCGCTTGCATTCGACAGAGTATTGAATCTCTCGGCGGTTTTCGATATGCTAAAGGGGTAAAGGGAACGGACAGGAAACAATTGCCGTTCCTTATCTCCTATTCTCTATAGAAAGAATGAGGATCTGAAGCCATGACGAGTGCCGTGTTTTTGATTTTCGGAGCGACCGGGGACTTGGCCCGGCGCAAGTTATTCCCGGCGTTTTACAGCCTGTACCGTGAGCGCAAGCTGGGCGACCGATTTGCGGTAATCGGCCTCGCGCGGCGTTCGCGCACGAACGACCAGTTCCGCGACGACGTCTACGAATCGATTCAGGAATTCGCACGCTATAACGTGACGAAGGACGAGCAATGGGATGCCTTTGCCGAGCATTTTGAATACATGTCGCTGGACATTAATAACGTTGACGGCTTCCGTCAGCTCCGCGAACTGACCGACCGGCTCGACGTCAGATTCGACATCGGCGGCAACCGGTTGTTTTACTTGGCCTTGGCGCCGGAGCTGTTCGGCAATGTGTCGCACAATCTCAAAGCGGGCGGACTATTGGAAGGGGCCGGCTGGCACCGGCTTGTGATCGAGAAGCCGTTCGGCTACGACCTTCCGTCCGCAGAGAAGCTGAACGCCGAAATCCGCCAGGTGTTCGAGGAGCAGGACATTTACCGCATCGACCATTACCTCGGCAAGGAAATGGTACAGAACATCAACGTTGTCCGGTTCGCGAACGCCTTTTTCGAGCCGCTTTGGAACAATAAGTACATCGCCAACATTCAAATCACGCTGAGCGAAACTGTAGGCGTGGAAGAACGCGGCGGCTATTACGAGCATTCGGGCGCACTGCGCGACATGGGACAAAACCACATGCTGCAGATGCTGGCCATCATGGCGATGGAGCCTCCGAGCCGGATGCATCCGGAGGATATCCGCGACGAGAAGGTGAAGGTGTTCCGCAGTCTGCGCGGCTTCCAGACGGCGTCGGAGGTGCGGGCCAACACGGTGCGCGGACAGTACGTCGCCGGCAATATCAAAGGCGAGCAGGTGCGCGGCTACCGTGACGAAGACAAGGTCAATCCGGAGTCGACGACGGAGACGTATTTTGCCGCCCGCGTATTCGTGGACAACTTCCGCTGGGCCGGCGTTCCGTTCTATATCCGTACGGGAAAACGATTGCCGGTGAAAACGACGGAAGTGGTCGTCGAGTTCAAGAACGTGCCGAACAACGTTTACTTGTCGCGCAAGCATAAGCTGGAGCCGAACCTGCTCGTGTTCCGCGTCAATCCGATGGAAGGCATTTATTTCAAAATGAACGCCAAGCAGCCGGGGTCGGAAGGAACGATCGTTCCGGTCGCGATGGATTTCTGCCAGAGCTGCCAGATCGGGCTGAATACGCCCGAAGCGTATGAGCGCCTGCTTTACGACGCCGCCCGCGGGGATTCCACGTATTTCACCCGCTGGGACGAGGTCGCACTGGCATGGAAATATGTCGACAAAATCGCCTCCGCCTGGGGTGAGCGTACGGACGATTTGCACCTGTACTCGGCAGGCACTTGGGGACCGGAGCAGGGGCAGCAGCTCGTTGCCGAAGACGGCTTCCGCTGGTGGCCGGTGAACGGACAGGACGAAGGCGAAGTCACTTGGGGACATACCCAAATGTAATCGCTAGTCGAAAGAAACCGAAAGAGCAGATCCGGTTGCGCCGGGTTCTGCTCTTTTTTGCTGGCGCATGTTGCGTCTTTTTTTCACCTCTTGAAATATGGTATGATGGAGTGTACAGTGCCGGCTAACGCAAGGGGGATCTTTACATGTCCAGACGCGCTTTTATACGCTGGATGCTCGGACTTCTAGTCATGATCGGGGCGGCGCTCGCAGGACTGCTCAAGCTGCTGCAGCAATCGGTCGACGGGCAGACGGTCGGCGGGGCACAAGCGCCGGACGACGTCGTGCTACCAAAGACGGAACGGGTGACGAATTCCGATCCGGCGGCGGGGAATCCGGGAGCGCCATTGTTCTCGTTCATGATTCTCAGCGATTTGCACGTGTCGCCTGACGATCCTAATACGGTCCGGCATTTGAAGCAAGCGCTTGACGATATGAAGCAGTTTGAATCGCCGGTCGAGGCACTCGTGCTGACGGGCGACGTGACCGACTACGGGCGGGAGAGGGACTACAAAGAGCTGAAAAAGACGTTGTCCGCTTACAAGCTGCCTCCGGTTTACGCCAACATGGGCAACCACGATTATTATGACATTTGGATCGACCGGAAAGGGGCTTTCAATAAAGAGACGATGCCCAACGGCAAAACGGACTGGCAATCGCGCGAGCGGTTCCAGAAGTTTTTCGGATTGTCGAAGCCTTATCACGACGCTTGGGAGAAAGGGTATCACTTGATCCTGCTGTCGCAGGAGGCTTATGTGCAGGAGAAACCCGAGGTAGGCGAAGGGGCATGGTATTCTGACGAACAATTGGATTGGTTGAAGGAACGGCTGGCTTCGCATAAAGACGGCAAGCCGGTCTTCATCATGACCCATCAACCGCTGCCGCCCGCCGGACAAGACGGAGGATCGCACCAATTGATTCCGGCGAAAAAATTCCGCGCACTCCTGAAGCCTTACAAAAACGTGTTCGTATTCTGCGGGCATCGGCATCAGGATTTTCAAGGCACGGTGGAGCATTATGCCAAAGAAAGCTTTCACTATTTTCATAACTCCTCGGTCGGACGCGTGCTGAACCGCAATTATCAAAATGCGGCCAAGGAGAAGGCACAAGGATTGTATGTGCAGGTATATCGAGACAAAGTGACGCTGCGCGGCCGGGCGTTCGAATCGGGAACGTGGCTGAAGGAAGCCGACTGGACCGTCAAGCTGACTTGAACCTGCGGTGACATGAAGCTGCTGCAGCTTCCGGACCGCATCACTGAATATGATTGAGGAAGGAATTAACCGATATGAGCACCGGATTATCCGAGAAATTAAAAGAAGAAGTACAGAAGCGGCGCACCTTCGCCATCATCTCCCACCCCGACGCGGGGAAGACGACCCTGACCGAGAAGCTGCTGCTGTTCGGAGGCGCGATTCGGCTGGCCGGTACGGTCAAAGGGCGCAAAGCGAACCGCCATGCGACGAGCGACTGGATGGAGATCGAGAAGCAAAGAGGGATTTCGGTCACCTCCAGTGTGATGCAGTTCGATTATGAAGGGCACCGGGTCAATATTCTCGACACCCCGGGCCACCAAGACTTCAGCGAAGACACGTACCGGACGCTAACGGCGGCGGACAGCGCCGTCATGCTGATCGACTCGGCCAAAGGGGTCGAGGCCCAGACGAAGAAGCTGTTCCAGGTATGCCGCAAGCGGGGCATTCCGATCTTCACGTTCATCAACAAGCTGGACCGCGAGGGCCAAAATCCGTTTGATCTGCTCGAAGAGCTGGAGCAGGTGCTTGGTATCCGCTCGTATCCGATGAACTGGCCGATCGGGATGGGCAAACAGTTTCGCGGCGTATACGACCGGAAGCTGACGCAGGTCGAGCTGTTCCAAGGCGACGATCATAAGGAAATTCAAGTGCGCAAAGTGAGCGGCTATGACGACCCGGTCGTGAAAGAGATCGCGGGCGAATTTTTTTACGACCAATTGGTGCAGGACCTGGAGCTGCTCGATGTGGCGGGCGACGAGTTCGACTACGAGAAGGTACAGAAGGGCGAGCTGACGCCCGTATTCTTCGGCAGTGCGATCAACAATTTCGGCGTGCAGACGTTCCTTGAGAATTTCCTGCAGCTCGCTCCGACACCGACGCCGCGCAAAAGCAACGAAGGCTTGGTCGATCCGTTGCACGAGAAGTTTTCCGGCTACATTTTCAAAATTCAAGCGAACATGAACCCGGCTCACCGCGACCGGATCGCTTTCCTGCGGATTTGCTCCGGCAAATTCGAACGGGGCATGTCGGTGAAGCACGTACGGGTCGGCAAAGACATCAAGCTGGCACAGCCGCAGCAATTTCTCGCGCAGGACCGCGATATCGTCGAGGACGCCTATCCTGGTGACATTATCGGGCTGTTCGACCCGGGTATTTTCCGCATCGGGGATTCGCTGTGCCAAGGCGGAAGCGTAGAATTCGACGAGCTGCCGACGTTCTCCCCGGAGCTGTTCTCCAAGGTGACGGTCAAAAACGCTCTGAAACACAAGCAGTTCCAGAAGGGCGTGGACCAGTTGACCGAGGAGGGCACTATTCAGGTGTTCAAAACGATCGGCTTCGAGGATTTGATTCTCGGCGTCGTCGGACAGCTCCAGTTCGAGGTGTTCGAATACCGGATGAAAGCGGAGTACAGCAGCGAGGTGCAGCTGTCCCGGATGACTTACCAATTCGCGCGTTGGCTCGTCGGCGACGACATCGATCCGGCCAAGTTCCGGATTAACTCGCAGCTGGTGAAGGATAAGAAGGACAATTACGTTGCGCTGTTCGAGAACGAATACGCGCTGCGCACGGCGATGGAGAAAAATCCGAACCTGAAATTTCTGGAGACCGCGCCTTAATGACGCGGATCCGACAAGCAGGCAGCCCTTCGCGGTCTTCATGGACCGAACGAAGGGCTGTTCTTTTTTTTGCCGGGAGTGGTTAAGTTTGATAAAATACGGGTGAAGTGGAAGGAACATGGGAACGGGAGGGATGCTTAGTTATGGAAAGCAAACCATACAATCCGTATGAAGATACCGCCCTGCACGCCACGCAACCGAGCCGAACGTTAATTGTGGAGGACCGGAAGCCTTTTAACGACGCGATTCATCATTTTGACGTCGTCCAAGGGGTATCAACTCCCAAACGTCTGGACCATTATCCCGGACTCATTAAAAACCCGTTTCGTTTATACGTTATCGTCTCGGTAGGGTCGATGGCGGTCGCGCTTGCTTATTCCTTTATCCAAAACGTATGGGCTTCCTTGAACGGGGGCTAGACACGCCTTGAATGGCCGGTCGGTTGGCTCGCGAAGCCCGACCGGCTTTTTGCACTTTTAGGGATTTAGTGGAAGCGAAATTTTTCTCTTTTCTCATCGAATTTTCAGCTTCGTTGTGTATAGTTAAAGCAGCGGCAGAGGGGCAATAATAGAACCGAGACCATTGCCGCTTTTTACTATTTCAAGCGCAGCCAGAGGGAACAGGATGAAAAGGATTCTTATCGTGGAAGACGAGCGAAATTTCGCCCGTTTTATGGAATTGGAATTGATGCACCAAGGCTATGCCGTTACCGTCGTCGGGAGCGGTCAGGAAGGCCTGGAAACCGCGACCCGCGATGCTTGGGACGCTATTCTGCTTGATGTCATGCTGCCGGGACTACACGGCTTCGAGGTATGCCGTGGCATTCGCCGTGCCGGCTTCGCGACGCCCGTCATTATGCTGACGGCCCGCGATAGCGTCATGGATCGCGTATCAGGGCTGGACAGCGGAGCGGACGATTACCTGCCGAAACCGTTTGCGATCGAGGAATTGCTGGCTCGGATTCGGGCGGTGATCCGGCGGAGCAAGCGGGGGACGGCCGAACCGCAAGAAGCGGTGACATACCGCGATCTTCGGATCGATCCGGTGACCAGAACCGTAAGCAAGGCTGGCGTTCCATTGGACCTGACCAAGCGTGAATATGAGCTGCTGCTTGTACTTATGACCCATAGGGACAGGGTATTAAGCCGGGCGATGCTGCTTGATCTGGTCTGGGGATACGACTGCGAAGTTGAAACGAACGTGGTCGATGTGTACGTCCGCTATTTGCGCAACAAAATCGACGATCCGGCGCAGCGGAGCTATATTCAAACCGTCCGCGGCATCGGCTACGTCATCCGGTCATGAAAAAGCTGCGAATGCGCTTCACCCGACTGCCGATTAAATGGCAGATGACCTTATGGTCGGCTTTCATGTTGTTTGTCTTGTTTACGGTCTACAACGCCGTTCAATATATAGGCATCAACCAATGGATGAGCAGCCGCGAAGTGGAATCGGTGCGCAAAACGATGGGCGAGCTACAAAGTTATTTTACGGAAAAAAGCGATATACTGGATGCCGGTCAAATCGTCAGAAGCAGACATTTTATTCAGAGTATCAATCAAAAAAATCAATTGATCCGGATTTTGGACGGCGAGGGAAAGCCGGTGCTGACGGTACTTACGGCGCTGCCGGAGGATTGGGTGGTGCCGCGGCCGGTTACGAAGACCGAACTTGAAAGCGTGTGGCACCAAGAGGAGCATTTGCTCGTTCTGCGCGCCCCGATTGTGTCGAAGAAATTCCACGGCACGATTGAAATCGTCAGCAATCTGGAGACGTTCGACGAGCTGAAAGGAGTCATCACGCTAGTCATGATTCTGGGCGGTATCGGCGGAATACTGCTGAGCGGCTTGGGCGGCTTGCTTCTGGCCGGCCGTCTGCTGAGACCGGTGCAAAGCATAACGGAAACGATGAGAAGAATTCAGCGGAACGGACTGCAGGAGCGGGTGCCTTTTTACGATAATAAGGATGAGATTTCGGCGCTGGCCCATGTGTTCAACGAGATGATGGATCAATTGGAAACGTCGTTCCGCAAGCAAAAGCAATTCGTCGAAGACGCTTCGCACGAGCTGCGGACCCCGATTGCGATCATTTCCGGACATTTGTCGATGCTGAACCGTTGGGGCAAGCACGACCCGGTCCTGGTGGACGAATCGCTTCGCGCTTCGCTAGAGGAGCTTGATCGTCTGAAGGGACTTGTGCAGGAGCTGCTGGAGCTTACCCGTGCGGAAAATGCCAGTCCCGGCGACACCGCCGAGGTGTTCGATCTGGGGGAGACCATCGGCCGCATCGTAAAGAACGTCTCCGTCGTCCATCCCGAGTTCGAGATTACGACGGATGTGGATGCGCTGAAAGGCGTCAAAATCCGGCTGGTTCCCAATCATATCAAACAAATTTTGTTGATTTTGTTGGATAATGCAGTGAAATATTCGACCGAACGAAACAAAATCCACGTTTCAGCCGTCTTGGTAGAAGATAGGATGCTGCGCATCGTCATCCGCGATTACGGCATGGGCATTCCGAAAGAGGAAGTGGAGCATGTGTTCGACCGGTTTTACCGGGTGGACAAAGCCCGCAGCCGCAAACGCGGCGGCAGCGGTCTGGGTCTTTCGATCGCCAAGCGGCTTGTCGAGAAGTATCATGGGGACATACGTTTGCAAAGCGAAGAGAACCAGGGAACGACGGTGACGGTACAATTGCCGTTCAGCCGTTAACGGAACGGATAACGGGAAGAGGAGAGATCGCGTATGTTATTGAAATGGGACTATGATTTATTTGAAATGATCAACGGCTTGGCTGTCGATCATACGACGATTAACGTCTGGATGCGCTTTTTCGCGGAATATGCGGAATATTTCTTTTATTTGGGCATCTTCGTGTATTGGTTTACCCGAAAGCAAGAGAACCGCCGGATGGTGGCCAAAGCACTCTGTTCCGCTGCTTTGGCGATGGGGATCGGTTCGCTGATCGGCATGTTGTTTTACCGGAACCGGCCGTTCGTCAGCCACGAGGTTCATCAGTTGATCGAGCATGCGGCCAATGCATCGTTTCCCAGCAGCCATGCCATCGGTGCTTTTGTCATCGCCACCTCGATCTGGCTGTACCGTCGCAAGGACGGGTACGTCTGGCTTGCGCTGGCCGTATTGATCGCTTTATCCCGGATCTGGACCGGCGTACATTATCCGATCGACGTGACCGTCGGAGCACTGCTTGGCATCGGCTCCGCCGTAGCCGTTAACAAGCTGTTCACCCAATGGACGATCGCCCGTCGCGGGTTGGCCGCAGGCTTGTCGTTTTTTGAAAAAATCGAGCGCAAGCTCGGCTATAAATCGTAGAAGAAGTTTTGAAGCAGTTGCCTGCATCGCGGCAGCTGCCTTTTTTTTGCGGAAAATCGGCCACACCGCGGATTTCTGAGTGTCCCGCCCGTCTGCCGTAGGCCTCTATACCTCACCGTGCTTCGGCGGGGGGCATACACTATGATGGACGAACGAGGCCAGATTCAGGCTCAGAGGAACCGGATAGCGGGAACAGAAGGTTCGTCAAAGGTACTGCAGAGGAAGAGGGGGGCAGCTTGGTGCCAGCCGTTCTCCGGCCGAAGGAAGAAAGGTGGATGAAATGAGGAAGAGCAAACCGAATTACAGCAGCTACGTCGTGAGCAAATGGGCCAAAACCAAGGCGGTGATTCCGAACCGGAAGCTGGCCAAATACATCCCCGAGACGCGCAAGCTGAACCGCGATAGCTTGAAGGGGATGCTGGACCGGCACGGCATGGTCTATGTGAAGCCGAACAGCGGCACTTACGGCATCGGCGTGATGCGGGTGGAGCGGCTGGTCGGCGAAGGGGGCGCATCTTACCGCTGCCATATCGGAACGAAGATTCACACTTGTAGTCAATACGATGACTTGTACAGACATATCGCGGGATTGACCCGAAAACGGTTGTATTTGGTGCAAAAAGGTATCCATATGCTCAAATATAAGAAGCGGCGCTTTGATCTTCGCGTCATGGTGCAGAAGACTCCGACCGGGAAATGGCAGACGACAGGACTGATCGGGCGCGTCGCTGCGCCGGGCAAGATCGTGACCAATGTGCATAATGGAGGAAAGCTCAAGCCTGTGGAGGTTTTGCTGCAGGGGCATGCCGGGAGCGCTGAAAAGTCAAGACTAACCTCAGGGCTGCGCAGGCTCGGCACTTCCGTTGCAAGGCAGCTTCGTTCGAAGTATAGAGGGCTCAAGGAAATCGGGCTGGACGTCGCACTGGACCAGAAGCTGCATCCATGGATTTTGGAGATTAACACGGCTCCCGACCCTTATATATTCCGAAAGCTGAAGGATAAGCGCATCTTCGCGAGAATTTACCGTTACGCAAAAGCTTACGGACGGCTCTGAGCAGCCGTCCGTTTGTTATGAGGGGGGGAGCCTTGCGCAGCTCCCCGGTATCCGCGTTATCCCGCTTCGCTGTCCTTGGATGCGGATTTGTCTGTTTTGGGAAGGGTGATCGTGAACGTGGTGCCGATGCCGGGCGTGCTGTCCGCTTTGATCGTGCCTGCATGGGCTTCGACCAACTGCTTGACGATGGACAGACCGAGTCCGGTCTCGCTGTTGCTCTTGGACCGGGACGGATCGGCCTTGTAGAACCGCTCCCAGATGAGGGACAGCTCCTCCTCGGACATGCCGCGGCCGGTGTCCGCAATCACGATGACGGTATGCGTTTCCGTTTCGGAGCCGGTCAAGCGGATCGTGCCGTATGCCGTAAATTGAATGCTGTTTTTGACCAGATTGATGAGAATTTGCATAAGCCGGTCGTAGTCGGCATACACCTGCAGGTCCGGCCCGCATTCGATAAGAATGTGCAGGCGTTTCTCTTCAATCAAGACTTCGAGCGACTCGTGAACGATTTCGAACAGCTCTTTGAGCGGCGTCCGTTTTTTGTTCAGCGTGATGAGGCCGCTTTCGATTTTTTCCATGTCAAGCAGCCCGTTAATGAGCCGGATCAGGCGGAACGTTTCCTTCTCGATGATGCCATAATAATTGGCCCGCTCCTCCGACGAGGGAACGAGATCGTTCTTCAGCCCTTCGATGATGCCGCGGATCGAGGTAAGCGGCGTGCGCAGCTCGTGCGTCACGTCCATAATAAAATGGCGGCGCCGCGTCTCGAACTGCTGCAGCTTATGCAGGGCGAGCTCGAGCTGCTGGGCCATGGAGTTGAAGTCGCCTGCGAGCTCACCCAACTCGTCCGACCGGCGCACCGTGGATCGGGCGGCATAATCTCCCGCAGCGATTTGGCGGGTCGTTCGGCGCAGCGACAGAATGCTGGTGCTCATGCTTCGGGAGAATATCCAACTGACCGCGACGGCCAATACGAAAATAACGACGATCATATAGATCAGCGCTTGGTTAAGCGCCTCCATCGTCTCTTGAATGCCATGAAGCGGGGAGAAGACGAAGAGGTGCAGCTCGGTTTTTTGCGGCTTCAGCTTGGTTTGCTTGTAAACGACGACCCACGGCTCCTCGGCTCCACGTTCGACGATGAAGCTTTCGTTGTCCTTGGTGTTGGACATGTGCGACCGCAGCTCGTCCAAGAACGCCTTGCCGCGCAGGGCACCGGGCATTTTCGGATCGCGATAAGCGATTTCGCCGGCTTGGTCCAGCAGGATGAACGACGTCCGGCGCTCGGCCAGCAGGGTGCGATACGCTTGAAGCGCGCTGGTCGGGTCATCACCGTCTTTTGCGAGCAGGCGTACGATTCCTTTGGAGACGCTGGCCAGTTCTTCCGTCTCGTTGTCGAATGTCCGCTCCTTCATATAGTAAGTAAATCCGGCCGCCAGCAGGACGAGAATGAGCATCGACAGAAGAAGATGGGATAGAAACTGCCGCTGGAAAAACGTAAAGCGGAAGCGCGGCCGAAGATGGCTCAGCTTCATTGTCATTCCTCCAGCTTGTAGCCCACGCCCCAGACGGTCACGATCAGCGGGTGCTCCGGCGAAGATACCTTATTGCGCAGCCGCTTGATATGGACATCGACCGTACGCTCTTCGCCCAAATAATCGTAGCCCCACACGCTTTCCAGCAGCTGTTCGCGGGTAAAGACGCGTCTGGGATACCGGACGAACAGCGAGAGCAGGTCGAATTCTTTCGGCGTTAAGTTGCTGATCGTATTCCCGCCGACGGTGGCGGTGCGGGAGGACAGGTTGACGACAATCGTCTTGTGCTTGAGCAGCTCATGCGGCTCGGCCGCTCCTTCGGCCTCAGCCCCGCCGCCTCGATGGTACCGGCGAAGCACGGCTTTCATGCGGGCGATCAGCTCCATCGGGCTGAACGGCTTGCTGACGTAATCGTCGGCACCGAGCTCTAGCCCCATAATCCGGTCCTGCTCCTGATCCCGAGCCGTTAGCAGGATGACCGGCGTTTCCCCCTTACGGCGTATATCTCTGCATAGGGCCAATCCATCCTTGCCGGGAAGCATCCAGTCCAGGATGACAAAATCCCATGTGTACCGGTCAAGCTGTTCCTGAGCGCTAAGCCCGTCATGAACGAAGGTCGTATCGTACTGTTCTTTTTGAAAAAACAAATGCAGCATTTCGCAAACGGACGTATCGTCCTCCGCGATCAACAGTTTCATGGCGGCACCTCCATCGAAGTCGGAATGGTTCGGTTAAGTCTGTTACCTCCAGCATAGAGGCTTCCAAGCGGGATAGCAAGTCAAGCGGGAGGCCGAACGGATTATTGCGCTCGGGGGATGCACAAAGACAAGCCCTCTGCTTGCCGGGCTTGTCTTGGATTGACGATCATATAGGCGCTTGATTTCCGCTAACTTCCGCTTAGAACCGGGTTGTCCATACCCCGCCTTAATATCCGCAAACCGTAATCGCGTCCAAATTGAGGAGAGAGTATGCTCCAAAGCGTCCCTATAGCTGCTTCTATCTTCTCCATGCTGGCCGAATCGCCCACGTCCACCGGATCGAGGCCGATGTCGCGGGACAGTCGGGCAACGATTTCTTTGGCCTCGGCATCATCGCCGCTCAGAAACGCAGTTGCGTTGCCCGTTCCGTATTGAGGGTTCGCCAATACTTCCCAGGGCAGGGTGTGATAAGCCCGAACGATTCGGGCGTTTTGTGCCAGTCGTTGGACTTCCATATCCGCGGATTTTCCGTCAAAGCGGTTTGTGCAATTGATGAGGATTTTATTGCGAAGGTCCCCTGCTTCTTCCAAGACGCGTTCTACATCGGAAGGGAGAACTGCCAGAAGGATCACCTCGCCAAAGGCAGCGGCTTCCTGCACCGTTCTTGCTTGAGCGTTGGTTCCGGCCTCCTGGAGCAGTGTTCGCATCTTGTCGCTTTGCGGATCGCGCGAGCCGAACATCACTTGATGCCCGTGCGCAGCCCACCTTTTTCCCAAGGTTCCGCCCATATTTCCCGAGCCGATAGAAGCTATCTTCATTTTGAAACCTCCTTATCTTCTTCTAAGTTTACATGTTCGTTCAACATCTTATCGTAATAGTCCAGTTTCTCTCTTGTAAGTTGAATGATGTTATCCAGCTCCCGGCGTTGTTGTACCATTCTGTTCAAATGCCCCGAAAGAATCTTTCTTCGGCTCGACAACGTCTGGATCTCGTCAAGCTCCCACACGGAGGAATGATTCGCGAAACATTGGCCTTCCTGAAAAAACTCCTTAATCTCTTCCAGCGATAATCCCGTTTTCTTCAGACAATTCAAAGATGCCAATAGACGAACGTTATCTTCGCTATACTTACGTACACCGCCCGGACCTCTTGGGGGCGACTTTAATATACCTATCTTTTCGTAATATCTCAGGGTATCGGGACTAAACCCTGTAAGCTCGGCCGCTTGCCGGATTGTGTACATGTTCATCACCGCCTCTCTTTTCCGTATTCTATCCGCTGGAGTCGGCTCCAAGTCAACACCCAGGATGCCATCTCGATAAAAAGGGATCGGCTGACCCCGTTGGGTTAGCGATCCCTTTCGTGTAGCCTCCGGTCACCGAGCATCGGCGGCATACAATGTACCAAAAAGCCGCTGAATCTCCGGGATGTTCACTTTGAATTCGGTTCTTTTCGGATGGGTGATCGAGCACATATGGCGGCCGATGCGGAACGAAACGGTACCATATTGGGCGAAGTTCGTGTAGCTGGTGACGATGCAGTCTTGCCTGATGTCCATATGATTGATTTCATACACGGGGAGCGGGGTCATGAGTCCGGTCTTCAAGATCTTTGACAAGGATTCCTTGGAGGTCCACAGCATCGTTAGCGCGGCCTCGTATTCGAGTGAGGTGTCCGCGATCATTTGCTTCTCGGAAGCTGTAATCTGCGATTCAATGGCACTGACGTTGGCGCTGTCGATTTTCTCCAAGTCGATCCCTAACGGGTGGGCCTCCGGGAACGCAATGGCAGCCGCGATATGATCGCAATGCGTAATGGTGATCTGAAGAGGCTCGGTTCGCGGAAGCATGATGACCGGTTGCTGGAACACCCCCGGCTGCACCCATATTTGCCGAAGCTGAGGTTCCGCCATACGAGTGTAAGCGGAGATCGCCTGCTTCGCGCAGTAGCGGCCGAGCACAAAGCTGTGCTTTCTTTTATATTGAAGTTTCCGGTAATAAGCCAGCTCCTGTTCATGCAGGAGGCTCAATGCTTCCGTATCTTCATATGGGTATGTACGGCCGCCAAGACACAGCTGCGCCTTAAAACGGTTGTCAGGCCTTATTAATGCCAGCTCCTCTAAATACAATAAGGTGTCCAACGATATCTCTCCCCTCAGTTTTCGTTCGTTAATGAACGTTGTTATGTAGTTAATCGTTTCCCATAATTCACTAGGTGTCAATAGGTGAAAATGTTTACTATTTATTGAAATGAACGCCGGTATTCAGGGTTGACATACAAAGAGAGAGCATGAGATAATGAACGCGCGTACATTATTGAAAAAGAGGTGGCTGAAATCGTAACCCGAAAGGAAGTTGCAGAGCTGGCGGGCGTATCCGAAGCGACGGTTTCCCGCGTATTCAACGACGTCGGTCCGATGAAAGAGCAGACCCGGCTGCGGGTACTTCAGGCCGCCAAAACATTAAATTATCATCCGAACGCGATTGCTCAAAGCTTCGCCCGCCGCAGAAGCGGCAACTTGGGCGTCGTGCTGCCTTACGTGCCGAAGGTGCACATTTTCTCGACATACTATTTCTCCGAAGTGCTTAGCGGAATCGGGGAGCAGGTGAAGGCTTCAGGCTACGATATGCTGCTGAAATTCCGCGTTCCCGGAGAGGAAAGCGATTACAGCAGTATTTTTCGTTCACAGAAGGTGGATGCCTGCGTGATCCTCGGAGCGACGGATACGCCCTCGGAGCGGGCGGAGCTGAAAAAATTGGAAGACGGCGGGTTCCCGTTTTGCCTGATCAACCAGCATATTAGCGGAGAGCGGTTCAATGAAGTAGATGCGGATCATGAGGGAGGAAGCTACCGCGCGGTACGGCATCTGCTCGACTTGGGATATCGGGACATTGCGTTTTTGAGCGGCTCGCCCGAATTTTCCAACAGTGGCGACCGGCTGCGGGGATACATGCAGGCCATGCGCGAAGCGGGACTGCTGCCGGCGGATGCCAAGGCTCCGGGCGACCTGCCCGCGCATCTGTACTACGAAGGCAACTACAGCCGCACGAGCGGGATGAAAGCGGCATCGGCGATGCATCCGCACTTGAGCCGGATTGAGGCGGTGTTCGCCTCGAACGACCGGATGGCGATCGGCTTGATGCAGGGGCTTCGCGAGTACGGGCACGTTCCCGGCCGGGATTATGCGATTGTCGGGTATGACGATTCGGAGGCCGCCCGCGTGACCGACCCGCCGCTCACGAGCGTCGCCGTGCCATTTTACGAGATGGGCCGGCTGGCGGCAGAGCGGGTGCTGAGACGCATCGGTGTAGGAAACGATGGGGACGGCGCATCGGAGAGCTTCAGACTTAAGCTGGAGACGAAGCTTGTTGTACGGCAATCGTGCCGCATCCTGCGGTAACATCGTCGCTGCGCTCGATTCGATAAGGGACGATGAAGGGTAATAAGTCACAGGTCAACGGAGGGAGGAACCGAAGATGAAACAAGTCCGCGTAGGGATGATCGGGTACAAATTTATGGGCAAGGCGCACAGCCATGCTTACCGCGATGTACCGATGTTTTTTCCGAAGGTGCCGGAACCTGTGATGAAGACGATCTGTGGGCGCGATACCGAAGCCGTGGCGCAAGCGGCGGAGCAATTCGGATGGGAAAGCTGCACGACCGACTGGCGGGAGCTTCTGCAGCGCGAAGATATCGATCTGGTCGATATTAATGCGCCGAGCCATGTGCACAAGGAGATCGTACTGGCCGCCGCCGCTGTGGGCAAGCATGTGTTCTGCGAGAAGCCGCTTGCTTTGACATTGGCCGAGTCCCGTCAAATGCTCAGGGCTGTGGAAGCGGCCGGCGTCAAGCATATGGTCGGCTTTAATTACCGCTTCGTTCCCGCGATTCGGCTGGCGAAGAAGCTGATCGACGAAGGCCGCCTGGGGCAAATTTATCACTTCCGCGCCTGGTTTATGCAGGACTGGCTTATCGATCCGGAGTTCCCGCTCGTATGGCGGCTGCGGAGGGAAGTGGCCGGCTCCGGCGCTCACGGCGACTTGGGCGCGCATCTGATCGACCTGGCTCATTACTTGATCGGAGATATGACGGAAGTCGTCGGAATGAACGAAACGTTCGTCAAGGAAAGGCCGCTGCCGGAATCGGCGGCAGGTGCGACAGCGAACGGACAACAAGCTCGCGGTCCCGTCTCGGTCGACGACGCTACCTTGTTCCTTGCCCGGTTCGCGGGAGGGGCGCTGGGCAGCTTCGAGGCGACGAGGATCGCAGGGGGCTGCCGCTGCAGAAATGCGTTTGAAATCAACGGCAGCCAAGGCAGCGTTAAATTCGACTTTGAGCGGATGAACGAGCTGCAGGTCTTTTTTGCCGATGACCCGGACGATTTGCAGGGCTTCCGGCGCGTGCTGGCGACCGATCCGTCTCATGCGTATGCGGAAGCGTGGTGGCCTCCCGGCCATACGCTCGGCTACGAGCACACCTTAATTCACGAGACGGTCGAGCTGCTGCAGGCGATTGGGGAAGACCGGCAGCCGGTGCCGAACTTCAGGGACGGCGTCAAGAGCCAGCAGGTGCTGGAAGCGGTCGATCTGTCGATCGCGGAGCGCCGCTGGGTTTCCGTCCAGGAAGTATAGAAAGGGGATATCGAGGGATGAAAAAAGCATTAATCGTCTGGGGCGGCTGGCCTGGGCATCAACCCGAGGAAATCGCCGGCCTGTTCCGGGACCTGTTGATGGACGCAGAGTTCGTAGTGGAAGTGTCGAATACCCTTGAGGCGTTTGCCGATGGGGAAAAGCTGAAGACGCTGGACCTGATCGTGCCGGTATGGTCGATGGGGGAAGCCGATCCCGCGCTCATTCGGAACGTCTCGGCGGCCGTTCAGAATGGCACCGGTCTTGCCGGCTGCCACGGGGGAATGTGCGACGCGTTCCGCACGGACGTCGAATGGCATTTTATGACCGGCGGACAATGGGTCGCTCATCCTGGAAACAACGAAGTGGATTACGAAGTCAAGCTTATCCCGAACTCCAACCCGCTGCTGGAAGGCATCGGCAATTTCCGCGTGCGGAGCGAGCAGTATTATATGCATGTCGACCCTGCGGTCAACGTTCTGGCGACAACGCGGTTCCCGGTTGCGCTTGGACCTCATTCGCCGAATGGCGCCGTCGATATGCCCGTCGTCTGGACGAAATGGTGGGGAGCAGGGAGAGTATTCTATTGCTCGCTTTGGTCATCAGACGGACATTCTGAAAATAACGCAGGTGAACGAAATGATGCGGCGCGGCTTGCTGTGGGCTTCTGATGGACGGGCGGAAGCGGCCCGGAGACTTGACTTATAAGTGGGCACCGTCGGCTGCGGCAAAATCACCGGAGTCTATTTGCAAAATTTGACCGGGAATCCGGAGCTTGAAGCGCGGTTTGCGCCGATTTGAACGTGGCCCGGGCTGGCCGGCGGTATTTTCAAATCATTATAATATGACGGAAAAGCGTGCAGGGACCGTTCCCCGCACGCTTTTTACCGCGCTTTAAGCCAAATGCTCTTTGAGCGTCGCGACCATCTGGTTCTGCTCTTCCGCTTCGCTATGCTTCCAAATAATTTCGAACAGTACTCCAAGGCCCGGCAGCACACGTTCTTCCGCATCCATCGAATCCGCAATAACTTCAAAGAGCTCTTCGTTGCTTTTGTCATGCATGCGCTGAATGATCGCTTGCCGCAAATTCAGGTTCATGGCAGTTCCTCGCTTTGTTGTCTTTTCCACTTGGTTGATGCGATTTCGCTTTTATTAATATGCTCCGCTTGAATTAGTTTCATGCTTCGGCACGAACTTTGGTGAACTGCCGCGCTTCTTGATATAATAAAGAAATGAGAAGGGGGATGAGCACGGATGAAAAAACAATTCGCCGTCATCGGCATGGGACGCTTCGGCTCCAGCGTTGCCAAAACGTTATCGAATCTCGGCTTTGAAGTGCTGGCGATCGACAGCAGCGAGCAACGGACGCAGGAAGTGTCGAATATTGTGACGCACGTCGTTCAGGCCGATTCCACCGATGAAGAAGCGCTGCGTGCGCTCGGATTGCGAAATTTCGACGTCGTCATCGTCGCAATCGGACAAGATATTCAGGCTAGTATTCTGACAACGATCATCGTCAAGGAAATCGGCGTGCCGAAGGTTGTGGTCAAGGCGCAGAACGAGCTGCACGGCAAGGTGCTCGCAAAAGTAGGGGCGGATAAGGTTATTTATCCGGAGCGCGATATGGGCGTTCGGGTGGCCCATCATTTAATTTCATCCAACATTATCGATTACATCGAGCTTTCGGAAGACTACAGCATCGTCGAGGTTCAAGCGGCTGGGCAAATGGTCGGCCGTAATCTGAGAGAGCTCGATATTCGCGCCAAATACGGCTGCAACGTGATGGCGATCCGAACCGGAGACAAGATGAACATCGCTCCGCACGCCGAAGATATCATAAAATATAACGACATTCTGGTTGTCGTAGGGACGAACGAGGATTTGAAAAATTTTGAAAAGACGTTTGCGGAATAGAGGGCAAAAGAAATCGTATGAACGATAAAAAAAAGACAGTTTCCAGTGAATCGGCCATCCTTAGCTCGGTTCAAAACCCGCGGGTAAAGCAGTGGACCGAGCTGCTCAGCCGTAAAGGGAGGGACAAGCAGGGGCGCTTCCTGATCGAAGGCGTCCATCTCGTGCAGGAGGCGCTCCGCACCGGCGACCTGGTGCCCGAGGTATTGGTTTACGCCGCTGATAAGAAGCAAGCGATTGCCGGGCTGCTGGAGGATGCGGCGGCCAAAGGAGCGGAATGCGTCCCGGTAACGGAAGCCGTGCTGGCCAAATGCACGGACACTGAGACGCCGCAGCCCGTATTCGCGGTCGTCCCGAAGCTGCCGTGGCGCGGAAGCGATCTGCTCGCGGCCAGTGAGCCGAACGGGCTGGTCGTCGTCATCGACGGCATCCAAGACCCCGGCAATCTGGGCACGATCATCCGCAGCGCGGATGCGGTCGGCGCCTCCGGCGTACTGCTCGGCAAAGGGACCGTCGATCTGTATAACCCGAAAACGGTGCGCTCGACAATGGGGTCGCTTTTTCATCTGCCGATCGTCCAAGGCGACTTGACCGAATGGCTGCCGCGGGCGGCCGAGTCCGGTGTACAGGTTGTCGCTACAAGCTTGCAAGGAGCGGTTAGCTGCTACGAGCACGATTTTCGCAAATCTACGTGGTTTGTCATCGGCAACGAAGGGCAAGGCGTCTCCGAAGAAGTTCGGCAGCTCGCCCGGCATCAGGTGCTTATCCCGATGAAGGGAAGCGCCGAATCGCTGAACGCGGCGATGGCCGCTACCGTCGTTCTGTTCGAGGCGATGCGGCAGCGGGGGCTGTGAGACAACTAATGTATCAAGTTGTGAGTTATAACGTAAATTGAGACTGTTTATAAGATAGTTTGAGACTGTTTATCTCGGACATTCCGTCGCGGGCAGAGGAAACGGTCGGGGCCGAAATGGCAGCAAGCTGGCACCGGAATAGGAAATTTCCGGTGCCAGCTTGCTGGTGTTCTTAATGTGATGAAGAGCAAATGAGTTGCTCGGCAATGCTTTTGGAAAGAGGCAACGTATTATCAGAAGGCATCGCATTGATATTAAGGGTTTGTACATAATCCCCGCCGCGAGTTCCACCTGTGAACGTTGCGAATCCTGGAACGTTGCCGCCATGCCCCCAAATCGTAATACCATTCGTCAGCTTTATTCCAGCGATCCCCAAGCCGTATTCACCTGCTGGAGATTCAACCCCAGTTAACATCTGATCTAAAGTAGCTGGTTTTAATAGCTTGCCACTAAGTATAGCATGGAAGAATGTATTCATATCATCCGCTGTGGAGATCATAGATCCCGCAGCATCTGCCCAAGAGGGATTCATTTCGGTTCTGTCTATGAATTGACCGTCGAGTACGAAGTATCCTCGTGCATGTTCACCTGGAATAAACGAGTAGTCGTCGGGTACATAAGTGCTCGTTAGCTTAAGGGGAGCTATGAAACGTTTCCTAATATGTTCCCCGTATGTTTCTCCAGTAGCCTTCTTAATAATCATCCCTGCCAGTACCGTATTCGTATTGGAATAAACCCATTTCTCTCCAGGCTTAGAGATTGCCTTCATGTTCAGTCCAGTACGAACTAATTCGTCAGCAGTAAAGGAATGTAACGGGTTTGGGAGAAATTTATCGAGAAAATCCTGGTGATCTGAATAGTCAGGAATACCGCTTGTTTGGTTTAATAGTTGCCGAATCGTGATATGATCCCCTTCATATTCAGTACCCTTAACAACATCAGGCAGCCATTTTTCTATCGTGTCATCCAGGTTCAGTTTTTGTTCATCAACAAGCTGAAGAACGACCATTGCAGTAAACGTCTTTGTTAGACTACCGATCCGGAAAGTAAAGTTCGTCTTAACCGGGTCAGTACCGTAAATGCTTGCTTCACCGGAAGCATATGCCCATTTTGATCCTTTGTTTAAGGAAGCTACAATTATGCCCGGTATATTTTGTTGGTTAGCAGCTTCATCGATAAGTTGCTTGGCTTTGGTCTGCGAATCTTGACTGTAAGTAGTAACGAGGGGATCCGCCTGCTTTGCAATACCAGTTCCTTGTAATGGCAGTAATAGAGTCGCGGTAATCATTGTCGATACAGTGAGCATAGAAATTTTGTTCATTTCGTTTCTCCTTTTGATTATGGAATCGTCGTATTATTCATTCATTTGTGATGGAGTGACCTTATTGATATAGAAAAAGATGTCAAATGTCTTGCCGAATGCAGCGTCTACAAACAAAGGTACTTGAGGTCCCAATTTTGTTATTCCGGCAAATAGAGGACGGGTTTCATCTAACCAAGTTTTCACCGAACCGCTTGCTTTGCGCAAGTCTACAAAAAATTGATCTTGTTTGACTTGTCCGAAGGTATAGTTAATACTATTGGGGTCATCGCTTTTAACCGTTCCGTAAGGACCGAATTTGCCGCTTTCATTAATACCGTTATATGAACCTGAATTGATTGAAGTCCCGATGGATACGTATTTGTCGCCGTAATGTTTAGCCAAATGTTGTCCTGACATCTCCGGATATACGAATGGAAGAATATTGGTTTTGGATATATGTCCGTTATGACCCCATACAATGGTTTTCCCCCATTGCTCTTGTGTCCACTTCGCATTTTCATACATTGCAATATCATGTCTTAAGAAGAACTCCGGCTGTTCTTCAGCTGCAAACATATAAATAAATTGCTCGATAATACGGGCGCTATGCAATGCCCATGCGTAATCTTCTTTTTGCTTGCCGGTATTAGCTTCATTTTTTTCTAGCAGCTCAATAATAGACCGGGCATTGGAAAGATGCTTTTCTTTCTCATCTTTGGGCAGTTCCGCAAAACTTTGCTCATCTTTTGTTGCGGGAATAAGCTCTTTCATTTTGCCATTTAATTGAGAAATCAAATTCGGATGATATTGTTGGATATAGTCCGAAATTTTGTTAAACACATGTTCATCTAATTTTTGTTGATCCATCCCGATTACACGTACTTTGTTGACATGTTTGGGATTGGCATTGTAGTCACGAATCCATTCCAACATCTGTGTCTCTTCTTTATTGTTAAACGTGGGGCTGAGATTTTTGCTTGGATGCCCTTCACCTGTAAGAACATAGCGATCAAGCATCAATCCGTTCCCCCAGTTCTCTTCTAAGACAAGGTTTGTAAACCCCAATTCCGTAACCATATACTGTACGATACGTTGTTTCATTGTGAAGATTTCATGCATGCCATGAGAAGCTTCGCCTAAACCAACAATAGAAGCGGATCCTATCATCTCTTTAAGTGGTTGTAAATCTTCCAAAGAAGCACGAGGCTCAGTTGTTGTTAATTTGATTGCATTCTTCTCCAGCCACTGTAATGGAGTCTGGTTGTCCTTCATGTCAGTTTCAAGTTTAGATGCAGGCGTATTGCCCGAACTGGATGGTGTTGATGGGATTTCTTCTGTGGAACAACCGGCCAAACTTATACTACATATTGTAGTAAGCGCCAGCCTCGTTAATAATTTCTTGTTCATTTTTTTCCTCCCTAGGGTTATTGTTTGACATTCGTTGCGAAGCGATTTGTCTCCCCGAGTATTGCAAAGTAATTGTCATACTGCCAAGATGCATTATGTCACCATGACGCGTATTTACTGTCATATGACGGCTCATCGCCCAATGCTTTCTGGGACCGAAGTGAGCAATTCGGCTTCACGACAGAAGCTTATTCCTTGGATGATGCGTTACAAGCGGCGGCAGAGGAGGCGCCGAGATCGGTCATTTTGTCGGATACCGGCGATAACCCGCGGCAGGCGCTAGCATGGATTTGACCCTCGTTCTGAAGCGGCTGCTAGAGTTGGGTTGGCGGGAGACGCTTGTTGCCGTCATCGTTGATGCGGCAGCGTGGGAGATGTGTTCGAAGCAGGTGAAGGCGGGCGTGTCGGACTCGGTCTCGGATGGCTCGATCCGACATCTTTGAATGGATTCGGGTCTATAATAACAATCCAGACAATGATCAAAAAGTGCGTATCATAGGCATGTGAAAACGATTAGCGAAAATGTCTATGAATCAATCATAGAGTATGTGCAACTGCATAAACCGGAACTTGTGCCACTTTTGAACGATAAGTTTAAAGACCTTATCTCCGAACGAAGGATGCGTTACATTTACATGAATCTTTCGGAAGAAATGAAAAACAAATATCATGAAGACACCGAAGAAATTCGTAGGTTGCTCGAACAGAATACAATTGAACGGGGAATCCCCAGAATTCACCTGGATCGAACAGTATGCTGCCGTCATCGAACAGTTTACCAAAATGATGGGATACTTACCGGAGAAACCTAAAGACTTTTACAATCAGTATGATATTGCGATGTACGAAAATGCCAGATGGACGGAGGAGAAATTTGGGAAGTCGATCGTCTGGGCGCACAACGGCCACACCGCGAAAACAAATCATTTCGTTGACTGAATCCAAATAACTTATCATTTGACAATCCAGGACTACGTTTGTAATATGTTATTTTGGATTACGCAAGTAGTCAATTTATCCAGAGAGGAGTCAACGCTCCATTGAAGCACATACCTCAAATTACCGAAGCGAAGTGGGAGATCATGAAGGTTCTTTGGGTTCGAAATTGCGAAACGTCTTTGTCCGATGACAATAATACAATCTCTTGAATGCCGATTAAACAGCTGTTTTTTTGTTTTCGGGATAATCCTCTCTTTGGAAAGTATCACATGACATTTTTACACTGGCGCAAATGACACAGGAAGCTGTACGATACGGGTATTACTGGAGAGGAGCGATGAACCTATGAAGAACATTGTGACAGGTTTCATCCAAAATGGTTATTTTTTATTATTGACTTTTGCTACAGGTTTGTTTTACTTTTGCTTCTATCTGGTTGCTCTATCGTTTAGTTTAAGCCTTTCTTTTACAGTCATTGGCATTCCTTTAGTCACTCATGTTTTACGAACAACTGCAACGTTTATTCAATTTGAGCGAACGCAAACAAAAATTTATACCGATGTTACGATTGCCCCATACGACAAGAAAGCGACAACGGAAGGATCGGTGTGGACTCAAGCCAAATCCGAGCTGACGGATCGTCGCAATTGGGTCGCCGTCTATTGGTTGATGCAGAAATTAGTGATTGGGCTTATCAGCCTCGTCAGTGCCGCAGCGCTCTATGTAGCTCCTTTTATGTTACTCCTGACTCCACTGCTGTATCGTTACATTGATATGAATGTTATTATTATGCGTGTAGATACTTTGGCAAAATCGCTCATTGTAATGGCGGTCGGAGCCGCATTTGCTTTGATCAGCTTCAAGCTAGCCGATCGCTTGGTGAAATCAATCGGAGGTTATACTCGCATCATGATTCGACAGTTAAGATGATAGCTATGAAAAATATCAGACGTTGGATAACAGGGGTTGAAACGAATTGATGGACATCGTTAAACGGTGGATATGGTATGACTGGATTATGTTGGCGACCCGCTTTATAAACAGCACTACGCTCATCATCACGATGATCAGTGTTCAGGAAGGTTTGACACTACCGCTTTGGATCGTTGTTTTCTGGGGAATCGCTGCCTTCTCCATTCCTTGGCTTTGCTTGCAGCTCAGTTATAAATACTACCTGTTCACGGAAATGCTGATCTATGGCGGACTGTGCATCTATTTAACTTCATTGTTCCCTGTTGCTTTCGTCTCATTTCTTGTCTCTGCGTTTCTCATCGCGGCGAATAGCGCCCACCGATCTTATCGTTGGACAGCTCCGGCCACGATCCTTATTTTCCCCGCCTTGTTCTATACGGTAGCGCAAAGCAACGATTACTGGATTACGATCAGTTATTATGGGCTTGCTTATGTGATGGGCTTCGCCTTTCATTTATTGATCGTCAATCATCGGCAAAATGAAACGATTCGTAAGCAAAACGCGGTGCTCGAGCAATATATGTCCCAGATCGAGCGCATTACGCTGACGGAAGAACGAAATAGGCTGTCGCGGGAGCTCCACGATACGGTTGGGCATGCGTATACTTCCATCATCATGGGAATGGAGACATTGCGTGCCGAGCTTGTTACCGAAACAGGCATACAAAGACTAGATTCCTTGCTTGAACTGGGCCGCAAAAGCATCGAGGAAGTGAGGGGCTATTTGCATCAAATGGGATCAGCAGAGGATTCGCTGATTCAGTCTCTGCAGCTGCTTGGAGATGAATTTCAGGAGCATGCCCAGGTCAATGTCATTTTCCGAGTGTTGGGAGAGGAGTATATGTTGTCACGGCAAGCGAAAATGGCCTTGACTCGCTGTATGCAAGAGTCGCTTACAAATGCCGTTCGTCACGGCGAGGCGACGGAAATGACCGTTTCACTACAATTCGAACAGCAATTTACGAGGCTTGAGGTGCAGGACAACGGGCGAGGGATGGAAGAGTGGCGCGAGGGGTTCGGCATTAACGCGATGAAGGAACGAGCGATGAATTTGCAGGGCCAAGTATCCGTTTTTACGAAACCGGGGGACGGGACACGGGTCACTTGTACTTTGCCCCGACAAGCGGAGACGTTGGAAGAGGAGATACGCTTGCTGATTGTCGATGACCAACCGTTTATTCGAGAAAGTTTGCGGACGCTGCTGGACAAATTCCCGGATTTGGTCATAGCCGGCTTGGCTGAGGACGGCGAGCAAGCTGTCGACTTGTGCGGACGTCTTCAGCCTCACGTGGTGCTCATGGATTTGGACATGCCGCGCAAGGGTGGAGCGGAAGCGACCACGATCATCAAGGAGCAGTGGCCTCATATCCGGGTATTGATTTTCACCACGTTTCAGGATAGCGAGCAAGCGCGGGATTTACTGCGCAACGGCGCGGACGGTTTCCTGCTGAAAACGACGGAGCCACTTGAGTTAGCTAATAAGATACGGATTATTCACCGTGGAGACACGTTGATCGAACAGGGAATGTCCCGCAAAATATTTGAAAAGCTCGATGAGAGCAGCGTATTACCGCGATCGAATACGGCTGATACCTATGATTTGACACCCAGAGAAATCGAAATATTGCAGCTTGTCGCCAAAGGTCACCGGTACAAGACGATAGCGTCCAAATTGTATTTGTCGGTCGGCACGGTCAGAAACTACGCCAGCTCAGTTAATACTAAGCTTGGCGTCAGCAACAAGGAAGAAGCTGTTATGAAAGCTTTGGAACTTGGAATCATCGAATAAACCCGGATGATAACTGCCACTGCCGAACCTGATTCCTATATCGATCTGTACGCGGCGAACGTTATTAATATTTGCAATTTCTTGTTCTTTAATTCCGGACAAGGAATTGCATTTACTGTTTTTTAAGGCATAAGACGGCGCCGAGCATATGAACACCGCTCCACTTCCCTTGGTTTATGCTGCTGTTCTCCCCTATCAAGATGACTAAGAAAATGATGTTTGTCTAAGGTTATCTTATAAAAATATAAGGTTTGTCCAATCGGATATTATAAACAGTCTCACATTGATGTTAAAAAACAGCCTAAAATGGGCTGTTTATGTCTCAAATGATCATATAACTCACATCAAGACATGACTTTAAATTGAAATATAAACTAGCCATGTAAACCTGGTGAGGGGAACCCCTTTAAACAGTTTTCTGTAAAGGGATTTCCTTTTATCAGATTTGCTCAAACAGAACGGCACCTAACATTTATGCAAAAGAGAAGTGACTATCTAAAAGGAAGAAATTGTTATTTGCTTATTATCAATTAACATGATATATTGTTATTCCGGCCGTTGAGAGGCGGTCGTGAGTCAAGCAAATAAACAGATGATCTGCTTCGATTGATTCGTACTTTCGAGACGGGTTGGAAGAAAAAAATGCTATTGACTTTCAAGTGGTTAACATGATATATTATTTCTCGCTGCTTCGGCAGCAACGTTGAGTAAGACAAACTTGCTCTTTGAAAACTGAACAACGAGTAACGTGCGAATCTCATTTGAGATTCAAATAAGCTAGTAAACGAATTGAGCTTTA
>NZ_BSDJ01000046.1 GCF_027925525.1 Paenibacillus tyrphae | reverse complement strand
ATTAAGTGGGCTGGGACTCTTTCTCATACAAACATGCGATCAACAGCATATACTTCTTCTGGTCTAGCATGGGAAATTTTCGGTACTCCAGTAAGTTTGAAGATCGTGTAAATCTTCGAGCAACCGATTTAGTTCATCGACCATAGCATCCTCCCATGATTAAGGCCTGCCAGCCAATTGATAAGCTGGTGCGGTACTTTTACGATACTTCCCCAACCAAAGCAGCATACCCCCAGCATAACGCGTGTATCGTTGCAAAAATGCGAAATAACTCGTTTGGATCGACCGGAACGGCGAGAATATTCAGCTTGGGATAATCCCAATTTGTCAAGCCAGTCCGGGAGCAAGCATCTCCCTCGGGAGTATGCCACTGAAACCCGGGTCTCCTTCCATCAATAATGAAGTTCGTGTTTTACCTTCCAGCCAACACTTCCTCGCTCCAATCGAAAACCATCGGCGGCCCCTTCTCTTTAGGATTCCATCCTTGTTCGATGGCTTGAGAAATCATCGTTGCCACTTCCTTCGGCGTAACAATCTTCAAGTTCAAGCTGTCCACGTATGGAAACTCCAACCAATAATCATTGATATCCGATTCGATATTTACTTGAAGCCTCCGCCCTTTTTCCTGCCCGTGTTCCGCAATTAAGGCAAGATGTCCTTTTGAAGCTGCGGAGATAACCCAGCGATATGGTTCGTTTCCTACAACGATTTTCCGGGACCCTTTGTTTCTTAACGTCACCTGTTCACCCCCGCTCATCTAACCCTAATTTATCAATAAGAAAATCACCTTGTTCAATTTTCATCGTTTGCTTCTCTTGGGCAAAGTCCCATCCCTGCTCAATGGCATATTTAATCAAGCTGGCGCACGTATGCGGCCGATGCAGGTTGATGTACCAGGTGCCCTTCCACGAAAAGCGAACTTCAAAAAAGGAAGTTTTCGAAGAATACACTCTAAAGCCGACATCTTCATTACGCGGAAATGGATTAATCACACAATGAAACAAACAACCGTTTACCGTAATCTTTTTCGTGTCTTTGCCAAACGATTTCACGAATCCCTCACCCCGATCACACAAAAAGGCCGCTCTCCCGGCAGCCTTTGTGCGTTTCAACCTCTAAATTAAAAACTGCATATCTTTCATCTATGCAAGGGTCATTCAGAAAACGGCTAAAAATCAGTCAATAATATGAATTCCCGGTATTACCATTAATAGCGAACGCACTTCACTCAAAGGCAAGCCGCTTTCCTTGGCCAGCACACTGGCATCACCAAACGTAGCGACACATTCCCGATCCTCATCCGTAAAAACATCCAAATTCAGGCCGATCTTTTTCGGCCATGATCGTGAGTTCACAAAATCCCGTGCTTCCGCCGGATTAGATAAGCAAAAGCATGGCCATTTGGGAATATGAATCCCCTTCATGTCACAATTTAACAAACGGCACCCGTGCATTCGCGCAGATGAAAAATCACACTCGGATACAGATGATCTGTTTATGTCATCCCAGTCGCCAAAATCGCAGCCCAGATAATTGCCCGTAAACCTGACACGCGAGAAATGTGCGCCATGAAAGTGAAAGTCCTTCAAAGCTCGCTTCTGATGGAAAATCCCTCCGTGCATCCTCAGTCCGACAAAAGTCAAGCCTTTCGTATCAGCCTCCGAAATTACGGTGCAATCGTGCATCTCCAGGTTCGGACCCAAAAAACTTACCTGATTTCGCTCAAGCTGAATCGTTTGGCTTGAAAGCACTTGATTCTTCATTTTCTCACCTTTGCCCCCAATACCTCTAAATTAATACAACCGCTTCGTGTAGCTCTCCTGCAGCATTTGATCTACCTCATCCGCCGTAATCTCCATTCTGCCCTTGACATGGGCGGCGAGGATCTGCGCAGGGGACGGCCGATCGCCCTCCGGCAGCCAGGAGTCCGGCTTCCACAGCCCGGACCGCTTGAACGCTTTGGCACAGTGCATGTAGCACTCCTCCACCTCGACGCCGATGCCGACCAGCGGCTCCCGTCCGTTGACGGCGGTCAGCTTGAGCAACTCCGGGTCGCGGGTGACACAGGCTTTCCCGTTTACCCGGAACGTTTCTTCCAAACCGGGGATGATGAAAATCAGACCGATATGCGGATTGGCGATAATGTTATGAATGGTGTCCATCCGGCGGTTGCCGGGGCGCTCCGGGATGAACAAATGCCGGTCGTCCAGCACATGCACGAACCCTGGCGCATCGCCGCGCGGCGAAACATCGCAATGTCCCTCGGCGTCAGCCGTCGCGACGGCGACAAACGGCGCTTTGGCAATAAACGCTTTGGCGTGAGGATCAAGCGCGTGGATGACTTTGTCCTTCACCAGCTTGCTCGGTGCTCCTCCCAAGACCGGAAGCAAGGCTTCCAGCTGCTCTTCCGTCGTGATCCGCTCCCGAAATACTTGCTCCATACCGATCACCCTCGTTTCCAGAAATGTAAGCTCATTGTAACACGTTCCGGCAAACGAGGGCGACCCTTCCGATGACACTCAGCCAGTCGTAAACCCGACCCTGGACGATTTTTGATCGGAATGCCACAACTGGGTGCGGCCTTTGCCAAGCTCCGCATTCATCTCGCGCACAAGCTGCTCCACATCGACGGTATGCTCGTAATGCTTGCGCAGCGCCGCCAACACATACAGCTCGCCGAGCTGCGCGAAGGTGAATCCTTCCGTCGCTCTCGCCGCCACCGCGACCGCTTCGTCGTCGAGAAGCTCGTGCAGCCGCTTCAACAGCAGATAGCTGCGGCGCTGCTCTTCATCTGGCAGCTTGATTTCGTAGGCCCGGTCGAAACGGCCCGCACGGTTCATCAGCGCCGGGTCGATTTTCTCCGGATAGTTCGTCGTCCCGATCAGGAAAATGCCTTCCTTCGAAGTCGCCCCATCAAGCGTGTTCAGAAAATAAGACCGCGCCGACTCCGGCATGGAATCGATATCTTCGATCACGAGCACCATCGGGGCCATGCGGACAGCCGCTTCGAACACCTCCTGGATCGAGTCGCTGGTTGTGTACTCGGTAATGTGCCAATAAGCGACCGGCGCGTCCACACTGCCCGCGATCGATTTGACCAAGGTCGTTTTACCGTTGCCCGGCTTGCCGTACAGCAGAATGCCCCGCTTGTAGGGGAGACCGTACGTTTGGAAAAAGTGCCGGTCCTGCGCGAAAAACTCGTCGATAGAACGGTAAATTTCCGTTTTCACACCTTCGTTCATCACCACTTCGTCACGCTTTACGCCCCGCGTCAACGATTCGCGCTCACGGTCCAGCCCGTCGCGGGTATCCTTGAATACGGTCACCTGCTCCCGGTCGTACTGCCGCTGCCGACGGGACATGTCCTTCAAGAATTCGGCCAGGCCCGCGTCGGATTCGGCCCATATGAAATCCTCGCAGGAAATGCCATGCTGCCGGAACATCGGTACCCGCGCCATGGCCACCCGGAATCGCGGGTAGACGAACACGTTGTTGCGCAGCGACGGGAACATGCGCGGGCCTTCCCCTTCCATCGCGTCTCCGAACGTGAACGTGCGAGCCTCCACCGTATCGAAGACGGCACAAAGCCGCTCGACCTCGGGATTGTCCGCCTGGATGTCGCGCTCCAATTGATCCCAAAGATCCTGCCCGTAATCTTCTTGGACATATAGCTGAAAACGGGCCCGGTACTGCCCCTCCAATCGGGCTTGGATCGACTGAATGACGAAGGCGTAATCGCCGTATTCGACGATATCGAGACCTGGTATGCCGTCGCCGGAAGCGGTAATGATCGGCTGCGGATGATTTGCTTTTTCATTTATTTTAATAACAGAACTCATAGTAGAACTATTTCCTCGTTTCCTATTTTTGGATTAATTCGATATTAAACACCCTTGATGCTCGCCAGCGGTTTGCATTTGGCGACGACGGATGCTAGCCCGGCTCCGACCACGCTCTCGATGATCTGATCGACGTCCTTGTACGCCTGCGGCGATTCGTCGATGATCGACTCCAGCATGCGCTGGTTGACGACGATTTCGTCCGCCGTTCCGACGCGCAGCGACGATTCGAATTGATCGACGGTCACCAGCCGTTTCGTCGCGCTGCGCGAGCGAATCCGGCCGGCGCCGTGGCAGATCGAGTAATAGTTGCACTCCCCGCCGGGCTGACCGACCATCAAATACGACGAGGTGCCCATGGACCCGGGGATCAAGGCCGGGTGGCCGGTCGCCAGATACGGCTCCGGATTGTCCGGATGCTGCGCCGGCAGCGCCCGCGTCGCCCCTTTGCGGTGCACGAATAAAGGCGTGCCGCCATGCGTTTCTTCCCATGCGTAGTTGTGCATCAGATCGTACAGCGTCGTCATTTCGAACTTCGAGCCGCAGACGTCCCGGAACGCTTCCCGGATGGCGTATGCGATCAGGTGCCGGTTCGTGACGGCATAATTCAGCGCGGAATACATCAGATGGACGTAAGCCTCGGCCGCCTCGCTGTCCAGCGGGGCAAAGATCAGCCGCGGATCGGCCGTTCCCGTCCCTGTGCGGCGCATCCATTTGCCGATCTCGGAGCCGCCGTACTGGCTGACCGCGCCGCCCCAAGCCCGCGAGCCGGAGTGGATCATGACGATAATCTGACCGTCGCGCAGCCCCCATTTTTCGGCAATGGCCCGGTTATCCTCGTGAATCTCAATTGCCTGGATTTCGGCAAAATGGTTCCCGCTCCCGAGTGTCCCAAGCTGCCGGTGGGACCGGTGCCAGTACATCTCGGGCAGGCGATCCAAGTGCGATTCGTCAAAAGCAAACTTGCTGTGCTCGACATGCGTGAGCGACGTCGCTTTCTTCGGCGTGTAGCCGTCTGGGATATACTTTTTGGGGAGACCGTGCAGCCCTTTGCGCAGCACGTGCTCCAGCCGGATGTCCGAGAAGTGCCCGCGGGCATGCTCTTCGGCCGGAAGCAGCTTCTCGATCGCCTTGACCAGCTTGCGCCGCAGCTTCACCTCCTGCAGATCGTCCCGGTGCAGATTCGTCAGGTGAACGCGCATCCCGCAGCCGATATCGCTGCCGACAATCGACGGGGAGACATAGCCGTTCGCGGCCTCCCACACCGCCGTTGTGCCGATGCACGTACCGACGCCTACGTGCACATCCGGCGTATAGCTCATGTAGAGCCGGTTCGGAATTTGCAGATTGTTGTTGGCCATGTCGAACACTTTGTAATCCAGCGCTTCGAACAGCTGGTTCCCGGCAAAAACGTGCAGATCGCCCGCCGGCAGTTGGACCTTGCGGTAATATTTTTCGTTTGGTTGATCGTTGTAAGTAAACATATATGATGACAAACTTCCTTCCTGTTTCTCGGATTCCGGTAAAAATGAATGCAAAAAGACCGTAAGCCATAAGCCTACGGTCGTCATGTCGCGCGTCTATGCGTACGATGGCATGGAGCAGCTCGCAGCTCACTGCGCCGCTCTTCATGCCGTTTATGTCGATGCAAACGAAGGACCCTGCCGGAACGTACATGAAACGAACGTGCCGGGGGTTGCTCTCGCTTACGTCGGGCCCGTAGAGGCCGATGGAACGAATTCCGGTATGCGATTGTCGCTCAAACAGTCGGACAACAAAACACCATGGCGGATCATGTGGATCGGCCTCCTTTCTCCATTCAAGATACGGTTATCATAAACGCGGGAGGGAAACTTTGTCAACCATAATATAAAAACTATTTATTAGTTATATTTGTTTTTTCTATTGCACTGCTAAATGAGACAGGAGAGTTTGCGGTTACATGAGGGAGCTTTTGCGGCTGTTTGCGACTGTTTGGGGATGTTTGGGGCTACTCGGAGCTGCTTGCTCCCGTTCCCGGCTCTTCAACCCATGGTGAAAGTAGGTTAAACCCCCGCCTCTCCCATGCGTCTCCGTAATAGAGGAACTCTGATGCGTTATGAAGGTTAGGAGAGCTGGCAGCAGGAATATAGAGGAACACACGTTCGTTATTCATGTCGAATTTTATCACCTTTGCCAGTTTCGGCGGACATAACGCATCGCAGTTCCTTTATCGTGTTGACTCCAGCCAATACAGCCAAATAAGGCATCCACGTTCCTCTATCGCGGCGAGCCGCTAGGGCAGCACGCATCTTGGGCCAACGCAGAAAAAAGCGCTCTCGCAACGGATAGCCGTTACAAAAGCGCGTCCCCAGCACGGATCGTATACGGGCGGCAACTGCTCCCACCGATCATCTATCGGATACAGGCAGCGCCTGAATTGACCTGCCGCCATGAATCCCGCTTCGCACGGGCCGCCGCATCAGATACGGGTACAGCAAAATCAAGCCGCCGACATACAGCAGAAAAGCGAAGTACGCAGGAAGCAGATGAACGAAATCGGTGTAGCCGATTTGAAAATGCACGCTTAGTCCCGCCAGAAAGCCGGGAAAGCCGCCCAGCAGCAGCGTCCACCAGACCCAGCGCTGGCCTTGCCCGATGCCCCACAAAGCGATGATCAGCACCGCGAGGGCGTTCGAGAACAGAGCGCCGCCGAAGCCTGCCCGGTCGTGCGCGATCAGCGGGACCAAGCGGTCGTTGATGTCCGCGAGCATCTCCGCCGAAGCGCATAAATAAGCAAGGTCCGTCGGGACGAAGACGAAGGTGATTCCGACGCCTGCAATCACGACGCCGCCGACGGCAAGCGCGAAGCCGAGCGTGACGAACAGAAGCTGGCCCCATTGGGCGCGCCGCCAGATCCGGTCGTTCGCCAGATTCGGCGGATCGTACGAAGGCCGGTCGGCCCGCGCCCGCATGGAGAGAATGAACATCGGCAGCAGCACCGCCGCCGCCAGCGCATGCAGCGGGTCAAAATACCCGTACCCGAGGTACAGGAAAAAGCTGCTGAAGCCGACCAGACCGGAGGTCATCAAGGCCGTTTTCGTCCAGTGCAGTCCTTTTCTCAGCCCGTGCCGGGCCAATTGGTAATACAGGATGCCGATGGAGATCATCGTTCCCGCCAGCGTCACCCGGTCGTGCGACATAAAGCCGAGCAGCCAGCGGTTCGCCTGTCCGAGCATCGTCTGATCCATGCCGAGAAACAGCACATCGTACGGCAGCACGACCGTCGTCGCCGCGATCATCCAGGCCAAAATGCCGCCGATAACCATGCCGATACCTAGCAGGCACATCCAGCCCCAGTCCCGCCAAAAGGACGCTTCCGGCGGACTTTCCGTCTCCCGCACCTTCTCGTAGATCAGCGCCTCGTTGATCCGCTTCGGCAGCCCCGGCCCGGAGTAGACCAGCCCGCTGTGAAGCTGCAAGCAATCCGCCCCCGCTTCCACCGCAAGAAGCGCGTCCCGGGGCTCGTGGATGCCCCCGGCCAAAACGATCGTCAGCTCCGGCCCGGTAAGCTGCCGAAGCTGCTTCACCCGTTCCACGCCCGGCGCAAGCGCCTCCCGCCCGATGACGAAGCCCTCGGGCGTCCGCACGGCATCGCCCACGACGATGCCCTCCCAATCCGCCGCGTCCACCCGGCTGAAGAGCGCTTGCAGCCGTTCCGCCGGATCGTCCGGCGCCACGTACAGCAGCAGCGGCTTCCCCGGTGCTGCCTCCCGGGACGCCTGCCGGACCGCGTTCAGATACGCTGCCGTCGCTTCCGGCGGCCAGCCCGTATCGACGCTGTCGATGTAGAACGCGGCGGCCCATGGGGCGAGCCGCTCCATCATCAGCCGCAGCTCCGCCTGCGCCTGTTCCGGCGATGCGCCGGGCATCGGCCGCAACCGGAACATCAGCGGCAGCCGGTGCCCCTGCTTGCGCCGCATGCGCCCGGCGAGCTTTTCCAGCCCTTCGTTCACGTCGACGTTCGGATAGAGCAGCGATTCGCCGGACACCTCTCTCCGAATCGGGCGGTCGTCCGTTACTTCCCGGACCGTCACCGGGCCGATCTCGATAAAGCCAAACCCGAATTGAGCCAGCGCCCGATGCGCCGTGCCATGAACGTCCAGTCCGCCGCTGAGACCGACGGGATATTTCAGGCGCAGCCCCCCGCACGCTTCGCTTTCCAGGATCGGATGCGACTCCATATGCCCAAGCGTCTTGATAACCAGCGTCCCCCCTGGCAGTCTGCTAAGCAGTCCCATAGCTCCCAGCGTGAAATCCCTCGCCGTCTCGGCGGGCAGTCCGAACAACAACGGGCGAAACAACGTCTGATACGACCAATCCGGCATCCTCTCACTCCCGTACTCCGTCATCCATATGCTGCCATTGTATCATGCGCCGGGGTTGTTTTGTCCATAGCGGCCAAGTGCTTTCATTGCTTCCTTACCATTTATATCGTAATATAAGATATAATCTATAAATGCGATATAAGGAGCGTTCATTCTGCAATGATCAATGAAATCGCCCAATTAAATCAATTATGGACGGATATCTATTACCATTTGCGCTATAACCATAAAGAAAAGATCACCCACCAAAGCATTCGCATTATGCAGGTCATTCAAAAAGAAATCGAGGCCGGCATCAAAGACATTGCCGAAGCGATGGAACTATCACATAACACGGCATCCGAACATATCAAACGCCTGTTGGAAAAACAATACGTATGTAAAGCGCGCAGTAAAGCCGACGAGCGCAAAGTCGTTCTTAAATTAACCGAGACGGGAAATGAAGTGCTGCACCGTCACTCCAGCCTCGATGAAGAAAAGCTCGAACTTCTGTTTGCGGAAATGACGGAGGCAGAGCGGCAATCCGTTATCGATGCATTTACTTTATTGAAGGAGAAAGCGGAGCATGTACGCTATCGTTAAAGTGCTCGTATCGGCGGTCATTATCGGGATCATTACGGAAGTGGCGCGCAGATTTCCCGCCTAAGGCGGAATCATAGCGGCATTGCCCATCGTTAGCCTTTTGAGCATCGTGTGGCTCTATATGCAGGGCGAACCGACGGAGACGTTAAGCAAATTTGTTTTTGGCGTCGTATCCGGACTTCCTGCAACCGTGGTTCTGCTGGTCATTGTGGGCATCTCTTTGCAGCATTCTCTTCATCTGTTTGTCTCGTTAGCTTTAGGGGCGGGAGGCTGGCTTCTCACTTTATATGCCCAAGACATGATCGTCAAACATTGGGCTTAAATGCTGTCAGCCGCGCCCCTCTCCCGCCACCAAGCGCTGCCGGAACTCGGTCGGCGTCTGCATGAATTTTTTGCGGAACACCTGCGTAAAATGCCGCATGTCCTGATAGCCGATCCGCTCGGCCACGTCGGCGAGCCTAAGCTGTGGGTCCTGCAGCAATTCTTTGGCCCGTTCCATCCGCAGGTGGATCACGTATTCCTTGTACCCCTGGCCGGTCTTTTGCTTGAAGAGCTGACTGAAATAGACCGGATTCAAATACACGACGGACGCCACCTTCTCCAAGGACAGGTCGCTGTGGAAATGCATGCGGATATACTGCAGCGCCACCTCGACGGGGCTATCTCCGCAGGGCTCGCGCCCGGCCGAAACCGCCGGCGCCGCCGTCCGGGAGCGCAGCTGTCTTACCTGCTCCGGCACCGACCGGATATCCGTCACCAGCCCGCTGTGAACGATCTGGAATTGCACCTTCACATAGCGCTTCAAGTGGGTATGAAGCTCCTCATGGAACGCTTCGACCGCCGTTCCCGGACGCAGCGCCACAAGCCCGAGCAAATGATGGCTGTCCAGACTGGCGGCGAATCCGTCGCCCCGCATCTCGATCAGCTCGGATAGCACGTTGTCGACGATAAAATGCTCCAGATGCGCTTTCCCCGGACTGCCCAGCGCGACCAAGACCAAATGAAATTCGGGGTAGCTTCGCTGAAGAGCCGACATGTCGAAGCGGCCGATGTCGAGTCCCGCCGCCCAACGCTGGAATACCGCCTCGCGCAAATATTTCAGACTTTGCTTCAAAAGCTGGCTTTCCGCCGAGACGGCATGCTCTAGGTGCAGCTCCTCTTGCAGCGTATGAATCAGCTCGATCAGCCGCTCTTTGCCGATCGGCTTCAGCAGGTAATCGCGGGCTCCGAGCCGGACCGCTTCCTGCGCATAAGCAAATTCGGAGTGCGCGGAGATGACGACCCATTTCACCTGCGGATGCCTGCGCCGGGTAAGCCGCATCAACTCCAGTCCGGTCATCCCCGGCATCAAAATATCCGTGAGCACGACGTCGATCCGGCAGGAAGCCAGCGTCTCCACCGCTTCCTCCGGCGAGGCGGCCAAATGAACTTCCGCGTCCGGAAACGCGCCCCGTATCGTGCGTTTGACCCCTTCCCGAATCACCTTTTCGTCATCCACAATGAGCAGCTTCATGCTTCCGTCCCCCCTTCCCCGGGCAGCGGCATCGAGATCGTCACCGTCGTTCCGATCCCCGGCGAGCTATCGATGTGCAGCCCGTAGGCTTCTCCGAACATCAGCCCCAGCCGGCGGTGCACGTTCTGCAGACCGATCCCGCCGCGCCGCGCTTCCACGGCCTTCTCCGCCGCAGCTTCTTCTCCCATCGGCACGACGTTCGTTCCGAGCGAACGCCGCAGCCGATCGAGCACATGCGGCTCCATGCCGCTTCCGTTATCTTCCACATACAGCCGGAGCTGACGGTCATCCGCCTTCGCGTAGACACGCAGCACGCCGGGACGGTCCAGCCGCTCAAGTCCGTGCTTGACCGCGTTCTCGATCACCGGCTGTAACGTCATCTTCGGCAGCCGGATGTGCTCCCACGCCGGAGCGACGTCCATTTCGACGGAGACCCTGCCTTCGAGCCGCGCTTCGATGATCGTCAGATAATCCCGGATCTGCTCCAGCTCGTCGCGCAGCCGAACCTCGGAGGACCCTTCCCAATGGCTGCTGTAGCGAAACATATGTGAAAGCGATAACACAACTTTGCCGAGTCGTTCGTTCCCTTTTTCGTCGAGCATCCAATAGATCATATCGAGCGTGTTATATAGAAAATGCGGGTTCACCTGCGATTGCAGCGCCAGCAGCTGGGCATTTTTTTCGCTGATGGACACCGCTTTGACTCTTTCGATCAATTCGTCCATCCGGTTGACCATCTGGTTGAAGGACGCTACCAGAATGTTGATTTCTTCATACGATTTGACGTGCAGCAGACCGCGGAAATTGCCCCGCTCCACCTGCCTCATCTGCTGAATGAGCCGCTTGAGCGGAGACGAGATCGTCCGCGACACGAACGTCGCCAGCGCCGTCGAGACGACGACGAGCACGGAGATGACCAGCAGCAAAAAGCGCTTCATCTGATCCTGCTCCACGTTCAGATCGGTATCCGGCGTCGAGCTGACGACCTGCCAATCCGCCGTGGACGGCTTGGAGGCGACGATCAGACGCCCCGCCTGCGGATCGACCCGGACCTCGCCTTCGCCAAGCGTATCGCTCCAATAGTCCGCGACGGAAAGCTCCTTCGGCGTCTGTGCGAACACGGCCATCACCTGCTTCGCCTTCGACAGGATATAGACCTCGCTCCGCGGGCTCAAGCTCAGATTGGCAAGCCCCGACAAAATCGGTTTCGGGTCCGTCTCGATAAGCACGATGCCGATCGGCCGGTGCTCATGCAGATCGTAGAGCGGCCGCCCGAAGGCGAACACGGACCTTTTCTCCGCTTGATCGATGATCGAGTGCTCCTTGACGCCGAACCACACCATTTCGCCGGACGATTCGCGTATGCTCCGGTACCACGAGGAATTCGCGAAGCCGGGGTCGATGACGCTCATCGAGTTGCCGTAGCTGTAGATCACGCCCGAATTCGCCACGACATGAATGCCGATCGTATCCTCCCGCGAGTAATAGATCGCCCCGATCAGATTCGTGATCGTCCGTTCGTTGATCATGCGCAGCGCGGAATCCTGCGTCGGCGGCGCCTGCAGCAGCCGCTGCAAATCCGGGTTGCCGTTCAGCGACTTGGTCAGGCTGTCGTACCCTTTGAGCAGCAGGTCGAACAAGTCCATCGTTTGCGAAAAATTTTTTTGCGCGATCTCCCCGATCTTCTGGTGCAGTTGATCTGTTGTCCGCTTGTAATACAGCGCGCTGACGATGAGCAGCAGCCCGAGCATGCAAAACAGGAACAGCAGAAACAGACGGGTATGAATGGAATGAAGACCTCGCTTCAACCGGAAACTCCCCTTTCCGTATCCTCACTGTTCCTATCATATCACGCGGGCTCGGAGGGCGAATATGGGGTTTATCCTCCGCCTGCTTCCGTACCCTACCCCTTCACCGCTCCGGACACCATGCCTTTCGTAATCCGTTCCGACAGCGCAAAATAAATGATGATCACCGGCAGCGCCCCAAGCACGAGAAGCGCCCCGATTGCGCCGTAATTGACCGAATATTGCCCGATGAAGCTGTTGACGCCGAAAGGCAGCGTCTTGAGCTTCTCCGACGAAATGAACGTCGCCGCCAAAATGTACTCGTTCCAGATCGAGATAAAGGTCAGGATGCACACCGTCATGATCGGCGGAACGGAGACCGGCATAATGATGCTGCGGAACGTCCGGTACACGCTGGCCCCGTCCATGATGGCGGACTCTTCGATTTCGTATGGGATCGATTTCATGAACCCGCTCAAGACGAACACCGCAATCGGAGTCGAGAACGTAATGTAGGGCAAGATCAAAGCCAAATGCGTATTGAGAATGCCGATGTTTTTGAAAATGATCATGAGCGGCAACAGCGTGGCCTGAAGCGGAATCATGATGCCGATCAGAAACACCGTCATGACCAGCGTGCCGTAGCGCCAGCGAAATCGCGTGATCGCATAAGCGACCATCGCGCTTAGGACAATAACCGATGCCACCGTTACCGAAGTAACGAGCAGGCTGTTGAACAAATATTGCAGGTAATGCCCTCCCTCGTAGGCATCCTTGTAGTTCTGCCACCGCAGCTCGCGGGGCAAGGAAAAGAAGCTGCCGTCCAATATTTCTTCGTTCGTTTTGAACGAATACAGCACCAGCCAGACGAGCGGATACAATTGCGTGACGAACAGGACGGACAGGAACGGCAGCACCGCCGCCTTTTTCCACTTGATCGTCTTGCTCCGCAGGCGTACGGAAGTTCGCTGTACGGCTGCATTCGGGGATGAATTTATCGACATCGGAACGTCCCTCCTGCCCTTAAGATAGCTTGCTCTCGATCCGCCGGAATACGACATTCAGCAGCAGCGTAGCAGCCAGACATTCGATAACCAGAAATACCGCCATTGCGCTGCCGTAGCCGTACCGCATCGACAGGAACGACATGTTGTACATGTGGGTGGACGTCACGTCCGTCGCATGGGCCGGACCGCCCCCGGTCATGACCATGATCATATCGAACGCTTGCAGCGAGCCGATGATCGCGAGCACCAGCGAAATTTTAAAAATCGGGATGACCATTGGGAACGTAATGTAGCGGTCCGCCGTAAAGCCCTCCGCCCCGTCGATCCGCGCCGCTTCGTAGATTTCGGACGGAATGTTCTGGATACCCGTGAACTGGATCAGTACATGGTAACCGAGATACTGCCACAGCGCGACGAAATACAGCGCGATCATCGCCGTATTCGGATCGGTCAGCCACGGCTTGGCCCACGAATCCAAGCCGACCATCATCAGCAGTTGGTTCAGCATGCCTCCGAGCGAAGCGGGATTGTAAACCGTTTTCCATAATTGCCCTACGACGACAACGGATAAAATGACCGGCAGAAAGTAGCTGGAGACGAGAAAATTAGGCTTGCGCACATAACGGCTGATCAGGATAGCGACGAACAGCGCGATCGGAATCTCCGCCATGGAAAATAAAGCGAACATCAGCGTGCGGCCTACGGACGGCCAAAACACCGCATCCTTCGTAAACAGCTCCTTGAAATTGTCCAGCCCGATAAACCGTGCTTCGCCGATGCCGTTCCAATCCAGCATGGCGCTGTAGAACGACACAAGGATCGGCACGAACACCAGACCGATATAGAGCAGCAAGCAGGGAAGAACGAAGACGGCGATCGTCCGCGGGGAAACCTTCATGGCATGCACGGCTCAAGGGCACCTCCTTTGGGAAAATGTGACGGGTAGTGTGGAGCATGAGATAGTTGAAGCGAAACCTATTGGTTTCGTTTTCTTGTCCGGCAAGGGAACGCGCGCCTCTCCGGCGCGCGCTGCGGCAATATCCTTGCTTTCGAATCTGGTGGTCGTATCGTCGTTATTTGTTGTTCGTTTCGAAGGCGGTCTGATGCTCCTTGGCGACATCCTTCGGATCTTTTTTCTGGACGAACAAATTCTGGATGCTGGTCAAATGCGCCTGCGCCGTTCCCGGATTCATCGTATTATCAAAGGCGAGATCGCCGCCCTGTATGTTCTTGAACATCTCAAGGACATCCATCGCAAGCTGCGAATAGCCGGCCCCCTTGAAGTCGCCTTCCACCTTTTGCCCGAGCCCTACGGCGTTCTTCATCTCGAAGGAAACCTTCGGGAAGTTGACCATGAAGTAATTGAGGAATTCCTTCGTCTCCTTCAGATGCTTGCTCGTTGCCGATACGGCGAAGGCGCTGCCGGGAGCGATCATGTACTGATCCGGGTTACCCTTGCCCCCCACGGTCGGGAACTTGAAGACGCCGACTTTGCCCTTGACCGACGAATCGTCGATCGCGCCGGTGACCCAGCTTCCCATAAAATACATCGCGCTTTTGCCCGTCTTGAACAGGTTCTCTCCCGCATTGTAGTCGAACGAGGTCGCCCCTTCCTGGAAGGCGCCTGCCTGCACCAGGTCCTGGAACTTGCTTACCGCCTCGGTAAACGCCGGATCGCCGAACGTCTTCTTTTTGTCCAGCACGTCCTTTAGGAAGCCGGGACCGTTATTCGTGCGAAGCAGCATGTTCATGAACAGGAACGACCCGGTCCAGCTGTCCTTTTCCCCGATGGCGATCGGCGTAATGCCTTTGGCTTTCAGCTTCTTGACGACTTCGATCATCTCTTCGAACGTCTTCGGCACTTCTACGCCCGCCTGGCTGAACAGTTCTTTGTTGTAGAAGACGAGCGAAATATTGTTGCCGTCCGGAAGCGCATACACATTATTGTTAAACGAATAGTAGTCGAGGATGCCTTTTTGGAACGTGTCCTTCAGCCCGTTCTGGTCAAGCATATCGTTCAGCGGCGCGAGCAGGCCCGCATCGACGAACGGTTTCATCTGGGCGGCGGGGTTCACAATCGTGATGTCTGGCACTTCTTTGGCTGCGGCTTGTGTTTTGAGCTTCAGCTTTTGCTGGTCGGTATTGAGGGAATCCAGCTCGATCTTAATATTCGGATGCGCTGCGGTGTAATCCGCGACGATCTTTTTCATGATTTTATGATTCGGTGCGGTCGGGTCCGGATAAATGTTCTGGAAGGTAATCGTCACCGCGCCCGACTTGTCCTTCTCCTTCGCCGCCTCTCCACTTGACCCTGCGCCGCCGCTGCCTGCCGCCGGTTTATTTGCATCCGTTCCGCACGCGGCGAGACTTACGGCCAGCGACCCTGCCAAGGCGACCTGCGCCCACTTCATCGCTTTTGCCATCATTCGTTTCCCCCTCTAGTTTAATAAGCTCATTATGGCGGATACGGTCCGATCGAACAATGCATGAACTTCAGGAATGAGGTTTGATTTTTTCAGGTGGTCGGGGGGGGGGGGGCGGGGACGAGGCGGGAGAGGCGAGGGTATGGCGGGACTTGGGGAAGGATGTGGGAGATGGATAGACGAGTACTTCAGGTGGGCGGAGACGGGTGAAAGTAGCCGGGATGCGGGCGGGATATGAGTGAGGCGTAAGTGAGATGCAGACGGGCTGGATACAAGTGAACCGTAGGCATGGCATAAACAAGCGGGATGCGGCTGGTAACAAAAACGGGTAGGCGGGCATGACGGGACTTCAGATGGTATATAGGCGAAATATGTCTCCATCACGCGATGCAGCGCTGCAAGGCGGAGGGTTAGACCCCACGCGGGGACGCAAGCGAGACGAAACGCCATTCCCCAAATAGAGGAACGTTCGTTCCTCTAAGCTATTCAATTTAGCCGGTCTGCGAAAATTAGCGGAACTGTAGTGTTGCTATCGGGCCGAAATTCGCAGCAACGAAAGTTTTTCGACAAGGATAAAGCATCCTGCTTCCTCTATGGGCCGGTGGCGTGCCAAATCCTCGAATTAGCGCATCAGAGTTCCTCTATGTTGTACCGCCGCCGTCGAAAACGAACGTTGTTACCTAGCCCTTTGGCTCCGCCTTTCCGCGGAATGCCAAACTTCGCTGCTGCAACTGCAAGAATCCCCCCGGCGAAAAATAAAAAAGCGGCCGGGCGAAAACATCCTCTGCCCGACCACTACCTTCAACCGTCGTATAACCTACTTCTTCGCATCCTTCCCCGCCCTCGCGGCGAGCTCCTGCAAATTCCGTCCCTGCAGCGCGCCTTCGATCAGCTCGGGGAGCAGATCCGGCGTGCAGCCGAAGCAAGGGATGCCAAGCTGCGCAAGCGACTTGGCGACTTGCTCGTCATACGACGGAACGCCGCCGTCCGATAGAGCCAGCAAGCAAAGCGCCTGCACACCTGCCGCCCGCATTTCCCCCATCCGGCGGATCAGCGCGGAGCGATTTCCGCCCTCGTACAGGTCGGAGATCAAAATAAACAGCGTCTTCTTCGGCTCGGTGATGAACTGCTCGCAGTAGGCGACCGACTTGTTGATGTCCGTCCCGCCTCCGAGCTGAATGCCGAACAGCATATCGACGGGATCGTCCGCACACTGCTCCGTCAAATCGACGACCTCCGTATCGAACACGACGACACGGGTGTCAAGCGCCGGCAAGCTGGCGAAGATCGAGCCGACCACGGAGGCGTAAATGACGGAGTCAGCCATCGATCCGCTCTGGTCGATATCCAAAATGACCGTCCATTCTTTGCTTCGGCGCGCACGATCGAAGAAGTAGAACCGCTCCGGGATCAGCCGCTTCGTTTCCGTATCGTAATGCTTCAGGTTGGCGCGGATGGTCTTTTTCCAATCCATTCCGGATAAGGATGGGAGCGGCGAATGCTTCCGGCGGTTCAAAGCGCCGGTGACGGCCTGACGGATGTCATGCTCCAGCTTCTTGGAAATTTCCTCCACCACGGCTTTGACGAGCTGCCGCGCCGTGTCCTTCGTCTTCTCGGGAATTTTGCCGCGCAGCGCCATGAGCGTCGCGACCATGCGGATATCCGGCTTTACCTGCGCCAGCGTTTCCGGTTCGAACAGCAGCTGCGTCAGCCCTTTGCGCTCGATGGCGTCGGCTTGAATAACCGAGACGATGTCCGAAGGGAAAAAGCTGCGGATATCCGCGAGCCATTTCGCCACTTTGGGCGAAGAGGGACCCCGCCCCGCAGAGCGCGGTCCTGAGGAGGCGTCGGCTTCCAGCCCCGTACCCCCGGTGCCGTCGTAGATGGCCGCCAGCGCTTCGTCCAAAATTTTCGCCTCGCCGTCCAGCAACCCGTCACCTTGCGCGTATTCTGCGAGCTTTTCTTCGGACGCATCTCCCAGAATCAGTCTCCATCGTTGCAACGCTTTATTTTGATCCGTCATCGTCTACAAATCTCCGAAATCAAAATCGTTAAGTTCATCCAGCTTCCCTCTTTCGTCTTCGCTTAGCGGCTCCTGCAGCTGCTCCGCGGCCCCCTGTCCGTCGAGGCCCCATAGTACGCCCAACGTCTCCGCAATCGACGCTTTCTCCCTCGGCTCGAACGAGCCGAACGCCCTGCGCAAAAAGACCAGCGAGCGCAGGAACGCTTCGTCCTCCAAGGACGCGATATATTCGTCGAGCTGCTGCCACAGCCCCGAGCGCGACAGCAGCGCATACCGGTTGCGCATCGACACGCCTTCGAACCAGCCCGCCCCAAGCTCCGCCGGAATTCCCGGCGACAGCCGCCGCGATACTTCCTGCGAGCACTGGTCGGGGGAGATCAAATTCCGCTCCAGCAATATGGCAAAAGCAAACCCAGACAGCTTCGCGTTCCGGTCGTCCCGGGAAGCCAGCGCCCACAGCTCGGCAAGCCACCGCTCGTCATCCACCTCTTCCGGGTGCTCCTGCGAGATGCGATGCATCTCGTTCATGCCGGTGATCATGGCGCCTGCCGCCTCATCGCTGCATACGGCTGCGTCCACGAGGAGCAGCGTCCCCCGCAAAAACAACTGCTGAAGCAGCGGCACAAAGGACGAAGTATCCACCTTGCGAATATCTCCGTAGCGGATCAATACCGATAATTCGTTGGCCGCGGCGGCAATCTGCGCGAAGTCTCCGGCATCGACGGCCAGCCGCTGCAAGGTGAGCCTCGCTTCTTCCATCGCCTCGGGAAGTCCGCACTGGCAGGCCAAGCGGATGATCCGGGAAGCTTCTGAGAGATCCGCACACCCTTCAAGCCGCTCGTGCAGCACAAACGCGGCGGCAAGCTCCACCGTCTCCCCTTTGAGCGTCGATTCCACCGCTTGTATCTCCGCCTCGGGGGTCCACTGAAGCACCCAGTGCTCCGCCCAGGTCGCTGTGTCCTGCCGAACCTGCTGCTGCCGCGCGAAATCGATGCCGAGCAGCGCAAGCCGGTGCAGAAAGACGGACCGGTGCAGATCGAGAAACGCCGCCTCTTCGCTCTTGACCCGCCGGTTCTCACGCAAGTCCAGCTCCAGATCGGCAGCGACGGCGGATTTATACTTCTCCAGCTTCAGACGCTTCAGGTGCCGGTTCAGATCGTCTTGAATCGGCGTCTGGCTGACCCCTTCGGGCAGCCCGCCGATCGCCGTGCCGATGTCCGCCCGAGCCAGTGCCTCGGCCACGGAAGCCAAGTCCCCGAACCCGAGACAGACGACGGCCGCATCCCGCAAGTCCCCCCAGGTCGGCATGCTTCCCCCGCGCAGCGAGGCGAGCGATTCGGCCAGCCGTACCCCCTCGATGACGGAAGCGGTGGAACGATGCGTCCCGCTCTCCCTCAAGGACGAGGCCACTTGTGACAGGTAAAGCGACGGCAGCCTCGCAGCATCCTGCCGGTTCAAGCAATCCCACAGCCGCTCGAAATACGCCGGGGCCTGATTGCCCGCGCCGTAGCCGGACTGAACGGACAGCTTGTAGTACGAATACGGCATCAGCGTCAGCTTGGTGGACGAACGAGGCAGCTTGCGCAGCTCCTCGTCCGACATCGCTGGCAGCGCCAAGTCCATTCCCGAGACGTGATGCGCCCCGGTCACGACCACGATGCGGTCCGATGGCCCAACGGTATCGAGCGCCTGCCGAATCTGCCGCCGCATGTAAGCTTCACGTACCGCGTTGTAAGACGCTTCCCGCGGGTCATGCGCCCGCTCTTCCTGCTCCAGCAGCTCGCGCATTTCCGCGGAGAACCGTTCGATGGCGTGACGATACGCTTCCTTGCTCGGGCTATGCTCGAAATACCGCTCCCAGTAGCTATCGTAATCCGTCTCCCCGGCCAGCTCGGCAACCCGCTCGTACAGCTCGTTCTGCCGCCGGTAAAAGGCTCTCCGTTCGGCCAGCGCATCCTGTCGGCCCGTTTGACCGCCCTCGCCATCGAAGTGATCCGCGCGCGCATCCTCCGGGTCCGCTTCCTCCAGACCCGCGCTTGCGCGTCTTGCCGCTTGCAGCGTCACCGCCGCATCGGAAGGGAGATCGATGAACTCGGCGCGGACCCCGTTTTCCGCCGCCCATAGAAACGCCTGGTATTCGGGAGAATACGAAGCCAAAGGGAATACCAGCGTACGGACCGGAAGCTGATCGGTATAAGCAAGAATCGCAACGGGCGGAACGACGCCGCGGGAAGCGATCTGCCCGATCAAGTCCCCCGCGTCCGAAGGCCCTTCCACCAGCACGACCTGCGGGCGGATTTCGTCCAGAAACGCCCGCAGATGATAAGCGCCCGCCGGCGACAAATGGCGGATGCCGAACACATGGACTCTCCCGTCACCACTGCTCAATCGTTCATCTCCCGGCATGCGTTGTACAAACTCCGCCATTCCGATCCCCGCTTTTTCATCACATTTTCCAAATATTCTTTCCAGGCAATACGGTCCTTCTCCTCATCTTTCACAATCGCGCCTTGCAGGGCGGCAGCCAAATCCTCGTCTTGGATTTGTCCGCTTCCGAAGCTGGCGGCCAGCGCCATGCTGTTCGTCAAAAGCGAGATCGCTTCCGCCGTCGAGATGACGCCGCTCGGCGATTTCAGCTTCTCCTTGCTGTCCAGCGTTGCCCCGGCGCGCAGCTCCCGGAAAATGGTAACGATCTTGCGCACCGCCTCTTCCTCCGGCAATGCCGCCTGCAGCTCGTAGTTGGCGGCAATTTCGCCGACGCGTTTGCGCACGATCTCGACTTCCGTTTCCAGACCGGATGGCGACGGCAGTACGAGAATGTTGAACCGGCGCTTGAGCGCGGCGGACATTTCGTTGACGCCCCGGTCCCGCGTGTTCGCCGTTGCGATGATCGAGAAGCCTCTGGCCGCCGATACTTCGCGTCCCAGCTCGGGGATGGAGATTGTTTTTTCCGACAAAATGGAAATCAGCGCATCCTGCACCTCGGAGGCGCAGCGGGAAATTTCCTCGAAACGGGCAATGCCGCCGCCCTCCATCGCCCGGTAAATCGGGCTCTTGATCAGCGCTTCGTCCGACGGGCCGTGCGCCAGCAGCATTGCATAGTTCCACGAATACCGGACATGCTCCTCGCTCGTTCCGGCCGTTCCCTGAATGACCTTGGACGAGTCGCCGTGAATCGCGGCCGTCAAATTCTCGGACAGCCACGATTTCGCCGTTCCCGGCTCGCCGATCAGCAGCAGCGCCCGGTCCGTCAGCAGCGTCGCGACGGCAATCTCTACCAGCCGCGTGTTGCCGATATATTTGGGCGTGATGTCCATGCCTCCCGCCTGGCCCCCGGTAATAAACGTAAGCACGGACCGCGGCGACAGCTGCCAGCCCGCCGGTTTCGGGTCTTGATCCGCTTCCTTCAACGCTTCCAATTCTTTGGCGTACAGCCGCTCCGCAGGCAACCTCAATACATTTTGCTTTTGATCCATTCGATCCATCCCGCTCCTTTGCCCATTTCCGCTTCATCGCTCGTTTTCGTTTTAAGCCGCTCCGCCACTTCAAGCACCTGCTGCTTTACGCTCTCGTAGGACAGCAGGTCCGCGAACTTCTCCAGCCTTTCGGCATAACTACCGGGAAGCAGCGACATCAGCGTCAACTTGTCCCGGTCCAAATAATAAAACTGTCTGCCTCCCGAGGCTTCGAGCGCCTGCATCAGCAGCTCCGGGGTTTCTTCATGCCCAATCTTGAACAAGGCGAAGAACAGCGAAATCGTTCTCGGCTTCATCTGCTGCGGCGCCACCTGCACCTTTTTCAGCAAGTAGTCGGCGACTTTCGTGTCCCGCTCCTGAACGAACCGGCACACCAGCTCTTCTTCGTTGATGTCCACGAACAAATGCATCCAGCGGGGGTCCCACGAAATCGCGGACGACTCCTCCGCCTCGCGATACACGGTCAGAGCCAGACGCTCGGTCAACTCGTACAGCGTGCGCAGCAGCTCTTTGGCCTGGGCCTGCTGCTTGTTCCGAACCAGAGGGGCGAACTGGTCGTAAACCTCCTCCGGAGACAAGCAGCGAAGCGCCGCTTGAAAGCTGTACGAAATGTGCTTTCCGCCCCACTGCCTATATAGCGACTCCACAAACCGGTAGCCTTCCGGCCGCTGCATGTCGAGCAGAAGCTCTGCCGCAACTTCTTGAACAGCCGTCGTTTCTTTGACCATAAAAGCAGGCGAGGACAGCAGCTTTTCCAAAAAGACGCGCACCGCCTCGTCGTTCTTTCCTTTTAGGCATTGCACCGCCGCCGACAGCTGTTCCACCGCTTCCGTCTTCGCGGAGCTGCCGTCAAAAGCATTCAACCACGCTTCCGCCTGGTCCAGTATCCGCTGGGTCAACGCAGGATGAGAATAAGCTTGAATCGGTTCCACCGCAAGCTCGCGGTCCTTGCCCGTCAGCGCTTCGAACAACCGGTCGGCCGCCCGCCCGGTCCCCAGCCGGGATAAAGCCGACAAGGCGGCCCGCCGTACTTCTTTTCTCCTCTCATACGACTGCTCCAGCACAACGTCCTCCTGCTCGGGGTAGTCCCCGAGAATGTCCACGGCCGCGATGCGGACTTCGGCCCCGCCTTCGCCAGCCGCCTGGAGAATCAGCTCGGCATTCACCGGACCCTGCAGATGATGAATCAAATACAGCTTTCGGGCGTCCCCTTTGCCGCCCTGAAGGTTCAACTGCCGATGTAGTATCGGTACGACCGCCGGGCCGATCGACGGAATAACTTTATCGTATATAAACTCGGCGATTTCCGCATATCCGTCTTCCAAAGCGGCGACCGCAGGCATATGCGTCCGAAAATCTTGAAACAACGAGTCTTCGTATCCTTCGCGGATCACTTCCAAGCGGCCGGGTCCGCGTTCCGTCAAAGCATCGATGAGAGCTCTCATTTTCCGGTACGGGATGGCTGTTACGCCGCGCGTATCCGTCACTTGAACCTCCTTCAGCGTCCCCTGCGCCTCGGTCCGTCCTTGGGTATACAGAATGGAGTGCAGCAGGGTGCCAAGCTCCAGCAGTTTGGCGGAGGCTTGCTCGGGCTTTGCTTCCGTGACGAGCTGTACGCCATCGGCCAGCCGGTTGAACACCGGCGCGTTCTCTCCGAGCTTGCGCAGCTGAGGCAGCAGCCGGGTTAGCCGCAGGTCGCCCGCGGCGACGGAACTGCCGGCGATAAACAACCGGCGCACTTCTTCATGCAGATCGGTAAGCACCTGTAAGCTCATGGATTCTCTCCTTGTTTTAGTAAATAAATCTGACGATTTCGCTTGATGTCACGAGAGCAAGCGGTTGAGCCAGCAGCCTTCCATCGGCAAAATCATGCTCGAACATGACCAGCATGGCTTGGTCCTTCGTGTCACCGTGCTTGAGCAGCGGCAGCAGCTGCGTGCTCGACTGGCCCAACGCCGGTATATCACCGAGGACGATCCGTTTGCCCTGCTCGTCCTCCAGGATGTAATCCTCCCCAATCCGGCCAAGTTTGGCGTAGTGAAGCAGCATCACCGGATGTTTATCGGACAGCGGGTTTTTCAATTGATTTTTGACCGTCTTGACCGCCTCGACATACGAACGCCGGGCATGGCTCCGGATCGTCCCGTAGTCCTCCGGCTTCATCTCGCGGACCGTCATGTCCTCCCATCGCGCCCGCGGATTCAAGTCTCCCGGGTAGACGAGCAGTTCCTTCGCGGCAATCACGGAGAAGAACGAATCCTCTTCCTTCAGATGTTTCGCCGCCCGGAACGGTCTGTAGCTGCGGACCGCAAAAATGTCGCCGCTCTGCAGCTCCATCCAAAAGCCCTCATCGACGTACTCGCCTCTTGGCTCATCGGAATACGAACGGAAAGTGAGCTGTGCCAATTCCGCCTCATGCCGGGCTAATCCGTGCTCACGCAGCTCGGCCAACTGCCAGGCATGCCCAAGCCGCTCTTCCAAGCTGCTTTCCGTATCCGGCGGAAGCTCGGGATTTTGCTGTCTTTCCGTTAAATAGTCCCGGCTTTTCTTAACCAAAGACTGCAATACGGTTAAGCGGTCCATCGCTTCCGTGTACACGCGCTCACGGTCTTCGGACGTACGCAGGTTAAAAAGCAACTCGCGAAACGCCGCCTGAATGCCGGGAATATAGTAGTTACCAAGCTGCTTCGCTTGGTCTTCCATCATCTTGGCTGTTTTCGCATCGAGCCCTGCCAATCCGTTCTGCACGATCTGGTGAACCAGCTTTTCCAATAAGGCGATGCCTTCGAGCTGGGCCGCCCGTTTCTTAGCCAAGGCCGATTTGTTCGGCTTTCGCTTGACGGTCGTTTCTTCTCCGGCAGCCGCCGCTTCCTTCTTCTTCTCTTCCCGTTTCTCCGCCTTGTCCCGCTTGTCCGCGATGTCCTGAGGAACCGCATCGACCTGGAATTCTTTACCGAGAACGTAGGCGTACATCAAGCCTAAAATATGCTTGCACGGAAATTGCCGGCTCGGGCAGCTGCAGCGAAACACAGGGCTGTCCGGCTTGACGAAATCGACGGAACACCGGTACGGCTCTTTGCCGCTTCCTTTGCATTCCCCGAAAATAAGCGTTTCGTCCTCTGACCGGCACAGCTTCGGGAAGCTGTTTTTCTTGACGAGATCCCTGCCGTTCTTGCTCGCAGCGGCATTCAATGCAACGGAATCCACATAAGCTTCTGTCATCGTAGCTATCATCGCATGCTCCTTGGTAAAAATAAGGTGATCTTAGCCTTTTTCCACGCGCAGGAGCCTTTTTCCTTTTTTAAATGGTAAAAAAATAGCATTCCACCTCCGATGACGATAGCCTGCAGGCAAAAAAAGACCAAGCCCGCTCCAAACGGACTTGGTCGATCTTCAGTTGCTAGATAAACGAGATGGCTTTCAACAGCCGGTATAGCATGGTTGCCGCCTCAGCTCGTGAGGCCGAATCGGCCGGCCGGAAGCGGCCTTGATCGTCACCCTCGATAATCCCGGCTTTGACCGCCTGATGCACCGCGTCGCCGGCCCATCCGGAAATGTTGGCGGAATCGTGGAACGATTCGCTGTCGCTGCGGATGTCCGCGGGCTTGACCCCGACGTACTTGATCGCACGCGCCGTCATGGCCGCCAGCTCTTCCCGGGTGACGGTTTGGTTCGGACGGAAGGTGCCGTCTTCGTACCCGTCGATCAACTTCGCTCTATGTGCGGCGCCGACCGCTGCGGCGAACCAATCGCCATCTTTTACATCGCCGAACGGCGCCTTCTCTTGCGAGACGTTGAGCCCCAGCGAGCGAACCAGCAGAGCGGCCCATTCCGCCCGGGTAACGTGCCCTTCCGGCTCGTACGCGTCGGCCTTGCGCCCTTGCACGATCAGCTTGGAGGCCAGCGATTCGATTGTCGCTTTCGCCCAATGTCCCTGTAGATCGCCGAACGAAACGAAGCGGTCGAGCACCGTATACACGCTGAAGCCTTGTCGTTTCAGCTTCGCAACGGGCTTGCCGTCCCGGGTTTCAAACACGGTCGGGACAAACCGGTATTCGTGCGCCACAGGGTCCCACCATACGCCGGTGGCCGTTGCCGCCTTCGCTTGCCCGTTTAACGGCAGCGTGCGGACGGTATAGCTGGTGAAGACGTTTTGCTTCACTTCGTTGCCCTTGCCATCCGTGATGCGAACGTAGAAATCAGCCGGCGCCGCAAGCTCCTTGCCGCCTATTCGACGGATCGCTTCGCCGAGCTGCTCGCGCTCTTGGGCATCGGGCATACGGATTCCGACGTTAACTTGGATATCGCCGGCCGGCAAACCGAGCAGCTTCGCCAGCGTCTGCGGGTCGATCTGCGCCAGCGGCAGCTCCATCAGCCCGCCGGCCGTCTGGAACAAGATCGACAGCTCCGGATTCATCGCCAGCAGCTTCGCAATGGTAGCCGATGGCAGCTCCACGTAAGCAGAGGAATCGGAAGCCGTAACCCGGATCACACCGCTTCGGATGTCGTCCTGAGATACGTTAATGGTTTCTTTCGAGCCGTTGCCTAGTTCGAGATTTACCGTAATCCCCCCGGGGGTCGGCGTTGGAGCCGGACCGGTTCCGGTGGACGGAGACGGAGACGAACCGCTGTCACTATCACCGCCACTTCCGCCGTCGCTCCAAGCGCTCACGCGGATAACCGCGGTCGCCGAGCGTCCGCCGTAAGTCGCGGTCACAACCGTCGTCCCCGGCTGCAGTGCGGTTACAAGGCCTTCCTCGCTAATCCTGGCAATCCCCTCGGTTTGGAATGTGTGGACCGCCCCGCGGCCGATTGGCGTCGTGCTCTTATCCGAGAAATCCGCTATGAGTACAGTCGGAACGGATTGGCCCGTTTTCAGCTCGTACGTATCCGGCGTAAAGCGGATGCCGGTAAGGGTAACATCAAGGTTGACGACAATCGTCGCCTGAACCGTATCCTCGCCGTACGTTGCGCTCACCACGGTTGTTCCTGCCTTTTTGCCAATAACTACTCCGTGCAGATCCACTTCCGCGATAGCGGCGTCCTTGACGGAGTAAATCACTCCGTTCGTCAGGACGATTCGTCCGCCTCCGTACGTTGCGCTGACGACCGTATTGGCCTGCTCTCCGACCTTCAGGCTGTAAGAAGGACGGTCGAAGGCGAGGCCCGTGATGCTTTTATTGACGAGGACGGACGTTTCCGCCTTGATACCGCCATACGTGGCCGCCAGTACGGTGCTTCCGCTTTTTATCCCGGTGAGCTGACCGGATGAGTTGACCACAGCCACAGACGTATCCTTGATCGTATACACAACGCCGGCAGTTAATCTGACAACCTTGCTGTCCGAGTAAGTGGCCTTCACAACGGTTTCCCGGGTTTCCCCTGTCAAAACCGCATACTCCGATGCCTCAAAAGCGATTCCCAGCAAAACCGGAGGATGGATTTTCAGCGTCAGAACCTTGGATACGGCTATGCCGTTGCCATCCTTCACTTGAATCGTCACCGTGTAGACACCGGATTCCTTCGGCGTTCCGTCTATCGTTCCCCGGGAAGCATTCAGTGTCAGACCGTCCGGCAGACGGCCGTCTTCGACGCTCCAGCGGTAGGTGCCGCTGCCGCCCGCCGCACTTAAGCTTCTGCCTGCGTAGGTCAGGCCTACGGTGCCTTCCGGCAGAGGGACCGCCGTAAAGATCAGCTCCGGATTCACTTGGATGCTAAGATTCTTAACGACCGTGACTCCGTTGCTGTCCTTCACTTGAATCTCAAACTCATAATTCCCTGCCGCCGTCGGCTTCCCTTGAACGAAAGCTTTCTTCGGATCGAGCGAGTCAACGGCAAACGTCAGTCCCGCAGGAAGCGTACCGCTTACTGACCACGTGTAGGTCCCGCTGCCGCCGGCTGCGGAAAACTCTTGATTGGCGTAAGCCACGCCCACCGTACCTGCAGGCAGCTCCGGCGTTTGGACCGTTAATGCCGCGCGAACCAGCAGTGTGACAGCTTTTGACGCCTTCACACCATTGCCATCCGCAACCTGGACCGTGAAACTATATGTGCCGTCCGCCATTGGCGTCCCGCTTATCGCGGCAGCCGCCGGATCAAACGTCATGCCTGCCGGAAGCGAGCCGCTTACGACCGACCATGTGTACGTCCCGTTCCCGCCGGTTGCACTGAAGCTTAGCTGCGGATAGGCTACTCCCACGGTGCCTTCCGGCAGAGCCGGCGCTTGAATGACAAGCTGCGGGTGAATCTGAAGCGTCATCGCTCTGGACGCCGTCATCGCGTTGCCGTCCTTCACCAGAACCGTGAAAGAGAACGCGCCTTCGCCGGTCGGCGTGCCGCTCAAGGTGCCGTCCGCCGCAAGCGTCAGCCCGCTTGGCAGCGTACCGGCAGCCATGCTCCATGTATAGACGCCGTTGCCGCCGTTGGCCTCAAGCGAAGCCGTATAGGCTGCGCCGACAGCGCCATGCGGAATGCCGGTTGTAGACACCTCAAGCATCGGATTCACCTGAATCGTGAGCTCTTTTGTCGCTGTTACGCCGTTGCCGTCCGTAGCCTGTACGGTAAAGCTGTAGCTGCTCTCCGTTGTCGGCGTGCCGCTAAGCTTCGCCGCCGCGGGATCGAACGTCACGCCTGCGGGCAGAGCGCCGTCTGCGACAGCCCACACGTACGTCCCATCGCCGCCCGTCGCTGTCAGCGTTTGCGAATAGGCGACGCCAACCGTACCTTGCGGTAAGCTCGAAGTGGCGATTTGCGGCTTCGGATGGATCGCAGTCACGTCACCGGCCGAATTATTGCCCGTCTGGAGCTCGCCGCCGCCAGAAACGACCGCCGTGTTCGTAACGGTTGCAGGCGCATCTTGATTTACCGATACCGTTACGGTGATCGGAGGATAGGCGGCGCCCCCAGCCAGCGCATCAGATCGGGTGCAGCTTAACGTCCCGGTATCGCAGCTCCAGCCGTTGCCAACAACTCCCTTCAACGTCATCCCGGCAGGCAGCGTGTCCGTCACCGTTACAACGTCGTCCGTTGCGCCTTGTCCGCTATTGGTCACGGTCAACGTATACGCGGCCGAGGCTTGCCCCTGCGTAAAGCTGCCCGTATGCGACTTTACCAACGTCAAATCGGCTACGGGAATGATCGTCGTCGGATCGCTAGCCGTATTATTGGCGTTATTGACATCGCCGCCGCCTGAGACTGTGGCCGTATTCGTGAGCTGCGCAGCCGCATTGGCCGCTACGTTCACCGTCATCGTGATCGGCGGATAGTTCCCCCCGGAAGCGAGCGCATCTGATCTGCTGCAGGTGAGCGTTCCCGGATCACAAGTCCAGCCCGTGCCCGCGAATCCCGTAGCGGTCATCCCCGCAGGCAGTGTGTCCGCCACCGCTACCGCACCGCTTGTCGTGCCCGTTCCGGCATTGCGGACGATGATCGTATACACGGCCCCCGTTTGCCCTTGCTTGAAGTTCCCCGCATGGGATTTTTCAATCGTCAGATCGGGTAATTGAATGATATTCGTCGGATCGCTGGCGGTGTTATTCGACGTACTGGCATCTCCGCCGCCCGAAACTTTGACCGTGTTCGTTACGCTTGCAGGCGCATTCGCCGCCACGGTTACCTTCAGCGTAATGTCAGGATAGCTCGCCCCTGTCTGGAGCACGTCCGTTCGCGTGCAGGTGAGCGTACCCAAGGTACAAGTCCATCCCGTTCCCACGAGCCCGGTAGCCGTCAATCCGGCAGGTAGCGTATCCTTTACCGTTACCGTACCGCTTGTAGCACTGTCTCCGAGGTTTTTAACCGTCATTGTATATGTAGCGCCGGTTTGCCCTTGCGTAAAATCGCCGGTGTGCGTCTTGGCGATGGAAAGGTCCGGTGGGCCCGTAACCGTCATCTTGAACGAAGTGCTTAAACTGCGAGACATTCCCGAAACCGAGCTGTTGGCGGTCACCTGAATGTCGGCTGTACCGCCGGCCGTCGGCGAAACGGTCAAGGTGCGTGTGGCCCCGCTGCCTGTGATGACGACGTTTCCGTTCGGAACCACCGTTTGATCGGAGGAGGTGGCCGTCAACCCGGAAAGCTTCGTTTCGTCCCACGGAAGGGTCACGGCATAGGTATTATTCGCACCGATCGCAGCATCCGGCAGTCCTTCATAAGCGCCGATATCGACGGCGACGTTCTTTTTCCGCGGAAAGCCCCGCTGGTCGAACGTCGCTGCCAAAGCATTGCTTCCTTTGCCGATCGCGGGACTGCTTCCCTTCAAAGCATTCGTTTCGCCCAAACCGCCATTGGCGCCCAAAGGAAGCACACCCGGGTCGGCAACATCCACCAGATTCCCGCTCCCTCCCGGCACAAGTCCGTTGCCTCCTAGCCCGACCAGATTATAGCTGCTCGTGGCGTCGATTCCCGCAACGACGTTTTGACCGGTCCTTGCTTCAAGATCGCTGGCAGCGTTCCCTGCCTTGCTATTCCCGGCGGCAAGCGTGTTTTGCAGCATCGGGTTGCCATCCTGCACATACAGCCCGCCGCCCCCTTGATCGGCCTTATTGCCGAACAAAGTGACATGCGTCAGCGTAATGTTTCCTTTCGAAGCGACATACAACCCGCCGCCTTGCCCCTTGGCCGTATTGCCGCTGATCGTCGTATTCGTTATCGTGGCCGGTACGCTGAGGTAAAGCCCGCCGCCGCCTGCCTGAGGATCGATCGTTCCGTTGGCTTGGTTGCGGGAGATCGTTGTCCCGTCAATTCGGATCTGCCCCCCTGCCGAAGCGGGAAAAACAGTCATCCCGCCCCCCAAACCGTTCGAAGCGATATTACCATCGATAACGGAGCTTAATACATCGATGTTCATATCGCCCTCAAAATGCACGCCGCCTCCCCGTTCCATAGCGGTGTTTCCTTGAACGACCGTGTTTCGAAGAACGACCTTGCCTCCGGGCAGTCCGGCGATATTCATGCCGCCGCCCCAATGGCCGGGGGCTGATACGGAATTCCCGGTGACGACGCAGTTCTCGATCGTTACCGTGCCTTGGCTGCCTGTGTAACCCAGAATTCCGCCGCCTCCGTACAGCTCGCCGGCCCAAAGCTGTCCACCGCTGACCGTCAGCGTCTTCAACGAGATGTTATAGCCGGTATCCGAATCCGGATTCAGATTGAATACCCTCTTGCCTGTCACCCCCGTCTGCTTGATCACCGTTCCTGCAGGATTCCCGTTAGGGTCTCCTCCCGCTCCGATGATCTCCACGTTGCTGTGAATTGCCAATTCTCCCGAATCCAACACGTAAGTCCCCGCTGGAATTTGGATCGTATTCGATCCGCCCGAGCCGTTGCTTTGATTCACCGCCGCCCGCAGCGTGCATTGACCCGCTATCGAGCAGTTTCCCGGTGTATCATCTGTCGTGTCCACGGTTATCGTAGCTGCAAAAGCGGAGGAGGCCGCAAACAAGGACAAAAGCAACAATAAAACCGCCGCACCGCCGAAAACGGCAAGCACTCGTACAAAGCTTGCGGTTGGCCTTGCTTGCGCATGATCAACCATGGCGCTCATTCCCATTTCATATCCTTCCTTCGTCTCACCGATTCTCCCTTTTAAACGGCCAATAGCGTACCGGATACCGGCGCATCAGCCTCTGGGAGGAAAAATACCAGTAATACAAATAATAAAATGAACGGCAAGATAGGGTTGCATATTGTTATGAGGCTGGGAGCCCCCTGCCGATTGGACCGCCCCCGGATCCAGCCGAACGGGATTCGTAAAGCCGCCGTAAGCGGCTCCCCCGACACGCCCCGGTGTTTTCGCCCATACCGTTCCTTCGACCGTCGTTCCGGAACCTAAAGCAGCGGAGTTGACCGGATGCGTGTGTACGGGAAGCTCCGCCGCCATTAGCGTTACCGTTTTGCTGCCGCCGGACTGCCCAATTATACGCTCTGTTAAGCCCGGGCCTTCCCCCTTATGCATCGGAGCCGCTCCCTGCAAATTTGGCAGGGCAAACGTCGTTTTCCCGTCTCCTCCATACTTCGTCCCAATGATCGAAAACAACACCGTATTTTGCGCAATCGGCATAAGTTGTCCGTTGCAGAAAGCCCAGCCTTTAGGAGCAAAACTACCTGCAAACATCGTGATCTCCCCATAAAAACTATCCATGAGCCTGCTCCCCCCTCCTACTCCCTGCCTGGATAAGCACCTTGAATCGCAATGCAAAAGTTCAAAACCGTATAGGGCTGCATGTTCGTATGACCTTGATTTTGTCCCACATTGGCCACAGCGCCCGCACTCAGCTGTTTGTCGGCTTGCGTATGGTAGGAGCTTACTGCCGTTTTGGCCCAGACGTTATTTACGGGGCTTTTGGACGAGGCTATGTCATTGCTCCCCCACGCCTGATGGGTATGTGCGGGGATTTCGTTTAAGGTCAGCGTATGCGCTTCCTCGCCCCCGGCTTGTCCTAAGGTGGTTCCATTCCCCGGATGAATCGGCACCCGCCCGCGCAAATCCGGGAGCGCAAAGGTAGTTACTCCATTCCCGCCATAGGTCGTTCCCAGAAGGGAAAACAAGGGCTGATTCTGATTAATCGGCAAAATTTGTCCGTTGCATTGAGCCCATCCGCGCGGCGCAAAGCCAAAAGCAAATAATTTAATTTGTCCGAAATAAGGTTCCGACACCCCGACTCCTCCTCCTACAATCTATCTAAATTAGTTTTGGCTAGGGTAAGTCCCATTCAAGGAAATAATGAACGAAATGGTTGTGAAAGGCATCATATTGTCATGCGGCTGGCCGCCTCCGGATTGCGCTAAGGCGCCGGGGTTCATCGTTCCGCTCGGCGCCCCGCCGCCGAACTGCGTTAGCGTCGAGTTCGCCCAGTATCCGTCTTTCGGCGAATCCGTCGTTCCCTGCTGCGACTGAGCCATCGTCTTATGCGTATGCGCAGGCAGTTGGTTCGTGTTCAGCATTACGGATTCGACGCCATCCTTTTGTCCCAATACATAAGAACTACTCCCTGCCCGCTGCCCTGTATGGATCGGCACCCGTCCCCTCAAATCCGGCAAAGCAAAGGTCACCTGCCCGTCCCCGCCGTAGGTCGTGCCAATCAGGTTGAAGAGAGTATCATTCTCTGCAATGGACAACAGCTGTCCGTCGCAAAACGCCCAGCCTGCAGGCGCATACTCACCGGCAAACATCCGGATTTCCCCCAGATACGACTCTGACATCAACAATCAACTCCTTTTTCGATTCGGTATAGCGAACGCTATTGTGCTGCCAGCGGGCGGCTAAATATAACTTCATACAGAAAACCTTCGGGATTTTTGCCTACGGGTACCGTAAAAAGGTGGAGTTCGCCCAACTGTGGATGCTTGAACAGATAGATCTGCTGTGGGAGAAATGGTTCCGGGGGGCCTGCAAAGAGTAATGAGAACTGCTCGTAATCGGGTGAGGTGCCTGTGTCCTTGGCCTCGATCAAAATCAATTCGGCTTCGCTTTCATCCAGCAGCACTTTAAAGCTGGTATGCAGCGCACCATGAAAAGATGAAAAAGAATCCGCGCGCAAAATATCACCTACATTAGGATAGAGTATTGGCATGCCAGATCATCTCGCAGTACAATTCGGTTTCTTGCTCCGTACGGAACCCGAGCCGTTCGTATAAACGCCGGGCCGGATTATGTACCTGCACGCTCAGGCAAAGTGGCTTAGCGGCTTTTTGCGCTTCGTGCTGAAGCGTTTGCAGCAGCGATGTACCGATCCCCTGCCGTTGATACACAGGAAGCAAGGCCAGATCGACCAGCACGATCCGGTCTTCCAGCCGGGCCGTCATCCAACGGCCGACCCGTTCCTGCCCGCGCCAAACGATCTCCCATCCGTTTTCCGGATACTGTGCGGCGTACGTCTTTTGCTGAAACCCGTACTGCATCCGGAGAAACTGGTCGATCTGTCCGGGTCCCCAGCCCCATGCCCCGACTTCCTCGATCCGGCTGCTTGCATACACTTCATAAAGAAAGGACTCGTCCTCCGCTTGGGCGCGGGAAAAACGTAACACCGCCTGCACCTGCCTTCGGGCCTGATTGCCGTCAAAAAAATTGTCCGCTGCGTCTGCCGCCATATTCCGCAAACCAACATTTTATGCTATCTTAAAATTTAGGTATAAAATACTAGATTGTTCAATTAAATTATACATAGTTTCCTACCTTTCGGCTACAACGAATTGATGCTCTAATAGAGGAGATTTCGAATGAAAAATAAACCGCTTTCCCGACGCACGTTTCTGGCGTACCTTGGCACCGGAGCCGTTACGATTGCCGCTGCATCGACAGGCTTGGGCGCTTTTACCGGCAGTGCCGCTGCAAGTGATCTCCTGTTCGACCGGAAAACCGGCAAAGTAACCGATGCTTTCGCACCGATCGAACCTGGAGCGGGCGACGAGCTCGTCCTCCCCAAAGGCTTCAGGTACGACGTTCTGGCCAGCTTCGGAGACCCGATTAACGGTAAGGGCGATACGTTCGGCTACAATAACGAGTTTACCCGTTTCTTTCCGTTCGACGACAAGCAGGTGAACGGGCTTCTCTGGGTCAATCACGCCTCTGTCCACCCGCTGCTCGCGCTGGGTCAGCGGCAGCCCGGCCCCCTCGGCGCAGATCAGGTCAAATCGCTATTGTACAACCAAGGAGCCTCAATCGTTGAAGCGTACCGCGATCGGGAAGGCAAGTGGAAAATCAAACCCGACTCCGCGTACGGACGGCGGATTACGGGCTATGACCGGGTCGAGCTTTCCGGCCCGGCCCGGGGAACGCACGCCGTGAAGGGAGCCGCGCTGGTGCAGGGCACCTTCGGGAACGGTGCGGGGAGCGTCACGCCTTGGGGCACCGTGCTTTCCTGCGAAGGAGACTTCGAGAGCACCTGCGGCAGCGCGGGGCTTGAGCTCTCGCATTACGGCTGGGTGATCGAAGCCGATCCGTTCGACGGCAATTTCAAGCTGCGGAAGCACACCGCCCTTGGCCGGTTCCATCACGGCCAACTGGCCGTAACGCTAAGCAAGGACGGCCGCGTGGTCGTCTACATGGGGGATACGACCCCGGATTCGTGTCTTTACAAATTTGTCAGCTCCGGGAAGTTCCAGACTGCGTCTGGAAAAGCAAACGCCGACCTGCTGACCGAAGGCACGCTTTACGCGGCCGACCTCGTCAACGGGCGATGGGTTCCGCTGACGATCGAAGCCGTCAAGAAAGCGTTGAACCGCGACGACTTCCAAGTGCCGTTCGGCGTCAATCAAATAAAGGAAGTGCTCGTCGAGCGGTACAAGGAGCAAGCCGATGTGCTCGTCTACGCTCAGGACGCCGCCTTGATCTTGGGTGCGACGCCAACCGACAGGCCGGCCGGTTTGGCTGTTCATGCCAAAAGCGGCGCCCTGATCGCCGCCTATCCGAATAATGTACGCCACGGGAATATCCACGGGCATCTGGCGCAGCTTGCGGAACAGAACGGGGATGCAGGCGCCGCCGCATTCGACTACGAGATCGTATCGAACGGCGGACGCAGCAGCGGCTACAGCTCGCCGGGAACGCTCCTCTTCGACGACCGGAGCAACCTGTGGGTCGCCTCCGATATCCCGGCGGACAAGCTGAATCAAGGCGCGTACGCTCCGTTCCGCAACAACGGGCTGTACGTGGTCCGCACAGCCGGCCAGGACGCCGCGGCGGCGCAGCTTTTTGCATCCGCGCCCGCGGAAGCGGCTTTGACGGGCCCCTGCTTCACGGCGGACGAGCGGACCTTGTTCCTGTCCGTCTCGCACCCCGGTCAAACCACAGCGCAAGCTGGCAAACCGACGAGCCTATGGCCCCACCGCTCCGGGGATTCCGGTCCTCGCCCGTCCGTCGTCGCCATCAGCGGTTTCGCTTGATACGGAAAACAAGCCTTCCCCTGCGGAGGCTTTTTCCTCGTAAAAAGCACCGGATTTACCTCTTAATGTTGTCGAATCGTGTCGAAGCCTTGGAATTTTTCCTTTCAAAGGCTATAATGTCATCAGAGTGAATTTGGCAGAAGAAATGGAAGTGGAATGAACTTGCGAAAAATTGGAAGAAATGAGCCGTGTCCCTGCGGCAGCGGCAAGAAGTACAAGCACTGCTGCCTTCTGACCGGTGAAGCGCCTCAACTCCAAGCGGCAGCGCCGAATACCGGCTCGCCGTCCAACATCCGGCCTTCAACGGATCAAGGTCCGTCTCTCAATGCGGAAACCGTGCAGACACTTATTGAGGTGCTGGACTGGCCTCAAGAAATATATCAATCGGTCGCCGAACAATTAGCCGGACAAATGGTGGGAACCTTCGATTGGCAGCGCATTACGGAAGCCGTTGCCTTATGGCATGCTTACGCGTCCCACGAACGCCCGCAGATCCGCAAAGCGGACGTGATGCTCGCCGCTATGGAATACGCCATCGGCTCCATGCACGGCGTTGCCGAAGTGACGCAATCGGCGCTTTCGGCCAAATACAACGTATCCTCCGGTTCGATCGCCCAGCGGGCGCAAAAAATTACGGAGTTCGCCGAGCAGATGAAAAACGGCAAATAGACCGTGCGTAAGATATGCTGAACAAAACAAAAACCGTTCTCCCGACTCATCGGGAAAACGGTTTTTGTTGTCGTTGCTACTATGCCAACGTGTCAAGGGTCGACTATAATGCGGTCTCTTGGCAAGTCTGCCCGTCTTTCCATATGACTTGTTCCCCGTAATTTTTCCCCCAGTTGTACATCATTTTCAAGACAGGTACGAGGCTTTCACCGTGCTCCGTCAAAGAATATTCGACCCGGGGCGGAACTTCGGGATATACTTTACGGAAAACCAACTGATCCTCTTCCAATTCGCGCAGCTGATTGGTCAACATTTTTTGCGTAATGTGGGGAATCAATTTTTTCAGTTCGCTAAACCGTTTCGTTCCTTTCAACCCGAGATGCCACAAAATGATTAATTTCCATTTGCCTCCGATCACGGCCAGCGTCAATTCCTTCTCGCAGTTAATCGTCATCAAATCGATTCGATCTCTTACCTCGTTCGCCATCGTCATCCCCTCCTCCCGATAGTATACCATAAGTAACTACAATAGATAAAAGGATATACCATCTATTCGGAAACTAAAGGAGTCGATGAGTTTGTACATGGTTCGAATGCATCAACTGCTTTTTTCTACAGTATGTCCGCTGAATCCATAGGTTCCAGCCTCCCGTGGCTTCATGTATGAATGAAAGTCCTCACCAAGAGCGGCGAGGACTTTCAAGTAACTTGCGATCGACTTACTCCAGGTTGGCATGTCTGCCGTACATCCGGTCAGAGTCCAGTCCCGTTTTGTCCATCATCCGAAGAATGACAGCGTCGTAAAATACCAATAATGTTTGTTCGAACAAAGAAGCCATCGGCTGGATCGTCGTATGACCGCCGCTTGCTTGATCTTTAGGCGATCCTGGCAGCTTCACCAGAGCATCTGCCAAACTTCCGATCGCCGACTCGGGAGCAATCGTGACCGCAACAACGGATGCACCCAGACCTTTTGCTTTTTGGGCCATTGGGATCAAGCTCCTTGTTTCCCCCGAGCCCGTGCCGATGATCAGGACATCGTCCTTGCCGATGCCGGGAGTTATCGTTTCCCCGACCACATAGGCATTTATGCCGGTATGCATCAGGCGCATGGCAAAAGCTCGTCCCATTAAACCCGACCTTCCGGCGCCAGCCACAAATACCTTGTTGGATTGCAAAATGATATCGGCCAATGTTTCCGCTTCTTCTTCGACAATCCGTTCTACCGAGCGATGAAGTTCCTTCACGATTTCGGATGCATATTTTATCGTTTGCATGGCGATTAGGCCTGACGAACCAATCGTTTCATTTCAGCCGCAGTTGCCTTCTTATCCTCTTGACCGGTAATGCCGCCGCCAACAATAACCAGGTCCGGGCTGGCCTTGATGACTTCCGGCAGCGTATTCAGCTTAATACCGCCTGCAATCGCCGTTTTCGCATGCTTGACGACACGCTTGATCGCCATAAGCTCTTCAAAAGAGTTTTTGCCTGCCGCCTGATGGTCATAACCGGAATGAACACAGATGTAATCCACGCCAAGCTCGTCGATTTCTTTGGCCCTGCCTTCAATGTCCTTCACGTTGATCATGTCGACCATAATTTTTTTGTTTTGTTTTCTGGCTTCTTCGACGGCCCCTCGAATTGTCGAATCGTCCGAGACACCCAGAACAGTAATAATATCCGCCCCCGCTTCGGATGCTTTCATGACCTCGTACCCGCCTGCATCCATAATTTTCAGGTCAGCCAAAACGCGCAAAGCCGGAAATGCCTCTTTGATTTCCTTTACCGCCCTCAATCCTTCGTTAATGACAACCGGCGTGCCGATTTCGACGATATCTATATGCTCCGCCACTTCCGCAACCACTTGTTTTGCTCCGGGAATGTCTACAAGATCCAGTGCCAATTGAAGCTCCATAGGATGATCTCTCCTTCAAAATGATTGTTGTTGTTCGACACAGCCCATTGTAGAGCCTTCATTTCATTTTAGGAAGTAGGCACTTTGCCGTGGGGTAGTTACTTGGAGGATACTAATAAATGGAGAAGCTGTGACTGGACTCGACCTTTGTTTCCTTCCGGTGAACAATCATGGGAAGGAACTGCCAACAGATCTGATTGTGAAATTTTCGAAAAGATATTACGCTGTCCTGTCGAACAAGCCGATTGCTTGGAATGAAATGATTGCAAATCTGGAGCGGAAAGATACGGTTGCACCCATGCCGATTTAACCCGTTGCGTTGAAGGGACGGCTCCAGAAAAAAAACAAGCGAATCCGGTATGCCGGTTCGCCTGTTTACAAATTGGATTGCAGCGCAACAAATGCCGCCGATCCGGCTCCGGTTTGGTTGCCGGTTGCCGGTTGCTGCGGCCGAAAGACGCTCCGTTACAATTACAACCCGAAAACATGTCTGGCTGCTTGCGTCGTCGCTTTGGCCACTTCCTCCGTGCTTTTGCCCACACATACGGATACAGCCTGCAAGATGTGCGGCAGAAACGCAGGCTCGTTGCGTCCTTCCGCCGGCTTGACGGGCAGATCCCGCGGGGTCAGGAACGGGGCGTCCGTCTCGATCATCAGCCGGTCGAGCGGAATGCGCCGCACTAGCTCCCGCAGATGCTTGCCCCGCCGCTCGTCGCAAATCCAGCCCGTAATCCCGATATACAGTCCCATATCGAGATACGTCTTCAGCTCGCTTGCGCTGCCGGTGAAGCAGTGGACGACCGCCCTGTCAATCCGGTGCAGATGCGTCTTCAAGATGCGGACGAAATCCGCATGCGCCTCCCGCTCGTGCAGGAACAACGGCATCCGCAGCTCGCACGCCAGCATGACCTGCGCTTCGAACCACTTTCGCTGCACATCGCGCGGCGAGAAATCGCGGTTGTAGTCCAAGCCGCATTCCCCGATCGCTACGACGGAAGGCAGCGCGGCCAGCTTCCGCAGCTGTGCCAGCGTGTCCGGGCCGCAGTTGCGGGCGTCGTGCGGATGGATGCCTGCGGTGGAGTACAGCTTGCCCGGGAACCGGGCCGCATATCGCGCGGCTTCTTCGCTGTTTCGCATATGCGTCCCCGTCAAAATAAGCGGAGAGACGCCCTCCGCTTCCGCCCGGGCGACGACCTGGTCACGGTCCGGGTGAAACGAGCGGTGCATCAAGTTGACTCCGATATCGATCAGCGACGGCTTCTTCATCGTCTGCTCGCTCCTCTCCCCTCGTCTACGGCGCAGCAGGACGCCGGCACTTCGTCGGCCAGCCACACTTCATTTCCCGCAAAATAAAACGATACGCCCATACTGCGGGCTTTAGCCGTGTCCACGCGCAGGATGACAAGCTCCCCTCTGCGACTGCCTGCCAATGTGGCGAACTGCAGCCCTTCGGACAAATGCACGTACTGACGGCCCATCGGGCGGATGCCTTCCCGCAGAATTGCCGGCGCGGCATGACGGTTCGTGCCATGATACAGCGTCTCTGGCGGGTCGCCGGGCTCGTAGCGAATCTTCTCGAAGCTGTGCCCGTATCGGGCGCGGATGCGGCCATTCGCGATTTCGAAGCGCTGCTTATCCGAATTGCGCACGACCTGCTCTACATCCTGCAGCGTAATCGACGCCCATCTGGACTGCGACCGGATGGCGCGCATCATGTCTTTCAGTTCGCACGACCCGTCCGTTGGATCCAGGATAAGCCCGAACGCTTTGGGATCGTGCCTTAACAGTTTGGTCATAAATTTACTTAAGCGAATTTCCGTTTTTTCATTTAACATGTCGATCTCTTCCTTATTTAAAAATTTAAAAAGTTCACATAACCAGGCTGGCTGGGCGTTTCGTATGCCGGTTGGCATAGGCGGAGGCGGCGTACGAGTCAGGCTTTACCCGAGCGGCGTATCTTCCCATCGCTTCGACCCGGTCCACCATCTCCTGAACGTATAGCGACGTCTTATTGACGACCGGCTCCGTGCCCGCATCAATATCGATGAACGCTTCGAGCGAAGCGCCTTGATACACATAGGGCAGCAGCAGCTCTTCCATCCGGTTCACCGCATCCCCCTCAAAATAACAGGCTATCTCCTGCGAGAGCGACGTTTCGATCGTCAGCTTCTCTTTGACGGAGGTCAGCTCCCGGGGAAGCACCACCTGCCGGTAACAGGCCCAAGCGCCTTTGCCCGGACGGCGGATAATAATACCGGTCACAAATTTGGTATGACCGCGGTGAACCTGACTGTCGGTACCGATCATCAATTGATACGGCGATGCCGGATCTTGAGAGATGAACCGCAGCATCCGCTCGATCACATCGTCGAGGGAGAGGCGGCGTTCTGTCACATTGTGAAATATGAGGTCATCGTGCATGGAAAAAAGATTTGTTCGCTTCATGGTTGTTTGTCACCTGTACAACGTACACGGCATCCTTTCGTTATGTATTTGGTTGGAGCCGGCGGGACTTGAACCCGCGGCCTCCGGTCTGACGAACCGGCGAGAACTCCCGCTTCTCCACAGCTCCATGTGGGTATAGGGGAAGATGGATTCGAACCACCGCTCGCGGCTTCAAAAGCCGCTGCCTTACCACTTGGCGATTCCCCTGAGTTGGACGGATAGGTGCGGGGACGGCCCGCAGGTCTGCCAGTCGCCGAATAGAGCAGCAACCTCTATGACTACATCCTATCCATGATGAAATGGTGACGCATGGGGGATTCGAACCCGCCGAGTGCACGAGTGAAAGTCGTGTGGCTTAACCGCTTGCCTAATGCGCCGCGTTAACAATGAAAAAGACTGCTAGCTCACGCGCTCTTCTTTTGCCCCGATTCGCTCCAAGGCATAAGAAAAGCCGCCGTGATCCGGCAGCCTTGTATCTCCGTATTTTGCATACGCCAAAACGTATGTCAGAATCGCCCGACCTTCAGGGAAGGAGGGGTTCGGAGCAAATCAAGACTACTGGATTTTGTTTGTAATTCAAATTGGACCTCGTGAACATGGACAATCTTATCATGATTCGTCATCGCTACTCTCTCCTTCCACGCGAATTTAAGCAAACAAAAAAGCTGCGCTTCGTCCCTTTTTCCCGCCACGAAGGCAAAAGAAAAAGGCTACGACGATTCGCAGCCTCACCTACCGAATTCCAATTACGACGGGTCTAAAAGCCCCAAACATCGTACAGGTACGCGAAAGCTACGTAAAAAGCGTTGGTTATGAAAGGAATCATGAGCGGATCCTTGCTCGGTCTGTAACAGTTGTTCGAATGCGTTATGCGTTCTCATGTTCCTAACCTCCCTTCGCTTTTGTGTTCATCAAGTTGGTGAAATCTTATCATGCGTTCCGCAAACGTGTCAACCATTATTTTTGTAAAATTGTATTTCTTTAACTTTCACGCTTTACCGCCGTAAGGATGCAGTACGGCAAAAATTGGTGATCCAGAGCTCCCAAATAGATCCCGGGCAAAAGAAACATGACGAGCGCCGGATCATTGCGAGACGCAAATCAGACTGCCAAATGGCAACGAGCTATGTTGAGAAGGTGGTCAATTGAGGTAATAGAGCTGTACGAGGAGGTGGGGTATCCACTTCCGGTCACTGTTGTCTGCAGGAAATCTTAATTGGAAGCCGCTTGGCAGCGGGTATTTCCCGCAGACAAAGGTGAACGCTATCGCTCCTCCAGTGGATACCCCACACCGTATGTATCTCTATTTGGTTTATGAACCACTTTTTCAACACTCTGGACCGCCAAATGGCAGCCTGAGTTTGCTGAAATCCTATTTGCAGTCAGGATCACTGCACCGTCGCAGTTCACATCTTACTAATCGTCGCATCATCCCATTCGCATTTTATCTGCGTGATGACCGCATCAGCCATAGAAAATAAGGTGCTCCGAGGAGCGAGACGATTAGGCCCGATGGAATTTCTTTGGGCGGCAGCAGGTTGCGGCCGACGATGTCGGCCAATACGAGCAGGACAGCCCCGAGCAGCGCAGCAAGCGGCATGAGCCGGCGGTGATTGTGCCCGATCAGAAGGCGTGCCGCATGAGGGGCGATCAGCCCGACGAAGCCGATCGTGCCTACGATCGATACAGCCGCGGCCGCCAGCGCCACGCCGATCGCCGCCGCTCTCAGCCGCGTCTGCTCGACGTTGACCCCAAGGCCCACCGCACCCTCCTGACCGAAGGCCAAAATGTCCACTCTCCGCCCGATCAGCCATGCGAGCGGCAGCAGCAGCACGGGCCACACCACGAGCTGCGCCAGCTCCTCCCAGCCGCGCGCGTATGTGCTGCCGGAAATCCAGGCTAACGCCACGGCCACGTTCATTTTGGTCTGGACCACGATGAGCTGAATGACGGCTGAGCCGCACGCGGATACCGCGATCCCGACGAGCGCCAGCACGGCCGGCTGCAGGCCCGTTTTGCGGGCGATAAGATAGACGATCAGCGCCGCGGCGATCGCTCCGGCGAAGGAAGCAAACGGCAGCAGCGCGATCGGCAGCTCCGGCCAGACGAGCAGCAGAAGCAACGCGCCGACTCCGGCCCCGGCCGAGACGCCGACGATGGATGGGTCGGCCATCGGATTGCGCACGACCCCCTGCAGCAGCAGGCCGCTGACCGCAAGCGCCGCGCCGGCGCAGGCCGCGACGAGCATCCGGGGCAGCCGCTGGTCGAGCACGATCGAGCGGGCCAGCTCGGGGCCTTGGCCTTGAACCGCCGCCAGCACGTCCTGCAGCGGGACTTTTACATCGCCGAAGATCATGCCCAGAATCGTGACCGCAACGAGCAGCACCGCGAATAGACCAAGGAGCGCCCGGTACGGAAGAAAGCGGGTCGTCGTGCCAAGCGACGAGGCGGACGGCTTCGGCACCTCGCGATGCTTTTGCGCCGCCCGGTAGGACAAATAGGCGAGGCACGGCCCTCCGATGAGCGCCGTCACGGCGCCTACCGGAAGCTCGCCGTACGAGCTGTTGTTGGCCAGCCTGCTGCCGACGTCGGCAGCCACCAGAATGACGGCCCCCCATAAGAAGGAGGCCGGCAGAAGCAGCTTGTGGCTGCGCACCCCGATCAAGCGAACCAGATGCGGCGCGAGCAGCCCGACAAAGCCGACCGGACCGACGATACTGACGATCACCGCGGCAAGCAGCAGCGCCAGAACCAGACTGATCAGCCGGATTCGCCCCACATGCTGACCGAGCGATTGCGCCGTCTCCTCGCTGAGTAGCAGCAGGTCGAGCGAGCGGGAGAGAAACAGGGCTGCCGCGGCGGCAGCCCCAACCCAAGGCCAGGCGGCGCTGACGCCGCTCCAGTCGTTCTGCACAAGCGTGCCGCTGCCCCACAGAAACAAACCGCTCGTTTCCTCTTCGAACAGCAGCTGCAGCGCGCCAGTCATCGCGGACACGGCCATCGATACGATCATCCCGGCCAGCGTCATGCGCAGCGGCGTCGCGCGCAGTCCCCCGGCCAGCGAATAGGCCAGCAGCGCAGCAAAAACGGCACCGCCGAACGCCACCAGCATCGGCGAGACGCCCATCAGCGACGGGGCGAACACGGTGGCCGCCACGACCGCGAAATAGGCGCCCGCGTTGATGCCGAGCGTACCGGCCGATGCCAGCGGGTTGCGGGTAATCGTCTGCAGCAGCACGCCCGCGACCGCAAGCGCCCCGCCGGCCAGCATACCGGCTACGACCCGCGGCAGCCGCAGCGTCCGTACGATCTGGTGCTCGGCCGTATCCTGCGGAGCGAAGACCGCTTCAAGCACCATGCGGGGAGTCAGATCGGCGGCCCCCTGCATCACATGGACGACCATGAGCAGGAGCAGCAGCGCCGCCCCCCCGCCGAACACGAGAACGGGCGGGGCCCACCCGCGCATAAAGAAAGCAGCGTTTACGCCGCTTCTTTCCGTTCTCATTTGGTCATCGCCGCCGCCGCTTTTTCAGCGATCAGCTGTGCCGACAGCGGTCCGCCGAACAGCCATGTATCGCCGCCCATCGCGTACATCCGGTTTTCCTTGACGAAATCGAGGTTTTTCCATACCGGATTTTCCTTCAGCTGGTTGGTGAAAATGTTATCGTCATCCTGCACGATGTAGAAGAAATTCGCTTTCTTCATGGCAAGCAGCGGCTCGACGCCCCCTTCTTCGAAGGTCGGGACGTAACCCTTCGGCTTGAACGCGTTTTTCATCCCCAGCTTGATCAGCACCTTGGCGGACATCGCGTTATCCGACATAATGCGCATCGTCGGCGCCTTTTTCAGCGAGAAAGCTTGCACCAAGATGAATTCGGAGTCCGCTTTGCCCGCTTTCTTCACTTTTTCGGCCAAACCAGCAATCGCCGCATCGACTTCCTTCAGCACTTTTTCCCCTTCGTCCTTCTTGTTCAGCGCGTCTGCAACAATCCGGAAATTTTTCTCCATCATCGCGTAAGCATCCGGCTCCTTTTCCGTGTTCGGATAGAACACGATGGTCGGAGCGATCGCTTTTAATTTGTCGTAGAAGGCTTCGACACGGTTGGTCGCGATGATCAAATCGGGTTTCAGCGCGGAAATTTGCTCCAGACTCGGCTCGACCCGGCTGCCGACATCCTTCACGTCCGGGGACAGCTCGTGCTTCACCTTCACCCATTTTTTGTAGCCTTCGATATCGGCAATGCCGACCGGCTGGACGCCCAGCGCCAGCACGTCCTCGACCACGGACCATTCGATGGCGACGATGCGCTGCGGCGTGCCTTTGATCTCTGTGGTGCCGAGCAGATGGTTGATAGTTCGAACCGCCGGATCTTGCGATTTGCCCTGCTCTTGCGTCGATGCTTGCTCCGGCTTCTTGGCGTCGGTGCCGGAAGCGGCTTTCGGAGCGGAAGCTGTATTGGTATTCGCCGTTCCGCAACCGGCGATGAATAGCATGACGCAGCAAAAGACCAGTAGAAAATGATGCATAGATCGTGACATGATACAGCCCCCTAAGTATGTACATTAATTGATAATAATTATCATTATCAATTGACAGTTTAAAATGGTTTCCTGCATCTGTCAATCCCCAGTTGTTCGGAATGAATTTGGAGACCAAAGATTTTCCCGGGAAATACTTTATGAGATAATGATGCCAACAAAGCAGGCGCCATGGAAAAGGGGGAACCTTCGTGAACCGCAGTATGACGCTGAATTCGGACGATGAGCGAATAAGTCATCTTTGCCTCAACGATGCCAAGATGGCCACTCTGATCGCCCTCATCGGCGAAGTGACGTTCAACGTGCGCAGCAGCCATTTTGAGTCGCTGGTACTGTCGATTGTCGGGCAGCAGCTCTCCGTGAAAGCGGCAGCCACCATCAACAGCCGGGTAAGATCGCTCGTCTCCTCCATCACTCCCGAGGAGATCGACCGGGTCGATCCTGAAGCGCTCCGAACCGCCGGACTATCGTCCGCCAAAATCAACTACATCAAAGACTTGAGCGCAAAGCTGCTTCATAAGGAAATCGACCTGACCCTGCTGCCCCAACTGGAAGACCGCGAAGTCGTTGAGATGCTAACCAAGGTAAAAGGGATCGGCCAATGGACAGCGGAAATGTTTCTGATCTTTTCTTTAGGGCGAATGAACGTGCTGTCTCTGGGTGATGTGGGTCTGGTGCGAGGGGCCCGATGGCTATATTCGGCGGAACATAAAAAAGACGGCAACCCTTTGGCGCAGCATGCGCAGAAATGGTCGCCGTATTGCAGCGTCGCCTCCCTCTACTTATGGGAAGCCGTCAACCGCGGATATGTCGATTCAGGCAAAACGGTCGAGGAACTCGTTTCAGGCTGAGCTACTTTTCACCGTCGAACCGTCGGTTAGAGCAAACCGTCGAATAGGCTTGTCTCGGTTTTGGAAGGCCAGCGCTGCCCCCGTTCCCAGTTCAAGACAAAAGACTCGTAGCGCCGGTTCTCCGGGAAAACGTCCAAATTCCCGAAATACCTCTCGATCGCGAGAAGCTGGGACGTATGGGCGCGCAGCGCTTCCGCCTTGACGCTCCATGCTTGTTCCGTATCGATAACGAGCGTCGGTTCATAGCCTTGCTCGGTCAGCGTCTTCGACCGAATGTAGTACAGCTTCTGGACCGAAGGGCACCGCCCGCTCAGGACGGCCGCTGTCGCAAACCGTGAAATCGCCATATGATCGGGATGAAAATTTCCGCCGTCCTCCGGAAACGTTACCACGATTCTCAAGCGGTGTTTGTTGATGAAGCCGATGACCGCATCCAAGAATAGCGTCTCGTCGACTGTGTCCAGCTTTCCGTCGGGAAAGCCGAGATGCTCCACTTCCGCAATGCCCAGCACCGCGGCGGCTTTCTCCATCTCCTTGACCCGGATCACGGCAAGCTCCTCCTTCGTCGCTTGCGCCGCATAGCCGTTCTTTTGTCCCGCTTCGCCCTTGGTCGCCAGCAGCAGCACGGGCGCATGCCCTTCATCCGCCAGCTGCCGGATCAGGCACGCGCTCAAAAAGGTTTCATCGTCCGGGTGCGCGTATAAAAATCCGACCGGTTCTCCCATCGTCAGCCACCTCCTTTTTTAGACCCATTATAGCCTACTTTCGGGAGATCAAAACGAAGCGACATCCCTTTTTTCCGTATCGGTCATCTGCCCCTTTTCGTAATGGAAGGGGGCTGGCGAATGACTGCCACGCTCGATTCCCGCACAATGAGCCGAGGCTCGAACTGCACCCGTTCATATTCCCCGGTACCGTGGTCGCGAATCCGCTTCAGCAAAAGCTCGGTAGCCAGGCGGGCCACTTCATCCCCCATGATCGAGACCGAGCTGATTTGCGGGCTTGTCACCGTCGACCACAAGTTGTTGTCGATGCCCACGACCGCCACATCCTCCGGAACGCGGATGCCCAACTCCTTGAAGCGGTTCACAATCCCGATGGCCACCATGTCGTTGACCGCATAGATGGCATCCGGCATATGTTTGAGGCTGTAAAAGTAATCGGCTGCGCGCAAGCCCGTTTCAAACGAGAAATCCTCGCCGAAAAAAACGAGGGAAGGATCTACCTGCGGCAGCGACTGCTCGTAGGCAAAATACCGTTCCTCAATTTTGTTCTTCGGGGCACCCGCGTATGCGATTCGCGTCCGGCCGATTTTGATCAGATGTTCCATCACGAGGCGGCCTTCCTGGCTGGCCAAGCCGACGACGTCCGCTTTTACATGGTCGTCGAGCTTTTTTCCATAGTTGATGATCGAGACGGGTACGCTTGCTTTATTGATCAGTTCCACCAATGTTTTGGGATATGCAAGCGGCATAATAATCAGCCCGTCCACATGCAGCTTCTTTACCTCGCGCACCGTTTCAAGCTCAGTCCGGGCGTTGCCGGTCGTGTTGATCTGCACGACGCGGTAGCCATGCTGTTTCGCCGTCTGTTCCACGGACCAGGCGATTTCGGGAATGATCGCATTGCGGATATCCGGCACGGCCAAGGCAATCTGGTACGTTTGCCGCACCTTCAAGCTTTGCGCCGAAGTATTCGGCGTGAAGCCCATTTCCTCAATCACCTGCAGGATCTGCGCCTTCGTTTTGGGACTGATCCCGCCGCTATCGTTAATGGCGCGCGATACGGTGGCGATCCCCACCCTCGCTTTCTTCGCCACATCTTCAATCGTTACTTTTTGCTTTCTGGTCAAGAGCGATGTCCTTTCTTGATTGGAATCGTTTTCTATGATACGAACCGTTGTCGCTTGTCTCTCTTTATTATAGCATACGATGCCGCCATTTGTGACGAGCCATTGGCAAGCACGTTAAGCCGTCACCTCTGCTTAAACCATCTTCATTCGTAAATCAATTTGACAAATGTATCAAACTTGTGACATTATTTATTGACGGAAACGTTTCCTATTTTATTGCTAAATTCATTTATTACTCAACCCAGTAAGGAGATGTAATGCAAGCATGAAGGCGTTACGATGGCATGGTGTGAAGGATCTGCGCTTGGAAACGATTACGGAACCACAAGCGCCCCAAGGAAAAGTAAAAATTCGCGTGGAATGGTGCGGCATTTGCGGAAGCGACCTGCACGAATATGTGGCCGGCCCGATTTTTATTCCGGAAAGCACGGCCCACCCGCTAACAAAAGAAAAAGCCCCTATCGTGATGGGGCATGAATTTTCCGGACAAGTTGTCGAGATCGGGGAAGGTGTCGCCTCGGTGAAGGTGGGCGACCGGGTCGTCGTCGAGCCCGTCTTCGCGTGCGGGACATGCCCTTCGTGCAAGCAGAGCAAATATAACCTCTGCGAAAAAATGGGCTTTCTCGGCCTCGCCGGCGGTGGCGGCGGCTTCTCTGAATATGTAGCCGTGGATGAACACATGGTCCATAAAATTCCCGACAGCGTCTCTTACGAGCAAGGCGCCTTAGTCGAACCATCCGCCGTTGCGCTGTACGCCGTTCGTTCAAGCCAGCTGAAGGTTGGGGACAAAGCCGTCGTGTTCGGTACCGGCCCGATCGGCCTGCTGGTCATCGAGGCACTGAAGGCTTCCGGGGCCTCGGAAATTTACGCCGTCGAGCTTTCGCCGGAACGCAAGCGCAAAGCGGAAGAGCTGGGCGCGATCGTCATCGATCCGAAAGAATACGATGTGGTTCAAGAGATTCACAAACGAACAGGCGGTGGCGCCGACATCGCTTTCGAGGTGACCGGAGTACCTCCCGTTCTCACCCAAGCGATCGAGTCGACCAAAGTCGCCGGACAGATCATGATTGTCAGCATCTTCGAAAGAGAAGCGCCGATCCGGCCGAACCACCTTGTCATGAAGGAGCGGAGCATGACAGGCATCATCGGGTACCGCAATGTATTCCCGGCGGTCATCCGTTTGATGGAACAAGGCTTTTTCCCTGCCGAGAAGCTGGTTACGAAGCGAATCAAGCTGGACGAAGCGGTGGAGCATGGCTTTGAGGCGCTGTTGAAAGAAAAAAATCAGGTGAAAATCCTCGTAACTCCCAAACTGTAAACAGCGGATTTTTAGCGAAAAGCATCTCGGCACGGATGTCCGGGACTGCTTTTCTTTATACGACGGCAACGTGGCGTATTGTTGTTTGGTCGTTCCCCATTTTGCCTTTTGATACCGAAAAATATCGTTCTCAGTTGCCCCCACCTAGCGGCAGAAGCAGATGGACGGTGGAACTCAATTATATCACATCATCAAAATGACGTGCAGCTAGTTATTCTCAATGTCCATTGTAAAGTCTAGCATCATCCTTTAACCAATTGGTGTATGCATTAAATCCGTTGCCATTAGACAACGACACCCACCATTCCCCATTGAAGTAAACAATCGCATCTGCTTTACCATCCCCGTTCACGTCTCCTACCATTTGCACCTGCGAACCGACTCCATGGCCTTCAACCCATTTTTTATAAGCATTAAATCCATTACCGTTGGACAGGGATACCCACCATTCCCCATTGAAATAAACAATCGCATCTGCTTTGCCGTCCCCGTTCACATCTCCTACCATTTGCGTCTGCGAACCGACTCCATGGCCTTCGACCCATTTTTTATAGGCGTTAAATCCATTACCGTTAGACAACGATACCCACCATTCCCCATTGAAATAGACAATCGCATCTGCTTTGCCGTCCCCGTTCACATCTCCTAC
>NZ_BSDJ01000045.1 GCF_027925525.1 Paenibacillus tyrphae | reverse complement strand
CCCCCTGTACTCGAAGGGGCATCGGATTACAGCCCTAGCATATTCAAATGCGTTCTCCGCAACAACCTGCCGGCCGATTACGGCAGTCCGAGCACTTTCCGTTCCTCGTCGGTAAACACGCGCGACCGAGTCAAAAATCGCACTCCCTCCGGGCCTTCGAGCGAAAACATGCCGCCTCTTCCGGGCACTACGTCGATGATCAGCTGTGTATATTTCCAATAGTCATACTGCGCTTGACTCATATAGAACAGAGCCCCGCCGATCTCGCCGAGCCGGACATCCTGTTCCCCGAGCAGGAATTCCCCCTCCGGATAACACATGGGAGAGCTGCCGTCGCAGCAGCCTCCCGATTGATGGAACATGACGGGGCCGTGTTTGTCCTGGAGCAGCCGGATCAAGGCCAGCGCTTCGTCCGTTGCAAGCACCTTCGGGACCGTATCCATCGCGCCCCCCGGATCAGAAGAAGCCCAAGGCGTCCGTGCTGTAGCTGACCAGCAGGTTTTTCGTTTGCTGGTAATGCGACAGCATCATCTTGTGCGTCTCGCGGCCAATCCCGGAGCCCTTGTACCCGCCGAACGCCGCATGCGCCGGATAGGCATGATAGCAATTGGTCCAGACGCGCCCCGCCTGGATGTTTCTTCCGAACCGGTATGCCGTGTTGATATCCCTCGTCCACAGTCCGGCACCCAGTCCGTACAGCGTATCGTTGGCGATGGCCAACGCTTCCTCCTGATCCTTGAAGGTCGTGACGGAAACGACCGGCCCGAAAATTTCCTCTTGGAAAATGCGCATTTTGTTGTGGCCTTTGAATACCGTCGGCTGAACGTAATAACCGCCGCTCAGGTCTCCTCCGAGCGCCGCACGGTCTCCGCCGATCAGACATTCGGCTCCTTCCTGCTTCCCGATGCTCAGGTACGACATGATTTTCTCGACCTGCTCGGAGGACGCCTGCGCGCCGATCATCGTTTCCGTGTCGAGCGGGTTGCCCTGCTTGATCGCCGCTACCCGCTGCAGGGCCCGCTCCATGAACTGGTCGTAGATCGACTCCTGAATGAGCGCGCGGGACGGGCAGGTGCAAACTTCTCCCTGGTTCAGCGCGAACAGCACGAAGCCTTCGATCGCCTTGTTCAGGAAGGCGTCATCCTTGGCGTACACGTCCTCGAAGAACAGATTGGGCGACTTCCCGCCGAGCTCCAGCGTGACGGGGATGATGTTCTGCGAAGCGTACTGCATGATCAGGCGTCCCGTCGTCGTTTCGCCGGTGAATGCGATCTTGGCGATGCGGCTGCTCGAAGCGAGCGGCTTGCCGGCTTCCAGACCGAAGCCGTTCACGATGTTCAGCACGCCTGGCGGCAGCAGGTCGGCAATCAGCTCCGCGAGTACGAGAATCGACGCCGGCGTCTGCTCCGCAGGCTTGAGCACGACGCAGTTGCCGGCCGCCAGCGCAGGCGCGATTTTCCACGTTGCCATAAGCAGCGGGAAGTTCCACGGAATGATCTGCCCGACGACGCCTAGAGGCTCATGGAAATGATAGGCAACCGTATCGTTGTCCACTTCCCCGAGCGTGCCCTCCTCTGTACGGATGCAACCGGCGAAATAGCGAAAATGGTCGATGGCCAGCGGCAGGTCGGCCGCGAGCGTTTCCCGGATCGGCTTGCCGTTGTCCCACGTCTCCGCGACGGCGAGCAGCTCTAAATTCGCTTCCATACGGTCCGCGATTTTGTTCAAAATTTGCGCACGGGCGGCTGCCGACGTTCGGCCCCAAGCGTCTTTGGCGGCATGGGCTGCATCCAGGGCCAGCTCGATGTCTTCCGCTGTAGAGCGGGGAACCTCGCAGAAGGCTTGACCCGTCACAGGCGTAATGTTGTCAAAATACTGCCCTTTCACCGGCGCGACCCATTGACCGCCAATAAAGTTTTCGTAGCGCTTCTTGAACGTTACCTTGGCTCCGGTTTGTCCTGGTTGTGCATAGATCATCGTTTCGTCCTCCCACGGTTGAATTGGATAGAGTAGGTAATTGGTATGTGTTGATACAGATGTATGCAACGGATTCGAATGTATGCCTTGTACCGTTAATCGAGCGTCAGAACGACACGTCCGTTGACCTGACCTTTTTGCAGCCGGTCGAACACTTCATTAATCTGATCCAGCGACTGCGTCTCGATATTCGTCTTCACCTTGCCCCGGGCGGCAAAATCCAGCGCCTCCTGCAAATCTTTCCGCGACCCGACAATCGAGCCCTTGACCGTTACGCCGTTCAACACGGTATCGAAAATCGGGATCGGTAAATCCGCATTCGGCAGTCCGACGACGACCAGCGTGCCGCCGCGACGAACCGAACGGTACGCCTGCTCGAACGCTTTCGGCGTCACGGCGACGCTGATGGCGGCGTGCGCTCCCCCAATCTCCCGCTCGATCGCTTCGGCAGGGTCTTCCTTCATCCCGTTGACGGTCAAATCGGCTCCCAAAGCCATAGCCAGCTCCAGCTTATCGTCATGAATGTCCACGGCGACGACATGGTAGCCCATCGCTTTGGCATACTGGAGCGCAACATGGCCGAGTCCGCCGATGCCGTAAATGGCAACCCACTCGCCGGGCTTCGCTCCCGTCACCTTAAGCGCCTTATACGTCGTCACGCCTGCGCAGAAGATCGGAGCCGCATCCACATAGCTTAAGCTATCCGGAATTTTCGCCACATAGGCGGCCGGCGCTTTGCAGTACTCGGCATACCCGCCGTCCACCGAATAGCCAGCATTGAGCTGGTTTTTGCAGAGCGTCTCCCATCCCGTCAGGCAATAATCGCATTCGCCGCACGCGGAATAGAGCCAAGGAATCCCGACGCGGTCCCCGACCTTAAGCGAAGTCACGCCTTCGCCCAACGCCACGATTTCACCAACGCCTTCATGCCCGGGAATAAGCGGCAGCTTCGGTTTGACCGGCCAATCTCCGTGAGCGGCATGCAGATCGGTATGGCAAACCCCGCACGCTTTAATCTTGACGAGCACTTCGCCGTGGCCGATCTCCGGCACGGGTACGTCTTTAATCTCCAATTGCTGGTGAAACTCATTTACAACGGCCGCTTTCATCTTGATGAATTCCTCCCCTTGAGATATGTTTTTTGACTTCGCTATATACAAAGCAAAAAGCGTGCCAATACGTGTGAGCCGCGTCACACAAGGGACTTTTGTAAGCGTTTTATTAAAAGTTGTTTCATTCCGGAACACTCCCTCCGTTCTTTCCGGTTCAAAATGGAACAATTGCTGTGAACAAATGGTGAACCTTCACGGGTTGTGATATTCTATACTTATATTGATGTTTCCGGAGGTGTCTTTCTTGTCATCCTTGGACATTCAGACTTATACGGAGGTTGTAGCAAGCTCATGGAAGCGCTGCCAGCGGTACGGATTGAAACCGACCGACCCGTTTGATAACCGTCTGCTGACCGGAAAGCTCTTTCAGGAGCGATTAAAGGAAAACGAAACACTTGTTCGTCACGCCTCGAAAATTTTCGACACCATCAAACCTTTTATTCAGCAGTCCGGTCAAACGGCCCTGCTCATCGATGCCCAAGGCTGCATTCTGTATGCTGCCGGGGATCCGGGCTTTTCGAAGCGGGCGGAAGCCGTTCAGCTTCAGGTCGGGGCCGTATGGGACGAGAAACGCAAAGGCACCAATGCGATCGGCGTCGCGATCACCGAAAAAATTCCCGTCCGCGTCCATGCGGCGGAGCATTTTTGCCAGGCCAATGCTTTTCTTACCTGCGCTTCTTCCCCGATTTTCAGTCCGACAGGCGAGCTGATCGGCGTCATCAATTTCAGCGGCAAACGGGAGACCTACCACCACTACAGTCTGACTCTTGCCGTCATGGTCGCGGAATCGCTGCAAAACCGGCTGCTGCTGGAGGAAGCGAAGCAGGATCAGCTCGTTACGCTTCAAGAGCTTGAATTCACCGCAAACCATAACCCGCTCCCGCTGCTGTCGCTCGACAGAGACAACCGGATCATTCGGGCGAATCAGGCGGCGCTGCGGGCCGTAGGCAAAGATGCGATCGGCAAGCCGTTCAACGGCATCGAAGGCTTCTCCGTCAAAACCATTCAAGACAGCAGCCGCACCGTCTGGCGCTCCGTAGCTGTCCGCAAGCCGCAAGAAGGCAGGCACGGCCTCTACAGCTTCTCCGACATCGCCGGGACATGCCCCAATTTTGTGGAAAAGAAGGAATTGGCCTCCAAAGCGGCACTCACCGAAATCCCCGTCCTTCTGCTCGGTGAAAGCGGTACGGGCAAAGAGCTGTTCGCCCAATCGATCCACTCGGCAAGTCTGCGGGCGGACCGCCCTTTCATCGCCGTCAACTGCGGTGCGATTCCGGATAGTCTGGTGGAAAGCGAATGGTTCGGCTACGAGCGAGGAGCGTTCACGGGAGCAAACAGAGAGGGAAGCACAGGTAAATTCGAGGCGGCGCATACGGGGACGATTTTTTTGGACGAAATCGGGGATATGTCGCTGCGCGCACAGGCGGCGCTGCTGCGCGTGCTGCAGGAGCGAACCGTCACGCCCGTCGGCAGCACCAAGTCAAGACGCATCGATGTGCGGATCGTCGCGGCCACGCACAAGCATTTGCCGCTGGAGATCAAGGAAGGGCGCTTCCGCGCGGACTTATACTACCGGCTGAAGGGCATCCAGATCACGCTGCCTTCCTTACGGGAACGCTCCGATCTGCTGACGCTGGTGGAGCATTGGCTGCACAAGAACGGCTGCCCCTACCGCCAGCTGCCGGAAGAAACGAAGCGCAAGCTGCTGCGCTATGGCTGGCCCGGCAATATCCGCGAGCTGCACGGCGTGCTGATGCAAGCTTCGTTCCTCGCGGGAGAAGGGCCGATCCGTCCCGAGCATCTACATTTTGACGAGCTCGACCAAACGGACACCTTTGAATGCCGGAGTGACGGCCCGTCCGTGCCGACGTTAAGGGATGCGGAGATTGGAGCGATCCAGCGGGCACTGCAGTCGACCGGCTGGAACCTGAGCAAATCCGCCACCCTCCTCGACATTGGCCGGACGACGCTGTACCGGAAGATCGAACAATACGGCATCGAGCCATAACAATCTGATAAAATAAAAAACAGGAGAGCTTCCGCATCCATACGGCATACGGTGCTCTCCCCGAATTAATTGGTTATCATAACGGTTGAACCTTTATCCTCACTTCGGATCAAATCCGTCTTCCTTTTCCTTCCACCTGCTCAATTCTTTAAACCAATCGTTCGAACGCTTTCCATGTCAAGGCGTAGCTTCGTACGCGCCGATATCGACGCCGCTTCCCTGCACTCTCGGCTGCCCGTCGAGATCCGCGGCGCCGATGATGGCCGGCTCCGTCGACCCGGCGTTAATCGCAGGAGAGGTCACTTTCAAATGAAAATTGTTTGCCGATGCGTTCACGAACCCGGGATCGGCAAACTTCGAGTGCGCGTCGTTCCCCGTCCCCGACTTATAGGCGGCAAAGCCGGTGTATTCCTTGTTTTTCCAGGTCCACGTCGCATTCGAATTGCCTCCCGGCGCAAAGTACAAGTTATAATCGACAACATTGCCGCTGTTTTTCGTATATTCGTTATAAATCAAAATGTTCGATGCGCTGGCCACCATAATATTGTTTTTGACGATGTTGTTCTGTGTGTCGTATTGAAGCAGCAGTTGGCCGCCGCCTAGATTTTTCGTATCGTTCTTATACAGCGTATTGTTGACGACGATACAATTGACCGTCGATCCCCGCTTCGTATCGTATCCGCCCATGGCAATGCCCGTATATCGGTTGCCGTACACCAAGTTGTTGCGGATCGTAACGCCGCTTGTCGATTTTCCTTGATGCTCGCTGGCGATCTCAATGCCGATGTCGTTGTTGTAGCTGTAGTTTTGCTCGATCACGGTGTCTTTTCCGCCGTCCACATAAATACCGCCCGCCGCGTTCGAATCGTTCGGAAGCGTTTTGCCATAGGAAGGGTTGTTGTTGGACGTAATGTTGTAGACGGTATTGCCGCGAATCAGGCCATTCCGGGCTTGGTCGTACGCCGGATTCGGCGCTTTTCCCTCGAAGCCGATGACGTCGATCCCGATATTGTCGTTGTCGTGAATGAGATTATTCGTAATTTCGAATGAATCGACATTCCCGTTCACCACCAACGATTCGCTGGAACCGAGCACCAGATCGCTCAGCGTGTTGCCGTCGATGATGACACGCTCCAGCGCTACCGGTGCTTTAGTGCCGTACACGGCGATGCCGTGCGCATCCCGACCGGCCAAATCCGAGCCGAGCGTCGCGGTGTTCTTAATGTGGTGGACGTTGTTGTTGCGAAGCTCGATATGGCTGCCCGCTCCGTGGACGAAAATGCCGATCGGCACTTTGCCCTTGGCCGATGTTGCATAGTTGCGGATTTCGAAGCCTTTGAGCGTGACGTAGCTGGCATCGGCGATGTCCACGAGACCCTCGCCGCCGGACACGGTCAAGCCGGTTCCGTCGATTATCGCCGCTTGAGCCGGCGAGCTCTCGAAGGTGATCGGGCCTGCGGCTGCCGATCCGGATTTTGTAATCTTCAGCTTCTGATTATACACGCCGCCCAATACATAGACGGTGCTCCCCGGGGCGGCATGATCGGCGGCATATTGGAGCGTTTTCCACGCGGCGCTGCTGCTCGTGCCGAGATTGCTGTCGCTGCCTGACGTTGACACGTAGTACGTTACGGGATTAGCTTGCGCTTGAGACGTTCCCACACTTGCTGCCAGCATGCCGAAAAGGATGGCGGCGGCTGCGATGATGCGGGGCGCCTGGTTTCGAATTCGGATCACGAACGTTCATCTCCTTTAACGCTTGGTATCGGCATAGTTACTACCTGCTGCATGCAGACTTCCCCTAAAACCACTTCTGTCGCCCGGTGCACACCACCTCCTTTAGCTGAACGTCGGGCGGCCCCCCTTGCAAAAATGCCCCGCAGGCAGGCCGCGTCTCATGCACTGCGCCTCAGCTTCGGATTGCCACGGAAGCCTGCAGCCGTTCCACCGCTTCCACGGTTGGCAGCCGTCCCGTTCCGCCGACGCCCTGCGTGGCGATCGCTCCGCAGGCGCAGGCGTAGCGGAGAAGCGCTTCGCCGCGCTGGCCGCCCAGATAGGCATGGATCAGCCCGGCGTTAAAGGCGTCCCCCGCCCCCGTCGTATCGACCGGGACGATATCGTAGGCTTTTACGGACAGTGGCGTCGTGCCCGTCTGAAACAGCGCAGCGCCGGCAGCGCCGCGTTTGACCGCCACTAGCCGCGCGTCCGGCGGCAGCAGCTCCCACACCGCTTCGAGCGTCGCAGCACCGTAAATGTGCAGCAGCTCCTCTTCGCTCGGGATAAACAGATCCGTAGCGCCGAGCAGCGCGTGAATCGAAGCCCGGTGCCACAGCTGGTGCACATCCCATCCCGTATCGAACGACGTGCTGCTTCCCTGCGTGCGCGCGGTTTCGAACAGCGGCTTCCAATGATCGCGCATGCCGTCCTGCAGGAAGTACGAGCCGAAATGCACGTGAGCCGCCTGCTTCAGCAATGTATCCGGCACGTCCCGCGGCTGCAGCATCGGAATGCTGCCCGGATACGTCATCAGCCCCCGGTCGCTCGGTGTCGAGAAGGATAGGGTCACGCCGGTTTTCAGCGCGGGATCGCGCTTCACATGCGCCGTATCGACGCCCATTCGCTCCAGCTCGCGGATGCAGAAACGGCCGAAATCGTCATCGCCCACGACGCTGACGAACCGGACGTCCTGCCCGAGTCCGGCCAGCGCGCACGCCGTAATGGCCGAGGAGGAGCCGAGCACGACGTCGAACGAGTCGACCAGTTTCTCCCGGTTCCATTCGGGCATCAGATCGTTCCCGGAAATAATGATATCTACGTTCAATTCGCCAAGCACGACGACAGACATGGTTTCTTCCTCCCTTTTTCTACTTCAGCTCCGGCACGAACGCGCGCTCCGCCTCGTACAGTTCCTCGAACATTGCCTTAATCTCGGCAAGCGAGCAGACGGCGGAAGTAAGCGGATCGACCATCAGCGCGTGCAGCGCCATGTCCTTGTCCCGCTCCAGCACGGCCGATACGGCCAGCTCGAAGAACGCCATGTTGCTGCGGCACAAGGCGGCCAAATGCTCCGGCAGCCGGCCGAAGCGGCACGGATTCACGCCGTTGCGGTCCACCATGCAGGCGACCTCGACGACGCCGTCCTGCGGCAGGTTCGAGATTAGCCCTTGATTGACGACGTTGCCGTAAATGACCTTCGGCTCGTTCTTCACCATCGCCTCAATGATGACGGCGGCGTATTCGTGGCTCGATTTCATTTCGAGCGGAAGCTCGCCCGACAGCTGCTGCAAAATTTCCTCGTCGTTCGTCTTCCGCCAGATCGGCCAGTTGTTCGCATAAAAGCCGGTGGCTCCGTTATACCCCGTACTGCAGTGCTGGTCGATCAAATCCTGCCTCTTGCGGTAATACGGAATGTATTCCGAGAAATGGCCGCTCGATTCAGAGACGAACGCGCCGAGGTACTTCATGGCGTCGAAACGGACCGGGTCTTTGCGCAGCAGCTCCGGGTCCTGAATCTTGTCCAGCAGCACCGGATACAAGTCTTTTCCTTGATGCGTCAATTCGACGAACCAGGACATATGGTTGATGCCGCCCGCTCTCCATTTCAATTCCTCGTATGGAACGCCAGCGTACTTCGCCAGCTGGCGCGACGAATTTTGAATCGAATGGCACAGCCCGACGACCGGAATATCCGTAATGCGCGACGTAAGCAGCGTCACCGCCGACATCGGATTCGTGTAGTTCAGAATGATCGTATCCGGGCACAGCTCCTCCACATCCCGGACGATCTCGATCCAGCTCGGCAGCGTGCGCAGCGTTTTGAACAAGCCGCCCGGCCCCAGCGTATCGCCGATGCACTGCTTTACTCCGTATTTTAGCGGAATTTCGAATTCGTACTTCACCGTCTCCAGTCCGACGACCTCGATCTGGTTAATTACAAAGTTCGAGCCGGCCAGCACCTCCCGGCGGTCCGTCGACGCCAGCACCTGCCAGCGTTTGCCCGTCATCTCAACGATGCGCTCGACCAATCCGCGCGCAATGGCGAGCCGGGCCGGATCGATATCGACCAAGGCGATAATCCCCTCGTCCATGCCGGAAATCCCGAAAATATCCATCACAATCTCCCGGGTAAACGCGCTTCCTGCTCCGATAATCGCAATTTTTGTCATAGTTCTCTTCTCCCGTCCTTTTGTTTACATATGTAAAACTCACTTCATCCCCGTCATTGTCAGACCCTTAATAAACTGCTTCTGGAAAATCAGGAATACGATAATAACCGGCACCGTAATCAGCACGGCAGCGGACATAACCACATTGTAGTTGACCGTATGCGCCCCGTTGAAAAAGACCAGCGCGAGCGGAACCGTCATGTTGTCCGTATCGTTGAGCACAATCAGCGGCCACAAATAATTGTTCCACGACGCCATGAACGTAAAAATCCCAAGCGCCGACAGCATCGGCATAATCAGCGGCGTAATGATCCGCCACATCACCTTCAGCTCGCCCGCCCCGTCGATCCGGGCCGCCTCCATCAAATCCTTCGGAATATCCTCGATAAACTGCTTCGCCAGAAAGACGCCGTACGAGCTGACCAGATTGGGCAGGATAACCGCCGCCAGATGGTTGATCAGCCCCAGCTTGGAGATGATCAGATACGTCGGGATCATAATGACCTGGAACGGAATCATCATCGTCCCAAGCACGAGAACAAACAGTACCTTTTTCCCCGGAAATTCGTACTTGGCGAAAATATAACCGGCGAGCGCGCTCGTGAACAGCGTAGCCGCCGTGACCAGAACCGAAGTGACTGCGCTGTTCGCCAGCCATCTCCAGAAAGGCGCCTCCCGGAACACCGTCTCGTACCCGGCGAAGCTCGGCTGCTCAGGCAGCAGCGTCGGCGTCGCGGAGATGATCTCCATGTTGCTTTTGAGCGACGAGAGCACCATCCACAGGTAAGGAAGCAGCATGATGCAGGCGGCCACGGTTAAAACCGCGATCAGCACGCCGTCGAACAGAGTCGTTTTCGTTTTCATGTTCCGCAGCCTCCTCTCAATGCTCCCATTGGGACCGCCCCCATCGGAGCTGCAGCAGCGTCACCAGCAAAATAATGAGCAAAAACACCGCCGCCATCGCCGAAGCGTAGCCCATATTCGAATTGCCGAACGCCTGATCGTAAATGTTCAGCGCGAGCACCCGGGTTTCGTTGAACGGCTCCCCCTTGGTCATGACTTGGAATTGAGGGAACGCCTGGAAATACGAGACGACGGTCGTGACCGTCACGAACAGCGTCGGGCGGCTGAGCAGCGGCAGCGTGATATGCCGGAACATGTGCCACCGGCTCGCGCCGTCCAGTGTCGCCGCTTCGTAGTACATGTCGGGGATCGAATCGAGCCCGGCGATAAACAGCACGATATTGTAGCCGATGTCCGCCCACAGCGTCATGACAATGACCGACAGCAGCGCATAGTTCGGATCGCTCAGCCAATGCACCGGCGGGATGTGCAGCTTGCTCAGCACCAGATTGAACAGGCCTTGATCGCTGAACATCGTCCCCCAGACGACGGCCGACCCGGACAGCGGCGCGATAGCGGGCAGGAAAAAGACAGTGCGGAACACGCTGCGCAGCCGCCGCGACCGGACCCGGTGAATCCCGAGCGCAATCAGCAGCGTAATGACAATGTTGACGACGACCGTGAACGCGACGAACTTGAACGTCACCCATAGCGATTTCAAGAAGATGGCGTCGTGAAACAGCCGGACATAATTGTCCAATCCGACAAAAGGCGATTGGTCTGCCAGCGGGCTGAATTTGTAGAACGATAAGATCAGGCTCCAGGCGATCGGAGCGAAGGCGAACAGGCCGAACAGCAGCAGAATCGGCGTCAAGGATACGAACGCGAACCGTTTTTCCTTGCGGTACTGGGCGGTCGCGCTGCTCCGGAGCGCTTTGCCGCCGGGCTTGCTGGGTATACTAGAGCTGTTTTCCATCCCTTAACACTCCCGGTTTACTTGTGTTGATCTTGACTATCGTTGACGGCCTTCTCGATCGCTTTCAATCCGTTTTCCACCGTTTCCTTCCCGCTGACCATGAGCTGGAAATGATCGTTGATTTGCTTAAAGAAATGGTCGCGGTCCCAGATGAGGCCGATCCATTGCCCGTGCGGCAGCAGGCCGACGGATGTCCGCATGAACGGGTTTTTGCTTACGAACTCCGGGTCCTCCGCGACCTCTTTCTTGGCCGGTACCGTGAAGGTGCCGAGGTTCCACGCCTTCAGATTTTCTTTTGACGAGAGGAATTGAATGAAGTCCCACGCTTCCTTGGATGCCTTGCTCTTCTTCGAGACGATCAGCCCCCACCCGGACTCAGCAGCAAAGGACGGCGGATTGTCGGTAAAGGACGGCACCGGCACGTATTCGAAATCTTTGGCCTTGTAATTGTCGAGACCAGCGGCAATCGTCCACGGTCCGCGGTAGGTCATCGCCGCCCCGCCCTTGAAGAAGTAGTCGGATGAATCGAGTTGTCCCCCGAAGGCCGTCAGATCGGTCACTTGATCCCGCACAACCAAATCCTTCAGCGCCGTCATCGCCTTAATCGCCTCCGGCGTCTGGAAATTGACATGGCCGTCGCTGCCCCAATACTTGCCGTTCTGCTGTAAAATCATCGACAGGAACGTAAACGTGATGTTGTCCCCCGAGATGAAATCGAAGCCTTTCACCTTCATGCCGCTGCCGTCGCGCACCGTCAAGGCCTTGGCGCTGTCGACCAGCTCCGTCCATGTCTTCGGCGGATAAGCGAGTCCTTTGTCGCTAAACATTTTGGGATGCGCCAGCATGCCGCCGTTCTCGATATTGAATTCCAGCGGAAGCCCGTACAGCTTGCCGTCCCACTTAAACCCGCCTAGCGGGGCCTCGTAGTACGCTTTGTCGGCCTCCTCCCCACCGGGCACCTCCGACAGCAGGCCGTTCTTGGAATATTCCGGCACCCACGTGCCGAACGCTTCGGCGATATCCGGCGGATTTTGCGCGGAGAACGACGCTTTCAGCTTTTGGTTATAGACGTCGTACGGGAAGCTTTGATAGCTGATTTCTACATTTGGGTGCGCTTTCATATAGCTGTCAATTAGCTTCTTATAATTATCGTTGAATGCCTCCGCCTGATGGCTCCAAAACACCAGCTTCACCTTTTGGCCGTTCCCTCCGCCTGCGTTGCCGCCAGCTGCACCGGACGACGGCGCTTGCGAGCACCCGGACAGTGCCACGGATACGCCCAGAGCGGCGAAAAGCGATGCCTTCGTCAATCGTTGTGCACCTTTCATTCGAGTTCCCCTTTCTCGTAGATCGTCATCGTAGATTGGAATCGATTGCCTATCCAAAATGTACCGCTTTCATTGCGCAAAGTCAACAATTATTTTTCAGTTATTTGCGGCAATAATTGCAAAAATATATTTTGTTTTGCAGTGATCATTTCAGTTGACCTGACGCGCCGTTTTGCGTAACATGAAAAGTAGAATTTGCGGCAAATTTTCTCATTATCCGATAAGAAGCGGGGTTACGTTATGCCAACACTGAAAGATATCGCGGACCGCGTCGGCGTGTCCGTCTCCACGGTGTCCCGCGTCTTGGCCAACGACGCCAACCGAACCGTGAATACCGCAACCAAACAAAAAATATGGGACGTCGCCCGGGAGCTCGGCTATCAGATCAAATCGTCCGGCGACGACGGCAGAGCCACGCGAGGCATCGGCTGTATCGTGTCAACGCTTCAGAACCGCCACTATCACCCTTACTTCTCGGTCATTTGCGACGGCATCGAGAAGGAACTGGCGAGACACGGCTATAAAATCGCCTTCACCTATACGCAGGAAGAGCTGAAAAAGCCGGAAATTTTGAAGCATGCCGTACAAGACAGCCAGGTCGAGGGCTTGATCGTCATCGAGGGCATCGAGGCCAAATTATACAACCATCTGAAGAAGCACATGCGCAATGTCGTCGGTATCGACGTGTCGGACCCCGACATTCCAACGATATCGTATGACCGGGTGGAAGCGGCGCGGCAGGCCGTCCATCATCTGATCGAACAAGGCCACCGCGACATTTTGTTTATCGGAGGCACCGGACGCTCCGGCAAATTCGAGAAGGAGAAGCGCTACCGGGGATACCGGGCGGCCTTGGAGCAGGCGGGATTGCTGATCCGGGCGGAGCGGATCATCGACGCCGGATGGGAGCCAAACAATGCGTATCAGCTTATGCTGCGGTATTTGGACGAGCACGTCGAGGATTTGCCGACGGCGGTTTTTGCCGCAAGCGACATTATGGCGATGGCCGCGATGCGGGCGATTGCCGAGAAGGGTTACCGCATTCCGAGTGAGTTCGCCATCGTCGGCTTCGACGACAACGAGCCTTCTCGTTACACAATTCCGCCGCTGTCCACGATCCATATTCCGACGTACGAGATCGGTGTTGTTGCCGCAAAAACGATGCTGCAATGCATCCGCGATCCGTACCCGCTGCCGATCAAAATTTTGGTGCCGTTCGAGCCGATGTTCCGCCAATCGAGCGAATGGATACTGCCGGGAGAAGCCGCCCACAACAACAAAAGGACAGCCGAGTGAACTTCCGCTCGGTCTGTCCTTTTTCGTTTATTTCGCTTGGCCGTACACAACTTCGCCTTCGATCATCGTCCAGCGGACGTTATAGTCCACGTCCAGCATTACGATATCGGCGTCGGCGCCCGGCTCGATCCGCCCCTTGCCGGTCAAGCCTAGAACGCGGGCCGGCGTCGTCGAAGCCATCGCGACGGCTTCATGCAGCGGGATGCCCAGCTCTACCGTCTGGCGGAGCGCCATGTTCATCGTGACCGTGCTGGAGGCAAGCGAGCCGTCCTGCAGCCGGGCGACGCCGTCCTTCACCTCCACCTGATGGCCGCCGAACAGGTACGATCCGTCGCCAAGCCCCATCGCCTGCAGCGCATCGGTAATAAGCACCATGCCTTCCGGGCCTTTCACCCGATGCATCAGCCGGATGATGGCCGGATGCAGATGGACGCCGTCGACAATCGCTTGCAAGCTGACACGTTCGTCCTCAAGCGCCGCGACGATGAGACCGGGCTCCCGGTGATGAATCGGCCGCATCCCGTTGAAGCAATGCGTCATGTGGCTGGCGCCCAGCGCGAACGCCTCTTTCGCTTCCTCGTAGGTCGCGTCGGAGTGCGCCAGAGCAACGATGATTCCTTTGGCAGCCAAATACGCCACAAGCTCTTTGCCGCCGGGAAGCTCGGGAGCCAGCGTCACCATCTTCATCAGATCGCCCGTCTGCCGGAGGATCTCTTCCATTTCTGCGAGATCGGGATGCCGAAGGTAGCGCTCGTTCTGCATGCCTTTCCGCTTCGGATGCAGATATGGGCCTTCCATATGGATTCCGGCAATTCGCGCTCCGGGTTCATGCCCAGCCACACGCCGCACGCTCTCGATCATCGCGAGAAGCTGCTCGATCGTCGAGCTGACCGAAGTCGCCAGAAACGAAGTGCAGCCGGTCCGCACGCAGGCGCGGGACACCGCTTCGATGCTTTCGGGCGCGCCGTCCATCATGTCGAACCCGTCCGCTCCGTGGATGTGGACGTCGATCATCCCGGGAATCAACACCCCTCCTTGGCCGTCGATGACGTTCGGACCCTCATGGCCCCCTTCCTTCACTTCGGCAATCCGCCCGTTCTCAACAAGCACGGAAGCCAGCGGCAGCACTTGATCTGCAAGTGCAACTCGAACATTCGTTATCCAACGGTTTATCATAGGACGTACGACCTCCAAGTATAATAGGATTCAATCATGGCAGTGACCGGAAATCCGCATCGAACAAAAACCTCTGTCCTGATCCAAGCACTCAGCTCACGGCTTGACGGCCGTCAAAATAAACCGGCTGCACGTCGTATCGATATAGCCGTGCTTGCGAATATGAGCATGTATTTCTCTCAGGGCGCCCTCATACTTCCGGACGGAGAAATCCGGAATTTGCCACGGGATCGCCTGCAGATAATAAATGATGGCACCGATATCGTAGAACCTTGTCTTCGTGCGTTCCTCGTCACGTAATGTAATCCGCAGTCCGGCACGCTCCAGCCCCTCCGCCGCCACTTCTAGGCGCCAATCGGCAAGTTCGAACGGCGGTGCGCCGAGCCAATCGTTGATTTCCCGATCGTTGTCCCCACCCACCTGCTGCGTTAGAAACGTGCCGCCCGGCTTCAGGGTACGGGCGACTTCCTGCGGAGCGAACGATTCGTGACGGTTGATGACCAGCTCAAATCGGGCGTCCTCTAATGCAAGACGATCATCTTCTTTCACCGGCACGACCGGTACGCCCAGCGGCCCCAACAGCGCCGCGGCAACCGGGATATTCGGCTCGTAGCCTTCGGTCGCCACAGTATCCGCCGGAAGCGGCGCGAGCGAAGCGAGAAACTCCCCCCCTCCCGTGCCCATGTCCAGCAGCGACCGGACGGCGGACAGCCGTTCCCTGACGTGAACGTAATAATTCCAGCGAAGCGGAAACTCTCGCATTCTTCCCGTATCGGTAAGATGCGAGAAATCCCATCCGGCAAACGGTTGATCGGTCTCATTCAAATAGTAATCGAATTCGGTTGGAGCAGGTTGAACCACCTTTTTCACCCCTGTTCTCGTTATGAAAACAAAAAAATAGCGCCGCGCCGCCGCAACGTCAAAGCGTCCGACGGGCCTCGCTATTCATTATGGAGCAAATTTTCATTTATTTCAACATAAATAAATTATTTTTCCTTTTTTTAACCCGGAATAACCCGCCGTGCGAACAAGAAGTGCTGGTACCAATACTCTCCTTCTTTCTCGTCCTTATGAATATTGCTGATCACTACGCCGATCCCGGGCTGGTACGTATGAAGAATTTTTCCTTCCCCCATATAGATCCCCACATGCCGGACTTTATTGAGACCCGTTTCATTCGGAAAATCTTCGTCCGAGAAAAACATCAAGTCGCCCCGCCGCATGTTCATAAATGCAATTTCCGTTCCTTGTACCGCTTGCTCTCTGGCGTTGTAGCCTAACGAGACCCCGTGGTGACCGTACAAATATTGAACGTAGGACGAGCAATCGAACGCCTTGTCGTGAAACCGTTCCGCCCCGTAGACGTATGGAGTCCCCATATACTTGGCGCCCTCCGCGATAATGGCATCGGCCGTTGCGCGCCACGATTTGCCGCCGCCAGCTTCCTTCATGCGCACGCCGCTGTCCGGTGTGGGCGGCAAGGCCGTTTGTTCACCCGGCACGTTCGAGTTGATCCGGCTTTTCGGCTGTGGTTGACTGCAGGAAGCAGCCGCACCTGCAACGAATAGCAGGACGGATAGCGTCCATACGATGCTTTGCCATGATTTGACCATGCAATCCCTCCTCCTCCCTATTGTGAAAATAGGGAGCCGAGGCTATGCGAGGGAATTGATGGCGTCTGAGGCACGGACAGCAGGATTGCAATCTACAAGATCGGCGACAGCAGCCGGGTGACCGACTCGCGCGCGCGGTGAAAGCGCGGACGGCTGTAATACCGCTCCAGCGTCAATTCCGTGCAGTGCTTCAAATCGTGCTCAAATATTTTTTTCAGCTTGGATACGGTTTTTCCCCCGTAGATTAAAGCATTGACTTCAAAATTGAGCTTAAAGCTGCGGATATCGATATTGGCCGTTCCGACGGAACCAACCTTGCCGTCGGCTACAATCGTCTTGGCATGAATGAAGCCCCGGTGATACAAGTAGCACTTGACGCCGACATCGAGCAGATCTCCCAAGTACGAGAACGACGCCCAATACACGATTTTATGATCGGGTACGGCAGGAAGCATAATTTTGATGTCGACCCCGGATAACGCGGCCATCTTCAACGCATTCAGCAGACTTTCGTCAGGAATAAAATACGGCGTCTGCAAATAAACGGACGCCTTGGCGGAGTTGATCACTTTAATATAGGCGTTCTTGATCTGCTCCCGGTCGTTGTTGGGGCCGCTCGACAAAATTTGCACCCCGGCATCCCCCTCATGAATCGGCAGCGGAAAATACTCCTCGATCGGGTTCAGCTTAAGCCGTGAAGCGAGATTCCAATCCATAATGAACTGTGCCTGCATTTGAAGAACGGAGCTGCCTTCGATTCGCAGATGCGTATCCCGCCACGGGCCGAACCGCGAATCCAGTCCCAGATACTCATCCCCGACGTTAAACCCGCCGATGTAACCGCACGTTCCGTCGATGATCGCCAGCTTCCGGTGGTTCCGGAAGTTCAACCGCATGTTCACATACGGAATACGGGACGGGAAAAAGGCGGACGCCTGCCCGCCCGCCGCCAGAAGCGGCCGGAAGAAATGTTTGGATAGTCCCGCACACCCGATATCGTCGTATAAAAAACGGACCTGCACGCCTTCCTTCGCCTTTTCGCTGAGCGCGGCGATCAGCCTCCGGCCCAATCCGTCGTCCCTGACGATGTAATACATCAGATGAATGTGATGCTTCGCCCCGGCGATCGCCTCGAAGAGCGAGTCAAATTTGCGGTTCCCTTCCGTAAAAATGTCGATCCGGTTATCCTGCGTAAAGAAGGCATAGCCGTTCTGCAAATTCATATAGATCATATCGTGGTAATCAGCCATAACCGGGTCGTGGTATTCAATCCGGCGCATGGCGACCGCTTCAATCTGCTTCTCGACCAGCAGCGCCATGTTGTGCAGCTGCGCTTCCTGCGCTTTATAAATTTTGCGCTTGCTGAGGTTTTGCCCGAACAGCAAATAGGCGACGAATCCGATCCCCGGCAAAAACAGCAGGACCATCAGCCACGCCCAGGTGACTCCGATATTTCGTCGCTCCAGGAAGATGACGGCAAACGCAAAGATGATGTTGATAAACGAAAGCACGAAGTACAAATTTCCGAAGATGTTCAAGCTGCCAGCCACCTTTTTTTCACTGCCCAACGGACCTTATGGTCCTCTCATTGTAGCACCGGACCTTGACCTGGGCAACAGGGTAGAGCCGTCGCTGCAGATTGAAAACATGCCGGAAAAAGCATACAATAATCGATGATCATCATTCTTGATTTCATTATTTATCGGACTGGTTTGGAGGAGCAGAACTTATGAATATTACAATTGCGGAAGCGCTGCGCCGACGTAGAGCCGTGCGCAATTTTCAAGCCCGCGAAGTCGAAACGGAAAAAATCGAAAAGCTGCTGGAGGCCGCGACTTCGGCGCCGAACGACCGGCTTCGAGAGCCGTGGCACTTCTATGTGGTGCGCGGCGAGGCCAAGGAGCGTTATACGGAGCTGGCGCTTGCCTTCCTGCAGGAGCGGTTTCCTACGAAGCCGGAGCTGATCGAAGCTTCCATGACGGCGGTCCGGAATACGCCGCTTCTTATTATTGTCGCGTCGGATATCGTGCCGGGCGATGCGGAAGCGTCCGAGGATAACGAATACGCCGTTGCCTGCGCCATCCATTCCATGTGGCTGGCCGCTGACGAGCTTGGCCTTGGGATGGTTTGGAGAACCCGGGGCGTGGGCTTGGTCCGGGACGAAAGGCTTCACCGTTTTATAGGCGCAACGGAAGGGCAGAAAATCATAGCCACGCTTTGCGTCGGCTACCCCGAAGGTGAAGCTGCGCCGACGAAGCGAACGCCGTTCACGGAAAAAACCACGTGGCTGTAATCTGAATCGCAAAAAGGACGTGCCCCATGCTTTTATCACATGGAGACACGTCCTTTTTTCATGAAGCCGAAGCCGCCAGACCCGGCTCCTTAGGCTTGACCGGTCAAACGTTCCTTCGTATCGGTTTCGATGCCGCCCAGCCGTTTCTCGAACGTTTTGCGCCAGCTGTCGGACAGCTGATCAATAGCCAGCAAGGCGCGCATTCCTTCTGCGTTGTGCTTCTCATGATGCATAATGCGGTTGCCGAACGTAACCGTTCTGCCGTGCGGATGACGCTCCAGTAAGATTAGCTCGTCCCCTGCTGCGACGTTCCCTTCCTGCAGCACCCGGAAGTAATAGCCGGTATAGCCGGTGTTCTGCACCAAGAGCGGCAGTTCGGGTACGCCGTATTTGACTGACAGCTTAAAACAAGGCTGCCTCGGCTGACTGACCTGCAAAACGGCACCGCCCACCTGGAACGTATCCCCGATGCAGACGTCGTCTTCCAGCAAGCCCTGCGTCGTCAAATTTTCTCCGAATGCACCATACTGCAGCTCTCTTCCGAGCTGCTTGGCCCAATAAGCATAATGCTCGTAAGGATAGACGCACACCGCCTTGTCAATGCCGCCGTGATGTACGAGATCCGCCTGTCCGTCCCCGTCGAAATTCAAGGAAGACAAGAACACCTCACCCTCGACCGGATGCTTGTTAATGCCCGTGGACACTTCCTTTTTCTCAAACGGAACGGACTGCGGTTTGCCTACATTGAGAGAAACAAGCTTGATCATTCTTTGTTCCAGCTCCTGCCATCGAAAATTGCATTATTCATTCCACTATACAGGAAAATACGCCGGTATAAAAGAACCAATCGGAGCGTAGTGTAGAGCATCCAATTCCAATTTTCATTCCTATTCCCGGGCGATCAGTCCGCGAACGTTGCGTAGAGCAGGTAAATGTTCAAGACGGCGATAAAGATCGCCACAACCCAGGATAAGACCGACAGCCACGGAGCGTTGACGAACTCGCCCATTTTTTTCTTGTCGCTCGTAAACTTAACGAGTGGTATGACGGCGAACGACAGTTGGAAAGATAAGATAACTTGGCTGAGAATGAGCAGCTTTGCCGTTCCGCTCTCTCCCGCAATCGCCGTGACGATGACGGCAGGGATGATCGCGATCATCCGCGTGATCAAGCGGCGCAGCCACGAAGGCATCCGGAAGTTGAGGAAGCCTTCCATGACGATCTGTCCGGCCAGCGTCCCGGTTAACGTCGAGTTTTGTCCGGAAGCCAGAAGCGCTACGCCGAATAAAATACTTCCGAGGGCCGTTCCCAGCAACGGCGTCAGCAGTTGGTAAGCATCGTTGATTTCCGCCACTTCGGTTAAGCCCGCCCGGTGAAAGGTCGCAGCCGACAAGATCAGAATCGCCGCATTAATGAATAGCGCGAAAAACAAAGCGATGGTCGAGTCCCAAGTAGCATATTTGATCGCCTGCCGCTTCCCGGCCGTCGTCTGCTCGAATTGCCGCGTTTGCACGATCGACGAATGAAGGTACAGGTTATGCGGCATAACGGTCGCGCCCAAAATACCGATGGCAATGTACAGCATCGCCGGATTGGTGACGATCTGCGTGGTCGGAACGAATCCCAAGGCGATACCGCCGATGTCCGGCTTGGACAAAAAGATTTCGACCGCGAAGCAGGCGCCGATCGTCGCGATCAGCACGATGACCAACGTTTCGATATAACGGAAACCCTTGTTTTGCAGCAGCAGCACAAGCAGCACGTCCAGCACAGTGATCATAACCCCGTACAGCAGCGGGATGCCGAACAGCAGTTGCAGCGCAATGGCGGAGCCGATGACCTCGGCCAGATCGCACGCCGCAATGGCCAGCTCGCACAGCACCCACAGCATCATCGAGACCGGCTTGCTATAGTGGTCGCGGCACGCTTGTGCAAGATCCCGCCCGGTGACGATTCCAAGCTTCCCGGCCAGCGCCTGCAACAGGATCGCCATGAGATTCGAGATCAGAATAACCGATAGCAGCGAGTAGCCGAATACAGAGCCTCCGGCAATATCCGTAGCCCAGTTCCCCGGGTCCATATACCCTACCGCAACCAAGTAACCGGGTCCGGCAAAAGCCAGAAACTTTTTGATCCAGCTTCCGCTCTTCGGGATTTTCAAGGAACGGTATACTTCCGGCAGCGTATGCTGCGTTCTTTCCAATCTCCAGCCGCTGCCATTCTCTGTACGCTCTTTTCTTTTGGTTCTCGGGCTTTGTTCGATTTTCGTTTGTACTCCCAGTTCTTCATTCATGGTCTACACCTCAATCTGTATATATTCCAACAACAAGATGCCCCAGTCAAAAAATGATGTCATTATCTAACATTCATGTCCCGGGCTAAATTTGTTGTCCTAGTGCAACTTTTGGAGTAAAAAAATAGTCGTAGAAAATACTATTCAGATTAAAATAATTCTATACTAAAAATTTTACTCGTCTATTCGATTTCGTCAAGAATTATTTTTTAGGAGGCGCAGCGGGAATAAAACCTTGACTGAGAATCTAGCGGGAATACATCCGCAGCATGGCGCATATCGTAGGAAACAGCGTTCCATTCGTGGGAGCGACCATCGAAAGCGAAAGGGTTGGATGAAACGATGTGGGAAAGCGTGCTAAAAAAAGATCAGTTCGAGATTCGGATGAATCCGACGTACAAGTCGATCCTGTTCCAGGTTTCGGACACGGCAGGGTCGGAAGGCAAGCCGGCGCTGGTGTTGAACCAGGCCGAGCTGTTCGAACTGCTGCACGCCTTTCTGGCGATCAACCGCTCCTTTAACCGGGAGACCATGTACTATGATGAGGAGCCTGACGGCGCCTAAGCAAAAAAAGAAGGCCGGATACGCGCACATGAATAGCGCTGCCCGGCCTTCGCTCCATTTGGACGAAGATGCTGATTCGTTCACTGCCCAACTTCCGATGCCGCCGCCAGCTGACGGTACAAGTCGGCATATTGCTGGGCCGATCTGCGCCAGCTGAAATCTTTTTTCTTGATGTTGTTCATCAAGTTCGTCCACACTTCCGGCTCCCGATATAACCGGACGGCGCGTTCGATCGTGTACAGCATGTCATGGGCGTTATAATTCGTAAAGCTGAAGCCGGTCCCTTCCCCGGTCGTTTCGTTATAAGGCGTCACGGTGTCCCGCAGCCCGCCGGTCTCGCGGACGATCGGGACGGAGCGGTACCGCATCGCAATCAACTGGCCGATCCCGCACGGCTCGAACAGCGAGGGCATCAAGAACAGATCCGACCCGGCATAAATTTGACGGGCCAGCGCTTCGTCGAACAAAATTTTCGCCGACAGCTTGTCTGGAAACGCACCTGCGGCCCAGCGGAACAGCTCTTCGAACCGCGGCTCTCCGGTGCCCAGCACGACCCACTGCGCGTCAAGCGCCATCAGCTCGGCGATCACCCGGTCGATGAGCGCCAGCCCCTTCTGGTCAACCAGGCGCGTCACCAGCGCGATCAACGGCACGTCCTTGTCGGCCGGGAGGCCAAGGCGCTCCTGCAGCTTCAGCTTGTTCTCCTGCTTTTTCGCATAAGAATCCCGGTAATTGACCTCGAGATGCGGGTCCGTCATCGGGTCGAATTCCTCGTAATCGATCCCGTTCAGTATGCCTTGCAGCCGGCCGCTTTGGCTGCGCAGCAGCCCGTCGAGATGCTCCCCGTAATACGGCGTCTGAATTTCTTCAGCATACGTCGGGCTGACGGTCGTAATATAATCCGAGTACAGCAGACCACCCTTCAGAAAGCTCGCGCCGTCGTGCATCTCCAGCGCATACCCGTGCAGATGCTCTTCGCCCAGGGCAAAAAAGTCCTGGAACTGCTCCTTACCGAAGACGCCCTGGTATTTCAGGTTATGAATCGTAATGATCGTTTTAAGATGGGAATACAGCGGCTGATGACTGAAATGCGCCTTGTACAGCACCGGAATCATCCCTGCCTGCCAATCGTGGCAATGAAGCAGATCCGGCATATAATCGATATGCAGCAGAGCGTCAAGCACGGCGCGGCAGTAGAAGGCGAATCGTTCCGCATCGTCACCGTAGCCGTAGCAGCCCTTGCGCTGGAAATAATATTCGTTGTCGACAAAATAAAACGTAATTCCCTCGTGCTCCAGCCTCTGAATGCCACAGTATAAGCTTCTCCAGCCCATCTGGAGAGTAAAGGAAGCGACGGTTTCCATCTGTTCCGTGAAACGTGCCGGAATGTCCTCGTACTTGGGCAGAATGACCCGGACGTCGATCCCCTGCTTCGCCAGCTCCTTGGGCAGCGAGCCGATGACATCGGCAAGTCCTCCCGTCTTGACAAAAGGTACGGCTTCTGACGCGGCAAATAACACTTTCATGGCTTCCTCATCCCTCCTTTTTAAAATCCGGTGAATCAACAAACCGCTTCGCGAGCGGACCGTTCCTCCGATCGCCGTTCCACCCCGGCCTGACATGCCTCCGGAACAATTCCGCCCGCTTCGCTTGCTTTCACCGTTATATCTTAAATCACCTTCGTCTTCGAAGCGATAAACGGCGCTTGTTTATCGCCGGTCAGCACGCGGCCGCGGCTGATAAACACGTCTTTGTCCAAGATCGCATTCTCGATAATGACATTTTCTTCGATCTCGCAGTTTTGCAGAATGATGCTGTTTTTGACGTATGCGCCCTTGCGGATTTTGACCCCGCGGAACAGGATGCTGTTCTCCACCTTGCCTTCGATGATGCAGCCGTTAGCGATCAGCGCGTTGCGGGCATGGGCGTTCTCGGCGTAGCGAGCCGGGGGTTCGTCCTTGACCTTGGTGTAGATCAGGTTCTTCTGGAAGAACAGCTCGCGCCATATTTTCGGGTTGAGCAGTTGCATACTGTGCTTGTAGTAGCTTTGGATCGTGTTCACTATGCCAGTATGGCCTTCGTGCAGGTAGCCGTAAACGCCCAGCTTGTCGACGTTCTTCATAATCCCGTCGCGGACGAGATGGTCGTAGCCTTGGGCGAGGCATGATTCGACCATATCGAGCAGCAGCTCCTTGCTCATGACGTACATTTCCATGGAAACGTTGTCGGTGCGCAGACGCCCCGAATGATCTTCGATCACCGTGACTCGGCCGTCTTCCTTAATAGCCATCCGGCGGAAGGAGGCGCATTCGTCGTTGTCCGATTTTTTGTAGACGACCGTGATGTCGGCGCCCTTCTCCAAATGGTAGTCGAGCACAGCATTGTAGTTGATATTACAGACGATATGGCTGCGCGAGATGATCACATAATCCTGCCGCCCACGGTAAAAGTAATCGCGGTGGCTGTAGAACTGGAACAGGTCGCCCCGCGCCAGTCCGGTGTCCCCGTGAAGGACGGCGGGCAGGATGAACAATCCGCCGCGCTTGCGGTCCAGGTCCCATTCTTTTCCAGACCCGAGATGGTCCATCAGAGACCGGTATTTATGCTGTGTGAATACAGCGACATTTTCAATGCCCGAGTTCACCATGTTGGACAATGCAAAATCGATCAGCCGGTATCTGGCGCCGAACGGCACCGACGCGACGCACCGGGAATACGTCAGCTCCTCCAAATCGTCCCGCTCGTTGACAAGATTGATTACGCCCATCATTCGCTTCATGCGGCTTCACCCTTTCCCAGAGGCGCTAGTGGCCCTGCCGATACGCTCGTTGCTACCGATCAACACGATATCCCCGCCGCCGTCCCCGTCCGGTTGTCCGATGACGCACCCGTCTTCCACAACCGTTCCTTCGCCGATAATCGCCTTATGGATGCTCACGTCGCTGCCGATCGTCACGTTCGGCATAATGACGGAGTCCCGGATGACGCTGCCCTCGCCGACCTCCACGCCGTAGAACAGCACGGAATGATCGACCTCGCCGAACACGCAGCAGCCTTCGTTGACCAGCGACCGCCGCACCTGCGCCGTCGGGGCCACGTACTGCCCGGGCTGGCAAGGATTAACCGAATAAATGCGCCATTCCCTATCGTTCAGGTTGAATTCGGGCTCATCCTCCAGCAGGTCCATATTGGCTTCCCACAAGCTCTGGATCGTTCCAACGTCCTTCCAGTAGCCTTCAAACGGATACGCAAAGAGCGGCCGCCCATCGCTCAGCATCAGCGGGATGACGTCTTTGCCGAAGTCCTTGCTCGATTCGGGATTGGCCTCATCCTTGATCAAGTATTCCTTGAGCGCCTGCCAATTGAAAATATAGATGCCCATCGAAGCCAGGTTGCTCTTCGGCTCCTTCGGCTTCTCGGCGAACTCGGTAATCCTGTCTTCGTCATCCATACTCATCAGGCCGAAGCGGCTCGCTTCCTCCCACTTCACTTCGATGACGGCGATCGTGCAGTCGGCCGCTTTGCTTTTATGGAAGTCGAGCATCCGGTCGTAATCCATCTTGTAAATATGATCGCCGGAGATGACCAGCACGTACTCCGGGTCGTACTGCTCGATGAACGAAATGTTGCGGTAGATTGCGTTCGCCGTTCCCTTGTACCAATCGCCGCCGCTCTGCTCCATATAAGGGGGCAGCACCGTCACGCCGCCGCTCTTGCGGTCCAAATCCCACGGCGTTCCGATACCGATATACGTGTTCAGCACCAGCGGCTGGTACTGCGTCAGGACACCGACCGTATCGATGCCCGAGTTCGTGCAGTTGCTGAGGGTAAAATCGATGATCCGGTATTTGCCGCCAAAATGAACCGCAGGCTTCGCCAGCTTACTCGTCAGGACGCCCAGACGCCTTCCTTCCCCGCCGGCCAGCAGCATCGCCACACACTCTTTTTTACGCATCGGCTTTCCCCCTCCTCATTGTCGCATTGGTACGCTTGCGCTTGATTTTGACGGGCTTGAAGATGACGGCCGCCAGCGGTGGCAGCGAAATATGCAGGCTGTCCTGCCGGTCGTGCCACGGGATGTTTTCCGTCCGCAGCATGCCCTCGTTCAGCTTGCCGGAGCCGCCGTATTCGCCTGCGTCACTGTTGAACAGTTCCACGTACTCTCCGGCGAACGGAACGCCGATCCGGTACGTCGCATGATACACGGGCGTAAAGTTGCAGACGATCACGAGCACGTCCTCCGGATTGCCGGAGCTGCGCATAAACGTCGTCACGCTCTGACGCTGGTCGTGGGGGTCGATCCAGGCGAACCCTTCCGGTTGATGGTCCAGCTCCCACATCGCAGGCTCGCGCAGATACAATTGGTTCAGGTCCCGGACGTACCGGTGCATGCTGCGGTGGCTGTCGTAGCCAAGCATCTCCCAATCCAGATCCTCCAGGTCCTTCCATTCGTCAAATTGTCCGAATTCGCCGCCCATGAACAGCAGCTTTTTGCCCGGATGGCCCATCATATAGCCGAAGAGCACCCGCAAATTCGCGAACTTCCGCCAATAATCCCCAGGCATTTTGTTGAGCAGCGATTTTTTGCCATGCACCACTTCGTCGTGCGACAGCGGCAGCACATAATTTTCGGAGAAGGCGTACATGAAGCTGAACGTCAGCAGCCCGTGGCTTCCGGAACGGAAATACGGGTCCGTCTCCATGTACTTCAGCATGTCGTTCATCCAGCCCATGTTCCACTTGTAGTTGAACCCGAGGCCCCCGGCGTCAACCGGCGCCGTCACAAGCGGCCAGGCGGTCGAATCTTCGGCCATCATCAGCGCATCGGGATAACAAGCGAATACCGTGCGGTTCAATTTTTTCAGGAAAGCGATCGCGTCGGGATTCTCGTCTCCTCCGTCGACGTTCTTGATCCACTGCTCGCGCGGCTTGCCGAAATTCAGATAAAGGAGGCTCGCGACCGCATCGACGCGCAGTCCGTCAATATGGTACATATCCATCCAGAACAGTGCGTTCGAGATCAGGAAGTTAACGACTTCCGGCTTGGAAAAATCGAAGGCGAGCGTGCCCCATTCGGGCTTCTCGGCTAAGAAGGGATCGCTGTGCTCATAAAGCGGCTGGCCGTCGAACTGCCGCAGCCCGTGCTCGTCTTTGACGAAATGGCCCGGCACCCAGTCCATAATGACGCCGATCCCCGCCCGGTGGCAGCAGTCGACGAAATACATGAAATCTTTTGGGGTGCCGAAGCGGCTGGTGACCGAATAGTAGCCGGTTGCCTGGTAGCCCCAGGACCGATCGTAAGGATGTTCGGCAAGCGGAAGCAGCTCGATATGGGTGTACCCCATCTCTTTCACGTAATCGACCAGTTCGCTTGCGAGTTCACGGTAGGAATAGTAGGCACCGTCGGGCTTTTTTTTCCAGGTGCCGAGATGCACTTCATAGATGTTTAACGGGGAGCGGTAGACGGATTGGGACGTTTTGCGCGATTGCCATTCCTGGTCGGTCCATTCGAAGCCGTCCAGGGAGCAGATGCGTGAAGCCGTTCCCGGCTTGAGCTCGGACCAAAACGCGTAAGGATCGGCTTTATACTGCAGCGTTCCGGCAGAGGTGACGATTTCGTATTTGTAGTACTCTCCTTCCCGGACATCGGGCACGAACAACGACCAGACGCCCCAGGTGCTGACCTTGTGCATCGCATGACCCGAGCCGTCCCAGCAATTGAAGTCGCCGATTACCCGGACCTCACGGGCGTGAGGAGCCCAGACGGCGAAGCGGACGCCGCGTTCCCCCTCAGACTCGGCCAGATGGGCGCCAAGCATCCGATAGCTTCGGAATAAATTGCCTTCGTGGAACAGATACAAGTCCTCCGGACCGGGGATCAAGCTCATCACGTTCCGTTCATCCCCCTTTTCGATGATTGTTTCTGTCTCTACTTACACAAATACTACGCGATTGAATAAATTCCTGTCTGAAAAGTGCAAATTCTTCGTGAATTCAGAATTTGGCAAAAACGGCGGCAATCCGAAAAAGATGAAAAAAAGGATTTTGCTTCCCTTTGTGGAAGTAGTAAGTCACCCCCAAAGAGAGAGGATGGATTAATGTATGAATGACAAGCTGAAAGGTTTGGCGCTGGGCTTATCGCTGGGCGTCATGCTGACGGGATCGGTCGCCTATGCGAGCGGCACTCAAATTGAGGTATATTTTAAGCAGCTCAAATATATGTTCGACGGTGTAGAGAAAAAACCGACCGCCGAGCAGGGGCAAGGTTTCATCTATAACGGCACGACCTACGTGCCGCTCCGATTCGTCAGCGAAGCGCTCGGCAAGGAAGTAAGCTGGGACGAGAACAGCGGGACGATCTGGGTCGGCAAGCAAGGCGATCCGAACGCCGTCGTCGCAACCTACAAGGGCGGGCAGATTACATGGGGCGAGGCCAACAAGTTCACTTCGGTCTTGCACTTGCTGAACAATTCCGGAGAGGTTGACGAAGAATTCCTAAAGCATATGATCGCCTACAAAGTGTTAGCCGGGCGGATTACCGCGGAGCAGAAAGCCGCCCTCCCTGCTGAAGTCGACAAAGAATACGGGGAAATAAAAAAATATTGGGCCAAACGGTACCAAACCGAGGACATTGCCTCCTTGCTGGCCAAGGAAGGATTGAGCGAACAGGATGTCCGCGACTACCTCGGCCTCTCCCTCGCCGCCGGAGAGGCCCTCTCCGCCCAAGCGACCGACGCGAAGCTGAAGGAAACCTACGATGCAGCCATTGCTGCAAAAACCGGCGAGTTCGTAGAAGCGTCCGTGCGGCATATTTTGATCGGCTTCAAGGACGCCGAAGGCAAAGAGCGCTCGAAGGACGATGCCAAGAAGCAGGCGCTAGACATTGCCGGGAAGCTGAAGAACGGCGAGGATTTCGCTGCTCTCGCCAAGCAGTACACCGACGACCCGGGCTCCAAAGATACGGGCGGGCTGTATGAGAACCAGCCGGTAACGGACTGGACCGAGGCGTTCAGGAAAGCGGCTGTCGAGCTGGAACTGAACAAGATCAGCGAGCCGATCGAGACGGAGTACGGCTACCATATCATGCGCGTCGAAGCCCGTTCCACACAGTCGTTCGACGAAGTGAAGGACGAGATGAAGAGTGTAGCGCTGGAAAAAGCCTACGATACGTTCATGGAGCAGGAGCTGCCGGGATTAATCGAGAAGCTGGACCTGCCTAAAGCCAAGTAATACATCTTTACGAAAAAAAATCGCACAATAATGAACAAGCCGGAGCGCCCTTTCGGGGCGTCTCCGTTTTTTTGCGTCCGGCCGATGGATTCGTCTGCCGGAATCGTGTAAAATGTTGAAGAATAACGGCTTTGCTGAATGGGCAATGCTGAGACTGGAAATCAAATTAAAGGATGGTCGCTACTTATGTTTGCTGCACAAGATTGGAAAGATTACGAATTGATCGACACCGGAGGCGGCGAGAAGCTGGAGCGCTGGGGCAACATCGTCCTGCGGCGTCCCGATCCGCAAATTATTTGGCCGCTGCCCCAGGAGACAGGCGTATGGCGCGGAGCCGACGCCCATTACCACCGCAGCTCCAGCGGCGGCGGCAACTGGGAATACCGCAAGGACATTCCCGAGCGCTGGACGATCTCGTACCGCGGGCTGTCGTTTCATATTAAACCGACCGGCTTCAAGCACACCGGCCTGTTCCCGGAGCAAGCCGTCAACTGGAGCTGGATGATGGATAAAATCCGCAGCGCCGGCCGGCCGATCCGCGTGCTGAATCTGTTCGCTTATACTGGGGGCGCTTCCGTCGCGTGCGCTTCGGCGGGCGCCGAGGTATGCCATGTCGATGCGTCCAAGGGCGTCGTGCAGTGGGCCAAAGAAAACCTGCAGCTGTCTGGTCTCGGGGACCGTCCGGTGCGCTTTATTACGGACGACGTGTTCAAATTCGTCCAGCGCGAGCAGCGACGCGGCAGTAAATACGACGCCATTATTATGGACCCGCCATCGTACGGACGCGGACCGAACGGCGAAACATGGAAGCTGGAGACGAACCTGTTTCCGTTTGTGGAAACGTGCATGAGCATTTTGACGGACAAGCCTTTGTTTTTCCTCATCAATTCCTATACGACGGGGATTTCCGCCACGGTGCTTCACAACACGCTTGCCTTGTCTCTTGGCCGAAGCCATGGCGGAACGATCACTTGCGGCGAAATCGGCCTGCCGATTACGGCCTCGAAGCTGACGCTGCCGTGCGGCATTCTCGGCCGCTGGGAGGCTTAGCGTATGGGCGGCGCTCATCCGCACGTGCCGGTGCTCTACGAGGACAATCACGTCATCGTCGTCGTTAAGCCGCCGAACGTTCCGACGCAGGAGGACGCCTCCCGGGACCCCGACCTGCTGACGCTGATCAAAGCCGATCTCAAGGAACGGCACAAGAAGCCGGGCAACGTGTACCTCGGTTTGGTTCATCGGCTCGATCGGCCGGTAGGAGGCGTCATGGTATTCGCCAAAACCTCCAAGGCGGCCTCCCGGCTCTCCGATGCGGTCCGTACGCGTACGATCCGCAAAGTGTACACCGCCGTCGTGAACGGGCGGCCCAAAGAGCCTCAAGGAACGCTGCGGCATCATTTGCTGAAAGATACCAAGACCAATATGGTATCCGTCGTTCCCGCTTCGAAAACCGGCGCCAAGGAGGCGGTGCTCGATTACCGCGTCCTGTCCGGCCGGGACGGCTTGTCGCTCGTGCAGGTCGAGCTGCACACCGGACGGCCGCATCAAATCCGCGTCCAGTTCGCGGCCATCGGCTGCCCGCTCGTAGGCGATCAGCGGTACGGCGGCGCTCTGGCGAAGCCCGGTCAGCAGATCGCGCTGTGGTCTACTCTGCTCGAATTCACGCACCCGGTCACACAGGAAGCGCTCCGCTTCACGTCGGAGCCGCCGGGAGCCTTTCCCTGGCTGCTCTGGGACCTGAAAGCCGCAGGAGCGGTGTAAAGACGCGATAAAACCTCCGAAACCACGATTCAGGTGGTGTCGGAGGTTTTACTTTTTCGATATATATGGCCTTTATTTCGTCTTGATATACACCGTCTGGGCCGCCTGGTCCCAGCTCACTTCGCTGCCGAGTGCCTCGCTGATGAAGCGCACCGGCACCATCGTGCTGGAATTGACGAGCTGTGCCGGAACTTCCAGCGGCTTCGAGGTCCCGTTCACCGTCGGCTGCGTGCTGCCGATTTGCAGGTAAATCGTCGTGCCGCCTTTGGTCGCCGTCACCGAGCGCTCAGTCTCGTTCCAGGAAATTACAGCGCCGAGCCGCTCGAAAATCGCCCGCATCGGCACCAGTACGCTGCCGTCCTTGTTGACCGGAGGCTGCTCGAAGGTTTGAAGCTCCCCGTCGATCATCACTTTGATGGCATCGAAGCTGATGTAGAGCGGCTTGATCTCCAGCCCCCCGCCGAAATGCCGCTTGCGGAGCGCCATAATTTCCTCCAGGGAATCGGAGCGCTGGCGCAGCACCTTCTTCACCGTCGTATCGCGCAGAGCTGTCAGCTCTTGAATCGTATTCTTTTGCGTTTTCTCCAACGAAGCGACGGCTTTATCCCGAATCGATTGCAGGTCTTTTTCGCCATCGGTCAAGATTTTATTGATTTTTTCCTCCGCATCCGCCCGTGACAAGCTGCCGTGACGGTACTTGTTCATCGTGCTGCCGGAGTAATTCTCGTTCGACTCGTTATGAAGCCCCCACATCTTGCTGCCGGAGTAGCTCGGGTTCATTTCGTTGGAAAAGCCCCACATGGTGCTTCCCGAATAGCTCGGATTGATTTCGTTATGGTATTTCCACATCAGCGAGGAGCTGTAATTTTCATTGAGCTGCGTGGCGAAGTTCCAATGCGTGCTTGACGAATAGTTCTCATTGTTGCCCGTCGCATATTTCCACAACGCCCCGGACGAGTAACTCGGATTGATTTCCCGCTTATACGCGTTCAGCGCATCCCGATAGCTGCTGCCGCTGTATTGTTCGGCCAAACTTCTATAATCCTTATCCAACAACGTCGTCAAGTAATCGAGGTCCTCTTCAAGCAGCTTGTCCAATGTCCGCTGTTCCCCATGAATTTGCTCGTAAAAAGCGTTGTAAGCATCGGTCGATTTCTTTTTGTCTTCGTCGTACATCCCCCGGTATTTCGCTTCCAGCCGTTCGTACCGATCATTGACCTCCTGAATGAGCGCCTTATCGTAATTCGCCGCATACGCTTGAGGCACGGCGTTTGCCGGGATGACACTCACCGCCGCAAAACCGGCCAGTAGCGCCAACGTTATCATGGTGTTTTTCTTCGTCATAGCGTTCCTCCTGCTTGTAAGTATGTAAGATATGACATACAGGAGCAAGTACTTCGATAGATGGAATGCATTTCCTTCTTACTTTTCAAAAAATGAATCTGCCGACCCATCCGGCCGGGCGTTTTATCCTACGTTAGTTTTACTTCCGTTAAATCAAGAAAGCTTATTTCCCTAAGTACGAATGTTTGTTATGATGGTGGAATGATATTCCAATTTATAAGACCAGGTGACTTCCAGTCGCACACCGGTCCTGAGGAGGCTTCTTTAGCCGATGCTAGAACGTTTGGAGCATATGCAAATCCCCGTCCGCAACGTGGAGGAAGCGGTTCAATGGTACACGCTTCATCTCGGATTCCGCTTGGAAGGCCAAACGGCGGGAAGACACGCCTTCTTGACCTTGTCTTCCGGTCCTATGCTGATGCTGTGGGAAACCCCGGAGGAAACGCACGCCAATTTCACAGTCCATGGAGAAACGATGCCGGTGCTGCTGTATCGCACGTCGGATATTCATGCTCTTCACGACAGGCTTAAGGGGATAGGCGCGCGAATCGCTTTTTACAAGGACGAAGGGTTCGGCCACGTACTGAAGTTTTACGATCCGAGCGGTAACCTCTGGGGCGCCATACAGCCGAACGCTTAAGACCTAAGGTATTTGACGACCGGCCACTTTTCTTTTTGCAGACCGTGCCGACGTCGGTTACCGGAGGAACCAGCATGTTCGGATTCTACAGATCCCGCAGCACATCCCTCGGCCCGGGATCGTCCGCGCCTGCGTCATCCCCCTTATCGGCTGCGGCACATGCATAAAGCCGCGATGCTCCAAGGGTCGTCTATCCATCGAAGACATTCCTCTGCTTCCGAATCGAATCCTTCGACGTTCTTCGCCCCAGTATATAACTCTATGAGCGGCGTTCGGCGCATATATGACGAAATTGGAAAAAGACCGGGCGCCGTCATCCGACAAGGTTGTACAAAATCACCGAACGTCTTTTCAAAGCAAGCGGGGATATGGTATGATGGATTTACAAAAAAAGTTATTGCCTGCAAACCAGAAAGGCCGCGAATGTTCCAGCATCCGCGACCTCGCTACAATAGATTGCCCTCAAGGCGATCGGCGCAAGGAATAACCAAGCGGTAGACCTCTCGGGTTCCAAGGCTCAAGGGAGGTCTACTTCTTTTTTAAGTAGGAAAGTAAAGCGAGAATAAACATGCCGAACATGAACATCAACGTTACGGCATCCTTTACTTCCATGGCATCACCTCCTTCCGGATTCGCTGATGCGAACCCATCAATGGCAGGGGTGTGCCAACCGTCCTTGAGTGCCTTTCCCTATTGCATCCACATTATACCATACACCATGACAAATGAGAACATATTTTCGTATTTTTACTTTGCGAAAACGCTAAGCATTGGCAACCTTGCCCAGCAGATATACGAGCAATTGCTGATTGTGCGAGGAAATTCGGCTCAAATATTGCTGCAAAAACCGTTCGCGGATTTGCACGCCGCGTTCGCATTCGAAGCGCCCCTTCTCCGTTACCAATACCCACACGATACGGCGGTCCTTCTCGTCCCGCTCTCTTGCAATTAACCCGCTCTTTTCCATCCGGTCAAGCAGCGTCGTAATCGCCGCGGGCGTCGTCGCCAAATACTCGATGAAATCCGAAGGCTTCATCCGGTCCTGCTCGGAGGCCAGCAGCCTTTCGAGCACCGTAAGCTGTCCTTCCGTCAGCGTCGGAGCAAGCTCCGTTTCCATATGCGTGCGCAAATCTTTGGACAATTTCCACCACAGCTTGGCAAATTCCTGAGTTATCACAATCATCACTCCCGAAAAACCAATCTTTTTCCTAATTATAGCATTGACCTCCGTCTTTTTAAAGGTTAATCCCATAAATATTTTAGGACATAAAACGATAAAATCGGGTACCTTTTGACGGAGTTCAACATATACTGCACATGGGACGTTCGCCTATACGCGGAGCTTGTCAATCCATGGAAGACAAGGAGTGGAAGAATGGAAGACTGGAAGCGCAAAATCGGAGAAACCGCATTGACGAAAGGAATCATAAACGACCCAAACTGGCTCGAAAAGCTGGACGATTCGATGCCGGTATGGGCCGTTCTGCAATTGATGCTGGAACTGCTCGAAAAGCTTGAGCCGCAGTACACCAGCTATGATTAAGTGATTTTCAAAATATCCGTTACCGTTTCGTTCTTATTGGCCGGTACGACGTATTTCCCTGTAGATTTGCGGTCATCGATCGGCGTCTGCTCGGTCGAGAACGTCACTCTTCCGCCCGTACTGAGGATGGCGGTCAGGTCGAACGGCTCTTTAACAACAAAAGCGCCTTTCAGCTCCGATCCGTTCGGCTTTACCCGCTTGCCCTCCTTGAATTCGAACGTAATAATTCCTTTGCCCCCGCGTCCCTGAACGGGATAATCCGCGACGAGCGAACGCTTCGCATACCCAAGCTCCGTCATGACGACGACTTCTCCTTCGTCCCCGTCGATCCAATCCGCAGCCACGACTTCATCATCATCCTTAATCTGAATGCCGCGAACCCCGGCAGCGGCGCGTCCCATCGGATTCACTTCGTCCTCCTTGAAGCGAATGGCCATCCCCTGCTTCGTCACCAGCAGCAGCTCCTTTGAGCCCGTGCTAAGCAAGACATTGATCACCGCGTCCTGATCGCCCACTTTGCAAGCGACGATCCCGGTCGAACGGTTCGTAAAATATTCCTTCAGCTCGGTCCGTTTGACCTGCCCTTTGCGCGTCACGAACACGAGCGACTTGCCCGGCTCCTCGAAATCCTTGACCGGCAGCACGTGAATAATGCGGTCGTCTTTGGAAATCGGAATGACGTTGACGATGGCAGTGCCGTTCTCCTTCCATTTGTACTCCGGAATTTGATGCACCGGCAGCAGGAAGTATTGCCCTTTCTGCGTGAAAATAAGCAGGCTCTCCAACGTATTGACATCGAGCAGATAGCGAAGGTAGTCGCCTTCCTTCAGTCCCGTCTTGTCAATCTCGCCGCCGGAGCGGATAAACGAGAGCTTGCCCGTACGTTTAATATAGCCTTCGCTGGAAAGCGTAACGAAGACGTCTTCGGCCGTCACCATGACTTCCAGATTGACTTTAAGCTCTTCCACTTCGTCCTGGATGTCCGATCGGCGGTCGATGCCGTACTTATCGCGGATTTGCGATATTTCATCCTTAATGACAGCCAGAAGCTTCTTCTCGCTGCCAAGAATCCCTTTCAGGTACGCGATCGTTTTCTGAACGTCCTTCCATTCTTTTTCCAAAGAATGAATCTCCAGATTCGTCAAGCGATACAGCTGCAAGGTCAAAATCGCATCGGCTTGCCGTTCGGTGAAGCCGAACTTGGCGACGAGGTTGTTCTGGGCGTCCTGACGGTTTTTCGACGCTTTGATCGCGGCGATAACCTCGTCCAGAATGTTGAGCGCCTTAACCAGCCCTTCGAGCACATGGGCGCGGTCTTCCGCCTTCTCCAGCTCGAATCGCGAGCGGTGGGTGACCACTTCTTTCTGGTGGTCGATGTAGGCCTCCAGCATATCCCGCAGCCCGAGCTGCTTCGGCGTCTTGTTGACGATGGCGACCATGTTGAAATTATAGGCTACCTGCAGGTCGGTTTTCTTAAACAAATACGCCAGGATTCCCTGCGCATCTGCGTCCTTTTTCAACTCGACGACAATACGAAGACCCTCGCGGCCGCTTTCGTCGCGAACCTCCGCAATGCCTTCGATTTTTTTCTCCAGACGAATATTTTCCATCGCCGTTACCAGGCGGGATTTCACGACTTGATAAGGAATTTCGGTAATGACGATCTGCTGGCGCCCGCCACGCAGGTCCTCAATGGCCGTGCGCGCCCGCACGTAGATGCGGCCCCGGCCGGTCCGGTACGCGTCGCGTATCCCTTCCGAGCCCATAATAATGCCGCCGGTCGGAAAATCCGGGCCTTTGATGGTGCCCATCAATTCCTCCAGCGTGCTGTCGGGCTTATCGATCAACGCAATGCAAGCATTGACTACCTCGCGCAGGCTGTGCGGCGGAATTTCCGTCGCAAACCCGGACGAGATGCCGCTGACGCCGTTGACGAGCAAATTCGGAAACCGCGAAGGAAGCACGACCGGCTCTTTCGTCGTATTGTCGAAGTTGTCCTTGAACTGGACCGTCCGCTTCTCGATGTCCCGCAGCAGCTCCATGGCGATTTCGGATAACCGCGCTTCGGTATACCGCATCGCAGCCGGCGGGTCGTCGTCCATCGAGCCCCAGTTGCCATGGCCGTCAACCAAGACATGACTCATTTTCCAAGGCTGCGCCATCCGCACCATGCCTTCGTAAATCGAGGCGTCGCCGTGCGGATGATAATTACCCATTACATCCCCGACCGTTTTCGCCGATTTGCGGTACGGCTTATCCGGCGTGTTCCCAGAATCGTACATGGCGTACAGAATACGCCGCTGCACCGGCTTTAAGCCATCCCGCACGTCCGGGATCGCGCGGTCTTGAATAATATATTTGGAATACCGGCCAAACCGGTCGCCTACAACCTCTTCCAGAAAGGCCGGCAAAAAATTTTCCGAGATACTCACAAAAGGCCCCCCGTTTATTCTTCAAATTCCGTGAAGTCCACGTTCTCGATGATCCACCGCTTCCGCGGATCGACTTTATCCCCCATCAGTGTAGATACGCGCCGCTCGGCTTTGGCCGCATCTTCGATCTGCACCTGCAGCAGCGTGCGCGTGGCCGGGTCCATCGTCGTTTCCCAGAGCTGGTCGGGGTTCATCTCACCGAGTCCTTTATAACGCTGCAGCTCGATGTTTTTGCCGAGCTCCTTGGTCAGCGCGTGCAGCTGCTCGTCGGTCCAAGCGTAACGGACCGTGCTGTTTTTGCCGGCTTTTTTCGTCACCTTAAAGAGCGGCGGCTGGGCGATATACACCTTGCCCGCGTCGATGAGCGGCTTCATGTACCGGTAGAAGAACGTAAGAAGCAGCACCTGAATATGCGCGCCGTCGGTATCGGCATCGGTCATAATGATAATTTTCGCATAATTGCTTTCCGACTCGTCGAATTCTGGGCCGACCCCTGCGCCGATGGCGGCGATGATCGCCTTATATTCGTCATTTTTCATAATATCGAGCAGCTTGGCTTTCTCCGGGTTCATCGGCTTGCCCTTAAGCGGCAAAATCGCCTGATGCTTCGAATCGCGCCCCTGCTTCGCCGACCCGCCCGCGGAATCGCCTTCGACGATGAACAACTCGTTGCGGGTGTAGTCCTTCGATTGCGCCGGTGTCAGCTTGCCGCCAAGGTTCGAGCTTTCGCTCTTGCCCTTCTTGCCGCTGCGCACCTCTTCCCGCGCCTTTCTCGCCGCCTCGCGCGCTTTGGCCGACTGGATCGCCTTCTTCATGATCATCTGCGCGACTTGCGGATTTTCTTCGAGGAATACCGCCATTTTATCGGAGACGACCGAATCGACCGCGCTCCGCGCCGAAGCGCTACCGAGCTGGTCCTTCGTCTGGCCGACGAATTCGACCTCGCCCATCTTGATGTTGATGACCGCCATCATGCCTTCGCGCAGGTCCTGCCCGTCCAGGTTTTTCTCCTTTTCCTTGAGCATCCCGTTCTTGCGCGCATAGTCGTTCATGACGCGGGTATAGGCGGTTTTGAAGCCCGTTTCGTGCGTTCCTCCGCCGCGCGTCGGAATCGAGTTGACGAAGGACACGATCGTCTCCGTGTAGCCGTCGTTATACTGCATCGCCACTTCGACTTCGATTTCGTCCTTCTCCGCTACAAAGTGAATGACGTCGTGCAGCACCGTTTTTTCCTCGTTCAAGAACTGCACGAACTGGCTGGCGCCGCCTTCGTATTGGAACTCCTCCTGCTTATCCGCACGCTGATCGGTCAGCGTAACCTTCAGCCCCGAGTTCAAAAAGGCGATTTCTTGCAGCCGCTCGTAAAGCGTGTCGAAATTGATCGTCGTTCCGCCCTGAAAGACGCGCTTGTCGGGTTTGAACGTTACCTTCGTTCCGCTTTTGCGCGTCGTACCGATCACTTCCAGGCCGGTGACCGGCTCTCCGACGTGCTCCTTGCCTTGTTCGTCCACCCAATATTCAAACCGCTGGCGGTGTGTTTTGCCTTCGCGGTAAATTTCCACTTCAAGCCATTCGGACAGCGCATTCGTCACGGAAGCGCCTACGCCGTGCAAGCCGCCGGACTTTTTATATCCCCCGCCGCCGAACTTACCCCCGGCATGAAGCATCGTAAACACCACCTGCGGTGTGGGAATCCCCGTTTTGTGCATGCCGGTCGGAATACCGCGGCCATTGTCGCACACCGTAACGGACTGATCCTTATGGATCGTCACGTCGATTTGCGAACAATGCTTGGCCAAGTGCTCATCCACGGCGTTATCGACGATTTCCCAGATCAGATGGTGAAGCCCGGACGTGCTGGTACTGCCGATATACATCCCCGGCCGCTTGCGTACCGCTACCAGTCCTTCGAGCACCTGGATATCGTCTGCACCGTAGTCCGCCGGCGCTGCTGTCGTTTTTCCTAACAAATCGAGTTGATCCGCCATCGCAGCCTCCCTAAAAACACCTATGTCTCCGCAACATTATAACATTTGAACGGATTAGTTCAATACATCTTTTTTCGTGAATACCGCAAACGAGACGATCACCGACGCGATTCCCCATACGGTCAACACCGCCAAGGAGAACGGCAAATCCATGCCTTTGATGGGCGGAAGCGTCCCGCTGAGATACGTCGTCAAGTTCAAGTTGACCATGAACAAATATTTGGCCGCCTCCCAGGAAGAGACCATATTCGTCAAGATCGTGCCCGAGATGAGCAGCGCCAGCATGATGCCCATGCCCGCTGCCGTGCTGCGCACGAGCACCGAGATCATCAGCGTCATCACCGCGACGACGAGCGCCGCATACCAGACAAGCCCCAATTCCATGATCAGGTACAGCCAATTGTCCACCGGACGGACGAACGAAAAGTCTACTTCCGTCCCCTTCGCCTGAAACCCGAAGAACACCGGCATGTCCCAGCCTCCGTAGCCGAACACGACGCCGGAAATAAGATAGCATAAAATGGCTGTCGCAATAACGATAAACGAAGTGAACAAAATCAGGCTCAGCAGCTTGCTCAAGAGGATTTTCCAGCGCTGCACCGGTCGCGTCAGCAGCAGCTTGATCGTCCCTGTCGTATGCTCCCCGGATACCATATCGGCAGCAACGACCATAACCATGAGAGGAATGAACAGATTTACCGCATTTTTGACAAACTCTCTTGTAAAGGTTACCCCGTTCGGCTCGGCCGGATTCACATCTTTATCCAGATAGTACTGGGCCAGCTTCACTTCGACGCGGCGCCACTGCTTCCATTCCTCGGGCACGCGTCCGCTGCTGAGACTGCGGGTATAGTCCACAATCTTCTGCCGCTGCTCGACCCGCCAGTCGGTCGTTCCGAACTGCTTCCGGTTGCTCTCCGCCACCTTCATCTGCGCATACGTGAACATCGGAATGATCGCGGCCAAAATAAGCAGCACGACGAGCAGCCGCTTTTTTTTGATCATTTTGATGCACTCGTTCTTGACCAGCGGATACAAACTAACCAATGCGCTCACCCTCCGTCAGCTTCAGGAATAAATCTTCCAGAGTCGGAAGCTTGATTTCGATGCCGTGGAGCGCAACGCCCGCTTCCATAAGCTGCCTCGACAGCTCTGGAATCGCCTCCGGATTTTGCAGGGCAACCAGCCGTGGCACCCCTGTCTCCGTTCCGGACTCATCCGCGAATGAGACCGACTGAACCTCCAGATGCGATTGCAGAACTTTTAGCGCCGTCTCCGTGGGAAGCACGCTCCAGACGACCGTGCTGACGGATTCGTCCACAAGCGACGATACCTCGCCGACCGTAATGACCTCGCCGTGGCTTATTATGGCAACCCGGTCACACATTTGCTGAATTTCGCTGAGCAGATGGCTGGAAATAAACAGACTGAGCCCGGTCTCGGCCAATTGGCGGATAAATTCCCGCAGCTCCTTGATCCCTTGCGGATCGAGACCGTTGGTCGGCTCGTCCAAAATGAGCAGCTTCGGATCGTTCAGAAGCGCTTGGGCGATGCCCAGACGCTGCCGCATGCCCAGCGAGTACGTCTTGACTTTATCGTGGATGCGCGCATCCATGCCGACGATGTCCACCACTTCGCGGATGCGATTCTCCCCCACGCCCGGCAGCATGCGGGCAAAATGCTCCAGGTTTTCCCAGCCACTGAGGTACGAATACAGCTCCGGATTTTCCACGATACAGCCGACGTACTGCAGTGCTTCGTTATGTTCCCTTTGTACGTCGAAGCCGCAGATGCGGATCGAGCCTTCCGTCGGCTTGATCAAGTCCACCAGCATGCGGATCGTCGTCGTTTTTCCCGAGCCGTTCGGTCCGAGAAAGCCGAAGATTTCCCCGGCGCGCACGTCGAACGAAATGCCTTTGATGATCAGCCGCTTGCCTATCATTTTCTTAACGTTATCGACCGCCAGAACAATGTCCGCGTCTCTGCCTTTCCGATGCTGTTCTCCGGCCTGAGCCATGCGCTTCCGTCCTCCCCGCTATTTCAAAGTTTCGACGATCCGCTCCGCGATCCGTTCGTAGCCGTCCTGATTCGGATGAAAATGGTCCGTATACAAATACTTGTTCAAATTCAGCTGGAACAAATCGTACGTCGGCACCACTGTGATGTTCGAGTACCGGTTCGCCAAATCAAACGCCGCCGCGTTCCACTGCTGAATGACCGGAGCCCCTTCGCGCTGAGGGTCCAGATCGAGGAACGGATGGTACAGGCCGACGTAAAAAATTCGCGCATGCGGGCTCGCCTTGCTGACCCGGTCGAAAATTTGCTCCAGACTCTTCAATGCGTCCGGGATACGCTCGGCCGCCGCTTTCGGGTTAAAGCCCGCTCCGGCCTCCTGATCCGGCGAGCCTGGGGTGCTTTTCGGCGCTTCGGCGCCTTGGATGCTTTGGGACGTCTGCGACTTCGAAGAATCTGCCCCGGTTGTGCTGTTACTGCCGTCGCCCGAACTAAAGATGCCCGCGCCGCCTTGGAACAAATCATTGCCCCCGATCGTAAGCAGCACCAGATCCGCATCGGCAAGCGACTTGGCGATGTCGGCTTTCTTGTCCCAATCCTTGAGCACATCGGCCGTCCGATAGCCCGGAATCGCAAAATTATTATAGACGAACACCGGCTTGCCTAGCTGCTTCTCCAGCTTGTCCCTTACGTCGCCGACATAGCCTTTGCCGGACAAATCGCCGGTGCCTGCGCTCAGCGAATCTCCTAGCGCCACGATTCGGATCTGATCCTTCGCTTCCCAGTTGTCCGTCTTCGGTTTCGCAGCGGGCTGCTGCGGGGCTTCTGCTGCGTCGCGCGCAGCGGGCTTCGGAAAAATAATCTGATTGATGCCATAGGCGAATCCGACAGCGCATAGCACCGTCGATAACATCGCGGCAAAGCCGACGGTCCGCCACAACCATCGTGTGGATTTCATGCGTTCTCCCCCAGTTTCAGCAGCTTCACCTGCAAGGACTGATCACTTCAGTAACTATACATTTTAGAGTAGCGGTTTGCCGCGCGATTTGCAAACTTTGGGGAGGATGGAGGATTAAAGAAGGGGTAAACAGAGGCAAGCGACATGCGAAGAAAAGCGTCAAACTGCGGTTCAGGCACTCAAATATTTAAGCGGATTTTGCTGTTGCCCGTTCTTGATGATCTCGAAATGCAGATGGACGCCGGTCGAGTTTCCCGTGCTGCCCATCACGCCGATTTTTTCGCCTTTCTTGACGCCGTCCCCTTCGCGGACTACGACTTTGCTAAGATGCCCGTACAGCGTCTCGTACCCGTTCTGGTGATCGATGACGATGCAGTTGCCGTAGCCGGATTTCCAGCCGGCATACGTCACCTTGCCGTGATCGGCGGCCATAATCGACTTTTGCTCTGAGACAAGATCCGTACCGTTGTGATTTTTCCCCCAACGCAGCCCGAATTCGCTCGTAACTTTGGGCTGCAGCACCGGCAGAGCGAACTTGCCCGTACCCACGCCGGGAATCACTTTCGTCCCTTGCTTCACAACCGTCCGTACCGGCCATTCGAGTATCGTTTCGTCGACCACCGACTCACTAGCGGGCTCGCCATTCACGCGAACGGCTTCGTAGGTCACCTGCTTCCAGCCGGGCTTGCCGCTCGTCACGATCTGAATAACGCCCGCCTGCAGCTCACTGTCTTTTTCGTAAACAATGTCGCTCGCGATTCGAACCTGCTCGGTACGCGTCTCGACCGTTTTCACCGACAAAAGCGGCTCATTGACCGTAAGCTGAAGCGTCTGCCCGACGCGGATCAAATCCTTCTTGATCTGCGGGTTATTTACCCGGATCACATCGGCAGCGACTTGAAACTTCTGTGCAATTAACGAGAGGCAATCCCCTTTCTGCACCGTATACGAGAGAGGCTGGGCGGCGCCGCTTAAAATCCGGTTCAGCACCGCTTCAACCGGCTCGAACTTGCCTAGGGGGACGGCCGTTTCGAGCAGCTGCACGTCCTGGGTAAACTCGGCGGTCACTTTCACCTTCGGCCGGGTTCCGGCGTCTGATTCCGACAAGATTGCAACCTCTTTCTCTTTGGATGCGTTCAAGAAAGGCGCCTTCACTTCATCCAGAAGGGCTGCGGCAGTAAAGACGTCGTTCACAACGCCGACCGTGGTGCCATCAATCCTAATCTCCGTGGCCAAAAAAGCAAAAATTAGTTTATCGTTCAGCGCGGTGATCACCGCATCATTGTCGTATGCGCCTTGGAACATTTTGTTTCCTTCGAACCGAACGAACCGAAGCCGCTCCAGATTGGACGTGACGCGCGCATGGTCGTACTGCCGCTCTACTTCTTCGTACCGGGTTGCCTTCCATTTCTTTACAACCTCTGGGTCACTGACCGTCCCTACATGATGATCGTCCAAAAACACGTCAAACCGATAAACCGGCTGCGCCTTTGCGAACCAGCGGCCCGAGATCAAGACGGCGACGATGACCGCAAAGGCCGTTCCCCATTGCACTAGCTGCAGCAGCAAGCCCGGTGTGACAATGCGCTTTTTCAACGTCATTCCCTCCCTTAACGGATCGTTTCGATGTTCGGGGCAGCGAACAAGTTTACTTCCCCATGTATATGTCAGAGGTACGGCGAGTAGACAAAAAAACAAAAAACCCCCGACGTTTCGGCTTGCGCAAAAACGACGAGGGCAGTCGTAACATCGACGATCCGCTTACTTGGACGCCAGTTGATCGGCCATACGATGCAGGTTGGTTAAGCTGATTTGCAGACTATCCAGCGGGTTGCCCGGACAAACGTCCTGCTCCACCGCGTACCATTCGATACCGTTTGCTTCGCCCCACTGCAGAATCGGGATGAAGTCGATGACGCCCGTACCCACTTCGGCAAATGTCTGACGCTCGTCATTCGACATGTCCTTCAGGTGAATGATCGGCATCCGGCCGGCATAAGGGCGGATAAACGGCACCGGATCGAGGCCGCCTTTTTTCACCCAGTACACGTCGACTTCGGCCAGCACGGCGTTGTCCTTGGACGGCTCAAGCAAATATTCGAGCGCGGATACCCCGTTCACGGTTGTCTCGAACTCGAACGCATGGTTGTGGTAGCTGAGCCGGAAGCCGAGCGGAGCGAGCTTCCCCGCCACTTCGTTCAGCTTGGCGCGTACCGCCCGGTACCCTTCTTCGCCGCGCAGATCGGCGGCGATGAACGGGCAGATCAGGTCGCGTGTACCGAACAGCTTGGCCTGCTCGACAATCGTTTCAAGCTCGTTTTGCAGCGCTTCGTAGCTAACGTGCATCCCGGCGGTGCCAAGCCCCGTCTCCTTGAGGACGGCTGCGATTTCTTCGGCGGTATAGCCCCGCAAACCGGAAATTTGCACACCGCTCCAGCCCATCCGTTTCAGCTCCCGCAGCACGCCCGGAAAATTCTTCTCCAGTTCGTCACGCAGCGTATACAATTGTGCCGCAAACTTGTTTTTCACAACGATGTCAGCTCCTTTGATTTAAGGAGAGCGCATAAAGCAGACGATGCCTGACAAATGCGCTTCCGGTGGGTATTGTTAACGTTAACAATCATACCACACCGGCCAATATCTGTTAACCCGTTTCTTTCAAAAAGCGGTACTGCGCTTGAATCAGTCCGTGATAAATGCCCTGATGTCGCATCAGCTCCTCGTGATTGCCCTGCTCCATAATTCGTCCGTGATCCAAGACGAGAATATGATCGGCATGACGAATCGTCGACAACCGATGAGCGATAATGAAGGACGTGCGTCCCGCCATCAGCGTCTTGAGCGCTTCTTGAATTTTCAGCTCCGTCTCCGTATCGATGCTGGCCGTCGCCTCATCCAGAATGAGGATGCGCGGGTCCGCCAGAAGCGCCCGGGCAAACGAAAGCAACTGGCGCTGTCCCATCGACAGCACGTTCCCTCTCTCCTGCACCTCGGTATCGTAGCCGTTCGGCAAATTCACGATAAACTCGTGAGCGCGGACAGCCTTGGCCGCCGCCTCTACCTCCTCGTCGGTCGCATCAAGCCGCCCGAACCGGATGTTGTCGCGAATCGTCCCGGAAAAAATAAACGTATCCTGAAGCACGATCCCGATCTGCGAACGCAAGCTTTGAATCGTTACGTCGCGAATATCGTGACCGTCGATGACAATGCTGCCGCCCGTTATATCATAAAAGCGGCAAAGCAGGTTGATGATCGTGCTTTTGCCCGAACCGGTATGACCGACAAGCGCAATCGATTGGCCGGCCTTCACGTTCAGATCGATCCGCTGCAGCGCGTGCCGTCCCGGCTCGTATTCAAACTCCACCTGCTTGAAGTCGATATCTCCGCGAATCGTAGGCAGCGGCCGGGCAGACGGCTTCTCCGCCACGTTCGGCTGCTCGTCGATATATTCGAAGATCCGTTCCGACGAAGCCATCGCAATGAGCATCTGCGAATACATTTGGCCGAGCCGGTTGATCGGCTCCCAGAAGCTGCCGATGTAAGAGGCGAAAGCTACGAACAAGCCGACGGTCATTTCCCCGCTTTGAATGAAATAAGCGCCAAGCAGGAACAAAATAAAGTAGCCGACCGCTCCGGTAACCTCGATGATCGGGTTAAACGACTGGTTCAAGGTCGATGCGCGATTCCACGATTTATGGTTATCCTGGTTCATTTGTTCGAAATATGCGATGTTCTGCTTTTCCTGCGTGAACGCCTGCGTCACCTTGATGCCCTGGATGCATTCGTTCAGATGCGCGTTAATGCGCGACGTCTTCGTCTGGACGACCTGCCAGGCGCGGCGAATTTTTACTCGCAGCCGTGTCGAAATCAGGAACATGATCGGAACCGTGACAATAATCGCTGCGCCTAGCTTGACATTGTAAAATAATAGGATGAAGATGATGCCGATCAGCTGCACACAGTCGATCATCAGGTTGACCGCGCCGTTCGTCAGCAAGTCTTGAAGCGAATTCACATAGTTCGTCACGCGAACGAGAATCGAGCCGGCCGGACGTTTGTCGAAAAAGCGGAACGACAGCCGCTGAATATGGCTGAACAAATCGTGGCGCAAATCGTAAATGATCCGCTGGCCGATCTCGTTCGTATACCGGATCCGGTAGTTGTTCGCGAGCCATTGAATGATATATAGCACGAACATGGCGCCTACGCAAAGCGCGAGCAGCTTGCCGTCCTTCTGCTTCAGCGCGTTGTCAATCGCAAAGGCGATCAGAAGCGGATTCAGCAGCTTCGTCAGAGCGCCGACGGCCATCATAATCAGGATGACGGGCGCCATCTGCTTCGCATACGGCTTCATATATTTGCCGACGCGCTTGACCTGAACCCAGTCGAACCCTTTGTCAAGCTCCTCATCGTCTTGATAGACGAACCGGGATTTCAGCAGTTCATCGCCTTCGGGCTTCGAACCGCCGGATGAATGGTTCCGTTGTCCGCTCAATGGGCAAACCTCCTTACGTTGGCTTGAGAGGCAGCAGCCACTTCCGCCGCCGACTCGTTATGCTGAGCCGGTTCATCGGTACCGGCATCGGCATCGATCTCCTCCGGCTGATCGGCAAATTGAATTTTGTACGTTTCGAGGTACGGCCCCTCCTGTTTCATAAGCTCGGCGTGGGTGCCCCGCTGCACGATCCGGCCCTCATCCAGCACCAAAATTTCATCTGCATGCTTCAGCGAAGAGATACGGTGCGCGATAATAAACGTCGTGCGGCCTTTCATCACCTCTTCGAAGCCTCGTTGAATTTCGTGCTCGGTTTCCATATCTACCGCGCTCGTGGCATCGTCGAGTATTAAAATTTTCGGATTTTTCAGCAGCGCCCGCGCAATCGCAATCCGCTGCTTTTGCCCGCCGGATAGGCCCAGACCGCGTTCGCCGACGATCGTATCGTAGCCCATCGGCAGCTCCATGATGAAATCGTGCGCTTTTGCCAGCTTCGCCGCCTGAGTGACCTCTTCCATGGTCACGTCGTCAACGCCGTAAGCGATATTGCCTTTGATGCTGGAAGAAAACAGAAACGTCTCCTGAAAAACGATTGCCATTTGACTGCGCAAACTTTCCAGCGTAATATCGCGAATGTCCGTTCCATCGAGCGTAATCCGGCCTTCCTTCACATTGTAGGCCCGCAAAAGCAGCTGAATGACCGTCGATTTTCCGGAGCCTGTACCGCCTAGCAGGCCGATGACCGAGCCCGCAGGCGCATCCAGATTGAAATCGGTGAGCGCCGGCTGCTTATCCGTATACGCGAAGGTCACGTTGTCGAACCGGACGTGGCCCTGCACCAGGTCTGGCTGCAAAACGACTGCATTCTCTTTATTTTTCACGTGCTCGTATTGATGCAGTACTTCGAGCAGCCGTTCACCGGCCGCTTTCGATTGCGTGAAGTTGTTGATATGAAAGCCGATGCCCCACATCGGGCCGATGATATACCAGATCAAGCTGAAGAAGGCGACAAGCTCTCCGAGCGAAATGCTTTCGTTCATCACCATCCAGCCGCCGACGCCGAGCAGAATGACCACGCTCAGGTTGGCGAACAGCTCCATCAGAGGAAAATATTTTGCCCAAATGCCTGCGGTCAACACGTTGTTTTCCTTATAGTTTCCGTTGCGTTCGGAAAATTTGTCGATTTCATGCGGCTCTCTCGCGAACGACTTGACCGTCCGTACCCCGGTGATGTTCTCCTGCACGGAGGTCGTCATGCTGCTCATCGATTGACGGATCGACCGAAACGCCGGATGAATTTTTCCCTCGAATCGGATCGCCGTATAGACGAGGAACGGCATGCAAATCATGGTGAGGAGCGTCAGCTGCCAATTGATCGACACCATCATGATCACGCCGAAAGCAAACATCATGATCACGTTCAAAATCTGGACGAAGCCGAAGCCGATAAAATCCCGTACAGCTTGCAGATCGGCCGTGAGGCGCGACATCAAATCTCCTGTGCGCGCTTTGTCGTAATACTGAAACGACAAGTACTGCAGCTTCCGGTAAAGGGCGGCCCGCAGGTTGAATGCGGTCTGGTTGCCGAGCCGCGCACTGGTCGCGCCGTGCAAAAACTGAAAGGTCGCCTTGACGATCATCACGCCGGCCACGAGAAGCGCCAAGTACGGGACGGCCGAGAACTGCCCTTTCGAAATCACTTCGTCGATCAAATACCGAAGCAGATTCGGGTACACGAGTCCCAGCGCCGTTGCCGTCATCAAGCAAGCGATCGAGGCGTACAGAAACCTTCGTTCCGACCAGTAAAACTCCTTCAGCTGCTTAAATACTTCCATGGAGCTCCTCCTTCTCCGGCTTTGCTGCGAGAGCGCTTCCTTTCCGCGCAAAGCCTCTGCCGATACATTTTTTTCTCATGGAATACGGCGCTAGAGCCGCAAAAGCAAAAATGGCTTTCGAAGCGGAATGATGGCTCCGAAAGCGTTTCAGCTATGAGAAGAAGTGTAGCATCATCCCCAAGGGGCGGCAAATACGGGTTGCCCCATAATCTTGATTTTCCCAGAGTATTCCTTCAAATCGTCACAATATGGAAGCGCAGCGCTACTATTTCTCCTGAATAGTACGAAATCGTCGAAATGAAAGCCCTTTCATGAAAACAAAAAAACGAGGTCGCCCGCCATCGGACAACCTCGGATTAACCGTTTGACACTTAACCAAAAGGAGACGCATTCCCCTAAAAATATCGTCATTTCATCCAATAAAATTCAACAATTTGCTGTGCTTCGCCTGAAGCTCGTTCAAGTCAATCTTCATCTCTAGCGCTTCCAGCAGCCCTTCGCCGTGCTCCTCCAGCGCCTGTCGGAGTCTTGCCGCCAGTTCCTGCATCACGCTACGCAGCTGTTCTGCGTAGGCTTCCTCCAAGAAGGCCGCTTGCGTATCGGCAAAGCGCGTCATTGGCGCGTTCAATCGGGCTTCCAGCTCCCGGCGCAGCTCCGCTTTCCCGTCGCCTTCGAAGAACTGCTTCGCATTTTTAAAGAAGCCTGCCAGCCACTTCGACTGTACGTCTGCGGCCTCTAACATCGCGTTCAACTCAGGCGTCTTCAGCTTAAACGGCTCGAAGCCCGGGGCTTCGAAGGACGGAATTCCTCCGGTCCGGACGGCCTCCGACCAGTTTTTCGAGGCGTCGCCCGCCATACGATTGATTTTGTTCTCGATCCGCAGCGTGGTCGCCAGCACTTCCTGGTTCAAATCGAAGGACAGCATACGTCTCAGATCCTCCCAAGCAGACTGCATGACCGTTTTCGAATCGCGGCGGTCGTCGCGAAATACGGCCGGGTTGAAGGCCGTATTGAACAGATCGCCGAAACGGTAGGACGTGCGCTGCTTGACATAGTACAGCAGCTCCTGAATTTCCTTAGACAGCTCGCGGGCTTCCGCGTCCGTGTCGGGGGCGGCAAGCCGCTTCTGGGCTTCGGCAAGCGACGTACGCAGCACTTCGGCCTGGCGGCGGCGCTCGGAAGCATCCGCGCGGGCGCTGTCCATCCAGCGCTGGAGCACGTCGGCCGCGCGGCGGATATCCGCATCGCCCGCCCGGACAGCCATCTCGGTCAGCTCCGCAAACGTAAAGCGGACGAACTCCCGCTCGAAGCGCAAAATGCCCGATTGCTCGACCGTTTCCCGGTCCTCCTGGATTTTCCCTTCCAGCGCGTAGTAGCTCGACAGCGGATAAATTCGCGGATGCCGGATGCCATGCTGGAGCAGGTTCGTTTCGACGTGCTTGACGACCCCTTCCAGCTCTTCGGCCGAGGAAGCCAAGTCGGCGGCATTGACGATGAAGAACATTTTATCCAGCTCGAAGCTGTCTTTCACGCGACCGAGCTGCAGCAAAAACTCTTTATCCGCATGGGAAAACGCATGGTTATAGTACGTGACGAACAAAATCGCGTCGGCGTTTTTGATGTAATCGAACGCTACGCCAGTATGACGCGCGTTAATGGAATCCGCTCCCGGCGTATCGACCAGCACGACGCCCTGCTCGGTAAGCGGGTTCGCGTAGTACAGCTCGATCAGCTCGACGAAGCACGATTTGGCCTCGTCGGCAGCATACCGGCCGAACTCATCGGCCGTGACGCGCAGCTCTTGGCCCAGGTGCGGGCTCATCTCCGTCCAGCCTTTCTCGACGGCTTTAAGAAACGCGTAATGCGGCTTGCCCTTGCCCGGAACTTGATCGGCAGCCAGCTTATGAATCGCCGCCAGCGCCTTATCCATCGAATTTACAGCTACGCCCAAAACTTCTAACGAATAAAAGATATCGGAAGCCAGCCTTTCCGCCGTTTTCATTCGTACTTTCGCCGTGCCGTGCGGCCAGCCCTCTTCCGGGTCCGGCGGCATGATTTTGTTGATCGCCGCGGTCGTCGGATTCGGCGATACCGGCAGCACCCGTTCGCCGATCAGCGCGTTGGCGAACGACGATTTACCCGCGCTGAACGCGCCGAAGAGCGCGATCGTGAAGCGGTTGTTCGCCAGCCGCTCCGCCTTCTCTTCGAGCGAGCGGCGGATGCTTTGCAGCGCCGCGGCGCCGGCCAGCTCCTGCGCGGCGCCGCCCAGGCGCGCGGCGGCTTCGTGCAGCCGCCGCCGGTGTCCGCCTGCGGCGAGCGCGTCCGCG
>NZ_BSDJ01000044.1 GCF_027925525.1 Paenibacillus tyrphae | reverse complement strand
AAAGAAAGAGGGTGGCCCGGAGGCCATCCTCTTTCGGTTTATGATGAGCGGCTTGTCGACAGGTTACAGTTCAGTCAGCGCTTGAACCACCAAGTAAGGCACCATCCCGATGGCGATAAGACCGAACAGAAACCCTTTTGCGATGGACTTTAAAGCATGTTTCATGATGTTTTCCTCCCTACTCTCTTTTTATCTGTGTCTAATTTGTGACTTGCTTTCATTGTAATTTTCAATTGTTACGAATTTATGACGCTAACCTGAAACGAACGTAAAATTCAACAAAAAACGGGGGTCCCTTTTGTGAAAAGGAACTCCCGTGTCTATTCGACGTAAGGCTCGATATGAACGTGCACGTTTCCAATCTGATGCTCCTCCAGCATCCGCTTCTCGATCTCATCGCTGATCTCGTGACTTTCGCCGACGGACAGCTCGGCGCTGACCTCTACGACGACATCCAGCAGCACGCTGCTGCCGTGTACCCGGGCCCGGATGTCCTTGATCCGCTCTACGCCGGGCGTCTGGTGCACCGTCTGCCGGAACACCTTCAGCTTCTTGTCGTCGAACCCGTCGGTAAGCGCGTGGGCGGCATCGATGAATACGTCCCAGGCTGTCTTGCAAATGACCAAGCCGACGGCGAGCGCCGCGGCCGCATCCAGGATCGGATAGCCGAAGCTAGACCCGATGATGCCTACGGCCGCCCCGATGCTGACGAGCGCATCCGACCGGTTATCGTAGGCCGCCGCTTTCAACGACTGGCTGTTTAACCGTTTCGCCAAACGGCTGTTATATGTGTATACCCCCCACATGACGACCGCACACCCGAGGGCAATCCATGCGGCCAGCAAATCCGGAGCCTGACGGTCTGTTACGAAAAAACTCTTGCACGCCTGCAGCACGACTTGAATCCCGGCGGCGGCCATAATAAACGACGCGACGAGCGAGGCGATCGTCTCGGCCCGTCTGTGCCCGTAAGGGTGGTCCCGATCCGGCGGCTTGCGAGAGATGCGCAGTCCGATCAGCACGGCGAGCGATACGATAATATCGGTCGAGTTATTGATTCCGTCGGCGGTGAGCGCCTCGGAGCCGGTCGTATACCCCATGCCGATCTTAAAAGCGGCAAGCAGGATATACGCGACGATGCTGACCCACGCGCCCTTTTCGCCTTCTTTTAACGGATCATGCGTTTCCACGGCGGTTCCCCTCCATTGCTCTTGCCAAAATCACCTTGATTAAAGTCAGGCTCATCATATCAGACGAAAACCGTGTGGGTCTAGAGAAACAGTGTTTTACCCGCCAATAAAAATAGGTCCCGTGCAACTTTGTTTTACCGGTCAAAGGATGTGAGGAACGGCCAACAAAAAAGGACCGGACCAAAAAAAGAAACAGCGGCCCGCGTCTCGCTGGGTACCGCTGTCCGGACGCGGCGCCGAAGCCGCCGCTTGCCGCTTAGAAACGCAGGCCGGCATCGAAGCCGTTATAGTTGTCGCCCGACGGATCGAACGGCACGTCTTCGTCATTATATGCGCCGCTGGATCGGTTGACATAATCCGATGCGGACACGGCCGGTTCGCTTTCGGTCCAATCGTCGTTCACGAAATGCGCCGGAATCGGGATCAGGCTGTCTGGGTCGTAAGCCATGGCGAAAGCGGCGGTTTCGCTCAGCGAGCCTTCCGCTTCGATCAAACGGCCCCCATAGGCCTGGACAATTTCGAGCGCGGACGTCAGATCGTGCCGGTCTACGATGACATGCAGAGTCGGCTGCTTCAGGTTCGTATGCGGGCTCACACGGTACCCGAGCTCCTCCAGCATATTCTGGGCCAAAGCGGCCGCATTCTGAGAATCGAATTGAAACAAAATCGGTGTGCTGCTCATAAGGTTCCCTCCGCTTGTCGGTAATAGGTTCACGTTTGCTCCTAGTTTGCCCCGATAAAGGATGCTTATTCCAAGCGCGGCACATACTCCCTCACCCGCAGGCATAGGATGATAGCGAAACCGCTCCCTTATCCGACTTCGCCAAATTCTGACCCGAAAGAGGTGCACACCATGTATAACGGACCGCCCGAAAGCCCCGAGCCGGACGACGTACGTTCGAGCCAATGGATTGCCGCTGCGGCGTATTTGATATTTTTCGTACCGCTGCTTGCCGCTCCAAAATCGAGATTTGCCATGTACCACGCCAATCAGGGGCTGGTGCTGCTCTTGACCTCGATCGCCGCAAATCTGGTGCTCGGGCTGCTGCCGCTGATCGGGCTGCTGCTCGTGCCGCTGGCCAATCTCGGCCTGCTCGTCCTATTCATTATGGGCATTCTGAACGCTGTGAACGGGTGGATGAAGCCGCTGCCGCTCATCGGCGGCCTGAGCTTGATCAGGACGCCTTAGCGCGCGGGCACGCCAAAAAGACGTTCCGCCTCCTTCTTTTGAAGTAAGGAAGCGGAACGTCTTTACTTTTGTCAAAAATCGGCGCGTCATTGTTAGCGCACAACCTCTTGCAGCGGCCGCCGTTCGACGGTCAGCAGCTTTCCCTCGCGGAAAAAGCAGCGGTGCTCCGCACAAGGCTCTCCGGCCAGCATCGCCGGAAGAAAATGCCGGACATGCTGCACCACGCCGTTATTTTCCGGGTCGATCACCCATTCGACCGGTTTCCATGCCAGGATACCCTCGGGCGTCTCCATCGGCAAATCCGGCAGCGCATCACCCGGAGCCTCTCCGATAAAAGCGTACATCCCCCCGACATCACGGCCGTCCACCTCCCACGTCACGGTCCCGCCGAAGCGCACGGCCTCCACTTCGAGCCGGAGCCCGGTCTCTTCTTCAATTTCTCGCATGACGCTCGCCAGCGGCGTTTCTCCCGGCTCCAGCTTTCCGCCGACCCCATTCCACAGCCCGAGCAGCGGCGCTTTCCCACGGTTCAGCATGAGCAAACGATCGCCGCTGCGAATAAAAGCAATATTGAATTTCAGCATGTCTCACCCTCCTGTCCCGCAAAATCCGCAAGTTTATCTCCATTATAATGCAAGTTTCCACAAAAGCCCGGAAAATCCTGCAACTTTTGCTTATTTTCGGCGAAAACGAGATTGCCAACAGTACGGGGAATTTGTTATCATTGACAAGTGGCGAGCCATATGTAATATTAATTATAAAAACGTATGCTTTACTGCTTAAAAGCTTAAAAGCCACGAAGCGTTCGCCTATTTTGGAGAGGAGTCAATCATTATGGTCAGGGAAAACCACAATATTTTGGACTGCACCATCCGCGACGGCGGTTTGGTCAACAACTGGGATTTTAGCGTCGAGTTTGTCAAAGACATGTATTACGGTCTGAGCGAAGCCGGCGTCGAATATATGGAGATCGGTTATAAAAACTCGGCTAAGCTGCTGAAAGGCGCTGAAGCGGGGCCTTGGCGCTTTTTGAACGAGGATTTCCTGAAGGAAGTCATCCCGCAAAAGACCGACACCAAGCTGTCTGCGCTGGTCGATATCGGACGCGTTGACGAGAAGGACATTCTCCCCCGGGAAAACAGTCTGCTCGACCTGATCCGCGTAGCAACCTACATTAAAGATGTGGATAAAGCGCTCGATCTGGTGCAAAAATTCCACGACTACGGCTATGAAACGACGATCAACATTATGGCGCTCTCCCACGTGATGGAGAACGATCTGAACGAAGCGTTCGAAGAAATCGCCAAGAGTCCGGTCGATGTCGTGTACATCGTCGATTCGTACGGCAGCATGGACTACCGGGACGTCGAATATCTCGTCTCCAAATTCCAGCGTCTTCTGCCCAATAAGAAGCTCGGCCTGCATATGCACAACAACATGCAGCTCGCCTTCTCCAATACGATCATGGGCGCCACCAAAGGCGTCGAGTTCCTTGACACATCCGTATACGGCATGGGACGAGCTGCCGGCAACTGCCCGACGGAGCTGATCGTCAGCCATTTGAAAAATCCGAAGTACGACGTTCGTCCGATCCTCGGCATCATTGAGAAGCATATGATCACCATGCGCGAGAAGTGGGAGTGGGGCTACATTATTCCTTACATGATCGCCGGCGTATTGAACGATCATCCGCGTTCGGCCATGGCGGTCCGCACCAGCGACAAAAAGGACAAGTTCGTGGAATTCTACGACAAAATGACATCCCCTGAAGCGATGCCGGCCGGCGAGTAATTCGGCACCGCTTGCGGTTCACACAGCAAAACCCGGTTTCCCTTGGCGGAAGCCGGGTTTCTTGTCTGTTCGCACGCCATTCTGGTAAGCTTAACCATGTACGGAAAGGGGAAATACGCTATTATGAAAACTTTTGAAGCCCGGGTCAAAGCCGTGCTGGCCGCCCGCGATCCGCATACGTTCGTCACCGCGCGGGAAAGCTCCGTCACCGTGGATCTTGCCGGCATTCCCGGCGACCGGCATTACGGACTCACGCGGCCTGCCGACAGCCGGCAGCGGTTTTATCCGCGCGGCACCGACATTGCCAACCGGAGACAGATCAGCATCGTCTCCGTCGAGGAATTGGCCCAGATCGCCGAGCGGCTTGGGCTGCCCGAAGTGCTCCCGGAGTGGCTCGGCGCCAATCTGCTGTTGGAGGGATATCCCTCCCTCACGCTGCTGCCGCAGGGCGCACGCCTGCTGTTCCCTGCCGGAACGGGCTTGATCGGCGAAGGCGAGAACCTGCCCTGCACGGGGCCGGGCGAAATGATCGCCGAAGCGACAGGCCATGCTGCGGCAGCTACCCGCTTCACGGCTGCCGCGAAGAAGCGGCGCGGCATCGTCTGCTCCGTCGAGCGCATAGGCACGATCGCAGAAGGCGATACCGTGCGGATTATGATCGAGTAACCGGGGCAGGACCCGGTCGATTTCACATTTTACAAGCGAAGCGAGGTGCGGGAGGTGCTTCCGACCGTTACGATCAAAGCCCCCAAGCAGCTGCTTAATCCAGCCACCGGTTACTTGACGGGCTATACGCATACGCTCAATCCTTACTCCGGCTGTGCCTTCGCCTGCACCTACTGCTACGTGCGCGAGATGCCGGTGGCGAAGTTTCGCCCGGAGCCTTGGGGAAGCTGGGTCGACGTAAAATCGTCGGCTGCGGAGCTGCTCGCCAAAGAACTCGTCCGGGCGAAGCGCAAGGGCCCTGTCTCCATCTTTATGTCTTCCAGCACGGACCCATACCAGCCGGTCGAATACCGGACCGGGCTGACCCGTTCGCTGCTCGAAACGATGGCGGAAGGAGACGCGCCCGACTTTGTGCTGCTGCAAACGCGCAGCCCGCTCGTCACCCGGGATATCGATCTGCTCCAGCGGCTCGGATCGCGCGTGCGTATCAGCCTCACGATCGAGACCGACCTGGAATCGGTCCGCAAGGCGTTCTCGCCCGCCGCGCCGCCGATCCCCGCCCGGCTGCGGGCACTGCGCAAGCTCGTCGAAGCGGGCGTTCCCGCGCAAGCGGCCGTTTCGCCCGTGCTGCCGAGCAGCGACGGCTTTGCGCAAGCGCTGCGGGATACCGGCGTGACGCGGCTCGTCGTCGACGATTTCTTCATGGGCGACGGCAGTCTCGGACGGCGCACGGAGCGCCTCGGCATCCGGCGCATTTACGAGTCGCTCGGTCTGGAGGCTTGGTATGACCGTGACGCTTACCGGCAAGTACTGGAGCAGCTGAAACGGCATTTTTCGGAAGAGCGGATTTTGGTCAGTCAAGCGGGCTTTTTGCCGTAAGAAGCAGGAGTCCGTTTATGGAAAAAAGGGAGGCATCGATTAACCCGATGCCTCCCTTTTATAATGCGGTTTACGATCTCCGCTTCTCCGCTGCCGGACGAATACTCTCCATTAAACGGAGCAAGCTGTCCATGCACTCCCGCGACGCCTCTTCTCCGCCTTCCGAGAAGGCGCTGCCGGAAGGACGCTTGAGCTGCTCCTCCGTAAGCTGCGAGCGCAAGCGGTAATGCGTCTCGACGACCAGATAGCCGTCGTAGCCGTCCGCCAGCAAGCGCAGCAGCAGCGCCCGGTAATCCACTTCGCCCTCCCCGATTGCGACACTTTGAACGCCATCCGCCGTCCGCACCGCATCCTTCAAATGAATATGACAGATCTGCCCGCGCAAATGCTCGTAGCCGTCCGGATAAGGTACTTCGCCGTCCGGGTCCCATAAGTCGTTGCCCGGGTCGTACAGCGCCCGAAGGTGCGGGGAGGCCACCGCATCGAGCAGCCGCCGCACTTTGGCGCCGTTCGTCGCATAGACGGCGGGGTCGAATTCGAGCGCGTAGACAAGCCCTGCCGCTTCCATCAACCCGACGATTCCTTGCAGCCGTTCCGCGATACGCGGGAGCGCTTCATCGAACGGGCCATGCGCCCAGAAGCTGAAGCCCCGGACATAACGGCAGCCGAAGCGGCGGGCCAGTTCCGCATATCGCTGCAGAATGCCGAGATGCTCCTCGATCTGCGCCTCGTCGTCCAGCTCGCATTTGAACACCGGCGAAGACAAGCCGCATACGGTGAGACCCACTTCCCGCAGCCTCGTCGCGAGCGCATCGATTCGCTCGTCCGGCAGCTTGTAAAGCGGCTGATCGTCGACGGAGCGCAGCTCGACGGCTTCCAGCTTATAGTCGCGGCAAAAGCGGATCACCGCCTCGATATCCTGCGACACCTCGTCGGTCAACACAGCCAACCGAAACGGCCATGTCATGACGGGGTGCCCCCTTCCCGAGCAACGGCCGTTTGACCGGATGCCGGGGAAACGCCGAGCGACACCGCCCGGCCCGTGACGCGGCTTTCGTTGGCGGCTTCCATGAAGCGGACGACCTCCAGCGTCTCGCGCAGATCGATCGCCGGACGGCCGCCGGTAAACCAGCGGACGATGCTTTCGAGCAGGAGCGCATAGTACGGCTTGTCGGACGCATAGACGTCGGCGTACAGCGTCTGCTTCTCGCGATGCACCCACGCGCCGAACCTCCGGTTGCCCCGGCGATTCCCGCGGATCGTGCCGATGCGGCCGTCCGCCCAGGTGCCAACGATGAGATCGTGGTCGTCGTTCGTATACGCCTGGACCCGGATGCAGCCCGTCCCCATGACGGCGTACAGCATATCGGCCGTATGCACGCCATACCAGAACAGCCCCGGCTGGGTCGACTGCAGGTCCATCGGGCCGTAGCAGTCCGCGCCGATGATGGCACCGCCCTCCTCCGAAGCGACCGCCTCCGTCAACGTTTGCGCGAAGCGGACGGCGGAGCAGCTCATGACCTCGACACCGTGCTGCTCGGCAACGCGCGCGATTTCTTCGGCATCCCGCGAGCTAACCGCTAACGGCTTATCGATAAACACGGGCTTGCCATAGGGCGCAATGTGGCGAAACTGCTCCAGATGCACCCGCCCGTCCACGGATTCGAGCAGAATCGCATCGCAGCGCTCCGCGACCGCTTCCGGCGTATCCGCGATCTCCACGCCGTACTTGCTCCGCAGCGTCTCCGTGAAGCCTTCCACCCGGCCGGCGCTCAGCTCGAAATCGGGCGAGCCGCCCGGAAATGCCACCGTTACCCGGGCTCCCGGGACGTGATGCTGATGATTCGGGTCGTTTAGCAATTCCGTAAAATCGACAGCATGCGACGTATCCAAGCCGATCATGCCGATGCGAAGTACAGAGTTCATTTGCATATGCCTCCTGTTCTTGGGCTTGCGAGCCTTGCACGGTATAGGTTAAGGATTAATAATGACATACGGCTGATGCTCCATATGCTCTTTCGAGTGAAGCTGCACCAGCGAGTTCTTCGTATTCATGTCTGCCAAGCGGAATGTCGCTATCCCGTCCGTCCGGCTCTGAAGGAACGAGGTGACATCGATGCCATACCAGCCGCTTTGCACGACCTGCAATGTGCCTATGCTTACCGCAGTACCGCCCGGACGATTGTTCCAATTCACCGCCTCCTTGCTCCAGCCGTCCGCTGTCAGCCCCTGTACCGTGACCGGCACGGCAACAGCCGGAGCCGCATGAACGTACACATACAGCTTGGCGGAATGCACAGGCTCCGGGTACGCCCCGAAATTGAATTTCATCAGCGCCAACCTGTCGCCTCCCCCAGCCGCCCTCGGGGCATCGATGATATCCAGCAGCTCGGTGGACCCGTAATTTTCGGCCGGAGCGTTCTCAAAGACATATGCGTCAGCAACCGGACGTAACATGTTGCTGCCAACTGCCGCGCGGTTGACCGTTATCGTATAGCTGTCCGTCGTTCCGTCAGGTCCGGCGGTCCGGACCGTGATGCGATTCGCGCCAGGCTGCAAAGCCACCTCTGCGGGAGCCCCCGGAGTCACCAGCGCTCCGTTCACGAGCACGGCGGTGTTCGCCGCTTCCGGACGGGCCGTCACGGCAAGCCGGTACGTATCGGCAGACACCGTGACGGTATATTGGAGCCGATCCGGCGTAAAGGCTGGCTCCAGCGCGCCCGCGCTGAGGCTTAGACCCTGCAGGCGGACCCGTGGGTACAGCGCCGCCGTATGCGGCGCATCGTACGCCTGCGCCCAGTAGTAGCCGGCTGCCGTGATGCGGCGAGGCTCGAACCCAACCTGCGCGGCCTGCGGCAGCGCCTCGGAGGCAAGCGTGATGGCGCCGCCGGTCGCAAGGCCGCCCGTATACTTGCCACCGGCATAGGTGAAGCGGCCGTACACCTCCGCCGTCACGGGCTGTCCCGTCGCCTTATCGACGACTTGCAGCGCTGCGCTGGCGCCGTTCCCGCTGCGCACGATCTGCAGCTCCGAGACGATCATCGGCTTAAGCGCCGTCGTTCTGGTCGTCGCCTGCGTCTCCGCCGAAGCCGGGCCGATGTTGCCCCGGACATCCATAGCTGCGACTTTATAATAGTACGTCGTATTCGGCAGCAGCCCGGTATCCTTGAAGGATAAGCTTCTTGCAGTGCCGACCGCGGTCGCGGCTCCGGCCGTAAAGCCCGGCTGCTTGCTCCGGTAAACGACGTATTTGTCCACCTCGGTATTGTCGAACGCCATCCCGTAGGATAGTTGAACGGTGCTGTAGTCCGTCGCAGTCGCCACAGGATTGCGGGAGACGGCGGTCGGCGGCTCCGTATCAGCAGGCGGCTGCCAGAACACGGCTCCCGGCCCCCAATGCGACGGCAGGGCGCGCAGCGAGTCATAATGGTGCATCGCGATGCCGCCAAAGCCCGGCTTGTTTTCGAACGCCGCATACACTTTGTCGAGCTCCGCTTCCATCGCCGTCCGGCCTTCCTCACGGAACGTGATCGTCTCCGGATCGCCGCTATTGGCGATATCGAGCGTCTCGACGCCGATGACGACGGAGTTCGGCTTGCCGATTTTCGCGGCGTAGGCAATTTCGCCTTCTGCGCCTGCAATGATGCCTGCGGTCCCGTCGGCCGTATCGCGGTAATCCATGATCGAGATATAATCGGAAATGTCCTGAATATGCTCAGACAGCCATTTCGTTGCGCCGTTCCATTCGATATTCTTGGACTCGTTCGACGAGTCGTACCACTTCGGTATGGCCGGACCGATCGGCAGATCGATTCCTGCGGCATTGCGCCGGTCCGCCATCTTTTTCGACAGGTCCAAATATTGCTTCTGAAGCGAAGGATACTGTTCTTTGAAATCCGGCGAGATGTACGGCTCGATGTCGGCGTTCACGCCATCGAAGCGCGCGCCTGCCGGGGAAGCGATGTTGTAGTTGATAATCTTCTCCAACTGGCGCAGCGCCAACGGATGATATTCGGTATAAGCGCCCATATATGCCGGTGACGTGCCTCCTGCGATACAAGCGAATACCTGGTATCCCCGGGCATGCGCCCAAGTCAGAAAATCGCGGACCGCTTCCCGGTTATCCTCCAGTATGTCGATCCCGCCATAAGAGCCTACCGCGATATAAAATACGGTTACCGGATCGGAGCCGAACGTCGCCGTATCCTTGGCCATCGCGTCGAGCACGGTGCGCGAGCCCGGATTCAGCAGCAGATTGTACGAAGCCGGCTCCCAGATCCATATGGCGCGATCCTGCTTTTCTACCGTGACTGGCTCGCGCGTCCCCGCGCCCACCTGCGCGTAGGTCGTCATGCTGAAGCCCGTATTGCCGCGGTCGTCCACCGCTTTCGCCTCGATGCTGCTCGTCCGTTCGCCGATGTCCTGCGTCTGCCACATATATTGATAATGGTCCCCTTTACGATCCGCCGCCTGCCACGGTCCGCCGTTCATGCGGACATCAACGCGCTGCACCGCGTTTGGAGAATCCACGGATATTTGGACCGGCACCTCCCCCGTGAGCCCCTTCCCTTCCTTCGGATTGACGATCCGGACAACCGGAGCGGTCCGAGCCGGATTGCTCGCTTGCAGCGTTAGCGTTCGGCTCCAAACCCCGTAGCGTGTATTCACGTCAAGTCCTTTGGCGATGATCCGAACCGGACCGTTAAACGCCGACGTATCCAGATCGTAATACCAGCTGCCGCTGTCGTCCCCGTCCGGGTCTTCCTTGCGTACCTCGGCCTGCCTCTTCCCATCAATCAATAGAACAAGATCGTACACGTCCTGATACGTGCCTGAAATCCGTATCGTCCCCGAGCCGACCGGCGTGCCGTCGACAGGCGAGTCGATGGTGACGGCCGCTGCCGCAAGCGCCCGGGGAACGGTCCCCGGCGCGCCGAAGACGGACCACAGCCCCAAGAGCAGCAGCCAAACCGCAAAATGCAAGCGAATACGACGTTTCCACATCCCGATCACCAGCTCCTATATGTGAAGTCGCCTTCCCGAAACAAAAGAAACGAAAAGCTACAGCTTTACTTCCTGCCTTGTTCGTGCAGATTCATAGATTGCCAGAATCAGGTCGACCGCCTTACGGCCCTCCTCGCCCGGAATAAGCGGATCGCGGTCTTCCCGGATCGCGCCGATCATGTCGTCCACGAGAATATAGTGGCCGTCGCCTGAAATCGCTCTCGGATCGCTGCTGCCTTCCGCCTTTCCCGCCGTCTGTGGAGCTTCTTCGTCGCTTCCAGCGAATTTCCATACCTTAAACCCGCTGTCGGCAAAAACGATTGAGCCCAGCTCGCCGTGAATTTCCGCCCGCATCTCCGTGCCCGGATAGACGGACGTCGTGCCTTGAATGACGCCGAACGCGCCGTTTTTATATTTGACTGTAGCGACTGCCGTATCTTCCACTTCGATATCGCGCACCAGCGGAGCGGCGTAGGCGAAAACGGATTCAACGTCGCCCATCAGCGACAGCAGCAGGTCGATGCCGTGCACCCCCTGGTTCATCAGCGCGCCTCCGCCGTCGACCGCCCAAGTGCCCCGCCAATCGGCGCTGCGGTAGTATTCGGGGCTCCGGTAATATTTCATGTATACGTCGCCAAGCACCAGCTTGCCGAGCTTTCCTTCGCGGATCGCGCGCCCGACGATCGCCGCCTGCTGCGTCGTCCGCTTCTGGAAGACGGTGCCCAGCTTGACGCCGTGCTTGCGGCACGCAGCGATCATCTCGTCCATTTTCTCCCGCCGGATTTCGAGCGGCTTCTCGCAGAGCACGTGCTTGCCCGCCTGCGCGGCCGCAATCGTCACGTCGCCATGCAGCCCGCTCGGCACGCAGACGCAGATGACGTCAATGTCGTCCTGCTTCAGCATCCGCTCGTAATCGCCGAACACTTGCCCGATGCCATGCTCGGCGGCGAACGCCCTGCCGCGGTCGGCATCTTTTTCAGCGATGGCGACGAGCTCCGCTTCGGGATGCGCGGCAATCGCTTTCGCGTGATTCACGGCGATAACGCCCGTGCCCACCAGAGCAAATCGAATATTTCGTTTCATCGGATACTCCTCCATCGTTTAAACCGGATTATTTTTTGGGCGCAGCCGCATCGAGCCGCTGGTATGCTTGCTTGTACAGATCGACCAGCTTTTGCGTCCCGAGCCCGTTCAGCTCCTGCACATATTTATCCCACTCGGCCAAATTCCGGGAGCCGGTCACAAATTTGGCGAAGCTTTCCTCGCGATATTTCTTGACCGCTTCTCCGGTCACCGACAGCGTTTCCAGCTCTTTCTCCGTGAAGGCCGGTCTAGGCTGCATCGCCGGAGGATCGTACTGCCGCGCCTCCTGATACGCTTTCTGCAGATCGGGGGTGAACAGCGACAGATGCGAGTCGAAATCGATCCACGTGTACGTACCGCTCGTGGCGAGCCCCGTCTTCTTGCGCATTTCGGTCAGGTCGGTGAATTCCGGCTTGAACTTCTTTTTGCCGCCGTCCGTCATATACGTTTCGCCTTCCTTCCCCCAGCTGGCCAACGTGCGCCCTTCTTCGCTGTAGAAGAAATCCATATACTTCATGACGTCTTTCACTTTCTTAGAGGTGGACGATACGGTCAGACCGCCTTCCAGAAAATGCATGTACGGGTTGTACTGTTTGCCACCTGCAATCCCCGTCGGCGGAGCCATAAACTGCAGGTTGTACTGCGGGTTCTCCTTACGCATCGCGTTGTTGAAAAAGTCGATCCGGCTGATGTAGTCGATCGTAATAAACGACTTGTTCGTCGACATCATGTCTTGCCACTGCTTCGTCTGCACCGTCAGAAAATCAGGCTGGATCAAGCCTTCCTTGTTGAATTTATGGAACGTTTCGAGCATTTTCTTGTAGTTATCTTCGGCCGGCCCGTATTTCCACGCTTTGGCGTCGAAATCGTAATAGACGTCTTCGCCGGTCTGGAAATTAGCCGTGAAGTGCGCCATCATCTCGTCGGGAATTTGCCCGAACCGGAACGACAGCGGATAGCTGTCCGGGTACGCTTCCTTCAGCTTCTTGAGCACCGTATACAGCTCGTCGTACGTTTTCGGCGGCGTCAAATTGTGCTTTTTGAACACGTCCTCCCGGTACATCCAAATCATCCGGTTCGTTTCCCCAAAGCCTTGGTTCGGGAACATGTACATCTTCCCGTCCGCCGCCACGGCTGCCTTCGCCTCCTCCGGGTATTTCTCCATCCATTTCTTGAGGTTCGGCATGACGTCCAGATGATCCAAAATGTTGACAAGCGCGCCCTGCTGGCCGTATTTGTTCGATTCCTTCTTCCGGTTCGGCATATAGAGCAGGTCGGGCATATTGCCGGAGGCGACGACCAGGCTGAGCGAATCGCTCAATTTGCCGGAGGGCAGTTGCACCTCCAGGCGGGCGCCCGTCTTCTCTTCGATCATGTTCCAGATCGGCCAGTCCTTGCTGTATGGGAACGTCGCGTTATTGTCCAGCAGCGCGGTGAACGTTTTTTTACCAGGCGGCTGTTGGCCCCCTTCGGCGTCCGCCGCCGGCGGTTTTCCCGATTCCGAACCGCTGCAGCCGGCGGCCGTGACCGCAAGGATCGCAGCGAGCGTGAGAAGCGCACTTTTTTTCATGGAAAAGCTTCCTCCCCTTTGTGTGCGTATAATGTCTTGCCGTGCTATTTGGGCTTTCTTGGCCTAACCATTCGCCGCACGATGGCCGTTACCCTTTTACCGCCCCGATCATGACGCCCTTGACGAAATACTTCTGGATGAACGGATAGATGAGCAGAATCGGCACGGTCGATACCATAATAGTGGCGAATTTAAGCGAATCCTCGACGATCAGGTTATCACCTCCAATGCTGGTGACTTCGCCGGAATTGACCGCCCCTGCGAGGATCAGATTGCGCAGCAGCACCTGCAGCGGGAACAAGTCGGGCTGGCGCAGGTACAGCAGCGGCAAGTAAAAGTTGTTCCACAGCGCCACCGCGTAGAACAAGCCGATGGTCGCGAACACCGCTTTGGACAGCGGCAGCACGATCCGCACGAAGACGCCAATATCGGTCAGACCGTCCATCCGGCCCGACTCCTCAAGCTCCTTCGGCATACCGCTGAAAAACGTCCGCATGATGATCAGGTTCCACGTGTTGACCGCCCCCGGCAGCACCATCGCCCAGATCGTATCGACGAGCCCGAGCTCGCGGACGACAAGAAACGTCGGAATCATCCCGCCACTGAAAAACATCGTGAACACGATCATGAGCGTAAAGCCCCGTTGGAACACCATATCCTTGCGGGACAGCGCATAAGCGCCCATGGACGTGACGACGAGCGATACGGCCGTTCCCAAGGTTACGTACAAAATCGTATTTCTGTACGCGCTCCAAATCTGCTTGTCGCGGAAGACGACCTCGTACATGTTGAGATTGAGCCCTTTGGGCCAAAGGAACACTTCGTTTTTCATCACGTAAATGTCCTTGCTCAGCGATACGGCCGCCATGTATACGAACGGATACAGCGTGGCCGCCGCCACCCCGAGCAGCAGAACGATATTGACCGCGTCGAACCAGCCCCACCTGCGCATGCTTCCCCCTCCTACCATAAGCTGTGCTCGCTGATTTTGCGGCTGATGTAATTCGCCGAGCAGATGAAGATCAAGCTGATGACCCCCATGAACAGGTCGATGGCCGAAGCATAGCTGAAGTTGCCTTGAACGAGCCCGACCCGGTATACATAAGTGCCGATAATGTCCGCCGTCTCGTATACCGCGGGATTATACATAAGGAACACTTTCTCAAAGCCGATCTCCAGCACTTTCCCTACGTTCAGAATGAATACGATTACAATCGCCGGTGCGATGCCGGGCAGCGTGACGTGCCACATTTTGCTCCAGCGTCCCGCTCCGTCGATGCCGGCAGCCTCATACAGCCCCGGGTCCACGGAAGTCAACGCGGCGAGATAGATGATCGTCTCCCACCCGATATGCTGCCAAATTTCCGACAGCACGTAGATCGAGCGGAACATGCCGGGCTCCATCATGAAGTTGACCGGCTCGAAGCCGAGCGCGCGAATCCAGTGATTGATCACGCCGCCTGTCGGCGACAGAAACATAATGACCATGCTAGCTACGATGACGTTCGAGATGAAATGCGGCAAATAGCTGACGGTCTGTACGAACCGTTTGAATACGGCATTTTTCAGCTCGTGCAGCATGAGGGCGAGAACGATCGGCGCCGGAAATCCGAATACCAGCTTATACAGCCCGAGCAAAAACGTATTGCGCAGCAGTTTGAAAAAATCGGGGTTGCTCAAAAACATCTCGTAGTATTTGAAGCCGACCCATTCGCTCGCCCAAATGCCTTTGAACACGTTATAATTTTGAAACGTGATGATTAAACCGAACATCGGAGCGTAGCGGAACACCAGAAAATAAATCAAGCACGGTAAAAACAGCAGCCATAAATATTTGGTCCGGTGCCACGTCCGGATCGCGCGGCTGCTTAACCTTTTATTCGCATTCGTCGCCGGCTGCCGGACCGTCAGCTTCATTCCCGCCGTCTCCTCCATTCCCATACTCATCCCCTCTGTCTCGGTAGTTTGCCGGCTTGCCCTGCCCGAGCTCCGGTGTCAGCGTTAGCATAGCAAAGCGGCAGGCCGCTGCGAAATCCTCCAGATTGCCGGGGGATCGACTTTTGTTCGGAAATGTGACAGGATGCATACGAACCTGAAAAAATGAGTATTGGGATCGGATCAACCGAGCCTTTATAATTGAGACATAGTTCCGCAGCACGAAAAAGGAGGGCCATCCATGCGCATCGCCTGGCCGGAGAAGTGGAGGACGAATTCCTTGTTTGCCCGGCTGCTTGTGAGTTTTCTTGCTATCATCCTGCTACTGGCCGCCTTCAACTTCGGGTCGTTTCTTTATCTCAAGGGCAAAATCCACGACGAAATCGTCAAATACAACAGCTTGAATATGAAGCACACGATGGAAAGCTACGAAACGCATTTCAAGCTGACGATCGATATGCTGCTCAGCCTGAACCAGAACAACGAGCTGACCGCCAACCTGAACGTGCTCCGCCAGCTGCCGCAAACGGCAGGGTCTGAGAAGACGGTCAACCTGCACGCGGAAATTAAGGCGCTGATGGCCAATCCGCTCATGTTTTATGAGAATATCGTGTTTTATTTCAAAAACGGAGACTTCGTACTGGAAAAAGAAGGGACAAGCCGCGTGGAGGACATGTTCGGTAAGTTTTACCGATCGCCCGCCTACCCGCCCGATTATTGGAGGGGACAGTTCGCAGAGCCGTATTTTTACCGCATTCATCCGGCAGCCGTATTTTCGCAGAAATATATGAATCTGGAGCAGAGCCTCGGGCGGCTCATCCCGGTCTCGGTCAAAAATGCGCTGTACCGTGACGTGCTCTTTCTCGTCTTCCTGGATGGCGATAAGATGGCGCGGACGCTCCATTACTCGCTGGATAACCCGTTCTTCATTCTGGACGAGCAGCAGAAGCTGATTTACGCCTCCGATCCGGACGCGGCTGCTGCGGCCAAGCTGCTGACGTTTACGGAAGACGCGAGCGAGATGAAGCTGGGAGATCATTACTTGTTCCAGCAAAAAGGAAAGCACACCGGGTTCCGGTACGTCACGATGGTGCCGATCGAAAGCATCTCGTCCGAGCTGCTGCGGCTCAATCTGATTCTGATCTCGCTGCTCGCCGTCACGATCGGGATTAGTGTCGTCACGTCGGTGCTGTTCAGCGTGCGCTTGAACTATCCGGTTCAGCGTCTGCTCCGCACGGTCCATCAATACAACGATCCGGGAGCGTCCGCCGATTTCCGTATCCGTGAATTCGAGCTGATCGGCGAACAGATCGGCAGGATGCGCCGCGACTTGTCGGACAAAAATTCGCTGCTGCGATACTACGCATTTACCGACAAGCTGAAGCGGATTCATACGAAGCATCCGGATTTGAACGATACATCGTTTATTCAAAAGCCGTTTACGCTGATCTTGTTCCAGCTTCGTTTCTTGCCGCGGTTTATGGAGGAGACGAGCCTCGAACGCGAGCGAGCGACCTACTTTATCCGGGAATATATCGAGTCTTATGTAAAGCGCTCTCATTCGGATGCGCTGACGTTCCAGATCGACAAGGATCAAATCTTGACGCTGGCGTTCAGCGAGCACGGACAGCCGGTCGCAGACGATTGTCTGGCCGGCTTGAAGGAAGTGTTCGACTACGACAAGGATTGGTGTCATTTTACGATTGCGGTCAGCGGCCCCTCCCTGCCGGCGTCGGAGTTCGCCGCCGCTTACGAGCGGGCGCTGATGCTGGCAGGAGAGCGCCAGCCGCTGGAGGAGACGCAGATCATCCGCCAATCGGCCGTTCGTCCGCCGTATCGGCTGACGGCGATGCAGGAGCAGGAGCTGCAGACGAAGGTGCGCTCCGGCAGCTTCGAGCCGCTGCGTCAGTGGACTTTACAGCAGCTTGAGGCGCTGCGCGGGCGTGAAGCGACAGTCCCGGAGCTGCGGCGGCTTCTGCAGCAGACCGCAGGGCTAGCGCTGAAGGCCGTCGAAGCGGCGGGGCTGCCACTGCAGGCGATGCCCGCCGAGCGGGAGCTGCTCGCGGACATCGAGCAGTGCTTCACGTACGCGGAGGCGCAGTCGCTGCTGGAACGCCTGCTCGGCCAAGCAGCCGAGGCGATCGCCGCCTCTAGCGAGAATAAAGACCCGGTGATCGAGTTCGTTAAGCGATATACGGAGGAGCATTTGAGCGAGGACGTCTCGCTCGATCTGATCGCCGACAAACTGAATCTTTCCCGGGGATATGTATCGACGTATTTCAAGGAGAAGACCGGCATGAATTTCAGCGATTACCTGCACCATGTGCGCATCCGTCACGCGCAAGAGCTGCTGCTCGATCTCGAGCTGAAAATCCAGGATATCGCGCTGCGGCTCGGCTACCAGAACGTCAATTCGTTCATCCGCATGTTCAAGCGCTACTCCGGCATGACGCCGGGAGAATACCGCAAGAAGCAGTGCGGAGCGTAAGCTGTGAGACGTAAGCAGGCTGTAGTCGGCGCGAACGCAGCGAACGAGCAGTAAAAAAAGAAGCGAGTCCCCGCATAGAGGAACTCGCTTCTTTTGCTATGATCAGCTATCTTGCTATCCTGCCGTTCGCGTCTACCCGCTCTTACCGGAAATCCGGCGGAATCCGGCGGGCGGTGCCGGTCAAGATCGCCGCTTCGATAATCGCGTGGCGAACTTTCTTCACGACATGCTCGTTGAAAATACTCGGGATAATGTACTGCTCGTTCAGCTCCGCATCCGTGACGACGGAAGCGATGGCGCGTGCCGCGGCAAGCTTCATCGGCTCGTTGATGTTGCGGGCCCGGCAATCGAGCGCCCCGCGGAAAATGCCCGGAAATACCAGGACGTTGTTGATCTGGTTCGGATAGTCGCTCCGACCTGTAGCAAATACGCGCACATGCGGCAGCGCTTCTTCCGGAGCGATCTCCGGCGTCGGATTCGCCATCGCGAAGACGATGCTGTCCGGCGCCATGGTTTGGACGTCTTGTCCGTTCAAGAGGCCGCCGCGGGATACGCCGATGAAGACGTCCGCGCCGCGGATCACTTCTTTCAATGTGCCCGGCTCGGCTTCCACCTGCGGCTGGTCGGCCAGCCACTGCCACATCGGATACTCGTAGGTGCCGCCGCGGACAATCGCGCCCTCGCGGTCGACCGGCACCAGCTTCGTAACGCCTGCGGCCAGCAGCATTTTGCAGATGGATACGCCTGCGGCGCCGATGCCGTTCACGACGACGCGCACGTTCTCGATCCGCTTGCCGACGACCTTCAGCGCGTTGAGCAGTCCCGCGATAACGACGACGGCCGTGCCGTGCTGATCGTCATGGAATACCGGGATGTCGAGCTCTTCGTTAAGCCGGCTCTCGATCTCGAAGCAGCGCGGCGAGCTGATGTCTTCCAGGTTAATGCCGCCGAAGATCGGGCTGATCGCCTTGATCGTGCGGATAATTTCTTCCGTGTCCTTCGTATCGAGACAGATCGGGAAAGCGTCGACGCCAGCGAGCTGCTTGAACAGCATCGCTTTTCCTTCCATGACCGGCGCGGCCGCATGCGGACCGATATCGCCCAGACCGAGCACGGCGGTCCCGTCGGTGATGACCGCTACGGTATTCCGTTTGATCGTCAGCGAATACGCTTTCCTCGGATTTTCATGAATTGCCGTACATACCCGTGCAACTCCCGGCGTGTAAACCCGGGACAAGTCGTCACGGTTTTTGATCGGAAGGTTCGGTTGAACGGATACTTTACCGCCCAAATGCACAAGGAACGTGCGGTCGGAGACGTTGATCAGCTTGATGCCTTCGTGCTGCTTTAGCGCTTCCACCACTTGCGATTCCACGGATTCCGCAACATCCACAGTGATGTCCCGGATTGAGGAATCCTTACCCGGCCGAATCACGTCGATCGAAGTGATGTCTCCTCCGGATTTGCTGATTGCGGCGGCTACATCCCCGAACGTGACCTTCTCGTGGTCTAATTCCACACGCAAGATAATACTCGTCTGTGCCATGCTGTTATCCTTCCTTTTATATAAAATGATGTATCGAACCTAGTAATATGACCTGCAATAATCACATGTTATCACGACATTTATTTTTCGCGCAAATGAAAAACTCTATAATCCCCTATTAAATTCTTTTTTCACCCGCCCCTCTTCGCTTTCCCGATGGCTTGCTCCAGCATCTCCTTATTCATAGGCCCGGGATGCTTCTCCCGGATCGTTCCTTGCGCGTCGATGACGAACGTGGCCGGATAAGCGTTCACGCGGTATGCCTTGCCGACTTCGCCTTGACGGTCCAGCACGATCGGGAACGTAAGGGCCCATTCCTTGACCCATGCGCGCACGACCGGCTCGCTGACCTCCGTCGATGTAGCATTAACGCCGAGAATCGTCACGCCATTGCTTTCCTGCTCCGTATGCACCTGCTGCATATGCGGCATTTCCGCCTGGCACGGCGGACACCACGTCGCCCAGAAATTAAGCACGACCGTCCGCCCCCGGTAATCGGACAGTTTGACCGTTTGGCCGTCAAGCAATGGCAGCTCGAAGTCCGGCGCCTGCTGACCGATTTTGAGACCGATGTTCGCCCCCGCTTCAACCGTACCTGTCGAAGGCTTGTCCCACACATTGGCGGCCAGCGACGCGATCAGCGCATACCCGACGACGAAGACGACCGTCCGCTGGAGGAGCGGCTGCCACTCCCTCTTCGTTTTGGACACGAACCAGAAGACCGTTAGGCCCGCCGCGAGCAATGCTTTGAGTCCCCAAGTGATGCGGCTCTCCTCTTCCGTAAAAAAAATCAGCGCCGCGTAGACGGCGTACCCCCCCATAACCGAGACAAGCACCGAATCCATATAAACGGCTGCATTCAATTTGGCCTTTTTGGCGCTCCACCATACATAGACGCCGGACAGCAGCGTCGCCAGCCAGACGCCTTTGTCGCCGCCGCTGAAATAGAGCAGCGACATCGGGCTTGCCAGCACGCTCCCCGGATCGAAGACAAGGATACTCAGCTTCCAGCTGACCACCCATATAAGAAGCGCGTTCGATACGATCGCGCCGAACGTTCCTCCGATGGAAGAACCTTTTAACCGCAGCCTCGAAATGACGTAACCCGCCGCAACTGCCGCAATGACGACCAGCATGCTTTTTTGCAGGATGAATGGCCCCCATGTCCACGTTTCCATTGTTTGCTCACCGTTCTCTCGTCAAATGTCCTGCTTTCATTGTGGGGCGGCGGCCGGACGTTGTCAAATGGTGTCCCAGCTTGTGGAACCGGGCGATTTCCGTCCATGGATTCCCAGGCTTGTACATAAAACAACTAGAACTGCAGGAGGGATTTCCACTTGAAAAAGCAACTTACCGCACTGTTACTCGCCACTACCGTCACGTTCAGCGTTGGAGCTTTGACAGCCGAACAAGCCCTTGCCGCGTCGAATGCCACTATTGTCAGCGGCGTGAATTTCCGCAAGGCGCCGAATACGGGTTCAGCCACCTACGGCCTTCTAAAAACAGGTGAAAAAGTAGACATTCTCGATAAGGTTAATAATTATTGGTATAAAGTTCGCGACGATCAAGGCAGAGTCGGCTACATCTCCACAAGCAGCAAATACGTCCGCACCGACGGTTCCGGCGGAAGCTCGTCCAACGGAGGCGGCACGTCTAATGGCGGCAGCACGTCCAATACCGGAGGCTCGTCCAATAGCGGCAGTACATCCAAGCCGAGTACGGGCAATAACAGTGAGCTCGTTAACAAGGTTATTGCCGCAGGCAAAAAATATATGGGCACTCCCTACGAATTCGGCTCAAGCCGTTCGAACACCAGTACGTTCGATTGCTCCGACTTCACCCGCCAGGCGTTCAAGGAAGGCGCAGGCATCACGCTGCCCAGCGACTCGCGCGGACAAGCCTCTTACGTCAAGTCTCTCGGCGGCACGACAACGGACTGGCACAATCTGAAGCCGGGCGATCTGATGTTCTTCATGGATTATAAAGGAACGAAAGCGTCGGCCTACCCGTCGGATAAGTCAAACCAGCGCATCTCCCATGTGGGCATTTACCTCGGCGACGGTAAAATACTGCATACGTTTTCGAAAGCATCGGGCGGCGTACGCATCGACTCGATTGCGGGCAAGCACTGGGAACACCGCTTCGTCTTCGGCGGAAGCGCGTTGAAATAAGCGTTTATGTAAAGCTCCGGTCCTCCTTATCAAGGGTGGCCGGAGCTTTTTTTATGCCGAGCCATTGCGGGGCCCGTCGGAGCCCTTCCATGAGCCGAATCAGAAATTAGAGGAACTGTAATGCCCTATCGCCAAGAATTTACCAGTCTGTACAGGAATAGCGCATCCCTAGTGCTCTAAAGCTCCCATTTGGGTAGGTACGAACATTTTTCGACACACTTAAATGATCTCAGTTCCTCTATACTTCGAAAATTGCACCAACATTAAGCTTAGCTCATCGTAGTTCCTTTATTTTTCAAGCTTGGTCCGGTCACGGCTTATCTGTTCCGAGTCTGATCGGAGCCTCGTCCGAGTTCACGCATGTCGGCACCGGATCTCATGTCCGGGTTCGTGCCTGATCCGCGCCGGATGCTGCGTCCGAGTTCACACCTGGTTCGAGCTAGATGTCATGTCCAGGTCTGGGCCTGTCCGCACCAGATGAGTCCATGTCTGGTCCGCGCCTGTCCGCACTGGATACCATGTTCAAATCTGCCACATTCCCCCTGTCGCCTCGGCTGCGGGATACGTCTCCCCTCTTCCCTCACGGCAGCTCATAACAAAGCCGCCCCCGCGCAATGCCTGCGTCAGAGACGGCCGTTTCTCTACATTTATTTCTTCGCTCTCCACGCGTCGAGCTGCTTCTGCGCCTCGTCCATCACTTTGTTGATACCGGCGGCTTTCAACTTGTCGATCGCTTTGGGCAGCACCTCTGACGGCTCGACGGAGCCGGTCTCCAGCGCTTTCTTGAACTCCTCCGATACGCTCTTGACGGCGGCAAGCTCGTTCTCCACCTTCGAGGAGTCGAACTGGAAGCCGAGCAGCGGCGCGTTCTTGGCCGATTTGTTGAACTTGTCGTACTGCTCCCACTTGTCGGCCGGGTCTTTCGGGAACCGGTTCAGCAGGAACATGTTGCCGAGCGTAAACGACGGCATGGAGTAACCGGAATCCGGGGTCAGCTCGATGACGCCTTCGGAAACTTTTTTATAGTGCGTGCCTTCGAGGCCGTAGTTTACCAAATTCCGCAAATACGCGTCCGAGTTCAGCAGGTTCAAAAACTCCATCGCTTTCTCAGGATGCTTGGAATTCGCAGAGATTGCCATCATGGAGCCGGTCACCGACCAGTTGAACACAATCGGCTCGTGAATCGGCTTCGAGACGATCTCGTATTTAAAGCCTTCCGACCATAAATTGTCCGCGAACGGGACCGTATGCGCTTTGTCGACGAGCCATTTGCCGGTTTTCTCGTGATCGTTGCCTGTTTTGGTCGCGACGTCGGGCGGCAAATAGCCCGCCTTGTAGTATTTGCGCATCGTTTCGCTCATTTGACGGTACTCGGGCGTCTCGAATACGTTGACGATCTTGTAATCCTGCGTATCGAGCCGTACTCCGAACGGGATGCCCTGTACGACGGAATCGAACGGAACGAACGGGTCAACGTTGCTTGGAATCGGGTATACGCCCGGTTCGTTTTCCTTCATCGTCTTGAGCAGCGGCTCCAAACTTTCCAGCGAACTTACGTTCGATAGGTCCATTTTGTATTTGTCGATGTACTGCTTATTGAACCGCCATACCGCCTGCGCAGGCAGCTCCTTGTTCGTCGGCACCCCGTAGTTGTGTCCGTTCACCTTGGAGCCTTCGAGGAACGAAGGGTGTACGGCCTTCTTGATGCCCTGCCCGTATTTGTCCAGCAGGCCGTCCATCTCGTAAAATGCCCCTTTGCGGGCGTTCTGCACGTAGTCGAAGGCCCACGAGCTCGTAAACGCGATGTCGTAAGGCTCGCCGGATACGGAGATGACCTGCATCTTCTGCGAGTAGTCGCCCCAATCGATCATCTTCATTTTCACAGTGGCGTTGATCTTCTCTTTCGTATATTTGCTGACAGCCTCCATCACTTTGTCGGCATCCTTTTGCGGTCCGCCGATCGTGTACCAGATCAGCTCGACAGGCTGGCCGTCTGCTTTTCCGGCGCCTGCTCCTTCTTGGGCAGGGTTGCCTGCACCGCCGGAGCACCCAGCGGCCAGCGCGGACAGCATCAGCACCGAGGCGAGCCCGGCGGCGAGTCGTTTCCGTTTGAACATGCAGCATTCCTCCTTGTACGATGTTATTCTTTGACCGCTCCGATCGTCAGCCCCTGCACGAAATACCGTTGAAAGAACGGATAAGCGAGCACGATCGGACCGGTGGCCAGGACGACCATGGCCATTCTCGAAGACTCCTGCGGCAGCGACTTGGCGATTTCGAAGCGCTGGGTGGCGTCGCTGAGATTGGAGTTTTGCACGATAAACTGAATGTTGCTCTCGATCTTCATCAGCAGCGACTGCAGCGGAAGCAGATTCGGGCTGTCGATGTACAGCAGCGCGTTGAACCAATCGTTCCAGTAACCGAGCGTGCTGAACAGGCCGATCGTCGCCAATCCCGGCAGCGAGATGGGCAGCACCAAATGCGTGAACACCTTCCATTCGCCCGCCCCGTCGATTCGGCCGGATTCAATGATCGCATCGGGAATCATCTGCTTGAAAAATGTGCGCATGATCAAGATCGAGAAAGCGCTGACGCACGTAGGCAAAATAAGCGCCCACACCGTATCCTTCAAATGCAGCACCTGTGTCGTCACGATGTAGGAAGGCACCAGCCCGCCGTTAAACAGCATCGTAAAGAAGGCGAAAAACGCAAAGGCGTTCCGGTACGCGAAATTGTTTCTGGACAGTGCATAAGCGTACAACGCAACGGTCAGCACGCTGAGCAGCGTTCCGACGACGGTAACGAAGAGCGTCACCCCATAGGACCGGAACAGCTGACCTCCGGTTCGAAAAAGGTACCGGTACGCCTCGAAGCTCCACATCTCCGGAAACACCTGATAGCCGTTGTTCGCCAACGCTTGCTCATCCGTCAGCGAGATGATGACGACGAAGACGAACGGAAATACGCAGGCAATGGCAAACCCGCCGGCGATTGCGTGGCATACGCCGTTCCAGAACGGCGACAGCTTCGTAAAGTCCCGGCTCTTCTTCCGCACGGCAGCGGTAGGCGCATTCGGACTTGGCAAGCCGACTCCCCCTTTCCTTTTCGTCGAAGTGGTTAAAATAAAGCGTTCTCTTTGTTGATCCGCTTCACGACAGCGTTGGTCACTAGCACCAAAACGAGTCCGACCACCGATTGATACAACCCGGCCGCCGTGCTCATGCCGATATTGCCCGTCACCTTCAGTCCCCGGTACACGTATGTATCGATAACGTTGGTCACAGGGAACAGCGCGCCCGTATTGCGCGGCACCTGATAGAACAAGCCGAAGTCCGCGCGGAAAATGCCGCCGATCGCCAGCACCGTCAGGATGATGATCATCGGCCGGATAAAGGGCAAGGTAATGCTCCAAATCTGCTGCCATTTGCCTGCGCCGTCGATCATCGCGGCTTCGTAATACGACTTGTCGATGCCGATGATGGCCGCCAGGTAGACGACGCTGGAATAACCGACACCCTTCCACAGGTTGACAAGCACGAGAATGTAAGGCCAATAGGCCGGCTCCGCGTACCAAGAGACGCGCTCCATGCCGAGCGCCGTCAGCGCCTGATTCAGCACCCCGCGATCCACGCTCAGGAAGCTGAACAAGAAATAGCTGACGATGACCCAGGACAAAAAGTAAGGCAGGAACATGCCGGTCTGGTAAATTTTCGCCCACCGGCGGCTGACGATTTCATGCAAAATAACGGCCATAATCACCGATAAAACCGTGCCCAGCACGATAAACGCAAAATTGTACAGCAACGTATTGCGCACGATGATGTAAGCGTCTTCGGATTGAAATAAAAATTCGAAGTTTTTGAAGCCGGTCCACTTGCTCCGCCATATGCTCGCCAGAAAGCCGTCCCGGTCGAAACGGTATTCCTTGAAGGCTATGATCGCCCCCGGCATCGGCAAATAGCTGAACAGCAGGAAATAGACGGCTCCCGGCAGCACCATGAGCAAAAAGGTTTTGTTGCGGTTAAGCTTCTTGAGTGTACGTCCAATGGTTCCCACAGCTTTTCACCCCCGTTCTTTTGCGTCCGCAAGCTCCATTTCAGAAAACGCATACATCTCTTTCTTTTCTAACTTTACCCAATGCGGAGCGCGGCAGAAAGTTAAGAAACTATAGAACGGGTGGAGAAACTATAGAAACGTTTTCATCAGTCTCCCAGCTTGCTCCAATTGCGGTATTCCGTCGGCGAGAAGCCGTAATATTTGCGGAACTGCTTGTAAAAATAGCTCGTATCCGTATACCCGACCCGGGCGGAAATATCGCTCGTTTTCAGATTCGATTCGACGAGCAGCGCCTTCGCTTGGGCAAGCCGGTACTTGTTCACGTAATCGGAGAATGTCTCCCCCGTCTCCTTATGGAAAAGCTGGCCCAAATAAACCGGGTTCATGTGAAAGGCCTGGCTTAACGTCTTCAAAGACAGCTCATCCCCATAGCGGCGCTCGACCTCGCGCAGCACCTGCCGGATGACGGGGCTGTACTCCCGCTCCGCCGCATCGGACGCGAAAAGCACACGGTCGACGAAGCGTTCGACCAGTTCCTCCAGCTCCTGCATCGTCTGCGGCTTGACGACCTGCGAGAACAAATGCTTGTAATCGCCGATGGCGCCTTCATGCTCCTGCCGCATCAGATTCGCATGATGCACGGCGGCCGCAAGCACGGCCATCGCCGTGTTCTGGACATCGGACGGTGCGAGCCCTTCCGTCTCCCGGAGACGCGCGAACGCTTCCCCGACCCAAGCGAGCGCCTCGTCCTTCTTCCCGGCCGACAGCAGCTTGCAGAAATGGGCCAGCTCCGCCTGCGCAGGCGCCGCAGGTTCCGCCGCTGCGGGTAGAGTGGGCGCTTCGTAGACAAGTGGCCCGTCGTGCGGCGCGAGCACATAGTAGTCCTGCATCCGCTTGGCGGTGCGGTAGCTGCGATGGGCCGACGCCTCGCCCTTGGACGCTTCGCCGACCGTCACCAGCAGCGGCAGGCCCCACCGCTCGCGGATGGCGGCTTGAAGCTCCGTCATGAAGCGGACGAAGCCGGTCCGGTCCGCATCGACATCATTCAGCCCCGCGAGCAGCACAAGATCCCCTTCGAGATCGGCGAACACGGCCTGCTCCGGGCCGTAAGACTGCGCAGTCCGCTGGCAATACGTCCTTACGGCGGCAATCGTCTCCGCGCGGGACGACACCTCGGCGGTCTCCGCCTGCTCCTGATCGAATAACAGCTTGACGATGCCTGCTACATACCCCGGCAGGCCCAGCCGGATGCCGAGCAGTTCCTCGCGGTTTCTCAGCTCCTCCGGCTCGATGGCCGCCGTGACCCAGCGGTACAAGAGATTGTCGCGGATAATTTCCAGATGCCGCTTAATGCTTTCTTCCTTGTAGACGGACTGCTCGATTTTGGCAACGGTGGCGGTCAGTGTCCGGATCAATTCTTCCGTATTGACCGGCTTCAGCAAATAATTTTCGATGCCGAGCGTGACGCCTTCTTTCACATAGTCGAAATCGTTGTACCCGCTTAAAATAATGAATTTCACGTCCGGCTGCAGCTCTCTTACGCTGCGAATCAGATCCAGGCCGTTCATATAGGGCATCTGGATGTCGGTAATCAAAATATCGATCGGCTCGCCGGTCAAAGCTTCGAGCGCTTCCGCCCCGTCCCCAGCCTTGCCGACAATCTGCAGCCCGTGCCGCTCCCAGTCGATCAAATAAGCGAGTCCCTCCATGATAAACGGCTCGTCGTCAACCAGAAATACGCGATACATACTCGTTCCCCCTTACGCTTCCCGGAATCGTGATCGTCACCGTCGACCCTTCGCCGGAACGACTGTCGACCCGCAAGCCGTATACTTGCCCGAAGCTGTGCTTCAGCCGCTCGTTCACGTTCGTCAGACCGATGGACGCGCCGGACGGTTGCGGCGGATGCGCCAAATCTCGCTGCAGCTGCGCCAGCCGCTCCGGCACGATGCCCGAGCCGTTGTCGGCAACGGCGATGCGGACGTCGGAGCCTTCGGTCCAGCCGCGGATGAGAATCCGGCGCTCCCGGCCGTCCGGAGCAGCGCCATGGAAGGCATGGCGGATGCAGTTTTCGACGATCGGCTGGAGTGTCAGCTTCAGAATCGTACAACGGCCCACGGCTTCGTCGACCGCAATCTCATAGTCAAACCGGTTCGGATAGCGAGCCCGCAGCAGGTTCAAATACAGCCGGCACAGCTGGACCTCGTCCTGAACGGTGACCATCGTCTCGTGCTTGATCAGATTCTGGAACAGCGCGCCCAAGCTGTAGATCATATCCCCGACATCCCGGTTGCCGTCCATCACCGCTTTGAGCCGGATCGCCTCCAGTGTGTTATACAGAAAATGAGGCTGGATCTGCGCCTGCAACGCCAGCAGCTCCGCCTGCCGCTGCTTGATCTCGGACAAGTATACCCGCTGGATGTGCTCTTGCAGCGTTTCGCACATTTTGTTGAAGCTGGTGGCGATGTGGAACAGCTCGTCTTCCTTCTGCACGGTTACGCGAACCGAGAGGTCCCCATCCTGCAGCTTGCGCATGGCGCGAATGACCGTCTGCGTGCGGCGCGAGAAATTGATCATCAGCAAATACGACAGCAGCACGGCGGCGGCTACACACAAGCCTGTACCTGCGATCACCGTTCGCTTCATCCCCTGAAGCCCTTCGCTTACCTTCGCTACCGGCACGATGCTCGCGAGTACGACGCCGCCTTGGTTCAACGTCTTCATCTGCACATAGGCCGGCTCGTCCAGCGCAATCGGGTCCGATTGGTCCCGCAGGGCGTGCATGTATGGGTAGCTCTGTCCCGTATAGCGCCGGGAGGAGTCGTACAGCACGGTCCCGTCCGCCGTCAGCAGAAGCAGCTCCCCCTTGAAATCGCTCCGATCGTTCTGCACGATCCGGTCCATGCCGGTCCATTTCCAATCGACAAGCAGGGTGCCGTGATTCTGCAAGGTAATCGGATCGTTAATGTCGTTAGCCATCGTAAACATGCGGTTGCGGTCCCCGTCCGCTCCCGGCTCGAACGACGGCGGCGGCGCAAAGGACCTGGTCTGACGGATACGGCGGATCGGATCGGCAACTTTCGGATTTTCCGGTCCCGGATAGACGAAGCCCTGTTCCTCCAGCCCGCGGTACGCGTACAGGAAGCCCTTGACGCTGCTGTATAACCAGATCGTCTGAATTTCCCGGTCGAAGGTCAGCGATTGGAAATACGAATCCATGTTTTTGTCGACAAAACCGGCATTGTCCGCAAAACGGTCCAGCCGGTAACGAAGATAATCGGAAAAATCGTTGTTGAGAAAAAACAGCACGTCCCGAAGCAGCCGCTCGTCCTTGTACAATTGGAACACCATCTGCTGACCGGCCTCATACCTGCGCTCCACCTCGTGCGTCGCCCGCTCCAGCACCTGCTTTGCCGCTTCCAGCTCCTTGCGCGTCGATTGCTCGGCGGTGTTGCGGTAAATCAGAACGGCGAGCGCCGTCAAGGAGACGACGATAATGAGTGAATACAGCAGCAAAATTTTGTTGAACAGCTTCTTCTCGATATGATTTTTGTAAAACGTTCGGACCCCCGAAACCATAACTGCTCCTCCTTCCGCATCCGATTTTCCCCATAGGTCATATGTATTCGCAGCCGTCTGGAATTATCGTTTTCGGCCTTCGCGGCTACGAACGCCAACGTGCTTCGGAAAGGGGCAAAAAGACCGCCTGTCTCCTTATCCGCAGATAAGGTAGACAAGCGGCCTCCGTGCTATTTTGCCAATCCGTTCACTTCGAACTCGTAAATACGAGCGGCCGTATCGCCGCCTTGCGTGGCCTTATCGATGGTCAGCTTCACGTATCTCGCCTTCGTCAGCGCGATTGGATGCTTGCTCTCCGCGGCCGTATTGCCTTGAACCTGAACGACGTCGCTCCAAGTGCTGCCGTCATTGCTGACTTGGATGTGGAAATCACGGGTATTGAACGCAGCCGCTTCGCTGCCCGCTTCCGCATGCTTCACGACGAACTCGCTGATCGTGTAGCTCGCGCCCAGATCGACCGACAGCCAGTGCGGTCCGCTGCCGAGCGCGCACCACTTGCTGTTGCCCGTCACCTTGCCGTCGAAGGCGTAGGCTGCCGCTTCGTTCGGTCCGCAAGCGCCGTCCGCCGTCGCCGGCTTGTTCAGGGCGAGATTTTTCACCCCGCCGGCAGCGTCCTTGGTCACGGTGATGAACGCTTCTTTGGTTACGATGCTGTCGCCAACCGAGTTCTTCGCTGTCAGCGTCACGCTATACGTTCCTTCGGCGGCATAGGTGACGACCGGCTGCTTCTCGGTGCTTGTGGACGGCGTTCCGCCCGGGAACGACCATACCCGCTGCTCCGTCACCTCGGACGATTGGTCGATGAACGTCACCGGCTGTCCCGGTGCGACGAGCGTCTTATCCGCCGCGAACGCCGCTACCGGTTTCGGGTATGCCGGCCAGGTCACCACGGTCTGCGCCGCTTTGCCGCGCCGTCCGTCCGCGCTGAGCGCGACGACTTCCAGCTTCGTCTGCGCTTCCGGCCCGATCCGGCGCAGCATCGGCACGTAGTACACCCGGTTCGGAGTGACGCCGAGCAGCTCCTTGCTGCCGTCCGGCTTCACCCGGTACACCTCGAAGTAGCGGACCGGACGATCCGTCGCCGACCATTCCAAACGGGCATCGCCGTAGATGCCGTCCTTGAACTCCGCTTCCCTCACATTCAAACCGCGTACCTCGGGTACCGGGTTCGGATCGTCTTTGGTGTTATAGACGGAGAGCTGCCCGATGTTGACCGAGAAATCCGAAATCGTCTGCTTCGCGTCCGCATACAGAGAGATAGCGGCGATCCGCTTGCCGCGGTACGGATTCAGATTGAACGTCTGCGTATCCCACGTTCCGGGATGCAGGCCGCCCGCGTCAAGGAATACGAACTTGTCGGGCTGATCGGTGAACGACAGCCCCACCTTCAGGTCCGCGTGCTTCGTCTGCGTCTTGAAAGTAAGCGACAGCTTCGTATTCTGCTCTACGAGCAGGTCCGTCTTGTACAGCTTAAGATTTGTAGCGTTCTGCGGACTGAGCGTTCCCGCCAGCTTCAAGGAGCTGCCGCCATAATAAGCGGTCGTGAAGTCGAAGCTCGGCTTCAACGCTTCCCCTTTGCTTTCCGCAATCCAGCGCCACGTCGGTAGCACATCCTGCAAGCTCCGGTTATTCCACGGCGTCGTCCGTACGACTTCCCCGTTCACGGCGAACAGCTGCCCGTTGCCCGTATTGAAGTTCGTCGTAAACGGCAGGTCGTTCACCGGCGACTGTTCTACGACATAGTGCGCGATGCCCTTCCAATCGGCCGTGCCGGACGTATTGGCCGGGTTGCCGGTCGGGCCGACCCAGAATTTATTTTCCTTCGCGTAAAATTGCTCTTGATTTTCCGACGAGTTGAATGCCCAGTCCGGGCGGTAAATGCCGAGCGATGTAACCGCTTTCTTGCCCTCGGGAAAAATCGCGTTCCAGCTAATTTTCGTATCGTAGCCCTTCGCTTCGACATCGATGCCCGTGAACAGCTCGTACGGGCTGCGGCCCAAACTCTTGGCCTTGCTCGCGGACGGTTCCAGCGAACGCCACCAGAAATTCAGGAACATGCTGTCGGAGCGGCGTTCGCTGCCCTGCTGCAGGAACATTTGGTTGCGGTCCGTCAGCGCGTTCTGCCAATCGATCGATCCGCTGGATGTCATCGAGTCGTACCACATGATCTGCATCCCTGCCGGCTTCTTCGCTTGCAGGTAAGCAAGGAACTTCTGCATCGTCGCGGCATCTTCCGGCGTAGCGCCTTCCGTCTCCTGGTTAATAAACCAGCCGTCGAAGCCATAATAGTTCGCCACTTCGAGCAGCTTATCCGCTACAGGGAACGAACCGTCCGGGTTTTGCCGGATCGTCTGCTTCACCCATTCGAACTTGCCCCCGTATACGCTTGGCGGGAAAAAGACGGTGCCCAGCACCGGAACGCCGTTCTTATGGGCCGCATCCGTTACGTCCGCGCTCGGCGGCACGATGATGCCTTCGCCCGACGATCCGCCCCAATAGACCAGCTTGTCGACGTACGCCCAGTAACCGAACGTATTCGCATCGAATTTCTCCGACCCTTGCGACGGCACGCCGCTGGTTTGCCGGTTCATCGCCGAAAGCGCTGCCACTTTAGGCTCGACCGTAGCGTGCTTGTTAACCTGATATCCTGTGAAGCGGTCCTGCAAAGCAATCGTGCTGCGGTTGAACTCCGCGTCCTTATCTCCCTGCGGCGTCCAGCGGAGCAGATCCTCCGGGAACCAGTAGGACGAGTGCGGCTGCGCCGCTTGAGCGCCCGCGGCAAACACCAGGCATGAGAACATGAACAGTAGAAGACCGGTCCATCGTTTTTTCATCGTGTTTCCTCCCGTTTGGTTAAATTTCGGACTGTCCGGCATCCGTTCCGGGCATCCCCCTCCACCCTTCAGAGGATACGGACACGCTCCATATTCCATGAAAGCGCATCCTTCCATCCCATTGTATGGAAAAACATAGCGCTTCCAAAAGTGGAATTATTAAAGATCCAGTGGACGAAATGAAGAAACTTGATCGATGAGCCGCTTTTGGAGATATAATACTAGGTAAAAGTCCGGCGAATAACAGCGGAGCGAGCGGAATCGTTCTGGAGAAGCGTAAGCGGTCGCCTTTGTCCCCGGATTCTAACCGCTGAAGGTATTATCCAATTTAAGAATCCGGGGACAAGAGCGATCGGAAGAATGATCCGCTCGCGCAGCGGCCTTTTATTCGCCGCACTTTGACCCCCTCTCGGCAGAAAGGATCGAACATCTATGAAGCTTGTCAGACTTGCCGCCTTTATTCCGATACTCTCCGTTCTGCTCCTATCCGTCATGCTCCCCGGAGCCGCCGCCGTCGATATCGTTCCTTCGGAGCCGCGCAAGGTGATGCGTGTTGCCGGAGACAACAATTTTCCGCCATTCGAATTTGTCGCCAACGGCACGTTTCAGGGATTTAACGTGGATATGTTGAATGCGCTCTCGCTCGAAACCGGCATTTCGTTCGAATTTTATCCTATGCCCTGGAGCGAAGCGATTAAAGCGCTGGAAAGCGGCAAGGTGGATGCCATTCAAGGCATGAAGTACAGCCAGGAGCGGGCCCAGAGCTACCGCTTCTCCGAGCCGTATTTTACAAGCTCGCAGGGTATCTTCGTGCGCAAGGACTCGTATTCCGTCCATTCGCTGACCGACCTGCAGAACCGCAAAATCGCCGTGCAGGAAGGCGACATCAGCAGCGAAGCGATGCAGCGCATTCCGAACGCCACCGTGCTCGCGGCGGAAAATCAGGAGGAAGCGATCCGGCTTCTGCTCGGCGGTCAAGTGGACGCTTTTATCGGCAACCAGATCACCGGCCAGTACGTGCTGCAAAAAAACCGCCAGCAGGACCAGGTGAAGCTGGTCGGCGATCCGATTGCTCCGACGGACTACGGCCTTGTCGTGCTTAAGAAGAACGAAACATTGCTCGGCGAAATCAATCACGGGCTGCGCGAGCTGAAATCGAACGGCACCTATGCCAAAATCGAACGAAAATGGTTCGGCGAATATATTTATCCGTCCGCTCCGCGGCTGAAGGAGCTTCTGTCCTACGTCGTGGCGGGACTTGTCATTACGGCAGCCGTCCTGCTGCTGATCCTATGGTGGAACTTCACGCTCAAGCGGGAATTGAAGAAACGGCTGGACGCCTACAAGAAGACGCTGGACGAGCTGGCCCGGCGGGACCGGCTGCAATCGCTCGGCCAACTGGTCGCGGGCATCGCCCATGAAATCCGCAATCCGATCACTTCGATTTTATCGTATTCCCAGGCGCTGCCCTTCAAGTACGACAACAAGGAGTACCGCGAATTTTTCACGATGCACGTCACCGAGGAAGTGATGCGGCTGAACCGGATCGTGACGGAGCTGCTGGACTTCGCCCGCGAGAAGCCGCCAGAGAAAACGCTGTTCAAGCTGGAGGAACAGGTGCGGGCCGTCGCTTTGTTTTTTCATAACCTTTTCGAGGAAAGACACATTGTCGTGCAGCTTGATGTGCCGGATTCCGCATACGTGTGGGCGGATGCCCAGCAAATCAAGCAGGTGCTGATCAACTTGATCCGCAACGCCATCGACGCGATGCCGGGCGGCGGAACGCTCCGCATCGCCGCGCAGGTGCAGCAGCCGTTCGTCATTCTAGAGATCGAGGATACCGGGGAAGGGATCGATGCGGACGATTTGCCGAAAATTTTCGAGCCGTTCTTCACCAAAAAAGCGGGCGGCGTCGGTCTCGGGCTGTCGATCAGCTATCAGTTGGTGCGGGATAACCGCGGGGAAATCGAAGTGACGAGCGAGAAAGGAGCCGGGACCCGAATCGTATTGAAACTACCGAGCCAACTGGAGGAAGACGAGCATGCCTAAACCGAACCTGCTTATACTGGACGATGAAATTGCGATCTGCAAGTCGCTTTCGTTTATTTTGGAAGACGATTACGAGGTTTATGCGTCCACCGACCCCGACGAGGCCATCGCCCTGTTCTCCCACGTCGCCTTCTCGATCGCCCTGCTCGACCTGAGGCTCGGGATGCGCGACGGCATCGAGGTGCTGAAGCAAATCCGCAGCATCTCCCCCCGGACGATCGTGATCATCATGACGGCGTACGGCAGCATCCCGTCGGCGGTGGAAGCGATGCGGCAAGGCGCGTTCTACTATGCTGCCAAGCCGATCGATATTCATGAGTTGAAAGTGCTGCTGGAAAAAGCGATGGAGCAGTTTCAGCTGCAATCGCGAGTCGAATGGCTGAACGAAGAGATTCAAAAAGCGTACGACGTGCACGGCTTGATCGGGCACAGCTCGCAGATGCAAAACGTCTTCTCGCTGATCGACAAGGTCAAGAACATCGATTCTAGCGTCCTGATCATGGGGGAAAGCGGTACAGGGAAAGAGCTGGTGGCGCGCGCGATTCATTTTGCCGGCGACCGGCAGAAGCAGGTGTTCTCGACGATCAACTGCGCCGCCATCCCCGCCAACTTGATCGAATCGGAGCTGTTCGGCTATGAGAAGGGTGCCTTTACCGGCGCCGTGGCGCGGAAAACGGGCATTTTCGAAACAGCCAACGGCGGCACGCTGTTTCTGGACGAGATCGGCGAGCTCGATATCGGGCTGCAGAGCAAGCTGCTCCGCGTGCTTCAGGAGAAAGCGATCATGCGGATCGGCGGGCAGAAGGAAATCGCGATCGATGTGCGGATTATTGCAGCCACCAACCGGGACTTGAAGAAGGAAATTCAGCAGGGCAAGTTCCGGGAGGACCTGTATTACCGGCTGAACGTCATTCCGATCCTGCTGCCGCCGCTGCGCGAGCGGCAAGAAGACATCCCGTCGCTAATTCAGCACTTCATCAACAAAATCAACGAGCGCATGTCCAAGCAAATCAAAGGCATCGAGCCGGACGCGGTTCAGCTGCTGCTGGACTACCCGTTTCCCGGCAACGTGCGGGAGCTGCAGAACATCATCGAGCGCTCGATTGCACTAGCGGACGGCGACCGGGTGACGGTTGGTGACCTCCCCGGAGACCTGCAGACGAAGCCGACGCAGCCCGCCGATAGCAAGCTTGTGCCTGTTTATGTCGGAGAAACGATGGACGCGATCGAGCGAAAGGTCATTCTGTCTACGCTCCAAGCGATGGACGGCAACCGGCGCAAGACAGCGGAGACGCTCGGCATCGGAGAGCGCACGCTGCGCGACAAGCTGGCCCGCTATCGGGCCGAATAAGGACCGGGCGGCAAAAACCGCCCGGCAGATTTCGCCGCCCCGGCAATTTCCGCCGCTTTTTTCGCTCTATCGGCACCTTCTCCTGCCCGTCGACTCTTGTCTGCTTCCGCTTTTTCGGCTTGCTCGCCACCTTTCCTCCTACCTCACCGTTTTCACCTGCCCACCGGCCTTCCGTCTTCCCGCTCTGCTTCACCGCTTGTCGCTATCCGCCATCATTCCGCCACGTTCCCTTCTCTCCGCTTTTTTCCGTTCCATGGCTTACCTTATCCTATCCGCTCCTCATCCTATCCCGCTCCTCCCCCTAATCCAAGCCAAACCCTCCTGCCGTTCGCTCTGTTAAAGATCTATTGGCACGATATTTGCTTATAGAAAAAGCGTAACGACAAAACGATATGCAGGGGGAATTATACAATGATGTTCAAACCAAAAAAGCAGGCTTTTCTGGCAGTATTCTGTATGTTAACGCTCATGGTTTCGGCGTGCGGCAGCAAGCCCGACGCTTCGGCAGGTCAGCAAGCTCCGGCGGCAGCTGCCAGCAGCAACGAAATCCTTTCTAAAATCGCTAAGACGAAAACGCTTACGGTCGGAACGGACGCCACTTTCAAACCGTTCGAATACAAATCCGGCGACCAATTCGAAGGCTTCGACATCGAGCTGATCCGTGCGGTGGCCAAAGAGCTCGGCGCCGACAAAGTCGAATTCGTGGACACCGAATTCAAAGGACTCATTCCGGGGCTGCAGGCGAAGAAGTTCGATCTTATCGTCTCGGCCATGTATATTACCGACGAGCGCAAGAAGACGATTGACTTCTCCGATTCGTATTTTCCGGGCGGCCTTTCCATCATGGTGAAGAAAGACAACGACACGATAAAAGGCTTCGACGATCTGGTCGGAAAGAAAGCAGCGGTGCAGATCGGCACGAAATCGGTCAAATTCGTGGAAGAAAGCCGTAAAAACATTGAGCTTGTCCAAGTGGAGAAAAACACGGAAATGTTCCTGGAGCTGGAAACCGGCAAGACCGATGCCGTCATCACCGGATTCCCGGCCGCCAAAGCTTACGCCAAAGAAAAAGGCACGGTCAAAGTACTGCCCCAAACGCTCACGGAAGAGTACTACGGCTATGGCGTCCGCAAGGATAACCCGGAATTCGTGAAGGCTGTCAACGATGCGGTCAAGAAGGTTAAAGACAGCGGCAAATACAACGAAATTGTTAAAAAGTGGTTCGAATAATTGGCCAGGCAGCTTAACTCGCGATTAGGAGGGAAACTATGCAGCATTTTGACTTCAGCGTCCTTGGCGAGTGGCAGAATATCCGGCTGCTGCTGCAATCGTTATGGTATACGGTCATTTATACGCTGGGCGGGTTTGTGCTCAGCCTGATCATCGGGACGTTCATTTCGTTCGGACAAATGTCCAAATTCAAGCCGTGGAAATATGTATCGCTCGCTTATCTGTCCTGGTTCCGGGGGACCCCGCTGCTCGTGCAGCTGTTCCTGCTCTATTACGGACTGCCGATCGTGTTCGGCATCGATACGGTCCCGTGGGTATCCGGCGTCGTCGCCTTGGGCATGTACAGCGGCGCGTATGCTTCCCAGGTCATCCGCGGAGCCGTTCAGTCGATCGACAAAGGGCAGATGGAAGCCGGGCGTTCCCTCGGCTTCTCCTATGCGCAGACGATGCGCAAGATCGTAATCCCGCAGGCGACGATCCGCATGCTGGCGCCGATGACCAACGAGTTCATCTCGCTCACGAAAAACTCCTCCCTGCTGTCGACGATTACGGTCGTCGAGCTGTTCCGGCAGGCGAATCTGCTGATTGCCGACACGTACAAAACGATCGAATTTTTGCTGGCTATCGCGATTCTGTACTATTTGGTCAACAACCTGATCGGGTTTATCGGCCTAGTGTTGGAAAGACGTCTCGGAACGGGGGATGATATGCGATGATACAAATAAACGGGATTCACAAGTCGTTCGGCAGCAACCACGTACTGCGCGGCGTCGATCTTCAGGTGCAGCAAGGAGAGGTCGTCGTCATTCTCGGGCCGTCGGGCTCGGGCAAAAGCACGCTGCTGCGCTGCATCAACTATCTGGAAACGTACGACAAAGGCAGCGTCGTCATCGAAGGAAAGCCGATCGGCCGCATTCCCGCGCAAGGACAGGCCGGCCAGTCCGTGGAAATGCCCCAGAAGGACCTGAATGCCGTCCGTCAGGATGTCGGCATGGTGTTCCAATCGTTCAACCTGTTCCCGCACAAGTCGGTGCTGCACAACATTACGATGGCTCCGATCTCGCTGCGGGGCATGAGCCAGGAAGACGCCGAGCAATTGGCGCGCGAGCTGCTGCGCAAGGTCGGCCTGCAGGACAAGGCGGAAGCCCGTCCATCCAGCCTGTCCGGCGGGCAAAAGCAGCGGGTCGCCATCGCCCGCGCGCTGGCGATGAAGCCGAAGGTGATGCTGTTCGACGAGCCGACCTCCGCGCTGGACCCGGAGACGGTCGGTGAGGTGCTCCAGGTCATGCGCACCTTGGCGAAGGAAGGCATGACCATGGTCATCGTCACGCATGAGATGGGCTTCGCCCGGGACGTCGCGGATCGCGTCGTCGTGATGGACGGCGGCGTCATTATCGAGGAAGGCAAGCCGTCCGAAATTTTCACGAAGCCCTCGCATCCGCGCACCCAAATGTTCCTGAGCCAAGTGCTCGAAAGCAAGTAAGGAAGCGCATAAAATCGCACGAAGGAGAAAAAAACGTCATGCACAAATTCACTCATCTGCAGCGGCCCGGTGTAGTTTTTACCCCGGGTGCAGGCGACCCGTATGTGACCCGGCTCTGCGACTGGATTACGGAATGGGACGGGCAGCGGCCGCTCGACGCCGCAATCGTCGGGGCGCCCCTGTCGAAAAGCTCGATCAGCTTCTCGGGCGCCCATTTGCATCCCGCTACGCTAAGACAGCTGTTTAGCGCCTTTACGACGTATAACTTCGAAGCGGATCTGGACCTGAGCAGCTTGCAAGTCAGCGATCTCGGAGATGTCGGCATGCACGTCACCGACATCCCGCAGTGCCATCGCAATATTGAACAGGCGTTTCAAGAAATTTCGCAGCAGCTCCCCTCCACGATTCCGTGTCTGGTGGGCGGCGACCACTCGATTACATTCCCGGCGCTGACGGGCATTCAGAGCGTTCGTCAAGAGCGCATCGGGCTGATCCAATTCGATGCGCACCTTGACGTCCGGGATACGGCCTACGGCGGCAGATCGAACGGAACCCCTATCCGCAGTCTGGTGGAAAACAGCGTCATCCGAGGTGAAGATATCGTGAATATCGGCCTGCGCAGCTTCGCCAATTCCAAAGCATACCGCGACTTCGCCGAGCAGCAGGGTATTACGCTTTATACGGCTAGGCAAGTCCGGGAGGAAGGCATCAAGCCGATTCTGGAACGGACGATCCGCGAGCTCGCCGCCAAAACGGATTCCGTCTACGTCACGTTCGATATCGATGTACTGGACCAAGCAGACGTCCCCGGTGTGCCGGCGATCGGGCCGGGCGGCCTCTCGCCGATCGACTTGTTCATTTGCGCCGAGCTGCTCGGGGAGTGGAACCGCGTCATCGGCATGGACATGGTCTGTGTGGACCCGAGCCGGGATACGCGCGACCGAACGTCGCGCATAAGCCTGCACGTTCTGTTGTACTTCTTGACCGGACTCGCCAGACGACGGCTCGCGTTTGCTTAAAGTGATAAATTAAGGAAATACAAATGTACGAGGGGGTGGGATGTCCACTGCCATATGTATTTTTTATTAAAACCACTTTCTCAACAGCCTAGGACCTGCTGCCGTAACAGCAGGTCTTTTTGTCACAAGCTGGATTTGCCCTGCATGTAGTTGTCGTGCGCCTGCTTGACCCAATCGAACAAATAAGCGCTGCCGCCGTGATCCGGGTGAAGCTTTTTCATTAATGTCCGGTAGCGCTGTTTCAGCTCTTTAGGCGAAGCGTCGTCCGCAGCGCCGATTAGCGCCGGAAAGGACACCGGTCCCCTGCTTGGCCCCGCCGTTCTTGCGGAATCCCTCGCAGAGTCCGACGAGCTGTCCCCGTAATGCCGGTTATACGACTTTTTCTCGTCCGATGCTTGCCGGTACAGCTCTTGAAATTCGGCTTCCAGCCTGTCGAGATACGGCTCCAGCTCCTCTTCCGCCCCGGGCCATTCCCCTTCCCAGAATTCGTGCTCAAACTGCTCATAGAGCGAATCGAAGCGCTCCATCCAATCGTTCAGCATAACCATCGAAGCTTTGATCTTCTCCGCTAGGCGGAAAATACGGATCACCTGGTGCACCGCCCACTCGGGCATATTCCGGGCGAAGGCGTGCAGCACCCTGCTCATATATTTGTCGGGCAAGCGGGCATCCTCCCAAAACTCCAGCAAGGCCCGCTGCTGCTCACGGTTTAGCCTCTTTCCGATCTGTACGGCCATCGGAAGACTGACGGCGCTTTTGTTTAGCTGGACCTTCCAGCTTTCCGTCAAATTCGTCAGCGCAGCCACGACCGGAATCAACCGGTCATCCGTCACCGTAATCATCTCCGGGTCAGAGCGGTCCTTCATCGTCTCATCCATTCGCTGCCCTCCTCTTCCGCTTCCAAGTCTAGACCCGACCCGAGTTGATTCTATACTGGCACTTCCGCCCGCCTTCGGCCATGCATTCCGTGCGCACAACGGGTACGGCAAGCAAAGCCTGAAACAGCGACAGCTCGCATTGGCAAGCCTGCCGGTAGCGGACGGCCACCTGATAGATCGGGCAGTTTGCTTCCTCGAAGACGATCGTTCCTTCCCCTCTCTTTTCCACCTTAACCATATACCCTTCCTGCTCTTGCAACCGGGCCAGCCGCTCCACCCGTTTCTCCAGACTCAGGCCTTGAAACGATTCCTCATGCTTCCGCAGCCATTTCTCTTTCCGCCGGTCGAACAAGCGGCTGACTTGGCCAACCCCGAATTTATCCTTCACTTCGTCGATCAAATCGTTGACTAGCGCGTCGTAGCCGTTCGCAAACAAAGCGCCCGCCTTTTCCGTAAGGCTGTATAAATAAGTCGGTCTCCCGGCGCTTTGGCGTTGAATATTCGTCTGCACATATTGATCCTTCTGCAGTTCGTGAATATGGCGCCGAACGGCTACCCCCGAGATGCCGAGCTGCTCGGCGGCTTCCTGAATGCTGATTTTGCCCCGCTTCTTTAACAAGATGAGAAGCTCTCTGCGGGTCGAGCGATCCTCTTGATGCAAGCTTTGAATGTTCACGGTTCGTTTACACCTGCCTGTCTTCATCATTTTGATCACCGGATGATTCCATTATTCACCATTATATACTTAACGGAATAGTTTTGTACACGGAAAACTTTTTTGCCCACAGGAAAATTTCAATATTCCATTGTCGCCTGGAAATACACCTCGCTATAATAGAAACAACGCTTAATAAAGAAACGGGTGATTGCTGTTGGAACCGGTCCTCTTGAACACGAAACTGCATAGACCTCCCCTTCCGGCAGCCCTTGTGCCGCGTCCCCGCTTGACGATGCGGCTTCAAGAAGGCTTGCAGCGCAAAGCAACCTTCATTACGGCCCCTGCAGGCTACGGAAAGTCCACGCTGGCGGGCGTGTGGGTTCAGCAGACCGGATTGCCTGTCGGATGGCTGTCGTTGGATGCGGGAGACAACGACATTTTCCGGTTCTGGCATTACGCCGCTTGGGCGATCGACCGGGTCTGCCAAGGCTTCGCGCAGCGGGTCACACCGGCCTTGGAGTCGCTGACTCCGGGAAGCTGCGAGCCCTTCCTTGTGCCGTTTCTCAATGAGCTGAACGGAATGCAGGGCAAGCTGGCATTCGTCCTGGACGATTATCACGTCATTCGCGATCCGAACATCCACGCTTCGCTGGCTTTTCTCCTCGACTATTTGCCTGCTCATGTTCATCTGTATGTCACGAGCCGGGAGGAGGTGCCCTTCGCCAAAGCACGACAGTTCAGCCGTGGGTGGGCCGTGCAGCTCGATACCGACGACCTGCGGTTCGATGCGCAGGAGGCGGCGGAGCTGCTCCGTTTGCAGGAGGGCATGACCTTCTGCCCGCAAGAGCAGCTCGAGCTGCTTGTCCGGCGGACGGAGGGCTGGGCGACAGGCTTGAAGCTGGCGGCTCTCTCTATGGGCAAAATGAAGCCGGGGCTTTTGATGCAAGACTTGTCGGGAGACAGCAGCCGGATCGGGCAATATTTGCTTGAGGAAGTGTTCGAAGCGCTGGAGCCTTCCGCACAAGCTTTCTTGAGCAAATGCTCCATTCTCCAGCGGCTGTGCGGGCCGCTATGCCAAGCGGTTTCGGGGGACGCCGACAGCCGGACCAAGCTGGAGCAATTTGCCCGCGCGGGACTGTTTTTAATGCCGCTGGACACACACAAGGAGTGGTTTCGTTTCCATCATCTGTTCGCCGATTTTCTCCAGCGGCGGTGGCTTGAGCGGGAGCCCGGCAAAGTCCGGGAAGCGTACAAGGCGGCGGGCGCCTGGTGCGCGGAGCACGGCTTCCAAGAGGATGCCGTGGACTATTATTTGGCGGGGCGGCATTTTTCCGAAGCGGTCGGGCTGCTGGAACAAATGAAAGCGATCATGGTCAAGAGAGAATTTTCGACCCTGCGCCACTGGCTGTCGCTCATTCCGGAAGCTATCCTGTGGGAGCACCGCTATTTGTATTTTTCGTATATTTTATCGCTGCTATGGGATAATGAGCCTTTGCTGGCCGAGAGCTATTTGCAGTCCGCGGAAGAGCGGTTCCAGGCTTCCTCCGGGACTTGGACGCAAGAGGAGCGGCATCGTTTTCTGGGGAACCTGTACTATTTGAGAAATTCGAAGGCCACGCAATACGATATCGATGTCGTCAAAGGGCTGGAATACATCCGCTTGTCTCTCCGGTACAGTCCGGAGGGTCCGGACCTGCTGCTTGCCCCGCCCCATATGCCGCTATCCCCCTCGATCTTCCGATCGTACAACGGCAAGCGCGGAAAGCATTTGCCACGAGAGGTGGCGGACCCTTTTTTCCGGAGTATGATCGAATTTCTAACGCCGACGGGCGTGCACGATACCGCGCTCGTCTGCTACGGCGAGCTGCTTTACGAGCGCAATGAGCTGGAGGAAGCGGAGGAGCATTTTAAGCTGGGGCTGCAGGAGAACGTGCACAGCCGGCACCAGCCGGAAAAAGTGTACTTGCCCGCTTATCTGTATTTGTCGCGGATTTCCAGGGCCAAAGGAGACTGGCAAGGCGCGGAGCAATGGCTTGAAGCCGCCGGCAAAAAGGCAGCCGACGACCGGGCCGCCGGCGTGCCGCTATTCATCGAGGCGGAGCTGGCTGGGCTGCGGCTGGAACTGGGCGATGCTTCCGCGGCGATAAAGTGGAAGAACAAGTACGCGCTCGGGGCGCACGACCCGGTCTCTATTTTTCAACTGTTTCCTTATACGTTCCTAGTCCGGGTCTTGATGGGCGAAGAGCATTATGAGGAGGCGTGGGCGCTGTCGGATAGGCTGCTTGCGATAGCCGTTAAGGGGCATCGGCCTATGGATGCCTTAGAGCTTCAAGTGCTGCAGGCGCTGCTTGGGCACAAGCTCGGCAAGACGGAAATGGCCGTCTTAACGTTGGAACAGGCTCTGAAATACGCCGAGCCGGACGAATATATCCGCGTGTTCGCAGACCGTGGCAATCCGGTCGCCGAGCTGCTGATGACGTATATCCGCATGCGGCGCAAGGGTCATGTGCGGGAAAACGAGGGGCCGTCCCTCCATTTCGTCCAGCGGGTGCTTTCCTGCTTCGGCGAAACGGCACCGGGAATCGGCAAATCTGCGGACGGATTGGACCGGCTGGAACGGCTGCTGACGAAGCGGGAGCTGGCCATTTTTCGCTGTATGATGGAGGGCATGGATAATCAAGCGATTGCGGATGCGTTAACGATCGGGATGGGCACGCTGAAGACGCATGTTAACCATATTTACGGCAAGCTTCAAGTCAAAAACCGGATCGAAGCGATCCGCCGTGGCAAGGAAATGCTGGAATAAATCCACCCGTAAAATCTAACCTCGTCTATAACCGGGGTTAGATTTTATTTTGGGCTGAATCCGCTATGCTTTAACGTGGATAAGAAGCTAACGGAAGGAGCACCAAGGTGATGCAAAGCTCAGGAGTTGGCCGGATGGCAGAGGCAGCAGCCGAAGAAAAAAAACGTTTCGCTGCGGCACGGAGAGGAGAGTTCATGCGAACGATGAAATGGCAGAAGACGCTTCGCACGGCTCTGCTTTTTGTCGTGCTGCTGACTTCCGTTCCCGGCGGGCAAACGAACGCGTCTGCGGGCTTGGCAGTTTCCCCGGTTAAAGGGAAGCATGTCGCCGCCGGATTGTTCCATTCGTTCGCCATAAAATCGGACAGAACCGCGGTCGCTTGGGGAAATAACGGGATGAGCTATTCGCGGGTACCCGAAGGCCTGAATGACGTCGTGGCGATCGACGGCGGGGCGGTGCATTCGCTGGCGTTGAAAGCCGACGGGACCGTCATCGCTTGGGGTGAAAATTCTCACGGGCAAGCCAGCGTACCGCCCGGACTTAATAAAGCGACGGCGATCGCAGCGGGAGTATCCCATTCGATGGCCGTGAAACCGGACCGGACCGTCATCGCCTGGGGGGATAACGAAAAAGGACAAGCGAATGTACCGGCCGGGCTAAACGATGTGATTGCGGTTGCGGGAGGGCTGTATCATTCGCTGGCCTTGAAGGGAGACGGCACGGTCGTCGCCTGGGGAAACAACGATTCCGGGCAAACCGACGTGCCGACCGGGTTAAACCAGGTGACGGCGATTGCCACGAAATTTTATCATTCGCTGGCACTGAAGGCAGACGGTACCGTCATCGCTTGGGGAATGAACGACAGCCGCCAAACGGACGTACCGCCCGGGCTGAATGGGGTCTTGGCGATTGCAGCCGGAAGGACACATTCGCTGGCGCTCAAGTCGGATGGGACCGTCGTCGCTTGGGGAGGGAACGTGTTTGGACAAAGCGACGTACCGCCGGGACTGAACGGAGTCGTAGCGATCGCGGCGGGCCAATATCATTCGCTCGCTTTGAAATCGGACGGCACGGTCGTCGGCTGGGGATGGAATTCGGAGGGGCAGACGAAAGCGCCGGGCAGCGCGGACCTGAGGGGGTTAACTTTGCAGGAGGGACCCATCAACCCACCGTTCCAGCCTTCGGTCACGGAATATACGTATGCCTATGTCGGGCCATCCGTTTCCAAGGTCCATCTGACGGCGACGCTCGCCGATTCGACCAACGGAGCCTTATATATCAATGATGAATTGCAATCCAACGGCGGTGAGACGGCCGTTCCCGTAACCGGGGCATCGACCGACATACCGGTTCGTGTCGAGCCTTTTCTTTTGCCGGGAAAAATCTACACAATCCGGATTCTGAAAGATGCCACGGCCCCCGTTGTAACATTCAGCCCGAACGGTAACAATTCATCGGCGAAGTCGGCTACCGCCATGGTGACGGTTGAAGATACGGAGAGCGGTGTCGCTCCCGCTTCTCTTCAATACGCTTGGACGCCGTCCTTGGCCGTGCCTGCCGACGGCTGGGCGCCTTTCACAACCGGAGATACGCTGAAGCAAGCAGGCGGGGACGGCAAATGGTATTTGCACGTTCGCGTCGCCGATCGGGCCGGGAATACGACCGATCGGATCGCGGGTCCTTTCCTTCTCGATAACACGGCCCCAGAGATCGTGATGAACGGCAGCAATCCGATGTATGTCCCGGTAGGTAAGCCTTATATGGAACCGGGCGCGACGGCAAGGGACGCGATCGACGGCGATCTCCCGGCTGCTACTATTGTGACCTCGGGAGATGTGGATACCGCCAGTCCGGGAGCTTACGAGGTTCGCTATCGCGTCACCGACCATGCAGGGAACGCCTCCACCGTTACCCGCAGCGTGTATGTCAAAAACGGACCTGCCATTTATTTGAAGGGGCCCGGCACGATGACTGTCGAAGCAAAAGGTACGTTTACGGACCCCGGCGCAACGGCTATAGACGTGCTGGATAACGACATTACCCCGTCGATTACCGTAACGGGAACCGTAGATACCAGCCGCCTGGGCGTCTATCGGCTCGATTATAACGCAATGGACCGTTTCCAACATGCAGCGCCAACCGTGACGCGCACCGTCTACGTGAAGGACACGCAGCCACCCGTGTTAACGCTGCTGGGTAACAATCCGCTGATCGTTGGAGTCGGTGGTTCCTTCAACGATCCCGGTGCAAAGGCGCAGGACGGCTATGACGGCGACGTTTCTTCCTCGATCACCGCTAAGGGAAGCGTGGATACGAGCCGTCCGGGCTCCTATACGTTAGAGTACCACGCAACGGACCGCTCGCTTAATGACGCTGTGCCGGTAACCCGGGCGGTAGTTGTCATCGCCCCCCCGGTGATTACTCTGCTGGGCCCGTCTGCGATGAGTACGAAAGCTGGCGAATCCTTCACCGATCCCGGAGCACAGGCGAAGGATACTTACTATGGAGACCTTTCCGGTCAAATAACGGTAACCGGAGCCGTGAACACGCAGACGCCCGGCGTCTATACACTGCGTTACAACGTCCAAAACCCGACCGGCCTTGCCGCAGCCGAGGTGACTCGAACCGTCACGGTCGTTGGCGCAAGCGAATCCGGACACTCGGGAGATTCCGGCAGCTCCGGAGATTCCGGCGGTTCTGCTTCACCTGTACCGCCTGAACCCAAGGACAAGACGACGATAACGGTGAGCGTCAGAATCAATGGCAAAGAGACGGATGCAAAAGCGGCAAAAGAAACGTCCAGCGAAGGCCAATCCGTTCTGCGAGTCGCCTTGCCTGGAGAGCCATTGACAGCAGCTTTCGCAGCCAGGCCGGAGGTCGTCATTGAGATCATGAACGGCGAGCCGGTCATCAAGACGGAATTGCCAGCGGCGCCGCTTCTGGAGACGTTAGCCAAACAACCGGGTGCATTCGTGCAAATCAAGGCTGCAGGAGCAAGCTACAGACTTCCGCTCAGCCTGTTGGCGAATGAACCGAAGGATGCAATCATCACCATCGCGATAGCCAAAGCATCTAATGCGACAAGCGCCGCCGTCAATGCCGCAGTACAAAGGCAAGGCGCGCAGCCGCTGCTTGATAACCCGGTTCGTTTCTCAGTACTTTCCAACGGGAAAGAAATCACGGATTTCAATGGAAGCTACACGGCCCGGACATTGTCCCTGCACTCCACCGCGGACTCGGGCAAAGCAACGGCAGTTTGGGTAGATGCGATCAACCAGGTACATTTTATCCCGTCCATATTTACAAGTCATGGCGGAGAGAACATGGCAACCATCTTCTCTCCGCGTAACGGCATGGTGACGGTTATTCAATCGAATCAATCGTTCGCGGACTTGAGAGGCCATTGGGCGCAAGCGGATATCGAGCGGCTGGCGAACAAACGCATTGCCGAAGGGGTGACTGTGGATGCGTTTGTCCCGGACGTTCCAATTACCCGTGCCGAATTCGCGTCTCTGCTGGTGCGTTCGCTCGGGCTCGCCGAAGAAAAGAAATCCCTCCCGTTTACGGATATCGAGACCACTGATTGGTATGCCGGAACAGTAGGAACAGCGCAGAAAGCGGGATGGATCAACGGATACGAAGACGGAACCTTCCGGCCGAACGAAACCATTACCCGCGTGGAAATGGCGGCCATGATTGCGCGGGCCCTGAAATTCGCCGGGAAAGCTCCTCAAACGAACTTGGTCGTACTTGATCGGTTCGACGACGCTACAGGCATTGCGGACTGGGCCAAGCAAGCTGCTGCTCAGCTTTATGCGGCAGGTATAATCCAAGGAACGACCGAAACAACCTTCGGTCCCCAGGAGCGGGCAACCCGCGCTCAAAGCGCCGTCATGCTGAAACGAATGCTGCAATATTTGCATTTTATTAACGAATAACGTTCCACGAATGGCTTTCGCCGCCCTCTCGACGGTGAAGGCCATTTTTATCTGGCGATTGGGAAACAACCTTGAAAAATGGTAAAATATGCAGAACCTATCATTCTACCAATCATAAGGAGATCGGGGCATGAGCCGAAGAAGATTGCAGATTGGCATGTGGCATGCATTCAGCGAAGAGGATATGGAACGTTTCGGTTCCGATGCGATTGGCGGTATTGAAATTTGCCAATATCGCGATAACGAAAGCTTATTGTATACAACGAAAGTCTGTAAAGAGAAGGGTCTTTCCTTTGGCATTCATACGCCGGTTTTCGGCGGACAGTCGTACAGGCTGCCGCGGGTTACTTCCATAGACCGCGAGGAGCGAGAAGAAGCCTTGCGCCGCGTAGAACGTGAAGTCCGTACAGCAGCACAATATGGTGCCGATTATATTTTGTTTCATTATCCTTTCGTGCCGATATTCCCATTGGAAACGAAGCAGGTTTACACCAACATGCCGAGGCCGGACGAACGTTATGAGACCGATCAGATTGATGCGGCTCAGCTTAGGGACATCTCCCTCCGATTGTTTGATGCGCTTTGCGGCCTTCAATACAGGTATGGGCAGCGTATCGTATTGGAGCATGATTTTTGGGGAGAGCATGAGGAGCTGCTTACGACGATGTTCCGGGAGCATCCGGAGATTGGGCTGGTCGTGGATACGTCCCGGCTGGATATTTCCGCAAGAGCATTTCACAATGTCGAGCCGATGCGCTGGCTCGAAGCCGTGGCGCCGTATGTTTATTTGGTCCATTACAGCAACGTCCGGTACGAAGCAGACCGGTTCATTCATCACCTTCCCGTTCTGCCGGAGCAAGACGATGACGACCGCTTCGGGAACGCCTACGCCTATCTCGCCTACCTAGCGCAGCGGAACGAACGGTTTCACGTAACCTTTGAGCATCACGCAAATCTCATTGACCGCAATCGGCTGCTTGAGCTTTATGCCCGAACGAAACGGTTGTTACAAACCTCTCTGAAGAAATCCGACCCGGCCTAAGCGAAATGAATGCCCCCTTGACCTTCACGTAACGGAAAGGTGTACGCTATCGGTGCACCGACATACGATGAAGGAGAGGTACTTATGCCAAATCATGATCAAATTTATGCCGAGCAAGCGGGGCGCTACGACCGCTTAATCAGCAAGCAACCCGAATTAACGCATATCGTGCATTCCATCAAGCCGTTCGCAGGTCTCGACATCGTCGATCTGGGCGCCGGAAGCGGCAGGTTAACGTCCGCCTTGATCGGACAAGCGCGGTCGCTGACGGCAACCGATGCATCCGCCGCGATGCTGGACGTCTTGAAGGAGCGCATCCCTGAAGCGGACCGTCCCCGCCTGCACACAGTCGTCGCGGATCACCGCGAGCTGCCCTTGCCGGACGCCAGCGCGGACTTGATCGTTTCCGGTTGGAGCCTGTGCTACTTGACGAACAGCAACGATCCGCTGTGGACGTCCAACCTGGAGCGCATTCAGCAGGAAATAAACCGGGTGCTTCGTCCCGGCGGAACCGTGATCATCTTCGAAACGATGGGCACAGGCTTCGAAACGCCGAATCCGCCCGATTTTCTCTTGGAATATTATGCGGCTTTGGAGCGGCAGTATGGCTTTACCCACCAATGGATTCGCTCGGATTATACATTCGAGAGCCTGAGTGAAGCGGAAGAACTAACCCGCTTTTTCTTCGGCGATGAACTGGCTTCCCAAGTCGTCGCAAAAGGCTCGACGTCCGTTCCTGAATGCGCTGGCATCTGGTTCAAGCATTATTAAGCGCTCCCTGCATAGCAAAGAGGCTGTTCACCCGAGCATCACCACTCGGCAAACAGCCTCTTCTTAGTCAACAACGGCCTAGAGCCCTAAAATCGCATCAATCATCGGCTTCGTATCCCCGCCCGGGTACAATAGATAGAGCAAAATGTACACGGCCACACCCGTCGGCGCCGTCAGCAGCCACATGACTGCCGTCCAACGGCCGATTTTGCGGTGCTTGGCAAACCTCTTATTGAACGCATACAGCAACGTGACGATACCGAAAACACCTGCGAGCGTCGCGAGCGTAATATGGAAAAACAAAAACAGATGATAAGCCAGCTTCAAATTCTCCGGTCCGCCGAAGGACGTGTTGCCGATAAAGATCGTCCGGCTAGCATAAATCAGAAAGAACGCCAGCGCAAATCCCGAGCCCCAAAGCATCAGCTTTTGGTGCGTTTCCCGGTTCCCCTTCACAATATGGTACCAGCCGAACGCGACAAAGACGGCGCTAATTACAATAAAAGACGTACTGATCGTTGGCAAAATCGCTATTTTCACGTGTACCCCACCCGTTCACTTTGCAATAAACATTCAACCATGCCCATTAGGCCCGATTGGCGCTCCCTGCCGGAAAATAAGGCTCATCGGGCAGCTCGTCATCCTGCTTGCGCTCCCTCCGATACCAACGGAAAAAGGTAAAGCCCAATGCCATGCCATATACAATCTCCTGGACGATCTTCATGATGACGCCGCCAAGCTGCTGATCGTCGAGCATCGGCAGCAGCAAGAGCTGCTCCGGAACGGCCGAGTACATCGCATACATCGGATCTCTGGCGAAAATAATCAACGCACAGGCCGGTGTCAGCAAAATCCCGTTCACGAAAATGTACGCCATCCGTTTCATCTCGGACATGCTGTTGTATTCCGGCAACGGGCAAAACACCGGGAACCACATTTGGAAGGCGGCCAACAGGAAAAAGATTTTATAAACGAACAGCGCTGCGGCATTGGCCATCAAAGCATCCATGATCATCGGAATGTGATACATAGAGAAGATGAAGTTAAATACAAATAGCGACAGCAGCGGATTCGTCAAGAAACGCATAATCCGTTTGGCCATTTGACCTTTCAACGCGGGACGCAGCAGCCACCCCGGCAGCCCAAGCAGCAAACACGGCGGCATGACCAGATACAAAATCGACTGCTGGAACATATGAACGCTGAAAAAGTAGTGATGGCCGTAATAGGAAAGCGGGCTGCCTTCCGCCGCGTACCATAAAGCCAGTCCGAGCCAGAACCACAGCTTTTGTTTCAATGTGACGGGCTCACTATCCGCAAAATCTTTACGCCAACGGCCTACCGCGAGCGTATATAATACACCGACAACAATCAACAGCAGCAAGAAACCGGGGCTCCATAATGCAGCAAACGTAGGGCCGGTTTCATGCCCTCCATGGGACATCGTAGGGTCCAAGACGATTATGCTCCTTTCCCAACCCGGTTCTTGTGCCGGGAATTGTGTCGAAACGGTGAAAATGTCTGCCGTTACGCAAAAGAGAGGGGCTTACGTACGCAGCCTCCTCTCTCCTCTATCCTACCACCAAACCCAATATACGGCCATGATAACCGCGGTTAATGCGATAAACGCGCCGAATGCCAATCCGACAATCGGGAAGAAATGTCCCCGGTCTTTCATATGCATCCAGTAAGCCAATTGGATTATAATCTGTACAATCGCCAATCCGACGATAAAGAACAAGATAAACGAACGGTCCAACCCGCCGTACAGCACGACGGCAAATGCCAGCATCGTGAGCACGATGGAGATAATGTACGAGATGTAGTGATTCTTCGGACCTTCCAAACGATGACGATCACCGGCAGACGACGAATGGTGTTGGTTGCTCATTTATGGACCCACCTTCCCCATCAGGTATACGACCGTAAAGATGAATACCCAAATGACGTCGATAAAGTGCCAGTATAAGCCGGCGACGTAATATTTGGGCGCCGTAACTACAGTCAAGCCTTTTTTGAAGCCGTTGATGATCAAAAGCGAGATCCACAGGACACCGAAAGCCACGTGAGCGCCATGGAAGCCTACCAACGTATAGAAGGAGGTAGCGAACGCGCTTTTCGAGAACGTATGACCTTCGTTGACATAGTGTACGAACTCGTAAATTTCAAGGCCCAGGAAGGCGAGACCGAGCAATACGGTAACGGCCATCCAGGCTTGAAGCTTTTGGAACTGATTGCGGTGCAGCGCCATGGTGGCGAACACGCTGGTCAAAGAACTGGTAAGCAAAATGAATGTCGACAGTGCGACCAAATCAAGCGTGAACAAATGCTGAGCCGTCGGGCCGTCCGGCACTTGGTTGCGAAGTGCGATGAAGGAGGCGAAGAGCGAACCGAAGAGTACGCACTCGCCGCCAAGGAACAGCCAGAAGCCCAAAACTTTATTTTTGCCTTCTAAAGTTGCCGTTTCTGCGTGAGGTGGCAAAGCGCCGCCTGCTTCATGATGTGCTGCACTCATGCCTTCGCCCCCTTATCGTTTAATTCCTCCGGCTCGATATGGAATCCATGATCATCGTAGACGGAACGGAAGAACATGCAGATTAACGTCATGCCGATACCGAGGATACTAACAATATACGTATGGTACATAAAGCCGTACCCTGCAATAAACAAACCGATAGACATCAGAATTGGCAGAATCGATGGCGACGGCATATGAATCGAACCGATCGGTTCGGCCGGCGTCATTTCTTTGTTGCCTGCCATTTTCTCTTTCCAGAATGCATCGTATCCGCGAACCAGAGGCGTTTGCTTGAAGTTGTACTCCGGCGGCGGCGAAGGAATCGTCCACTCCAGCGTACGTCCGTCCCACGGATCTGCAGGAGCCGTAACCGGTTTTCTCAGCGAAGAGAAGCAGTTGATCAGGAAGACGATCGTCCCGATTCCCATCAGGAATGCGCCGATGGTACTGATAAAGTTCCCTTGTTCAAGCCCGACGCCCGGCTGATACGTAAACACGCGGCGTGGCATCCCCATCAAGCCCAAGAAGTGCTGCGGGAAGAACGTCATATGGAACCCGATAAAGAAAGTCCAGAAATGAATTTTACCAAGCGTTTCGTTCAGCATGCGGCCGAACATTTTCGGCCACCAGTAGTACGAAGCTGCGAACAACGCGAGGACAAGACCACCGACGATAACGTAGTGGAAGTGAGCTACGACGAAGTACGTATCGTGATATTGGAAGTCAGCTGCCGGTACGGCAAGCATAACCCCGGTTACACCACCCATAACGAACGTCGGAATAAATGCCGTTGCGAAAATGTTAGCCGTCGTAAAGCGGATTTGACCGCCCCACAGCGTAAACAGCCAGTTGAAGATTTTAACCCCGGTCGGTACCGCGATCGCCATCGTAGCAACCCCGAAGATCGCATCCCCGACAGGACCGATCCCTGTCGTAAACATATGGTGAGCCCATACCATGAAGCCCAAAAATCCGATAAGAGCCGTAGCGAATACCATGGAGCTATATCCGAACAAACGCTTTTTCGAGAACGTCGACACGATATCCGAAATGATACCGAACGCTGGCAAAATCAAGATGTAAACTTCGGGGTGCCCGAAAATCCAGAAAAGGTGTTCCCACAGTACCGGGTTACCGCCCTTCGCCACATCGAAGAAAGCGCCGCTAAAAATCCGGTCGAACATCAATTCGACAAGGCCTACCGTAATGGCCGGGAAAGCGAAAAGAATGAGCAAAGAAGTAATGAACGCGGCCCAAGTAAACATTGGCATTCTCATGTAAGTCATGCCTGGCGCACGCATGTTGATGATCGTAACGAGGAAGTTAATCCCCCCGATCAGCGTACCGAGACCTGCGATCTGCAAGCCGAGAACGTAGAAGTCTACGCCCTTGAATACCCCGGTTGGGTCAATGATGCCTGCAAGCGGCGGGTAAGCCGTCCAGCCCGCTGCCGGCGCGCCGCCAAGAAACCACGAGGTGTTCAGCAGCAAGCCGCCGAAGAAGAACAACCAGAAGCCCAGTGCGTTCACGAACGGGAACGCTACGTCGCGAGCTCCGATCTGAAGCGGTACGATCGCATTCATAAAACAGAAGATGACCGGCATCGCCGCAAGGAAGATCATCGTCGTACCGTGCATGGTTGTTAATTGGTTAAACGTATCTCCGAAGAAGATTTTCTGATCGGGGTAAAGCAGCTGAATCCGGATCAAGATGGCCTCAATGCCGCCCATCAGGAAGAAGATCCCGCCCGCGATCAAATATAAAATTCCGATCTTTTTATGGTCCACCGTGGTAAGCCAATCCATCAGCCCAGTGTACCGTTTTGCCGTGTGTCCGTGAGCCACCGTATAAACCTCCTTTTTCCGCGATGCTCGTTACTTTAACTTCAACGAATTCAAGTATTTGATTACATCATTGATTTGGTCGTCCTTCAATCCGACTTGAGGCATTTTGTTGCCCGGTTTCACCGATTGAGGATCGGAAATCCACTGCTTCAAACTTTCATCGTTGTGCGGCAAAATGCCAGCAACGAGCTCACGGGAAGCAAAGCCGTTCAAGTTAGGACCCGCGCCGAGTCCCTGTGCGTTAACCGCGTGACAGGACAAACAGTTGTCTTTGAAGATCTGTTCGCCTTTTTGAGCATCGGCCGGAACGGAAGCAGGCGTTTTCATTTTGGCGACCCATTGATCGAAATCGGCTTGATCCATCGATTTCACTTTAAAGTCCATCAAGGAGTGAGAGGCGCCGCAGAGCTCCGCGCACTTTCCTTTGAAGACATCTACTTCGTCTGCTTGCAAGTAGTATACGTTGGTGTTACCCGGGTTCGTGTCCATTTTACCGCCGAGCGACGGAACCCAGAAGGAGTGCTTCACATCGGAAGCGGTTAATTCGAAGGCGATCTTTTTGTTTGTCGGAATGACTAAGTCTTGGGCTGTTGCGATCCCCAACTCCGGATATTCGAATTGCCACCAGAAGGCGTGAGCCGTCACTTTAACATGCAGCGCTTCTTTGTTGTCTCTGTGGTCTTCCAAAAGTTTGAATGTGTACTGTACGGTAGGAACGGCCAAAATGAGGAGCAATATGATCGGAATAACCGTCCAAATAATCTCCAGCGTATGGCTTCCTTCCACCTGTTTCGGAATGATGTCTTTGTCGCCTTTTTTCTTTCTGAAGCGGACCAAGACGTACAAATAAAGTACAAAAACGACCACGACAACCAGAAGCATGATCCCGAAGCTGAGCTTCATGAGGAACAGCTGATCTCTGGCGACCGGCCCCCTTGGCTTTAAGGCGGAAATCGTCTGGTCTCCACACCCCGTTAACAGCAACATCATCAACCCAAAAAGAGGGATGAACCGCCACAGATTTTGCCATCGAATCATCTTAATCAATCCCACCTTATAAAGCAAATATTTTTCGATCAACATAGGTCATAACTTGTCAATGAACCTAATCACCATATTAACTATAAATTCGGACCCGTTTTTTGTCAATGAATCTGAAGAAGTTCACAAATTGTTCGGAACTCTTTATTTGCTAGGGATTAAGCGTTTTCGCCTCTACTTGGTTATTTCCATATAGCGGTGTTTTTATGCATCATTTGGACCTCGCTTTCCTGCGCATAATTCGTCCCCGATAATCAATCCTAAGAAGGAGATTTTCAAAGGAGGGCACTCATGATGCGTTATTTCCGATGGATCGGATCGGCGGCCGCCTTGGGCCTCGCGATGACGATGACCGGCTGCTTTTCATGGTACGATTACAACAGCGCCCAGAATTACGGCAGCAAGCGGGATATGCCAAGGCAAGATACGTCGCGCGCTTATCAAACTCAGCAGCAGTATGCCCCCGTTTCCCACAAAGTAACCAAACTGGAGATGAATCAACATTTGTCCGATCAAGTGGCCGCGATGGACGGGGTCAGCAGCGCGATCGTCATGATGGGCGATAGCACCGCCTATGTCGCCATCACGATGGACAGCACCGCCAGCGGGACGCGGGGAGGCGACGTCGCGGGAACGGAAACCAATAATTACGGTTTGGTCAAAGGGTTGTACAGCACGTACGGAGATCAAAACGATTATGCCCCGCCGGACCAATTGATCAGCGGTGGCAGCGGCGGCGAGACGGAAATGCACCATGAGCATTTGTCGCATTTGTTCAAGCAGAAGATCGCGGAAAAAATTCGCCTGAATCAGCCGACGGTACATGACGTCTATATTTCGGCCAACCGCGTTGTCGTCAACGCGTTCAACCGGATGGCGCAGGACAGTTGGAGCGGAAGAAGCCTGGAGCCGTACCGCGCCCAATTCGCGGAAATGATGGAACAGACGTTCGGTACGGGCGTTACGGTCCCGAATCAAGCGGAAGGGAACGGCCGGGAATATTGAGACCCAGTCCCGTCATCGCTTCAGCGGAAAGCAGGCTGCACCCGGCTTATTTCAGCCCCGTGCAGTTTCTTTTTGCCGTCGGTTCCTGTAGAATTGCATTTATAATTGAAGGTTCTCTTAGAAGAATAATTCGAATTACGAGGAGATAATATAATGAAGAAAAATAATTTTGCCCTGCTCGGGATCGGGAGCGACTTGGCCGAGGCCATGCAAAAACATGGATATAACGAGCCGACGCCGATCCAAAGCGAGGCGATTCCGGTTGCGCTTGCCGGCCACGACATCATCGCTCAAGCACAGACCGGCACGGGCAAAACGCTGGCTTTTGCGCTGCCGATTCTGGAAAACGTCAATCCCGGCAACCCGAACGTGCAGGCGCTGATCGTTACTCCGACCCGTGAGCTTGCCATTCAAATTACGGAAGAAATCAAGCGCTGGGCTCCGCTCAAAGGCTTGCGCGTGCTGTCCGCTTACGGGGGGCAGGATGTCGAACGCCAGATCCGCAAGCTGGAAGGAAATATACATATTATTGTAGCGACGCCAGGACGGCTCCTCGATCATTTGCGCCGGGAAACGGTGCAGCTTCACAAGCTGTCCGTTCTTGTGCTGGACGAAGCGGATCAAATGCTGCACATGGGCTTCCTGCCGGAGGTCGTGGAAATTATTTCGGTGACCCCAAGCCGCAGACAGACGCTGCTGTTCTCGGCTACGATGCCTCCGCGCATCCGTCAGCTGGCCAAAGAGTACATGCGGCAGCCGGTTGAAATCGAAGTGAAATCGAAACGCGTGACGCTGGACGAAATCGAGCAGGTCGTGATTCAGACTACCGACCGTGGAAAGCTGGAAACGCTCTGTAAATTGATCGACGAGGAGAATCCGTATCTGGCGATGATTTTTTGCCGTACGAAGCTTCGAGCGAGCAAGCTGATGAACGAGCTGGCGGAACGCGGGTATTCCTGCGACGAGCTACACGGAGACTTGACGCAGGCGAAGCGCGAGCAGGTCATGAAGCGGTTTCGCGAGGCCAAAATCCAGCTGCTCGTAGCGACCGATATCGCGGCTCGCGGCCTCGACGTCGAAGGCATCACGCACGTGTTCAACTACGACATCCCACACGATGCCGAAAGCTACATTCACCGCATCGGGCGGACGGGACGCGCAGGGCAGACGGGAAAAGCCTTTACGTTTGCCGCGCAGCGGGATGCGATGTATCTGGAGCAGATCGAGCGGGGCATTAAAGCGACGATCGCGAAGCGGTCGGGCAAAGCGGCGGCGGAGCGCGGCGACACGGGTGAAGGCGCGGTACGCGGGCGCAGAGGCGACGCGGATGCGGCAGTGGGCGCGGCACGCGGGCGGCGCGGCG
>NZ_BSDJ01000043.1 GCF_027925525.1 Paenibacillus tyrphae | reverse complement strand
ATGTCGCAAGAATAAAAGTCGCCGGACGACCCCAAACTAAGAAATAGGTGGGGGAGTTGCAATCTTACGCAAATCTGCTATAATGTAGTTAAAGTCAAAGAAAGTCAAAGTCAATGATTTTACAGCTAGATTTAACTAGATCATCTTGGCTTTCTTCACTTTAAATATGGTTTAACTTCTGTCGCGGGAGGTCGAATAGATGCGCAATGTTTCAGAAATTATTGAGCAATATCTGAAGCAAACTTTGCAGCAGAGCCCCGACGGTGTGATCGAGATCCAACGTAATGAACTGGCCGATCAATTCAACTGCGTCCCCTCGCAGATCAATTACGTCATTAGTACCCGTTTTACATTGGAGAAAGGGTACATTGTCGAGAGCAAGCGGGGCGGCGGCGGTTACATTCGAATTCAAAGAATCGAGCTGCAATCGCATGGCGCGGTGATGGACCATATTTTCCAAACCATCGGTACGCATATGGATCAGCTTGCATCCGAAGGACTGCTGTATCAGCTGGAAGAAGGGGGCTTCATCTCTTCGCGGGAAGCGGCATTGATGAAAGCAGCCATTACCCGGGAGGTTCTGATCTTGAAGTTGCCTCTAAGGGATGAGATCAGGGCAAGAATATTGAAGGCGATGTTGATTTCTTTGCTAAGCAAATGAAATATTCGTATCCTGCCGTCCCAGGGCAAGATTAAAGGAGGGACCCAGATGATTTGTCAGGAATGTGGCAAGAAGCAAGCGACGCTTCATTTTACGAAAATTTTGAATGGCGAGAAGACGGAGTTTCACATTTGCGAATCGTGCGCCAGAGAAAAAGGGGAGCTCATCCCGGGGACGGCCAATGGGTTCTCCATTCATAATCTGCTCAGCGGGCTGCTTGATTTCGAACCGTCGGCGCATAGTACGCTAGCCAACAAAGTACAGCCTAGCCGCTGCGAGCATTGCGGACTAACGTATACGCAGTTCAGCAAAATCGGCCGTTTCGGCTGCAGCGAGTGCTATAAGCATTTTGGGGAGAAGCTGGACCCGCTGTTCAAACGCGTTCATGGCAATATTATTCATACCGGCAAGGTTCCCAAGCGATCCGGCGGGTTAATTAAACATAAGCGTGAAATAGATCAGTTGAAAAAGGAATTGCTGATCCGTATCGATAACGAGGAATTCGAAGAAGCAGCCCGTCTGCGGGATCAAATCCGCGAGCTTGAGAAAAAGGTTGCCGAAGGATAGACGGGTGAGGTAAGGAGGAGTGCTTATGACGGAAGCAAGCCGTTTTACAGAGAATGCGCTTAGCGATTGGATGAAGGGTGAAGGGCCGGATTCGGATATCGTCATCAGCAGCCGCATACGCATCGCGCGAAATATGCAGGCGTACCCCTTCCCTATGTTGGCGACGAACCAGCAATCGAAGGAAGTGCTGGAACAGGTAGCCCAAGTCGCTCATAATGAAGAGCTGGGCACGATCAGCCGCTTTTCGATGCTGCCGCTGTCCGATTTGAATGAACTGGAGAGACGGGTGCTGGTCGAAAAGCATTTGATTAGTCCGGCATTGGCTAACGAATCGCGCAACGGAGCCGTCATTCTCAGTGACAACGAGTCCGTTAGTATCATGGTCAATGAAGAAGACCATCTTCGGATTCAGTGCTTGTGTCCTGGTTTTCAGATTAAAGAAGCTTGGGATCTGGCCAACCAGATCGACGATATTTTCGAAACGCATTTGAATTATGCTTTTGACGAAAAACACGGGTACATGACGAGCTGTCCTACGAACGTGGGTACAGGGATTCGCGCTTCGGTGATGATCCATCTTCCCGCGCTAGTTCTGACGCAGCAGATCAACCGCATATTATCGGCTATTACTCAAGTTGGGCTAGCCGTGCGGGGGTTGTATGGCGAAGGCAGCGAAGCGCTCGGCAACCTGTTCCAGATTTCGAACCAGATCACGCTGGGACAATCCGAAGAGGAAATTATCGATAACCTGTACGGCGTTGTGCGACAAATTATCGAGCATGAACGTGCGGCTAGACAGAAGCTGATCTACGAGACGAGAGCCAAAATTTTGGACCGGGTCAGCCGTTCTTATGGCGTCTTATCGTATGCGGCGATTATGGATTCCAAAGAAGCGGCGCAGCGGCTGTCGGACGTGCGGCTCGGGATTGATCTCGGGTTTATCAAAAATGTCTCCCCACATGTGCTCAACGAGCTTTTGGTGATGACCCAGCCTGGATTTTTGCAGCAGTCGGCAGGAGAAAAGCTGACACCTGAAGAAAGAGACATTAGGCGCGCACAGCTCATCCGGGAAAAAATTGCAGAAACGGGCTAGCCGTCAACATACGAAACCGCATAATAAGCATACGCTATACCAATCTTTGGAGGTGTTACACATGATGTTTGGCAGATTTACGGAACGCGCGCAAAAGGTATTGTCCTTGGCGCAGGAGGAAGCAGTTCGTTTGGGACACAACAATATCGGAACAGAGCACATTCTGCTCGGTCTGATTCGTGAAGGCGAAGGCATTGCCGCGAAGGCGCTTATTGCGCTCGGACTCGGTCTGGAGAAAATTCAAGATGAAGTCGAATCGCTGATCGGACGGGGACAAGAGCAGCCATCGAATATCGCATACACGCCGCGGGCGAAAAAAGTAATCGAGCTGTCGATGGACGAAGCCCGCAAGCTGGGACACACGTACGTCGGAACGGAGCACATTCTGCTCGGCTTGATTCGTGAAGGCGAAGGCGTTGCTGCACGCGTATTGAACAATTTGGGTGTGAGCCTGAACAAGGCCCGTCAGCAAGTACTTCAACTGCTTGGCAGCAGCGAGGTGGTCTCGCCTAACCATGGTAACCCGACGAATGTGAATACACCGACCTTGGACGGTCTGGCTCGCGACCTGACGGCTTATGCCAAAGATGGCAACCTGGACCCGGTCATCGGCCGCAGCAAAGAAATCGAGCGCGTGATTCAAGTGCTCAGCCGCCGTACGAAAAACAATCCGGTCCTCATTGGGGAACCCGGCGTAGGTAAAACGGCGATTGCCGAAGGACTTGCGCAAAAAATCGTCGCCAACGAAATTCCGGAAACGCTGCGTGATAAGCGCGTCATGACCTTGGATATGGGTTCGGTCGTCGCTGGTACGAAATACCGCGGCGAATTCGAAGACCGCCTGAAAAAAATTATGGATGAAATCCGGCAAGCCGGAAATATCATCTTGTTTATTGACGAGCTGCATACGCTGATCGGTGCCGGCGGGGCGGAAGGCGCGATCGATGCTTCGAACATTTTGAAGCCGGCTCTGGCTCGCGGAGAGCTCCAGTGCATTGGGGCTACGACGCTTGACGAGTACCGCAAATATATCGAAAAAGACGCAGCGCTGGAAAGACGCTTCCAGCCAATCACGGTCGATCAACCGTCGCCTGAAGAAGCGATTCAGATTTTGCACGGGCTGCGTGACCGTTACGAAGCGCATCACCGCGTGAAAATTACGGATGAAGCTATCGAGCAAGCCGTGAAGCTATCCGACCGTTATATTACGGACCGGTTCCTTCCGGATAAAGCGATCGACTTGATCGACGAAGCCAGCTCCAAAGTAAGGCTCCGTTCGTATACGGTACCACCGGATCTGAAAAAGCTGGAAAGCCGTCTCGAAGACATCCGCAAGGAAAAAGACGCTGCCGTGCAAAGCCAGGAATTCGAGAAAGCGGCATCGCTGCGCGATACGGAGCAGAAGCTGCGCGAAGAGCTGGATTCGACGAAGAACGAATGGAAAGAGAAGCAAGGACGCACTGACTCCGAAGTAACGCCAGACGATATTGCTCAGGTCGTAGCAAGCTGGACCGGTATTCCTGTCGTGAAGCTGGCTGAGGAAGAAACTCAGCGCCTGCTGAAAATGGAATCCATCCTGCATGACCGGGTGATCGGCCAAGACGAAGCGGTCAAGGCGGTCAGCCGCGCAATTCGCCGCGCTAGAGCAGGTCTGAAAGACCCGAAACGTCCAATGGGCTCGTTCATCTTCCTTGGTCCGACCGGTGTCGGGAAAACCGAGTTGGCCCGTGCGCTTGCCGAGTCTCTCTTCGGTGACGAGAATGCCGTCGTTCGGATCGACATGTCCGAGTATATGGAGAAACACTCTACTTCTCGTTTGGTCGGAGCGCCTCCGGGATACGTCGGATACGAAGAAGGCGGTCAATTGACCGAAAAAGTACGCCGTAAGCCGTATTCCGTTGTCCTGCTGGACGAAATCGAAAAGGCGCACCCGGAAGTATTCAACATTTTGCTACAGGTACTTGAAGACGGCCGCCTGACGGATTCCAAAGGCCGTACGGTTGACTTCCGCAATACGCTGATCATCATGACATCGAACGTTGGTGCCGATACGATCAAGAAAAACTCGACGCTCGGCTTCACCGCTGCACATGATGCAGGCAAAGACTATAACAATATGAAAGAAAAAGTAATGGGCGAGCTGAAGAAAAGCTTCCGTCCGGAGTTCTTGAACCGGATCGACGAGATTATCGTGTTCCACTCCTTGGAAGAGCAGCATATCGCCGAAATCGTGACTTTGATGGCCGAAGAGCTTCGCAAGCGGTTGAAAGAGCAGGAAGTCGAATTCTTCCTAACCGATTCGGCCAAAGCGTTCCTGGCCAAAGAAGGCTACGATCCGACCTTCGGCGCCAGACCTCTGCGCAGAGCGATTCAGAAACACATCGAAGACCGGTTATCCGAAGAATTGCTGCGCGGCAACATCGCCAAAGGCGACTCGCTTACGATCGACGAAAAGGACGGCGAATTGATCGTTCACCGCAACCAAGGCGTCGGTACCCAGGCTTAAGTCAAAAAGTTTTAGGAGCGCAGGCTCCTTCCATAGCATCCCACGGCTGCAAGTTGGGCCGGAGGGATGCTTTTTTTATTTACTATTAAAGCTTTTTTTCTTTTCGGCGGCGGCAAGGGTTTTCAAGACAGGGTCAAAATGGTAAACTTTGAGTTGGGATAAGAAAGCAGGGTTAAATGATGGCGAAAACAAAAACAAAGTTCTTCTGCCAGTCATGCGGCTACGAATCGCCGAAATGGCTCGGCAAATGTCCGGGCTGCGAAGCTTGGAATACATTTGTGGAAGAAGTGGAGACCGTTGTTAAGAGCAAAGGGCTACACACAAATTTTTTGAACAAGAAAGAAAAAGCGGTTTCTATCATAAACATAGAAAGCAGTCAAGAAGAGCGGATCGTGACGGAAAATCGGGAGTTGAACCGCGTGCTTGGCGGCGGTATCGTGCCCGGCTCCTTGATTCTGGTCGGCGGCGACCCGGGGATCGGGAAGTCGACGCTGCTTCTGCAAACGTCGCATTTGCTGACACAGCTGGACTTGAAAGTGCTGTATATTTCCGGAGAGGAATCCGTCCGCCAGACGAAGCTGAGGGCTGATCGGCTGCAAGCCGTTTCCCCGCTGTTGTTCGTACTGTGCGAAACGAATGTGGAGCATATCGAAGCGGCGATTGACGAGATCGAACCGGATTTCATCGTTATCGACTCGATCCAAACGGTATACCACGGCGCCGTGGCTTCAGCTCCCGGCTCGGTCTCTCAGGTGCGGGAATGCACGGGGCATTTTATGCGGATCGCCAAAATGAAAGGAATCGCAACCGTCCTCGTTGGTCATGTTACTAAAGAGGGCGCCATTGCAGGACCGCGATTACTCGAACATATGGTCGATTGCGTGCTATATTTCGAAGGGGAGCGGCATCATTCGTACCGGGTGCTTCGCGCCGTTAAAAATCGGTTCGGTTCGACCAACGAAATCGGGATCTTCGAGATGCGGGAAAGCGGCTTGGTCGAGGTCAACAACCCGTCGGAACTGTTTTTGTCCGAGCGCCCGCTGGGCGTTGCCGGTTCGACCGTTGTCGCCAGTATGGAGGGGACGCGTCCGGTGCTCGTAGAGCTTCAAGCTCTCGTCTCATCTACCAACTTCCCGTCCCCCCGACGGATGGCGACCGGTTTCGACCATAATCGACTATCCCTCATTATCGCGGTGCTGGAGAAGCGGATGGGCATGTTTTTGCAAAATCAGGACGCTTACCTTAACGTTGCGGGCGGTGTGAAGCTGGATGAGCCTGCAGTCGACCTTGCGGTAGCGGTCAGCATTGCCTCCAGCTTCCGCGAACAGCCGACGCAGCCGTTCGACGTCATCTTTGGCGAGGTCGGCCTGACGGGCGAGGTGCGCGGTGTGTCGCGTGTCGACCAGCGGGTGCGTGAGGCGGAAAAGCTCGGGTTCCGCCGCGTCATTCTCCCGCAAAAAAGCCTGAAAGGCTGGACGCCACCGGCAGGCATTCAAATTATCGGCGTCAATACCGTAGCCGAGGCGCTATCGGCTGCTTTAGTATAATTCTTTTGGTTATCAAGCTTCAGTGGAGAACAGTGCAACTGCCGGAGAGTTTACGTGCCGCCTTTGAATTCGGAAAAATAACGCTATAGTTATATTAAGTTTTCCGAATTCAAGAGCGGTCGCAGGCAGTTGCAGCTGTCTCGGAACGTTCGAACTTGATAACCAAAATTCGTCAGGAGGGACACCATTGAGCAAGGAAGAAGCAAAACGCGACGTCATGAGCCAGCTGCTGCAGCTCGTTGCGCCAGGCACGCCGTTCCGGGAAGGGCTGGAGAACGTGCTGCGCGCCAAAACGGGCGGCTTAATCGTCGTCGGCTACAGCCCGGAAGTGATGGAGATTGTAGACGGCGGCTTTTCGATCAACTGCGATTTTTCCCCGAACTACTTATATGAGCTGGCCAAAATGGACGGCGCGATCATCCTCAGCGAGGATTTGAAGCGTATTTTGTATGCGAATACGCAGCTGATTCCGGACTCTTCGATTACGTCCACCGAAACGGGCATCCGGCACCGGACGGCGGAGCGCGTCGCGAAGCAGACCTCCAAGCTTGTGGTGTCCATTTCGCAGCGGCGCAACGTCATAACCTTGTATCAAGGCAGCTTACGGTATTCGCTGAAAGATATCGGCGTCATTTTGACGAAAGCGAATCAGGCGATTCAAACGCTGGAGAAATACAAGTCCGTATTGGACCAGGATATGACCAATCTAGGCGCTTCCGAATTTGAGGAGCTAGTCACTTTGCACGATGTGACCGGTGTAATGCAACGTATTGAGATGGTTTTACGTATTAAAGCAGAGATCAAGCGCTACATTAACGAGCTCGGTAACGAAGGTCGGTTGATCAGCATGCAGTTGGAGGAATTGGTTGGTAACACCGAGAACGAGGCATACTTGCTGATTAAGGATTACGTCAAAGAGTTGACTGAAGAGAAAGTAAAAGAAGTCCAAGCGACCCTCAAGAAGCATCCGACCGACGAAATGCTCGATCATTCGCACATTGCACGGGCGCTCGGCTATCCGCATACACCTGGCAGTGCGGAGGAGACGATCTCGCCAAGAGGCTATCGGGTACTGAACAAAATACCGCGTCTTCCCTCCGTTATAATACATAACCTGGTGGAACGGTTTTGTCAGCTCCCGCATTTGATGATGGCGACGATTGAAGAATTGGACGAAGTAGACGGCATCGGGGAAGTGCGCGCACGTACGATTAAAGAAGGTTTAAAGAGAATCCAAGATCAGGTGCTCATTGACAGACATATTTAACTTGCATACAATCAGAGGGTAGCCAAATATTATTTGGAATATTAGGGTACAGTAAAACCAGAGGTGGACTAAAACATGATAACAAAATCCCTTCCGAACTTGTTTACGATTGGGAACTTGTTCTTAGGTATTATTGCAATTATTTCCGTGTTTAATAGCAAACCCGAGCTTGCTGCGATCATGGTCATCGTCGCGATGCTTCTGGACGGATTGGACGGGCGCGTTGCCCGTGCGCTCAATGCGCAGAGCGAATTCGGCAAAGAGCTGGATTCGCTGTCCGATGTCATCTCGTTCGGTGTAGCGCCGGCGTTCATCATGTATGTGGTGGCGTTCACTGAGATGAATGCAGCGGCAGCGTGGATCGTGACAGCGATCTTCCCGATCTGCGGCGCGCTTCGTCTGGCTCGCTTCAATGTCGTTGCCGGGACACCGGGGTATTTTATCGGCTTGCCGATCCCTGCAGCCGGCGGCGTATTGTGTACACTCGCGCTGTTCCATAAAGAATTGAACACCGTCGTACTCGTCTTGTCGACGCTTCTGCTGTCCTACCTGATGGTCAGCACCGTCAAATACCCGAACTTCAAAAAGGTCGGCATCCCGAAAGCCGCCATCTGGATTACGCCTGTTGTCGTCGTGGCTGCCGTTGTGCTGGCTGTCATGTATCCGGGGCTGTTGTCCAAACTCATCTTCGTACCGCTGCTTCTTTATGCGCTGTACGGCTTAAAAAAAAACGTTGATCGGCTGTTCTTCTGGAAACGAAGAAAACGTTCGTCCATGGAAGAACCGGAGTCCAAAACAACGAGCCTCTAAAACCGCATAAGTCGCACAAGGCTATGAAAATGAAAAGCATTTGTTTTCCGCAAGGAAAATGAATGCTTTTTTTCATTTTCTTCAACTGATACGATTAGGCTTGAGTAATTTGGATCATAATTGTAACGGAAGGCAGAATTTGTTATTTTTATGGAGGTGAAAGTCTATGATGAAAAAATGGTTCCAGCTTCTATTTGCAGTTATCGGCGGTGCGCTTGGAGTACGGTGGACTGATACGATAGGGAAACCATGTTTTGAATTCATAGCATCGGTTTTGGGACGGGAAGAAATTCAAGGACAAGCCCTCTGGATGCTGGGGGCCGGCGCGCTGCTCTTCTATTCGATCAGTTCTTGGGCATTAACGTATCTGCTGAAAGTGGTGCAGCGGGGAGAGGAGCGCATTGCCAACGTACCGGTGACCGATCTGCTTGCGGGCTCGATCGGAATGGTCGTCGGCTTGCTCTTTTCGTCGGTGTTGCTCCATCCGTTCAGCCAGGCAGGCGTGTTCAGCCCCCTGCTGCATATGCTGCTGATCGCGGCGTTTTCGTATGCGGGCTATCGGCTTGGCGCAGTGAAGCAGGAGGAGCTGTTCACCGTGCTAGATGCACGACGTTCGGATCGCGGGAAGGGAGCGTCCGGGGAGCCCAAAGGGTTCGAGGAGCACAAAATTCTCGATACGAGCGTGATTATTGACGGGCGAATTGCGGATATTTGCAAAACCGGATTTATCGAGGGTACCCTCGTCATTCCCGAATTTGTGCTGGAGGAGCTGCAGCATATTGCCGATTCGTCGGACTTGCTCAAGCGCAACCGCGGCCGTCGGGGGCTGGACATTTTGAACAAAATCCAGAAGGAGCTTGATGTCAAAGTACTCATCTACGAAGGGGATTTCGAAGAAATTTCCGAGGTGGACAGCAAGCTTGTACGTCTGGCCAAAGCTTTGCAGGGGAAAGTGATTACGAACGATTTCAATCTCAACAAAGTGTGCGAGCTGCAGGGCGTATCGGTGCTGAACATCAACGATCTAGCGAATGCGGTGAAGCCGGTCGTACTGCCCGGAGAGGAAATCCTGGTGCAGGTCATCAAGGATGGCAAGGAGCATGGGCAAGGCGTCGCCTATTTGGATGACGGCACGATGATTGTCGTGGAAGGCGGCCGGGACTTTATCGGCATGACGCTCGATGTGCTGGTGACGAGCGTTCTTCAAACGTCAGCCGGTCGAATGATATTTGCCAAGCCGAAGCTATTGGAAAAAGCGCTCTAACACGGTATGATAAGAGAGATGCGCTTAGAATAAGGCAAACGGGTTTGCTTCATTCGGTGCCGAACCATAGTGGCAGGTGGACAAGTTGACGGATAAACTGGGGGTCGTAATCGTAGCGGCGGGCCGAGGCTCTCGTATGCGAACGCAAGAAAGCAAGCAATATTTGCTGCTGGACGGCAAACCGATTCTGGTACATACGCTGGAACTGTTTGATCGGCTCGAAGCCGTGAGCGACGTGGTGTTGGTTACGGGGGCGGACGATGTAGAGCGGTGTCAGGGCTATATCGAGGCTTACGGGCTAAGAAAGGTGAAGCGGGTCATTCCCGGGGGGAAGGAACGTCAAGACTCCGTGTACCAAGGACTGTTGGCCTTGGACGGCAGCACCCGTTGGGTGATGGTACACGACGGCGTCCGGCCGTTTGCCGCCCGGGAGCATATCGCGGCATGCCTAGGTAAAGCGAGAGAGACCGAAGCGGCTGTTCTGGCCGTACCCGTAAAAGATACGATTAAAATCGTGGACGGCGAAGGGTTGATCCAAGCGACCCCGGACCGACGCAGCTTGTGGGCGATTCAGACCCCGCAGGCTTTTCGTTTTTCATTGCTGCGCGAAGCACACGAGCGGGCACAGGAGGAAGGCTTTGTTGGGACGGACGACGCCATGCTGGTCGAGCGGCTCGGCGTCCGGGTCGCCGTCGTCGAAGCCGATTATTACAATATCAAAATCACGACGCCCGAGGACTTGCCTTGGGCCGAGTGGATCATTCGACATGTCAGGGGAGAGCGAGAGTCATGATACGAGTGGGACAAGGGTTCGACGTGCATCAGCTGGTGGAAGGACGCAAGTGCATTATCGGCGGTGTGGACATTCCTTTTGAAAAAGGGCTGCTTGGGCATTCCGATGCGGACGTGCTGCTGCATGCGCTGACCGACGCGATTCTTGGCGCACTGGGGCTTGGGGATATCGGGAAGCATTTTCCCGACACGGATGCCGCGTATAAGGATGCGGACAGCTATAAGCTGCTTGTGCAGGTATGGGAGAGCGCCAAGCAAGCGGGATACCGTCTGGGCAATGCGGACTGCACAATCATCGCACAGAAGCCGAAGATGGCGCCGTACATTCCCGCCATGGTCGAGCGGATTGCAACCGCCCTCGAAGCGGAGACGTCGCAGATTAATGTAAAAGCGACGACGACGGAGCAGCTCGGCTTCACCGGGCGGGGCGAAGGAATTGCCTCACAGGCGGTTGTTTGTCTTGTGAAAGATGTGCTATCATAACAAATAATCTTTTTACGGATCGTAAATGGCTTCCGGCGAGCGATTGGCGCGGGAGTACGGGAGGAGAGGGCATTATGGCAGAGTTTCGCGTAAGATACGCGCCGAGTCCGACGGGGCATTTGCACATCGGCGGAGCACGGACAGCATTGTTCGATTATTTGATTGCCCGCAAGCAAGGCGGGAAATTTATTGTCCGCTTCGAGGACACGGATCAGACGAGACATGTGGAATCCGGCGTCGACAGCCAGCTTAACGGTCTCAAGTGGCTTGGCGTGGATTGGGACGAGAGCGTGGACATTGGCGGCCCGTACGGACCGTATCGGCAAACAGAGCGGCTGCACTTGTATCAGCCGTTTGTCGATCAGCTGCTGGAAAGCGGCGATGCGTACCGCTGCTATTGCTCGGAAGCGGATCTGGAGAAGGAGCGCGCAGAGCAGGAAGCGGCAGGACAGATGCCGATGTACTCCGGCAGATGCCGTCATTTGACGGGGGAGCAAGTCGAAGCGTTTGTGGCCGAGGGCCGCAAGCCGTCGATTCGTTTTCGCGTACCGGAAAACCGGGTGATCGCCTTCGAGGACCGCATCCGCGAGCATGTCGAGTTTGAGAGCAACGGGATCGGCGACTTCATCATCGTGCGTCCGGACGGGATTCCGACGTATAATTTTGCCGTTATTTTGGACGACCATCTGATGAAAATTTCGTTGGTTATCCGCGGGGAAGAGCACCTGACCAATACGCCGCGGCAAATCATGATGTATGAGGCGCTTGGGCTGCCTGTGCCGGAATTTGCCCACCTGGCGCTCATCTTGAACCCGGACCGCAAGAAGATGAGCAAGCGGGACGAGTCCATCATCCAATTCATCGAGCAGTATAAAGAACTCGGGTATTTGCCGGAAGCGGTGATGAACTTTATCGCGCTGCTCGGCTGGTCGCCAAAGGGCGAGGAAGAGATTTTCACCAAAGAAGAGCTGATCGAGCAGTTCGATCTGGACCGGGTGTCCAAGAGCCCGGCCGTATTCGATATGGATAAGCTCAACTGGATGAACAATCTTTATATTAAAAAAGCGGATACGGCCCGGATTGCAAAGCTGGCGCTGCCTCATCTGCAACAAGCCGGGAAGCTACCGGAAACGCTCAGTCCCGAGCAGGAGCAGTGGGCTCACGAGCTCGTCGGGCTTTATCAAGAGCAGCTGCGGTACGCCGCCGAAATCGTGCCGTTGTCCGAGCTGTTCTTCCGTGAGGACGTCAGCTACGAAGACGAAGCTAAAGCGATGCTTGCCGAAGAGCACGCGCCGGTCGTCCTTGGCAGCTTCTTGAAGCAGGTTGAGGCCGGAACCGAGTTTAGCGTGGATGCGCTGAAAGCGATGATCAAGGCGGTGCAGACGGAGACCGGCTATAAAGGAAAGCAGCTGTTCATGACGATTCGTGTGGCGCTGACGGGACAAATGCACGGGCCTGACCTGAACATGGCGCTGCATTTGCTGGGAAAAGAAACGGTATCCGCACGCATTAAGAAGTTATTGTAATACCTATGAATTTCTTATATACTTAGAAAAAAATAAGATCATTTCTTCGATAACATACATCTACGGCGACGAACGGGAAAGTACGGAAAAGTCGGGATTCCCAGAGAGGACGATCGGTTCGGAAACGAACCGGCTGCGAGTCGTCCAATTCCCCTTTTGCGGAAGTGCACCCGGGAGCCGTAAAGACGATCTGACGCGAGCGCTCCGGTGCAGCGGCAGGGTAGTCTTTACCGTGACGTTCACGATACGAACGATAGAGACGGATAAAACGTTGGGCCGTGCAGTTGCCCCATTTGTTTATCCAAGCAGAGTGGAACCGCGAAAGAAGACGCCTCTGCAGCCGAATGGCTGTAGAAGGCGTTTTTTTTGCGTGATGCGTAGACGAAGGCGTACGCACAGGAATGGGGGGATGATACGTGTTTGCCAGAATGAAAGAAGACATCGAAACGATCTTTGAGAACGATCCGGCGGCGAGAGGCTGGTTTGAGGTCGTGTTCACCTATTCCGGTTTGCACGCCCTCTGGGCGCATCGCGTGGCCCACTGGTTTTATAAAAAAAGCTGGTTCACCATCGCGCGCATCATTTCGCAAGCCAGTCGCTTTATGACCGGGATAGAAATCCACCCCGGCGCCGTGATCGGGAGACGCTTTTTCATCGACCACGGTATGGGTGTCGTCATTGGAGAAACGTGCGAGATCGGCGACGACGTGCTGCTCTATCACGGCGTAACGCTCGGGGGCACCGGCAAGGAGCGGGGGAAGCGGCATCCGACCATCGGCAACAACGTGGTCATCTCGGCCGGGGCGAAGGTGCTCGGGTCCTTCACGGTCGGGGATAACTCGCGGATCGGGTCGAACTCTGTCGTATTAAGCGAAGTTCCGGCCAACAGCACCGTCGTCGGAATCCCGGGCAAAATCGTCAAGCGGGACGGTGTGCGTGTCGGACGGCTGGAGCACGACAAGCTTTCGGACCCTGTTCTCGATATGATTCGCCAAATGCAACAACAAATCGACGAGCTGAAAGTTGAGGCTCATAAAGAAAAGACCAGAATTGGAGGAGCCGTGAAACATGAGTCTTAAGATTTATAATACGTTGACTCGGACCAAAGAAGAGTTCAAACCGCTGGAGCCGGGTAAAGTGAAAATGTACGTCTGCGGTCCCACCGTGTACAGCTACATTCACATCGGAAACGCGCGTCCGGTCATCTTTTTCGACGTCGTGCGACGTTATTTGGAATCAATCGGCTACGAAGTGACGTATGCTGCGAACTTTACAGATGTGGACGACAAGTTGATTAAAAAAGCAGCCGAAATGGGCGTCACCGTACCGGAGGTTGCCGACTTGTTCGTGCAAAAATATTACGAAGACACCAAAGGGCTCGGGGTGCGGAAAGCGACGCTTCATCCGCGCGTCACTCAAAACATGGCCGAGATCATCGATTTCATCTCCGGACTGGTGGAGAAGGATTATGCTTATGAGGCCGGCGGGGACGTCTTTTTCCGGACGGCCAAATTTCCGGAATACGGCAAATTATCGCACCAGAATTTGGAAGAATTGCAATATGGCATTCGTGTAGATGTCGACGAGCGGAAGGAAAGCCCGCAAGATTTCGTGCTCTGGAAGGCGGCGAAGCCGGGCGAAATCAGCTGGTCGAGCCCGTGGGGCGAAGGCCGTCCGGGCTGGCACATCGAATGCTCCGCGATGATCCGCAAATATTTGGGCGATTCCATCGACATTCACGGAGGCGGACTGGACCTGACCTTCCCGCACCATGAATGCGAAATTGCCCAATCCGAAGGCTTGACGGGACAGCGGATGGCGAACTACTGGATGCATAACGGGTTCGTGAACGTCAATGATGAAAAAATGTCGAAATCGCTCGGGAATGGAATCAATGTACACGAGCTGCTGAAGACGATTCCGGGCGAGGTGATCCGGTACTTTATGCTGTCCGGTCATTACCGCAATCCGCTCAACTTCAGCGACGAAGCTGTAGAGCAGGCGCGAGGAAGCTTGGCCCGGATTGAGAACTGCCTTTCCGCGCTGAAGCACCGTCTTAAGACGGCGGAAGCAGGGGAGATCGATCCTGAAATCGCGGCGGCGGTGCGTAACGCTCAGCAGCAATTCGAAAGCAAGATGAACGACGATTTCAATACGCCGGATGCAATCACGGCGGTATTCGAGCTTGTCAATGCGGCGAATCCGTACATCAACCGCGAGCAAGTGACGGCACCCACCTTGGAGCTGCTGCAGAAGCAGTTTGAAGCGATGGATCAAGTGCTGGGCATACTAGCACCTGAAGCCGAGGACCTGCTGGATGAAGAAATCGAACAATTGATCGTCGAGCGGACGGAAGCCCGCAAAGCGAAAAATTGGGCACGTGCCGATGAAATCCGTAATCTGTTGACCGAGCGCGGCATCGTGCTTGAGGATACGGCCCAGGGCATTCGTTGGCGGCGGAGTTAGAGCGATGGAACGAGATGAACAGGCGCTGCCTTATTTGCAAGCGAATTTGTTTTCTTTTCCGCCTTCGCGCGAGCCGAGGCTGTTGAGCCCACTCGTGCTGGCCTATGTGGGCGATGCCGTCTATGAGGTCTTTATCCGGCAATATGTCGTCTCACAGACGAACCACAAGCCGAACCATCTTCACCGGCTGTCTACCCGCTATGTCTCGGCCAAGGCACAGGCGAAGGCGCTGCAGCGCTGGCTACCGATTCTGACCGAAGAGGAGACGGATATCGTCAAGCGGGGAAGAAACGCCAAATCGGGCACAACGGCCAAAAATGCCGATGTGCTCGAATACCGCCACAGCACGGCGTTCGAGTGCCTGATCGGCTACTTGTATTATACGCAGCGGTGGGAGAGACTTCAGCAGCTGCTGATGCTCTCCTTGGAGCGGGACGAAACATCAACGACAACAGGAAAGGGGGACGCCTGACGTGGAAGAATTTATCGGAGGTAAGCATTCCGTACTCGAAGCGCTGCGTTCCGGGCGGACCATCAATAAGATTTGGATCGCCGAGCAAACTCAAAAACAACTTACTCAACCCATCCTCGCGGAAGCGAAGCAGAACGGCGTCATCGTACAATTTGCGGACAAGCGCAAGCTGGACCAAATGGCCGGCGGCGTGCAGCATCAAGGCGTCGTTGCCCAAGTAGCGGCGTATGCCTATGTCGAAGTGGAGGATCTGCTGGCTCTAGCCGCGGAACGCAACGAAATGCCGTTCCTGCTCATTCTCGACGAAATCGAGGACCCGCATAACTTGGGGTCCATCCTGCGGTCGGCGGACTGTACCGGCGTCCACGGGGTCATCATTCCGAAGCGGCGTTCCGTAGGGCTGACCGCAACGGTGTCCAAAACCTCCGCAGGCGCGGTCGAATACGTGCCCGTGGCCCGCGTCACCAACCTCGCCCAGACGATCGAACAGCTTAAAGAGCAGGGCGTTTGGATCGCCGGAGCCGATGTGGGGGCGCAGCAGCCGGTCTATCAGACGAACCTGAATCTGCCTCTGGCTATCGTGATCGGCAATGAGAACAAAGGCATTGGGCGGCTCATTCGCGAAAAATGCGACTTTTTGTTGAAGCTGCCGATGTTCGGTCAAATCAACTCGCTTAACGCCTCGGTCGCGGCGTCGGTATTCATGTATGAAGTCGTCCGGCAGCGAATGGCTGCGGAATAACGTCATGCTGCGGGGCGATGCGGCATGATTCAGGAGATCCTCATCGTAGACGGTTACAACATCATCGGATCATGGCCGGAATTGCAAAGGCTGAAGGAGATCCGGCTGGAGGAAGCGCGCGACCGGCTAATCGAAACGATGGCCGAGTACCAGTCGTTCTCCGGGATGAAGGTTATCGTGGTGTTTGACGCTTACTACGTTCCGGGGCTTGGCGGCAAATATTTGCAAAATAAGCTCCCGGTTTATTACACCAAGGAAAAGGAAACGGCGGACGAGCTGATCGAAAGGCTCGTTACCGCCCATATCGGACGGCGCAAGCAGGTATATGTCGCGACCTCCGATATGACGGAGCAGCATGTAATTTTCGGCAAAGGGGCTTTCCGGATTCCGGCAAGCGAGCTTTTGGTCAAGGTAAGGCAGGTCCGCCAGGAAATCCGCCGGACGATCGACACCGAAGCAGCGCCGAAGCGCAATTCGTTTGACAGCAGACTTAGTGGAGATATACGCGATCAGCTGGAGAAATGGCGCAGGGGGAATTAGGGACTTTGAAGGCGATGCCTGTAAATCAAGCAACAATCTAGCTTTTGTAGCGGGAATCCGGTTGACGGCGCTAGATTACATAATGTATACTAGTCCTATCTTTCAAGCGTTGGGCCGGAGGGATTGTAGTGAGTGTCGACCTCAAAGAGTTGAGAATGTACGAATACGACCTCAAGGCAGACGAAGATGTGGTCGAAGCAGTCCGTGAAGGGGATAGCGACGCCCTGGAGTACTTGATCAACAAGTACAAGAACTTCGTTCGCGCCAAAGCGCGCTCTTATTTTCTTATCGGCGCTGATAGAGAGGATATCGTACAAGAGGGAATGATCGGCCTGTATAAATCGATCCGCGACTTCCGCGGCGATAAGCTAGCCTCCTTCAAAGCGTTTGCCGAGCTTTGCATTACCCGCCAAATCATTACGGCCATCAAAACCGCCACTCGCCAGAAGCATATCCCCCTAAATTCCTACGTTTCGTTGGACAAGCCCATCTATGATGAAGATTCCGACAGGACGCTGCTCGATGTCATTTGCGGCTCCCGCGTATCCGATCCCGAGGAATTGATCATTAATCAAGAGGAGTTCAGCGGGCTGGAAGATAAAATGGGAGAGATATTAAGCGACCTGGAACGCAGGGTGTTGATGCTGTATTTGGACGGGCGGTCCTATCAGGAAATCGCCGTCGATTTGGACAGGCACGTAAAGTCGATTGACAATGCATTGCAACGCGTGAAGCGCAAGCTGGAGAGGTATTTGGAAGTGCGTGACGCATAAAACGTAGATAAGCGCCTTTATTGCTGCGAAGCAAGGTGCTTTTTTTGTTTTATTAGGTTTAGAGATTATTATAGAACGAATGTTCGTGCATGGCAAGATGTCCAATTATAAAAAAATGATCAAGTTTTCGTTTAGGAACGAGCCGCCTGGTCAATAATGGATGAGACGGGACAAGCGCTATGTTACTCCTTTTTCCTTGACAGAAGATAGGCCGTATGCTAAAGTATATCGGGTAGCCTTAGACGAAAAGGCGTTTTTTTTGCTGGTCGTGTAAGGTTGTAAATTTCGAGGCTGGTCCGTAGGAGGTGTACATCATGCGGGTGATCATCACGTTAGCGTGCACAAACTGCAAGCAAAGAAACTATACATCCACCAAAAATAAGCGCAACCATCCTGACCGCATGGAGCTCAAGAAATATTGCAAGTTTTGCAATGAACAAACTGCTCATCGCGAGACTCGCTAGTTTTTGGAGGTGTAGTTGTGTCCTTTTTGGCTAAAATGAAGCAGGGATTCGGCAACACATTTTCCTTTTTCGGCGACAGCTGGTCTGAGCTGAAAAAAGTGAAATGGCCTACCCGTAAAGAATTGATTAGCTATACGCTGGTCGTGTTGTTTACGGTTGCCTTCGTGACGGTGTACTTCTACGTTTTGGACTTAGGAATTTCTGAGCTGCTTCGCCTCGTGTTTAAATAAATTTAGGCTATAGGGTGGCGCTATGGAAATGGAAAAAAGATGGTACGTCGTTCATACCTACTCCGGGTATGAAAACAAGGTAAAGGCCAATTTGGAGAAACGCGTCGAATCCATGGATATGAAGGACAAGATCTTTCGTGTGCTCGTTCCCATGGAGGAGGAGCTTGTGAATAAGGATGGCAAGAAAAAAACGGTTATGCGTAAAGTGTATCCGGGGTACGTTCTTGTGGAGATGATCCAGACGGACGACTCGTGGTATGTGGTGCGCAACACGCCTGGCGTTACCGGGTTCGTGGGTTCAACCGGTTCGGGATCGAAGCCGACGGCTTTGCTTCCGGAGGAAGTCGATTCTATTCTCAAGCATATGGGTATCGAAGAGCCGAAGCCGAAAATCGACTTCGAACTCAAAGAGACCGTGCGCGTGAAAGTCGGACCGTTCGCCAACTTTGTCGGTTCCGTGGAAGAAATTTTGCTCGACAAAAGCAAGCTGAAGGTCCATGTCAACATGTTCGGCAGAGAAACACCGCTTGAGCTCGACTACCACCAGGTGGAAAAGCTGTAGCGTGAAACACTGCCATACTACGGGCGAGGAGGTGTCACACAATGGCAAAAAAGGTTATTAAAGTTGTGAAACTGCAGGTTCCTGCAGGGAAAGCGAATCCGGCTCCGCCGATCGGTCCGGCTCTCGGTCAAGCAGGCGTTAACATCATGGCATTCTGCAAAGAGTTCAACGCTCGTACTGCCGATCAAGCAGGTCTTATCATTCCGGTTGAGATCTCCGTTTTCGAAGACCGTTCTTTCACGTTCATCACAAAAACTCCGCCGGCTGCCGTATTGCTGCGCGTAGCTGCTGGGATCGAAAAAGGATCCGGCGAACCGAACAAGAAGAAGGTTGCAACTGTAAAACGCGCGAAAGTGCGTGAAATCGCCGAGCAAAAAATGCCTGACCTGAACGCTGCATCCGTTGAGGCTGCTATGCGCATGGTTGAAGGTACGGCTCGCAGCATGGGCGTAGTCATCGAAGACTAATCGCTTGCTGCACTCAGTGGGAGGATATTCCGCTAATACCACATAGGAGGACATAAAAGTGGCTAAACACGGTAAGAAATACCTTGAAGTTGCTAAGCAAATCGATGCTGAGACGTTCTACGAACCGCTCGAAGCCATCGAACTCGTTAAGAAAACGGCACGCGCCAAATTCGACGAAACCGTTGAAGTGGCTGTGCGTCTGGGCGTAGACCCTAGAAAACAAGACCAAGCCGTTCGCGGTGTGGTTGTACTGCCTCACGGCACAGGTAAAACGAAACGCGTTCTTGTATTTGCCAAAGGCGACAAAGCCAAAGAAGCGGAAGCGGCAGGAGCCGATTTCGTAGGCGATCAAGACATGATCAACAAAATTCAGCAAGGCTGGTTCGACTTCGATGTCTGCGTAGCTACGCCGGACATGATGAGCGAAGTGGGTAAACTCGGTCGTATCTTGGGTGGTAAAGGTTTGATGCCGAACCCGAAAGCGGGCACTGTTACGTTCGACGTAGCAAAAGCCGTTCAGGAGATTAAGGCAGGTAAAATCGAATACCGTCTGGACAAAGCCGGACAAATCCATGCGCCGATCGGTAAAGTATCCTTCGACGCCGAGAAGCTTGCTGAGAACTTCAAAGCTTTGATCGATGCGCTCAACAGAGCAAAACCGGCTGCAGCCAAAGGGGTATACCTGAAAAACATCGCGGTATCCTCGACGATGGGGCCAAGCGCTCGCGTCAATGCAACAGCCCTGAGATAAGGTAAAGCTTGGTAGTTGACTTTTGAAGTCATCCATGCTAACCTGTTTTAGGTTGACAAACGAATATGCTTACCGTAGACAGCAGGTGCTCGTACGAGCTTAATTTCCTGCCGAGGTGTTGTGATATAAATTCGATATTCTGTATGGAATATATGAATCGTCATGCCTTCGCCGTGTCTGCGAAGGCATTTTCGCTTTTAGCGGGAATGCCGGCGGAGAGTGGCGGCGAAGAAAGGGAACGACCTCGAGAAGTGTTTACGAAGTAAGGTTTCGGACGCTTAAGAAGCAGTTTTCTCACGAGAGCTGATGCTTACGAAATAGTTTTCTTACGAAAACTTGTAGGAGGTGCAAAATGGCAAACGTAAAAATTATCGAGCAAAAAGCTCAGCAAGTTACGGTAGTATCTGAAAAGCTGAAAGAGAACTCTTGCTCCATCGTAGCTGACTACCGCGGTTTGAACGTGAAGCAAGTAACCGAGCTTCGCAAACAACTGCGTGAAGCGGGCGTAGAATTCCAAGTGTTGAAAAACACGCTGATTCGTCGCGCGACAGCTACTGCGGAATTGTCTGATCTGGATGAGTACTTGACCGGTCCTACCGCGATTGCATTCAGCAAAGACGACATTATAACTCCGGCCAAAATCTTGACCGAGTTCGCCAAGAAAAACGACCAGCTCAGCGTAAAAGCGGGTGTCGTTGAAGGTAAAGTAGTTGATTTCAACCAAATCAAAGCGCTGGCGGAACTGCCTTCCAGAGAAGGTCTTCTGTCCATGTTGCTCAGCGTGCTTCAAGCTCCGGTTCGCAACTTCGCCCTTGCGGTTAAAGCTGTGTCCGAGAAGCAAGAAGGCGGCGCACAAGCGTAATTGTGCTGCTTGAAATGATTAAAAAACATTCTTAATTGAAGATAATGGAGGTTTAACCATGAGCAAAGAGCAAATCTTGGAAGCCATTAAAGGCATGACTGTTTTGGAACTGAACGATCTGGTTAAAGCAATCGAAGAAGAGTTCGGCGTAACGGCAGCAGCTCCGGTAGCTGTTGTAGCAGGCGGCGCTGCGGCAGAAGCTGCAGAGCAAACAGAATTCGACGTAATTCTGACCAACGCTGGCGCGTCCAAAATCAACGTAATCAAAGTTGTTCGCGAAATCACGGGTCTCGGCCTGAAAGAAGCAAAAGATCTCGTAGACAACGCACCGAAGCCGCTTAAAGAGAAAGTATCCAAAGAAGATGCTGAATCCGTTAAAGCAAAATTGGAAGAAGCAGGCGCTTCCGTAGAAGTGAAGTAATTCGAGCTACAGCACCCCTTGCAGAGGCGATCCTCTTCAAGGGGTTTTCCTTTTTAATTCGAACCGGGAGGCGGTGGATACGTGTCCGAGCATTACTATACCCCGAGACCCAGCGTAGAGCACGACTTGCATACGATCGAGGAGACGCTGCGCGGCCGCAGCTTTGTTTTTTGGACGGATGCCGGGGTCTTCTCCAAAAAGGGGGTCGATTACGGATCGAAGCTGCTTGTGCAGACAATGGAATTGGCGAAGCAAGCCAGAGTGCTGGATGTGGGCTGCGGGTACGGCCCGATTGGATTGACGGCCGCGGTGGTAGCGGAGCAGGGAACTGTTACTATGGTGGATATCAACGAGCGTGCCATTGAACTCGCGAAACGAAACGCCGAACGCAACCGGATCGCAAATGTCCGGATCCTGCAAAGCGATTTGCTGGCAGAGGTGATGGACCAGACTTTTGATGTGGTGCTGACCAATCCGCCCATTCGCGCCGGCAAAGAAACGGTACACCGCGTGTTTGAGCAGGCTCACCATGTATTGGTTCCCGGCGGGGCGCTTTGGGTAGTCATCCAGAAAAAGCAGGGGGCTCCTTCCGCTTACGCCAAGCTTGAGTCCCTTTACTCCCAAGTGGAAGAAGTCGAGCGCGACAAGGGCTATTGGATTATCAAGGCCGTGAAGTGATATTCCTGCGTTAGGCGAAGGAATATATCGGTTGGCGGCGAGGTTGAGCCAGTAGCACGGAGGAGTATGACCATTTACCGCGAGTTTTTTTGCAAGCTTCCAGACCTATTGGTGTAATTAAAAGGAAGCTTGCAAAACGTGTTTGAGGTTAGGTAAATGGTTATACTCTGGAGTTGGAAATATGTTGACTTGACTTTCGCTTTGTGATATTATTATAAAATGTCAGCATTAAGATAGGGTGAAATCTCTTTAGTCGACTAAAATGTCAAGATTTTTTTATACAGGTATGAATAAAATTTTTCCATTTGACGTATAATGTTAAAATTTTAGGTAAACCATACAAGGTATAAGGAAATTTGTGGAAAGCTGAAGGGGTAGGCACACATATTACTATTTGTATTTAGTCATTTAGAAGCTTCCTGAAGAAGTGACACTTCGCGCAGTTATTTACTCGAGAAGGCTTCCCAAAGAGGCTTTTATTTTGTTCTATTGAGTAGACATGAGGGGTGAATCTAAGTTGGCGGGACATCTTGTTCAATTAGGTAGACGTAAACGCAGGTCATACGCTCGGATTCATGAGGTTTTGGAGGTTCCGAACCTGATTGAAATCCAACAAAAATCATATCAATGGTTTTTGGATGAGGGATTGCGTGAAATGTTTCAAGATATTTCCCCGATCCAAGACTTTACGGGGAATTTGGTGTTGGAATTTATCGACTACAGCTTGGGAGAGCCTAAGTATTCGGTCGACGAATCCAAGGAACGCGACGTCACCTTTGCTGCACCGCTTCGTGTGAAAGTACGCTTGATCAATAAAGAAACCGGCGAGGTTAAAGAGCAGGAAGTGTTTATGGGCGACTTCCCTTTGATGACCGAAACGGGTACCTTTATTATCAACGGCGCTGAACGGGTTATCGTCAGCCAGCTGGTTCGTTCCCCTAGCGTTTATTTTAGCACGAAAGTCGATAAGAACGGAAAGAAAACATATACCGCAACCGTGATTCCGAACCGCGGAGCTTGGCTGGAGCTGGAGACCGACGCGAAGGACATTATCTACGTGCGGATCGACCGTACGCGGAAAATTCCGGTTACGGTGCTGCTTCGCGCCCTCGGTTTCGGTACCGATGCGGAAATCATAGACTTGCTCGGCGACAACGAGTATATCCGCAACACGCTGGACAAGGATAATACCGATTCGACGGACAAGGCCTTGATCGAAATCTACGAGCGTCTGCGTCCGGGCGAGCCGCCTACGTTGGATAACGCGAGAAGCTTGCTTGTTGCGCGCTTTTTCGATCCGAAGCGGTACGATCTGGCTAACGTCGGCCGGTACAAAATCAACAAGAAGCTGCACATCAAAAACCGTCTGTTCAATCAGCGGCTGGCAGAGACGCTTGTTGATACGAATACCGGAGAAATCGTTGCCGAGGCCGGCCAGTTGCTCGACCGCCGTCTGCTCGACACGATCATTCCTTATCTGGAAGAAAGCGTCGGCTTTACGGAATACAGCGTAATCAACGGTGTGACCGAGTCGGATAAAATTCCGCTGCAGTGCGTCAGCGTATATTCTCCGCTTGAGGATGGGAAGGTCGTTAAGGTTATTGCCAACGGCAAGATCGATAAAACGGTCAAAAACATTACCCCGGCCGATATTATCTCATCCATTAACTATTTCATTAACCTGCTGCACGGTATTGGCAGCACGGACGACATCGACCACTTGGGGAACCGTCGTCTGCGCTCCGTCGGCGAGCTTCTGCAGAACCAGTTCCGGATCGGTTTGTCCCGTATGGAGCGCGTTGTGCGCGAGCGGATGTCGATTCAAGACGTGAACACCATCACTCCGCAGCAGCTGATCAACATTCGTCCGGTCATTGCGTCCATCAAAGAGTTTTTCGGAAGCTCCCAGCTTTCGCAGTTCATGGACCAAACGAACCCGCTTGCCGAGCTTACGCACAAACGTCGTTTGTCCGCATTAGGACCCGGCGGTTTGACGCGGGAGCGCGCAGGTTTTGAAGTCCGGGACGTTCACCACTCTCACTATGGCCGGATGTGTCCGATCGAGACGCCTGAGGGACCGAACATCGGGTTGATCAACTCCTTGTCGACCTTTGCGCGTGTCAATGAGTTCGGCTTTATCGAAGCTCCGTATCGGCGCGTCGACCCGAATACGGGTATGGTGACGGATGAAATCGCCTATTTGACAGCCGATGAAGAGGACAACTATGTTGTCGCACAGGCGAACGCCGAACTGACCGAGGATGGCAAGTTTGCCAACGACTCCGTCATCGTGCGTTACAAAGACGATATTTTGACCTTGCCTAAAGACCGCGTCGATTACATGGACGTTTCTCCGAAACAGGTCGTGTCCGTGGCGACGGCATTGATTCCGTTCCTTGAAAATGACGACTCCAACCGCGCCCTGATGGGTTCGAACATGCAACGTCAGGCGGTACCGCTTCTTATTCCGAAGTCGCCGCTTGTCGGTACGGGGATGGAGCACAAATCGGCCAAAGATTCCGGCGTATGTATCGTTTCCAAAGTGAACGGCATCGTCGAACGAGTTTCGGCTAACGAGATCTGGGTACGTCGCCAAGAGATGGTGGATGGCCGCTTGGTCAACGGAGACATTATCAAGCATAAGCTGCACAAGTTTTTGCGTTCCAACCAAGGGACTTGCATCAACCAGCGTCCGATTTGCCATAAGGGCGAACAGGTTCGCGTCGGCGACATTTTGGCCGACGGTCCTTCGACCGAGCAGGGTGAGCTGGCGCTTGGCCGCAACGTCGTCGTTGCTTTCATGACTTGGGAAGGCTACAACTACGAGGATGCGATTCTGCTTAGCGAAAAATTAGTGAAGGAAGACGTCTATACTTCCATTCACATTGAAGAATACGAATCCGAAGCGCGTGACACCAAGCTCGGACCGGAAGAAATCACCCGCGATATTCCGAACGTGGGCGAAGACGCGCTGAAGAACTTGGACGAACGCGGCATTATCCGCGTCGGTGCGGAAATCGCCGCCGGCGACATTCTGGTCGGAAAAGTTACGCCTAAAGGGGTAACCGAGCTTACGGCCGAAGAGCGTCTTCTGCACGCGATCTTCGGGGAGAAAGCCCGCGAAGTCCGCGACACTTCGCTTCGCGTGCCTCACGGTACGGACGGAATCGTAGTCGACGTGAAGGTGTTCACTCGCGAGAATGGCGACGAGCTTCCTCCAGGCGTCAATCAATTGGTACGCGTCTATATTGCCCAAAAACGGAAAATTTCCGAAGGCGACAAAATGGCGGGACGTCACGGTAACAAAGGGGTTATCGCGCGCATTTTGCCGGAAGAGGACATGCCGTTCATGCCGGACGGGACGCCGGTTGAAGTCGTATTGAACCCGCTGGGGGTTCCTTCCCGGATGAACATCGGACAGGTGCTGGAAGTTCACTTGGGGATGGCTGCGAAATATCTCGGTATTCACACAGCTACGCCGGTATTCGACGGCGCCCGGGAATACGACGTTTTCGATACGATGGAAGAAGCCGGTATGCAGCGCAACGGTAAAACGATGCTGTATGACGGCCGGACGGGAGACCCGTTTGAACGTGAAGTTACCGTTGGCGTCATGTACATGATCAAGCTGGCGCACATGGTTGACGATAAAATCCATGCCCGTTCCACAGGACCATACTCACTCGTTACGCAGCAGCCGCTCGGTGGTAAAGCGCAGTTCGGCGGTCAGCGCTTCGGGGAGATGGAGGTTTGGGCGCTTGAGGCGTACGGCGCAGCTTATACGCTGCAGGAAATCTTGACGGTCAAGTCCGACGATGTCGTCGGCCGCGTGAAGACGTACGAATCGATCGTCAAGGGCGAGAACGTTCCGGAGCCAGGCGTTCCGGAATCCTTCAAAGTATTGATCAAAGAGCTTCAAAGCTTGGGTATGGATGTGAAAATCTTGTCTGAGAACGAAGAAGAGATCGAAATGAAGGAAATGGACGATGAGGATGAGGTGACCAGCGACAAGCTGAACCTGAATCTCGAAGGCGCGGAGCTAGGTGTAGAGTAAGGCTGTGATGGAATGCTTTACGGACGTAAGTCATGGGCATATGCCCGCACACAGATTTTGCTGCACAAAACATGGAGGAGGGTTGCTCCTTGATCGACGTCAATAATTTTGAGTACATGAAAATCGGATTGGCTTCCCCCGATAAGATACGTTCGTGGTCCAGAGGCGAAGTGAAGAAACCGGAAACGATCAACTATCGAACGTTGAAGCCGGAAAAGGAAGGCTTGTTCTGTGAGAAAATCTTCGGGCCGACCAAAGACTGGGAATGTCATTGCGGTAAATATAAACGCGTCCGTTACAAAGGCGTCGTCTGTGACCGATGCGGCGTAGAGGTTACTCGCCAAAAAGTGCGCCGCGAGCGTATGGGTCATATCGAACTGGCTGCGCCGGTTTCGCATATTTGGTATTTCAAAGGCATTCCGAGCCGCATGGGCCTTGCGCTTGACATGTCTCCCCGTTCGCTGGAGGAGATCATCTATTTCGCATCCTATGTCGTAACGGATCCGGGAGACACGCCGCTGGAGAAAAAACAGCTGCTGTCGGAGAAGGAATACCGCAGCTATCGCGAAAAGTACGGCTATGCGTTCCAAGCCGGCATGGGTGCCGAAGCGGTGAAGAAGCTTCTGCAGGACATCGACATCGAGAAAGAAGTCGATATGCTGAAGGAAGAGCTGAAAACCGCACAGGGCCAACGCCGCAACCGCGCAATCAAGCGGTTGGAGGTCATGGAAGCTTTCCGTAACTCGAAAAATATGCCGGAGTGGATGGTGCTGGACGTACTGCCGGTCATTCCTCCGGAGCTCCGTCCGATGGTACAGTTGGACGGCGGACGTTTTGCGACCTCCGACTTGAACGACCTGTACCGCCGGGTAATTAACCGGAACAACCGTCTGAAAAGACTGCTCGACTTGGGCGCTCCCGACATTATCGTGCAGAACGAGAAACGGATGCTGCAGGAAGCCGTTGACGCCTTGATCGACAACGGTCGCCGTGGCCGTCCGGTAACGGGTCCGGGCAACAGGCCGCTCAAATCGCTCAGCCATATGCTGAAAGGGAAGCAAGGCCGTTTCCGTCAAAACCTGCTCGGTAAGCGGGTTGACTATTCCGGCCGTTCCGTTATCGTTGTAGGACCGAGCCTGAAGATGTACCAATGCGGGCTCCCGAAAGAAATGGCGCTTGAGCTGTTTAAGCCTTTCGTCATGAAGGAGCTTGTCAATAAAGGTCTTGCACACAACATCAAGAGCGCGAAGCGCAAAGTGGAACGCGTCAGCCCGGAAGTATGGGACGTGCTCGAAGAAGTGATCAAGGAGCATCCGGTCCTGCTTAACCGCGCCCCCACGCTTCACCGTCTCGGGATTCAGGCGTTCGAGCCGATCCTGGTCGAAGGGCGCGCGATCAAGCTGCATCCGCTCGTATGTACGGCTTATAACGCCGACTTCGACGGTGACCAGATGGCCGTTCACGTGCCGCTGTCCGCAGAAGCGCAAGCGGAAGCTCGCGTTTTGATGCTGGCTTCAGGGAACATCTTGAACCCGAAAGACGGCAAGCCTGTCGTTACGCCTTCGCAGGATATGGTTCTCGGCAGCTTCTACTTGACGACCGAGAATAAGCAAGCGAAAGGCTCGATGACGATTCTTCGTACCGTTGCCGAAGCCGTGTCCCTGTATCATCGCGGAGACGCTTCGCTTCATGCCCGTGTAGCCATTCCGACCAAAGCGCTTGGGAAAACGAGCTTTACGCCGGAGCAGCAAGAAGCCATGCTTATTACAACGATCGGAAAAATCATCTTTAATGAGATTTATCCCGTTGACTTCCCGTACATCAACGAAGCGACCAAAGCGAACTTGTTGAACGGTGCGTCAGATAACTATTTCGTATTCGAAAAAGGCGGAGACATCCGCAAAGCGATGGAAGAGCTGCCGGAGACGAAGGCCGTAGGTAAAGACTACCTGGGTACAATCATCGCCGAATGCTTCCGCCGGTACCATACGACGCAAACATCGATTACGCTAGATAACATTAAGCAGCTTGGCTTTACTTATTCCACGCGGGCAGGGATCACGATCGCGGTGGCAGACGTTACCGTTCCACAGGAGAAGGACGAGATTCTTCACGAGTCCGACGAAAAAGTTCGGGTCGTGACGAACCAATACCGCCGCGGCTTGATTACGGACGACGAGCGGTATGAACGCGTCATTGCGATCTGGAGTAAGGCGAAGGATGAAATTACCGACATTTTGATGAAGTCGCTTGATAAATACAACTCCATCAACATGATGGTCGAGTCCAAGGCGCGCGGTAACAAATCGCAGATCACCCAGCTTGGCGGGATGCGCGGTCTGATGGCGACGCCGACAGGCCGGATCTACGAATTGCCGATCAAATCGAACTTCCGCGAAGGCCTGACGGTCTTGGAGTACTTTATCTCCACGCACGGTGCGCGGAAAGGTTTGGCCGATACGGCGCTTCGTACCGCCGACTCCGGTTACTTGACCCGTCGTCTTGTCGACGTGGCGCAGGACGTCATCGTACGCGATGAGGATTGCGGTACGGACAAAGGCTTCTTGGTCAGCCGCATTCAAGACGGTAAAGAGGTTATCGAAGATCTGTACGATCGGATCGAAGGCCGTTATTCCTTTGAAACGATCCGCGATCCGCAGACCGGTGAAGTTATTGTTTCCCGTAACGATCTCATTGAAGCTGGGAAAGCCGACCGGATTATTGAAGCCGGCATTGAAAAGGTACAGATTCGTTCCGTACTCAGCTGCCGCTCCAGACACGGCGTATGTAAAAAATGTTACGGACGTAACTTGGCTACAGGCCAACATGTTGAGATCGGTGAAGCCGTAGGTATTATCGCGGCGCAATCCATCGGGGAACCGGGAACGCAGCTGACGATGCGTACGTTCCATACCGGGGGCGTTGCGGGCGACGATATTACCCAAGGTTTGCCGCGGATTCAGGAGCTTTTCGAAGCGCGGAATCCGAAAGGGCAAGCGACGATTTCCGAGATCGACGGCGTGGTAAAAGAAATTCGCGAAGCCAAAGACCGCCGGGAGATCGAGGTTCAAGGCGAAGCGGAATCCAAGGTGTACTCCATCTCTTACGGTTCCCGTATCCGGGTCTCCGTCAACCAGACCGTAGAGGCTGGCGACGAGCTGACCGAGGGTTCGATCGACCCGAAAGAAATGCTGCGCATCAAAGGGATCCGCGGCGTGCAGAACTATATTTTGCAAGAGGTTCAGCGCGTATACCGGAACCAAGGGGTAGAAATCAACGACAAGCACGTTGAGGTTATGATCCGCCAGATGCTGCGTAAAATCCGTATCGTCGATGCGGGTAATACGACGCTGCTTCCAGGCTCGTTCGTGGATATCCACGAATACGAGGAAGCGAACAAAGTGGCTCTCTTCGCGGGCGAAGAACCTGCGGTAGCGAAGCCGGTGCTCCTCGGGATCACCAAAGCGTCGCTGGAAACCGATTCGTTCCTGTCTGCGGCATCGTTCCAAGAAACCACCCGAGTTCTTACCGATGCGGCGATCAAAGGAAAAGTCGACCAATTGCTCGGCCTGAAAGAGAATGTCATCATCGGGAAGCTGATTCCGGCCGGTACGGGAATGTCGAGATACCGCAACATCCGTATCACCGACCCGAATGCCGTTCCGCTGGATGAAGAAATGACCGAGGCGGAAGCCGTAACGGTAGAATAGAGCATGTCATAGACTTGCCTTTAAAATTTGGATTGAAAAATCTTGTTTAAAGGCAAGTCTTTATTCTTGACAGGGTATAATTGAAGTGCTAATATATCAAAGTGTGCCATTTTAGAGGCTCGTCACCTGTCCCTTGGAGGGGTTGTCACATGTCTTATGATAGAGTGAAGCAGGCTGCGAAACTGACTATCGGCACGAAGCAAGCGATGAAGACGGTGGAGCAAAGCCAAGCCACGGAAGTGTTCATTGCGAAAGATGCAGATCCGCGAATTACGATAAAAATAGTTAACCTCTGCAAGAAATGCGGGGTTAAAGTGACATACGTGGACTCCATGAAAATGTTAGGTAAAGCGTGTGGAATCGATGTAGGCGCAGCTGTGGCTGCGGTGGTGAATGAATAGACGTTTTTGTCTGAGAAACAGCGATGGATCGAAGGCAAAAACTTTTCCTTTGTTCATTTACGACTCGCCTGGATCTGTGGGCTTGAAAATTGCAACATCAATTACGATGAAGGAGGTGGCCAATATGCCAACAATTAACCAGCTCGTTCGTAAAGGACGTCAAGCTAAAGTTGTAAAATCCAAATCCCCTGCTCTTCAAAGAGGCTTCAACGCTCTGAAAAGAGAAGCAACGGATCTGAGCTCCCCTCAAAAACGCGGTGTGTGTACTCGTGTAGGTACGATGACGCCGAAGAAACCGAACTCCGCACTTCGTAAATATGCGCGTGTTCGTTTGACCAACCGTGTCGAGGTTACAGCTTACATCCCGGGTATCGGACACAACCTGCAAGAGCACAGCGTGGTGCTGATCCGCGGAGGTCGGGTAAAAGACCTTCCGGGGGTACGTTACCATATCGTTCGCGGTGCGCTTGATACTGCAGGCGTGAACAACCGTAAACAAGCTCGTTCCAAGTACGGCGCGAAACGCCCGAAAGTGAAGAAATAATGAGTAGGAATCTAATGAACTTTTTGAGAAAGGGGGATAACTATGCCTCGTAAAGGTCCAGTTACTCGCAGAGACGTATTGCCAGATCCGGTGTATAACAGCAAGCTTGTTACCCGTTTGATCAACCGCATCATGATTGATGGTAAAAGAGGAGTAGCTCAACAGCTGCTTTACAATGCTTTCAATCTGATCCAAGAGCGTACAGGTAAAGAGCCGATGGAAGTTTTCGAACAAGCCATCAAAAACATTATGCCTGTTCTCGAAGTCAAAGCCCGCCGTGTGGGGGGAGCTAACTACCAAGTACCGATTGAAGTTAGACCTGAACGTCGCACGACGCTCGGACTTCGCTGGCTCGTCAACTACTCCCGCCTGCGCGGTGAGAAGACGATGGAAGAAAGATTGGCGCAAGAGATCATCGATGCAAGCAACAACACGGGCGCTTCTGTTAAAAAACGTGAAGATACGCACAAAATGGCTGAAGCCAACAGAGCATTCGCTCACTATCGTTGGTAAAATTTTATTCCTATCAATAGGAAGGAGACAACCTGATGGCAAGAGAGTTCTCCTTAAAAGATACGCGTAACATCGGGATCATGGCGCATATCGATGCCGGTAAGACGACCACGACCGAGCGTATTCTGTTCTACACAGGCCGCGTGCACAAAATCGGTGAAGTTCACGAAGGTGGCGCAACGATGGACTGGATGGAGCAGGAACAGGAGCGCGGAATCACGATCACGTCCGCCGCTACGACCGCTCAATGGAAAGGTCACCGCATCAATATTATCGACACCCCGGGTCACGTTGACTTCACCGTTGAAGTTGAACGTTCCCTGCGCGTATTGGACGGAGCAGTTGGCGTATTCAGTGCCAAGGAAGGCGTTGAGCCTCAGTCCGAAACCGTTTGGCGTCAAGCGGACCGTTACGGCGTTCCTCGGATTGCTTACGTTAACAAGATGGATATCATTGGTGCAGATTTCCTGGGTGCCGTACAGCAAATGCGCGACAAATTGGGCGCAAATGCCGTTGCCATTCAACTGCCGATCGGTGCTGAAAGTGATTTCAGAGGCATTATCGATCTGGTTGAACAAGTCGCCTATATCTATAAAGACGACCTTGGCAAAGACGTTGAGCAAAGCGAAATCCCGGAAGAATACAAGGGAAGAGTCGAGGAGCTCCGTACAGAGCTTATCGAGAAAGTTGCCGAGCTGGACGAAGAGCTCACGATGAAATACCTCGAAGGCGAAGAGATTACCGTCGAGGAAATCAAAGCCGCACTCCGTAAAGGCGTGTGCGAAGTGAAAATCTTCCCGGTTATTTGCGGTTCTTCCTACAGAAACAAAGGTGTACAGCCTATGTTGGATGCCGTTGTTGCTTACCTTCCATCCCCGCTCGACGTACCGGATATTAAAGGTACGCTGGAAGACGGATCGGAAGTTGTACGCAAATCGTCTGACGACGAGCCGTTCGCGGCGCTTGCGTTCAAAATCATGACAGACCCGTTTGTCGGTAAGTTGACATTCTTCCGCGTATACTCCGGTATCCTGAACTCCGGTTCCTACGTGGTCAATGCAACGAAAGGCAAGCGTGAACGGATCGGCCGTATTCTTCAAATGCACGCGAACAGCCGTCAAGAAATCAGCATCGTATATGCTGGTGATATCGCTGCTGCCGTAGGCTTGAAAGATACAACGACCGGCGATACGCTTTGCGACGAGAAAAACCCGGTAATTCTGGAGTCGATGAACTTCCCTGAGCCGGTTATCGAACTCGCGGTTGAGCCGAAAACGAAAGCCGACCAAGACAAAATGGGTATCGCTTTGGCTAAATTGGCTGAAGAAGATCCTACGTTCCGCGCAAAAACGAACGAAGAAACAGGCCAAACGATCATCGCCGGTATGGGTGAGCTTCATCTGGAGATCCTCGTTGACCGTATGCTTCGCGAGTTCAAGGTAGAAACCAACGTGGGTAAACCGCAGGTTGCTTACCGCGAAACGTTCCGTCAAGCGGCTAAAGTCGAAGGTAAATTCGTTCGCCAATCCGGTGGCCGTGGTCAATACGGACACTGTTGGGTGGAGTTCGCACCGCTTGAGCCGGGAACAGGCTTCCAATTCGAAAGCAAGATCGTCGGCGGTGCGATTCCGAGAGAATACATTGCTCCGATCCAAGCTGGTATCGAAGAGTCGATGAAAAACGGCGTGTATGCAGGCTTCCCGCTTGTAGACATCAAAGCTACCGTAGTCGACGGATCTTACCATGATGTTGACTCCTCCGAGATGGCGTTTAAAATCGCAGGTTCCATGGCCCTCAAAGCCGCTGCGGAAAAATGCCGCCCGGTTCTGCTTGAGCCAATCATGAAAGTGGAAGTTACCGTACCGGAAGAGTACATGGGCGACGTTATGGGCGACCTGAACTCCCGCCGCGGACGGATCGAGGGTATGGATACTCGTCACGGAGCTCAAGTTATTCGTGCGAAAGTGCCTCTCTCCGAAATGTTCGGTTACTCCACGACACTGCGTTCCCGTACGCAAGGTCGCGGCGTATACTCGATGGAAATTTCCCATTATGAAGAAGTGCCTAAGTCCATTGCTGACGAAATCGTCGCAAAGAACAAAGGCGCCTAATATATTTAGATTATTTAAGGAGGCAATCTACTCATGGCAAAAGCGAAATTTGAGCGTAATAAACCGCACGTTAACATTGGTACCATCGGTCACGTTGACCATGGTAAAACAACTTTGACAGCGGCAATCACTACAGTATTGTCCAAAAAATACGGCGGTGCTGCTGTAGCATTCGACCAAATCGACAAAGCTCCGGAAGAGCGCGAGCGCGGTATCACGATCTCCACTGCGCACGTTGAATATGAAACTCCTAACCGTCACTACGCACACGTTGACTGCCCAGGCCACGCCGACTACGTTAAAAACATGATCACTGGCGCAGCTCAAATGGACGGCGCAATCCTGGTTGTATCCGCAGCTGACGGCCCAATGCCGCAAACTCGCGAGCACATCCTGTTGTCCCGTCAGGTAGGCGTACCTTACATCGTCGTATTCCTCAACAAATGCGACATGGTTGAAGACGAAGAGCTTCTTGAACTGGTTGAAATGGAAGTTCGCGACCTGCTCAACGAGTACGAGTTCCCGGGCGACGACACTCCGATCGTTCGCGGCGCAGCTCGTGAAGCACTGCAAAACCCAGACGGTCCTTGGGCTGACAAAATCGTTGAGCTGTTCGAGCACATCGATTCCTACATCCCGACGCCTGAGCGCGACACTGACAAGCCTTTCTTGATGCCGGTAGAGGACGTGTTCACGATCACTGGTCGTGGTACCGTTGCTACAGGTCGTGTAGAGCGCGGTGTAGTTAAAGTCGGCGACGAGATCGAAATCATCGGTCTGGTTGAAGAAACTCGCAAATCCGTTGTTACGGGCGTAGAAATGTTCCGTAAGCTTCTGGATTCCGCTCAAGCGGGCGACAACATCGGCGCACTGCTTCGCGGTGTAGACCGTAAAGACATCGAGCGTGGACAAGTTTTGGCTAAACCGGGTTCGGTTAAACCGCACACGAACTTCTCCGCTCAAATCTACGTTTTGACTAAAGAAGAGGGTGGACGTCATAAGCCGTTCTTCACTGGCTACCGTCCGCAATTCTACTTCCGTACAACGGATGTTACGGGTATCATCAACCTGCCGGAAGGCACAGAGATGGTTATGCCTGGCGACAACATCACGGTAACGGTTGAGCTGATCGCTCCGATCGCTATCGAAGAAGGTACTCGCTTCGCTATCCGCGAAGGCGGCCGTACCGTTGGTGCCGGTGCCGTTGCTTCCATCACGAAGTAATTTTAGTCTCCGGACTTTGCCCTTCATCTCTATGAGATGAAGGGTTTTTAATTTTTTTAGGCAAATGTCGAATTTTTTCTTGCTTTTTGGTTCCGCATTTAATATAATAGTGAACGTTGGTCTGTGACGTTGCGATGATGTGAGAGGTTGCTGACACACCCGGCCCCTTTGCCATAGGGACGGCGTCAGGAGATTTTCACGGAGTATGTCCGATACTAAATTGGGCGATAGAAGGAGGGAATACTATGGCAAAGCAAAAGATTCGTATTCGTTTGAAGGCTTATGATCACAGAGTGCTGGATCAATCCGCAGAGAAGATCGTGGAAACAGCCAAACGTTCCGGTGCAGGAGTGTCTGGTCCGATTCCGCTTCCAACTGAGAAGCAAATCATCACGATTCTGCGTGCGGTTCACAAGTACAAAGATTCGCGTGAGCAATTCGAAATGCGCACACATAAGCGTTTGATCGATATCGTTAATCCGACGCCGCAAACCGTTGATGCGCTGATGCGTCTGGATCTGCCGTCCGGTGTGGATATCGAAATCAAACTGTAATATACGGTTGTGGATAAATAAGCGACAAGCAAGAGAGGAAAAGAGGTGTCAACGATGACAAAAGGTATCTTAGGTAAAAAGCTTGGGATGACTCAAGTATTTACGCCAGAAGGATTGGTTGTACCGGTAACTGTAATCCAAGCAGGTCCTTGCACAGTGCTGCAGAAGAAGGATTCGGAGAACGACGGTTACGAAGCCATCCAAATCGGTTTTGCCGATAAGAAAGAAAAGAACGCGAACAAACCTGAGTTGGGCCATGCGAAAAAAGCAGGCGCAACGCCTAAGCGCTACGTTAAGGAGTTTCGCGGCGTTCAGATTTCCGAGTATGAAGTTGGCCAAGAAATCAAAGCCGACGTATTCTCCGAAGGTGAATTCGTTGATGTAACAGGAACTTCCAAGGGTAAAGGATTCCAAGGCGTTATCAAAAGACATAACCAATCTACTGGTCCGATGGCTCACGGTTCCCGTTACCACCGCGGTCCGGGTTCGATGGGTTCCATCCAAGCTAACCGTGTTCCTAAAGGTAAGAAATTGCCGGGTCACATGGGTACGGAAACCGTTACGATTCAAAAGCTCGAAGTTGTGAAAGTAGACGTTGAACGCAACGTTCTTCTGATCAAAGGCTCCATTCCGGGTCCTAAAAACAGCTTCGTTTCGATAAAGTCTTCGGTGAAGAAGTAAGAAAGACGGAAAGGAGGATAACAAATGCCAAAAGTAGCAGTGTTTAACGTTAGTGGTGCCCAAGTAGGCGAAGTGGAACTCGCGGATAGCGTGTTCGGAATCGAGCCGCACGTTCATGTATTGAATGAAGCGGTATTGATGCAGCGTGCGTCCCTTCGTGCAGGTACGCATAAAACGAAAGGTCGTTCCGAAGTTCGTGGCGGTGGCCGTAAACCGTGGAAACAAAAAGGCACAGGCCGTGCTCGTCAAGGTAGTATTCGCTCTCCGCAATGGAAAGGCGGCGGTACCGTTTTTGGTCCGACACCTCGCAGCTATGCCTACAAACTGCCTAAGAAAGTTCGTCGTCTGGCGATCAAATCCGCGTTGTCTTCCAAGGTGAAGGCGAGCGAAATTATCGTGCTTGACCAATTGCAATTGGCTCAACCGAAAACAAAAGAATTTGCAGCGATTTTGAATAACCTCAAAGTGGATCGTAAAGCTTTGGTTGTGACGGCTGCGTATGACGAGAACGTAGCATTGTCTGCACGTAACATCCCTGGCGTGAAGTTTGTTGCTGCCGAAGGAATCAACGTCCTTGATGTTATGGTTTACGACAAGCTGATCATTACGAAGGATGCCGTGCAAAAGGTAGAGGAGGTGTTTGCGTAATGAAAAACCCTCGCGATATTATTAAGCGCCCGGTCATTACCGAACGTTCCAGCGAAATGATGGCGGAAAAGAAATATGTGTTCGAAGTGGACATCCGTTCGAATAAAACGGAAGTCAAACAAGCGATCGAGCAAATCTTCAAAGTAAAAGTAACGAACGTGAATACGCTCAGAATGCCGGCGAAGCCGAAGCGTTATGGCCGCTATTCCGGATATACGTCCGAATGGAAAAAAGCGATCGTCACTTTAAGCGCAGACAGCAAAGAACTGGAGTTCTTTGAAAACTCGCAAGTTTAATTTTTTGAAGTAAGGAGGGAATCCACGTGCCAATTAAAAAATATAAACCAACCTCTCCTGCAAGACGTGCGATGTCGGTTTCTACTTTTGAAGAAATCACAACATCCACACCGGAGAAATCGCTTTTGGCTCCTTTGAGCAAAAAAGCGGGTCGGAACAACCAAGGTAAAATTACGGTTCGTCATCAAGGCGGCGGACACAAACGTAAATACCGCATCATCGATTTTAAACGGAACAAAGATGGAATACCTGGTCGCGTTGCTACAATCGAGTACGACCCGAACCGTTCCGCTAACATCGCATTGATCCACTACGTGGATGGCGAGAAGCGCTACATCATCGCTCCGAAAGGCTTGAAAGTGGGCGATCAAATCGTATCCGGTCCGAATGCCGACATCAAAATCGGTAACGCACTTCCTCTGGAAAACATTCCGGTGGGTACGGTTATCCACAATATCGAGCTGAAGCCTGGCAAAGGCGGACAATTGGTTCGCGCAGCCGGTACGGAAGCTCAATTGCTCGGTAAAGAAGAGCAATATGTAACGGTTCGTTTGTCTTCCGGCGAAATGAGAAAAATCCTCAAAGTTTGCCGCGCGACAATCGGATCCGTAGGTAACGAAGATTACGAACTCGTGAAGATCGGTAAAGCCGGCCGTTCCCGTTGGTTGGGTCAAAGACCGGAAGTTCGCGGTTCCGTAATGAACCCGAACGATCACCCGCACGGTGGTGGTGAAGGTCGCTCCCCGATCGGACGCAAATCCCCGATGTCTCCTTGGGGCAAACCGACGCTCGGATACAAAACGCGGAAGAAGAACAAAGCTTCCAATCAATATATTGTACGTCGCCGCACGAAGTAATTACTTTTTCGGTTCGGTTAAAGAAGGGAGGAACGAAACATGGGTCGCAGTTTGAAAAAAGGGCCTTTCGTAGATGGCTACCTTTTGAAGAAAGTCGAAGGCATGAACGTTGAGGGCGCGAAGAGGCAAGTGATCAAAACTTGGTCTCGCCGCTCCACGATTTTCCCGCAATTCATCGGTCACACGTTCGGTGTGTATGACGGCAGAAAGCATGTTCCGGTATACGTAACGGAAGATATGGTCGGACATAAACTCGGTGAGTTTGCACCAACCCGTACTTACAAAGGACACGATGACGACAAGAAGACGGGTAAACGCTAGGTTCGGAACCTACAGATCAGTTTGTGAATGAGAGGAGGTACATCCATGCAACAAGCTAAAGCTATTGTAAGATACGTTCGCATTGCTCCGCGCAAAGCGCAACTCGTTGTTGACTTGATTCGCGGCAAGCAAGTGGGCGAAGCGATCGCAATCCTGCGTCACACGCCGAAGGCAGCTTCCCCGATCGTTGAGAAATTGCTCAATTCGGCTATTGCCAACGCGGAGCATAACTACTCCATGGATCCTAACAGTCTGGTGGTTTCGCAAGTATTTGTGGACCAAGGCCCGACTTTGAAAAGATTCCGCCCTCGTGCGATGGGTCGCGCGAGCCGCATCAATAAACGTACCAGCCACATTACATTAGTGGTATCTGAGAAATAAGGAGGGACAACGTGTGGGTCAAAAAGTAAACCCGGTAGGACTTCGCATCGGTATTATCCGTGATTGGGAATCCAAATGGTACGCCGGCAAAGATTTCGGCGACTTGCTGATGGAAGACGTAAAAATCCGTGAATATTTGAAACAAAAGTTGAAAGAGTCTGCCGTTTCCCGCATTGAAATCGAACGTGCCGCTAATCGCGTGAACGTGACGATTCATACGGCGAAGCCAGGCATGGTTATCGGTAAAGGCGGTTCCGAGGTTGAAGTGATTCGCGGTTACCTGACTAAGCTGACGAACGGCAAAAAAGTACACATCAACATCTCTGAAGTGAAACATCCAGAGCTGGACGCAATCTTGGTTGCAGAAAGCATTGCACAACAATTGGAGCGTCGCGTATCGTTCCGTCGTGCATTGAAACAATCGATTCAAAGAACGATGAGATCCGGTGCAAAAGGGATTAAGACATCGGTTAGCGGTCGTCTGGGCGGAGCGGAAATCGCCAGAACGGAAGGTTACAGCGAGGGTACGGTTCCTCTTCATACATTGCGTGCGGACATCGACTACGGTACGGCAGAAGCTCACACCACTTACGGTCGGATCGGCGTAAAAGTATGGATCTATCGTGGCGAAGTTCTTCCAACGGCTAAGAAAAAGGCTGCTACGGAAGGAGGCAACTAATCATGTTAGTTCCTAAACGTGTGAAACACCGCAAAGAGCACCGCGGCAATATGCGCGGTCGCGCTAAAGGCGGTACGGAAGTTCATTTCGGTGAATACGGCTTGCAAGCGATGGAGCCGGCTTGGGTAACCAACCGTCAAATCGAAGCTGCCCGTATTGCAATGACTCGTTACATCAAGCGGGGCGGTAAAGTTTGGATCAAGATTTTCCCTTCCAAACCGATCACCCAAAAGCCGCTTGAAGTTCGGATGGGTAGCGGTAAAGGTAACGTAGAAAAATGGGTTGCTGTCGTTAAGCCAGGCAAAGTTATGTTCGAACTTGCCGGCGTAAGCGAAGAAATCGCCCGTGAAGCTATGCGTCTCGCCTCTCACAAGCTGCCGATCAAAACGAAGTTTGTGAAAAGAGAAGAAGTAGGTGGTGAAGCAAATGAAAGCTAGTGAATTTCGCAACTTAACCACTGCTGAGATCGAACAAAAGATTGCCGGATTTAAAGAGCAGCTCTTTAACCTCCGTTTTCAACTGGCTACAGGTCAACTGGATAATCCCGTACAAATTCAAAAAGTCCGCAAAGAGATTGCCCGGGCAAAGACTGTTTTGCGTGAAAGAGAATTGGGAATCACTAGTTAATGAATGAGAGAGGAGGATCTCAGAATGGCTGAACGCAACGAGCGTAAAACGCAGCTGGGTAAAGTCGTAAGCGACAAAATGGACAAAACCATCGTTGTGGCTGTAGAAACCTACAAAAAACACGACTTGTACCACAAACGCATTAAATATACGAAGAAATTCAAAGCTCATGACGAAAACAACGAAGCGAAAATCGGCGATGTTGTGAAAATCATGGAAACTCGTCCGCTTTCCAAAGACAAGCGTTGGAGACTGGTCGAAGTCGTAGAAAAAGCGGTTATCGTTTAATATAAGCATCGGGCATCAATTCCGGAAGGAGGGAATACACAATGATTCAACCTTTTACTCGTTTGAACGTAGCTGACAACTCTGGTGCGAAGCAACTGATGTGTATCCGCGTGTTGGGTGGTACGGGTCGTCGTACGGCTAACATCGGTGATCTGATCATTTGCTCCGTGAAAGAAGCAACACCAGGTGGCGTTGTCAAAAAGGGCGACGTTGTTAAAGCAGTAGTCGTGCGTACGAGACGCGGTGCTCGCCGTAAGGACGGATCCTACATCAGCTTTGACGAGAACGCAGCCGTAGTTGTAAAAGAAGATAAGAGCCCGCGCGGCACACGTATCTTCGGACCGGTTGCTCGCGAACTTCGCGACAGAGACTTCATGAAGATCGTTTCTCTGGCTCCGGAAGTTATCTAATAAACCAGCTGCTTACGAAGTCGGCTTTCATAGGAAAGTTTGTAGGAGGTGTACACAGTGCCAAAACAACCGAAGAAACTCGAGTCTCACAACAATAAATTGCACGTGAAAAAAGACGATACGGTTTTTGTTATCACGGGTAAAGACAAAGGGAAGAAAGGCCGCGTTATCGCAGCTTTCCCTCGTGAAAACCGTGTGTTGGTCGAAGGCGTGAACATGATCAAGAAGCATTCGAAGCCTTCCCAACAAAATCCGCAAGGCGGCATTATCACGCAAGAAGCTCCGATCCACGCATCCAACGTGATGCTGGTAGATCCGAAGAGCGGCCAACCTACTCGCGTAGGTTACAAAGTGCTGGACAACGGCAAGAAAGTTCGCGTTGCGAAAAAATCCGGCGAAGTTATCGACTAATCGTATAAGTAAGAAAGGAGGTACACGGATTCATGGCTGCAAGAATGAAAGATCGCTTTTTGAACGAAATTACGCCTGGCCTGATGCAGAAATTCAACTACACCACGGTGATGCAGGTTCCGAAAATTGAAAAAGTGGTTATCAACATGGGTGTTGGTGAGGCAGTTGCTAACTCCAAAGTGCTCGATACCGCTGTTAACGATCTGCAGTTGATCTCCGGACAAAAGCCGGTTATCACCAGAGCGAAAAAATCGATCGCAGGCTTCAAGCTGCGTGAAAATATGCCGATCGGTGTGAAAGTTACGCTTCGCGGCGAGCGTATGTATCACTTCTTGGATAAATTGTTCAACGTTGCTCTTCCTCGCGTACGCGACTTCCGCGGCGTTTCCACCAAGGCTTTTGACGGCCGCGGTAACTACACGCTCGGTTTGAAAGAACAACTCATCTTCCCAGAGGTTGAGTACGATAAAGTGGATAAAGTGCGCGGTATGGATATCGTTATCGTCACAACGGCTAAAACGGACGAAGAGTCCCGCGAATTGTTGGCTCAATTGGGCATGCCGTTTTCCAAATAACATGCTTACGAAGCAAGTTTTCCTAATGGAGACTTTGGAGGTGTAAACTGAAGTGGCAAAAACTTCGATGAAGATTAAGCAGCAGCGTCCTCCGAAATTCAAGGTGCAGGCTTACACACGCTGCGAACGCTGCGGTCGCCCGCATTCCGTACTACGGAAATTCAAAATTTGCAGAATTTGCTTCCGCGAATTGGCATACAAAGGCCAGATTCCTGGCGTGAAGAAAGCAAGCTGGTAAACTTTAAGCTCTCGGGAAGGAGGTTCACAACACATGGTTATGTCCGATCCAATTGCAGATATGCTTACACGCATCCGCAACGCTAACGTCGTTCGTCATGAAACTGTCGAAATTCCGGCTTCGAAGGTCAAAAGAGAAATCGCTGAGATCCTCAAGAAGGAAGGCTTCATTCGTGACGCTGAATATATCGAAGACAGCAAGCAAGGCATCATCCGCTTGTTCCTGAAATACGGCCCTAACAATGAGCGCGTTATTACAGGACTCAAAAGAATCAGCAAACCGGGCCTTCGCGTTTACGCGAAAAGCCAAGAAGTGCCTCGCGTACTTGGCGGTTTGGGAATCGCAATTCTGTCCACGTCCAAAGGCGTGATGACGGATAAAGAAGCTCGTCAATCCAAAGCTGGCGGAGAGGTAATCTGCTACGTTTGGTAATCTAGATTTTGAATGAACGGAGGTGCACAACATGTCCCGTATTGGTCGCAAACCGATCACGATCCCAAGCGGAGTAAACGTGACTATTGACAATACACTCATTACGGTAAAAGGTCCGAAAGGCACTTTGAGCCGTGAATTGCATAGAGATATGAAGATCAGCGTTGAGGACAATGTTCTGACCGTAGAACGTCCTTCCGACAATAAATTGCACCGCTCTCTGCATGGTACGACCCGCAGTGTCGTACAAAACATGGTTAGCGGAGTAACTGATGGTTTTGCTAAATCTCTCGATCTCGTCGGCGTAGGTTACCGTGCGAACAAATCCGGCAACAAGCTGGTTCTGAACGTCGGTTACTCCCACCCGGTTGAAATCGAGCCGGAGAACGGTATCGAGTTCGAAGTTCCTTCCAACACTAAGATCATCGTTAAAGGGATCGACAAAGAGTTGGTTGGAGCAACAGCAGCAAAAGTTCGTTCCGTTCGTGAGCCTGAGCCGTACAAAGGCAAAGGTATTAAATACGAAGGCGAGCGTATCCTTCGCAAAGAAGGTAAAGCCGGTAAGAAGAAATAAGGCTGCTTAAGCTGATCGCATAATCCGAACTTCGGATGATCCAACTCGAAAGGAGTGAACCTCGAATGATTACCAAAGGCGATAAAAACAAAGCGCGTTTGAAAAGACATCTTCGCGTTCGTAAGAAAATTCAAGGAACGGCAGAACGTCCTCGTCTGAACATTTTCCGTTCCGCTAAGCATATGTACGCACAACTGATCGACGACGTTAAAGGCGTAACGATCGCAGCGGCTTCTACGCAGGACAAAGAGCTCAAAGAAGGGCTCGGAAACGGTGGTAACGCAGAAGCAGCTTCGAAAGTAGGCGCTCTGATCGCTGAGCGTGCGAAAAAAGCAGGTGTCGTGAAAGTCGTTTTCGACCGCGGCGGTTACCTGTACCATGGACGTGTTAAAGCACTTGCAGACGCTGCTCGTGAAGCAGGTCTTGAATTCTAATCCAAATCATCAATAAGGAGGTAAAGGACTTGCGTATTGATCCCAATACATTAGAACTGACTGAAAAAGTCGTTCATATTAACCGCGTAGCTAAAGTCGTAAAGGGCGGTCGCCGTTTCAGCTTTAGCGCGCTCGTGGTTGTGGGCGACGGCAAAGGTTGGGTAGGCGCGGGAATCGGTAAAGCTTCCGAGGTACCAGATGCGATTCGCAAAGGTATCGAAGATGCGAAGAAAAACCTGATTCACGTTCCTATCGTCGGAACGACAATTCCTCACATGGTGATCGGACATTTCGGCGCAGGACGCGTACTGCTTAAGCCTGCTTCGAAAGGTACCGGAGTTATCGCCGGCGGCCCGGTTCGTGCGGTTCTTGAACTGGCAGGCGTAGGCGACATTCTGACGAAGTCCCTCGGGTCTTCGAACTCCATCAACATGGTTAACGCTACTCTGGAAGGCTTACAGCGCCTGAAGCGTGCGGAAGAGGTTGCTAAGCTTCGCGGTAAAACCGTAGAAGAACTCTTAGGTTAGGAGGGATACCATGGCTAAGCAACTGCAAATTACCCTCAAGCGCAGCCTGATCGGTCGTCCTGAAACTCAGCGTCGTACGGTTACGGCTCTCGGACTTCGCAAATTGCATCAATCCGTTACACAACAAGACAATGCTGCAATCCGCGGCATGGTTAACCAAGTAAGCCACTTGGTCGAAGTTAAAGAAATTGAAGCTTAAGGTTTTAACATATAGCTAGAGGAGGTGCAAACGATGAAATTGCATGAGCTTTCTTCCGCTCCAGGTTCCCGCGATACGCGCAAGCGTGTAGGTCGTGGTATCGGTAGTGGGATGGGTAAAACAGCTACTCGCGGTCACAAAGGTCAAAACGCCCGTTCCGGCGGCGGTGTCCGTCCGGGCTTCGAAGGCGGTCAGAACCCGCTTTATCGTCGCTTGCCAAAACGTGGATTTAACAACAGATTCCGTACGGAATATGCGGTTATCAACGTAGAGGATTTGAACAAGTTTGCAGCAGGTACGGAAGTAACTCCTGAAGTTCTTTTGGAATCCGGCATCGTGAAAAACCCTAAAGACGGCATCAAAATCTTGGGTAACGGTGAAATCACGGTTCAGCTGAACGTTAAGGCTAGCAAGTTCTCCCAATCTGCGGTAGAGAAAATCCAGGCTGCCGGCGGTAAAACCGAGGTGATTTAATGTTTCGTACCATATCCAATATTATGAAAGTAGACGATCTGAGGAGACGGATCCTTTTCACCCTTCTGGTGCTGATCGTCTACAGAATTGGTGCTTTTATTCCGGTACCTAACATCAACACAGACATTCTCAAGCTTCAAGACCAAGCTAACGCAGGTGGTGTATTCGGCTTGCTGAATACATTCTCCGGCGGCGCGTTGTTCCAATTCTCCATCTTCGCGATGGGGATTATGCCGTATATCACGGCATCCATCATCGTGCAGCTTCTTTCCATGGATGTCATTCCGACATTCACGCAATGGGCTAAAGAAGGAGAAGTCGGCAGAAAGAAGTTAAGCCAGATTACCCGTTACGGGACCATTGTGCTGGGAATTGTGCAAGCCTTTGGTCTGGCGATCGGATTTAACCGTCTATATGCCGGTCTTGTGATCAATCCGAACTTTACGACGTATGCGTTGATCGCGATCGTGCTTACGGCTGGGACTGCTTTTCTGATGTGGTTAGGGGAACAAATCACCGAAAATGGCATTGGAAATGGTATTTCCATTATCATCTTCGCAGGGATTGTCGCGGCAATCCCGACTGGCATCAGACAAATATACCAAACGCAATTTGCAGATGCAGGCGGCGCGCTCTTCCTTAACATCTTGAAGGTCGTTATTATTGCCGTCGTGGTCATTGCTTTGATCGCCGGTGTGATTTTCGTCCAGCAGGGCGTTCGTAAAATTCCGGTGCAGTATGCAAAACGAGTGGTAGGCCGTAAAATGTTCGGAGGACAGTCGACGCACATTCCGCTTAAAGTGAATGCGGCGGGCGTCATTCCGGTCATCTTCTCGCTTTCGTTGTTGATGTTTCCTCCGACGATCGCTAGCTTCTGGAGAGGCAACGCGGTGGCGGAGTGGATTATCACCAACTTGAACTACACGCATCCGCTCGGTATGGTGCTGTACGTTTTGTTGATCATCGGCTTCACGTATTTCTACACGTTTGTACAGATGAATCCTGTGCAAATGGCGGATCAGATGAAGAAAAACGGTGGATATGTTCCAGGCATCCGTCCCGGCAAAACGACTTCGGTCTACCTGACGCGAGTCATGAGCCGAATTACATTGTCCGGTGCGTTCTTCTTGGCTGCCATCTCGATCCTTCCTATGATTATCGGTTCTGTAGCTGGACTGCCGAACTCGGTTACCATTGGCGGAACGTCTTTGCTGATCGTTATCGGTGTAGGACTTGAGACGATGAAACAAATCGAGAGCCAACTGATCAAACGCCACTACAAAGGCTTCATTAATAAATAGCAAATAGGTACTGATAGTGAGCTTTTAGCTATCGGCACCTATTGTGCTGTTAGTATCGATAGATGCCAGTGGGGAGGAAGTCTGATGAACGTCATCTTTATGGGGCCCCCGGGTGCAGGAAAAGGTACTCAGGCGGAACGAATCGTTGATGAGTTTCAAATTCCGCATATTTCTACGGGAGACGCCTTTCGGCTGGCGATGAAGCAGGAAACGCCGCTCGGGCTCGAAGCGAAGAAGTATGTGGATCAAGGTTTGCTCGTACCGGATGAAATTACGATCGGGATCGTTCGCGAACGCCTTCAGCAGCCGGACTGCAGCAAAGGCTTTTTGCTGGACGGTTTTCCAAGAACCATCTCCCAAGCCGAAGCTTTGGATGAGATTGCGGCATCGCTGGGTAAAACCATCGAGCACGTGATCAATCTGAAAGTAGATCGGGATTTGCTGCTTGCCCGTTTGACAGGTCGCCGGATCTGTAAATCCTGCGGTGCTACGTATCATGTCTTGTTTAACCCTCCTGCACGTGAGCATGTTTGCGACAAATGTTCTGGTGAGTTGTATCAACGTTCGGATGACACCGAAGAAAAAGTAGGGACTCGTTTGGACGAGTATACCAATAAAACCGCTCCGCTTTTGGAGTATTATCGTAACAAGGGAATATTGCGTGAGGTTAACGGTGAGCAAGAGATTAATACGGTTACTGCACAAATCAGTTCACAATTGCGGGGGCTTGCGTAATGATCATCTGTAAGTCAGCTGCTGAATTGGAATTGATGCGGGAGGCGGGACGGATTGTCGCCGAAACGCATCGGGTGCTGCGGCAAGCCATTCAGCCCGATATTACAACGAAACAGCTCGACCAGATCGCAGAAGATTTTATTCGCAGTCAGGGCGCAATTCCGTCTTTTAAAGGCTACAATGGTTTTCCTGGCAGTATTTGCGCTTCGGTCAACGACGAACTGGTTCACGGCATACCCAGTCAACGAAAGCTTAAAGACGGTGACATCATCAGTATCGACATCGGTGCAGAGTACAAAGGATATCATGGAGATTCCGCATGGACCTACGGTGTTGGCGAGATTTCCGATACGGCCCGCAAGCTGCTCGAAGTAACCGAAAGGTCGCTTTATGCAGGACTTGCCGAAGCCAAGCCGGACGCCAGACTGTACACGATATCCCACGCCATTCAAAAAGTGATTGAAGATGAAGGTTTTTCGGTTGTTCGGGAATACGTAGGACATGGCATCGGAACGAAGCTCCACGAGGAGCCGCAGATTCCGAACTACGGCATTCCAGGGCGCGGTCCGCGGCTGAAGCCCGGTATGGTACTTGCAATCGAGCCGATGGTCAACGTGGGGGAAAGTTATGTGAAGACCCTCGCAGACAATTGGACGGTTGTGACGGTGGATGGCACACTGTGCGCGCATTTTGAGCATACCATAGCGATTACGCCGGACGGCTACGAGATTTTTACGCTGCCCGGTAAGTAAAGCACGATGGCAACATCGAACATGCCCCAGATCGGACAAATCGTAAGGGTGAATCGGGGACGGGAATCCGGATCGTACGCTGTCATAATCGGCGTCGTAGACCAACGGTACGTGTGGATTGCAGACGGCGGAAAACGGAAATCAGACGCACCCAAAAAGAAAAACGTGATTCATCTTGAGCTTCTGCCGGCGATCAGCAGCGAAGTGGCTGATAGTATTATGACTACCGGTCGAGTCACCAACGGAAAGCTGCGGTTTGCATTGACGAAGTATGCGGACCATGAATCAGCGAAAGCGCAAGAGAAAGGAGAATGACTGTGGCCAAAGAAGATGTGATTGAAGTTGAAGGTACAGTGATTGAACCTCTTCCGAATGCAATGTTTAAGGTTGAACTGGAGAACGGTCATAAGATACTTGCTCACGTATCCGGTAAAATCAGAATGCACTTTATCCGGATCCTGCCCGGCGATAAAGTGACGGTCGAGCTCTCGCCCTATGATTTGACCAGAGGCCGTATAACCTATCGTTTTAAATAAATGTACGAAGTCAGTTTTCTCACAAAGCTCAGCTAACGCTTACGAAGTAAGTTTTCTCTTGAAAACTAAGCAACGCTTACGAAGAAAGTTTTCTATCGAAAACTCTTAGGAGGTTAACACCATGAAGGTTAGACCGTCGGTCAAGCCGATTTGCGAAAAATGCAAAGTCATTCGCCGCAAAGGGAACGTTATGGTAATCTGCGAAAATCCGAAACACAAACAAAAACAAGGTTAAGGAGGTGCTGTGTTAAATGGCACGTATTGCTGGTGTAGACTTGCCTCGTGACAAACGAGTAGTAATCGCGCTGACCTACATTTTCGGGATCGGTAACACGACTGCTCAGAAAATCGTCGCTCAAACCGGTATCAATGCCGATACTCGCGTTCGCGATTTGACGGAAGACGAAGTGAGCAAAATCCGCGACGTCATCGACAAAACGCTGAAAGTGGAAGGCGACCTGCGTCGTGAAATCTCGCTGAACATTAAGCGCCTGATCGAGATCGGCTGCTATCGTGGCGTTCGTCACCGCCGCGGCCTGCCTGTTCGCGGTCAACGTACTAAAACAAATGCTCGTACGCGCAAAGGTCCTCGTCGTACGGTAGCTAATAAGAAAAAATAGTAAAGGGGGGTAACCTTTAAATGGCTAAACCTAAAAAAGTCGTTCGTACAAAACGTCGTGATCGGAAAAATATCGACTCCGGAGTGGCTCATATCCGCTCTACGTTCAACAACACTATCGTAACCATTACCGACCCGCACGGGAATGCAATCTCCTGGGCAAGCGCCGGTAACCTCGGCTTCAAAGGCTCGCGTAAAAGCACTCCGTTTGCTGCGCAAATGGCTGCCGAATCTGCGGCAAAAGCTGCTATGGAGCATGGCATGAGAGCAGTTGAGGTTATGGTTAAAGGACCGGGTGCAGGTCGCGAAGCTGCGATTCGTTCGCTGCAAGCTGCAGGTTTGGAAGTTAACCTGATTAAAGACGTTACACCGATTCCTCACAACGGTTGCCGTCCTCCGAAACGTCGTCGTGTCTAATTAGGATTGCTAAGCCAGGCGGTATAAATTTCCAAAAGTTGTGAATACTATTTGGATAGGCATACTGCGCGTTTATACGTCTTAAGTTATCCAAAGGGAAACGACGTTTTGAAGGAGGGTGTAACCATGATCGAAATCGAAAAGCCGAAAATAGAAACCGTATCATTGAGCGAAGACGGCACCTACGGCAAGTTTGTCGTAGAGCCATTGGAACGAGGCTACGGAACGACTCTTGGGAACTCGCTTCGCAGAATTTTGCTTTCGTCTTTGCCGGGCGCCGCTGTGACGTCCGTGCAAATCGACGGCGTGCTGCATGAGTTCTCCACCATTCCGGGTGTCATGGAAGATGTTACGGAGATTATCCTGAACCTGAAAGGGCTATCGCTCAAGATTCACTCCGATGAGGAGAAAGTGCTCGAGATTGATGCCGAAGGTGAAGGGGCTGTTGTGGCTGGCGATATTCGCGGCGATAGCGATGTGGAAATCTTAAACCCGGATTTGCACATTGCTACGCTGTCCTCCGATGCAAGGCTGCATATGAGAATTCATGCGAGCCGCGGCCGGGGATACGTATCGGCAGACAAGAACAAAAAAGAGGATCAGCCGATCGGCGTGATTCCGATCGATTCGATCTACACTCCGATTACTCGTGTCAATTATAGCGTAGAAAACACTCGCGTCGGTCAAGTTACCAACTATGATAAGTTGACCCTTGAAGTTTGGACGGATGGAAGCATCCGCCCGGAAGAAGCCGTAAGCTTGGGCGCCAAAATTTTGACGGAGCATTTGATGCTGTTCGTCGGTCTGACCGACGAAGCCAAGGACGCCGAGATTATGGTGGAGAAGGAAGAGGACAAGAAGGAGAAAGTTCTGGAGATGACTATCGAAGAACTCGATCTCTCGGTTCGTTCCTACAACTGCCTGAAGCGCGCCGGCATCAATACGGTGCAGGAATTGATTACGAAAACGGAAGAAGACATGATGAAGGTCCGCAACTTGGGTCGCAAATCTCTGGAGGAAGTTCAAGAGAAGCTCGAAGAGCTTGGTCTTGGCCTGAGAATGGAAGATTAAGTCTTAAGTCGCGCACCTCTGACCAATCAAGCAGAAGGAGGTTGCTCACATGGCATACCAAAAGTTGGGTCGTGACTCCAGCGCGCGTAAAGCTTTGTTTCGCGATCTGGTAACCGACTTGTTCATACATGAGCGCATTCAAACGACGGAAGCGAAAGCCAAAGAACTTCGTTCCATCGCAGAAAAATTGATCACCTTGGCAAAACGTGGTGACTTGCATGCACGTCGGCAAGTAGCTTCCTTCGTTCGTCGCGAAGCGGCAAACGAAAACCAAGATGCGATTCAAAAGCTTTTCTCCGATCTGGCTCCTCGCTACGCTGAGCGTCAAGGCGGCTATACCCGCATTTTGAAGCTCGGACCTCGTCGCGGCGATGCTGCTCCAATGGTTTACTTGGAGCTTGTAGACCGGGCTTAAGAGAAAAAGGATGGGAAAGGGTGGACGGGATCTTACGATTCTGATGAAACCCTTTTTTTTGTAGGATCGAAAATTTCGTTTTTCCAAGCACGGAGGACTGCCGTGAGAAACATCTGCATGACGGTATCCTATAACGGGGCGAGCTACCATGGCTTCCAGACGCAGCCTCAGAAGATTACGATTCAGCAGCAGCTGGAGCAGGCTTTGTGTCAGCTCACCCTCGAGGAGATCAAAGTGACGGCTTCGGGGCGGACCGATGCGGGGGTTCATGCGAGGGGACAGGTCTTCAATTTTCAGACCGGTTCCCAAATCCCCATCGAACGCTGGTGCATGGCGATGAACTCACGATTGCCGGATGATATTGTGGTATGGGATGCTATGGTGGTGCCGGATGATTTTCATGCCCGAAGGTCTGCTAAGCGCAAGACGTACCGATATACGATGCGATGCGGGAAATATCCGGATCTGTTTAAGCAGCAGACGGAGTTTCACCATCCGACTTCCCTTGATATAACGGCCATGCAGGACGCGCTGAGCTGCTTCGTTGGCGAGCACGACTTCACTTCGTTTTGTTCGAGCCGATCGTCGGCGGATAGCCATGTTCGGACGATCTTCGAAGCTCGCTTGGAGTGCGAACCGATGGAGCCGCACTTGCAGTCCTATGCTATCCACATTTATTTGACTGGCAGCGGGTTCTTATATAATATGGTGCGTATCATTGTAGGTACCTTGATTGAGGTTGGCGAAGGGAAGCGGAGCTCGTCTAGTATTCGCGACGTCTTGGCGGCGAAAGACAGGGCTATGGCAGGCCCGACGGCAATGGCGCACGGGCTTATGTTGTGGGAAGTTTTTTATGGAAAAGATGCGCTAAATGCTTGATTACTGCACGCCAATGTAGTAAAATAACAAATGGTGTTTCTTATGACTGGCTACCCCACGGCCCCGGGTCAATGAAACGGCCAACCAACTTGTTTTAACCTATAACCATGACTATGAATGACCTGTGATGAAGATAGATTTAGGAGGAACATTAACATGCGTACCACATATATGGCGAAGCCTAATGAAGTTGAACGCAAATGGTACATCATCGATGCTACCGACAAGACGCTCGGACGTCTGGCCAGCGAAGCGGCAAGCATTCTGCGCGGCAAACATAAGCCTCAATTTACTCCGCATGTAGACACTGGCGATTTCGTTGTCGTCATCAATGCTGAGAAAATTGTTTTGACAGGTAAAAAACTGCAAAACAAAATGTACTATCGTCACTCCCTGCATCCGGGCGGTCTGAAAGTGACTTCGGCTCAAGATATGCTGAACAACAAGCCTGAGCGTATGTTGGAACTGGCGATTCACGGTATGCTTCCGAAAAACCGCTTGGGCAACCGCCTGAAAACGAAGCTTAAAGTGTATGCAGGTTCGGAACATCCGCATCAAGCACAACAACCTGAAGTTTGGGAACTTCGCGGTTAATAAAGGGAGGATTGTCTTGTGGCACAAGTACAATATTATGGCACCGGTCGTCGTAAGCATTCGGTAGCACGTGTACGTTTGGTACCGGGCGAAGGCCGTATCGTTATTAATAAACGCGAGCTGGACGAATACTTTGGTCTAGAAACGCTGAAATTGATCGTAAAACAACCGCTGAACCTGACTGAAACATTGTCCAAGTACGATGTATTGGTTCTGGCTCATGGCGGCGGGATCTCCGGACAAGCCGGCGCGATCCGTCACGGGATTTCCCGCGCTCTGCTGAAAGCAGATCCGGAATTCCGCGGCGCCCTGAAAAAAGCGGGCTTCCTGACTCGTGACCCGCGGATGAAAGAGCGTAAAAAGTACGGCTTGAAAGCTGCTCGTCGCGCTCCTCAATTCTCCAAACGTTAATATCGACTCAACGAACCTTTCCGATTCACGTCGGAAAGGTTTTTTTATTTTCACCAAACAGCCCGGAAAACAATAAAATAAGGCAGAAGCCTAGACAAAATTTTAAATTGACAAAAAGGGTCCATCGTTTATAATAAAACTAAATAAAATAAAACACATAACTATACTCGGAATTAAACTGACGGAGGTGCGTAAAATCATGAATTTATTCGAAAAAGAAGAGTTAATCCGCCAAGCTGCGGAGGATTTTGAAGCTCAAAGCCCGGAGGCACTTTTATCCTGGGCGGTAGAAAGATTCCCCAATATCACTTTAGCCTGTAGTTTTGGAGCAGAGGACGTCGTATTGGTCGATCTGCTTCAGAAAATTAGTCCCAAAACGGATATCTTTTATCTGGATACGAACGTGCATTTTCAGGAAACCTATGAAACCCGCGACCGCCTGCAGCAGCACTACGGAGTCCAATTCGTTCAAGTGCTCCCGAAGCTGACGCTGGAGGAGCAGACACAGCAGTTTGGCGAAGAACTGTGGAAGAGTGCTCCGAACCAATGCTGTAACATCCGCAAAGTCGATCCGTTAACGGATATTCTCAAGAATTACGATGCTTGGATCACAGGAATTCGCCGTGACCAAGCGCCGACACGCGCCAATTCCAAGAAGGTCGAGTACGACGTCAAGTTCGGTCTTGTCAAATTCAATCCGCTCGCCGACTGGACATCGGAAGACGTATGGAATTATATTCGAAGCAACAACATTATTTACAACCCGCTTCATGATCGAAACTACCCAAGTATCGGCTGTGAGCATTGTACTCGTCAGGTAGCGGCGGGTGAGGACCCGAGAGCGGGCCGTTGGGCCGGCTTCGAGAAGACGGAATGCGGACTTCATAAATAAGCAAAGAGGGCATTAGGAGGAGCAATAGCGATGGGAGAAACCATTCGACCGCATGGCGGAACGCTCATTAATCGGGTGATTGAGGGCGAGAAAAGAACAAGTCTGCTGGAACATGCCGCGACGTTATATCCGCTTAAGATTGACGCCTGGACGATCTCCGATCTCGATTTGATCGGTGTCGGCGCTTTTTCGCCGCTTACTGGTTTTTTGGGCGAACAGGATTATCATTCGGTTGTGGAACGTATGCGCTTGAAAGACGGAACGGTCTGGAGCATTCCGATTACGTTAGCCGTCGAGCCGCAGACCGCCAATGAGCTTGCCATCGGACAGGAAGTAGCGCTTATAGGGGCGCAAGATGGCATCGTCTACGGCATTATTGAGGTCCAAAGCATTTATCATGTCGACCAGCACAAAGAAGCGCTGAACGTGTTTAAAACCGACGACGAAGCGCATCCCGGCGTCCAGAAGCTGTTCTCTAGGCCATCTACCTATGTGGGCGGGCCGATCCAGGTATTAAACCGTCCGAAGCCGGATAAATTCGAGGAGTTTTACTATGACCCGGCCGTTACACGGCGGCTTTTTTCCGAAAAGGGCTGGAAGACCGTAGTCGGCTTTCAAACGCGGAATCCGGTTCACCGGGCGCACGAATATATTCAAAAAAGTGCTATGGAGATCGTCGATGCGCTCTTTTTGAATCCGCTCGTGGGCGAGACCAAGTCGGACGATATTTCAGCGGACGTCCGGATGCGCAGCTACTTGGTTTTGCTGGAAAATTACTATCCGAAGGAACGCGTATTTTTGGGCGTATTCCCAGCGGCGATGCGCTATGCCGGGCCGCGTGAAGCGATCTTCCATGCCATGGTCCGGAAAAATTACGGCTGCACGCATTTTATTGTAGGGCGCGATCATGCGGGCGTGGGCGACTATTACGGAACGTATGAAGCGCAGGAGATCTTCGGCAATTTCACCCCCGAAGAGCTTGGGATCACGCCGCTGTTCTTCGAGCACAGCTTCTTTTGCACCAAATGCGGTAACATGGCCTCCAGCAAGACGTGTCCACATAGCAAAGAGGACCATTTACATCTGTCCGGAACAAAGGTTCGTGCGCTGCTGCGTGACGGCCAATGTCCGCCGCCTCAGTTCACACGGCCGGAAGTGGCGGAAGTGTTGATCGAAGGTATGAAAGAACCTGAATATCAGGTATAAGCAAGGTATATTTGTCCACCTCGTCCCATAAGATGAAAGAGAGTCTAGGGATGTGAGGTGGATTTTTTCATGTTCGGAAAAAGAAAGAGGGTCGTCGTTTGGCTGACCATGCATAGCGGGATCAAAATCGTTATGTCAGCCTTGTTGGTGGCGCTCATGCTGTTTATGTTCACGTACGAGCTCCCATCCACCAAAACATGGACATATTGGACGATGCCGTTGTCCGGTAAAATCATCGCATTGGATGCCGGGCATGGCGGGCCGGACGGAGGTGCTCGAAGTAAGGACGGGCTGGAGGAGAAGGATGTCAATTTGGCGATTGCCTTGCACCTTCGGGATTATTTGCAGCAGTCGGGAGCATTGGTGGTTATGACCCGGGAGGACGACCGGGACCTAGCCTCTCCGGAAACGAAAGGGTACAGTAAACGCAAGACCGAAGATCTGCTGAAACGGGCTGAGTTTGTTACCAAGCAAAAGTCCAATCTATTCGTCAGCATCCATCTGAACAGCATTCCGTCCCCTCGCTGGTCGGGTGCACAGACGTTTTTTTATCCGAATCATGCCGACAATTCGACCTTGGCAACATTGATTCAGGAGGAAATAAAAAGAAATTTGAAAAATACGGATCGGGTCGCGAAGCAGGCCGACAAAGAAATCTATTTGCTTAAAGCGATGACGATTCCAAGCGCTCTCGTCGAAGTCGGATTTTTATCCAATCCGGGGGAAGCTCAGCTCCTTCGAGATCCGTCTTATCAGAAAAAGATAGCGACTTCCATTTATCAAGGTATTCTCCGGTACTACTCGGGTGAAAAAGTGGGCTTCTGATGATTTTGTGGTATAATATACCGCAGTAGAATTTAAACTTGGATCGCCGAGGTGACATCGTGCTAACCAAAGAACAATTGCTGGCTTCCGTAAGCATGCTGAAGGATCTGGAATTCAGCTTAAGCTTAACCGATTTAAATTTTATCCGCGATATCATGATCAAAGAACAGCATGTGTCGGCTACCGTATTGCTGTCCAGTGATAACGAATCGTACAAGCAGCAACTGCAAAATCAGGTTGCTGAGGCGTTCAAGCAAGCGGGCGCGACCGACGTTCACCTGCGCTTTCGGTTGCTATCCGAATTCGAGCGCAACGAAGCGGCGCGTAAGGCTCAAGAATCCGCTTCTGTTCGTGATAAAAGCGAACAACCTTCCGAGCCTTCCGTCAACGTGCTTGACCCCCAATCGGGAGTGCGCTTCATTGCCATCGCGAGCGGAAAAGGCGGCGTCGGGAAATCGACAGTCACTGTCAACTTGGCCGTAGCGTTAGCAAGATTAGGGAAAAAAGTCGGCTTGGTCGATGCCGACATTTACGGATTTAGCGTTCCCGACATGATGGGAATCGAAGAACGGCCGCAGCTCGTGGACAACCGTATTATTCCGGTTGAGCGGTTCGGCGTTAAAGTGATTTCCATGGGCTTTTTTGTCGAAGAAAATACGCCGGTCATTTGGCGCGGTCCGATGCTGGGGAAAATGCTCCGCAACTTCTTCAACGAAGTGGAGTGGGGCGAGCTTGACTACATTTTGCTGGATCTGCCCCCGGGGACGGGAGATGTGGCCCTTGACGTCCATCAGATGATTCCGCACAGCAAAGAAATTATCGTTACCACGCCTCATGCCACAGCCGCTTTTGTGGCGGCCCGGGCCGGAGCGATGGCCATCCATACGGAGCATGAGATTATCGGTGTCGTCGAAAATATGTCGTACTACGCCTGTGGCAAATGCGGCAATAAGGAATATGTGTTCGGCCGCGGAGGAGGCGGCAAGCTGGCTGAGGAGCTGCATACGAAGCTGCTGGCGCAAATTCCTCTGGGCGTTCCGGAAAACCATGTGGCCGAACCGGATTATTCTCCTTCGGTTTACAAAGCCGATACCGAAACAGGGCTCATTTACCGCGATATGGCGGAGCAAGTTATTCAACAGCTAGAGGAAAAAGGATCGGCCTGATGAGGCCGATCCTTCTTTTTATAAGGTGGATGCTTAACCTCCACCTCCGCCTCCTCCGCCACCTTGCTTAGATCCGCCGCCTTGCTTTCCTTTTCCTCCTCCTTGTTTCTGCCCCTTGCCTTCGCCGCCTTTTCCTTTTTGTCCTTCTTCCTTCGCTTTCGGCATCGATTCTTCTTGCAGCACCTTCTTCATTAGATCCATCATTTCCAAGCGGAAAATTGGACTTTGGAGCGATTCCTGAATAACAGCTTTCGTTTGAGTGCGGTAGGCGTTTCCTTTCATTGTATCCAGCAGCATCATTTCAAAATCCGGGCTTTTCATCGCGTCCATCATGGCTTTTTGATATTCCGGGTCCTTTAATAAATCTTTTTGAAGCTGCTTGGTGTCTTTTTGAATGGCTTTTGCGAATTGGCCGGCGAATTTCGGGTCGCTAATCATTTTCTGCAGAAACTGGTTGCTCTGCGTATCGGTAAGCACATCTTTTACCGCCAGCTGCAGCTGCTGCGTATCGCCGGCAGATAATAATTGGAGCTTGCTGTTCTCATGTATGGTAGCCTCTTGGATGGCTTTCCGCCCGTCTTTGGTCTTCAAAATATCGAGAACCATCGACTTGGTGTCTTTGTAAGTATTCCCGCCACCGGCGGATGAAGCTTTAGATTCGGAACCGCAGGAAGTTAAGAAGCCGAGGATTAGGACGGCGGGTAAAAAACGAATCCATCGCGCTATCATCAGTTCGGGCTCCTTTCATTGTTTTGCCGTTAGTATTTGTTTCGCTCCCGGGGATTAACACAATTGTTGTTAGCTTTTTATTGTGAAGGTTGGTACAATTAACTGTTGAAATGACTTATTGGGGGTATAGCGGTCGTGACGTTAAGAAAATGGTTTTATTTATTTTGGACCACGCTGCTGATCGGTGCGGTGACGGCCGTTATTGCCGGGCTTGTACTACAATTGACGGACCAACAGGTTGAGCTCGGCGGAAAACAAATCGGCTTCAGCATGATCACGATGATCCTTGGCGGGGCTACGATCAGTGTGTTGAGCCAGATGGGCTTTTTCGCTTATTTGATTGTCCGGTATATCATAGGCGGTATTCTTCGGAAATGGGCTTGGGATATCGTTCAAGTGATCATTACGGTGATCGTTTTGTTCGATCTGATCTATTTGCGATATGCGAGCAGTGAGCAGCAAATGAGCTGGGGAGTGTATATGATCCTTCCGCTTTCGCTCATTATCGTGTCGATCGGCGTAGCTTGGTGGAAAGTAAAAATGACGAATCGAAGCGCCGCTATTCCGACATTGTTTTTTATGATCGCGGTCACGGCGATCGAGGCGATTCCTTCGCTGCGGCTCGACAATGCGGCTTCTACAATCTTTATGATGGTTCCGCTGTACTTGTGCAATGCTTGGCAAATTTTGATCCTCAGCAAAGTGCTCAACACAAATAAAGAGCCGGTGTAACGGCTCTTGCTGTTTTTTCGTATGAAGAAGCGGGTTAACGTACAGGCTTCATGGTTTGATCTTCGACAGGCGGTTGATTGCCAACCTTCGTTTGCTTCATTAATTGACTGACGGTCACGAACTCGTAACCTTTTTCGCGTAATTTGTCGATAATAACGGGGAGCGCTTCGTGAGTTTGCTTAACGGAGTCGCTGGCATGAAATAGAACGATGTCGCCGGGATGCGCTTTTGCCAAGACGCGGTTGATGATCGTGTCGACTCCTTTATTCATCCAATCCTGGGAATCCGTATCCCACTGAATGACCGTATAACGCAGCTCGTTCGCGATCCGCAGCACGCGTTTGTCAAAATCGCCGTTAGGAAGCCGCAGCAGGTTCGGATTTGTGCCGGTAACTTCTTGAATGATCTGGTGAGCCGTCTTAATTTGGGCGCGAACTTCCTCGTCGCTCAAGCTGCTGTAGTTCACGTGCTTATGTCCGTGACTGCCGATTTCCCACCCGCCTTTAACAATTTTGCTCACGATGTCGGGATGGCTTTTGGTCCAAGGGGAAGATAAGAAGAAAGTTGCGTTTCGAATCCCCTTATTTTCCAAAATTTGAAGGATCGGCTCTGTTCGCGTATCCCCCCAGCTGATATCGAAGGTGAGAGCGATCAGCTTTCTTTCCGTGGGAATGCTGTAGACCGCAGCGGGCTCGTATTGGGAGAAGACCGAAACATTTTCCCTTTCCGAATAAATGATGCCGATGGCGAACAGGACAGCAACGGTAATAATTAGCGCTTGTTTGAGCTTTTTGCCGTTCATGACATAAAAATAATTCACTGGCTAGGCCTCCTTTGCCCATCTCGTCCGGAAAGGCTTGTATTAGTAGATATGTATGCTCGTACCCTTATCTTATGCTTAAAAGGAGGGACTTCTCTTTGAATTGGAAAAACGCATTTATGCAAATGAAGCTGATGAAACATTACTTTATTGCATCCACCTTGGTATTTATCGCGGGTATCGTAATGGGCGCTCTGTATTCCAGTCAGTTTCATGCGTTCATCAATGGCCAGCTCGATGCGTTAAAACAAATCTCGGATTCCATTGCAAGCAAGCCGAATCAGCAATGGTCATTATTTTGGCTCATCTTTTGGAATAATGCTTCCAAATCGTTATTGATCATTGCCTTAGGATTGTTTTTCGGGGTATTCCCGCTGTTCTTTCTTCTTGCCAACGGCTTGCTGCTTGGCTACGTATGTATGGTATCGGCCCAGAAGCAATCTTGGCTGTATGTGATCAAAACAATCCTTCCCCACGGGATCCTGGAGATTCCGGCGATTATCGTGGCCTGTGCCTTCGGGTTGCGATTGGGTGTAATGGTACTGAAGATGCTGCTTTCCGCGCTTAGTCCGACCCGTTCCGTCAAGACAAGAGAACAGTTTCTGCTGTTTGTCAAAGCGCTGCTGCCTGTCAGTGTCATGCTTGTAGCCGTACTGTTCGTAGCTGCGTTAATCGAAAGTACAATAACCTTATGGCTGGCCCGCGGATAAAAATAAATGAAAAGCAAACTCATAAAAATGCCCAAAACTGTGCATAACAGTAAAACACAAGACGGTTTTGGCGATATAAAGAGGTATGCAGACAAAGCGCCGATCTTTCTTGGTTTGGATTCGATACGCTAACGCTGCATATCTTTTTTGCATTTGCGCACTTCATTTTGGAAAGGGGCCACATCGGCATGCTTGGCTTTTTGTTTAATGAACGGGAATGCAGAGAACTGGATTACGTCCTGCGCAAGGAACTGGATGAAATGCTCTTCGACTTAAATGACAAGAGAATCGATGCGGACATTAAAACAGCAATTGAATCGCGGTACAAAGTCATTTTCCGCATGTATGCCCGCCTCGCCTCGCCCAAAGAAATCTCGAAATACGCAAGAAACCGGATGTACCATTAAAATAAATTGAAAAAATCACTTGACTTCAGGTGCGATCATATGATATTTTATTACTCGTTCTCCTTTTGCAAGCAAGCAGCTTCACCTCTGGAAACAAAAAGAAATAAAAAAAAGCTTGCTTTTCGATAGGCGAATGTGATATATTATAAAAGTCGCCGCTAAACGAGGTGACAACAAAAAACAAAAGCTGCAAAGCATAACAACGCAGCGTTTGTTGAAAGAAATTGCCCTTTGAAAACTGAACATTGAGTGAGTGTCATAAAGAGG
>NZ_BSDJ01000042.1 GCF_027925525.1 Paenibacillus tyrphae | reverse complement strand
GTTGTCGCCGGGTGCTTGTTTTTTTGTCAAGAAACTTACAATCCGTTCTAAAACTAACATTTTACTGGGGAGCGGCCGATAAAAGGTTGAGTTTGCTTTTTGGGGAAGCTTAACGACAACGCCACATAGAGGAGGAGAGGGCATGGGAATTTTCGAGCGTTTCAAATGTAACAGCAGACTGCCGTTCGATCCCGGGTTTTTAAAGCAGGAGCATGCCATCGATATCGACGACAAGGTACTAATAAGCTTAAGTCAGTATCAAGAACGCTGGAATACGGACGAATACGTATATCGTATTCTGACTACGGAAGAAATTCGGGAAATGCTGGACTTTTTACAGAACTTGGCGTGCCACCGGGGCATCTGCCCGCTGCTTACGGATGATCAGTCCAACTACATAGGCTTGTATACCGACGGTCCGCTGCGAGATAAAATATGCTACTTGAATCACGAAGAGACCGATTTGTCGCCGGGATTCCGGCATATGGAACGGTTCATCGCGAAGAGCCTGCAAACTCCCGGAGCGGAGTGGGATCAATTGGAGCGGGATTACCCTGTCGTGTCCGACCGGGACGAGCAGCATGCGCACAGCGTGCTTGACTTAAAGGTCGTTGAAGAGATCGATCAACTCCTTTTGCAAGAAGAGCTTGACGAGGATTACATACAGCAGCTTATTTTTTCCAAATTGACGATCATGCCTTATGCGGAATCAGAACAGATTTGCCGCTATGTGACTTCGGATGACATGTTTATCCAGGAAAAAGCCGTTATCCTGCTAAGAAAAAGAAACTATACGGCAGCGGCCCGTTCTTTGTTCGAGGTTGCCAAAAACGGAATGCATAACGGAAGGATGGCGGCGATCTCCGCGCTGAAGCAATTCCGTACGGAGGAAAGCAAACGGCTGCTGAAGGAATTGGAAGCGGTGCTGCCGAAACCATATTTTACATAGGAGTGAGAGCATTGGAACACGAACATACCGAAGGGGAGCACCGTTTTCCTTCGCCTGAACAGGATTTCGAAATTTATAAGGCAGCCCGAAGCGAAGGGGATTTCCAGCACGCTCTATACCATCTGGCCTGTGCCTTGTCGACCGATCCGGCTAACGCCGAATGGCTCCAATCCCTGAACGAGTGGATTGATGCGGGCGAGGATTTGCTGCCTTTTGTGCCGGTTGAGGACAACAATTATTTCGCCGTTCTGGCGGTAAGAGCTTATATTTACGCCCGGGTGAACAGCTTTAACGAAGCTTTTGGCCTCTTGGGACAGGTGATCAAAGTAAAGCCCGAGGTCCCTTATCTGGTGTGGGTATGCGAATGGGAGACGCGAATCGCCGGGGTGGATCATATCGAAGCGGATACGATCATTGGATTCGTCAGCGGAGTGATGAGATCCCTCGATCTGTTGGAAGGAAATGTACGGCATAAGGTGCTTGCCGCTTTAGTGTCCGTGCTTCGAAAGATGTGCCAGGCGCATCCCAAAGCTTATATGTTGTTCTGGCTGCTTTCCTCGATGCACCGGAGACAGGAGGATGTTCTGGCCGCATTTGCGGCAGCCAAAACGGCCTACAAGCTGAATAAATGCTGGAATACGGCCATTGGGATGGCGCTCTGCTTCAAAGCTCAGGGCAACATCCGCAAGGCGGCCGGCTTTTACAAGAAAGCAGGCAGGCTCGACCCCGAGAAAGAGGCGGGCTATCTGGATCTGGGCGACCTGTATCTGGAAAACGGCTTATACAAAAAAGCGCTGAAAGCGTACAACAAGGCTGCGGATATCCGGCCCGATCACGAATGGGCGGTCCCGTCCATCCTTTACTGCGAATATATGATCAAACAAGACGCCGAGCGCTTGGGGAAACTCGAAGCTTACTATAAAGCGAACGCTTCAAACGGCAGAGCGAGAGAGCTGTTCAAGCCGTTATTGCCGGGCTCCGAGCTTCCTTTTGTCGATTACATCCCGGAGCCGCAGGAAGCCTCCATCAACGTGCTGCGTCAAGTGGCGGAGCAAAACCCGGATCTGGAAAGCGGCGGGACGATCAGCCTGACGATTAACCATCTGGAGGCGCCGAGCGCGATTCGTGCGATGGAGCTCTACTTGAACAAATTCGGCAGAAGCGCTAATCCGCCCGAGCTTAATTTGACCATCGACAACGTCCCGGAGCCGGACCCAAGGCAGCCGATCGCCGAGAACGGCGCCGTGTTATGGAGTTACGAGGGGCCCATCGCACAGCCGGCTATGCCCAAGCCGTCGGGCCAAGCGGCCGATGCCGTCCGCCGATTGGCGATGACTCCGTACCAAATCGAGGATTGGTACCGCACCGCCGGCGAACTCGCCCAAAGTCTTACCCCCGCGCACCTGCCGGACTTATTCGCCGTCCTGACTCATCCGCCGGAGCCGCCCGAATCGGTATCGAGCTGGCGCTGGCTCCAGCGCATTCAGTATGCGGCGGTATTCCTTATGGCGCAGCTTAGCCCGTCCAAGCCTTCCGAAGCCTTGCTGTCTCTATGCTATGGTCAATCGGACTGGCCGGTCAATGCGGCGGTGGCCGTACTGGCTTATGAAGCGCAGGGCGATCCCGAGCTGGAAAAAGCGGTATCCGAACTGTTTCTCCGGCTCATGGAGCGGATTCCGCAAGAAGGCTACTGCTTCTTTACTTATGCGCTGGTGTGCAGCTGGCTGCAGCTTTCGTCCATCGATATTAAGCTTAGAGAGCAGCTAGAGCAATGGAAGAACGATTTGGAGCAGCGGGAATAGGCTGATTGCACATGCACGACCGATTCGGGAGGATCGGTCTTTTTTTTCATCCGGAAAAACGAACCGAAAGCCCCGGTTATTTGTCTTATTGGCGTAACGCGAAAGGGGGGAGCAAGAGTTGACCGACCGGGAATTATTCGATACTTACCGCAGGGACGTCTACTATTTGTGCCACTATATGCTGCACAACGCCGCCGATGCGGAGGATATCTGCCAGGAGGTATTCCTGAAGGTGTTCCAGACGGACCGGCAAGGCGTCGAACGGATCAAGCCATGGCTGCTGCGGATCGCCGTGAATATGTGCAAAAGCCATCTGGACCGCAGGAAGCGGGGCGTGCTGAAGGAGCTGAAGCATTTTCTGCTGGAGCGCAGACGCGATACGGAAGCGGCGGACGAAGCGCTGGAGCGGAAGGAAAACGAGCTGGAGACGGAGAGGTGGCTCCGGTCATTGCCGGTCAAGAATCGGACGGTAATGACATTGCGGTATATTCACGAGCTGAGCCTGCAGGAAATTGCAGAGACGCTGAATATCCCACCGGGCACGGTAAGATCAAGATTGAATCGAGGGCTGCGGCAGATGAGAATTGAGCTGGGAAAGAGCAATCCAAATTTGAAAGGAGCGGAATGTCTTGAATAAGCTGACGGAAGAGCAATTGCTGGAGCTGGCGCGCAAGGAACGTCCCAAGCTTCCGGATTTTGAAGCGATGTGGGAAAGAATTCAAACGAATACGAATCTGCAAAATGCTTCGGCAGCACCGAGAAGCAGAAGCTTGGCCCGCAGCCGAAAACGTCTCATTCCGTTAGCCATTGCGGTATCCTCCGTCATCGTGGCCGCGCCGGTCGTTGCCGGGGTATCGATGGGCTGGCCGGTGCTTTTTGACCGATTGGGCTTTACGACCGCAATGGAGTCCGGCTTGGGCAATCCGCTGGACATCACGGTAACGTCGGCGGGCGCTTCCTTGGCTCTCCATGGCGTTGTCACGGACGATCGCCGGACGGATGTTATGTTTACCTTAGACGTTCCTTCGTTGCCGGACTATCACATTGCTGATTTCGAGCACAAGACGATAACGAATTCCCGAGGCGAAACGATGCGGCTGAACGTCCTCGTCCGCAAAGCCGACTCGCCGAACCAGATGGTCGGCCTGCTGGAAACGCAAAATGGACTGGGAAATAAGAAGGACCGGCTTAAGCTGTCGCTGAAAAATCTGGTTTTTTACAAATATAAAGATACGGAGCTTGACGCCAGCCCGATGTCGTTAAAGGATAACGACCATGTGGATAGCCGGACTCGTTTCGGAACGCTGCAGATCGTTTCGACTGCAAGGGAAAACGACGTACTGACCCTGCGTTATGAAATTCCGATTAACGGACCGGAGGATAGAACGTTGAATCCGGGGCTGTTCCTTAAAATAGGAGAAAAAAGGGTAGATTCGAGTTATTCTGCTACATTGCCCACGGAGAAATCGGGAATTTTGCTCCAGCAAAACACATTCCGTCTGACGGATTCCGAGCTGAAGAGCGCCAAGCTGTACTTCACTTACTTGGATACGATACAAACGATCGCGGGCACGTGGGACACGTCGTTTGAAGCCGATGGTGTGAAGGCGAGCCAGGCGACATTCCGCAAACCGCTTGACCCGACGGCGGTTGCTAACGATTCGGATATGGATTTGAAAGAGCTTGTCGTGATGCCGTTGGAAGTTCGTCTGATGTACGACGATAAGCTGAAAACCAAATCCCCTGATCTGGAATCGGTATTTTACGATACCAATCAGCTTGTGCTTAACGGTACAACGATTAACGGCGGAAACTGGCCCACAGAAAAAAGCGGCGGATATCTCCGTTTCCAGCTGCCGGAATGGTCCAAGGATTGGTCCTCGGCACCGATGAAGCTGCTGCTGTCCGACGCCCGCGTCACGAAGCGCTCTAAGGCGTGGCATCCGCTGGAGACTCCATCAGATACGAAGCGGACGATCGAAACAAAGCTGGACCAGTTTCCGGTCACGTTTACGTATTACAAGGAGGGCGAAGATCTGATCGTCGAATCGTATTCGACCGATCCGAATTTTATCGTCGTCTCGCAAACGTCTGTCAAGAAAGACGGAGAGGTCGTTTATCCTCCGATCAATCCAACGCCCCCCGGCGGCAACGGTACGAGCAAGAAAGTGGACCGCTACCCCGGACTGCTATCCAAGCCGGGTAAACTGGAGCTGAATCCGGGCTTCTATCACTACAAGGACAGCAGTCGCAGGGTGGAGTTGACTATTAATTAAATGAAATGCGGGAATGGCCCCGCCAGATCAGTATTGTGTAACGGCTGTCCGAAATCATCGGGGCAGCCGTTTGACGTACTCATGCTGAAGCAGCCCCATATGAATAATGTCGTGCCATGCCCCTTCTCTGAACAAGCTTTGCCGGGAAATTCCCTCCCGCTGGAAGCCTAGCTTCTCATAGAGCTTGATCGCTCTATCGTTGAAGGAAAACACTCTTAACGAGACCCGGTGCAGGTTCAGCTCCAGGAATGCATAGTCAAGCAGCAGCTTTAAGGCTTCGGTTCCGTAGCCTTTCCCCCAATAAGCTTTGTTGCCGATATCGATGATGCATTCGGCATTCCGGTTTTTGGAATCGATGTTGATTAAAGATGTAATCCCGAACGGCGTTTCCGAGGTTTTGTCGACCAGAATGTAGCTTTTGGAGGAGGGGGAGCCCAGGATGACTTGATGCACAAATTGGCGTGTCTCTTCGAGATCGTAAATATCGAGCGAAGGATTCGTGGAACGCATCACCTCCAGATCGTTTCTCCACGCATGATACAGCTCCGCATCGTCCGCCGTAGCTTTTCTAAAAACGATTCTGTCGGATTCGAACAACATAGCAAGCACTCCCTTAGGGTAGGATGGTAATTAAACCTGGTCAATTGGGCGGAGCAATTCTTTCAACGAAAAGAGAAAGACGGTCAACTGTTCCTCCACAAGGGTTGTTTCCGCTCCGAGTTGGAACGTATCCAGCATTAAGCCGTCCATAAACGAAACGAAATACAAGGCGACCGCTTCCGGAGAAAGGCGGGGCCGGAATTCTCCCCGCTCCGTTCCTTTGACAATGACCGACTCGATGGCCTCCTTGATTTGCAAGTAACGTTCCGCGATATACGGGAAGCTTTCTTTATTCCGCCTGTATCCGGGGGATAGAAAAAACTCCGCCTTGGCCAGCAGCAGCGTTTGCCCGGCTATCTTCAGGCTGTGCCGCTGACGGTTGACCCAGTCGGTTAGCTGGGGCCAGAGCGGCGAGGAATCGGCTAACTCGAAGAAGAGGATGTCCTGCCGATCGTCAAACTGCAGCACTTCCATAAACGCGTGTTCGATATTGTCGAAGTACGAATACACCGCGCCTCTGGATACTACGGCTTCGTTCATGATCGATTGCATCGTTGCCTGCGTATAGCCCTCCCGGATAAACACGCGCCTTGCCGCTTGCAGCAGCTCGTGTTTTTTGTCTTTCTTGTACTGTTCGCTTACTTTGGGGGACAACGGAATCAGCTCCTCCTGACAACAAAACGATATTAATGTTGGTTTTGGTCGCAAGGCAATTATAAACGACATGATTGTCGTTTTTCAAGTCGCTAATGGTCGAAAGTGGAAACTTTTCATTTACATACATACTGTATGTATGTTAATATGCAACTAGCATAACTATTCTTAATTCCAAAGGGGATCACGGCGATGAAAACAAACAGCTTCTACCCGGTTATTTTGACGGAGCAGGTTGCGGCGAGCGCGGCTTTTTACAAAACGCATTTCGGTTTTGAAACGGTATATGAAGCGGATTGGTACGTAAGCTTGCGGATGTCCCAGGCCAGCGCTTCCTACGAATTGGCAATCTTGGACGCTGCGCATCATACGATACCCGAGGCCTACTGCAGACCGGTGCAGGGCTTGATTCTTAATTTTGAAGTGGACGATGTCGATGCGGAATACCGGAGGCTCATTATCGGGGAGAAGCTGCCCTTGAAGCTTGAACTGCGGGACGAAGAGTTCGGACAACGGCACTTCATAACGTGCGATCCTAACGGCGTCTTAATAGACGTGATCAAAATTATTCCGCCTTCGCAAGCGGAAAGCACGCAATATGCCGAGAAAGTTTGGGCGGATAACGAAGACGGAGGAGAAGCACGAGTGAAACCGCAGCCTTGAAGCATTACTTCGGGGCCGAGCTGGCGCATCGGCTGACCGGTCTGATCCAGCCTCATGCGTAGGGCTTTCCATGGAGGCGCTCTACGAAATCACCAAACGGCATACGTCGGAATACGCGATACACCCTTATTTGGAGCATCATTTGGAGGGTAGCTTGCGCCTGATGAACGGCTGGACTCATGATCCCAGCCTTCATGTGCGCCGCCTCGTCAGCGAGGGAACCCGTCCGCGTCTTCCTTGGGCCAAACGAATCGGAGTCCTCCGGGGAGACCCCGCGTTCAACCTTGCTCTGCTGGAGCCGCTGATAGACGATCCTTCCTTATACGTCAGGAAATCGGTCGCCAATCATTTGAACGATTTGACGAAAGACCACCGGGAGATTACGATAAACTGGATTCGGGATCGATTGAACCGCGGAGGGAAGCACATCGTTTGGATCGCCAGGCACGGGTTGCGTTCACTGGCGAAATCCGGAGACCAGGAAGTATTGGAGCTGCTGAGAAGCTTCGACTAACCGGGCAGACGAACCGGAAGGAGGGAGCATTGTTCTGTGAAAAAAAATAGAGAAGAAACCGATGAAACGATTCGCAAGCTGATCGCCATTGCCAGAAGGCACTTTACGGAAAAAGGGTATGCGGATTCCGCTCTGGAAGAGATTGTAAGCGAGGCGATGCTGACGCGGGGGGCACTCTACCATCATTTTGGGAATAAAAAAGGATTGTTTCACGTCGTTCTGGAAGCGGTGCAGAAGGAGGTCGCGGAGCAGGTCGAGGCGGAGGCATCCCAAAGCAACGATGTGTGGGAGCAGCTGTTGTTCGGGTGCCGCGCCTTCGTTAAGGCGGCGGTAGAACCCCGGAGCCAACGGATTCTGCTGATCGATGGCCCTGCCGTGTTAGGCTGGGACGTCTGGCGCAAAATGGATCAGCAGCATTCGATGCGGCTGCTGCGCGGGCAGCTTCAAATTATGAAAGAGCAAGGGTGCTTCCGGCCTGCATCCATCGAGGCCATGACGCATTTTGTGTCGGGCGCACTGAACGAATCAGCGCTCTGGATTGCGCAGATGCCGGATCAGCAGCAAGCGCTGGAGGAGACCATGACGGTCATTGCCTTATTGGTGGAGGGGCTCAAGCGGTAAGCCAAAAGACCGTTCCGGCAAAGGAAGCGGTCTATTTTGCGATAAACAGGCTAGATCAGTTCTTGTTCGCCTTGTTCTCTGCGGTTCTCGCAAGCAGCATGTCCACAAATAGGTCGATCTGCCCCATAACGGCAATCGGATCGTACCGGTAGAACGTATCAAAGTCATTCATGAACAACGTATTGTTCTTAACCGCATTCAGGCCTTGCCACACCGACGAGGCCTGGAGCTGCTTTAAAGCTTCGCCTTTTTTCTCCGGATCATAGGTCGTCAGAAACATGTAGTCGGCCGCATATTTAGGCAGCACCTCCATCGACAGCTGCACGGAGCCGGTGTTGCCTTTAATCTCCGAACGGACCAAGTCCGGCATCTTCAGCCCCAACGCGTTATACACCGTTTGGCCGCCTCGTCCGGCGTTGTCCCCGAATACCCACAGAGTACCTTTATCGGTCAACTCGTAGAGCCCGACGGTGGCGTTCGGATCGATGACCCCTTTCAATTTCTCGCGTCCTTGCGCCGCCTTTTGATCGAATGTCGCGATAAATTGCTCCACTTTTTGCGGTTCACCGGCAATATCGCCGAACAATTTTACCGTTTCGTAAATGTTGGATGTCGTGCCGTAAGGAATATGTAGGGTAGGAGCGATTTTGGAAAGCTCTTCATAGTTTTTATCATACATAACGACGATTAGGTCAGGTGCAAGCTCCAGCGTTTTCTCCACATTCACCGGCGTGCCTACGTCGACGGCTCCTGTGAGCAGCTTCTTCAGAAACGGATTGTCGAAGGTGGTAGGTTCGACGCCGACCACATTGGCGCCTACGGATAGCAGTTCGCCGCCGTAATAATCCGTGACGATCCGTTTAGGTTTGACCGGGATGTTGATATTGCCTTTGACCGTGGAGAAGCTGCGCGTTGCGGCGGCCGATGCTTCCGTCGACGGCTCCTTGGGAGCTTGCTTGGCCGGGGCGGGATCGCCGGCGGTCGTTGCCGTACCGCCGCAAGCGGTGAGCAGCGTAACGAGAAGCAAATAAATCAGGCCTGCGGCCCGAAGCGGTTTGTTCTTAAACATGAGTTCCCTCCGTCAGTTCAGGATTGAAAATGAGAATCATTATCGGTAAAGATCATATCAAATATGATTCTCGATCGTCAATACAAATCGTGGGAGCCTATCTGTCTCGTTGAACGGGCCGACGTCCTGAAGAATGGAAAAAAATGCAGCCCGCCCCCTCCGGGGAGAACGGGCTGCAATAAGGTACCAAGCGTTTTGCCAGTAAAATCAAGGGTCGGCATATCCTCGAACCCCTCATTAAGCGCGGAACGGATCGTCGCTGATGCCGGCCTGAAGTACGATTTTGGCATATTCCTGCGCACTGAATAACGAATGATCTTTATAATTGCCGCATTCCAAGGCCGAGACGGCAGGCACCGTTTCCGTGGCGATGACTTTGTTCAGCACGTTCGTCAACGCTGCAGCAACGTCCGCAGGCTCATGCTCATCCCATAGGATCATATAAAATCCGGTTCGGCAGCCCATCGGAGAGACGTCAATGACTCCTGTCAATTCATCGCGCAGATAGGTGGCAAGCAAATGCTCCAGCGTATGTACGGCGGCCGTAGGCAGAGTCTCTTGATTCGGCTGCAGGAAACGCAGGTCATATTTCTGAATGGTGCTTCCTTTTTCGTTTTTCTCCGTACCGGCCAGACGGACGTACGGCGCTTTAACAATCGTATGATCCAATTCGAAGCTTTCGACTTTAGCCATGGGGGATTCTTCCTTTCACTGCATTTTTTATTCAAAGTATCACAATCGGAATTATAAGTAAATAGTCCGGATGCAAAAATAAATGCAGAATACGATACTTCAGCGACCGACCTTAAAGGGAGCGAGAACGGTTACGAGAGCGAGCCTACGCTGAAGGTCGGTTTCTTCAAGGAGGTATGAAATAACCGCCAAATGGTAATATAAAGTGGAAAAAGCAGCCATCGCGGTCTGACGAGGGTGGACTGCTGCGAGCGCAATTTACGTACGGAGGGAATAAAACATGTTAGCTTCCATTCAAAAAGCGGACGGCGGGTATACGGCCCGTTTCGAGCGTCATCTGAAGCATTCCGTCGATCAAGTCTGGTCGGTTCTAACGGAGAACGACCGGCTTGCCGAGTGGTTTCCTCAGCTTCGGATCGATGAGCTGCGCGAGGGCGGGCTGATCAAGTTCGACATGCAGGACGGAACATACGAAGAGCTTACGATTACCGATCTTGCCAGGCATTCGGTACTCGGTTACACTTGGGGCAAGGATCGCGTTCGTTTTGAGCTCTACCCGGAGCCTGAGGGCTGCCTGCTGGTTCTCGTCGAGCAGCTTAGCAAGATCACCGGCCACACCTCCAAGGATCTGGCGGGCTAGCACGTATGTCTGGATGTGATCGACGCGCTATTGTCAGGCCGGGCAGCCGGCTTTCGGAAAGATGAATGGAAAACTTGGCACGAGCAGTACGTCCGGATTTTGACGCCACTTGGAAGTGCCGACGAATAAGGAGCAGAGAGGGGCGCTGCCCGATCGATAATTACGAAGCTGCGGCCCGGGGCCTTGGGCTAAAGTATGGCGGGCCGCAGCTTTTCCGGCGCCGAGCTTTAATCCAGCTCCCCATCCATCGATGTGGTTCCCCTGCACAGCTCCGGGAACGAACGGGCGACTTGCTTGCAATCCTCATAGCCCAGATTGCCGGAATGCGCCGCCAAGATCGGATACTCGTCCCCGTTCATTTCTTCTCTCATATCCAAAATATAATGATTCCCGCAGCCGTCCATCCCGATCGAAACGGAGCCGGCCATATATTCGGGGAATTCGTACGCCAAGTTGTATTCTCTCAATTCGTTCGTGCCGAAAAATTGAAAATAACGCTCTCCGGTTTGAAATTCCCCGCCGTTCGAATAGCGCAAAAAGTCCAGGTAGCTGTCTGGCAGCTTCTTCTGCGGCAGATTCCACAACGACGGATCAAACGGCTTGTATTGCGTATGAAGCGGATGATTCACAGGAAAAGGATTCCTCTGCCGCTCCGTAATCCCGGCGATTTCTTGCGGCGAAAGCTTCTTGTTCCATGTCTGTACTAAGCGGTCAAGCTCGGCTTGAGTCGTTCCTTCCCGCATAGGATATGGCATTTCAAACACGCTGCTCCACATAGACAAATTCCCCCAATAGTACGCTGCTCTTGATGATGTCAGCCAATTATATAGTACAACGAAGCCGGGCATCAACTCGCTGAATGGCCACGGGGGATCGAAGGCACGCTCCGGGGGATTATTTTGCACCCGCCCCAGGAGTCGTCAGCAGCTTGCCGATTTGCTGCGAAAAGCCGTCGTACATCGCGACTTCCGTATTGTTGAGGAACAGCAGCTCGCGGATTTGGCGCTTTTTCAAAAAAGGAACGAGCGGCTGGTCAAACTGGCGCGGATCGATGACGTAAATTTCCTTATAGTGCGGAAGCAAAAAAGGAATCAGCGCGTTGCCGTACGAATCTTTGACGACGGCGATCCGGCGGTCGCTCTCAGCTTCGGTCTTAATGAGGCCCCAAGGCCGGTCGCCGCTGAGAAAGATCCGGTATTTGTTCTTTTTGGCCGCATGGCTCTTGTCCAGCAGCTCCATCCGCAGCGGAGCGGCGTAGTGCACCACATATTCGTGCTTGACGAACGGCTTGTACAGCACAAGAGTATCCGGTGCCTTCTGAAGCTGGGAGCTCAAGGTCGCGGAATATAAGGAGCCCAAAAAGCCCGTTACGTTCTCCGTTTCATAGCGGGCTAGCGGAACGGGCGGGACGCCCTGCGCATTCATGAAAGCCTCGTAAGCGTAGTAGGCGCCGGTCGCAGTCCAGTGATGATCCGTACGGAAATATAAAGGCTCCTGCTTGTGGGCATTCAGGGAGGACCATGCGTCAATCGTCTTCACTTGCGGATGAAGCCGCTTGTAGACATCCTCGATCGTTTGGCGCTGGGAGTCCGACAATGATTTCAGCGAAGCTGCGGATACCCATTCCGCTGCCGTCGGCGCGAGAAGCACGAAGGTCGCTGCTTCGCCACTCAGTGCGAGCGAGAATTCGTCGCGGAACCGGTTTACGGCATCGACATAGGCTTGTCCGGCGGCAGGATCAGAGGTAAACAGATTCACCGCTTTGTTGCCTACGACCAACACTTTTCCGATGACGCGTCCCTTCTCCTTGGAGGCGGAGGCCTCTTGAGACGTGCCTTCGACGGCACGCGGGGCTTCGGGGACCGTTGTTCGGGGGGCAGCTTCAATCGAAGAAGCAGAGGCGGTCTGCTCTTGGGCAGGGACAGCGTTCGCTCCGCCGGTATTGTTCGCTTGGGACGCGATCAGGACGGCATGCTCTCCGCCTGACAAGCCGCGCCAAGAGGCCACCTTTTGGCCTGCGCTGACCAAGGTGTCGCGAAAAGCGACGTGGTCTGCCCAATAGTTTTCCAGCTGGCGGAAATATGTGCCGGACTTCACTTCGCCGATCGACCAGCGGGGGAGCGAGGCCAGCGCCCGGTTTTCTGTCTCCGAGACGGCATAGCCCAAGCCGAAAGCATAGAGCGAGGAAACCGTCCCTGCGCATAAGAAAGCGAGAAACAATCCGATTTGCAGCCAATGTCCGAAGCGCATGGCAAGCCTCCGATCAGAACCGAAAGTAGAAGAAGGGGGAGTACGTTTTCCCGACCAACAACAAAGCGGATACCGTCAATATCGCCAAGCAGGCGAGAGGGACCAAAGTATTCGCATACAGACCGCGCGCGAAGCCGGGGCGCATGTGTGCCGCAAGCCACCGGTGGAGAACGGCCGGAAGCGGTGTAGCGGCGATGACGGCGAACGGGAGCAGGAACAAATGGTTTTGCAGATGAATCGCGAGCTCCGCATCCGTCCATGGTGCCGATGCGAATCCGAGCATGACCCGCAAGTAAGCCAACCCGCGGCCGATGGATTCGAAGTAAAAAAACACCCATCCAATCAGTACGATCGCCAAAAAATAAATATGGGACGCAAAGGAGGGCAGCACTGACAGGATGCGGAAAAGAAAGCTTCGCTCCATCGCGATGAGAATGCCGAAATAGACGCCCCACAGCACATAGTTCCAACTGGCGCCATGCCAGAGCCCGGTCAGAAACCACACAGCAAACAGGTTGAACGCCGGATTTCGGCGGTTGCCCCCGAGCGGAATGTAGACGTAATCCCGGAAAAAGCGGCCGACGGAGATGTTCCAGCGCCTCCAGAACTCGCTTGCGCTGCGGGAGATGTAAGGATAATTGAAGTTTTCCTTGAAATGGAACCCGAACATCCGGCCGAGGCCGATTGCCATATCCGAATAACCGGAGAAGTCGAAATAGATTTGCAGCGCGAACAAGACGATGCCAAGCCATGCGCCCAACAGCGAAAGCTTGCCGAGATCTCCGTCGAGGAAAACGGTGGAAATGTCAGCAAGTGTATTGGCCAGCACGACTTTTTTGCCCAAGCCGACGACGAAGCGCGCGATTCCGGTGCTGAACCCTTCCAGCGTAATTCTGCGGCGGCTTAGCTGCTCTTGAACGTCCGCATACCGGATAATCGGTCCGGCGACCAGTTGGGGAAACAGTGAAATATACAGCAGCAGCTTCGAATAGGAGCGCAGTGCCGGGGCATCCCCCCGATACACATCGACCAGGTAGGAGATAAGGTGAAAGGTGAAGAAGGAGATGCCGATAGGAAGACCGGGATCGCGGAACGGCACGGGAAAAGGAAGGACTGGCTGAAGCGTCTGCACAAGAAAACCGGTATATTTGAAATAAACGAGCACGCCGATTTGAAAAATAAGCGCTGCGACCATCGCGGTCTTCGCCAGACGGCGGCCGCGGCCCTGTTCGATGAGAAGTCCTCCCGCCCAACCGACAGCCACATTCAGCAGCAGAACCCCAATCCAGAGCGGCTCCCCCCAAGCGTAAAACAGCAAAGAGAATGCGAGAAGCACGGCATTTTTGGCCTTGTTCGGAGAGCAGAAATAGAGCAGAAGCACCAGGGGAAGAAAGGCAAAAAGAAAGACGAAGCTGGAAAAGACCACGGCAGGACATCCTCCTCGGGTTGCAGTAACAGTCTTTTCCTATATTGCTCCGAAATTCCATTCGTCATGCACCGAAAGAACCAGTTCCGCAAATGGATAGACGCCCGGTCCGCATACGATTATTCCTTGTCTACGGGCTGGCGTATCCGATCATCGTACCGGTCGAAATGCAACTGCCCGTTCGTGCTTTTTACGGCATAACAGATGTCCCCGATGGCGAGGCCTCTCGATTGGGCTTGCGAAACAAGCCATTCTTCACTGAGATGGTTTTGATGCAGATTGTCGGAAATGATCTGCCCGTCCATAATGAGCTCAACCGGAAACGACTGTTTGTTCATCTGCAGATTCATATCTTTGCGCGTCACGGGAAGGTATTCCGGTTTGCGCAGCACGGTGATCTTCCCGTTCAGCTCGAGCACGGCATATTGAACTTCTTCGATATTAAAAATATTTTTTTCCCTGAGCTCCTGATTTAAGGTGTCTATCGTCATTTTCAGCTTGCGCATATTGCTTTCCAGAATTTTGCCGTCTTCCATTATGACGGTCGGTTGACCGGAGACCCATTTACGAATCGCCCGGCTCTTAAGCGCCAGAGCCATCAGCAAATAGGCTATGCCGCTGAACGTGACGATGGCGATCAGCACCTGCCATGCGTTCATGGATGTATTAATAGATAAATTCGCGGTCATAGCGCCCAAGGTAATCGTTGCGACAAAATCATGATACGTCATCCGGGAAATCGTCGATTTTCCAAGAATGCGGGTAATGATCATCATGACGATAAAAGCCCCGATAGACCTCAGTAACGTATCGCCAATATGTGCCATGCCATATCTCCTTATCCTCAAAGCTAATGATCCTCAATTGCCCCATAGTATCGCCATCGTCGGGTGGGTTAATTCCAGAATAGGGAAGACAAATCCAAATCAACCGGGCGAATCAACCGTTCGGTTGATTTGCTTTTCTACCGCTCCTTTTAAGATAGAAGTAAGGAGTGAGGAATATGCAGGAAACCATAAAACCGATTCTCGAAGTCAACGGTCTAACCAAGCGCTTCAAGGCGCATCAAGCGTTAAAAGGGATATCATTTGCCGTATACTCGGGGGAAATTCTTTGCTTTCTCGGTCCGAACGGCGCAGGCAAAAGCACGACGATCCATATTCTTTCGACGGCGTTGCAGGCGGACGCCGGCGAAATCCGCTTTCGCGGAACACCGGTAGTGCAGGAGACGAATGGCTTGAAGCGAAGTATCGGAATCGTCCCGCAGGATTTGGCAATTTACGAAGAAATCTCGGCCGAACAGAACGTGCGCTTCTTCGCTTCGCTGTATGGGCTGAGGGGAAAGGAGCTGCAGGAGCGGACGGAAGAAGCGCTTGCTTTCGTCGGCTTGTCCGACCGCAAAGACGACAAGCCGAAGACGTTCTCGGGCGGGATGAAGCGCCGGCTGAACATCGCCTGTGCGATCGCTCATCAACCGGAAGTGATTGTCATGGACGAGCCGACGGTCGGCATCGATCCGCAATCGCGCAATCACATTCTGGATTCGATCCGTCAGCTGCGCGAGCAGGGGGCAACGATTTTATACACGACGCATTATATGGAAGAGGTTGAGGAAATCTCCACCCGCATTATTATTATCGATCATGGCGAAATCATCGGCTCCGGAACGAAGGAAGAGCTGAAGGACCGGTTGGCCGGCGAGAAGATGTATGAAATTGTCGTCGACAGGACCGAAGGCCTGAATCCGGATGAACTGTACGGGATCAGCGGGGTGAAGCAGGTGCGGGTAGTCGATAACTTGCTGCGCATCATGACGGTAAGCGGAATCGACAATCTGGATCAGATCATCGTCCATCTAATGCAAGGCGGCATCAAGATCCAACACTTGACGAGTTCGGCGGCGAGCCTGGAGTCCGTGTTCCTTCAGATGACCGGACGCAAGCTGCGGGATTAGAGGGGGCGGGGAGATGTATTCGTTTTACGTTATTTTGAAGCGGGACTTCATCAATCTGGCGCTCAACCCGGTTCTTCTGTTGACCAATACGGTATTTCCGCTGGTGCTTGTGCTTGTCCTTGGTTATTTAAGCAACGGCGCATACAGCGGCGAAGAAATGAACGGCTACGATTATTACGGCGTGACGATCATGGTGTACACGGCTGTGAACGTATCGATGACGGCCGCGAACAGCTTTATGGAACGGACCCTCAAATCGAGCAATCTGCGTATTTTGTACTCGCCGATTCCGCGTGCCTTCGTCTATCTCTCGAAAATTACGGCGACGGTTCTGTTTTGCGGCTTATCGATGCTTATTACATTGGCCGTGCTGAACTGGGGAATGGACGTTCATCTGGGCGGTGCGGACATCGGGTATGTGGCAGTACTGCTGCTTTTGCTGATGCTCATGTCGGCTGCACTCGGCGTGTGGCTGTGCTGTTTGTTTAAAAGCGAAGAGGCATCGAACAAATTATTAAGTATGATCAACAATGTGCTTGCTCTTCTCGGTGGTTTATTTTTCCAGTTGGACGGACTCGGCGAAACGGTAGCGAAGGTATCCTACTTCTCCCCGGTCAAATGGGTATCGGAAGCGATATTCCGTATCATCTACGATCATGATCCCGCATTGTTTGCGACTGCCGCCGCGGTGATGCTGGGTGCAACCGCGCTGCTGCTGCTTGGCTGTAAACTGACCTTCAAGACGGAGGATTACGTATGAGAACGATCGTCGATCTTTATATGAACAACTTTCGTCGGATGTGGAGCCGCAAAGGCATACTGCTGCTCGTTCTGGCGTTTTCGCTGCTGGCCTTGTCGCTGGCCGTCTATTTTACCGCGAAGTTCGAGGTTCGGGGGCATTTGGCTTGGATCGGGAACGGGTCGTCGGAAGCCGTTCGGCCGCAAGGGTTCCAGGTGACTGAGCTGAAGGAGGCTCCCCGCAAGTCGGCTTTGGTACGCGGGCAGTATGACGCCATCGTCTTCGATGAAGGGAACGGGCAGTACCGGATCGAAACGTTCAAAAGCGAGGAATTTCGACAGCTTGTGCTGCAAGCTATCCAGCATCCGGAGCAAGTGCGGCCGGACCCGTCGAAGCGGGGCGTCGGTACGAATGTCGCCGGCTTCCTCCTGATGTTTCTGATGCTGGAAGGGATGCTGTTTATGAATTTGTTCACGGAGGACAAGGAAAACGGCACATTCAAGCGGGTGATCGTATCGTCCGTCGGGATCGGGCGGTATATGGCCGCACAAGCGCTCTTTACTTTCTCGTTTGTGTACGTGCCGACCTATGCGACAATTGCCGTGATTAAGCTTGCGTTCGGGTTGGACATCGGGTTCTCGCTGGCCGCATACGCCGGACTCTTGGCCGTCCCTGTAGCTCTCGGCACCGCCTTTGCCTGGTTTCTTCTAGCCTGCATCGAAAAGCTGGATAACGCCATGCCGCTTGCGTCGACGATCATTTTGCTCACCTCGCTGTTATCCGGGAGCTTCGGCAGCAAAACGGCGGAATATGGGATCATGTATTGGATCACCGGCCTGCTTCCGCAAAAACGTTTCCTTGAGCTGGTCAGCGGTCTTGAGCGGAACGAGGGGATATCCGCTTATGCGGGTCAGCTCGGGTACGTGCTCGCCTTGACGCTTATATTGCTTCTGGCTGGACTCGCGGTCGTCCGGCGCCGTGTTCGCGAAGGCTGCTACTAAATACCCGGTCATTTATGTTATGATAATTTCGCGGAGCGGCGTGATGCTCCGACATGATTGCCAGTTAGAACAGGTGGTGCGCCATGATCTCTAACCAAAGGCTGCTAACCGCCAGATTGCGGCCTCCATCGCCCCGGAGAAACTTCGTGCCGCGCGCAGCGCTGGACGCCAAACTGGAGCGTTTGACGGAGGCGAAAGTAACTTTAATTCAAGGAGCGGCCGGGAGCGGAAAAACGTCGCTCCTTTCCGCGTTTCTAAATAAACGGCCGGAGCTTCCGGCCCGCTGGATCTCGCTGAACGCCGATAACAACGAGGTAGAACTATTCTGGTATTACGTTTTGGAGGCGCTAAAGCCGGATCTGGGAGAAGCCGGCGAATCGCTGTTAACGCTGTTCGTCTCGAAGCCTCACGGCCAAGATATCGAAAGCTTTCTCGTGCTGCTTGTGAATCAGTTGGAGAGTCGTGGAGGAACGCTGGTGCTTGTCCTGGACGATTTTGAAGTGATCGACAGCACCGGGGTTCTCGCTTCGGTACAATTTTTTCTCCGCTACGCGCCGCAGAGCTTTCACCTCGTTCTCCTGAGCCGGAGCGCGCCTTGGATGTACTTGGGCGATCTGCGGATGGCCGGAGAATGCCTCGATATCGGAGAAGAGGAGCTGCGGTTCTCTCCGGAGGAAACGAAGCGGTTTTTGCAGATGACCCTGCAAATGACCGTAGCCGAGGGGGATGCGGAGCGTCTGCATCGCGTAACGGAGGGATGGATCGGCGGCCTGCAGCTGACGGCGCTGGCGTTGGACGCGAATCGACAGGCGGCTGTCGGTCAAGTGCGCGCGGTGAACAAGTATGTCGTCGATTACTTGTCCAACGAAATCGTCAGCGGCCTGAAGGAGCAGGAAAAGCGGTTCCTTCTTCAGACCTCGAACCTCCGCTATTTCAATGCCGACATCTGCGACCGGCTGCTGGGAACGGGAGACTCCAGGGCTATGCTGCGGCAGCTTGCCGATCGGCACTTGTTTCTCGTCCCCATTGACGAGGAGGAGGGAATTTACCGGTACCATCATATGTTCGGGGAGTTTCTGCAGCGGCTTTGGCTGGAGGAGGATGGCTCGAACAACGCAGCCTGGCATGCCCGGGCATCCGCCGTATATGAAGACATCGGCGATGTCGAAGAGGGGATTCGTCACGCATTGCTTGCCGGCCAAACGGACGAAGCGATTCGAATGATCGGTTTATTGGACACGTCCGTGCAAGTATGGGGGCATTTGCGTGAGCTACCGATCGATGCGCTGCTGGAGCATCGGGACTTGCTGTTCCAGAGGCTCTTTTACCATCTATGCAATCTGGAGATGGAATGCTGCCGCGACATGATGAATCACATCAGGCGCATTTCCCGGGAGGATCGCCTCTGGTCGATCTTATCGATGGCCCGATTGTTCATAGAGGATGACAGCACGATGTCGAGATCGGACCCGCTGGATTGGATCGCAGAAATTGACGGGATGCATGTCAGCGACATCACCAAGGCTATTGCCTACATGACAGCCAGCATGATGTGCTCCTTCCGTGACAGGCATAAGGAAGCGTTAACCTGTCTCGACCAGGCGATTAAGCTCGAACGGAAGGCGCACAATCCGTATATTTACTTTTTTACGGTTACGCTCAAATGCCAATTGTTGGAAAAATGTGGAGAGTTGATCTTTGCGGAGCAGCTTTACCACGAGGTGTTCCAGATGTTGGATAAACATACGATCGTAGCGCCGCTAAAAGTGAATGCGCTCATCGGCATCGCCGGGATTTACTTGAAAACGATGCGGCTGAACGAAGCGGAGCAATCGCTGAGACAGGCGGAAGCCGAGCTGAAAATCGATTATTTGTCATTGGATATGGCCATCGTCTATAACCGGATGGAGCTTGAGCTGCTTCGCGGCGACCGGGAGGCGGCCCTGCAGCTTCTGCTCAGGCTGGAAGCGATGGGCATTTACGAAAGTGCTCACTACGTACCGGCTATCCTGAGTTACACGATCAAGCTCGACAAGATTCGGACGCATGCGCTGGAAGCGTTCGAGCAGGAAGCGGAACGCGGGGATCAGGCCGGGACGCTGCGCACGGAGGAGCAGCTTGTCTATGCGAAAGCCTTGGCTCATCGCGGCTTGCGGGAGAAGGCGCTGGCGCAGATCGACGCCGTTCTGGCCGGAGCACGAAAGCAGGCGGACTACTGGACGATTGTCGAGGCGGCGCTGCTGAAGCTTGAAATCATGGGCGCGGCAGGACGTGCCGATAAGCGGCAGCAGCTTCAATTGGCCCGGGAGGCGATTCACTACGCTTCGTCATACGGGATCAAGTCGCTTTTTGTGTTGGAGGAGCCTGCCGTGCGGCCATATGCGGAGCTGCTGCGTCAAGATCAGGCGTCCTCCGAGCTGTCTCTTACCGAGAAGCGCTTCTTACAGGAATTGTTCGCGCTATGGGGACCTGAGGCCTCCGACAGCCAATGCTTAACCGACAGAGAGCGGGAAGTACTTGAAGTGCTGGCAACGGGAGCGTCGAACAAAGAGATTGGCGAACGGCTGTGTATTTCGCTGGCAACCGTCAAAACGCACATCATCAACATTTACTCGAAGCTGGGGGTATCCGGACGGATCGAGGCGGTGGAGAAAGCGCGGCAGCTGGGGCTTCGTTAACGGAAAAAGTCAAAGACTCATACCGGCGCGTGCCGGATATGAGTCTTTTTTAGGCCGTTGTGCGGCCGAACGGGCGAACCGTTTGCTATTCTTCGTGGTTGAACTGCCACTGGATACCGAATTTATCGGTTACTTGGCCGTAGCACTTGCTCCAGAACGTTTCTTGCAGCTCCATGCCTACCTTACCGCCTTCTTTGAGCTTATTGAAATACGTTTTAATTTCATCGATGTTTTTGCTCATGACGGAAAGGCTGATGTTGTTTCCGGCGGTAAAAGGCATGCCCGGGAAAACGTCGGAAAACATCAAGTCGCTTCCGTTAACGGTAATGCGGGCATGCATGACCATCTGCTTGGCTTCCTCCGGCAGCGGGTACTCCGGATTAGGCGGCGAATCGCTGAAGGTCATGATTTGCGGTTTTTCCGTTCCGAAAGCCTCCGCGTAAAATTCGACCGCTTCACGACAATTTCCGTTGAAGTTCAGATACGCATTGATAGCCATTAATTTCGCTCCTTCGTTCGAATGGGATGGTCTGCAAGCATGGGCTATGTTCTCGCTTTCGTCGTATAGCCTTGCCTCTACCAGTATACCTCGAACCGGAGCCATTTTAAACAGCGTCATGCATGTCGTCAATCAGCATTTGGAAAATTTTCTGGGGGGACCCGAACATGACATTCAAGCAGGATATTCACGACATCCTAGAAGATCTTCGCAAAAAGAGCGTACTAGACAGCGAGATAAAAGCAGCGTATCAAATGAAAGGAACCACCGACGGACGGGTCTACACGCTTGCAGTCCACGACGAACCGAAATACGTGTTGAAGCTCGATAGCCCGCAAAACATTTGTCTGGTTGAACAATGTGTTCAAGCTTATCCGGAAAGCCGTCTTTTGCCTAAGCTTCTGTACATCGATCCGGCTAAAACGTTTATGATCTACCCGTACTTGACCGGTACAACCCATGATAAACGGGGGCGCAAGCTGGATTGGATGACCCTGCTGGTCAAAGACCTGCTCAATCATTACAAAATGGATCACCGAACGGAAACATGGGGGAGGCTGGCTCTACCGCGAGATTCTTGGCTTGAGTTCAATGAGCTGGGCTTGGAAGAGGCGCGAGAGAACATAGGCCCTCTTCTGCCTGCCGAAGATTATGATAAAGTTCAATCGTTGATTGAACGCATTTCGAACGTGGAAACCAAGTATTTATTACACGGGGATACGGGTGTCCATAATTTCGTATTTCACCATTTTGAGCTGATAGGCGTCATCGATCCGTCTCCCATGGCCGGCCCGGTTACCTATGATTTTACTTACGCCTTTTGTTCCTCTCCGGACGATTTGAACCTGGATACCTTGTTTGCCGCCTTCGAGCTCCTTCGTCATAAACCAATTGATCAATCAAGGCTGGTCGAAGAAACGATCTTTCAACTGTACTGCCGGATCGGCATCTGTGCGAAAGTCCATCCGAATGATTTGGAGGGTTATTTAAAGGCGTGGGAGTACTGGAGAGCCCTTCTTCCTTGATCAGGAGTACGGCTTTTCCTTGTGGACTATGGTTTTCAGGAATTATAATTAAACAATCAAAATTTGTCAGGCTGATTTTAAAAGACAGGGGTAGGAGCTTTCATGGAGGCCAATGTTGTTCGTTATTATCGTTTCGGTGAACCCGGTGAGGTGCTACAAATCGAAAAGAAACCGCCGATTGTGCCGGGACCGGGTGAAATCTCCGTCAAAATGCAGGCGCGGCCCATTAATCCGTCAGATGTGATCCCGATTCGGGGAACGTATTCTCACCGGATTACGTTACCCGCAGTCCCGGGTTACGAGGGGGTAGGGGTGGTGGAAGCCATAGGGCCGGGAGTTCCGAAGCAAATGTTGGGGAAGCGCGTACTCCCTCTGCAAGGCGACGGCACGTGGCAGGACTATGTGACAGCCCCTGCTAAATTTTCCATTCCCGTACCGGAAGACATCGACGACGACACGGCTTGCCAGCTTTATATTAACCCGGTTACGGCTTGGTTGATCTGCCGCACGGCGCTCCGGTTAACGCACGGGGATGTGTTGGTTGTCAATGCGGCGGGTTCCGCCATTGGGAGTATTTTTGCTCAATTGTCGTCTATTTTCGGATACCGGATGATTGCGCTGACGCGCAGCGACCGCCATACCTCCGAGTTGCTGCGTCTTGGGGCGGCCTATGTGTTTAACACGGCGGAAGACTCCGTCCGGGATCGAATTTTAGAAGCTACGGCAGGCCAAGGCGCCACGGCGGCCATCGACAGTATCGGGGGACCCGAAGGGGAAAAGCTGGTGCGCTGTGTGAAGACGGACGGAACGATCCTAAGCATCGGCCTGCTATCAGGTATTCCGGCCGTGTGGCATGAAGCGGTTCGGGGAACGCGGGTCCGCGTCCTGCCGTTTTATCTCCGGCAATGGGTGCGGCATTCGTCGCAGGAGGAATGGGAGGCGGCTTTTGAGCAAGTGTTGCGTCTTGTGCAGGAGAAAAAACTGGCGATGATGAGGATCGGAGCCAAATTTGAATTAACGGACGTCAAAAGGGCGATCCATGCCGCAGAGTCGGGCATCCGCGGAAAAGTTCTATTGTTGAGCTAATAAGGCAGTCGCACCGGATGCGGCAGGAAATGAACGCGCTATGGAGAAAAAGATAAGAAAGATGTTGATTCGCTGGGAGGCAAGGCAATGAACGCGATAGAGAATAAAGCGACAGAAATCGTGCGGGGCGTCTGCTCTTTGGACTGTCCTGATCAGTGCGGCTTGCTGCTGCACAAAGAGGCAGGGCGAATCGTGAAGGTGGAGGGAGATCCCGCGCATCCGATGACGCAGGGCGCCATATGCAACAAAGTGCGCCATATGGCCGAGCGCTTGTATGACCCGGCCCGTCTTCGCTATCCAATGAAACGGACGGGGAAGAAGGGAGACGGCGCGTTCGAGCGTATCTCGTGGGAGGAAGCGATCGAGACGATCGTATCCAAATGGAAGACACTTATCGCGACGGAAGGGGCGGAAAGCATCCTGCCGTACAGCTTTTACGGGAACATGGGGAGAATCGGAACGGAAGGCATGGACCGGCGCTTCTTTCACCGCATGGGGGCCAGCCGGCTTGAGCAGACGATATGCGAAGCCGCGGGAACGGAAGGGTACCGTTATACGATGGGCGGCAGCTACGGAACGTCCCCGGAGGATACGGTTCACGCCAAGCTGATTGTGATGTGGGGCATTAATGCGGTAAGCACCAACCTGCACCAGATCGTGCTTGCGGAGAAGGCGCGCAAGAACGGCGCCCGTATCGTGGCGATCGACGTTCACCGCAACCGGACGGCCAAATGGGCGGATTGGTTCATTCCGATTCGCCCAGGAACGGATGCTGCTCTTGCGCTTGGCCTGATGCATATTTTGTTCGAAGAGGGCATGACGGACGAAACGTTCTTACAAACGTATACGGTCGGGCACGAAAAGCTCCGTCAGCATGTGAAGTCGTACGATCCGGAATTCGTATCCTCCGTAACGGGCGTGCCTGTGGAAGACATTTATGAGCTTGCCCGGCTGTACGGCCGTACGACTCCGTCCTTCATTCGGATCGGCAACGGGATTCAGCACCATGACAACGGAGGGATGTGCGTTCGCACGATCGCCTGTCTTCCGGCGCTGACAGGCCAATGGATGCATCGCGGTGGCGGGGCGATCAAAGGCAACGGCAGCTATTTGGAATTCAATAAAGCGGCCCTGCAGCGTCCGCAATTGCGCAAGCAACCGGCCCGCTCCGTCAATATGAATCTGCTGGGGAATGCGCTTCTGAAGCTCGATCCGCCGATCCGTTCGCTGTACGTGTACAATTCGAATCCGGCGGTCGTTGCCCCGAATGCCGGCAAAGTACGGCAAGGGCTGATGCGCGAAGATTTGTTCACGGTGGTACATGACTTGTTTCTTACGGAGACTGCACGGTACGCCGATCTGGTGCTTCCGGCGACGTCTTCCTTCGAGAACCATGATATTTACCGTTCCTACTGGCATCATTACGTCCAGATCCAACAACCGGCCATTGAGCCTTACGGCGAAAGCAAGTCCAATCCGGACGTCTTCCGGCTGTTGGCCCAAGGCATGGGCTTCGAGGAAGAAGCTTTGCGCGATTCGGACGAGGACATGATCCGGCAGGCGTTGAACAATCCGGCCAATCCGAATCTGGAAGGCATTACGTATGAGCGGCTTCTGGAGGAGCAGTACGCGAGAGCGAACGTCCAGCCGTTGTTTCCGGGCAAGCTGCCTACGCCGAGCGGAAAGATCGAGCTCTACTCCAGGGCGATGGAGCTGAAAGGCCTTCCGCCCCTGCCTACGTACATGCCGCTACCGGCGGACGAGGCTGAGGATTTGCCGTTTCAATTTATCCCGGCGCCCAATCATAATTTCTTAAACTCGACGTTCTCGCATAATGCAAAGCATGTCCGGCTGGAAGGCGGAGAGCCGAAGCTCTATATGCATACGGAAGACGCCGCGAGCTTGGGAATCCGGAGCGGCGAACGTGTCCGGGTGTGGAACTCGCGCGGCTCGTGCGAGCTGACCGCGACAGTGGGCGACGACGTTGTTCGCGGCACCGTTGTCAGCCAGGGCTTATGGGCGGATGCGGAAGGAAGCAGCCGCCTGGTGAATGCTCTGACCCCGGACCGGCTGGCGGATATGGGCGGCGGGGCCGTCTTTTTCTCGGGACGGGTTAAGGTGGAAAAGCTGGAGAGCGTCAGCTAGTCGAGAGGTTTTCATACGTCAACACAGTCGTTTAATGCGGATATCCCCGGGAGAAGCCACAGTGCTTCATCCGGGGGTATTTTTTATCCGCCAAGGATTTAAGAGTATAGAATCATCAGGGGAATAGAACGTCATTCATGGCGTTTCGTTTTTGAATGATAACCCGGCTTCCTTCAATGCAGTCCTGAGTTTAGGTAAGGATGCCGGCCCCATACCGTGAAATTGCAAGATCTCTCGTTCGCTATACTTTGAGAGTTGCTGCAAAGTAGTTATCCCATTATGTTCCAACGCGCGTCTTGCCGGTGCCGAGAGAAGGGATAGAAAACCGTCTGCCATTTTACATCGCTCCTTTTCTGAAAGAAGAATTTCCGATTTCATCGTTACGACTATTATAGAACGAACGTTCGTGGATGATCAACAATGAAATGAAACCTGTTGATCGGCCCCCCCGAAATTGTTGTTATGGGCAACGTCTTTACAAAATCCTTAGAAATATTTGGGCGAAAAACGGTTGACATCGATTGGAAAATGAAATATATTCTGGGGGCTAGGATCTTCGGTCTTTGAAGTTTATAGCGCTTTTATTTTTTCTTGAAAGTATAAACGTTTTAATTTTCAAAGGCGGGATTACTTCGAATGAAAGCGCATAATATCAAGGGAGGAGGACAGAGTACGGCAGCTTATAGCCGGATGAGGACCGAGAAGGAGATGCAAGGCCACGCAGTAAGCAGTATTCCAACTTCATGTTAGAAAGGAATCCCTCATAATGAACAACCATGCAAGAAGAACCGGAAACCGCATGCTTTCGCTCTTATTGACGCTTGTCCTGTTAACGCTCCAATTTGCGGGTGTGGCATCCGCTGACGTATCGCCGGTTTCCTCCACCTTGGCGGAATGGAAATATAGCGCGAATCCGGCCGATCAAAGCGTATTCGCCGCAACTTACGGCCTCTACAAGGACGGCTCCGCCCTTCAGGCCGTTCCTGCCAGGGCTACGGAAACGTTCGGCTGGGACGATAGTCTCCGAGCGATCCGCTATCAAGGCTGGCACGAAGAGACAGGGAAGGAAAAATATTGGCTCGCCACCGTCTCTACGAAGGACTTCCAGCAGATCACGCTTTCTTCCGAGCAGCAGGGCAGGGGCTCGACCGGCCCGCGCGATTTTCGGGTGCAATTCAGCACGGACGGGCAGCAGTGGACCAATCTGACGGGTGATGGCACAGGCTTGCCCGATCTCGTCATGAATAAAGACACGGCTACGCGGTTAACCGACGTACCTTTGCCGGGCATCGCGAGCGATCGTGAGCGCCTGTACATACGCTGGCTTGTCGTTTCGAATGTGAGCACAAGCGGGACGGCTATCGGGGAATCCGGCTCCAGCCAGCTCATCAGCGTCACTGTCAAGGGGGTGCGCAAGGGCTCGTCCTCCGACGTGACGGCACCAACTACGCCGGCGGGACTTGGCGGGCAAGCGATATCCGATACATCGATCCGGTTGACCTGGACGGCCTCTACGGACAATGTCGGAGTCGCAGGCTACAACATTTACCGGGAGGGCGTAAAAATCGGAACGGCGCCAGCCGCATCCTACGAAGACACCGGACTTGCGGCGGCGAAGACCTACACGTATCATGTGACGGCTTATGATTGGGCGGGCAATGAATCGGGCGCGAGCAACCAGACCGCAGTTTCGACACTTGCGGCGGCATCCCGTCAAAAGGTTGCGGAATGGACCTTTGCGGGCGCCGGGTCCGACGGCGTGTGGCCGGCCACGGACGGCGCCTACAAGTCGGCATCGACGTTTCGCAATATCGGCGGCGTATTCGAAGCCTACGACAGCGACAAACAAGCGATAAGCTATCAAGGCTGGGACAACGGCAGCGGCAGCAAATATTGGCTGGCGACCGTCTCGACGAAAGGGTTCGAGCAGATTGTGCTGTCCTCGCAGCAAAACTCCTCGGGCTCGGGACCGCGCGATTTCAAGGTGCAGCTCAGCACGGATAAGCGGACTTGGACGGACGTGCCGAATACGGACCTGACGATGGTCACTTCCAGCTTCAATTGCGCGAACCAGTCGTGCAAGCTGATCGATGCTCCTCTTCCAACGGAAGCCGACAATCGGGATATCCTGTATATCCGCTGGATTGTCCGCTCGGATACGAATACGAAAGGCTCCTCGGGCATCGGCGGCTCCGGCTCTAGCCGGATCAAGGATATCCGGGTATCGGGCAAACGGATCGACGGCGTGCCGATTGTCATCCCGACGATCGATACGGCGGAGCTGCCTAAGGATGGCGTCGTTCAAGTGTCAGCGGCTGCCCCGGTGTCGGTGACCTTCAATAAGCCGATCGCGCTGAATCCCGGATATGAAGCGGCGATTGTCGACGATCACAACCGGACGCTTGCTCCGGTAACGCTTGATATCGTCAATCAAGTCACGCTGAACATTCAGCATCCGAATTTTGCGTACGGCAAGACGTACACGGTGAAGCTTCCGAAGGAGCTCATTCGTGGCAAGGACGACCAAGTCCCGCTCGCCCGGGATATCGTCTGGAGCTTTACGGTGCAGGATTCGCCTTACATGCCGAAGCTGATCAACATGACGTTTAACGGCGATTCCCGAACAAGTCTTGCGTTTGCCTGGTACACCGATGTGAAGACGGGAACGGTCGTTCAGGTGGCCGAAGCCGACAAAGTGAAGGACGGCGTATTTCCGGAAGCCGGAGCCGTTGCTTATACAGGCGACTCGGAGGAAATCGAGACCTTCATGAAGAAAGGCGACCGGGAAACCGGCCGGAAGACGAAATTTACGAGTCATAAAGCAATCGCAGCCGGGTTGAAGCCGGGGACCGCCTACAAGTTCCGCGTAGGCAACGGCGAGCCGGACGGCTGGAGCGCCGTCGGGTCGTTCAAGACGGATGCGGGCAAACAGGCGGGCTATCGTTTCATCGCCGGATCGGACTCGCAATCCTCCAGCAAATCGGGATTCGAGCCGTGGGGCGATACGTTCAGAAAAGCGATCGATCATATCGGCGATCCCAAATTTTTGATCAACGCCGGGGACTTGGTGGATAACGGAGATTTGGAGGAGCAATGGCAGTGGATGCTGGGAGCGGCGCAGAACGAGCTACTGAACGTGCCTTTCGTCCCCGTGCTTGGCGGACATGAGGTTCAGGACTGGGACGGAGACGAAACGACGCCGAACAACAACTTCTACAATCACTTCAACCTGCCGAAGCAGGAGGTGGAAGGCACTCACGAAGGGTCGGTCTACTCGTTCGAATACGGCGATGCGCTGTATCTGGTATTCAACTCCCAGTTTGTCGGCGGATTGGCGGAGAACGGGGTCGACGTGGAATGGGCCGATAAACAGTTCTGGGATCAAGTGGCGTGGATGAAAAATACGGTCGCGAAGAGCGACAAGAAATGGAAATTCGTCGCCTTCCACAAAGGCCCTTATTCGGCGGGAGACAATGCGGGCGAGTGGGAGGACGAACGGGTACAATTTTACCGAAAGTATCTGATTCCGGCCTTTGACGAAATGGGCATCGACATGGTGTTCGAGGCGCACGATCACATGTATATGAGATCGTTCCAGATGTACAACGATAAGATTATTCCCGCAAGCCAGCTGACGTTTGACCAGGAAGGCAATGCCGTGAATCCGAAGGGCACGGTTTACCTGATGTCCAATGCATTCGGGAATAAATTTTACGAAAAGTATGTCGATAAGAACGGCGTTCCTTATGACGATTTTTTTGCAGCCATCGATACCCAGCCGTTCAAAAAAATGTTTACCGACGTCTCCGTCTCGGATGAGGTGCTCAAGTTTACGGCCTACACGGCGGCGGTCGAAGACGAGAAACCGGGGGATAGCGGGGTGCAAGCCTACGACCGATACGGTATTCGGAGAACGGACGGCAAGCCTGCGAAGGTGGAGGACGCCAAAGTTCAAGTCACCGGCAATCAAGCCGTCCTTTCGTGGAAGGCTCCTGCCGCCAGTGCCGAGCCGGTCAGAGGCTTCCGGATCTATGAGAAGAACGATAAGGTGAAAACGCATTGGAGCGTCTACGTTCCGGCCGGGGCGCAAGCGGAGTACACCTATGCGATTGCCGACATTAACCCCGCGAAAAAATACGATTTCGTCGTGAAAGCGGTCGGTACGAGAATCAATTCCGATGCGGTCGAAGTCAGCACCCAGGACGGACCGGTCGATTCCGATCCGCCTTCGGCGCCGACGAACTTGAGCGGCACCGCGGTTTCCGCTTTTCAAATTCAGCTGAACTGGAAGGCGTCCGCCGGAAAAACGGAAGCGGCAGGCTATAACATCTACCGCAACGGCGTCAAAGTCGGCACGACAACGGCGACCTCCTACAGCGATACGGGATTAAAGCCCGCTACGAGCTACAGCTACGAAGTGAAGGCGTATAATGCGGAAACGATCGAGTCGCTGCCAAGCAACCGGATCGAAATCACGACCAAGCCTGCGTCCTCTGGAGACGGACCGTTCAAGGCGTATCCGCAGCATACCGTGTATGCGGGCGATTCGATCAAGCCGAATCATGTGACGCAAGTCGAAATGGATGCAACGGTGACCCGGCTTTACAAGGAATGGAAGGCAAAATATTTGAAGCGGAATCCTTACGACCCGACGCAGTATTACGTATGGTATGCGGATGGGGACTGGTTTAAAGACGGGGAAATTACTGTCTCGGAGGCCCACGGATACGGCATGCTGATCACCACGCTGATGGCGGGGCATGACCCGGAGGCGAAGACTTATTTTGACGCGATGTACCGGTATTTCCGGGCGCATCCGAGCGCTGTTAACCCGCAGCTGATGGCATGGCAGCAGGCGGACAATGGCAGCGCCATCGTCGATATCAACGGCGCGGATTCCGCTACGGACGGGGATATGGATATCGCGTACGCGCTGCTGTTGGCGGACCGGCAGTGGGGAAGCGGGGGCGAAATCAACTATTTGGAGCAGGCCCGCAAGGTGATCGACGCGATCATGGAAAGCGAAGTTAACCATACGGAATGGACCTTGAAGCTCGCCGACTGGGCGAAGGACGAGGACCCGATGTACGGCAAAGCTTCCCGTCCTTCTGATTTCATGCTCCAGCATTTGAAGGATTTCCGGATCGTATCCGGCGATAGCCGCTGGGACAAAGTGATCGACCAAACGTACCGCATGATCCGGAGCGTGCATGAGAAGTACAGTCCGAATTCCGGACTGCTGCCCGATTTCGTATTCAAGGATACGGACGGCCAATTCAAGCCGGTAAGCGAGAAGAAATGGGATACCGAGAACGGATATTTCCTGGAAGACGAGCATGACGGAGACTATAATTACAACGCCTCCCGGGTGCCGTGGCGGCTTGGCACCGATTTCCTCCTGACCGGGGATCGGCGGGCGAAAGAGCAGCTCGGCCGGTTGAACGGCTGGATTCGCGCGAAAACCGGCGGCAAACCGGAAGGCATCAAAGCCGGCTATAAGCTGGACGGCTCGGCGGCGCTAGGCGAGGATGCGGATCTTTCGTTCTCCGCTCCGTTTATGGTCAGCGCTATGACCGACTCGTCCAATCAGCAGTGGCTGAACGATTTATGGGATTACAATGCGGCCATACTGACGGAAGACGCGCTTTATTTCGGTAACAACCTCCGGCTGCTGAGCATGCTGGTCGTTTCCGGCAACTGGTGGACGCCGGCCATCGTCGACACCGAGGCGCCGACGGAACCGACCATCGAACGGGCCGAAGCGATATCTAGCTCGGCGATCGATCTGAAATGGACGGGAGCGACGGATAACTTCGGGATTGCGGGCTACAAAATTTACCGCAACAATGCGGAAATCCACACGACGACGAAGACCGAATTCCGGGACACCGGACTTTCGCCGAATACGACTTATCGTTATTTTGTGATGGCTTTCGATGCAGCGGGCAATTATTCGAAAATAAGCAACGTGAGAGTGGTGTCCACCTTAAGCGACTCCGGTTCCGATTCGGATTCGAGCGGGTCCAGCGGTTCCGGCGGGGGAAGCGGCGGCGGTTCATCGGCTGCAACTGACGGGAAGCTATCGATCCCGGCAGGCGGCTCGGGCACCGCAAGCTTAGGGAACGAGATCACCGTCACCGTACCGGCAGGAGCGGCTGATCAGGCGCTGACGCTGACCGTGGAGAAAGTGGCGGACCCGTCGAAGCTCCTTACCCAGCAAGAGACAAAGCTCAGTCCGGTGTTTGAACTGACGAAAAACATTACCGTCCCGTTCAAAAAGCCGATTACGCTGACGATCGCCTTCGATCCGTCGCTGCTGCGGAGTAACCAGACACCTGCCGTGTTCGTTTACGACGGCAAAAAGAAGCAGTGGACGAATATCGGAGGCACGGTCGACGGTTCCACGATCAAGGTGAACGTGGACGATGCGGGTATCTTCGCGGTATTTGCCGTCGATAAGAAAACCGTAGAAACGCCGGCGGAGCCGAAGCCGGTATCGTTCACCGATACCGTAGGGCACTGGGCGGAAGGCATCATCCGGCAAGCGGTGACAAGCGGCATCGTTACGGGATACCCGGACGGTTCCTTTAAACCGGATCATGTCGTCACCCGGGCCGAATTTGCCGTCATGCTGACTGGGACGATGAAGCTTGCGAAGGAGGGCGCCGCCCTTACGTTCGCCGATCGTTCCGAGATCGACGCAAGGGCGGAGAAAGCCGTAGCGCAGGCTGTCCAAGCGGGCATCGTTCAAGGCTACGAGGACGGCACGTTCCGTCCGAATGCGCAGATCACACGGGCTGAGATGGCCGTCATGATCGCCAATGCGCAGGGAGCCGCACGTCAAGCGGCCGGTTCGACCGGTTTTTCGGACGACGCCGACATCCCGGGATGGGCGAAAGCCGCCGTCGAGGCGATTCACAAGCTTGGCCTGGTCGAAGGCCGGGAAGACAACCACTTCGCCCCGGGTGCCAGCGCAACAAGAGCCGAAGCGGTCAAGGTGCTGCTGAAGCTGAAGCAATCCGGGAAGTAATTTTTGCACCTAGGGTATAAGATTCTATAAAAGGGGCCTCCGACGAGGCCCCACGGCTGTTGCGAAAGTAGTTTTGACAAGAACCGAGATACATACGAAGATGGGGTATCTACTGGAGGAGCGGTAGCGTTCGCCTTTGTCTGCGGGAAATTTCTGCTGTCCAACAGCTTCAATTTCCCGCGGACAACAGTGACCGGAAGTAGATACCCCATCCCCTCGTAACCTCCGTTACCTCAATAAACCACTTTCTCGGCAGCCTTTTTAATATTCCTCTTACTGACGGCAGCGGGGGGAGCTGTCATGGGGAGGCGCAGCAACGGGGATATCGAAAGATACCGATGTTCCGAATCCGCGCTTACTTTTGATCGCAATGCCATAGGGTTCCCCGTAGCTTAATTTCAGCCGAATGTTGGTATTAAATAGACCGATGTGCCCGGGCGATTCGCTTCCTTCGCTAAGCTGCCTCCGGATCTCCGCGAGACGGTCTTTTTCGATCCCCATGCCGTTATCGGTAATGGAAATTGTTAAACGGTTCCCTCGCAGCATGATTTTGATTCGGATGACAACTCTCGTTGTCGTTTCCTTGATTCCATGATAAATGCTGTTTTCTATGAGAGGCTGCAGGAGCAGTTTAACGATTTTAAAGTGTTGAATCTCCCCGAAATTCCCTTTCCATGTGACCTCAAATTTGTCCTTGTGCCGGAACTTCTGAATTCGGATATAGCTTTGCGTATGGTCGATTTCTTCTTGCAGCGTCACGGTCTGTGCCGGGCTGCTTAACGAATAATCCAATATATGGGACAGATTCTCGATCATTTCGGTCCCTTGGTTCGGTTTGGCCGTGAGCTTGAATACTTCCCAATAAATCGCATTTAACGTGTTGTACAGAAAGTGCGGATTGATTTGCGACTGAAGGGCCAGCAATTTCGCAGCCTGAAGACGGTATTTTTGCTCCGAAAGCTGCACCCTCAAATAATTTTGCTCGATAAACGTCGTCAAAATGTTATGAAGGATATAGCCGTACTCGTCCTTAATGGTGACCGGGAGCGGGGGCAGCGGCCTGCCTCGGACGGCCGAGTCGATAATCGACATCATGCTTGACAGGCGGTTATAATTCAGCGAGGTAAAGTAATAAGCCAGCAGCATGCTGACGACGAGGGAAACCAGAAGAAGAAGCAGGGTTACGGCGCTTAATTGGGTAGGCACGCGAAACAGCGATTTTTTCGGCACGATGGAAAAGTACTCCCAGCCGTAACGGTTGGAATTGACTTGGTTGACGATATAAGAATCGCTATGCGACTGGAGAGCAAGCAGACCTTCTTTTGCATGGTCCGTCTGCGCCTGCGCGAATGGCATCTGCTTCAAGTCGTCCGGCATGCTGCTGCTAAAAAGAAGCTGCCCTTTTTCGTTGAATACAAGAATGCATTGTTCGGAGGAAACCACAAGCGAACGAAGGATGTCTTCGATGTAGTCCCTTGATAAATTCAGCGCGATCATCCCGTCTCTGGTGTGCAGCTTCCGGTAAACCGTGACAATCCGCTTCGCGTCCTTTTCAAAGCTGTACTGCTTTATATTTCGTGGTTCCGTCCAAAGTTCCGCTTTCCCGTCATGATTCCTGTAGCTGTCGTACCAGCCGGTATCCCAATAGTTGTTCAGATTCGCCACTCCGACATTGGACGATACGAACAAACCATGATCATTCCGATAGTAGGCGTAAATGGAGTGGATATACGGCCTGGCATTGGCGGGAGCGTTTAGGAACGCTTGAAGCATTTCGCCTGGAACAAGATCCTCGTATTTCGGCAATTGATTTTCCAATAGGCTACCTAAGACATTATTGATTTTCGAATGGTTGTCCAGCGTCAAGATGAGGGAGTCCATCTCATTTAACATCAGCTCCAAATGTTCTTTGGTCTGATTCAATTGGCGGATATGGCTGCTGCTGATTTCATTTTTGATGTAGCTTTGCAGCACGGCGATGGATAGGGAACCGAGCAAAATCATCGGTATCATGATCGGAAGGAGAAAAACGGCAAGGTTTTTGAGAAAAAAATTTTTTTTCATCGCCGGTTCCATTTACGGTTTCCGATTCCGGTAAAGTCTCGGTGTCGTCCCGAAATATTTTTTAAACGTCCGGGCAAAGTTGCGGGAGTTGCTGTAGCCTACCAGCGAGCCGACCTCGTAGGTGCGGTAGCGGACATCCAGCAGAAGCTCCTTGGCTTTCTGCATTTTTACCGTAAGAAGATAATCGGAAAAGCTGCTCCCCGTATTTTTTTTGAAAAACTGGCTCAAGTAATTCGCATTCATATGGACAAGCTTGGCAGCTTCTTCAAGAGAAGCATGCGGGAAGTTTTCTTCGACAAAGTGCTTGACGATGGAAATAATTTTGCCGTTATAGCTTTGTTCCGGCTCTTCATCGAGCTGATCGGACGGAGTCGCCATACGCCGGGCTTGTTCGTCCAATTCCGCTTTGAGCGACGAGAAAGCGCTTACCAAATCCTTGTACTTGGGAGGCTTCACGATGTATTCCTTCACTCCCAGCGACAGAGCTTGCTTCGCATATTCAAACTCCCGGTAGCCGCTGAAAAAGACGATCATAACCGGATGCTTCCTGTCCTTGATCTCCCGGGCAAAATCAATGCCGGACAGCACGGGCATATGGATGTCGCACAGTACGACGTCCGCTTTGCGCTCGCTGAGAAAGTCCAGCGCTTGTCTGCCGTTCTCCAACTGCCCGACGATCTCAAATCCGATGTCTTCCCAAGGAAAATAGTTGCTTATGGAGTTTCTTGTTTCGCTTTCATCGTCCACAATGAGCAATTTGTACATCGGCTTCCCCTGCCTTTGAAATTGGATTACATTTAAATATAATCTAATCATTGTAAAATAGAAATAGCGAATGGAAGCTGCGATATGGATCTGCAAAACGGACTGTAAATCTGAATAAATGACTGTTTTTATTCGTTCCTGTTGAAATACTGCTGAATGGAAGAGACTTTTTCTCATCTAAGGTGTCTTTTGGACCGATTGCGGGGGATGCTACAATTGGATTTGTAAGTGCTTACAAAATGAAACAGTGAGAGAGGGGGGAATCTGTTGAACAACAGGATGGTTGGCAAAGCAAGCGTCGTTTGCACGATGGCCGTTCTTGCCGCGCTCGCCGCCGGATGCGGCGCTGCCGGCGGTTCATCGACTCCGGCTTCCGCAAGCGGCGCCGACGCTTCGGCGCCAAAACCGGTAACGTTAAGATTCATGTGGTGGGGCTCCGAGATCAGACATAAGGCGACGCTGGCGGCGATCGATCGGTACCGGCAAAAACATCCGCATGTCACGATCGAGGCGGAATACCAAGGCTACGAGGGATATCTCGATAAGGTCAAAACGCAAATTGCTGCCAAGCAGGCCCCGGATATTATGCAGCTGGATCAGACATGGCTGGAAGAGCTTACGAGCAAGTCCGAGCCTTTGGCCGATATCAGCCGGTTGACTGAGATCGATACGTCTTCTTTTGACGAAAAGCTTCTTCAGGACTTCTCCTTGTCCACGAGTAAAAAAACGGTAGGGCTGCCCATGGGAACGAACGGCTATGTGCTTATTTACAACAAGACGATAACCGACAAGCTGGGAATCGACACAAGCGGAGCCTGGGATTGGGACCGCGTGCTCGCTGCGGCTCAAAAAATCCGCGGTAGCAATCCGAAAGGCACCTTTACCTACTGCGTCGACAAAAGCTACCCGCCCATGCTGTTCGATATCGTGCATACGGAGCGCACCGGCGCAAGGCTGAAAAGCGGCGACTTGACCATGCCCTGGACGAAGGAGGAGCTGGTTGAAACCTATGCCTTGATGAAAAAGCTGGCGGATAACCATGTGCTGCCTTCCGCCGAAGAATGCTATGCTCCGAGCCAGGACCCGAACCCGAAATGGGTGAGCGGGGATGCGCCTTTCATCATTGAATTTACGAGCCAGATCGCGAAGTTGAAAGGACAAATCCCCAATTCGGCCATCGGCATCGCGGCTTTGCCCCAGTTGAACAACGGCAAAGATCCCGGCACTTTATTAAAGCCTTCCATGGTGCTGTCGATCAACGCAAGCTCCAAGAGCACCGGCGAAGCCGCTAAATTCGTGAACTGGTTCTTGAACGACAAGGAAGCCGCCGCCATTCTCGGCGATGTCAGATCGGTTCCCGCCTCTGCAGCAGCCAAAAATTATGCGATACAGGCCGGAAAAATCGACAAGGACGTAGGCGCAGCGGTAGATATCGTGCTCCAACATCAATCGAAGGCGATTACGGGGCTCCTGAACAACTCCCAAATCGGTGCCGTTCAGGATGAAGTGCTCCAGAAATTGCTGTTCAACAAATCAACACCCGAGCAAGCGGCAGACGATTATTTGAAGCGAGTCGGCGACAAGCTGAACGAATTGAAGGCGCCGAAGAAATGATAAACAAGTGCGGGTGAAAGCATGGCATCGATAACAAAGAACGGATGGAAAAGGAAGGGGAGCTATACCGGATTCCTCTATATTTTGCCTTGGCTGGCCGGCTTTATTGTTTTTCAGCTGTATCCTTTTCTGTATTCGTTCATCCTGTCTTTTACGGACGCGGGGCCCATCGGAGCTTATCATTGGATAGGGTTGAACAATTACAGCCAGCTTTTTCGGGATGCGGATTTTTATAAATCGTTCTCGGTCACCTTCGCTTATGTGTTGATTGCCGTCCCCGTCAAACTCATTTTTGCGCTGATGGTGGCGATGATGCTGAGTGCGAAGCTCAGATTCATCCATATTTATCGTACGGTTTACTATCTTCCGTCGATCTTGGGCGGTAGCGTGGCGGTTTCCGTTTTGTGGCGGGTGTTGTTTTTGCGGGACGGCATGATCAACGCGTTCTTGGAGAAGCTGCATATGCCGCCGGTCGATTGGCTCGGAAGTCCGGACGTCGCGCTATATACCGTCAGTATGCTGGCCGTGTGGCAGTTCGGATCGTCCATGGTCATTTTTCTCGCCGGTATCAAGCAAATCCCGCAGGACTTGTACGAGGCGGCTACGGTCGACGGCGCTTCGAAGATCAGGAAATTTATGACGATTACGATACCGATGCTGACGCCGCTCATCTTTTTTAATCTGGTCATGCAGACGGTCGGGGCGTTTCAGGATTTTACCGGGGCGTTCGTCATTACCGGCGGCGGACCGTTGAAGTCCACCTATTTGTACGCGTTGAAGCTTTACGAGGAGGCGTTTCGATTCTATAACATCGGGTATGCAAGCGCTCTGTCCTGGGTATTGTTTGTGGTGCTCATGATCTTGACCGCGCTGATCTTCCAATCGTCGAGAACCTGGATCCATTACGAGGACGGAGGCGATAAGTAATGGCGGCGCCTGCGCATAAGATGATATGGCTGCAGCTGCTTTATTACGTCTTCCTGACGGGCTTGGGCCTCGTGATGGTGTATCCGCTCATTTGGCTGCTGTTCGCCTCGTTTAAACCGAATACGGAGATTTTCGGCAGTATTCATTTGCTGCCTAAAGAGTATGTCTGGGATTCGTTCCGCAAGGGCTGGGAAGGGAGCGGGCAGTATACGTTCGGCACTTTTTTTCTCAACACGTTCATTCTTGTCATACCGACCGTCGTATTTACCGTCGCCTCCAGTTTGCTTGTGGCTTACGGATTTGCCAGATTCACGTTTCCGCTGAAAAAATTATTTTTCGCTTTAATGATCTCGACGCTCTTCCTGCCGGCGGCAATCACCATGATTCCGAGATTCATGCTCTTCGGCCAGTTGGGCTGGTTGAACAGCTATTACCCGTTTATCGTGCCGGCTTTGTGCGGCGGTGGTCCGTTTTTTATTTTTCTGCTGATCCAGTTCCTTAGGGGGCTGCCGAAGGAGCTCGACGAGTCAGCAAAAATGGACGGCGGCCATTCGTTCACCATTCTGATCCGAATTTTGCTCCCGCTCTCCAAGGCGGCGCTTTTCTCGGCGGGCATTTTCCAGTTTATATGGACATGGAACGATTTTTTCGGCCAGCTCATTTATATCAACAGCGTAAAAAAATTCACCATATCGCTGGCCTTGAGGATGTCTCTCGATGTTGCGGCTTCCGTGGAATGGAACCGGATTCTGGCCATGTCTTTGGCAGCGATGATTCCAAGCGTGCTGCTGTATTTCTTCGCGCAAAAATATTTCGTCGAAGGCATTGCGACGACCGGATTGAAGGGATAGTTTACGGGGAGGTAACGTATGAAAATCAAACGGATTGTTAGCCTTGTTCTGATATTGACGTTACTAACAACGCTGCTTTCGGCTGCCATGGTGTTTGGGGATAGCACGCCGGATATCGCAGGACCACGCGCGGATACGGAAGCGCCCACAGCGCCGACGGGCCTCAGAGCCGGAGAGATTACGGATACGGCCGTCGTTCTGAACTGGCTTACCTCCAAAGATAACGAGGGCGTAACGCAGTATGAGATAAGCTACGGGACGAAGACAATACTGACCGAGAACACGAATGTGACGATTTCGGATTTACTGCCGGATACCTCCTATGCGTTTCAGGTACGAGCCAGAGATGCGGCCGGTAACCTGTCGGCGGCAGCTTCGCTAAACCTGGCGACCAAGCGCAGCCAGAACGATCATGCCATGTCGGATTGGCAGGAATTGCAGAGTCTCGCTCCTTCCCGCATGACGGGCGTTTATACCAAATTGCCCGGCGGTTTTAAAGGGTATGCGGACGGTCCGTTGCTGGGAAATGGCGATGTCGGCACCGTGTCGGGCGGTACGGCCGATTCGCAGACGCTTTATATCGATAAAAACGATTTTTGGATGAAAAGCAGCAAATTGACGGTCGGCGGAGTGACGATAACCAATAAAGCGCACGGCACGAGTCCCGCCCCGTCCTATCGTTACGAGCAGGATATGTTGAATGCGGAGGTAAGAGCGGACGTGACCTTGAAAAATGTCCAGCTCAAAATGAAAACGTGGGTCGATGCGAACAGCAATTTGGTCATAACCGAACTTCGGACGCAAGCTGCGGCACCCGTTCCGTTAACGGTTGACGTATGGGTTCCGGAGGCGGACGACAAGCCGTTTAAGTCGGGAACGGATGCCGCCCGCGGCGTGTTATGGGCGGCTCGCGAAAGCTCCGCGAACCAAGCGGCGAAGGAGTGGATATCCAGAGCGGTATTGGTCACGCGACTGCTCGGAGCGCCGCTTACGGACTTCCGTTCGTCCGGCGGCAGGGCGCAAGCCGATTTTATTTTGCAGCCGAATACGACCGTAACGCTTGTGACGCAAGTTAGCGGCGGGGGCGGAGAAAACCCGGACGTTCCCGAAGCGGCGAGCTACTTGAAATTAGCTCAATCCAGGGTCATGGGAACGACGCCGGCAACGATTGCCGCGCAGCATGAAGCGCACCAGGCATGGTGGAAAAACTTCTGGCTCAAGTCGTATGCGATTACGAACGACGAGTGGTTGGACAAATATTATTTCGGAGCTTTGTATGCGCTGGCCGCGAGCAACCGGACGGGCAAAGCAGCCCCGGGCATTTTTGGCAGCTGGGTGACGAACGATTCGCCGGGGTGGGGGGCGCGGTACTTTTTGAACTATAACTTCGAGAACCCGTACTGGGGCGTGTTTTCCAGCAACCGGCCCGAGCTGGCGGACGCCTATTTCGATCAGGTGCTGGGCTATGTGCCTTACGGCATCAACCGCACGCATGAAGCGGGATACCGAGGCTTCTCGACAACCCGATCGTTAGCGAGGCCGTATGGCCCGGCGACGGTCGGATGGGACCCGGCCCGCATTCCGGCAAGTCCGGTCGCTCCCGAGAAAACCAGATCCAAGCTGAACGACCAATTGATGCTGGGAGCGTATTTGGCTACAAACTTCATCAACCATTACACGTACACGAAAGATAAGGAGTTTTTGCGAAACAAGGCTTATCCGTACCTCATCTCGCTTGCCGATTTCTGGGAAGATTACTTGGTGATGGAGAACGGCAAATATGCCATCAAGGACAGCGCGCCGCGTGAGGCGAACGAGCACGACAACAACTCCATTCTGGACATCGCCATGGTCAAATTTTTGATGAAGGGGCTTATTACGGCAAGCCGGGATTTGGATGTCGATGCGGCCCGGCGCGTCAAATGGCAGGATATCATCGACAAATTAACCGATTATCCGACGTTCGTATACTCCGTAACCGGAAAAGAAGTGTTCAAAGAGTCCGATTCTTATATCGACAGCAAGACCGGCAAACGGATTGTCAATCCGGGACGGCCGTTTATCGGGGGGACGAATGTGAAGGGGCCTTGGCATGCTGTGATGACGGGCTTGTTCTGGCCGAGCGATGAGATTAATTTGAGCACGACTTCGCGTTTGAAGCAGATCGCGCTGAATACGGTTGAGGCGTACGGTTCCTGGGAACAGACGAATTCGTTCGCCATGCAATTTCCGGCGGCTGTGCGGATCGGCTACGATGTGAACGCAGTGCTAACCAATTTTAAAAAAATCATCAGCTCCAGCAAAAGCAGCTCCTTGCTGATGCGCAACAACCTGACGGTGTACCAAAAAGGCGGCGGCATCGAGACATCCGGCAGCGTAGAAACGATTAACGCCTTAATGCTGCAAAGCTATTTCGACGAGAGCAGAGGAAAAGACGTGATCCATCTGTTCCCCATGCTGCCGAAACATAAGTATCCGGAAGCGCATTTCAGACAGCTGCGGGCCAGAGGCGCGTTCGTGGTGTCGAGCGGTCTGCATGGAGGGGCGATCGTCGATGTGAGACTGACCAGCGAAAAGGGCGGTCCCGTTCATATCGTGAACCCGTTCGGCACCGGTCAAGTTCAGGTGGTGAAAATAGACGGTACGAGCGAGGCGCCCGTTAAGGTTGACCAAGCTCAGGGACTGATCACGTTCCAAACCGAAGCGGATGCGACTTACAAGCTGCGTGCGAAGTAAAGAAATTCAGCAAGCCCCCTTCGAGGGGGTTTTTTAGTAAGTAAAGTTTTTTCTATGCAAAGTAATGGGTTTATTGTATATTTAGGATAATAATGGATAAGTTTCCATTGAAACCATTCCTTTATGGAGGTGTATGAGCACAACAAACTCAATTTTTGATGTGAAGTACAGGGCTCTGACGATCGGTATTATTTTGGTTCTTACGACTGTAGCATTCGAAGGGCTGGCTATTACGACGATTGCCCCGAATCTGGCACAAAGCTTACAGGGCATCCATCTCTACGGCTGGATCTTCAGCGCCTTTTTGTTGTCTCAAATTGTAGGCACCACCGTCATGGGTCAGCAGATTGATAAGCACGGCGTTTTCAAATCCATTCCTGCATCTTTCGGTATTTTTGTTCTCGGCATCGTTATTGCGGCGGTGTCCTTCAATATGCACATGCTTATTGTTGGAAGAGCCTTTCAAGGCTTTGGGGCAGGCGCTCTCATCACTTGTGTCTACACCAGCGTTACATTAAGCTATCCCGATGCCCTTCGAACGAAAATTTTAGCTGCATTCTCCATGGCCTTTGTTCTGCCCTCATTAATCGGTCCCTATGTGGCAGGACTTATAGCTGCACATATTTCTTGGAGATTTGTTTTCTGGATCGTTCTGCCTTTGATTGTGCTGGCGTTAAGCTTAACGCTCCGTTCCTTTCGAAACCTGCAGAACCTGCAAGCTCAAAGGACTTCGGCCCCAAAAGACAGTTCTAAAGAAATACACGCCATCGTACTGGCCATTGGAACAGGATTGCTATTAACCGGGCTGGGAATGATTTCCGATTGGAAGGGCGTTGTACTTTCTATTGTTGGCGGGTTCATCATGATTCCCTCCTTGCGAAAGCTGCTGCCCCAAGGCACCTTTTCAGTAAAAAGAGGCTTGCCTGCGACGATGGCTTCCAGAGGGCTGTATGTTGCCTGCTGCTTTGCCACGGAGAGCTTCGTTATCTTGGCTCTAACCGAAGTGAAAGGCTTCTCGGAAGAGCTTGCCGGTCTGATTGTAGCCGCAGGCGCATTAAGCTGGTCCGCCGCAGCATGGCTGCAATCCAAGCTCGATGAACGAGATCGCGGTCATGGCAGAAAAAGCAGGGTAATCCTCGGTATAGGGATTATGATCGTCGGGGTTACACTTGTAATAACAGCCATCGCATTTTCAGGCGGCGGGGTTGTGCTCGTGCTGCTTTCGCAAATCATTACAGGATTCGGCGTAGGATTGGCGAATCCGACCACCGGAGCGATTGCATTACAGCAGGCCCAGGCAGGGAAGGAAGGAGAAATATCAGCAACGCTTCAATTCGTTGATTCGTTCAGTATCGGATTGAGCATCGGAGTAAGCGGCGCTCTGATCGCCCTAAGCGAGACGACACAATGGGGAATATTTGCAGGCGTTATGATGGCGTTGTTTCTCCAGCAGCCCGGGTTCAAGAAAGCCCTCACCCGCTTAACGAGACGGAGACAAAGCTTCCAATGTAATAACGGCTTCATTGCAGTATGCGGGGAGACTCATACGATTTGGAGGTATAGAAAATGGCTCGTGTGTTGGTTGTCATCACTCCGGCGGAAGGTCACGTGAATCCGTCTCTGGGATTGGTCAAGCAGTTGATGGACAACGGCGAGGAAGTTGTCTATGTATGCACGGAGGAGTATCGCGCCAGAATTGAACAAACCGGAGCTGAGCTGCGGACTTATCCTTTTCCCGAAGACGCTTTTTCCCATGATCCGGTATTAAAGCCCGCGGAGTACAAGCATCCTTACCAGTTCGTCTACATGATGGTCGGCGGGATTATTCGGAAGATCGTCCCGGAAGTTCTGCGGGTTACGGAGAATGAAACGTTCGATTATTTGATTTTCGATTCCTTGATGGGCTGGGGAGGCACGATCATTGCAGAAAAGCTGGGCATCCCTGCGGTATGCTCGATCGCTTCCTTTGCTTTCGTAGAGCCTTTGGGGGCTGACCAAGGCTTGGATGAGAACCGTAAGGACGTCAAGGAACTGTATGAGGCCACGATGAAGCTGACGCGGCAACTGGCCAATGAATTTCAAGTGGGTACCCCGGTTATGGACGAGATTGCCAGACATGCGGGGCGATTAAAGCTCGTTTATACAAGCCGCTATTTTCAACCGCAAGCGGAAAAGCTGGACGACAGCTTTATTTTTGCCGGTCCTTCGATCGTACCGCGTCAGGATGCTCCGTCTTTCCCGTTCGAACAGCTGTGCGGCCGACATCAACAGACGGTTTACATCGCGATGGGCACCATCTTGAATAAAGATTTGGATTTTTACAAGCTTTGCTTCGACGCATTTGAGGATTTACCGGTGACGTTCGTCTTATCTTCAGGCAAATCTACGGATATGACACCGTTGAAGGATCGGATTCCCGCCAATTTTATTGTAAAGCCCTACGTTCCACAGCTGGAAATGCTGCAGCATGCAGACGCGTTTATTACCCATGCGGGCATGAACAGCACAAGCGAGGCTTTGTATTACAATGTGCCTCTGGTGATGATTCCGCTAACCTCGGATCAGCCTCTTGTGGCGAAGCGGGTGGAGGAGCTGGGAGCGGGCATTGCTTTGGATAAACATAACCTCACCCCTGCTGCGTTGAGAGCTGCTTTGGCAGAAGTGCTGAGCAATCCGGCTTATAAGCAGCAGGCTTACGTTATCGGCGAATCTTTACGTCAGGCCGGCGGCTATAAGCGAGCAGCCGATGCCATAACGAATTATTTTGCCACTATCAATAGATAAAGTGAGGTCCGCTGATCCGCTTCACGGGCGGACGGTGGACAAAGTCTGCGGCTGCCAATAAGGAAAATAGCAAGAAGAGGCTTTTCACCCGAACCGTTTCCTGTATAATGGAATGAAAGCAGTTACAATTTCTATGGGAGACATGCAGGGGGCGGGCCAATTGCGTCGGTTAGGAATTCGTATCAACAAACATAGCGTGATCGTCACGTGGCTCATTTCCTACATTTCGGTGCTGCTTGTTCCGATTATGATCAGCGCGATTCTATATGCCGCCACTTGGCATGTGGTGGAAACGGAAATCAACCGCGCCAACGAATCGATGCTCCGGCAGATGGAGCAGGCGATTGACGGCAATCTGGCAGGGATCGAACGGTTAAGCCTCGAAATTGCGTTGAACCGGCGGGTAGCCGGATTTATCAATGCGCAGCAGCCGCTTACGGACAGCGACTATTACGATTTGGTCAGTATCGCGGGCGATCTGCGGGTGTATCAGGTGGCCAACGATTTTATCGAGCAGATCTACATTTATTACAAAAACAGCGATACTGTGTTGTCGGCCCGGGAACACATCGACAGCCGGACGCTGTATGGGAAATTGCGCGAGAACGACGGGACGAGCTACGAGGAATGGAGGACGTTCTTCGACAAGCGGTACATTCAGGAATACGTCCCCGTTACGCTGCGCGGGGATGGCGAGCCGGTCAAGGCCGTCATGTACGCCAGGTCGGTCACGCTCGACCATACGGATCAGCCGGGAGCGGTGATCCTGTTCGTCATTAAGGATTCGAAGCTATTGGACAATATCGCGCCCGCCAATCAAGCTTCGATCGCCGTCGTGGACAAGCAGAACCGCCTAGTCGCCTCAACAGGCTTCGACCATAACCCGGCTGCACCGGCTTACGACCATCTCGCGAACAAGCATGGCCTGTTGTATGAGACGATCTCCGGCAAAGAGGTTGCCGTGTCCTACACGACGTCGGACAGCACGGGCTGGAAATACGTTTCGATGATTCCCGCCGAGCTGTTTGACGACAAGATGAAAACGATGAAGCTACTCATCTATTTGAGCATCGGGCTAAGCCTCGTTATCGGCGGAATCGTGACGTTCTTGTTCTTGCGAAAAAATTACAATCCGATCAGCGTGCTGATTCGCAGCCTTTCGGTAAAGTCAGGCGTCTCCTTCGACGAAGGGTCGAACGAATACGGGTACCTGGAGGAGGCGCTCAATACGACGTTTGCCGAGAAGGAGAAGATCGACCAGCGGCTTCGCCGGCATCGCGACGCCATCCGTTCCCATTTGTTCCAGAGTCTGCTGAAGGGCAGGCTGGAGCAAAATGTTCCGGTACACGAGTCGCTCGCCGCCCACGATGTCCGACTGGCTTCACCATATTTTGCCGTCCTTCTGTTTCACATCGATCATTACGGCAAGCTGGATTCATCCGGGTATCCCGATCCCCGGATGGGCAGGCTGCTGCATTTTATCATCATGAACGTGGTGGAGGAAGTGGTCGGCAGCGTCCATCATGCTTTCACGACGGAAATGGACGATATGCTGGCATGCATCGTCAATTTCGGGACGGAACCCGATGAGGAAGAGCTGCGGCGAATCGCGGCACAGGTCAAATCGTTTCTGCTCGAACATTTCCATATCCGCCTAACGATAGCGATCAGCGGTATTCATCAAGAGCTGTACGGGATTCCGCACGCGTATCAGGAAACGCTGGAGGCGCTGGAATATCGCCTCGTGATGGGGAGCGGGGAAATTATCCGTTACGGCGATCTGCCCGGTTCGGATACGGCGCGTCCGTCCGGCAGCTACTACTACCCTTTGCATGTGGAGCAGCAATTGATTAATTTCGTCAAGACGGGCGACCACGAGAAATCAAGTGCAATGATCGACGAAATTATCAGCATGAACGTCTCCGGCGCGTCCCTGTCCGTACCGCTGGCTAAATGTCTCATGTTCGATATGATCGGCACACTTCTGAAAACGATGGACGAAATCGGCGCGGGAGGCAAGCGGGATTTCCTGGAGCGGGTCAATCCAGTGGACCGGTTGACCGGCTGCGAAACGATCATGGAGATGCAGGTGCAGCTCCGCGAGGTGCTGGGCGAGGTATGCCGCTTGATCCAAGACGAGCGCAGTCAGGAGCAAAGCAATCTGCTGAGTCAGCAGATCCTCTCTTACATAAAGGATCGTTACAACGATGAAAACCTCAACATCTCGATGCTCGGCGAAGCATTCGGATTGACCCCGTCTTATTTGTCGAAGCAGTTTAAGACTCAGACGGGCAAGGCGTTGCTCGATGTGATCAGCATGACCCGGCTGGAGGAAGCGAAGCGGCTGCTTCCGGATGCCAAGCTGTCGGTTGCGGAAATTGCCAGAAAGGTCGGATACGCCGACATTAACACGTTCAACCGGATTTTCAAAAAATTCGAAGGCATTACGCCGGGAAAATACCGAGAGCTCTAAGGTTACCGGCCTCGTCCGAAAAAGCCGTTCAAGCATGCTTGCGCGGCTTTTTTCGCTTTTTGTATAGGGATTGCGGAAAAGCATGGCGCCATTCTACCGGTTTTAACGGTGGAGTTTCGATTTTGCATATAGCCTTCAAGGTGCGCTTCGTAGCATAATGGCCCTAAGGTGCAGCAACCCGGAATGCACACTTTCTCAACTCATAGGGGGATTCGCATGAAACAAAGCTCTGCCGGTAAATCGTTTCGCGCTGCGGCATGCGTCGTCTTGGCTTCCAGCCTAATCGTCGCATGCACCAAACAGAATAGCGGGGATGGCCAGAATACGCCGAAAACATCGGCACCGTCATCGGAAGCTGGACAGTACCCTATCCAAACGAAGGAAACGTTGACCTCGTGGGAGCTGATCAATACGAACCTGATCACCTTCGTGCCCAACTTGGCCGAATCGCCGTTCGGCAAACAGCTGGAAAAGGAAACCGGCGTGAAAGTCAAGTATACGCATCCGGCCGACGGGCAGGCGAAGGAGCAGTTCAATCTGCTGATCGCGTCGAACAAATTGCCGGACGTCATCGAATACGACTGGAACAGCTCCTATCCCGGAGGAGCGGAGAAGGCGATCGCCGACAAGGTCATCCTGCCGCTCAACGATTATATTGACAAGTATGCGCCCAATCTGAAAAAGCGGCTGCAGCAGGACAAAGAGCTCGACAAGATGGTGAAAACGGACAGCGGCAAATATTATGTATTTCCGATGATCCGCCCCGACAATGGGCTTGTATTCCGCGGGCCGATGATCCGCAAAGACTGGCTGGACGAATTGAAGCTGGAGGTGCCGACGACGATCGACGAATGGTACACCGTTTTGAAAGCGTTTAAAGAACAGAAGGGAGCGTCGGCTCCGTTCACCTCGCTGTACAGCAACGAGTTTAAGTACAGCAGCGAGTTTAATATTCAAGACGCGTTCATCGGAGCCTACCGTACGGCGAATCGGTTCTATATCGACGATCAAGGCAAGGTAAAGTACGGACCGATCGATCCGCAATTTAAGGAAGCGCTCACTCTTCTCCGGAAATGGTATGCGGAAGGGCTGATCGATAAGGATTTTGCCTTGAACACGGATTCGAAGACACTGGACAGCAAAATAATAGGCGAAAATTCGGGGGCCGCCGTCTCTCAGCTCAGCGGCGGCATGGGCCGTTGGATGGAAACCGGCAAGAAGAAAAATCCGAAATTCCAGCTCGTCGCCGCGCCGTATCCGACCTTGAAAAAAGGGGAACGGGCCTTCATCGGGCAGCGTGATTTCAAATACAATCCATCCGCCAGCAAAGCGGTAACCGTCGACACGAAGCATCCCGAGCTGGCCGTCCAATGGCTGGACTACGCTTTCAGCGAGAAGGGCAGCCTGCTGTTCAACTTCGGAATTGAGGGCGAGAGCTATTCGATGAAGGACGGTGCACCGCAATTCACCGACAAGATAACGAAAAACGAGAAATATAATCTCCAGCAAATGGTGACTCAATATACGAAGCCGAATGGACCGTTTCCGGGAGACAGCCGGAAAAACTTCAACACGTTTCCGGAGCAGAATGAAGCCATAAAAATATGGTCTGAAACCGATGCCGCCAAGCATGTGATGCCGTCGTTCATTACGCCGACGGTCGAGGAGAGCAAGGAAGTGGCCAAGCTGAATACGGCGATTGCGAGCTACAAGGAAGAAATGTTCGTGAAATTTATTATGGGCAAGGAACCGATTGACAAATTCGACGATTACGTGAAGCAGATTCAATCGATGGGAATCGATAAGGTAACGAAAATTTATCAAGAAGCGCTGGATCGGTACAATAAGCGATAAATCGGGCTTGGAAGGGAGAGAGAGAACATGAGCGCCATGAACCCGGAAACGACGATCGCCGTGATTCCGAAGAAGCGCGCGCGCATCGGCCTGCTGGTCGATATCCGGAAAAATAAGCTGCTGTACCTCATGCTGCTTCCGGTGCTGCTCTTTTACGTGATATTCCACTACGCTCCGATGTATGGGGCCGTCATCGCGTTTAAAGATTTTTCGCCTCGGCTTGGCATAGGGGACAGTCCATGGATCGGCTTCGAGCATTTCAAGACGTTTTTCACCGGGGCTTATTTCTGGAGAACGATCAAAAATACGCTGCTGATCAGCTTCTACGAGCTGCTGTTCGGCTTTCCGGCGCCGATCGTGCTTGCCCTGCTGCTTAACGAAGTGAGACATACGCTATTCAAGCGCACGGTGCAGACGGTCACCTATTTGCCGCACTTCATCTCGCTCGTTGTTATCTGCGGCATTGTGAAGGACTTTACAGCCAGCGATGGCGTTATTAACGATATCCTCGTCTACATGGGGGGAGAACGTCTGTCGCTGCTCCTTGAACCGGATATGTTCCGCTCAATCTATGTCTCTTCCGGGATATGGCAGCATATCGGCTGGGGAACGATCATCTTTTTGGCCGCCTTGACCGGCATCGATCCCGAGCAGTACGAAGCCGCCAGGATGGACGGTGCCGGACGGTGGAAGCAGATGCTGCATGTCACGATTCCGGGCTTGATGCCGACGATCGTCATCCTGCTTATTTTGAGTATCGGACGGCTGATGAATGTCGGATTCGAAAAGATCATCCTGCTGTACAATCCGGGCACGTACGAGACAGCCGACGTCATCTCGTCGTATGTGTACCGGGTCGGCTTGCAGGACTTCAATTACAGCTTCAGCTCGGCGGTCGGGTTGTTCAACTCCGCAATCAATTTTATTCTCGTGATCTTTTCCAACTGGTTGAGCCGCAAGCTGAACAATACGAGCTTATGGTAGAAAGGAGGAACAGCCGATGCTGAACCAGCGCACCATTTCGGAAAAATGCTTCGATGCCGGCAATATCGTCTTTTTGACTTTGCTGATGGTACTCACCGTTTACCCCATCGTGTACGTGGCCTTCGCTTCTGTCAGCGACGCCGCAAGCTTGATGGCGCACAAAGGCATGCTGTGGAAGCCGCTCGGATTTTCGCTCGAGGCGTACGCGAGCGTGTTTAACAATCCGATGATACTGAAGGGCTACGGGAATACGCTGTTCGTCGTTATCGTCGGGCTTGCGTTCAATCTGTCGCTTACGGCCTTCGGGGCGTATGCCTTATCCCGCAAAAGCTTGCGCTACCGCAAGCCGCTCATGCTGTTCATCGTCTTTACGATGTTCTTCAGCGGAGGGCTGATCCCGTTTTATTTTACGGTCAAAGGAATCGGGCTTGCCGACTCGCTCTGGGCGCTTATTATTCCGCATGCAATCAATACGTTTAATCTGATCATCATGAAAACATCGTTCGAGGCGATCCCCGACAGTCTGGAGGAATCGGCAAAGATCGACGGGGCGAACGATTTCGTCATCCTGTTTCGCATCATGCTTCCGCTGTCCATGCCCGTCATCGCGGTCATGATGCTGTATTATGGCGTCAGTCACTGGAACTCCTGGTTCCATGCCATGATCTTCCTGCAGGACAGATCGCTGTATCCGCTCCAGCTCGTGCTCCGCGAAATTTTGCTGCAGGGCGAAGCGAGCTCGATGGCCGTCGGCGCGACGGATAGCGATGTGGCGATGCTGTCGGTTACGCTGAAATACGCGACGATTATCGTTGCGACGGTGCCGATTCTTTTCGTATATCCGTTCCTGCAAAAGTACTTCGTGAAGGGCGCGCTGGTCGGCGCAATCAAAGGATAAGGAGCGGAACCCGCAGCATGAATGGTAACGAAACGGAAAATATCCGCCTGGATCTCAATTGGGAGCGGTTTATGGCCGATAATGATATGGAATGGGTCGTCAAGCCCGTCAGCTGGGACGAAGGGGCTTTTATCGGCAACGGGCTGATCGGCGCGATGATTTATGGAGAGGAGAATGCGAAGAAGCGGAACGTGCTGCGGTTCGTTGCGGGCCGGACGGACGTGACGTCGACCCGGGCGGACGGTCCGGGCTTCCGCCCGCGCGTGCCGGTCGGCGAGCTCGACCTGGAGCTGGAAGGGATGATTTATCATCCGACTTCGATGCGGCTGGATTTGTGGAATGCCGAGCTGCGGGCCGTACTGACGACGACCCGCGGAGAGGTTCGGGTTAGGGCATTCGTCCACAGCGAAGCGGAAGTTATGGCCGTCGAGCTCGAAACGACGGAAGGGGAAGCCGGCGCGCGCTTGGCGTGGTACGCGAATTCCGAGGTGGACCCGGTGCTTAAGCATGCCGACGGCGTCAATTTGAACCAATATATTCCGCAGGAAAAGGTGGACAAAACGACGGGGAAGGACGGCATATCCATCTCCGCTCAGCAGTTCGCCCCGGATGAAGGTTGCGTCGCGGCCTGGAAGGAAGTGCGGGCCGCCGAAGGCCGTCGCAGCATCTGGTATGTCAGCATCGCCAACGGCCATGACAAGAAGGCGAAGGAACAAGCGGCGGCTGCGGTGAGGAACGCTTCGGAGAGCGATTTCGGCGCGTGGGTCGACACGCATCGCCAATGGTGGCATCGGTATTACCGGCAAAGCTATGTTTCGATCCCGGACGGGCGGCTGGAAAGCTTTTACTGGATTCAGATGTATAAGCTGGCCTCGGCCACACGGGCCGACCGGCCGCTGATCGACAATCAGGGACCGTGGCTTGCCCCGACGCCTTGGCCGGGGATTTGGTTCAACATGAACGTGCAAATGAGCTATTCACCGGTCTATGCGGCGAACCGGCTGGAGATCGGGGAATCGCTCGTGCGGGCGCTCGACGAGAACAGGGAGCATTTGATCGGAAACGTGCCCGAGCCGTTCCGGCACGATTCGGCGGGATTGGGCCGAAGCTGCAGCTATGATCTGAAAAGCGAAGTGGGCGACGAAGTCGGCAACCTCGCCTGGATCTGCCACAACGTTTGGCGGCATTATCGGTACTCTATGGATGACGAGATGCTGAGGAACGTGCTGTATCCGATCTTGCGGAGAAGCATGAATTATTATTTCCACATTCTGGAGGAAGGTGAAGACGGCAGACTGCATCTGCCGCCGACCATTTCCCCCGAATACGGCTCGTTTATGCGGACGAAGGTGCGCGACTGCCATTACGATCTGGCGCTCATCCGCTGGGGCTGCAAAACGTTGCTGGCCATAAGCGAGCGGCTGGGGGAAGCGGACCCGACGTGCTGGAAATGGCTGCACGTTCTTGACCGGCTGACGCCGCTGCCTGTGGACGAGACCGGCTTCATGGTCGGCCGCGATACGCCGCTTGCGTACGGCCACCGGCATTTCAGCCACCTGCTCGCCGTCTTTCCACTGCATCTGCTCGGCTGCGACAGGGAGGAGGACCGGGAGCTGATTGCTACCTCGCTTCGCCATTGGATCGGCAAGGAGGGCGATCTGCGCGGCTTCAGTCTGACCGGCGCAGCATCCATCGCCGCCAAGCTTGGCTGGGGGAATGAAGCGCTTCGCCTGCTGCAAGCGCTGCTGTTGATCATTAAGCCAAATACGATGTACAAAGAAGCGGGGCCCGTCATCGAGACACCGCTCGCGGGAGCGGAGGCGATTCATGACATGCTGCTGCAAAGCTGGGGCGGGACGATCCGCATCTTTCCAGCGGTCCCGGACGAATGGCGGGATGCAGCGTTTCACGATCTGCGCGCCGAAGGGGCTTTTCTCGTCAGCGCCGTGCGCAGGGATGGCATCACCCGGTTTATCCGCGTGAAAAGCTTGGCCGGGGAGCCGTGTATTGTCCGGACCGGGTGGACCGGCGTCGTCCGGTGGCGGAAAACAGGAACAGCCACCGCTGAAGCAACGGTCGATTTGGGAACGCTGGAAGGAGATATCGCATTGGATTTGCAAAAGGGAGAGGAGGCGATTCTGTATCCAGACGGCGAGCTCCCGGATCTGCGCATACGGCCGGTATCGCCGTCTGAAAGACCCGTCTGCTATTTTGGCGGGCATAAGCCCTGGCGGCTTTACGGCTTTCCGTTTTGAGGCCCTAAATTGAGGATTTTAATGATCTATTCGGCATTTTGATGATTCCTTTTGCCCGGTTTTCTTTGTAAAATAAAACCGGAGTGCACTCTGCAATTTAAAAAACGAAGGAAACGAAGGAGAGATGAAATGATAAGACAAACAAAGCGGTTTTCGGTTTTGGCATGCACTTGCTTGCTGCTTACACTTGTTCCTGACGCACCCGGTTATGCAGCGGATGCCAAGCTGCCGTTTCCGGCATCTGCCGTAACGGCGAGTAAGGACGACGGCAACGTTCCTGCCAATGCGGTAGACGGCAATCTGGCCACGCGCTGGTCCGCCAACGGTGACGGGGAATGGATCAAATTCGATCTAGGCGCCAACAAGAAGGTCAGCTATTTGAAAATGGCATTTCTAAACGGAGATTCCAGAACCTCCAAGTTCGATATTCAAACCTCGACCGACAATGTGAGCTTTAAGACGGTTAAGGCGAATGTGACCAGCAGTTTGAATGCAGGTCTGCAAACCTTTGATTTTCCCGATGTCAATGCGGCCCGGTACGTAAAAATTATTGGGCACGGCAACTCGGCTAATGCCTGGAACAGCTACACCGAAGTGGAGATTTATGGGGAGGGTGCCGAAAGTGGCGAAGGTGTGCTGGTTTCCACCTCTGCCGAGCTGACTGCGGCCATTGGCAAAGCGGTTCCCGGCACGACGATTGTGCTCGCCGACGGTACCTACACGCAGGATGCTCCCTTCGTCGTGAGCGGCAAGAACGGCACGGCGAACAGCCCGATTACGATCAAAGCGGCAAATCCGGGTCAGGCCGTCATTTCCGGCGGAGCATCGCTCAAAATTCAAAAATCGTCCTACGTTACGATTGAGGGCTTGAAGTTTACGAACACCGGCAACACGGCGCTCCTCTTGGACGGCTCCAACAATATTCGGGTGACCCGAAATCAATTCGCTTTGCCGGCAACCGGAAAAGACTTGATCTGGCTGCAGGTGAGCGGAGCGAACAGCCATCACAACCGAATCGACCATAATGATTTTGGTCCCAAGAACGACACGAATCCGCTTATTGCCTACGAAGGCGACGGCAAGGGGAACATCTCGCAGTACGACGTGATCGAATACAACTACTTCCATGATGTCGGCCCGTGGGTAGACAACGGCAAGGAAACGATACGTCTGGGGCTATCCAAAGTCTCGTTGTCCAACGGGTACAACACCATTCAATACAATCTGTTCGAGAATTGCGACGGCGAGCCCGAAATCGTCTCCGTCAAAAGCAGCGGTAACACGGTCCGCTACAATACCTTCAAAACCTCAAAAGGAGGACTTACTTCGCGGCACGGCCATAACAACGAGTTTTACGGGAACTTCTTCCTTGGCGACGGCGTAGAACCGGAGAAAAAGGGAATGGAGCAATCGGGAATTCGGGTGTATGGCAACGACCATAAAATTTACAACAACTACTTCGAGAAGCTTACCGGGACGGCCATCCATCTCGATAGCGGCAGCTTTGACGGCGGCACCGGCGGGTATCCGCCCAATCCGACGAGCGACGAATTGAAAGCGCATTGGAAAATTTACCGCGCCCAAGTCGTCAACAATACGATCGTAGGCAGCAAGGCGGGTATTGTTATCGGGTCAGGGAAGGCATACGCTCCTCAAGACAGCGTCGTGGCAAACAACATCGTGAAAAATTCCACGGGGACGCTTTATAACGAAGCGGCCACCAGCAACACCGTATTCAAAGGCAACCTCGGGTATGGCAGCACGCTGAGCAATAAATCGAGAACGGCTTCGGAGATTCGCAACGCCGACCCGATATTTCAAACCGTGAACGGATTGCAAAAATTATCCTCCGCCAGTAAGGCGGCGATTGACACTGCAGTTGGAACGTACAGCTATATCAAGGAAGATATGGATGGCGAAGTTCGTTCCTCCGCCCATGATATCGGAGCGGACGAATTTTCCACGGCTTCGTCCTTCAAGAATCGCCCGTTGCAGAAGACCGACGTAGGGCCGGACGCGCCATAATTTCAATTTTACATTTGCCGCAGAAAAAAGGAAAAGTGCCATCCCCGCGGGGAGAGGCACTTTTTCTCGTCCAGAGCCGCCTGATGGCAGCCTTACTTCGAGATGTAAAAGGCGTTATTTTCAAACTTTGTCGTCAAGCCTAAGTCCTCGACAGCCAATTTCCAGGTCATCGGGAAATAGGTCACATCATTTAAAACAAGCAGCGGATACGCTTCTGTCGAGTTGTCAAACCAGGCATCGTTTACAAATACGTTGAAATCGGGAAGCTTGGCATACAGCTTTGCAGGCGGGGTGCCAAGGTCGGGATTCAGTTTGGCTGCTTTGTTGGCTGTCTTCCGGATCACGAATCCCGTCTCTTTATCCCACTTGGTTTCGAGTCCCAAAGCCTGCGTGTAGCTCCAAGTCATCGGGAAGTAGGTAATGTCTTTGTAGGTAATGACCGGATACTGCGCAGAAGCATTGGAAACTTCCTGATTATTTACATAGACCTTGAAAGCGGGCAGATTCACCTTGATCATGCCATCAGGGATTTCTTCATTTGCCGGGGAAGAGGGAGTCGCCTTCGGCGAGCTTGACTTGCTGCCAGAGCTGTCGCTAGTGCCGCTTCCTCCATTATGATAATGATACTCGCCGTCTTCAAGCCCCCATTTTGCACAATTGGTTCTGCACGTGTGCCCTCCATTTTTATCCGTTCTGCCGGGATGAGCGCTTGCGATCGATGCGATCGACGAGAACGTAAGACTGAACAGAGCAATCCCTACAACGGCTTGTTTTAGTTTCATGAACATGACCCCCTACTATGTAGTTCTATCTTCTTATAATTCTACCATCAATAGGAAAATAGGACAATTGCATCAAGCAGATTTAATCCATGATGAAATAGATTCAATCACATGACGGGTTTTCACACATCATTCAACAACAAACCGCGAAAAAGTTATCATTTGCATGAATGTGATACGATTTAGGAGAAATCAACTTTTTAACCAAAGGATGGTGGATGTGATGAAACTGAATCATATCAATTTGACGGTCACGGACGTGCCGGCCGCTCAACAGTTTCTGGAAACTTATTTCGGACTCAAGCCGATGGATACGAGCGGAGATGCGCGTGGCAGTTCATTCGCGGTGCTGTTTGACGATAACGGAATGGTGATCACATTAATGAAAGGAGCCGAGGTTCAGTACCCTAAGACGTTTCATATCGGCTTCATTCAAGAGAGCGAAGAGAAGGTGAATGAGATCAACCAAAGGATGAAGGACGACGGATTCGATGTTAAGCCGCCGCAAAGATCGCATGGATGGACGTTCTACGTGAAAGCCCCGGGCGGTTTTACCGTGGAGGTCCTCTCTTAAGTGAAGCTGCGATAAGAAAAAATACGAGCCGGCCGGAGGCACAGTCCTTCAGCCGGTTCATTTTTTGTAGCTGCGATTCAGTTCTGTATGGGGATCTATGGTCTATAATTTTGTCGAATAATGTCATAAAAATATATGCCTTTCGTTTCAGTTCTCTCTTGCAAAAACAGGATAATAGGCGTATAGTTCGTCGGTTTGTAAGTCTATCGGTTCAAAAACAATGGCATAACTTGTCATCGGAATCGTTTGAATGGAATAATGAAAGAGCCGTACCGGGAGCTTCGGACCTCTTGGTGGAGGACGGAACGGTTCTGCAAGTATGACCGCGGTTTGAATAGATAACGAACAAGAGGAGCGAACGAAATGACGGAGCTGGAAGACCGATTCGAAGAGGATGGAAACGAACAAGAGGAGCAGGACGATTCCGGCTTTGCCCGGGTTTATATGGTGGAGCTGCTGTACAAGACGAAGCCGGAGCTGTCCCGCGAGGCGCTGTACGCGAAGATGGAAGCTTACACGGGACAGGTTGACGTCCCGGATGATGAGGATACCGAGGACGAAGAGGACAAGGCCGATGTTCCCGGTCTTGCCGTCTGGGAAGCGGAAGATCCGGACCCAAGCAATGATACGCTGATGTTTTTCCATCTTAACTATAAAGTCGCTTATGCGGAAGGCGAATTGCCGGCGCAAACGTGCGTATTCCAGACCAATGAAGAGACGAAGCCGGAAAAGTACGAAACGGCGTTGCAGCAAGCGTGGGATTGGCCCGAAGCCCGCGAGACGGTGGGAGCATGCCGGCATTCTGTGCTGCTTACCGATTTCTGCGCCGCAGGCCTTCCTTATAAAGAACGGCTGGAGCTGTTCCAGAATGCGCTGCGGGCTCTGCTGGAGGTTGCCCCGTGCGATGCCCTCTATTGGAGCGCAAGCGACAAAATCGTGGATCCAGGGCCGTACCAGAGCGCTCTGGCGGATGGGCAGACGCTGTACGGGGCGATGAACGTCAGATTTTATAACGTCCAGGGCAGGGGAACGGAGCGCCGGGAGTTTTTGATGGACACGACCGGTCTTGCCGCACTGGGACTGCCGGACATGCAGTGTCATTTTTACGATATGGAGCCGGGGGAAGTCGCCTCCGTTCTAGGTGATCTCGGTTATTACGTGTATAACCGGGGAGACGTCATTCAGGACGGCGAGACGGTCGGCGTAACGGAGCAGCAGCGCTGGCGCTGCGAACATCAATATGCATTGGCCGCGCCGCGCCGTTACGTGCTGGACTTGGACCCGGGCGAGCCTTACTACGCCGGCAGACAACATCATGACGAAAACCGATAATGCGGGAGGCGGAACGATCGTATGGATAGCATGCTCGAAGATCTCATCAACGAAATGAAGCAGGCCATTGAGCAATGGTTCGTGTTCATTGGCGATAAGGATGCGGAACAAATTGTGAACCGTACCCCGCTGCAGGTCGGGATTCATGACTACGGTCTGCTGGAGTACGCCAAGGGCAGAGTCAGCGTGACGGACACGGAGCTCGATTTCTTGTCGCCGAAAGTCAAGACCCGGTTGGGTGAGCCTGCCGAGCTATTGTCGGAGGAACAAGTTCGGGAGCAGATCGTCCCGCGCTTGGCTGCATTCATGCAGCAGCAATTGGACAGCCTTCCGTCCCCGGCTTTAATCGATTATAACTTTACGTTCTGGGGAAAATTTCGCGTGCAGGAAGGCGAAGTGACGCTCCCGATTCTCCAGCATATCAACGAGGCGAAGAAGGAGCGGCTGCTGAATGCCATCGCATCTTATATCCAAACGAAGCTCGACGACGGGAAATACCCTACCAAGCCGCTGGAGACGTTCTTTCTCTCCAGACACCTGCTCGACGAGAACTTGTTTCCCGATCCGGATGCCGGGCGGATCATTTCCGTGTTCGAGAACATTTTGGAGTTGAATAAAGGGAAGAAAGAGCGGCTTGCCGAGCATCGTTCGAATATCGTGAGAGCTCTGCGGAATTGGGTGGAGGAGACGTTTCTTCCCCGCTATTTCGAGACTCGCAAGGATGAATGGCGCCAAACCGAGTACACGAGAAAAAACGATATTCCGCTTGAAGATACCGAGCAAGGGCCGATTGAGCTGTTGTTATATACGGCGGTGTCCATCATCAAATATGAGCCTTCTTACAGCAAAAGCACGGGGCTTGCCTTCCTGGAACGGGCCGTCGAGCTGGGAATCGCCCGGGCATCCCGATACCTGAAGGAAGGCAGCGGAACGTTTGCCAAGGAAGATGTGTATTTCCGCAATGAGCTTGTGGAATGCACGGCCAATGACGTCTTCTCTACCGTAACAATTACCATTAAGCAGGAAGCCGAGGAGAGCTACGCGCGTGCGCTCCGGTTTATTTGCCGCTTGCTGCAGCAAGGCTTTCCCAAAAACTATCAGATTAAGCTGAAATCTGGCGTCAAGCAGTTCTTGCCCATCAAAGGATTGGCGAAGTCGGGCACACATCGTTTCTTCGCAAACGCTATGGAATACCCGAAGCTGCACCCGCTGCTGGAGGAATATGCCCGCGCAGCAATGGAAGAGTTCGAATGGTATGCGGATACGGAAGGCGAGAAATGCTGCATGCCGGGCAGCTATGCCGTTTTCGGCCTCGGATTGGCGGACCGGAGCTATTTTGCGCTGGTAGAGAATTATATGAAGCTGGTGGATGACGAGCATCAATCCGTGCAAAATGGCTTTACGACCGCCTTCGTCGAACAGTATGGCGTGAATGCAGAGACGATCCCCACGTTAGTGACGTGCTTGCTACATAGCACTGAAGCGATTAAGCTGAAGATTAAGCCAGCGCTGGAAGAGGAAGCCCATGCAAGACTTCTGCTCGACAGGGTTCGCGGCCTTCAGCCTTATGAAGCGGAGCATATCGTCTATGCGATTTGGGGCGGCGTGGAGAAGCTTAGAGCTGTCGCTGCCAAAGCCAAAGGGGAGAAGGGGGCTTTGCTGTCAGAGCTAGTGCAGGCTGCATCCTCCAAGAAAAGCCAACGTTAGGCAACGTTAGAAGAATGCTAAGCGATATAGACAAGGCGAGGATACGATGGAAAGAACGTTAACGGACAGAATCAGCAATAAAACATGGTCGATTCGACAAACCGGGAATCAAGTTATCACTTCAAGCAACGGAGGCAAAGCCAAAGAAAAAGCCTTTGATGAACCGGGGCAAGCGGCAAAGTATGTTCAGAAGGAAACGTGGAGCAGGCTGAAAAAAGGGTTTGTCCTGCATAACCCGCAGGCGGGAGCCGGACAGCCGGTCCTGCACCGTTACATCGGAGGCGGCTACACCGGGTTTATGCCGCTGGCTGCGATGGAAGATACGAACGCGTTCTTTTGCAGCTATGTAGTGGGCCAGTTTGAAAAAGCAGAGATTTATCTCATGGACGATCGAGGGGAGAAACAAACAACCTACGAGCTTCCGGGACAGCAATTAATTTTCGATATGTGGCACTGTGCCGAACAGAACGTCCTGCTGTTGAATATTGACCATCATATTGCCGGGCTTTCTCTGGGCAACGGCGAGATGGAGCGATACACTCCCAAAATGCCGGCAAGCACGTTGGCGGTATCCGGCTCGACGGCACTCTGGTACGATAATTCCAGCCTTGTCGTCTATGATCTGGGGACGAGTACCGTCCGCTATACGAGACAAGTGGAATGCGAGAAGTACGGCGGACATAGCACGCAGCTTTGCGCAGCCTTGTCGCACGACGGCCGCCTGATGGCGTATTGTACGCGGACCGACGAAATCGTAACCGTCGATATGACGACCATGCAGGAGCACACAATCGCAAAGGACAAACATGCGATGACGTCGAGCATGGCTTTTTCACCGGACGACCGGTTGCTGTTCACGCAGGAGCAGTACGGTTCATGGTCGCTTAAGTGCTACGACCTGAATACGATGACCGGATGTAAGGACTGGATGTCGCCGGATGTAAAAAGCTTTGCAATCCATGAACGCCGAAGGCTGCTCGCCGTTTACAATTACGGCAAGATTCAGCTGTTCGATCTCCATACCATGAAACCGACAATAGCATTTGAGGTCGAGCATGTCGTGAAAAATTGCGCCCTTGCCTTTACACAGGATTACCTCGCCGTCTATACGGATTATGGCTGTGTGAGCCTCTATGCTCTTGCATAACACTAAAAAACAAGCCAGAGCGCAATTTCGGTTGCACTCAGGCTTGTTTTCATTTGCTTTATAGCTGATCCGCATTTGAAGAAGGCTTGCCATAGGGATCGAGATTTTCGTCTCCAATGATATCGACATAATCTTTGGCGCCTTCGGGAACCGTCAATAAATCTGCCGCTTCCGCCGTAGTCTCAAGATTTTCCATGCCTGCTTGAGTTTCTTTGTCCATCGTTACCTCCTGTATTTATTCAAGCGAATATCCATCCAATTTCTCGCGATCTCCGATTTCCTGGGTATCATCCGTTCGAAATCCGTCACGTTCATGTGAAGTAAGGTCCTCATAGACCGTTTCGGGATTTCCGTCCGTTTCCTTCTCCAGCTTATCCTGCGGCATGGCTTCATCTCCTTTACAATGGATATCATTTACAGCCGGTAGCATTTTTATTCTAATTAAAAAGACCGCCATGCATGGCGGTCAAGTGTTGAGAAAGCGGGAAAATGAGGCTATAGAGGTTACGATGGGGTGGGGTATCTACTTCCGGTCGCTGCTCCACCCCACAAAGTGAAGTTGAATCGAGGAAGCTTAATCCGATTACTTTGCGGGGACCCCGGGTCTGCAGGAAATTTTTATTTGAAGCCGCTTAGCAGCGGGTATTTCCCGCAGACAAAGGCGAACGCTATCGCTCCTCCAGTAGATACCCCACCTTCGTATGTTTCACTATTCTTGTCAAAATCATTTTCTAAATAGCCTGAACCGCCAAGCATGGCGGCCAGAGTGTCTAGAAACCCGAGAAGTAAAAATTCTCAGACAAATAGG
>NZ_BSDJ01000041.1 GCF_027925525.1 Paenibacillus tyrphae | reverse complement strand
TAGAGCTCAAAAGTTACTACTGACGAGAATTTTCATTCTCTTTATGACACTCACTCGATGTTCAGTTTTCAAAGGGCAATCTCATTCGTCATCTTTCGACTTTGTTTTACAACCCGTCGAAAGCGACCTCTTTAATATATCACATCTACCTAGCTGATTGCAAGCATTATTTTTAATTTCTTTTTTCATGCTCGGCTCTTTTGAGCTCAACCGCAGAAGCGACAATGACTAATATACCAAACGCTCCTATACTTTGCAACTGTTATTTTGTTCCTCTCAAAACCACTCTAAAGCAAACAAAAAAAACATGCTTCCCCTGCAAAGGGCGAAGCATGTTTTGCTTGTCCGAAATTATTCGCCTTGACGCTCGCGCATCAACGGGAAAAGCAGCACGTCGCGAATCGACGGCGCATTCGTAAGCAGCATCACCAGACGGTCGATCCCGATCCCGAGACCTCCGGTCGGCGGCATACCGTATTCAAGCGCGCGTACGAAGTCTTCGTCCATTTCATGCGCCTCGTCATTCCCCTGCTCCCGTTCCACCAACTGCGCTTCAAACCGCTCCCGCTGATCGATCGGATCGTTCAGCTCAGTGAACGCATTGGCGTGCTCACGCGCCACAATAAACAGCTCGAAACGGTCCGTGAACCGAGGGTCCTGCTCGCTCTTTTTCGCCAGCGGGGAAATCGCCACCGGATGCCCCGTGATGAATGTAGGCTGAATAAGCGTCTCCTCGACGAACGTCTCAAAGAACTGGTTCACGATATGACCGAAGGTCATCATCGGCTCAACCGGCACTTTGTGTTCTTTGGCCAAGCGATGCGCTTCCTCGTCCGTCATCTGAACGCTGAAGTCAACGCCCGTCACTTCTTTAATCGCATCGACCATCGAGACGCGACGCCACGACGGAGCAAGATCGATTTCTTGATCTTGATACGTAATTTTGGTCGTGCCCAGCACTTCCTGAGCAATATGCGCGATCATCTCTTCCGTCAGCTTCATGATGTCTTTATAGTCGGCATACGCTTCGTACAGCTCGATCATCGTAAATTCCGGGTTATGGCGCGTCGAAATACCTTCGTTACGGTAGACCCGTCCGATTTCATACACTTTTTCCATCCCGCCGACAATCAAACGCTTCAAATGCAGCTCAATCGCAATCCGCATATACAGCTGCATGTCCAGCGCATTATGATGCGTGATGAAAGGACGAGCGGCCGCACCGCCTGCAATGGCATGCAGGGTTGGCGTCTCGACTTCCAAATAGCCACGGGAATCCAGATAGCGGCGCATCGACTGAATGATTTTGGAACGCAAAATGAAGGTCTGCTGCACGTCTTGGTTCATGATCAGATCGACGTAACGTTGACGGTATCGCAGCTCGACATCTTTGAGCCCGTGATACTTCTCCGGCAAAGGCAGAAGCGATTTGGACAGAACTTCTACCGCTGTCGCTTTAACGGAGAGCTCGCCCGTTTTCGTCTTGAAGACGGTGCCGCGAACGCCGATCAAATCGCCGATATCCAACAGTTCGTACGCTTTGTATTTAGCTTCTTCCAACGCATCGGCGCGCACGTAAATTTGAATCTTGCCAGTGATGTCCTGAATATGCGCAAAGCCTGCTTTGCCCATTTCCCGCTTCTGCATAATGCGCCCGGCAATGCTTACTTCGGCGGAAAGCGCTTCAAGCTCTTCCTTGGATTTGTCTTCGTAGGCTTTGAAAATATCGCCGGCATGGTGCGTTCTTTCGAACTTTTGGCCGAACGGATCAACCCCGAGACCGCGCAGTTCATCCAATTTGTTGCGCCGAATTTGCAGCAATTCATTCAATTCCAATTCCACAGTCATGTTTCCAGCTCCTTGGTTCGTAAGTAAAGCTTCCCGGCCCTATAGTCAAAAAAGCTTCCTGAGGAAGCTCCTTTTGTTGTCGCCGTTTACTTCTTGATATCGATAATTTCGTACTGAATAACGCCTGCCGGTACGCTGACGTCAACGACTGCCCCTTTGCGCTTGCCAAGAATGGCTTTGCCGACCGGGCTTTCGTTGGAAATTTTGTTTTGGAACGGGTCGGATTCCGCCGTGCCCACGATGGAGTATTCGACGATATCCCCGAATTCGAGGTCCTTCAAGATGACGATGGAACCGACGTTTACCGCATCCGTGTCGACTTCGTCGTTGTTGATAATCCGCGCGTTGCGCAGCATTTTCTCCAAAGTGATAATACGCCCCTCAACGAACGCTTGTTCGTTCTTGGCATCTTCGTATTCCGAGTTCTCGCTGATATCGCCGTAGCCGATCGCCACTTTAATCCGTTCCGCCACCTCGCGGCGCTTCACCGACTTTAAATGCTCCAGCTCTTCCTCGAGCTTTTTCAAACCTTCCTGCGTGAGAATGACTTCTTTTTCCGCCATTACTACCTATCTCCCGTCGTGTGAAAGATTTTCATATTTCGAGCCCAATCGAGTATGAATTCACTGATAATTACTATATGAACGCGACGCTGCTTGATGCCACCAATCGTCGGCCGCAAATGACTATTGACTGATTATATTGCAACCCCATTCAAATGTCAATTGAAGCCAAACGCCCCGGTTTCGCCCATCGAACCGGACTAGTGGACGGTTGCCTCGCGTTGGTCGAGCGTTTCGATAAAGTCGGTGAGAAGCTGAACCATGGCGTCCCGTTTCGTCTGCTCCATAATGGCGTCTTTGATCCGCGCAGCTCCGTGCAGCCCCTTCAGGTACCAGGCCAGATGCTTGCGCATTTCCTTGACCGCCACCGCTTCGCCTTTCAACGCCGTCAACCGGTCCAAATGCAGCACCGCGATGCGGATCTTCTCTTGCGGGCTCGGATCCGGAGGAAGCTCGCCTTTGGTCAAATATTGGATGGTCCGGTACAGCATCCACGGATTGCCCAGTGCCGCGCGGCCGATCATGACTCCGTCGACGCCGGTCTGGTCGAGCATCCGCTTCGCATCCTCGGGGGTAAAGACGTCCCCGTTGCCGATCACCGGAATCGAAACGGCTTCCTTAACCTCTTTAATGATGTCCCAGTTCGCGTGTCCGGTATACATTTGCACTCTCGTACGCCCATGAACGGATACGGCTGCGCCGCCGCCGTTTTCGACAGCTTTCGCGTTCCGAACCGCGTAAATATGGTCGTCGTCCCAGCCAATCCGCATTTTAACGGTTAGCGGTTTGCTGACGGACCGGCTGACGATCGAGACCATCTGCTCGATTTTGTCGGGGTCCAGCAGCCAACGCGCCCCCGCGTCGCATTTTGTAATTTTGGGCACAGGACAGCCCATGTTGATATCGATGATGTCCGCATTCGTATGCTGGTCTACATATTTGGCCGCTTCGACGAGCGTTTCGGTGTCGCCACCGAAAATTTGCAGGCTAAGCGGCTTCTCCCGCTCGTCGACGTACAGCATCTCCAGCGTGCGGTGATTTCCATGCAGGATGGCCTTATCGCTGACCATCTCGGCACAGACGAGGCCGCAGCCGAACTCTTTCGCAATCAAGCGAAAAGCCGGATTGCAGACGCCTGCCATCGGGGCCAGGACCACTTTGTTCGGGGCGGTGACATTGCCTATCGTTAACATCGTATCTCTCCTTTCCGAGAGGGTGATTTTATTTACCGCTTGCTTGGAAATAAAGCTCTTCCGGCTCGATTCCCAGCGTTTCGCATATTTTACGAACGATTTTCGGATCCGCCTTGCGCGTTCCCCGCTCGATGGAGCCGAGTACGGCAATGGAAACGTCCAACCGTTCCGCCAGTTCGTTTTGGGTAAAACCTTTTAATTTGCGAAAAGCGCGAATGCGCTGGGCTACTGCATTTTTTTCCAAAGTGTAACGCCTTCCTTTCCTTCCGCACGCTCCAAAAACGCCCGTAAAGGCACGGCCTGCGGCTGGTGATGAAGCTCCAATACCTCGATAAGAGGGATCAGAACGAATGCCCGCTCATGCATGCGCGGGTGCGGCAGTGTCAATTCGGGCTGGTGCCGTCTGACGTCGCCGTACATCAGCATATCAAGGTCAATGGTACGAGGGCCCCAGCGAATATCGCGGACACGGCCAAGCTGCCGTTCTGTTTCCATCAACTGCTCCAGCAGTTGCTCCGGGGAGAGCGTCGTCGTCACCTCGATCGCCATATTCAAAAAGGGGGCTTGATCCGTATAGCCAACCGGATCGGTCTCGTACAAGGCCGATTGGCCGGTAACGTGAATCTGCGGATGCTCCTGAAGCAAGCGAACGGCTTCCGTCAGGAAGCGCTCCCTGTCCCCGATATTGGAGCCAAGTCCGATGTAAGCCCGTTCGCAAGCTTCGGCCGATTGCATATCTCCATCGTTCATCAGCGAGCTTCCCGCTTCCTGTGAATTTCGACCGTGAAGCCGTCAAAATGAACGGCAACCGGCGGGTGCGGCTTGACAACGCGAACGGTCAATTCATTTATACTAGTATAAGTTCGCAATACCTCAGATGCAATATGCTCAGCCAGCGCCTCGACCAGCTTGAACGTTTTCTGCTCGACAATCGTTTTGATCAGGTCATGTACCTCAGCATAATTGACGGTGTCTTCCACCCGGTCAGAGCGGCCCGCCCGGTCTAGTGGTAGGTACAGCTCCACATCCACGTAGTAGCGCTGCCCCAGCTTATTTTCCTCTGGGAAAACGCCATGGTATCCGTAAAAGGCCATCCCTTTCAGCATCATTTTATCCAACTTCATATTCCTCCTTCAAGTCGCGGTCGCATCGTGCAAGCAGCCGCTTCATCGGTGCCGCGTTATGGCATCGGTCATGTCGGCAACACGCCGCATGGCTTTCACATCATGCACTCTGACGATCCGGCAGCCTTGGGCAATGCCGAGCGCAACGGTAGCCGCGGTTCCTTCTACCACGTCGTCCGTCGGCAAATCCAGCGCACGGCGGATCATGCTTTTGCGCGACGTGCCGAGCAACACAGGGTAACCTAAGGAGACGATCCGGTCCAGATGGTTCATGAGCTGCAAATTGTTCTCGTACGTTTTGGCAAATCCGATGCCCGGGTCCAAAATAATCTGCTCGTCGCGAATTCCTGCTTGGTGCGCCCGACGAACCGTTTCCCGCAAATCCTCGATCACGTCTTGGATAAAGTTAGCATACACCGCTTCGGTGCGATTATGCATCAGAACGATCGGGCAGCCGTATTCCACAGCTACGCGGGCCATGTCCGGCTCCTTCTGCAATCCCCATATATCGTTGAGCAGACTTGCGCCCGCGGCCATCGCTTGTCTCGCCGTTTCGGCTTTGTACGTGTCGATGGAAATCGGCGTATCGATGCCCGCCTGCCGCAGCGCGCGAATGACGGGAATGACCCGCTCCAGCTCTTCTTCCAGCGAAACGGCCGGAGCGCCGGGACGCGTCGATTCGCCGCCTACGTCAATGATATCGGCTCCCTGCGCGATCATCTCCAATGCCCGGGCTACGGCAGCGATCGGATCAATGTACCGGCCCCCGTCCGAGAAGGAGTCCGGGGTGGCATTGAGAATCCCCATCACGACCGTCTTCGACCCGCTCAACAGCTGCTTGAGCTTGTTAGAATCCGTCACGCTCGCATTCATAATTTTCCCCCTTAGCTTTAGCTATTGTACCAAATAAGAACAAGAGTTCCTATATTGGGACAGCAATTTTGCCGTGACAGGACCTGCCGTGCCGTCGCCGACGGTGCGTGCATTCCCTTCCCGGTCGAACAGCCTTGTAACCGGAATGATTTCTTGAATGGAATTCGTCAAAAATATTTCGTCCGCTCCGGTAAGATCTTCCCACCTGTACAGGCCCTCCGATACGGATAATCCGGTCTCTCGCGCCGCCGTCATCACATAGCGTCTCGTGATGCCGGGCAGAAGCCCTGTTTCCGCCGAAGGCGTATGCAGCTCCCCGCCGCGTACAAAAAACAAATTGCTGACGATCCCTTCCGACAAGAAGCCTTGGGCATCCAGCAGGAGACCTTCCGCCTGAGTCGCCCAAGGATAGCGCCGGAGTTCTTGTTTCGCCAAAATATTGTTCATATAATGCAGCGACTTGTGTCGAATCGTTCCTTCCGGCGAGTTTCGACGCGATTCGAGGAGCTGCAGCGACTTGCCGCTGCTATAAACTGACGAATCGACAGGCGGCAATGATTTTACATAAAGGATTTCCGTAGGGTACTTGTACGGTTCGGCCGGAAGACCGAGAATATCTGTACCTGCCGTAACCGTGAAGCGGAAGTAGGCATCCGTCAATGCGTTAGCTTCAAGCAGCCTGCGAATCCGGGCCTGCAAGCCGTCCGGATCGGGAACATAGCGGATGTCCAGCTCCCGGCAGCCGACGGCCAGCCGCTCCAAATGCCATTCCAGCAAAAAGGGACGCCCGCCATAGGTGCGGAACGTCTCGAATAAGCCCATACCGTAAAGAAAACCGTGGTCGTATACGGAGACCACGGCCTTTTGTTCCTCTATGACGTTTCCGTTTAAATCGATTTTCACGCTTGGCTCACTGCCGTTTCGTTCAAGAAATTGCGCAGCATTTGATGCCCATGATCGGTAATGATCGATTCGGGATGGAATTGGACCCCTTCGATCGGATATTCTTTATGGCGCAGACCCATAATTTCACCCTCGGCCGTTTCGGCGGTGATCACGAAGCAATCAGGCAGCGTTTCTTTTTTTACAATCAAGGAATGGTACCTCGTTGCCGTAAACGGAGACGGCATATCCTTGAAGATCCCTTGACCGTCGTGGAATATTTCCGACGTCTTTCCGTGCATCAGCCGTTCTGCGCGGATCACTTCGCCGCCAAACGCCTGACCGATCGATTGATGGCCGAGACAGACGCCGAGAATGGGAATCCGGCCTTTGAAGCGTTCGATCAGCGACAGGCTGATTCCCGCTTCGTTGGGCGTGCAAGGCCCCGGAGAGATTAGAATATGGTCCGGCTTTAACGCTTCGATCCCTTCCAGATCGATCTCGTCGTTGCGGCGTACCTCGATCTTTTCGCCCAATTCTCCCAAATACTGCACCAAATTGTACGTAAACGAATCGTAGTTGTCGATGACCAAAATCATGATTTTCTACCTCCCGCAGGACATGGATTTCGTTCGCTATATTGGATTGCTTTCCACATGGCTTTTGCTTTGTTAATCGATTCGGTGTATTCCTTCTCCGGGATCGAGTCGATGACAATCCCCGCCCCGGCCTGCACATATCCCGTGCCGCCCGCTGCGATCAGCGTGCGTATGATTATATTAAATTCCATATCGCCATTATAGTCAATCCAACCGATAGACCCGGTATATGGTCCTCTTCTCACCGGCTCCAGTTCCTCGATGATCTCCATGGTGCGGATTTTCGGAGCGCCGGTTATCGTGCCGCCCGGAAACGTCGCGGCAATGACATCGAATGCATCGCGTCCCTCGGCCAGCTTTCCTTCAACTTCCGACACAATGTGCATCACGTGGGAATAGTACTCAATGACCATAAAGTCTTTGACCTTTACAGTCCCGTATGTCGAAATTCGTCCGAGATCGTTGCGCTCCAAATCGACAAGCATGATATGCTCGGCCCGTTCTTTCTCGTGATGAATCAGCTCATCCGCCATCTGCCGGTCTTCTTCCGGGCTCATGCCGCGCGGACGGGTGCCTGCAATCGGGCGGGTGCGGACAGTTCCTCGTTCAAGCTGGACCAGCAGCTCCGGGGAGCCCGATACAAGCTGAAAATCACGAAAACGCAGCAGTCCCATATAAGGGGAAGGATTCACCAGCCGCAGCCATTCATAGATCTCTTCAGGCGATGCCTCAAGCTGCTTGTTCTGGCGCACCGACAGATTAACCTGAAACACGTCTCCGGCGCTGATATAATCGCGAGATTTTCGTACCGCATCCATGTAGGCTTCTCTTGGAAAATCGGCAGCTATCCCTTCAATGGCGTCCACGTCCACTTGCAAGCGGTCTTCTTCCATTAGCTTCCGCTTCCAGGCCACTTCTTCCTGCAAAAGCGGATCGGCAGCAGCCTCCGTCAATCGGTCCCACAAGACTTTCATCCGGGCCGCGGACTGCTCCGCTTCCTTATATCGGGCTTCAAGCCAGCCCGGCTCCTTTGCTTGCTTTGGCGAAAGCTCCGTATGGACCGCACAAAACAGTTGATTGGTTTCGTGATCGATAATCCAAAGCTCGTTCACCCGAACAAAAGCATAATCGGGCAGGGGCAAATCGGCTTTCGCCCGAACTGGCAGCCGCTCAATGGTACGGATCACATCATAGCCCCAGAACCCGACACATCCGCCTATCCACTTCGGGGCCCCCTCTACAACCGGCGAGCGAAAAGGAGCGAGCCAGCTTTTGACCAGTTCCAGCGGTGCTCCATGCCGCTTCTCTTCGCTGCTGTCCTGCTGCGTGACCGTCGCCTCGTAGCCTGTTCCTTGAATAGCCGAAACGGGCCGAATGCCAAAAAAGCTGTAGCGGCCGCCCTTGCCGCTCTCCAATACGAAGGAACCGGGAGCCGCTTCCTCCCAAATAGGCGCCCAGGAAAGCGGGCGGCTTTGCTCTAATGAAAACCGGATAACATATGGAAGCACGGTATAGTCCTGAGCCCACTGCTGCCATTGATGATAGGATGTCAGGAGCATGTTCCGTCCTCCTTTTGCGTTCGTCGTGTAATGTTGGGATTAGTATACTTGAAATTGTGGACGAATAAAAGGGTGGCGAAAATTGGAGGGGATTCTTCGGGAGAGCCCGGGCCCCTTGCGCAGTCTGCGGAGAAATCGCGTTTCGCTTCAGCTCAGACACGTTTTGCTCCATCCCCCTAGAATTTTATGGAAGTAGAAGGGGATGGAGCAAAAAACTCGCCGCGAAACGCGATTTCTCCTTCGACCATTCCACAAGAAAAGACGCCGCGTGTGCTACATCCCTCTCCCAATTTCTTGGGAGAGGTAGAAAAATAAAAAACTGCTCAACCTTTGCAGGATGAGCAGGCTTGGTTGGCTTATTAGTCCTCGAATTGATACAGCGGCGTGGACAGGTAGCGCTCGCCGTTACTTGGAACGACAGCGATGACGCGCTTGCCGGGGCCGAGTTCCTTGGCGATCTTCAGTGCGGCAAAGATGGCCGCTCCGGACGAAATGCCGCCCAGAATGCCTTCTTCTTTCGCTACGCGGCGGGACGTTTCGAATGCTTCCTCGTTCTCTACCGTAATGATCCCGTCATAAATGTTCGTATCGAGGATATCCGGCACAAAGCCTGCGCCGATCCCTTGAATGCGGTGCGGGCCCGGCTTGCCCCCGGACAATACCGGAGAAGCCGAAGGCTCGATAGCGTAAATCTTAATGTGCGGGAAGTGTTCCTTGAGCACCGAACCGGCACCTGTAATCGTTCCGCCGGTTCCGATCCCGGCAATGAAAGCGTCCAGCTTGCCGTCATGCGCGTTGATCGCTTCGACGATTTCCGGACCGGTCGTTTCGCGGTGAATTTTGACGTTCGCTTGGTTCTTGAACTGCTGAGGCATGAAGTAACTCGGATTTTCGGCCAAGATTTCTTCCGCACGCTTGATGGCGCCCTTCATCCCTTCCGCTCCCGGCGTCAGCTCCAGCTGCGCACCGTAAGCTCGAAGCAGATTGCGGCGTTCCATGGACATCGTCTCCGGCATGACCAAGATCGCCTTATAGCCTTTAGCCGCGGCGACCATTGCCAGACCGATCCCCGTATTTCCGCTCGTCGGCTCGACGATCGTATCGCCCGGTTTGATACGGCCTTCTTGCTCGGCCACTTCAATCATGCTGATGGCAATCCGGTCTTTTACGCTGGCACCCGGGTTTTGGAATTCCAGCTTCACGTAAATTTCCGCACTGCCCTCCGGCACGACACGATTTAGTTTAACCAATGGCGTGTCCCCAATCAATTGCGTAACGCTTTGCACTAATCTGGCCATTCCGTTCTCCTCCTCAAGTTCACATCAAAATATCCGAGTAAATTAGTGGGTATTATATTGTAATCTTAGCAACCCCTACGGTGGTTGTCAATACAATTCCCTGTCGTTTCCTAGAAATTTGCCTGGACGGTTACTTTCCACTTGTCTCGGAGCGTATGCAGCGTCTCCTTCATCGGAGGAGCTTCCCGAAGGGCGAGATCTTTGCGGACCCGCTCCCGAACTACCGCAGGCTCCTCCTTCGAAGTTTCTCTACGCTCTCTCAGCTTGACGATCACATATTTGCCGTCGACTTCGACGGGTTTTCCGATTTCCCCTTGCTTTAGCAGCTTAGCAGTCTTCATGATCGGGGCGGAGACGAACGGATCGCCCTCTTCCAGCCAACCCAAGTCCCCTCCGCTATCGCGCGTAGCATCATCAAGGGAACGTTCCTTGGCTACCTGAGCAAAATCGGTGCCTTTGGACAAGTCGTTCATTGCCCGTTGGGCCTGCTCCTTGCTGGCCGTCACGATCTGCTGAAGGCGAAACTCCACGCGTGTCTGGAATTCGTCCGGATGCGTCGCAATATAAGCCTGCACTTCTTCATCGCTGATCCGGATGTTGTGAATCGCAACTTTATCGGCCAACAGCTTGTGGTAAACATCCTCTTTGAGCGTATCGGGAGTTAAACCCAGCTGATTTTTCATCGTTTCTAAAAATGCTTGCTCGCTTTCGTACCCCTGCTTCATCCGCTTCATTTCCTGCTGCACTTCACTGTCAGCGATCTCGATGCCCAAGGCCTTTGCCTCCAAGCGCACCACTTCCCGGTCGATCATTCGGTCCAAGAGCTCGCGTCCGTGCGCCGCCAGCAGCTGCGTTTCCAATTCGGCTAACGTAATCTTTTTCTCTCCGATCGTGGCCAAAATTTGCGCCTCTCCGTCCTGCTTCTGGGGGTCCGGATGTTTATCGGTAGGAGATGGGTATAAGGAGTGGGCCATTAATACGGAGGATAGGATGACTACCGCGACCAACAACACAGCGATCATTCCCCATAAAACTTTAATGTTTCGCATACCCTATCTCCTCGTATAATCACTCTCTATATTGACCGGGCGGCTGCTCGCCATCCTGTCATTTTATATGGACTTGAGAATCGCTTCAAGGTCTTCTCTACTGAAACGATAGGCTTCGTTGCAAAAATGGCACACAATTTCCGCTTTGCCGTCTTCTTCCAGGATTTGCTGCAATTCATCCCGACCCAGACTTATTAAGGTCTGCTCGACGCGTTCGCGCGAGCATTTGCATTGAAACCGAATGTCGTCGCGTCTCTCCAGCACTTCGGCGCCGGGAAGCAATGAAGTCAGGATGTCCTCCAACTGGTCTCCGCGGTCAAGCAAGGACGTAATCGGCGGAAGAGCCGCGAGCTCCTTTTCAATCTGTGAAATCTCGTCATCCGTTAATCCCGGCAGCAACTGAATGATGAATCCGCCGGCAGTCTTCACGGTATAATCCACGTCGACCAACACGCCCAAAGCGACAGCCGAAGGCGTTTGTTCGGATTTAGCAAAATAGTACGTAAAATCTTCGCCGAGCTCGCCCGAAACGATCGGGATACTGCCGCGATATGGTTCTTTGAGTCCAAGGTCTTTAATGACATACAAAAAACCGTCGGCACCGACAGCACCAGCCACGTCCAGCTTACCGATTGAGTTCAAAGGCAAATCGACGGTCGGATTGTCCACATACCCGCGTACTTCTCCGTGAGCATTGGAATCCGCGACGATCTGGCCGATTGGCCCGCCGCCTTTGACTTGAACAGTCAGCTTTTCTTCCCCTTTAAGCATGATGCCCATCATCAGCGCAGCCGTTGCCGTACGTCCCAAAGCAGCGGTTGCGGTTGGCGTGGTCTGATGACGGCGGCGCAGTTCTTCAACAATTCCGGTAGTGCGGACGGCAAACGCGCGCACTTTTCCTTCATAGGCCGTAGCCCTGATTAAGTAATCTTGCATGACAAAGCTCCTTCTGTTCGAATGACGCTACAAGCCAGGGTCCGGGAAGCCGGAATAAGAAGTCTGCTTGCTGCGGATATGAGACCTCTAGCCAATATTGCGTTCGTATATAATTTGCAATCCCTGCAGCGTGAGAAGCGGATCGATTAAATCGATCGTACGCGATTCCCCTGCAATGAGCTCTGCCAGCCCGCCCGTTGCGATGACTTTCGGCTCCACCCGGAACTCCTGTTTAATCCGTTCCACGATTCCATCCACTTGACCGGCGAAGCCGAAAATAATCCCGGCTTGCATCGATGCGACCGTATTGCGGCCGACGACGCTTTTCGGTTTCACCAGTTCAATGCGTGGCAGCTTCGCCGCCCGTTGATATAAAGCTTCGGTGGAAATACTGATTCCAGGCGCCACGGCACCGCCGATGAACTGGCTCTTCTCGTCAATATAGTCGAACGTCGTAGCCGTTCCAAAATCGACGACGATACAAGGCGAGCCGTACAGCTCGATGGCAGCGACTGCATTCACGATCCGGTCTGCGCCGACTTCCTTCGGGTTCTCGTAACGAATATTCAGTCCGGTCTTGATACCAGGTCCTACGATCAACGGCGCTTTCTTCAAATAATTTAAACACAATTGTTCCAATACAAACATGAGCGGCGGCACGACGGAAGAAAGAATGACGCCGTCGACTTGATCCAGGCCGATTCCTGCATGCTGGAACAGGTTGTACATGGTCATTCCGTACTCGTCCGAAGTGGCCGACCGGTTCGTACTCAGCCGCCAGTGGTGAAGCAGTTGCTTCCCTTCGTATATACCGAGTACGATGTTAGTATTCCCTACGTCTACCACCAAGATCATGGCCGGCCCGCCTTTTCTCCCGCGGAACCTTTCTGTTCGTTCAGATCCAAGCTGATATCAAGCGCCTGAACGGAATAGGTCAGCCTGCCGACGGAAATGACGTCCACCCCGCTCTGGGCAATGCCGCGGACCGTGTCCAGCGTAACGTTTCCCGACGCTTCTACCATGATATGCGGAGCCTGGTTTTTCATGCGCTGTACGGCTTGCGACATTTGCTCCGGCGACATGTTGTCGAGCATGACGATGTCGGGACCGGCCGCTAACGCTTCTTCGAGCTGCTCGAAGGTCTCCACTTCGACTTCGATCTTCATCGTATGCGGAATTTGAGCGCGGGCCGCCGTAATGGCTTCACGGATTCCTCCCGCTCCCTTGATATGGTTATCCTTGATCATGACAGCATCATATAATCCGAACCGGTGATTATGTCCTCCCCCGACACGAACCGCATATTTCTCCAGCATTCGGTGGCCCGGCGTTGTTTTGCGCGTATCCACAAGACGAACCGGCAGTCCTTCCAGCCGGTCCACGAACTGACGCGTACGCGTAGCAATGCCGGACATACGCTGCAGCAAATTCAGTGCGAGCCGCTCCCCAAGCAAAATGCTGCGCGTGCTGCCGGATACTTCCGCGATAACGGTACCATATTGGGCCGCCGCGCCATCATTCACCTTCGCTTCGAATCGAAGCTGCGGATCGACCAATGCGAAGACCGCTTCGGCCACCGGGAGTCCGGCGATAATGCCCTCGTCTTTGACGTGAATAATGCCTTTGGCTTGCGATTCCGCCGGAATCGTTGTCATCGTCGTGACGTCGCCCATCCCGATGTCTTCCTCAAGCCAAGCCCGCAAGCTTCGTTCCAGATTCGACCGGTTCAACTCAAACATCATCAATCCGTCCTTCCGTAATGCCGTTGGCACGATTAAACACGGTATGCTTGCGCCAAACCACGTCATCCTTGTCCGGGAAGTCCTCCCGGTAGTGTCCCCCACGGCTTTCTTGCCTAATCAAAGCGGCCTGCGTCGTCAGAAGCGCGCAGATGAGCAGATTGGCAAATTCATATTGTTCCCGCTTGGCCAAACAGCTGTCGAAGATCGATACGTGCCGTTTCAGCTCGTCGTAGCCTTTTTCCAGTCCTTGAGCATGCCGCTTGAGTCCTGCGTACCGGAGCATGACCTTTTGCAGCTTCAGCTTCTTTTCGACAACGGGCTGAATGGCGTTATCCTTGGACCGCTGCTCCTCCTGGATGTGGGGAAGCTCTGCGATCGGCGATAAGCGGTCGATTCGCTTGACAATCCGCCGCCCGAACACAATCGCTTCGGAAAGCGAGTTGCTGGCCAACCGGTTGGCTCCATGTACACCTGTAGAGGACACTTCCCCGCACGCAAACAACCGTTTGACAGCCGTTTCTCCGTACAGGTCGGTTTCTACCCCGCCCATCATGTAATGAGCCGCGGGAGCTACCGGAATCCAATCGGACGACAAATCGAGCCCGTAAGACAAGCAGTATTCATAAATGGTCGGAAACCGGTGCTTCACCGTTTCTTCCGATTCGTGCGTAAAATCAATGTAGACAAAGGTCGACTTGGTGTTCTCCATTTCGCTGACGATCGCCCGGGCGACAATATCCCGCGGAGCAAGCTCCAGCTGCGGATGGTACCGTTCCATGAACCGCTCGCCGTTAATATTGCGCAGTACGGCCCCTTCCCCGCGCACCGCTTCAGAGATAAGAAACCTCGGAGCTCCCGGATAGCATAACGCCGTCGGATGGAACTGAATAAACTCCACGTCCCGGATATTCGCTCCTGCCCGGTAGGCAATCGCAATGCCGTCTCCGGTGGCGATATCGGGATTGGTCGTATAGCGGAACAATTGCCCCGCTCCGCCGGTACATAGGATGGTCGCCTTCGCATGAACGATCACCCTGCTGCCGTCCGGTTTTTGAACCAGTGCGCCGTAGCATTCGCCGTTATCCGTAATTAAATCGATTACAAAATGGTCATCCCAAATCTCAATATTCGGGTCCTGCTTCGTTCGCTCGGACAACGCACGCACGATTTCGGCGCCGGTAGCGTCCCCTTGCGCATGAAGGATGCGCCTCTGGCTGTGCGCCCCTTCTTTCGTCAGCGCATAGCGTCCGTCTTCCATATCGAATTCGGTTCCCATCCGGATCAAATCCGTAACCCCGGCGGGCCCTTCATGCACGAGAACATCCACGGCCGCAGACGAGCAAAGTCCGGCTCCCGCGATCAGCGTATCCTGCCGGTGATAGGCCGGCGAGTCTTCGTCCGAGATGACGGCCGCAATTCCGCCTTGGGCGTACCTGGTGTTGCTGTCGAGCAGCGACTTTTTGGTGACCATCAGCACTTTGTGGTTCTCAGCGGAACGCAGTGCCGTGAAAAGACCGGCGATTCCTGCGCCGATCACAATGACGTCGGTATGTACCTGCGGCAGCAGCCGCACATCAAAATTAACCAAATAACGAGGTATCATCAGCTCTCACCCGTTCAACAAGGAAGTAGCGCATGCTACTTGACCTGCAGCATGCGCTCCAAGGATGCTCTGGCTTTGTCGGCCACTTGCGGCGGAACATAAATTTGGGGTTGGTTCGTTTCCAGACATTTGACCACTTTTTTCAGGTTATTGACTTTCATATTCGGGCAAACCAAATATTTGGTGGCAAAATGGAATGTTTTGTTCGGGCTGTCGAGCCGAAGCTGATACCCGGTACCGTCTTCCGTGCCGACGATAAACTCCTGGCAATCGGATTCCCTGCAATATTTGATGATGGCTGTGGTACTGCCGACAAAATCGCCAAGCTTGACGACCTCCGGGCGGCATTCGGGATGAACGACGAATTGGGCATTCGGATATTGAGCTTTCATCTCTTCAACATCTTTGACGGTCAACATGTCATGAGTGTTGCAATATCCTTCCCAAATAATCATTTTCTTATCGGTAAATTTGGAAACGTAATCACCAAGGTTTTTATCGGGTACCCAGATGATTTCATCGGAGTCGACCGAACTGATGACTTTGATCGCGTTGGCCGACGTACAGCAAATATCGGTTTCGGATTTGACTTCCGCCGACGTATTAATGTAGGCTACGACCTTGGCGTTCGGATGCTTTTGCTTGAGCGCTCGCAGACCGTCGACATTGACCATGTCGGCCATCGGACAGCCGGCCCGTTCGTCCGGGATGAGCACCGTTTTGTTCGGGGCCAATATTTTTGCGCTTTCGCCCATAAAATGCACGCCGCAGAACACGATCACATCGGCGTCGGTGGAAGCGGCTTTTTGAGCCAGCAGGAACGAATCCCCACGAAAATCGGCTACCTCTTGAATCTCGTCGCGTTGATAATAATGAGCAAGTATAATGGCATTCCGTTCTTTCTTCAGCTGGGCGATCCGCTCTTTAAGCTCTTTTTGCTGTTCCGCTTTACGCTCCAACGCTAATGCTTCCATGACGCACCATCCTTTTTTTCGTATGACCACCCTGATGTTTCCAACTTCATATCTCTCTGGAACGTACTGCAACAGCTGGTGAAAATGTTCACAAAGTGTTTAAAGATTTACACTTAATTTACACAACAGACCGAGCGGTGTCAATGCTGAAATAGCAACAAAAAGGCCGGAAAATACCGGTTTCGTATGATGGGCCGATTCGCTCCCTTTCCTAAGGCTAGTTTCTCAAGAAACGTCCCGTTTTAGCCTGCACAGAAAAGGAAAAACCGGCGCTTTACGGCACCGGTTTTAACTGCAAAATTATTTATTTTCCTCTTTGTCGCCATCCGACTCGTTTTTCTCGAAATCGAGCTTGTTGGCTTCGGATTCTTGATGCTGCCCTTGGATGTTCACTTTCACATCTTCCGACTTTACTTCCCCGTCTTCTTTCACGGGTCCGAGCTTGCCGGTCTCGATCAGCTCGCGAATCTGTTCTTTCTCCAACGTTTCTTTCTCGATCAACGTTTCGGCAACCAAGCGCACTTGATCACTATACTTGGTCAAAATGTCTTTGGCCCGGTCATAGCAGGCGCGCATAATCGATTGCATCTCTTGGTCGATCTCGTAAGCGATGGCATCACTGTAGTTCTGTTCATGTCCGATATCCCGGCCCAAGAAAACTTGGCCCTGAGTCGTACCGAACTGCATCGGTCCGAGCTTATCGCTCATCCCGTACTCCATGATCATGCGGCGTACGATGCCTGTGGCTCGTTGGAAGTCGCTGTAAGCACCCGTTCCGATTTGACCGATGAACAGTTCCTCGGAGACGCGTCCTGCAAGAAGTCCGGTGACTTTGTCAAGCAGCTCGTTCTTTGTCTGCATCATCCGGTCTTCGCCTTCCTTCGGCAGCATCATGACGTAGCCGCCCGCGCGGCCGCGCGGAATGATCGTTACCTTGTGCACAACGTCAGCGTCCTCGACATGAATACCGACGATCGTATGGCCCGCTTCGTGGAAGGCGACCATCCGCTTCTCGCGTTCGCTGATGACGCGGCTCTTCTTCTGCGTTCCGACAATCACGCGGTCGAACGCCTCGTCGATCTCATCCATCGAAATGTCTTTCCGATTGCGTCGGGCTGCAATAAGCGCCGCTTCGTTCAACAGGTTTTCAAGGTCCGCGCCGGTAAATCCGGTGGTGTAACGGGACAGTTGATCCAGCTTCACATCTTTGGCGAGCGGCTTGTTGCGCGCATGCACCTTCAGCACCGCTTCGCGGCCTTTCACATCCGGACGGTCAACGGTAATTTGACGGTCGAAGCGTCCCGGACGCAGCAAGGCGGGGTCCAAAATGTCCGGACGGTTCGTCGCGGCCACGATGATAATCCCTTCGTTGGCGCCAAAGCCGTCCATCTCAACCAGAAGCTGGTTGAGCGTCTGCTCGCGCTCGTCGTGCCCGCCGCCTAATCCGGCGCCGCGCTGACGGCCGACAGCATCGATTTCATCTATAAATATGATACAAGGGGCGTTTTTCTTAGCATTTTCGAACAAATCGCGTACGCGGGAAGCACCGACACCGACGAACATTTCCACGAAGTCGGAACCGCTGATACTAAAGAACGGTACACCGGCTTCACCGGCTACGGCTCTGGCAAGCAGCGTTTTACCGGTACCCGGAGGACCGACCAACAGAACCCCTTTCGGGATGCGGGCGCCTACGGCTGCAAATTTGCGCGGGTCTTTCAAAAACTCGACAACTTCAACCAGCTCTTGCTTCTCCTCATCGGCTCCGGCAACGTCCTCGAACGTGACGCGCTTCTTCTCTTCGTTATAGAGCCTCGCCCGGCTTTTGCCGAAGTTCATGACTTTTCCGCCGCCACCCTGCGCCTGATTCAACAGGAAGAAAAACAGGATGAAGATGATCACAAACGGGATAATGGAGGTAAGGAAGCTGATCCAAACATTGTCCCCTTCCATTTTCTCGATGTAAACGTTCCCTTGGGGAATGTCGCTGTTTTCAATCAAACGGAAGATTTGCGGGTCATAAGGCGCACGAGATTCGAAATTTTTCTTATCCGTAGAAGCGTTCTTATATTTCCCCCGAACCAGATACGTTTGAGCATCGTATTTTACGATGATGGATTCGACATTCTTTTCGATTAAGGCCACGCGGAGCTTATCGTAGCTAATGGTGTCTTTCTGTTCATTCTGCGTGCTGATAAAATGAACGATTCCGACGGTGACCAAAAAAATGAGCAGATAAAAGCCTGTATTGCGAATAATGCGATTCATCCCCTACCTCCTCTCAACAACGGCAACTTTGTATATTGTACCACAGCAAGTCTTGGCATCTCAAGAAATGCTATTGGGAGTAAACTTCGGGCTTCAGCACGCCGACATACGGCAGGTTCCGGTATTTCTCCGCGTAGTCCAAGCCGTATCCCACCACGAACGCGTCCGGGATCACGAAGCCTTTATAGTCTGCGTCCAACTCTGCCGATCTACGCGCCGGCTTGTCGAACAACGCGGCGACGGTAATGGAAAGGGCGTTGCGGCGTTCGAGCACGTCGATCAAATAGCTTAGCGTCAAGCCGCTGTCGATAATGTCCTCGACGATCAGAATGTGGCGGCCCTCCACGGAAATATCGAGGTCCTTAATGATTTTGACCACACCCGACGATTTCGTCGATGCGCCATAGCTGGATACAGCCATGAAATCGAGCTCAAGCGGAATCGTGATCTGCTTGACCAAATCGGCCATAAAGATGAACGCGCCCTTCAGTACGCAGATGACCAACGGGTTGCGTCCTTCGAAATCGCGGCTGATCTGCTCGCCCATTTCTTTGATTTTGTCTTGAATTTGCTGCTCGCTGTACAGTACTTCTTGAATGTCGTTTTGCAAGAGAGGTCCTCCCACTTAATAAAAATCTTTGCCATGAATATCCACTTGAATATGTAGCATTCGCTTCGTCCGACCGGTTATCGCAGCGGCTGAAGACCGCCGAACGCCCGGTACCCAAAGCACGCTGCCGCCGGCGTCCGCAAGGATCGGAATCGTCTCGCGCAAGGTAGGAGGCACTTTCGCATCGATGAACATATCTTTTACCTTTTTCGTCCCGTTTAGTCCGAGCGGCTTCATCCGGTCTCCCGGAAGGCGGCTTCGGACCGTGAGAGGCATGGCAAGTTCCTCTGTATCAAAACAGGCGGTCCAGGCATCGGTACATTCGGGGCGCCCCTCTTCGCTGTCCAAGGAGCGGAGCGTGAGACGGACTCCCGTCTCGGGAATCGCAAGCTCCGTCTGGCCTTCGCGCAGTATGTACGCGTAAGGGAGAGGTCGTAACACCATAGTATGAACCGCAATACGATCATATTCCCTGCTGAGCGCGATGTTCTGCCCGATTTCCAATCGAAAATTGGACGGTCGTTCACGCAGAACAGCCGTCCGAAATTGTTCGACTTTCAGGAAATCCATGGAATCCGGGTCGGAAGCAAGATAATTTAATATTAGTTTAATCAACCGCCTTTGTAAAGCAACATGTACCCCCGTAAACCATTTTGCAGAAAAGCTGTAACAGGCGTTTTTTCGGGTCACGTGCTGCTCGCAGATCCGTTGGACTTCCTGGTCCATAAAATCGTCTTCTCCGGCCATCGTCTCCGCCAGCCGGTTCAACGCCGCGGGCAGCTGTTCGTTGTAACGGGATAGAAAGGGGAGCACGTCCATCCGCACCTGATTGCGAACGTACTTCCTCTCCAAATTGCTGCTGTCCGTACAATACGGCAGCCCTTCCGCTTCGCAGTACCGGATAATATCCGCTTTGTATATACGCAGCAAGGGGCGTATGAGTTCCAAACCATTTTCTGCCATTCTACGTACCGGGATGCCGGACAATCCCGAAGGCCCCGTTCCGCGCAGCAGCCGCATCATCACCGTCTCCGCCTGATCGTCCGCATGGTGGGCGAGCGCGATCCGGCGGGAACTCGTTCGCCTCGCTACGTCGAACAAAAACTCGTACCGCTTGTCCCGGGCGGCGGCTTGGGGATTCTGCCCCGTTTCTTCTATAATACGGGGCATGTCGATGAAGGTCGCTTCCACAGGAAGGCCCCAGCGCTCGGCGAGCGACTTCACAAGCTCCGCCTCCCGGTCCGATTCCGCGCCCCGGAAGCCGTGATTCACGTGAGCGACGGTGAGCCGTAGACGATAAGGGCCGGATAACGCAAAAAGGAGGTGCAGCAGCCCGACGGAATCGGGTCCGCCCGATACCGCCACGACCACGCCGTCCCCCGGTTCGATCAACGCTTCATCTTGTATGAACCGTTCCACTTGCACGGATAATGTTTCCGCCGTCTCCATGAATGAACAACCTTTCGTCTGACGAACCTTCCCGTTTGAACTATTACCCGATCCGGGCCGTCTTGAATTGCCTTTGTCTGCATTTTATTGCAATACGAAATAAATGGCCGCCCCGAACATCAGCAAGGAAGCGGCGAAGCACAGCTTGATCCAGCCCCCTTTGACCGGCTTCTTGCGCACGGGACGGTAAGCCGAGCCGCGGGCGCGCCAGTCGGCCAGCGCTTGCTTGGAGCTCGTGTAGCGGCCCGTCAGCGCTTTGCGCAGCACTGGAGCCGACGGCGCGAGCAGCGCATTGCCCTTCAGCATATCGAGCAGCAACTCGACGTTGCGGTTCTGCGGCAGCAGCGAATTCACGGAATGAAACCGGCGTTCCCGGTCCGTCACGCTCAGCACCAGCACGGCGAAAGAGAACAGATCGTACGCATCGTCCGCCATCCGCGTGCCGGCGTTCCAGAAGCCGCGGTCGTACACCTCGGTAAACTGCTTCACCGCACGCCCTTTGGCCGTTACGCCGCCGAAATCGATCAAGGCAACGTCGCCGTAGCCCGATATGATCATATTCTCCGCTTTCAAGTCGCCGAAGACGAAGCCGCTCGCATGCAGCTCGGACAGCTTCCGCAGCAGGTTCAAGCCGATGAGATGAATCCAATCGCTGCCATACTGCTTCATGTATTCCGTCAAGGACTTTCCTTTGATATACTTTGTGACGCAAAAAGGATAATCCGTGCCTTCCCATGAAAAATCGTCGACATCAATCAACGTCTGCTGAAACGATGTGGACGATTGGGACAACGCCTTCAGCGCATTAACCTCGGACTGATGATCCACGGCGTCGAAACCGACCTTAAGAGCGTAATACCGCTTCCCCCGGGAAACCAGATATACTTTGCCATTGGCTCCTTCGCCAAGCAGCCGCTCCACACGGTATGCGTTATGATTCCATTTGCCGTTTACGAGGGTTCCCACCGGAAAAGCGGGCCTAAACGACGTAGTCACCGAATATCCCATCCTCGCTTGATCTCATGCGGCTGTCGGCCGTCTGCCGATCCCCCGCTGCACTATGCTTGCTTCTATATGTATCATCGGCCGCGCCGTTCATAAATTCAACGACTTTGAGCAGCGCCGGTCCTGTCGGCGTCGTACCCTTCATGTTTAATTTATAAAACAACCGGTTCAAATTTGCAAGGTCGCGGGTCCAGCCGAAGTCCATCTCGACCTCCTGATCGCCCGATACGTTGCCCGGAAAATGAAAGACGGACAGCAGGCTCTCACCTATCCGCGATTGCAGACTGAGCTGCAGATCGTAGATCGCTTCCTTGACGGCCGCCAGCTTTGGCTTCATGCTGGCACTGGCGTCGATCAGCAAAGCGACCTTCAAATCCGCCGTTTCCGTCAAATCGTCAATGACCCGCACCACTTCGGACCGCTGCTCCGGCGGCAAAGCCTCCAGCTTCGTCGTTTGGCCCAGGATGCTACGTAGCTCTTGTCCGACCACCTGCTGAATCGTCTGGACGACCGTTTTGCGCGTCATCATCTGCATCGTCTGCGAAAGCTGCGACGGCTGTACGGCCCGGCTCATCCCGCCACCCGCTGCGGCAATCTCGTCGATCTCGGAAGCGCCCAGTTCGCCGATCTCGCCGGCATCCAGCACCCCGATAACATGAACGATAATTCCTTTCGCTTTCGCTTCCGCCGCCGCAACGACTGGGCTGACTCCGACATTGGAGCAGCCGTCGGTTATAAGTATGATCTGCTTCATCTGTTCATCCTCCCATCTATCTATTACCCAGTTTTTCCAGTTGGGAGAATTCTAAACTTGCCCTCCAGTGTGACATTTCGAACAATGCGGAAACAAAAAAATCCGCCCCCGCTTAAGGAGTAAGCGGATCGGATTCATTTTTCGGGTTCAGACTGGCCCCTGTTCAGCAATCCTTGCTCAGCCATGCTGCAATACTTCCCATCGCCTGTTATGATGTGGTCGAGCACTTCGATCATCATCAGATGGCCAGCTTCGACAATCCTCTGCGTGATTTCGATATCCTCCTCGCTTGGTGTCGGATCACCGGACGGGTGGTTATGGAATAGAACGATGCTGGCTGCATTGTTCAAGATAGCCGCTTTGAAAACTTCCCTTGGATGAATCAACACAGCATTCAACGTGCCGATGGCGAGGACATGAATGCCTGCCACAACATTGCGCGAGTCCAGCGTCAGAATGCCAAACTTCTCAACCGCCTCGTTATTCAAATCAAGAACGGTCTGAATAATCTGGTTAGCATCCTCCGGTGAGCTTGTTCTTCCCATCCCCAGGCTCCTTTCGGAATCCAACTTACCTTATTGTACCGGATTCCACACCCTTCCAGCAAACTCTATCGGTTTATAAAAATCCTGCATAATCACATTCCATTTGTTACCAATATAGGATATAATATTCCGGATACGACCGCTTTCGGACAATACTCCTAGGATTTGTTACTGATCCACAATTTTAAGGAGGTAATATTTATTTTAACTGGAATGCCACTTGGAGTATCGCTTGTAATTGCAGTAATTCTCACAGCCATACATAACATTTCAACCAAAAAAAATGTAATAAAAAATCTTACATTGTTACTCTTTTATCTACACATTTTAGTTGTTATTTCAATAACACTCTTTCCAATTCCTGTGCAATCCAACCTATTGTTAGGCCTCAAACGGGGCAATATAGAACCTAATATGAATTTTATACCTTTTAAAAGTATTATTGATATTATGCAAAACTCTGTATCTCCTTTCGTAGCTGTTAAACAAATCGCTGGAAACATTCTCATGTGTGCTCCATTTGGATTTTATGCGCCACTACTATTTCAACAGATTAAATCTTCAATTAGAATAATAATCTCTGGTATTCTTTTCGGATTATGTATTGAATTATCTCAGTTAATTATTGGCGTTGGAATTGGGTTCTTTTATCGAAGCTTGGATGTAGATGATATTATTTTAAATACTATAGGCGTTATACTTGGTTATGCCTTTTTAACTCTGTTAAAGCGCTTTGACGTAAAAAACTCATTTTATCAAAAAGTTTTTAAATCCTGATATGGTAAAATAATACTAGGTTTAACAAACTAAAAACGTCCTCAAAACATAGGACGTTTTTTGGTTTGGTTAGCCTTTATTTCAACTGACCGTCTTTGGACGGTCGACGCGCTGCATGCCGGGCCAACGGAACGTTGCCCACTCCGGCTGGAATTTCGAGATCCGCGCGACGACCACCGTCATGTCGTCATAAATGTCCCCATGGTGATACCGCACCACCCTTTCCAATAAAATATCGGCAAAATCCTGCGGGCTGTCCGCCTCGATCTCGCTGATCATCCGTTTCATCCACAGTTCCTTATTCACCGCGTGCCCCGGCGCGTCGTAAATCCCATCCGTCATCATGATCAAAATATCGTCATGCCGCAAAGGCACGCTAACCAGATCGACGTCGATATCGTGCACGATCCCTACGGGCAAATTGTTGGCCGTCACCGGGAATACCTCATCCCCTCTCTTGATAAAGCTTGGCGTCGATCCGATCTTCAAAAAGGTGGTCTGCGCGTTATACAAGTCGACAAGCGCCACATCGACCGTCGCAAACATCTCGTCCGACGAGCGCAGCATCAGCACCGAATTGACGGATTTGATCGCCAGCTTCTCGTCCATGCCGGATTGCAGCAGCTGCTGCAAAATCGACAGTGCCGTGCTGCTCTCTGCCCGGGCCCGCTCGCCATTGCCCATGCCGTCGCTCAGCGCGACCGCAAACTTGCCGTTGCCGAGCTCCACCGTACTGAAGCTGTCGCCCGACAGCAAATCGCCTCCTTTGGCCGCTCCGGCCACCCCGGTTTCCACCTCGTATTCCTTCGCCGAACCGAACAGCACCGTGCTGTAGCCTTCTTTCCGCTCCATCGCCTGCTCGTTCTTGACGGCAATGTTCTCCCCGACAATCTCGGAGAGCAGCGGCGCGATGATTTTGCGGCACTCGTCAAAGCCTCTCGTATATTGATGAACGATTTCGATCTCGACATTGCCTTCGTCCAAGCTGATGACATCGATGCTATGTATGGAGAGCCCCAGCTCCTCCAGCGCGCTGCGGATCTGCTCTTCCTGCATGAAGAGCTCTTGTCCTTCCCGTTTGATCTCTTTCGCCAGGTCCTCCATCACCTGCGATACTCCGGACAATTGATCCGCTACGATCTGGCGGCTGTCGACGATCTGCTTCTTCCAATGCTGATCGTGCTTGTACAATTGATACTGCTGCTTCATCACCTCCAATACTTGATCCGGCTTAATGCACTGCTTCTTCCACTGCGGCCGGACATCCTTGCGCGACATATTTTCCCGAAGCTCCACCTCCGTCATCATATCGGTCATAAATTTATAAGTCTGATAAAACTTGCCGTCCCAGCACTGCTTCTTCTTCCAACAGTTCGCGCATGACTTCTCCGCCACCGAATTCATGAAATGGCCGATCTCCTCCTCCTTGCGCGCCGGCTGCGCATCGACGGTCACCTGCTTGAAGCTGCGGGAGAGCTGCTTGAACACCTCGGAAAATTGCTCGACGCGGCTCGCGGTCACATCCCGCACCCGCTTGGCGTAGTCATGCTGCGATTTCAGATTTTCCTGCGTTCCCGGTACATATTTGGCCAGCATCTGAATGACTCCTTTCGGCGTCATCAGGAACAGCGAGACTGCCACCACCGACTCCCAGGTGGAATGAATCACCTCCGACGAGTTTCCTAAATAAAAGGAAAGAATGGAAGAACCGATCAGCATGCCGAGCGCTACCGCCATTTTGCTGCCTTCGCGCAGCAGCCCGGCAAGCATCCCCGCAAACGCCAGCAAGCTCATCTGATAAATGGCGCTTGCATTCGCGAGGCTTAGAATGAGCCCGGAGATGACCCCCACGGAAGCTCCAAGCGGCGCTCCCCCAACGAGCGCAAACAATAGGATCAAGTACCGCGACATCACATGCTCCAGCGTAATCGGCCCGATGAGCCAGCCCACAGTCCCCGTCATCACCGAAGCAAGCAGAATGATCAGACAGATGACTTCTTCGTTTTTTAAATTGTAGTTTTTACGGGTTAAGGTAAACACAGGAATCGCTTGCAGGAATATATGCGTCAGAATGAGACTAAGCGTCGATTCGATGCCCGTCATCATCAGCGTGTACCAGCTCAGTTCCGCAGAGGCCAAATGGGAGAACAGCTGAACGAAAAACGTGGCGGCGAACACGATTCCCGGGGCATACGAGATGTCGGACCGCTCGAACCGCTCTACGCCTTTCTGGATCAACAGGAAGACCAGCATCTGCACGGCCAGGTATCCCGTATGCTTCGGATCGATGGAGAACAGACCGCCCGCAGCCAGAAATACGCCGGACCAATAGAGCAGCTCCCGCCGCAAAAAATACATGACCGCGAAAAAGGCGACCGCGAACGGCGCGAGCTGATCGAGGATCATCGCCCGGCCCAGCAAAAACGCCATCAGCAGCAGCAATATCGACCACTTCTTGGCGACGAACCACTGCACCAACCGGTTTTTCACGACCAACGCAATAATGCCTTGCTTGATCCGAAGTACCCATCCCGACGCTGCCGTTCCCATTGCATTCATACTTTGACGTTTTTGCATATTTTCATCACACCACCCATAGACTATTAGTGGTCTTAGTATATAAGCTGTCCATCGGAAAGTTTGTCAGAATGCGGGGGCTGGTCCAAAGTTTTTTCCGACAAAATGAGTTGCCAACGCGAATCGCCCTGAATCAGCAGGTTAACAGAAAATGAAAGCGCTATCAAAATAGTGCGGTTTCATACTCTTCACTTTATGTTCGGGACTTGTTCGCAGCGGACCTTTGTCCTTTACGTTACAACCTGTCGATTCGCCGGGGCCACCCGAAAGATACGACAAAAAAAGTCCGGCCCGCTCTGAGTTGTGACAAAGTCATGGCTTTCCCGCCAATCAGGTGAAAAAACGGCAAACAAAAAACCTGATCGTCTGACGATTCTCACCGCCCGACCTCAGGTTTATTCGTTTTGCTCTTAACTTATAGCGGCAGAGGGGATCGAACCCCCGACCTTACGGGTATGAACCGTACGCTCTAGCCAGCTGAGCTATGCCGCCGCAACAAGCATGAGTATATAACAGCCGATAAGGGCTTGTCAAGCACCCGCAAAAAAACCGAATGAGCCTCGGCCCATCCGGTTCCGTCTATTTATTAGTCACGACGCGCGCCGCGTCCGCCTCTTTTGCCCTCGGTATTTTTCTTCAAGGAAGAGATGCGATCCTCGCTGTCTTTCAGAAAACGCGCCATTTTATCTTCGAAGGTAACGTGCTTGTTGGCGGGAGGTCTACCACCACCACGGCCTCCACGGTCCCCTCGGCCGAAGCCGCCGCGGTCGCCACGGTCGCCTTGTCTGTCAAAACGAGCGGGCCTTGTCGGAGCGGCATCCACCGGGCGATCGACCGCTTGCTTGATCGATAATCCGATTTTGCCGTCTTTGTCGACATTAATCACTTTTACGGTTACGATATCGCTAAGCTTCAGATGATCATTGACATCCTTGACATAGTTGTCCGCAATCTCCGAGATGTGCACAAGGCCAGTAACCCCCTCAGATAGCTCAACGAACGCCCCAAAGTGAGTAATGCCTGTCACTTTTCCTTGCAGCTTGCTGCCCACTTCAATTGCCATAAAGTAAACTAATCCTCCCTTAAATAGTTAAGAAACAAAGAGAAATTGAAGCTATGCCGATTATAACTTACGGAGAAAATACGGTCAACACAAGGCTGTGCCCATCTTTTGCCGAGTTACTTCTGGGCCGGTTTCGGGGTATAAAATAACGTCTCCCCTTGCTTGACATAATGCAGCTCTTTGCGAATTTTTTGCTCTACGTACTCGGGGTCGTTCAGACGCGCGATCTCACGCTGCAAGGTTTCATTCTGCTGCTGCGCTTCCGCTTTTTTCTGCTTCACCGCGCTAAGCTTCTGGCTGCGCTCGCTGATTTTATCGACCTGATTCCAAAGTGTGACACCAGCCCAACTCAAAAAACAAGCCAGCATCAGCATGACCAAACGGCGTCGGCGAAAGGAGCCTTTGTTATGCGGTTGCATAGGATTGGTTTTCGAGATTGCCTGCATGTACCTGAAATCCTCCTACGTACGATCAAAAGAGTCGACGGAGCCATGCCGCGATGTTTTGACCGGTTTTCAGAACCCATGCGGGGACGGAAACGCGAAAACGGATCCACCGACCGAAAGGCTTAAGAAGCCATAACAGCAATTTCCACACAGGATAAAGCAATTGTAACACAATTTTGTACAGGAATATAGCCATTGCGGCCAAAAATCCCAAAATGATCACAACGATGCGGTACATCACCAGGGCCGGCTTTATGATTAGCAGCTCAATCGTCCGCTTGCCGAACCGGATCGCAGCCATTACGGCACGGATCATAAAACGTATTACCCGAATCATCGTCCGGCTAAACACCAAAAAGTAAAAGGTTATCCCGATGCCCAGGCCCAAAAATATAAACGGGCGCACTTCGCCCCAATTGCTCTCATACAACAGCATGAACACCAGGAGCGTGCCGATGAGCCAATAGAGAAGGTCCAGAACCGCCCGGAGCCATGCCCGGACTTTCAGCTGGCCGGAAAGCACCCGGTACACGTCGTACAGTCCCCCGAGCGCCAGACCTCCCGCATACATCATCCCCAAGGTGACGAACTGGACGTGCAGCGTCACTTGAACAGCTTACTCAGGAATCCCTTGGTTTTCCCTTGGGAGTTTGCATCAACATAGGCCAGCTCGTTCACGTACCCTTCGATAGCAACGAGACCCTGCTCCAGGCTTAAGTTTTTGATATGTAAATTTTGTCCCTTGATCATCAAATAGCCGCACTCGGTTTCAAGCAAAAATTCTTCGCTGTCGAAGCTCTCCACATTCAACACGCCGGATACCTCGAGCAGCTTGCGGTTGAGCATCTTGATCTCCTGCCGTTTCACCTTCCCCGGCTGTTCTACCATGGCTTGGTTCATCCTCCTTGGACGCTTTGGCGCAGCTTTGGATTAACCCATGCGCTGACGCTTCGAGTTGTGCTCATGGCCTGCGGCCGCTCTTGAAAACGGGTTATCTTGATATTGAATTTCAGAAGGAAATAACCCGTTTTCAAAGGCGGCACGTAAACTCTCCGGCCATGACACAACTCTACGCTGCGCTATATGGAAAGACAAAGTGCGCACAAAGCTTGTTTACTTAAAAATATGGAGGTCGTCCAAGGTTTAGAACCACCAATGGTAGGGAGGGCGAATCGCCCTGGCCGGGCAATCGGGCGTCTGTTACCAAACGGGGCGGAAATGAACCGGGTGCCCCTCTTCGGCAGCGGCTTGAATCAACCGGCGCAAATCCGTACGCAGCTCGTCCATTCGTTCTCGCCCCAACAGGTCCGTCCATCGCCGTTCGATGCCTGCAAAAATCCGCTCGGTCGCCTGAATGCAGCCCCAGCCCCGCTCGGTTAACACGACGATTTTCCCCCGGCCGTCGCGAGGATGGGAATGCCGCTTCACGTACCCATGCTCTTCCAAATAATCGATCATCTGACTCGCGGCTTGTTTCGTAATGCCCATGTGCTCGGCGATCTCGTTCCCCGTGGCGCCATGGGGAGCCAGCCGCTGAAATACGAACCCATGCGCCGGTCTTACGTCTTCGAAACCCGAAGAGGCCAATTGCCGGTGAAGCTCGTCGATCGCCGCACGAAAACCTAAGGACATCAATACGGTCAGCTCATAGCCGCCGGAACTTTTATTGTCCATTATCATCCTCCGTCCTAAAGTGTTTTTAGTAAATTTACTTGACTATTTTTCGAGAGTGCAGTACATTGAAAAATATAGTCAAGTAAATTGACTATATTTACGTGAAAACAAGCCAAAACCAACGGAGGTACTGAACACATTAGAACAAACAAACATCGAGCTTGTAAAGACCTTTATTTCCGCTTTTTGGAACGGAAACGACGCTGGCCTTGCCGAGACGCTGCTGGCAGACGACTATGTTGACCATGCCTATGTCCCGCATACGGCCGAAGGTCTTAAGCAAATGGCCGCGCAGCTTCGCTCCGCCTTCCCCGACCAGCAATCCGCTATTCAAGAGATCGTCGCACAGGGCGACAAGGTTATCGTTCGCCTGAAGCTTCAAGGCACGCATGGAGGGGACTTTCGAGGAAACCCCGCCACCGGCCGTCCCGTGGATGTCGCCATTTACCGCGAGTACCGCTTGGCCGACGGCAAAATCGCCGAGCATTGGGCTTTATTCGACACGGCCGCGCTGTTCATCCAAATCGGTGCACAGCTTACGCCGGATCAGGCTTGCAAAATCCGTTAAGACGTTCCAGACGGTATCAATATTCAAAAAAGAGACCGGGCCAATGCCGGTCTCTTCGGGCGGGCCTTTAAAATAAAGGCTCGGGTTTATTCATTTCTTCTTTGAGCAGCGTGTACATCTTGGCCGCGTCTTCCTTGCGGGTCGACTCGGACAGCAGTTCTACGCGCACGGTCACCAGCTTTTGCCCGAACTGAATGGTCAGCTCGTCGCCCACTTTCACCGCGCTGCTCGGTTTTGCCTCCCGTCCGTTGATCCAGACACGGCCCTGTTCGGACACGTCCTTCGCGACAGTACGCCGCTTGATCAGGCGGGAAAGCTTGAGAAACTTATCAAGCCGCATTACTTCACCGCTTCTTTAAGCTTGTTGCCTGCTTTGAATGCAGGAACCTTGGACTCAGGAATGGTGATTTCTTTGCCCGTTTGCGGGTTGCGACCCGTACGGCCCGAGCGTTTGCGGGTTTCGAACGTACCGAAGCCGATCAATTGTACTTTGTCACCGTTGGACAATGCTTCCGTAACTTCGCCAAGGAAGCTGTTCAATACGGATTCCACGTCTTTTTTAGTCAAGCCGCTTTTTTCTGCGATGTTGTTGATAAGATCGGTTTTGTTCATGAGTTTAATATCCTCCTCTTAAAAGTGACGCTGAACTAAAGTATTCTTTGTTCGTTAGGAAAATCCTGCAAAGCATCTTATTTTTTCAGAACTTTTTTTGCTTCCTGCCACAAAGATTCCATCTCTTGCAAATCAGTTTGGTCAAATGATTTGCCCTTTAAACGCAATTGCGCCTCGATATACCCGAACCGTTCAAAAAATTTGCGGTTAGCGTCTGCCATCGCTTCTTCGGGGTCCACCTTGAGAAACCGCGCCAGATTGACGACGGCAAAGAGCAGGTCGCCCAGTTCTTCCTGCTGCTCCGCTTTGCCGAAGCGTTCGATCGCCTCTTTCACTTCGGCCAGCTCGGACTCGACGACCGGCAGCACCTCTTCCTTGGTGCCCCAATCGAAGCCGACCGAAGCGGCTTTCTTCTGCAGCTTGTATGCCTTCATCAGTCCCGGCAGCTCGCGGGGAACGCCGGAGAGAAGCGGAAGTTCGTCGGGATTGATCCCCTTCTTCCGCTTCTCCTCCTCCTTGATCTGCTGCCAGTTGCCCAGCGCCTCGTCAGCATCTTCCGCCTGCGCTGTCCCGAAGACGTGCGGATGACGACGGACCAGCTTCTCGTTGAGCTCGCGGATGACGTCGAAGACGGTAAACATCCCGTCTTCCGCTTCGATCTGCGAATGCAGCATAATCTGCAGCAGCAGATCGCCGAGCTCCTCGCGCATATGGTCGGGATCGTCTTCGTCGATCGTTTCCAGCACTTCGTACGCTTCTTCGATCAAGTTTTTGCGCAGCGATTGATGCGTCTGCTCCCGATCCCACGGACAGCCCTCGGGGCTGCGGAGAATGGCCACAATCTCATGCAGCCGCGTAAAAGTCCGGCTCCGCACGTCCTCGCGGTCGGTGCGCGGCACCCAGACCAAGGACAGATTGCCGTAACCCTCCACCCGGTCCAGCTCATAGAGCGGTACCTCGCGCACGCGCTCTTCTCCGGCCACGCCAAGCGAATGGCCGACGACGACGGGATAATCGTCCGGATACAGCTCCATCAGCGTCAGCTTCACGTCGGACGCCGTGTAGACGTCATACACCTGCCCGATCAGCGTATGCAGCTGCGGATTGAGCCCGCTCGCCGTCAGCGAAGTGCCGTCGAGCAGTTGAAAGCCTTCGATCGGATCAAACCCTAGCCGCAGGAACGCTTGATCCAGGAAGCTCTCGCCGCCCATCAGGGTAAGCAGCACGCCCTCGGCCGGACAACGCTCACGCAGCAGCTGGACAGTCCGCTCGGCCACCATCGGATGGCCGGGTACGGCGTAGAGCACCTCTCCGCTGTTCGCGGCTTTGGCCCGCTCGATCAGCTGCGAAGCGATCTGCTCGTAGACGGCGTCAAAGCCCTCATGCGCTTCATAGACCGCATCGAACGTCTCGTAGCGAAGGTTGTGATGGTCCAGCATCGCGACCATCGGGTGCTCCCGGGTGCGGAGAAATATCGCCCCGCCTCGCGCGCCGGCGGCTTCAAGCTTGCGCCAGACGCCGAGGGTCAATTGGTTTTCGTCGCCGGTTCCGAGACCGACGACCGTAATTTGCGGTTGGATGGACATAGCCCAGAGCCGCCTCCTTCAGTTTGGGGTGCGGCGCTCCTTCAGCGGAGCAGCCGGAATCGGCGCAGCCAGGCGAGGGGCTTCCCCGCCAGCTGCGGCACAAGCGCCAGATCGGCGGCGGTGACGACGCCCAGGCGCAGCAGGGCCACCGCGTAAGCGAGCGCCCCTACGGCGACGCCGCCGAGCGCGATGACCGCGGCCGTGCCCCGTGGGGGCAGGGCTGCGGGCAGCTGCGCGAGCAGCGGCGGGACGCCGTGCGTCACGGCCAGCAGGCCGAGCGCCATGAAGCCGATGCCGAGCATCGGTTTCATGGCGGCGAGGCCGCCCGCGGCCGGGACCCCGGCGGCGCGCAGCGCGTGCGCGAGCGCGAGGCCGCCGGCAAGCGCGTAGGCGGCGAGCGACGCCCAGGCGGCGCCGTCGATGCCGTAGCGCGGCACGAGCGCCACGCTGGCGGCGACTTTCACCGCGGCGGCGAGCAGCAGGTACAGCACCGGCGCGCGCACGGCGCCGAGGCCCTGCAGCACGCTTCCCGCGACGATGTTCACCGCCGAGAACAAGGCGGTGAACGCCAAGATCGCCATCGCCGCCGTGCCTTCGGCGCTCTTGAAGAACATCACGTTCAGCGGCTCCGCCAGCAGAGCGAGCCCGAACGAAGCGGCAAGCCCGATCAGCCAGGTCAGCCGCAGGGACAAGCCCGCGCGTGCGCGCACCGCCTCCGCATCGCCGCGCCGGAGCGCTTCGGCGATCGCAGGAACGAGCGCCGCGGACATCGAAGAGGCGATCATTGCGACCAGTTGCACAAGCGGCAGCCCGTGGTTGTACAGCCCGAACTGATACAACGCTTCGCTCTCGCCGAAGCCGGCCGAGCGAAGCAGCCGGGGCATCGTAAACGAATCGACGAGCGTGAGGATCGGCATCGCCACGGAGCCAAGGCAGAGCGGCAGCGCATAGGCGGCCAATCGTTTCGCCAGCGCCCAATCGCGCCGCCAGCCGCCGCCGTCCCCCTTACCCAGGACTTGTTCGCGTCTCGGCTCCTTACGCCAATACCACAGCATGACCGCCAGTCCCGCCAGCGCGCCCGTCACCGAGCCGAACGTCGCGCCTGCGGCGATTCGTTCCGGCCCCACGCCAAGCCGCATCAGAGCCAGCAGCAGAACGACCATCGTCGCCACCCGCACCGTCTGCTCCACCACCTGAGACCAAGCGGTCGGCCGCATATCCTGGTAACCTTGATAGTAGCCGCGCAGTGCAGACATAAGAGGCACGACGAGCAGGGCATACGACACGCTTCGTATCGCCGGAGCCGTTTGCGGCGCAGCCATCCACCTCGCAAGCGTCTCCGCCCCGAAATACAGCAGCGAAAAAAATACAATTCCGGTGACCAATAGCGATAAGGAAGCCACCCGGAGCACGCGCCGGGCCTCGTGATACTGCCGTTCGGCAGCATACTCCGACACAAACTTCGATACGACCAGAGGAAATCCGGCCGTAGCCAAAACCAAGATCAATATGTACAACGGATACACGGCATTGTATATGCCGAAGACCGCATCGCCCGCCAGATTTTGCAGCGGAATTTTTTGCAGCGTGCCGATCAGCTTCGAAATGACGGCCGCCAGACCGAGCAACGCCGCCCCTTTCAGCAGCGCAGAGCCTTTTCCGCCGTCCCGGTCTTTGCTGTCCGCAATCTCTGGCCCGCCTGCCTCCATCCGCTCCGATCGCTCTTTCATGACGCTTCCCCTTCGTTCCCGCGACCGGTCCCTCATCCGTCCGGCGAGAGACCCATTCGGACAGATTTTGCAGCCCCATTATACCGCAATTCGCAATCCTTTTCCAAAAACGCAAAAAGCTTCCCGATTCCCTCCAAGGGATTCCTATCAGGAAGCTGCGCATCGCTGTCCATCGGCGGAGCTATTGCTCCATCTGCTTTGCCAGAAAGCCGGCGGCCGTTTCCGCCATCTTCAATTCCATTTGACCCATCTTCACGTTCTCGTCCTTGTTCAGTAAAATCACCGAACCGATCGGATCGCCCCCCGCCACGATCGGTGCAATTACATACGAGCTGTACGTCTCCGTAACGTCCTTACAAATTTCATAAGAGCCTCCACCGGTTTCCAGCGTCGCTTTGCGGTTTTCCATGCTTTGTTCAACCAGCGAACCGATCTGCTTTTCCAAAAAATCTTTTTTCGAGCCGCCGGCCACGGCAATGATCGTATCGCGGTCGGATATCATCGTGATATGGTTCGTGCTCTCATAGAGCGATTCGGCATATTCCTTGGCAAAATCGCCAAGCTCGCCGATCGGAGAATATTTCTTTAAAATAACTTCCCCGTCCCGGTCCACAAAAATTTCAAGCGGATCCCCTTCCCGAATACGCAGGGTGCGGCGTATCTCCTTCGGGATTACGACCCTGCCAAGATCGTCGATACGACGAACGATTCCAGTTGCTTTCATGTTTCTAGATGCCTCGCTTTCCAAGAAGAATGGGATACAGACTGGATATGATCCTGTATGCAAAATGGAGGGAATTCGACTGACCCTAGTATTCTTCAACTCCCGGCGGCCTATGCATGTCCCGCTCCGGCACAGTTGCAGGCGTTTGGTCGAACGCTTAAGCCGTCGCTGTTTACATTATGTCCAAAAAAATGAAAACAAAACAGGGCACCCCATGGGGTACCCTGGTAATTGTTACTTGCCGCCTTCCGTCTTCGGCGCATCCGTTTTTGGAGCGTCCGTTTTCGGTGCGTCGGTTTTCGGTGCTTCCGCCGGCTTTTTCTCCTCCGGCTTCGGCAGGTTGTTCGTCTGAATCAGACCTGGCAGTTCTTTCTCCACAAAATCGTACACCTTCGTCTCAGCCGCCGCGGAGCGCAGCTCCGGCTTGACTTCATCGAGCGTTTTCGTTTTGCGGGATTCCACTTTCATGACATGGTAGCCGAACGACGTTTCCACCGGATCGCTGATCTTCCCGATCGGTAGCTCCGCCGCCGCTTTCTTAAACTCAGGCACCCACTGGGAGATGTCCGCGTTTTCGTACTTGCCGCCATTCTCTTTCGAGCCGGGATCGTCCGAATATTCTTTCGCCAGCGCGTCAAAGTCGCCGCCCTTGTTCAGCTTGTCCTGAGCTTCCTTCGCACGCTTAAGCGCATCTTCCTTGGAGCGAGTTTCCTTGCCTGTCGCAGGATCGTTGATCCCGACCAGAATATGTCTGACCGTTGCCGTCACATAGGCGGTTTTGTCCTGCTCTAATTTGGTATTATAAGCCGTTTGAATCTCTTGGTCGGACACTTTGCTTTCCTCGGAGACAATCGCCGTGATGCTGCGCTTCACGAACTCCTCCACGTCTTTCTGCTCCAGCTTCGCATCCTTGAGCTGTTTCTCCATGCCGCCTTCCTGAGCGCCCAGGAAGCCCTTGATTTGCTCAAATTGAGCAGTAAACTGCTTATCGGCTTCCGCCTTCGCTTTGTCGTCCGCACGGGAGGACAAAATTTTAAAGGTGACGAGCTGCTTCATCATATCTTGTTGAAAGGCAGGGTCGTCCTTGAATTGCGCATATTGCTTATAAAAGAACGCGTTCACGTTCAAAAAGGTATCGAATTCGCCGCGCGTGACTTGTCCGTCCTTGTACGTCACAAGCACCTCGCTCGGTTTGCCTTTATCGGCAGCAGCCGTAGCCGCTTCGTCCTTCTTCTTGCCGCAACCTGCAGCGACACCCGCGACCAATACGAGCGCACAAAGAGCCATAAGCCCTTTCCGCAACGGTTTCCGTTTATTTTGCCACATTTTGCAGCTCTCCCTTCGATTTCAACACACGCTTGTATTGTACCAGAAACCTTTCCAGCAAAGCGATGGTTTCTTCTGGCTTCAACCCTTTTCCCTTGAGTTCGATGTGGATTTGCGGTCCGCTGATCAGCTTGATCCGATTCTCGAATTCGCCCGACAGCTGGAACAGCTTCTGTCCGTCCAGATTGCCGTTCTGATCGGGGTGAATTTTCAGCTCGTAATCGAGCCCCTTCTGCGAGATGATCTCGATACCATACAAGGCACCATACACCTTCAGCCGTGCGGCGGTCAACAGATTTTGCACCGCCTCCGGCAGATCGCCGAAACGGTCGACCAATTCGTCCTCAAGCTCCATCGCTTCATCCAAGGTTTGAATGGCCGCGACTTTTTTGTAAATCTCGATTTTTTGCACGCTGTCGTAGATGTAGTCGCCGGGGATGTAAGCGTCCAGCTGGATATCGAGCTGCGTCGACCATACTTTCGTCTCCTGCACGGCTTCGCCGCCCAATTCCTTCTTGCGCTTCTGAATTTCCTCGGCCAGCATTTGCGAATACAGATCGAAACCTACCGACGCGATAAATCCGTGCTGCTCCGCGCCGAGCAAATTGCCCGCACCGCGGATGGACAAGTCTCTCATCGCAATTTTAAACCCGGATCCAAGTTCTGTAAACTCTTTTATCGCCTGCAGCCGCTTCTCCGCCACCTCCGTCAGCACTTTGTCGCGCTGGTACGTAAAGTAGGCGTAAGCAATTCGGTTGGATCGACCGACCCGGCCGCGAAGCTGATACAGCTGGGACAAGCCCATCTTGTCGGCGTCATGGACGATAAGCGTATTGACGTTCGGGATATCGACCCCGGTCTCGATGATGCTGGTGCTGACCAGCACGTCGTATTCGCCGTCGAGGAAGTCGAGAATGGTCTTCTCCAGCTCCTGCTCGGACATTTGGCCGTGCGCGACCGTCACTCGGGCATCAGGCACGAGCATCGAGATTTGATCGGCCATCTGGGTAATTCCCTGCACGCGGTTAAACAGGTAATAGACCTGGCCTTCACGCGCCAGTTCCCGTTCGATCGCTTCCCTAACCAGCGAGGCGCTGTATTCGACGACATACGTCTGCACCGGAAAACGGTTTTCCGGCGGCGTCTCGATGACCGACAAGTCCCGCACGCCGAGCATGGACATATGCAGGGTACGCGGAATCGGCGTCGCGGTCAGCGTCAGCACGTCTACGTTCGTCTTCAGCCGCTTCAGCTTTTCCTTGTGCGATACGCCGAAGCGCTGCTCTTCGTCGACGATCAGCAGCCCCAGATCCTTGAACTGCACATCCTTCGACAGCAGCCGGTGCGTCCCGATCACCACGTCCACGGTGCCGTTCTTAATGCCTTTCATCGTTTCGGTCTGCTCCTTCTTGGAGCGGAACCGGCTGAGCACTTGGATGTTGAACGGATAGCCCGAGAACCGCTCCCGGAACGTCTCGTAATGCTGCTGCGCCAAGATGGTCGTCGGCACGAGCACCGCTACCTGCTTGCCGTCAATCGCCGCCTTGAACGCCGCGCGGATCGCCACCTCGGTTTTCCCGTAACCGACGTCGCCGCACAGCAAGCGGTCCATCGGTCTCGGCTTCTCCATGTCTTTCTTGATTTCTTCAATGGCCCGCAGTTGATCCGACGTTTCCTCGTACGGGAACATACCCTCGAATTCCTGCTGGTAGTTCGAATCTTGATTGAAGGCATAGCCCAGCGTCGCTTGACGCTCCGCATACAGCTTGATCAGATCGTCGGCAATATCCTGGACGGACGCGCGGGCCTTGCTTTTCACCCGGTTCCAGTCGGTGCCTCCGAGCTTATAGACCTTCGGTTCCTTACCTTCCTCCGAGCCGACGTATTTCTGCACATGATCGATCTGGTCGATCGGCACCGACAGCTTGTCGCCGCCGGCGTACAGGATGTGTAGATAATCTTTATGAATGCCGCCGACCTCAAGCGTGCCGATGCCGACAAATTTACCGATCCCGTGGTTGACGTGGACGACGTAATCGCCGATTTTGAGCTCTTGATAATTTTTAATCCGCTCGGCGTTTTCGATCTTTTTGTCCACCTTGCGCGCTTTGCGCTGCTTCTGCGTGAACATCTCGCCTTCGGTGATGACGACCAGATGAATGCCCGGCAGCTCGAAACCGGTCTGCAGACTGCCGTCTACGATTTGCGGCTCTTCGATGTGGTAGTCGGCCAGCACGCGCTTGATGCGGTCGACCCGCTCCGCGCCGCTCGCGACCATCATCACCTTCGCGCCGGACTTTTTCCAGCGCTCCATTTCGCTCTTCAACAGGTTCATCTGACCGTGGAAATTTTGCATCAGGCGGCACATGAAGTTGACGATGTTCTGCGGCGACGTCTGCGGCACCTGACGCAGGAACAACGACATGTACAAGGTCGGATACGGTCTGCGGTGCAGCAGCGTCTCGTACGGCTTCGACAGCACGAGCTGCGGCAGGCATTTGCCGTCCTGAAGCGACATGGTCATCCATTCGGCCTCGTCCTTCTCCAGCTGCTTGGCCGTCTCCAGCAGCCGGGCCGGTTCGTCCACGATAAGAATGGAATCCTTGGGCAAGTAATCTAGCAGCGTCTGGCGCTGCGGGAACAACAAGGAGACGTATTTGAACATCCCTTGAAAATGTTGCCCCTCGCGAAGCAGCTCAATCTCGTGGCCGATGCCTTCGAGCAGCCGGTCCTTCGCCCCGCGGTCAGACATTTTGCCGATCTGTTCCTGGAGCAGTTCATACGCATGCTGTGCCGCCAGTTGTAACCGTTTACGGTCGACTACGATTTCACGACAGGCCGTAATGACAAGCTCGGAGCATTTCTGGATCGATCGCTGATCGGCCGGGTCGAACGTCCGGATCGAGTCCACCTCAATATCGAACAGCTCAATCCGGTACGGGTTCGGCGAAGTGAGCGGATAAAAATCGATAATGCCCCCGCGAACGCTCAGCTCCCCTTTGTTCTCAACACGCTCTACCCGTTCATAGCCGAGTTCGACCATGCGGCCGATAAACGACTCCAGTTCGATCGTATCGCCGACGGCGACGCGAAGCCGGGCTTCCGCAATCGACGTCTGGTCCGGCAGCAGCCGCCGCATCCCGGCATACGGCACGATGACGATCCCGCGAAAGTTATCCGCCAGCTTGGACAGCGCGTCGATCCGCTGCGCCAGCATTTCCGGGCTTGCGATCGCCGCTTCGGCCGCCAGAAGCTCCTGGGCCGGAAACAGCAGCACCTGGCCTTCCGGCAGCAGTTCCGCCAAATCTTCGAACATCTTTTGCGCAGAAAACATATTGTGGGTCACGACAAATAGAGGCTGCTGCAGCTCCTCGTAAAGCGAAGCCAGCATCACCTGCCGCGAAGAACCGGTCAACCCGGCTATTAACTGTTCTCTCATCCCCGAACGTAGGCCGGACACGACGCTTTGAAAATCGTTGTCCGCGGAGAACGCCTGAATTAAAGCCTGCAAAACAGGACACCCCTCTCAACCGCGTAACACTAAAAAAGCCTAAAAGTCCCGTGAATAAGCAGCAGTGCGGGCGTCATCGCTTATGAAGCAGCGACTCGGAAAGACGATCCGCCCGCGCAGCGGCCTCTTATTCACCGGACTTTAGGCCGATCCTCAACCAAAAAGCCGGATAGCCGAAATGCGAACAACCCCTATTGCAGAGGATTCGCGAGGAGCGAGAGCTCCGGATTGGCATCCAGCGCTTCCTTGCAGTAATCGCAAACCACCTTGACGGTGACATCCCCATTCGGGTTATACGATATTATATCTCTCCGCTCCTCGGGGGTCAAGAAATGGAAACCGAGTTGAAACTCGCTCACTTCCCCCTGCCGGATTTCTCCGATTACGGTCTGACAATGACGACAAACATATTTCAGGGCCATTGGACTTCCTCCTCCGCTTGCCTTGCCAAGCGCCGTTTTTACTTATTATGGCCGGGATGGGAGGAGATTAGCCTCTAGGCTAACGCTTTTCTTGACGAAATGGATAATACGGCTCAGCCGTTGAATTTGGCCATCGTCTTCTCGAACGGATGCTCCAAGATATGCTCCATGGCCTCGACCGTCTTGTCGAGCAGCTCGGGCATCTGTTGAAACTCTTCTTTGCTGAACGGACTCAGCACGTAATCGGCGATGTCTCTGCCGGGCGCGGGCCGCGAAATGCCCATTCGAATGCGCTGAAACGACTGCGTGCCCAAGTGAGCGATGGCCGACTTGATCCCGTTATGTCCGCCTGCGCTTCCTTGATAGCGCAGCCGGATTTGCCCGTAGGGCGTATCCAGATCGTCGTACACGACGATAAGATCCTCGATGGCCGCTTTGTAAAAATCCATGAAGGCGCGCATCGACTCCCCCGATAAGTTCATGTACGTCTGCGGCTTCAGCAGATACACCTTCTGTCCCGCGACATGGCCTTCTCCCAGCAGTCCCTTGCATTTGCTTTGTGTGATTTTGATGCCGTGCTTATCGGCAAAACGGTCCAGCGCCATAAAACCGATATTATGCCGCGTCGCTTCGTACTGCCGTCCCGGATTGCCGAGACCCACAAACCATTTCAACCTGACCTGCCCCTTTCAACTCCATGGGGTGAAACGATACCCTAAACTTATCATAACCGAAAAAAACGTCCCGCGCCAATTTCGCGATAAGCGGCAGGTACAGCGTCCGCGGACATAAAGAAAAAGCGCGTCGATCCAAGCCGACACACTCTCTCTAATTTATGCTTCAGCCTTCTCCGCGGTCTCGGCGGCATTCCCCTCTTGGGCGGCCGGGGCTTCCGCTTCCGGCTCGGCTTCTTTCTGCGGCGTCAGGATCGTGGCGAGCACGTCGTGCACGTCCGTCTTCACCTCGACGCCCTCGGGTAGCTTGAGCTCGGATACGAGCATGCTTTGTCCGATTTCGAGCCCGCTGACATCGACTTCGACGGAGGCCGGGATCTGCTGCGGCAGACAGCGGATCTCGATTTCGTGGTGCTGGATCTGCAGAATCCCCCCGACCTTAACCCCTTCCGGGTCTCCGATATATTCCAGCCGAACCGTCGTCTGAACCGGCTCGTCCATATTGATCTGATGAAAATCGACATGCAGCAGCTGGCGGCTCAGCGCATCCCGCTGCACTTCGTTGATCATGACCGGCTGCTTGCCAAATTGCGGAACGTCCAAGTCGATAACCGCATGCGGATTCGTCTTCAGCAGCGCAAGCAGCTCCTTCTGGTCGATGGCGATCGGCGTCTGCGTCACTTTTTTTCCATAGACGACACCGGGGACTTTTCCCTCGGCCCGCAGCCGGTTGCGGTCGCTTTTCGTCCGGCCTGTCCGAGCTTCCGCTTTAAGCGATGTAGCCATAAGAAAACCTCCTTCAATTTGGGTGAAGCCCTAGCTTCTTACTACTTTACCCAATTGAAGGAGGTTCGAAACATCGCTGTATAGGATTTGCTACGGATTGCCCCGTTAAACCTTACTTCTTCGCCTTCTTCGCCGCAAATTTGGTGCGAAGCTTGTCGGCGTAACCGTGCTTGTTCACCTGACGCTCCCGGGCAATCGCCACGTCGCCGTCCCCTACTTCGTGCGTAATGGTAGAACCGGCCACGACATAAGCTCCTTTGCCGATTTTAACCGGAGCGATGAGGTTGACGTTGCTGCCGATAAACGCATCTTCCTCCACTTCGGTCAGCTGCTTGTTGAAGCCGTCATAGTTGACGGTAATCGCTCCGCAGCCGAAGTTGACGTTCCGGCCGATGACCGCATCGCCGACATAGCTTAAATGCGACACCTTCACGTCGTCCGCAAGCTTGGCATTTTTGATTTCGACGAAATCGCCGATTTTCACGTTCTGGCCAAGGTCCGCTCCCGGCCGCAAATAAGCATATGGTCCTACGGATGATCCGTCGCCGACGACCGCTTCCTGCAGCACGGAGTGCTTGACGGTGACGCCGCTGCCGATCGTACTATCCGTTATATCCGCTTGCGGTCCGATGACACAGTCTTCGCCGATCACCGTTTTCCCCCGAAGCACCGTTCCCGGCAGCACTATCGTATCCGCTCCGATCTGTACGTCCGCTTCAATATAGGCGCTTGCCGGATCGATCATCGTCACCCCGGCGAGCATATGACGGCGGTTAATCCGCTCGCGCATCGTTTGCTCAGCTACGGACAATTGCAGACGGTCATTCACGCCGAACGACTCTGCCTCGTCTTCCAGCACGTAGCCTTCGACAATCTGCCCCTGACCGACCAGAATGCCGATCACGTCCGTAATGTAGTATTCGTTCTGCGCATTGTCGTTTTTCACAAGCGCCAGCGCTTCAAACAGCTTCCGATTGTCGAAGCAGTAGGTGCCGACGTTCGTTTCCTTGACCAAGCGCTGCGCCTCGTTGCAGTCCTTCTGCTCCACGATCTGCGTCACGTACCCGCGCTCGTCCCGAATGATCCGCCCGTAGCCGGTCGGATCGTCCACAACCGCCGTCAGCAGCGTAGCCGCCGCGCCCTTCTCCCGGTGCAGCTTGATCATTCCTTCAAGGGTGCTGTCCGAAATCAGCGGCGTATCTCCGTAGATGACAATCGTCAAGCCGTCCTCCGCGGCCAACAGATCTTTGGCCTGAAGCACGGCGTGGCCTGTCCCAAGCTGCTGCTCCTGCAGCGCATACTCGACCCGGTCGCCCAAATACGCTTGAACGGCTTCCGCTCCGTGACCGACGACGACGACTGTGCGAGAAGCATGTATATTTTCCAATGCGGTGACCACATGATCGACCATTGGTTTACCGCATACCCTGTGCAATACTTTATATAATTTCGATTTCATTCGTTTCCCCTGACCTGCAGCCAGTACGATCCCCATGATGTTCAAGTTTCGTCCATCCCCTTTGATCCAATGTATTGTTTTCTTTTTATGATACGGTTTCTGTCCGTGAAACGCCAGTCCCAATATATCCTGCCTCGCTATAAAAGAAAAGAGAGCCTTTCGGCCCTCTTCATAGATCGTATTAAGCTCCTTCTTCGATGACTTCCTCTTCCGTTGCGGCACGCTCATATTCCGCTAACACGGCCGCTTGAATTTTCTCGCGGGTTGAAGAGGAAATCGGGTGAGCGATATCTCTGAATTCTCCGTCCGGGGTCCGCTTGCTAGGCATGGCCACGAACATGCCGTTGTTACCGTCAATCACACGAATGTCATGGACTACAAATTCGTTATCGATGGTAATGGAAGCAATGGCTTTCATTCTGCCCTCGGAGTTCACCCTGCGAAGTCTGACGTCTGTAATTTGCACTTCTGATTCACCACCTTTTTCCATCTTGGAGACATGAACTATAAATTCCACATTTTAGGGCAAATTCCTGCTAAATCTCTAAAGTTTTTGAGCAATTTTATAAATACTTTATAAATTTGAAATTATTCGACACTTAACGCCGCAATAAGCTCGATTTCGACAAAAACGTCCTTCGGCAGTCGTGCAACTTCGACAGTTGAACGCGCCGGTTTGTGGTCTCCGAAGTAGGTTGCATAGATTTCATTGACCTCGGCGAACTGATTCATGTCTTTGATGAACACCGTAGCCTTGATCACGCTCTCGAATGTTGCCCCCGCTTCCTCCAATACCGCTTTCAAATTGCGGAAAACTTGGTGCGTCTGCTCGGCAATGCCGCCTTCGACGATTTGGCCTTCGGGATTGAGCGGAATTTGACCTGAGGTAAATAACAGATTGCCAAATTTGATTGCTTGTGAATAAGGACCGATAGCGGCAGGCGCCCGGTCCGTAGAGATACGTTCTAATGTCATATGCTTTTGTCACTCCTCAATTAGATTAGAAACCTCTTCATGAAAATAATTGCCCGGCTCGGCCGTAATCTGCCGTGTCTTCGGATCGACGGCGGACAGCTTGGCAAGCGAGACGTAATCTTCGACCAAATGCTCCTCAACTTCGCCCGACTCGACGAATACGCCGACGCCTTTGACCGTGGCTTTAAATTCCTGCAGCAAGTCCATCATGCCGTGAATCGTTCCGCCCACCCGCATGAAATCGTCGATGATCAGCACCTTGGCTTCTTCCTTGAGCGCCCGTCTGGACAAAGACATCGTCTGGATGCGTTTGTTCGAGCCGGATACGTAGTTGATGCTGACGGCGGAACCTTCCGTCACTTTATTGTCGCGGCGCACGATGACGACCGGCAGGTTCAAATATGTAGCCGTGGCGTAGGCCAGCGGGATGCCTTTCGTTTCCACCGTCATGACCACATCGATATCGTTCCCTGAAAAGGCGGAAGCGAACATTTTGCCGACTTCATTCAAAATCATCGGCTGCCCCATAATATCGGACATGTACAAATACCCGCCTGGCAGGATGCGTTCGGGCTGCTCCAACTGGCGGCACAACTGTGTGATGAATTGCAATGAATGCGATTTCGATACTTTCGGTATGAACTTGACGCCGCCGGCTGCTCCAGCGAGCGTCAGAAGCTCCCCAAGGCCTTCCTCTTCAAACACTTCTTTAATGATGGCCAAATCTTCGCTGATGGACGATTTGGCGGAATTGTATCGGTCTGCGAATGTCGTCAAAGGAATCAGCGTATGGGGGCGGATCAGCAAGTATTGGGTCATCTCGACCAATCTTGCGCTTCTTTTTAGTTTTTTCATGAGCGTTCCCCCTACACGTCGGATAAATAGCTATAAATCCGAATAATATATTGTGAATATACCATTTTTATACGTATTTATTCAAGCTGTCCATGCAAAAGATGATGACACAAACGTGACATTCTTTGGCTTCTTTACGTAAGCAGCCGGACAGCGAATACATCCTTGCAAAATCCCCGCAGCCCGTTGTAAATGCGCGGAATTTTCGTTTCCTTGGACACGAGGCCAAACACCGTTGGACCGCTGCCTGACATCAGCACGCCCTCGGCGCCTAACTTGATCATAACTTCCTTCAGCTGACGCACTTCGGGATACAAATCCAACGTCACTTCCTCCAGCACGTTGCCAAGCTCTCCGCACAGCAGATCGAACCGCTTCTCCCGAATCGCCCGAAGAACGCCTTCCGTCGACGGATGCTTGCGGATTCCGGCAGCGTTCAGCTTGCCGTATATTTCCGAGGTGGACACATTGATCGGAGGCTTGGCCAAAATGACCCAACACTGAGGCGGCGATTCGATCGGCTCCAGCTTCTCTCCGCGACCGCGCGCAATGGCCGTCCCTCCCGTCACGCAAAAGGGCACGTCCGAGCCGAGCTCGGCTCCAAGCTTCTGCAGCTCGTCCGTTCCGATCCCGAGCCTCCACAGCCGGTTCAAGCCGCGCAGCGTCGCTGCGGCATCGCTGCTTCCTCCGGCCAGGCCCGCGGCGACGGGAATCTTTTTGTCCAAATGAATATATACGCCCTGCTTCACGTCGTACCGGTCTTTAATGAGCCGGGCAGCCTGAAAGGCAAGGTTCTTCTCGTCGAGCGGGATATACCCGGCTTGGCTGGAGATAATGATCGTATCGCGGGGCAGCTCCTGCATCTCGATACGGTCTGCCAGATCGACCATGGTCATCACCATTTCGACCTCATGGTAACCGTCTTCACGCTTATGTAAAACATCCAGCGACAAATTGATTTTTGCCGGCGCTTTCTCAAACACTTTCATGTCGACACCTTCTTTGCACCTGTCTGTCATCCCGTTAATCGAAGGCATGATGCCGTTCATCCTAATACTATACCAAAAACGCTACAAAAAAAAGCTAAAGCTCCATAACGGGCGCTCTAGCTTAAGGATTCTCCGGAAATGAACGTCCACCCTACGGCGCAAAGGAAGTGTAGCCCGTTTGAACCGGATTTGGGACAATCGTATAAGCAGGCGGCAGCCCGGTGTAAGACGGTTGTCCGGCGTAAGGTTGACCGTAAGGCGCATAGGCTTGAGAAACAACCGGCGCCGGCTGGAAGCTGACCGGTTGACGTACCGGCGCAGCCGCCGACTGCTGGTTCGCCAAAGCCTGCTCGGCGATTTGGATCGCGCGCTTGACCATGTTTCCCGCATCCTTCGTACGAATGCCGCCCCATCCTTCCTGCTGAACCGTCTCATAGAAGCCCAAATCTTTAGCCAGCTCGTATTTGAATGTTTCCGACATGACGCCCCGACTCCTGCGTCCCATATCGCGTCCCCCCTCATAACTATGATGGTATCCGTACAATCTATTATGCGCCTGACGCAGCAGAATCATACGGTCCGCAGTCTTTTCCAAGGAGAAGGGGGAATCCTGGGCGTCCATTAAAAAAACGGCTGACCGTAAGAACCGGCCAACCGTTATGTACTTATTGATGTATCGTAATCCGTACTTCACCGTCATCGCCATGCACAGTAACTTCGACGGATTCTGTCAGGATATCTGCGTAGCTGTAAGAAACGCGCTTGAATGCATGCTGTTCCTGATCCAGCTTGACAATAAAAACGGAAGGGTAGGTTTCCTCCAATACACCGGATCGTTCGATTGTCTTACGGCGACCACCATTCGCTTTTAACATAATCTTCTGTCCGACATGAGGTTCCAAACTACGTTTGATCTCCAACAGCGCATTTTTTGCCATTGACCACTACCACCTCTTTCCTTAACGATTATAACGCAACGACAGTAGTATGTCAATTTAAGCCGAATATTATATCAGCCATACAAACCTGTTGTCAACGGAATTTTTCCTTAATGTGCTGCGGTATTCCAAAAAGTTGAGAATACTCCGTTCACAGTATTGTTAAAATTTGGCCGCGAGGCAAAATAAAAAGCACCTTTCGGCGCTTATTTATGAATCGCATATTCAATTCGGGGGACGCCCCGGCGATAGCTCCCGCGGGACTCGATACCGCCCAGCCCTTCCAATCCGCTATGTGTCAGCCCGATGACATCGACGATATTCACCGTATCTTTAATCGGGGTAAAAGCTACCTTGGCCGCGATGCACAAGGGATCGAGCGCGTGAATCAACACGCGGGCCGGCGAACTGGCATAATTGGCTCCGGCCTGCATCAGCGCCTCAAAATGCGACTGGCACGCCCCTGCGACGATCGTCAGGACATCGCGGTTTTTTTCGAACTGACGGGCCACACGAACGGCATTGACGAAATTATGCGAGTTTTTGTAGCTGGTGAGCTGGGTAATATCTCCGTAGGTTCGTCCGCGCTGCTTCAGAAGGCCGTCGTGACCCGTAATCACGACGATATCCGGCTGCAGTTGGGGCAGCAGGCGGTACAGCGCATCGGCCATATTCGCCTCCGCTACATAGTAGCCGTCCGCCGGAACGCGGAGCTCATTATAGAGAACCATGCATTTGCGCAAATAGTTCGGGTCGCCGTCCAAATGCAGTACTTTGCCAGGCAGTTCAAAATAAGCCGGGCGCGGCTTGGGAGAGTCCGCAGGCTCCGTGCTTTGCCAGCCGTCCGATTGCGCCTGCGGAGCTGCTCCGGCTCCCGATCGTCTCATTGCTTCCAGCCATTTGGGACGCATCGCCCCCATCTTTTCAAGGGGATCGATCTGCGGGGCCATCTGCAAATCCCGGATTGGGGCATCCGCCAGCAAGCGAAGTTCCACCCCGCGTAATATGGCCTGCTGCTGCCGGAATTCATGAATTTTGAATATAACGTCACCGCCATACGACTTCCGAGTGACCAGGTCTCCCTGCTTCATGGCTGCATCGCCTCCTCGACTATCGTATGGCGGATATGGGCAAATGGTGCACGGACAACGGCCCGCTACCGTCCGGGCCGGCTATCCGTTCCCCTTCAACGCGGCGGCCAAATGTCGGCTCAACACACTATATTCCTCAATCGACAGCGTTTCCCCGCGGCGCGACGGTTCGATGCCGGCATTTCGGAGAATTCCCTCCAGCTGTCCTTTCGTCTCTTTCGTAAAATACCTGGAGGCCAGGTTATTATAAATCGTCTTGCGGCGCTGCACGAAGCTGGCTTGAACGACATCGAAGAAAAAGCTTTCGTCCTCCACTTCCACCGGCGGCCGCTCGCGTACCTTCAGCTTAATTACGGCGGAGTCGACGTTCGGCTGCGGGATAAACACGGTATGAGGCACAATGGTGACGACTTCCGGCTCGCAATAATACTGTACGGCGATGCTCAAGCTCCCGTAATCTTTCCCTCCGGGCTTCGCCGCCATCCGGTCGGCTACCTCCTTCTGGATCATCACGACGATATGCTCCAGCGGAAGCTTTTCTTCCAGCAGCTTCATCACGATGGGAGTCGTTACGTAATAAGGCAGGTTTGCCACGACGCTGACCTTCGAGACGCCGCGAAAATGAGCCTCGAACAGCTCGCGAAGATCGGTCTTCAGTACATCTCCGTGGACAACGGAAACGTGGGGATAAGGCTCAAGCGTCTCTTCCAGCATCGGCAGAAGCCGCTGGTCAATTTCGACTGCTACGACCCGTCCGGCCGTCTTGGCCAACTGTTGGGTGAGTGCGCCGATCCCCGGTCCGATTTCCAAGGCCCCTTTGCCTGAGTCAAGCTCCGCGGCGGAGACGATTTTCGTTAAAATGTTTTGATCGATCAAAAAGTTTTGCCCCAGGCTTTTTTTGAGCGTGAAGCCGTACTTCTGCATTAGCTCTTTGGTCCGCTTCGGCGAAGCGATATCCTCGGCAGCTTGTCCGGATCGTTGTCCGCGATGTTCTGTGGTCATGAGCTCGCACCCTCTTCTTCATCCAAATGCCGCCGGGCCGCCTCGAACTCTTCGCGCGAAATTTGAAACATCCGGCAGCGGTTATAGAACTGTTTGCCGTTGCAGTACCCGATCCCAAGCCGTTTCCCCATTTCGAGCCGTCTGGAAGCCGCTTCCGGATGGACGATGAGCCCTGCTTCGATCAGGTCTTCCCAAGCGATGGCGGATTCGCCCATCATCCCATCTGTCCGCACGTTCGCCAGCGCCTCGCGAATCGCTTCGACGGACGCGTTCTCGACGCCGATATCTCCGCGGCTCGTTGCGGCTTCTTGCGTCAGGAAGGCATGCTTGCAGCCCGGTACCTCTTTGGCGATGATTTTACGGATACGCTCGCCTGCATGGTCTGGGTCCGTGAATACGATGACGCCGCGCCGCTCTTGGGCAAGCCGAATCCGCTTCAATACGTCTTTGTTAATGGCGGAGCCGCCTGTTTCGATCGTTTCCGCCTCCACCGCCCGCTTAATGGCGACGGTATCGTCTTTTCCTTCCACAACGATGATTTCCTTAATCATGTTCTCTTCGCCGTACCTTCTTTCGTAAACAAGAGAAAAAGAAGAGGGCCATCGCCGTACCTCTTCTTTTTCCGTTCTATATATGATGAGTCTGCCCTAATTGCGCATCCTTAATCGACCGACGGTTTTTTCGGCCCGATGACATACACCGTGTAGCCCTTCTTCGAACCGAAACGATTGGCGTAATCGCTGCTGTCGAAATAAACGTCGATCACATTCCCTTTCACCGCGCTGCCGGTGTCTTCCGCCCGGCGGAAGCCGATTCCTTCGATATATACCCACCAGCCCATCGGGATTACTTTGGGGTCTACGGCAATTGTGCGACCTTCCATTACTTTCGTGCCTGAAGAAGTTACCCCGTACTGCGGATGCTCGCTGCTCTTTCCTGTCGAGTCGGCATCGGCCGAGTACGCTGTAAGCTTCACATTGTTAATCACTTGCTTGTATGCGAACTTAACCCCGTTTTTGGTCAATTCATCCACGTTCGGCGAAGAAGCGGATAAAATAGTGACCGGATTTTTCGTTCCGACGGCTACGATTTTCTTAATGCTTTGCGCTTGCACCTGTTGATCGACGACATTCTCGGCGACGAGTGCCCCGTCCTCAAACAGCTTTTCCTTTTTCTTGAGCAAAACTCCCTCTTGCCCTTCTTGAACAACCTGTTCCTTGCCTTTGAGCAGCTGCGGCTCGTTTTTCTTCACCGTCTCGAACGGGATTGGTTCTTTTACTTCTTCGGTTTCTTTCTTTACGCGAACCACTTTGATCGGCGCGTTGTCCGCGACTTCCGTCGTCAATTCGGGGGTTACCTTATCAAGCTCGCCGAGCGGGATTTTCAAATCCGCCAGCGCGGTCTCCACCGTTTTCCCTGTCGTATAAACGGTCTTCGTCTCTCCATCTGCTGTCAACTGCACCGGCTTTGCCTTGTCGATCGTAATGCGATCTCCAGACTTTACCGAAGCTTGAAGGGAATGCGACACCCGGTCGTATTCTCCTACAGCAATGCCTTGCTCATCCAGTATGCGTTGTAGAACCCCTTGCCGAGTCTGGAACGTACGTTCCTGTCCGTCTACAACGACTGATACGCGCTTGGTAGCCGTACCGTGATACATCAGTAAGAACATGAAAGTCATAGCGAATGAAATGAGGGCAATAATCGATATCATACGCAAGTTTTCATGCTTCCATCGCAATGCGAAGGACATGCTGGATGATCGTCTTACATGGGGTTGCTCATGGTTCACAGCGCCCACTTGTTCGGTCCTCCTTAAAGCCCCGCCATCCGAGTGTTATGCATGATTTAATCTGACGCGACTATGGTAAAATGGTTTGATTGCCATTCCAACAATTTTATCTGCTGCCATCAGAACTTACTTGCCTGCGGCGGCCACCTCCTTCAATCTGTGTTGGTTAAACCGGCTCCGGTTAATATCCCAAATGAACGGGAGAACACAAAAAAAGTCAGCGGAGAAGAGGAACCTTCCCGTGACTTTTTCATTTTGGCCAAAATGAAATAAAAGCTCACGACAATCGTTACCTCTCTCTGAACGCTTACGAGGTTAGCTGACGGATTCGGACTTGAGAGTCGCCCTACCCCAGTGCATGTTTCCCATGCACAATGAGGATTCACCCCTAAAAAAACACCACAGCGGTCAAAGCTGCGCCTTAACTGCCGCGATGCGGTTCCCCCGTTTCCCTTTCGGAAACTCAGCGATGTTGGATTTTGGTAATCGTTATGAAGTTATTATTGAGTTTACGATGGGAGGACCAAAGTTGTAAAGTATACAAACTTCGAAAAAAAGGATGGTTTTGGTTCGATTCCAGCCAATTGAAGCGAATTCGATCTCAAAAACCATCTTTCTCTTCGCAAGTCGTATGTTTTTATATATTTTTCTTCAATTATCTCGATTCGGAAGAAAATCCGCTCGTTCGAATCTGTGTATTTATTCACGTTAAGCCAAAAAGCCGGGTGGCATTGGCTGTGGTGATTTCACACAATTCTTCCAGAGATATCCTTTTAAGTTCGGCAGCCGTCTCGGCGACAAGGCGCACATACGAGGACTCGTTTCGCTTGCCCCGATACGGGTGAGGAGCCAAATAAGGCGCATCCGTTTCGATCAATAAACGATCGAGCGGCACCTTCTCAAGCACTTCCTTCGGCTGCTTCGCATTCTTGAACGTGACGGGACCGCCGAACGAAATATAGAAGTTCATATCGAGGCACATCTTTGCCGTCTCCCAGCTACCGGAGTAGCAGTGCATGACCCCTCCGACCTCCGCCGCTTTCTCTTCGCGAAGCGTCTGCACGACGTCATGATGCGCATCGCGGTTATGGATGACGATCGGCAGGCCGACCTTTCTCGCAAGCTGAATTTGCTGACGAAATACGCGGTCCTGCACGTCTTTGGGAGACGTATCCCAGTAATAGTCCAGGCCGATTTCCCCAATGGCGACAACTTTCTCGTGTCCGCACAGCGATTCGATCCATTCGAGATCCTCCGGCGTCATGTCCTTTGCATCGGTCGGATGCCAGCCTACGGTCGAATAAATAAAATCGTACTGTTCCGCCAAAGCGATGGAGCTCGGGATCGTCTCCCGGTTAAAACCGACATTAATGATTCGACTGATTCCGCTTGCGCGTGCGCGCTCGATGACCTCCTGTCGATCTTCATCGAACTGCGGCGCATTCAAGTGGGCGTGTGTATCGGTTATCATCTTTTTCTCCTTATAATATGGTCTGGTTGTAAGAGCAGGTGATGACAGTTAAAGATCGAGCAGTTTTCGAAGATTTTTATCCAATTTGTCGGCATGGTTCAAAAGCAGCTCCCGTGGGTAATACAGATGGTATTTTCCCATATGAATGCCACTGATGGAACGGACAATTTCCGATTTCCGCGATATTTCCGTCAGGGTATCCCGCGAGTCAAGAAGCAGAATTGGCAGCTTCTCATCCTGTTCGCCGGGCCTGTACACATCATACGATAGATCGGAAGGAAAATCGATGTCCAGGTAGTAGTCCGGATCAATGCCGAAGCTGCGCATTTGGTCCCGGAGCCCCTCGATCTGCCGGGCATCGATTTTCTCGAGCGTCACATATTTCAACAGCCGACGCTGCAGGAACCGGGTACATAGGTCGGAAAGCACCGGGTCCTCTTCGAAGGACCATTGCATCAGCACTGTCTGCATGAACGCCTCGTCCATTAAAAAATGGTCGTGTACCGTCATTTTTTGCCGGAACAGGTTCGGCAGCGGATGTAATAAGAAGCGGAAGGCAAAGCCTTCCTCATGAAGGTGCTTCGCTCTTTGAAAAATGTTGTGAAGCAATACTTCGGCGCTGCGGGTCACGGGATGAAAGTAGACCTGCCAATACATTTGGTACCGGGACATCAAGTAATCCTCTACCGCATGCATGCCGCTTTCCTTTACAACAATATGACCCTGATACGGGCGCATGACGCGCAGGATGCGTTCCAAATCGAATGTGCCGTAATTCACGCCGGTGAAATAGGCATCCCGCAGCAGGTAGTCCATCCGATCGGCATCGAGCTGGCTCGATACGAGGCTGACGACGATTTCCTGATTGTACGTTTTAGCGATCACGCCAGCCACCTGCTGTGGAAACGTAGGCGATACGCGGCGCAGTACCTGGTTCACTTCCGTGTCTCCGAGAACGATGCGGCATGACCATTCCTCGTGGTGCGTCCCGAACGTTTTCTCGATCGAATGAGAGAACGGGCCGTGCCCGACATCGTGCAGCAGCGAAGCACACAGGCACAGAAGCCGCTCCTCCCGAGGCCAGTCCTCGTACTTGTTGCGCTCGAACTGCGAGATGATTTTGCGTGTCACCTCGTAGACGCCGAGCGAATGGGAGAATCGGCTGTGCTCCGCGCCGTGAAACGTCAGGAAGCAGGTGCCGAGCTGGCGAATTCGTCTGAGGCGTTGAAATTCCTTGGTGTTGATCAGGTCCCAGATCGTTTGGTCTTGGACGTAGATGTATTTGTGCACGGGATCCTTAAATACTTTCTCTTCTTGAAGGGGAGTGGTCATGTAACATCCTCCTATCGGTTCCGGCTATTTATTCGACAATACTCTCGTAAAATGAAGATAAAATTTGTCGAAATATGTCGAATTCGGACTTCCATTATTGTGTTTTCTTTTTTTATATATGCTTCAATGATCTGGTGACAGACCCTTTCTTAGTGCGATGTGTATTATAAAAAACAACGATTTTCTCGCTTTTGAACGTTTGTTTTTACTCAATTTTGCATAACCCACCTCGTATACCATAAAATAACAAGGAAAACTCATATTTTTTGGTTGACTATTTTGGGAATGGTTGGTATCATATGTGTAAAGAAATGTCGAAACATGACGATTAATCTTTTGAAACACTATACTTCATTATGTACTTCTTAGAGAGGGGAATTTTTTATGATGAAATCCACCGGTATTGTTAGAAAAGTAGATGAATTGGGTCGGGTCGTTATTCCGATCGAATTGCGCCGTACTTTAGGCATTGGCGAAAAAGACGCTTTGGAAATTTACGTTGATGGCGAGCGCATCATGTTGAAGAAATATGAGCCAGCCTGTATCTTCTGCGGCAATGCTGAGAACGTTTCCTACTTCAAAGGAAAAATTGTTTGCCACGAATGCTTATCTGAAATGCCAATACCTGTGACAAAATAAAAAAAATAGGTTATAATAGAGATAGCACAATTTACTTTGGTAATTCTAACCTTTTTCATATCTCCTCTATATCCCTGATTCGTGGTTGTCCGAATCGGGGATTTTTTTTGTTCGGAGGCATCCATCCCCCTAAATCCCCCTTCCTAAGGGGGACCCCAGGGGCCGCGCCCCTGGACCCCGCAGGCGCTTCGACGCAGCTTGGGTGCGAGGAGCGCGTCTGTCTTCATGCGAACCCTGCGGGTCCGGCATGAAGACACGCTCTACGGCAGCGCTCTTACGAAGCGGTGCATGCGCACACGTCGGCGCTTGATTCTTCTTACCTGCTATGGGCCGCATCGAGGCAAGCCTCGACAGCTTTTGTTCGAGCAAAGCCGGGGCGCACTCGACAGCTCGTGCGTCAGGGAGCTCGCTGCGCAGCATCGCAAAATACATATAACAACGTTCGCCGTTCATTATAACGTGCCCATGACACCTTAAGTGCTCTTAGGGCGCCTACGTTTCCTTCTCATCGATTCACGCAACACATATAAGTCATATTACCCGATTGGGCCATAGGCCTAACATCTTGTCTCTTCTATTATATAGGAGGCGCGGTCGTTGTAAACTATTTCCTACTAGCTTCCTTGGTGAAGCAGGTTATATAGCTCCCGCTTCGGGACACCGCGATCTTGGGCTGCGCGGCGCAAAGCCTCCTTATGGTCGAGGCCGTCGGCCTCGTAGCGGGCAACATGCTCCGCAGGGGATAAAGCGGCCCACCACAGGGCTTCGCCGGATGCCTCGGCTTCTTCCGGGCTGACGCCGCGGAGGATGAGCACATACTCGCCTTGAGGCGGATGCTCGTTCAGATGGTCCAAGCATTCGCGGATCGTGCCGCGGACCGCTTCCTCGTATTTCTTGGTCAGCTCGCGGACCAAGCAGATTTCCCGGGTCTCGCCGATGGTTTCGACCATAGCCGTTAGCGTCTTAACCAAGCGGTGCGGGGACTCGTAACAGATGACCGTGCCGGGCTCCCGCTTCAGAGCGGCAAGCTCCCGCTCCAGGGGCTTTTTGTCGCGCGGCAGGAAGCCGACGAAGGTGAACCGCTCGGTCGGCAGCCCCGACATGATCAGCCCGGATAGCGCGGCATTCGCTCCGGGGATAGGGATGACCGGGATATCCGCTTCGATGGCGAGGCGGACCAGATCCGCGCCTGGATCGCAGATCGCAGGCAGCCCGGCGTCGCTGACAAGCGCGATGGAGTCGCCTTCCTGCATAAGCCGGATCAGCTCCGGACCGCTGGCTAGCTTGTTGTGCTCGTGGTAACTGACGAGCCGGGTCGAAATGTCGAAATGCGTGAGCAGCTTGCGCGTTTGCCGGGTATCCTCGGCGGCAATCCACTGCACTTCACCCAGCACCCGAACAGCACGGTAGGTCATGTCCTCCAGATTGCCGATCGGAGTGCCTACCAGATAAAGGCTGCCTTGACGGCGGCTTTCGTTGGCGTAGCTTTTTTGAACGTTCACGGACATCGATTCCTTCTATAATGAAGTATTGGACGGATCGGCGAGCGCAGCGCGGCGGCCGTAATAGACCTCCATCAGCTCATCCGTATACTCCGTCTCATTCTTATAAACAATGAGCGGCGGAAGCATGCGAACCTCCGGTTTTCCGTCGCGAAGCGCTTCGATGAGCACCATATTTGCTTCAGCATCGGCCCGGGGATGAACGAACCGGATGCGTTTCGGCTCCAGCCGGTACTGCCGCATCGTGCAGCAAATATCGACCAAGCGGCTCGGCCGGTGCACCATGGCAACTTTCCCGCCGCTGCGCACCAGGCGGCTGCTCACCCGGACCACATCGTCCAGCGTGCAAAACAGCTCGTGACGGGCGGCAGCTACGTGCTCATTCACGTTCTGATCCCCATTCGGAACCGGTAAATACGGAGGATTGACCGTCACCAAATCGAAGGCGCCGTTCCCCAGCTCGGCAGGCGATTGACGCAAATCGCCGTGCTGAATGGCGATTCGTTCCTCCAGCCCGTTCAGCTGCACGTTCCGCTGGGCCATATCCGCCAATCTGACTTGAATTTCTACACCCGTAATGTGCGCTTTCGTCCGGGTGGTCAACAGCAGCGGAATGACGCCGTTGCCGGAGCACAGATCGACGATGCGCCCTCTCGGCGGCACCGAGCAAAAGCGCGCAATCAGCACCGCATCCATCGAAAAGCTGAATACTTCGTCGCTCTGAATAATTTTTAAATCGTGCGTAAGCAAATCGTCGATTCGCTCCCGCTCATAGATCGGGACTCGTTCCAAGCGTATTCCTCTTTCTGCCGTTATTATGTACCATAGCTAAACTCTTCAAAAAAAACCGTAGAAGAGTCATTCTCCTCTACGGCGCATCGTTATTTATTCAAAAATGACATGCAGAACAAGCAGTCGCCTTCCGTACGCAAATGTCCATAATAGACATTGCAAATGTGAAAGCCTTCGTGATAGATGCGTGCCAAATTGTCGTAGCCTTCACCGGTCGTTTCTTTCATCGAAACAGGGACGCTCGCGCCGGCTGCTTGAAGCACAGGCAGCAGCGGTTCGGCATCTTTCTTCAGCAGCTTGCGCAGCTGCTGATTCTCGATGCCCAGCCGCTTATTCTCCTCGAGCAGCTCGATAATCTGCCGCTTGATATCGCCCAGCTCGGCATATAGCGTGCCCATCTGTTCTTCCATTTGATCGATTTGTACGAATATATCCCTTTTATCCACGCTTTTCTCTCACCTCAAGCTGCAGAAGCAGCGACTGGCTTTTAATGCTGCTCCACTACATCATCCAAAGGAAGATCCATCACTTTTTTGATATCGAAAATTTGCACCTTCGCCGTACGCTCCCCGACATTCAGCGACACCACGCGTCCGTTGCCAAACGACGTAATGACCTCGCTGCCTACACGGGGAAGATCGTCCTTGGCGCTTTCGTAATTATCATGCTCATATTTGAGGCAGCACATTAATCGTCCGCACAATCCGGAAATTTTCGTCGGATTGAGCGACAGATTCTGGTCCTTCGCCATCTTGATCGAAACCGGCTCGAAATCCCCCAAAAAGGAAGAGCAGCACAGGATACGTCCGCAAGGCCCGATGCCCCCAAGCATCTTGGCTTCGTCCCGTACACCGATTTGGCGAAGCTCGATCCGCGTCCGGAAAATGCTGGCCAGATCCTTGACCAATTCCCGGAAATCGACCCGGCCTTCGGCCGTAAAATAAAAGATGATTTTGTTCCGGTCAAATGTATACTCAACGTCAACCAGCTTCATGCGCAGCTGGTGATCCTTAATCTTATCCTGACAAATAGCAAACGCATTTTTGGCCGCTTGCTTGTTATCCTCAACAAGCTGTGCATCCTGCTGGTCCGCAATGCGGATAACCTTCTTCAGCGGAAGCACAACATCCGATTCGCCTACCGTTCTTCGGCCAATCACTACCCGGCCGTACTCGACTCCGCGCGCCGTTTCAACAATGACCGCACTGTCTTGATCAATCGGCAGATCGCTCGGATCGAAGTAATACACTTTGCCCGCCTTCTTGAAGCGGACACCTACCACGGAGAACAATCTTACACCCCCTTGAGCCGCATTAATATATGTTCCAGCGCGAGCTGGGGATTGGCATGGGACCGCAATCGTTTCTGCGTCTCCACCGCCTGCTCAAGGCAGGCGATCCAGTGCTCCATCGAATAAGACAACGCTTGCTGCGACATCCAGTCCAGTTGATCCGTGTAGACCAATTCTTCGCGGCTGCCGAGCTTGAGCTGCACCATATCCTTGAGCCACAAAATCAGCATATCCATGAAGCGCGGCAATTGTTCGGAAAACTCGCCCTTTGCCAGCTTCTGCTGAGCGGTCAGCATCGCGGACGGCAATCGGGACAAACTTTCCCTAGCTAATTGTATCACCAAATTTCGGAGTTCTGCAAACCCATTTCCTTGAATCAACTCGCGCGCCGCCTCCGGTCCTGCGGCCAAATTTACCGCCGCTTGAACGAGCACGGGCGGATGTCCTTCCTGCAGAAGGAGCTCCTTCATGCCGCTTCGTCCCATTGGTAAAAAAGGAATCCACTGGGAGCGGGACCGAATCGTCGGCAGCAGGGCTTGTCCGTTATCCGTAATTAGAACAGCCACGACCTGCGAGGTCGGCTCCTCCAAAAATTTCAGCAGACTGTTTGCCGCCTGAACGGTCAGCTTATCGGCATCCTCCAATATATACATTTTAATGTTAGAGGCCGAGGCGCGATAAGCAAACTGCTTTTGCAGCTCGCGAATCTGGTCGATTTTGATGGAGGCGCCGTCCGGTACGATCCAATGCAGATCAGGATGGTTTCCATGCTCTACCTTGCGGCAATCCAGACATTCCCCGCAGGCATCGTCCGGCAGCACCTTGCAATAGATAGCTTGGGCGAACGCCCGGGCCATTGCTCTCCGTCCGGTCCCGGGCGCCCCCGTAAATATATACGCGTGCGAAACTTTGTCGGTCCGAAGGCTGTTTTGCAGCATTCGTTTGACTCGCTCCTGCCCTGTAATCGATTGAAAAGACATGACGGTCTGCATTTCCTTTCCAGATCGGCTGCTTCGCTAAAAAAATAAATTAATGAGCATTCCGCGAATTTCGCCGATTTTTTGCAGCAGCTCGATGCGTCCCTGTTCGCTTTCCACCAGCTCGTCCGCCAGGCCGAGCAGCTCGGCATCGATTTCCTCCAGCAGCTTGTACCGCTTCGTCCGGCCTCTGCGGTCCCACCCCCGCGTATCGCGAAGCTGGACTCCCCGCCGTGCCGTCTCCTCCAGAAACTGCTTTACGAGCAGCTTATATTGCCGGAGCTCGCGTACGGTCATCGACTTGGCCAGCCGTTGACCTTGCAGGTCAATTTGCTGCAGGATGCGCTGAAGCTGCTCCCGGGTTGCTCTTTCTTCATGCTGCTGCATCGTATCGGAGAACGACATTTTTTGTAGCTGCTGGGATGACGTATTTTCGCTGCGGACGACTTCATTGCCGAAAGGGCGCCAACCCGGGTTGATTTTCACTCGGCTCGACCTCGTTTCTAGAAATGTTCGAACCGCTCGACCGGAAGCACGAATACCGCCGCCCCGCCAACCTGAACTTCGACAGGGAAAGGAATATACGAATCCGTCGTTCCCCCCATCGGGGATACCGGGGTGACCATTTGCTCTCTGATTTTGCAGTTCGCTTTAATGACTTGCAGCGCTTCGTTGACACGCTCATCTTCCGTACCGATCATAAATGTCGTATTTCCGGCGCGTAGGAATCCTCCCGTGCTCGCCAGCTTGGTTGCGCGAAAGCCCTCTTTGATCAGTGCGTTCGACAAACGGTTGCTGTCCTTATCCTGCACAACGGCGATAACCAACTTCATGCATCCAGCCTCCTTTGCCAAAGGAATGTTATCCGTCTTCCTACCTTAATAATTAGACAAACGGTTGAAAAATTCCTTCATTTATATATAAACATGTGTAGAAGGAATATATCTATTATATCATACTCGCTTGGGGAGCTTTTGGTTCAGCATTTGCCCAATATCTTCGAGCACCTTGTCCAGCTCCCGCTCCGCATCCACCCGTACGACACGTTCCGGAAATTGGCGGAGTACTTGCAAGTAACCTTCTCGCACTTTGTTGTGAAACGTCATCGACTCCAGATCCAGGCGGTTCACTTCCCGCCCCTGATCGGCGCGAATCCGGGCCAGCCCGATCTCCGGACGAACGTCCATGAATACCGTCAAATCCGGCATCCAATCGCCGATCGCAAACCGGTTAATGGCAAACACCTCGTCCATGCCAAGCTCGCGCGCATACCCTTGGTACGCCAAGCTGCTGTCAATAAAACGATCGCATACGACGACCTTGCCGGCTTCCAGCGCAGGAATGACTTTCTCCGCCAAATGCTGCCGTCTCGCGGCCGCATACAATAACGCTTCCGTACGCGGGTCCATCGCCGTATTGTTCCGGTCGAGAACGACCGAGCGAATCTGCTCGGCAATCGGAATGCCCCCGGGCTCCCGCGTGGATAGCACATCGTACCCCCGCGACTTGACTTGCTCTAGGATAGCATCGATCGCAGACGTTTTGCCTGCGCCCTCTCCGCCCTCTACCGTTATAAAAAAGCCACGTTTCACATGCATGTCTCCTGTCCTGTAGTGACTCGGATAGCGGTTGCAATCCGTTTCTCCGCTCTATAGCGAGCTTCTTCTCTTGATGCCGTGCGAACAGACCGCCACCTATTCAAAACTATTCGTGAATGCGTCTGGTTCCAGTACCGGGACGGTGCCGCTGGCGGTCACATCATGCCCGTGAAAACGCGACCCTAAGGCAGCCAGTCGCGTTAAATGCGCTGCCGTCCGTTCGGTAATCCGCTCTCCCGGATAAAGGACCGGAATGCCCGGAGGATATGGCACGATCATCTCGGCAGCGATGCGGCCTGCGCATTCGGCTACGGGGACCGTTACCTTCGTCTCCGTCCCCTCGTGGATCGCTTCCCAATCGAACGTTACCGGCTCGGATATCCGCTGCGCCGAGGCTTCGGTCTCCCATGATCCCGGCTTCGTCTCGCTTCCTTCGTCCCGCGTTTCTTCATCTATCCGCTCCAGCGTTGCAATAAGCCGCTGCGCCGCTTCTTCGGTGCTCGCCAAACTGAACGCAAGCAGAACATGCGTCGGGTCTGCCAGCTCCGGAAAGCAGCCTTGCTGCTCCAAACGCTCTTTTATCGCAAAACCGTCGAGACGGCCTGACACGTCGTACAGCGCCACCTTAAAAGGGTCCTGAAGACAACCGATCTGAAGCATGCGTTCCGTCAGTTCTCTTGCATGCCACCGGCTATGTCCGTTTAGATAGGCTGTCACTCTCCGAGCAGTCGATAGGCCTCGTTCGATCCACTCCCCGCCGTCTTTCTGCAGCATCCGCCGGCTGAGGTCAAGGCTGGCCATAATCGGATAAGAAGGACTCGAGCTCTGCACCATGGCGAGCGCCTTTCGGACAGCACTGCGGTGAATACGGGGGCCCTGCACGTGCAGCATCGCGCCCATCGTCATGGCCGTTAACATTTTGTGGGTGGACTGCACGACCGCATCCGCCCCACAGCTTAAGGCCGAGGCAGGCACATCGGGATGAAAGCCAAAATGAGCCCCGTGCGCCTCATCCACCAGCAGCACCTTCCCCTGGTCATGCAGAAGGCCGGATAATGCCCTCAAATCGCTTGTAATGCCGTAATAGCTCGGATTAGTTACAAGCAGCCCCTTGGCCTCAGGATAGCGATTCAGCGCCTGCTCGACATCCTCTGCAGCCACTCCCATGCTCAATCCGCTCTCCGGGTCCCACAGCGGGGAGATAAAGACCGCCTGCGCACCCGCAAGCATCAGTCCGTGAATGACCGACTTATGTGCATCCCGCTGCACCAGCAGCAAATCGCCGCGGCGGCAGGCTGCCAAGATCATCGCCAAATTTCCCGCCGTACTCCCGTTCACCAGAAAAAAAGTTTCATCCGCCCCAAAGCACACCGCAGCCAGGGTCTGGGCTTCTTTAATCGCTTCTTCCGGATGGTGAAGATCATCCAGCCCGGCGATCTCCGTCCTATCGAGTAATAAGATTTGCCGGAAGTCTGACTCCGCTTCGGCATACCCTTGCGCTTCCGACTTATGACCGGGCACATGGAAGCTGAGCGCACCCGATTCCCGATGGGCCGCCAATGCTTCGTACAGCGGCGCTCTATGCTGTGACACCTTGTTTCCTCATTTCAAAAACAATTTTAGCAGTATTGTACCAAACAAAAAAGCCCGCTTCCATCCCTGTCCGAGATAAAACGGAGCTTGCTTTCTTTTGCTTGCCGTTCAAGCATTCTTTTTATATAAAATTTGCTTCATCTGGTGTATGAAAAATGGGTACTTGGCGTCGTTGACTTCCGTATGGACCATTTCATTCTCGCAATCCTCGCATATGAATTCGGATATGATTTGGATGCCGTTTTCTTTCGTTTGCCCGCAAATAATGCAGGATGGCGTGAAATCGTGCTGCAGCTCTTCGCTCATGTTCGATTCACCTCTACTCTTCTTTTCTAGCAGTATGCCCAATTCTCTTAAAACTCAAACCTTTCCGCGATATTTTTGTTGAAAATCCATGTTAGCCCGTGACAAACTCAACATTTTCCTGTACCCTACCGATATATGTAGTGAATTTTCATTTTGTTCATCAAGTGAGGATTGGGGCTTATTATGCCAAGAGACCGAACGTTGTCTAAAGAATCGACCATCTATACATACCGACTGCTTAAACGGGTACATTACAAGCCGATTTTCTTTCAAGTCTATTGGATTTTGAGCGTTTGCGTTTTTATCGGGGCCGCTATTGCTGTTTCTTTTTGGTCGGTGCCGGCCGGGTTAATCGGTGTGCCGGTCGGAGTGATCGGTATTCCACTTGTCCAAACGCTTCTGCTGCGCCTCCTGCTCCGAACGAAGGAGAAGTATTCTCTGCAAGCTTGGAGTTGGTCCTATCATTTGCCTTGGTTCGGTTATGCGCCGGGCACGGACACGTATATCGCCATGACCAAAGTACGCCGACTCCATTTCCATGTGCTGTGGATCGTCTTGGTCTTGTTGGGCTGCCTCTATCCGTGGCTTTCGCCATCGCTCCTCGGCTTTCTGGTATTCATTCATCTCTGGCTTCTACTTCCGCGCCTGATCATCATTTTCCTTCTTCGCAAGCACAGTTCATCCGGCTATTTAAAAATAAACGAAAATGACTCGTCCTGCTATGCACAGTAGGGCGAGTTTTTTTGCATAATCCCGCATAAACACGAAAGACCCTTGCATCTCCAAAGTTGGATTGCAAGGGTCTGATTATTCCCTGAAAACTGGATCGAAACAAAGCGCGTTCCGATATATCTTTTCTCGCTCCGTTGACTTCGTCAAAAGTCGCTCCTAAAAGATATATCTTCTCTGGTAATCAAACCTTAGTCGCTTCCGAAGAATTCTCCGGAAGACTTA
>NZ_BSDJ01000040.1 GCF_027925525.1 Paenibacillus tyrphae | reverse complement strand
CAACTACCGCAGTGCTTGTTTCCATGTGAGACGTTATTTTACTTCAAATTCAGGCCCCGTATATTGCGAAGGAACTACAATTTCACCGGATTTGATTTTCTCCGTAAATTCGGCAATCTTGTCCTTCACTTCCTGTGGAACGGTTGGAGCAAGCGCCAGACGAACCGCATCCGGATTTTCGAGTCCGATCTTCACGACGGTGTTCGGCTTCCATTTGCCTTCGGCCAGATCCTTGATTGCGCCGTATACCGTGAAGCTGGCATCGGAAATCGCGGAGCCGATGAAGACGTCGGGCGCATCCGCATAGTAATCGCGCACGTTGCCGAATTGGAACACGCCATTCTCGCGCGCGGCTTCCGTCACGCCCGAACGGGCGACGTTCAACATAGTGAAGATCATATCCGAGCCGGCAGCGATTTGTGCCTGCGCGACTTTTTTAGCCAAAGCGGCATCGTCCTGATTGCCGGTGAAGGTGGTCAGGAACATTGCATTCGGATTCGTGTATTTTAAGCCTCCGGCAAATGCGGCACGCCCATGAAATCCGGGAGTTACCCGCGCGCCGGAAATATGCGAAACGACATTGGATTTGGTCAGCAGCCCTGCGGCAGCGCCGGCAAGCCATGCGGATTCTTCCTGCTTCACTTGGTAGCTGGACAAATTATCGCCGGTCAAGTTCGTTTGCGTATTTACAAATTTAATTTTCGGGAATTCCTTGGAGACCAACTTTACGGCTTCCGAGCTTTGCCCGGCATGAGCGATGATCATATCGGGCTTCTTCTTGGCCAGCTTGCGCAGCTCATCGGCAATTTTCGCCGTATCGTGCGGGACATTGTCCACATAGGTCGCTTTCAGGCGGAAGTCTTCCTTCGCTTTCATCAGTCCGCGGTAAGCGGATTCCATAAAGCCGCCGTCATTGGCAGGACCGGGCAGCAGCAAAGCAACTTTAAGCTTTTTCTGTTTCTTCGCGTGCTCGTTGCTGGCCTCCGCACTTGAGAAGCCGGATGAGAATATCAGGATCATGATGGCCAAACTCGACAAAGCCAGCTTTGAAAGAAGTTTTCTCAAGATGCTTTCCCTCATTCCAAAAATTAGTTTTGTCCGGACACAACCGAGAATAAACCAGACTTTGATTTTTGTCAAACGATGACGAAAAATATTTTTTATATGTCGAAAGTCTATGAAACCGGTCCAAAACAGGAATACATTGCCATTTCAACGTGACATTAAACCTATCTGTGGATTCCTGCCCCGTCCGAATATAAGTATTTGGATTTAGTTAAAAAGTCTTGTCTTTTCCGTAGGGCTATATTATACTTTGGCGGAAAGCTATACATCCATAATGCGACAAAATACGACAATGGCAAACTTTTCGAAAGAAAAGGACGCAAAGCCACGGGCCTAAGGAGAGATTCAATCTACGGCAGCCGGGCCGCCGAAATTTGGTTGGGATCCGTCCATCCTTTTTTTCGGGATGGTTTTTTTATTGCACTTTAACGCAATGGAGGATGCTTGTGAGATGCAGTTTCTACAAAATGTAAAAATCCGCACCAAAATCTTGGGGCTGCTCAGCCTCGCGATCGTATTTCTGCTGGTCATCGGCATTACCGGTTACGTGGTCATGAAGACGATGGGGAACAACGCGCGCGCCATGTACGAGGAGAAGCTGGTTCCCAACACCCTTGTCGAAGCTTTGCTGTTCGGCAACTCGCAGATGGATTCCCTGCAGCTGGAAATGCTGCTCACCAAGGACGAAGCGTTCATCAAGCAAATCCAGCAGCAAATTACCCAAACGCGGGACAAAAACCAAGCAGTGCGCAAGCAGCTGGAGCAGCTTCCGTTATCGGAGCGGGCACAGGAGCAGTACCAAGCCTTTATCAATTTGATTCCGAAAAATAACGAAGCAAAGAAAAAAGTCGACGCGCTCGCGGTCGCGAACAATAAAGAAGAGGCGTATAAAGAATACGTCACCTCCTTCAAACCGATCCGCGCCGAGATGATCAAGAATCTGGAAAATGTCGTCAAATACAACGAAGAAGACGCCAAAGTGTTCTACGAGAAAAGCATTCAAAGCTCCAAATTCGCTACGACGGTTATCGTGGTCGTTACTTTATTGGCCGTGCTGCTGTGCTCGTTGATCGGCTATGGCATAGCAAGCATGATCACGCGCCCGATCCGCCATATTCAACAATTGATGGCTCAAGCGCAAGACGGGGATTTAACGGTTAGCGGTACCTATCGGTCCCGAGACGAAATCGGCCTGCTCACCAACGATTTTAACGGGATGATCGCCGGTTTAAGAACGCTTATCGTGAAGATCAGCATGGAAGCGCAAAATTTATCCGCCAGCTCGGAGCAATTGCTCGCCAGCTCCGAACAATCCACTCAATCGACCAACCAAGTGGTGCAGGCGATTCAAGAAATTGCCGGCGGCGCCGACCAGCAATATCAAAGCACGACGGAAAGCGTTCGGGCTATGGAGGAAATGGCTACAGGCATTAACCGGATCGCCGAATTTTCCAGCAGCGTTTCCGCGATGTCCGCAGAAGCTTCCAAAGAAGCCGCAGAAGGCAACAAATCGATCCAAAATGCCGTGTCCCAAATGGATTTGATCCGCACCTCGGTCAGTGAATCCGCTCAGATGGTCAATCAATTGGGAATCCGCTCCCAAGAGATCGGACAGATCGTCGACGTCATTACGGATATTTCCGCACAAACGAATCTGCTCGCTCTCAATGCCGCTATCGAAGCGGCAAGAGCCGGGGAGCACGGGCGGGGCTTCGCCGTCGTGGCGGACGAGGTGCGGAAGCTGGCCGAGCAATCGCGCCAATCGGCCGAGCAAATTTCCGGGATCATTAAGCAGATTCAGAGCGAGACCAAGACGGCTGTCGTGGCAATGGACAAAGGAAACCGGGAAGTCGAGAACGGCACGGTCGTTATGAAGGAAGCCGGAGAAGCCTTCCGCAACATCTTGGTTGCGGTTCAAGAGGTGGCCAATCAAATGCAAGAGGTATCCGCCGCTTCAGAGGAAATGTCTGCCGGTACCGAGCAGATCACGGCTTCCCTTCATCAGATGAAGAGCATCTCGGAAGCCGCCTTCTCGAGGACGGAGAGCGTAGCCGCCGCTTCGGAAGAGCAGCTCGCCACGATGGAGGAAATTTCGGATGCCGTCAACGCGCTGACGAAGATGGCTCAAGAAATGCATGACATTACGCTGCGGTTTAAAAGCTAGCCCTCTGCCTCAGTCACAAGAAGGCCCTTTCGCTTCGCATAGCGGAAGGGCCTTTCCCGTTATTGCAGCCGTACCCGGTTCCCCGCCTGCAAAGGCTCGCCGCTTTCGACAATGACTTGATCGATTGGAAAAATGCCTTCCCGAACGGCGGTCTGATTCGCGTTCGCATCGGCGACCCGAATATAGCTCTTGCGCACATAAAAGCCGTTGCCAAGCGGGCCTTTCCGCTCTTCGATCACATAAACGAATTTCCCCTCTTGATCCTTGTGGACGGCCTCGTTCGAAATCAAAAGCTGCTCGTCCGCCGACACCGATTTTTGCAGCCGGACGACCGCCCGCTCCCCGCCTTTCAAGCCCTCACCCTGAACGGTAATGCGTATCGTTTTCGATACCGGAGGGGCGTCCGGCTTCTCCCCTGTGCCGCTTGCCAGCTCCATTTGCGTATCGGCGATTTCGTCAATCCGGCCTTCCATCACTTTAACCGTTTGGTCTTTTACCTCCACCTCGATCTTTTCCCCGACAGATAGAAGCGCTGCGAGGTCGGCCGCTACAAGCATGGACATTCCGTAGCCCCGGCTCGCATGGGACACGCGGACGACCGACTGTCCCGGCAGAGAAGGAAGCCCTTCGGTCGCGCGGACGCTCGTAACGATTCCGTCAAACGGAGCTACAATCTGGCGCTGGCCTGCCAAGTCTTCTTGCAATGCTTGAATTTTGCGTTCGCGGACGTCGATGTCGAGCTGCCGCGATTCGATGTCCCGCTTAGCCTTGCTAATCGCCGTGGAGTCTCCGTTCCGATTCGCTTCGACGAAGCTTTCGAACAGCCCTTCCAACTGCAGCTTTTGCTGCTTCAAGGCGGTTTGCTCATCCGCAATTTGCCGATCCGCCGGTTTGCTGTCATACGTAATCAGCGGTTGGTCCTTGACGACGGCATCCCCCACTTTCACATGAACGGCCTTCACCTTCCAGCCGGTCTCGTTCTTTAGTTCAGCTTCCTCCACCGGCTTAAGCATACCGTTCGCTTCGATGCTGTGAACCAGCTTTCCCTTAACCGGCGTTTCCGTCCGAACCTTGGGCAGCGTGATCGCCTGCAGCGTATTGCTGAATAACGTGAGCACAAGCAGCAGACCGAAGAATACCCCCGAAATTACCACCACTTTTCGTTTTTTTCGAGCCTCCGCCAGCTCTATCCCTTGCGGCTCCACCGTATGCATCTCTCCTATCCTTTAATACCGGATGACTGGATTCCTCTGATAAAATAAGACTCCGCATACAGAAACAGCAGAACAACCGGGCTCATGTAGAGCAAAGAAGCGGCAAAGCCTACGCCCCGCGCCCCCTCCTGAATGTTCGCCAAATAGACGGATAGCGGATGCCGGAGCGGGTCCTCCAAAAAAATAAGCGGCTGCTCGACCATGTTCCAGTAATCTACGAACAACAAAACCGTCAGCGCCGCCAATCCCGGCTTCACCAGCGGCAGAACGATCGTAAGAAAAATCGTTCCGGCTCCCGCCCCGTCCAGCCGGGCGGCTTCGATTAGCGGAGCGGGAATGTGCAGCATGAACTGCCGCAGCAGGAATACGCCGTAGGTCGCGAACACACCCGGCAAAATAATCGCGCCGACGCTGTTCAGGATGCCGAGCTTATCGGCCATAATATAGTTAGGTACCAGCGTCACCTGAAATGGCATTAGCATCGCCATAATATAAATAAGAAACAGCGAGTCCCTGCCGGGAAACCGAAGCATGGCGAAAGCATAGGCCGCCAAGGCAGCCACGGCCGTTTGACCGAATACGATCGGCACGACCATGAGTACAGAGTTCCAGAACAGGAACAAAAACTTCGGAGACTGGATGAGCACTTTGTTAAATTGCTCTAGCGATACCCAGTCGGGTATGAGCTTTAAATTGACAAATTCGTGTTGTCTCCCGGAATCCGCGCTCAGCATCTTTCCGACCAGATCGTAGTTAATCCCGATCTCACGCTCCGTCATGAGCGAATTCGTAAAGGTAATCCCGATAGGGAACAGCATAACCAGAGCAAGGACGAGCAGTACGAAGGTCATCAGCCATTTTTGCAGCAGCGCCGCTTTCTTCTCCCCCAGCTTCATTCCATAAACCTCCGGAAACCGCGTTCCATCCTGAATAATCCAAGCGCGATGATCATAATACAGCCGACCATAAGGCTTGCAGCGGCCGTCAGCTTCTGAATATCGAGCGAAAGAAACATATTGTTCATGTAATGCTGAAGCATATAAATACTGTCGTGCGGATAGCCGCCGGCCAGCAAGTACGCTTCCCTGAACACTTTGAACGAATTCATAATCGACATCAGAACGACGAAAAACATCGTCGGAATTAAATAGACAAGGGTAATCCGCAGCTTCGTGAACGGCCCCGCCCCTTCAAGACGGGCGATTTCGTAATAGCTCTCGGGAATCGCTTGAACCCCCGCCAAAAACAAAATCATGTTGTACCCGATGTTCTTCCATATATAAATCGCCGTGATGACGACGATGGCCCATTCCGATTTCATCCAGTCGATCCGCTGAATCCCGAAGCGGTCCAGCCACCCGTTGACCGCGCCGTTCCAGTCGAAGCCGATTTGCCAGATCAGCACGATTGAGGCGACCGGCACGACAAGCGGTAAAATATAGGCGGTTCGCAGCCATTGGCGGAAAAACACATTTCCGTTCAAAAGCAGCGCCAGCCCTAAAGAAATAGCGACCATCAGCGGTACGCTGACGGATGTAAAGAGAGCGGTGTTCCACGCGGCCTTCCGAAACGAACCGCTGGCCAGCAGCTCCCGATAATTGGCGAGGCCTACGAAATTTCCGTCCATCGTGCCGTCCATAAAGGAATAAACGAGCCCCATTACAAAAGGGATCGCATAAAAAAGCGCAAACCCGCCAACGCTCGGCGCAAGGAACAGCAGAGCCAGTACCATGTCTTTCTTGAGGAATGCGGGAAATTTCATGCCGGCCTCCATGCAAAACGCGGGAAAGCCAACGGCGCCCCCGCGTCCATGCCCTTTATTCGTTCAAGTTTCCCCTGTTTACGACGACGTCGCAGGCGCGGAGCCTGCCGGCACTCGATCCGTTCCGGATGGCGTCACTTCCGCCGGAGCTTCGCTCCCCCTCACCGGCCCGGATTTGGACGATGGCTTGCGTTCCGACGCCGCCTTTCCGCCTGATGATGGCGCCGCCGCTCCCGGAGAAACCACAGTACCTTGTGACTCCGCTGCTCTCGGAGAAGACTTGCTGTCTGCGGAAGCCCTGCTCCCCGCTGTTCCTTTGCTTTCCGTCGGCGCTTTCGCATCCGGAGACGCTCCAACCCCGGACGACGCTCCACCTCCGGGCGATGCGCCAGCAGCTGCCGTGCCTCCTGCTGTCGATTTCTCATCATTCGTCTCTTTATCTCCGACGGCCGTTTTATCGGCGGTGGAAGTTTTATCCTCCGACAGCGTCTTGCTCTCGCTCGATGTCTTGCCCTCCGTCGATGAACCGTCCTGCTGCCCGGTCTTCGTCTGATTTGCAGAGCCGCCTCCTTTGTTACCGTTACCTTGCTTAACGGCACCGCTGCTGCAAGCGGCCAACATCGCGATTAAGGTGAAGCTGAGCAGTAGGACTCCTGTTTTTTTCATCTTGTCTCTCACTCCTTTGTTGTTGTCCATGTCTATTCTTAGTTATAAATGGAGGATGTAACGAAAACTTCTCCGAGTTGTAAACAAAATGTAACGGAGATGGACAACGTGGTACAAAATCCAGCAAAATAGCGGGTTCCTAGGTTTTCGTTATGGACAATGCATGACAGGTTTGACCATAGTTTGGCACCATTTTTGTGGGTAACTTGTGGGAAGTGATACTCTGGAATTAGAGCTGAATAATGCAAAAAGTCCCTGACCAGTATTGTACTGGCGGGGACTTTTTTATAAAGACGATCTCACCTTGGACCGTACATCTGCCATCTGCTAACGCACTCTCGTTCTCAAGCTTGGCGCAGCGTGATCCGCTCGGGATGAAGTGGAGTGCTCTAGGTACCAGCCTCTTGACACGTATTTTAGGGCACTATTTATTCTCACGTGCTTTTATCTGGATATTTCTGTTGGAGATTAGGATATTATATGTTGAATGAGGAGGGAAACCAATGGCAAATAAACTAAAGCTGCCGTGATGGTCGTGCATTACGTTGTAGCCGCGATCACCTAAAAAATAGTCCCTGACCAGTCTGATTACTAGCCGGGACTCTGTTTGTCCTTTCTCAAATTCCAACAAATCTCCTATTCCTGCGAATTATTTGGTAAAATAAATATTAACACTTCCACTGCCAGATATACCCGGGGATGATTCATCAAAACTTTCTCTGCTGTAGTTAGTAACTTTAATATAATATTCTGCTCCATCCTTGGCCTTCCAGTAATCAGAAGTGCCAGAGTCTCCGGTAACGTGGAAATCATCCAACCTTGTCGTTTTTCCATCAACTACTTCATAGACTCTATAATAGAAATCAGTGAACTTTTTGCTGTATTGATCGATATCCAGGTTGATTCTAGAATAACCAGTTGGTGTACTAACAGTGGGAGACCTCCACGTTTCACGGGAGTCTAAACTGTAAGAATGCCTCCCTGCGAGTTCTTGTTGAGATGTGTTCTTTACGTTAGTACCTGTTGCATTCGCAGCAAATGCTGGGGTTGCTGAAACCACCATTGCCAAAACCGCAACTGCGACAACCGCTTTTTTCATACCAAACCCTCCTTGAAATAAGTTAGTTCAGAATGTCTGAACAATTCCAATAATACAATATTTTCCTGTTTATGTATTATATTTGGATTATCTGGCAGAAAAGCGGCATTATCCTGTACAAAATAAGTCGATTTTCAAAAAAAACTTGTCGGATGCATTTAATTGCTGTGATGTCGCTGCAACTCTTCTGTAATTTCTCTTATGTACCACCGTAGCTGCTCACTAATAACCGCCCTCGCTTCCTCGCGGTCAATATCTATCTTTTCTGCCAGTATCCCCCGCTGCTGCAGCTCCTTCCGTACAGCGGCCAACTCATTCGTCAGCCGGACGTCTATCACCTTCGCTGCCGCAATGTATAGCCGGCGGATCGGGTCTTTTGAAGTGGAAAGTGCCCGCGCCTCCTCTTCGATCAGGGTCAGCGCATGCGGCAGCAGAACGGAATCGCGAAGCAGCTCTTCACGTGACATAGCCGTTTGATTCATCGAGTACATCCCTTCGGAGCAAATGCGAATATGCGTTCTCACTATACGTCCGACCGATGAAAATCTCAACGTACATTTTCCATAACTTTCCAGGACGAACAAAAAGAGTCCCTGACCACTATCCCGGACTCTTTTTGTTTCTGATGTTTAGCCCCCGATCCATCTATTGGCCCCTAATCAACTTACTGACCCATGCTGGAGAACATCCCAAGATCTTGGCTAACTCTTTTTGTGAGGCTCTAGGGTTTTCCTTCATCGCTTGATGTAGCCGATCCAATGCTTTTTTCCTTCTCGAAGTAATTTCTTTCTTGTTTCTCTCACTTGCTCGTTCACGTTCTACTTGCGCCAAGAAAACTTGAAGCACCGGAAGGCTTTGAATACAGGACATACAAATATAAAATTTTTTGAAGTAAATGGTTTGTTTCTCACCCAAACAAAACAAACATTCTTTACTATGATATCTATAAACCATAATCGCCTTTCTCTCTCGTCATCGCAAAAATACTCCGTCTGAACATTGGGATTAAGATTCAACATATACCTAAGCTCCGTAGGAATTACGATTCTTCCTACATTGTCGACCACTCTAACAATTCCAGTTCTTCTATCCTCTTGCATAAGTACACCTCAAACAAAAACTTTTTCTAGCTCACACATCGCATTTTTCGAATTTGAGCAATTAAAACGTATGTATCTAATTGTTGACTCAACTGGACCACATATTCACTCGATAAGCTTTCGCCTTGGTGTACCGCCTCTTTCATTTGGTTTAGGATGCTTTCCATACCTTTCTGCAATGCCTCGTCGCTGATATCATCTTGGGCATAGTCCTCCTTTCTGGATACTGACAAAGGCATATAACACTCTCCTTTTTCAACAGTTGTAATTTTTTATTTTTACAAATTAACTGTATCATACATCTCACAAAAACCTTATTATTCCATTTGATGCAACGAATGTTTGTGAAACAAACAAAAAAAGAACAGGTTTATAATGACCTGTTCATAAATGTTTAATTTATGTATGAATACTTAATGCCCTGTATCAATATCAGTATATAAAACAATTCGATTCGGGTGCTCGTTTACATCCGGTGATACAATAAACATAGCTCCAAAAACAGCTAAAGATACAGCCATCAGTACAAATTTCTTCACAGTTCCCGCCTCCAATTCTTATGTTATTTTTTACCATTTTATCTATATGCCTCCTCTAACTTCATTATATTCCTTAACTCCAAAGGTTTCGATAATTTTATGTGATAATATAATAATTCCTTCATGCATTCATCTTTTTCTTCTAGGGCGTTGACGCAACCGAACGTTTTTAAACTTTTCGCATAGCTTTCTATTCCCTCGTCAACTAAACCTACACTTAACCGATAATTACCTTTATATTTGTGGAATCTCCCAATAGCTATAAACTTCTGTGGTGTTTGTGGTTGTTCCGGTAACAATTCATTTTCCTTCTCTAATATCACAGCAATTGATCCAAGTTCCCCTAATTGAAGATAAATGTCCAAAAGCTCGTCAGCAATATGGATCTTGTGATCAATACTAACCTCGTCTAAATACTTTTTTAGCAGGGGTATAGCTATATCAAACTCCTTTTTTCTCGCTTTTGTTAATGCTCTAGTAATTTTTGCTGACTCGACAACAAATTCATTCTTCATTTTTTCGTATATGTCCAAATGTTTCTCGACTGCCTCATAATTTTTTTGATGAGAAAATGAATTTATCATAGCCAGATATGCCCTTGTCTTTAATTCCGTATCTTCTGTCTCTAAAGGAAGGCCAAGTTCGCAAAGTTCAATACATTCATTATATTTATTTATATTTTTCGCATGCAAAGCCATTCTGAAATAAAAAATAATTTTCTCTTCGCGTGATAAAAAGTCGGTATAATAAAGAACTTCTTGTCCCATCCGAAACGATTCTTCCAGTTGTTTCAAATCGTTCCTTTCAATCAAATATTTTTGCAACAGTCCTTTAGCTACGTAATGCGGTACTCCGCGTTCTCTTGAAAACTTAATAATTAATGAATAGAGCGATATTTTCAGTGAATCATTGTTTACTGTTCTGGTAAAGTCAAACAATCGTTGAAGCGATTCTTCCGTCTCTACCGTATGCAACTCCAATATCCGCGCCCCCACTTTCGGAACTAGCAAAAAGCTCTTTTCACAGGTAGTCACCTCTTCGAGTACTTCAAACAAAGTGTTAATCCGGTTTTCTTCTTGTAGGTAACATTCCATAATCTCGGAATATTGTGCAGGAAAAGCTGTGGCTATAGACTTCAAATTTTTAAATTCGAGCCGCTTCGTTTCTCCACGCTCTATTCTATTTAGCACACTTCTACTTACGCCCGTCAGTTCTTCAAGTTCCGAATATGTCAAGTTGTTCTCTTTTCTAATCTGGAAGATGATATCTGAGATGGTTTTATTCTGATGCTTGATATCCACCATAATACATACCTTCCCTTTAACAATAATTTTACACTGGTTAATTATAGCAAAGTATGTTCTGTCTTACAATTTATTGGTTCTTACAATACCTCCGTAAATCTTACACAAAACACAACTATTCGATAAACTTCTACAAAACTTAACTGTTATTTGGCAATCACTGTAATCACTTGTGCATTTTGAGGAAATTACAGAAGCAAAAATAGACGTCTGCTCCTATCCCATATTTTATATCATTGTGATAATTTATGTTTGAACAAGTCAGTCGGCCGACCATTGTTCAAAATATTTTTTAAGGAGCGGTTTGAATGTCTTTGTCAATTGGTTTAAGCAAAAAAGTAACTGTTTGGTCGCTCGTTGTGTGCATTATTTTAGCCATGTTTTCCACCGTTACTTCTGCTGCCCCTAGTCAAAGCAATTCCTTAACGGTTTCCGGGTATGTGGAGTATTTGACGGAGAAACAAAAGACTGATCCCGGCGCAACTGAGGTATTGGAAAAATTCAAAGCTCTTTCTTCCTACGATCAAGAGAAGTTTTTGAAAGTTCTTCAATCCTCTGAAATTGGGAAAGCGTTGGAACTCAAAAATCAGACTGTGATGATTGAGGGGGTACCAGTAGAAACAAAAGCTACTTTTGTTTCTGACCTACCTAATACGTTGAATGCTCAATGGGAATCAACTGTTTTAGGTGTTAGCATTACAACTTTTTACCTGACACTTACGTACAGGTTCGATCTCGCCAATGGTGGGCGTGTCACAAAAGTTGTCGATGCCAATGGAGCACACCGAAATTATAACCCCGGGGTTATTATCAGCGAGTCTGGGTCAGCATCAAAGGAGACTTCCGGCAGCGAAGCATATGCAAGGCAGAATTGGACGGCAAAAATGGTTCCCGCTGGAGGCTTCGTTGAATATGCTCTTATCGGCTATTTAAAAGGAGATGGGAATGCAGGATATGCCAAATTTGAAGGGAATACTCCAGCTCTAAACAACATCAATAAAGGCATTTGGCAGCAAATTTGGTATAATGATAGCACCCATACCTTGAAATAATTGGGAGGTGCTTTAGATAGAATACCATCTTATATATTGGCTTTCGCTTGCGCTTGTAAACACAGGGCTTGCTCAAAGTAAGAATCTGAATGGATTATTCTGGTTTTTCATTTCTCTTATTATCGGTCCGCTTGCTACCTTGGCATTGGTAATTAATTTTAAGAGAAAACGCTAGAAACAAAGGTCACTATCGCTTATATTGCGGTGTGACCTTTGTTCTTTAAATCTATGTTGTTGGTTGCCCGGACGCCTTCCGCAGCTCATTTGAGATTTGCGCCCCCACATTTAACATAGGCTTCTTCGCCCTTCGTACATTTGGTGGTCGGCTTCGAAGGATGCAAAATATTATTACCACAGGGTTAGCTGACATACGGAAAGGAATGATCTAAATTTTTTACGACTGTAATGCTTATCTTCTTTTTAGTCAGTATGTTGGCGTTGGGAATAGCATACTATAAGATCCGCAAGACTCCGTATGCGAAGTTAATTTTACTGAGTATTATACTTACCTTTATTGGATATTGTATTACTTTCTATTTTATTTGCTTCAACGAATGAGCGTAAACAAAGAACCTTCGCATTCCCTGCGAAGGTACTTATTCTATCTACCGGGTCGATCTCGGCTAAAAAACTCGACCGACCGAAAGTTTTCTCCACACAAACACCTCTCCTGAATTCTCCAACTTATAAACAAAATGTTTCCGATCATCTTCATTCGTTCAAGAACGTCGTCGCCCGATTTTGAATCAGCTTTGCCACGTCCTCCGCGGACTTTTGGCCCTTGAAGAAGGCTTCCGATTCTTTGATAATAATGGCTTCCAGCTTGGAAGGCTTGAACGCCACCTGATAAACGGCCCCCGACAGATGCCGCTCCAATCCCTGAAAATCCGCTTCGGTGACTTGGAACGTCTTGCCCTTCAGCGGTCCGAGCTCGTGAGCCTTGACGGTTCCGGTTTGGAGCAATTGCTTCACCTGCTTGTGAAATACGGCTTTGTTCAGAGGAAAGCCAGCCCGTTCCGGTGAAGGCTGCATCTCCTCGGACATCAGAAATTTGATAAAATCCCAGGCTTCCTTCTTGACGGCGGATTTCTCGTTTATGCCCATCGTCCGGTAAGTCCGGAAAAAATCTCCGGCTTTTTGGCCTTCTCCCTTCGGTTTGGAATACAGCTTGGGTTGATCGAAATTTTCCTTCGGCGTCAAAATATAATCCGCGGGCGAGTTGATCTGCGTCATTCTGAAATACGCTTGGCGCGCCTCTTGCGTCACGACCTTCTCGTCAAACAACGATTTCACTTGCTTCATTAAGTTGATAAAGGGCTCGGATTGGAAATTGGCTTTCCGGTTGGCCTGATCGACATATAAGGAATAGTTATTTTTCACCATTTCATTTAACAGTCCGGCGGGATAGCTCATAAAACCATAACGCTGATCTCCTTTTTTCGCCATCGCTTTGGCGGTCTCGCTGAATTCGCTCCAGGTCCAACGGGCGTCGTCGAAGGTCACCCCCGTTTTCCGGATCGCCTCTTCGTCCCCGACAAGACCGTACAAGAAGAAATTGATCGGCATCCCGTAGACGCCGCCGTTCAGCTTGATCCCTTCCAAAATGTTCTGAAAATATTGATCCTTCTTGAACTCAGGGTCCTTCTCCATCATGTCGCTCAAATTGGCAAGCACTTTCTTATTCACGTAGTTATCCATAGGCAGCAGGTCCATCTCCACCAGATCCGGCCCTTTCCCGGATAACATCTGCGTGTTCGTCTTTTTGATAAAGTTTTCCACATTCTCCTCGCCGCGACTGTCGTCCGTCGGGACATACTGAAGCTGGATCTCGATATTTGGGTGCTTCGCCTCATATTTGCGCTTCGCGTCTTTGAAAAAATCGTCCTCAAAAAACGTCGAGAGCACAACCGTCTTCTTGCCGCCTTGCGATTGGACAGACTCGGCGGTCTTGTTTGCCGTTTCCGCTTGCGCCTCGTTCTTGTTCGGGCCGCCTTCCTGCTGCGTCGCTCCTTCAGGGCCTCCACCGGCGCTGCAAGCCGTCGCCGCGATCATCAATAGGCAGCCGCTTAGGCTTAGCCATGCTTTTCTCATGTTCTGTTCCTCCTGTTAAGAGCTTTTTGGTTTTAATTCATCAATCGTCACAAACGAATAGCCTTCTTCCTGCAATTCCTCGATCATCTTGGGCAGCAATTCAATCGTATTGCTCAGATCGCCTTTTTTGCCGCCGAAGCTGTGCATCAGAATGATGCCTCCGGGCTTCAGATTCGCTTTGACGTTTTTCAGCATGTCCTCCGGCGTCGCTCCGGCCCAATCGCGTGTATCGACATTCCACAGCACATTGTGCTGACCGTTTTGTTCGATGGCTTCGGTTACTTTTTTGGAAACCGCGCCGTAAGGCGTCCGGACATACTTAGGGGCCTCGCCCGTTGCGTTCTGGATCACCTTGTTCATCTTGACGATTTCATTGTTGATCTGCTGCCCGCTCAGCTTGGTCAGATCCTTGTGGCTCCACGTATGATTCCCCAGCATGTGCCCTTCCTTGACGATGCGGGACAGCACATCCGGGTGTTTCTCCGCCTGATAGCCGACGACAAAAAAAGTCGCTTTCGCGTTATGTTTTTTCAAAATATCCAAAATTTTGACGGTATATTTCGCATCCGGCCCATCGTCAAAGGTCAATGCAACCTGTTTCTCCTTCTTCGGCGGCTTCAGGTTCGCCTGACTCTGGACTTGCTCTCCCTTTACTTCTCTAACTTTTGCCTCCGTCTGGGGAAGCATCGCATCGGCGATGAAATAGCTGGATAGCACCGCGAGCACAACGATACCAATCCGCAAACGCAATAGTCGTCTTATCCTCTTCATCTCGTTCTACCTTTCTATGAAATTTGTTTCCATGAACCTAGTTATAAGTCAGCGTTGTTACCAAAACTTCTCCAACTTGTAAACAAAATGTAACGGAGATGGACAACGATGGACAAAATCCGGCAAAATAGCGGGTTCTCAACGCAAAAAAATCCCTAACCAGGATGATGACACTGGCGGGACACAAAAAAGAGCAGCAAGGTTATCCCTCCTGCTCCTTGAGTTTCCCCGGCTTACGGGCTAACTTTCACATGCACTTTCGTTCTATTGTTGCTTTTGTTCGCCACAGCGATAATGTGCTGTTTGTCCGGGTTCACATGAAATTTTTTCTCGAGCGCTTCGTCCGTTTTATTCCCTGTGACAACGATGTCGCCGACCTTTGTTTCCCTAATCCCCTCTACTTCGTATAGCATATAGATAACTTTCGTATCTCCCGAGCTGGACTGAGAAACCGTCAAGGTCAGTTCATCACTAACAGGCCGAAATTCCCCCGATTTACCAAATCTGGTTAACAGCCCCGTTCCGAGCTCGAAATAATACTTGTACGAGAACAAGCCTGCATCGCCAGTCTGTACGTTTTGCGGAGTAGTTGCCGTCTCTTTCGCGAAAGCGCTGATCGGAGCGGCGGACATCAGAAGTGTGAAGGCCGATAACATCAACAAGGACTTTTTCATTAAACAATCATCTCTCCTTTGTTTCAGATTAGTTTGAGTCCGAACAAAAGTAATGATATTCTATCTCGTTTCCGATTTGTAAGATTTAGTTTATCTCGCTAAAAAATTGTATTTTCTTGTATAGAAGTTGCAAATTCCTGTAGATAGATGTCGATTGAAATGTTTTAACTTTGGACGCTTCACTTAAACTCAATAATAAATAGGGAGTTGTTCTGGGAAAAAGGGGCGGGACTCGGAGTGCTGACGACAGGACGGGATTCATACAATTTCCTGCCGTTCAGCAGCATCCTCCGGTTGTCCGGACTCCACTCGATTTGCTCGGGAACGATTCCCTTGTAGATTTCTTTTTCGTTCATGATATTGTTTCCTTGCAGCTTGGCCACGTACAGATTTTCGCGGCCTTTGGAGTAGGCGATATATTTGCGGTCGCGCGAGAGCTGAAACACGCCGCTCCGTTCAAGCAAAATCGTTGTCTTCGTATTCCGGCGGTCGAATAACGTTAACGAACCTTCCTCCCCGACAAAAACGATTTGATCGTCATTCACAAAATCGCCGTTTCCCTCGCTGCTTACGGGATGCTCATACTGGCTTACGAAGGCATCGCCTTGAAGTGAACCGAAAACGATATACGGCTGACGAGCCGCTATTTTGAAAATTAACGCGCTTGCCCCGTCATCCGAAACCTGAACGGAGTAAATGTGATCGTTCTCCGTTTTCCCGGTGAACTTGAATTCCTTCGTCTCCTGACGTGTCACGTCATAAACGACAATGACAGCCTCCTGGTTCCCGTTCTCTTGCACAAAGGAGACGTAGCGCCCGTTATTCGACCACGACATCTGTCCCGCCACGACAGCACCCTCTTTGTTGGTCCACTCCCGCAGGACGGTTTGCTTTTGATCCGCCAAATGAAGCAGCATTAATTTCTCTTTGCCGCCGGTCTGAACGGAAAACGAAGCATACGCGCCGTCGGCAGATACTTTGACGCCGTGCACAAATCCATTAATGTCCGGCCATGACTGCCGGGTCTTGAGTTCGTAGTCCAGCTGCTCGAAGCCTCGCTCCCGGCCTCTTTTACCAAAATATCCAAGCACGTGCTCCTTGTCGGTCCAGCCGAACAGCTCGCCATCCTCGTTCTCCTGCAGTTTATAAATTTTGTTCACTTCGAACGTCTCGCTTAAGCTCTGCGGCTCGCGGCCTTCATCCGTGTCGGGAATAATAACGGTCTTCGATTTCAGCGCCCCCGTACAGCCGGTGACGATAACGGCCAGCAGAACATACGCCGCCGCCCACAGGAATATTCGCTTCATTCTGCATGTCCTCTCTTCGGCTTCGTATAAGGGAGTTCAATCGCTACACTCGTTTCCTGATCGGCGCTCCGGATCTCGATGCTCCCCTGGTGGTCGTCGACAATCGCTTTGCAGATGCTGAGCCCTAAGCCGCAGCTGCCCAGTTCTTTGGACTTCCGCATATTGGCCCGGTAGAACGGCTCGAAAATTTTCGCCAAATCTTCAGGGCGGATGTCTTCCCCTTGATTCGCAACCGTCATGTGCACGCGGCCTGTGACAAGCTGCGCCTTCACCGAAATCGCCGTATGCGCGAAGCCGTACTTAATCGCATTATCGATAATATTGATGAACAATTGCCTTAATTGGGTCTCTCTCCCATAAACGCACAATCCGTCCTCCACCTCGCAGCGAATCGTTTTCCGGTATCGCTCGGCTTTAAATTTCATGCCCTCGCAGACGTCTTGAAGCAGCCGTCCGGCCAAGACAGGCTCGAACGCTTCCCGGTCGGACGTTTCCTTGGAAAGCTCCAATAATTTAACCACCATATCGTGAAGCCTCTTGCTCTCGTCGACGATATGATTCATGCCTTTGCCGAAGAAGGCTTCGTCGGTTTGTCCGTTTTCCTTGATCATTTGGGCGTAGCCCAGGATGGACGTCAGCGGCGTTTTTAACTCGTGCGTCACATTGTCGAAAAACTGCTTGCGATGGCGGTTCAGCTCCTCCAAACGGTCCCGGTCCTGTTCAATGCGTCCGATCTGGGCCTTGATCTTCTCGATCATCGTACCGAAGTTATCCGCTAGTTGGCCGATCTCGTCTTTCCTTCGAAATGAAAGGCGAATATCCAGATTGCCGTTCGTCACTTCCGTCGAAGCCTTGGTCAGCTTGACGATCGGGATCGTGATGTTTCGCGATAAAATATACGAAAAGATAAATGCAGCAGCGAAGATGGCGATCGTAACGCACGAAATAAAATCCAAAATATTCCTGCTCTGCTCATACAGCAAGGAAAAATCTTTGGCGAAGCGCAAAATCCCTACTTTTTGCCCGTCGATGACGACCGGATACGAATAGTAAGCTTCCGCAGCACTATCCGTGTAGTTGATCGTGTACGAGGTTTTGCCGTTCAAGGCATGGTCCAGATCGTCGCCCGCCGTATTGGAATTCTTCCAGTTACCCGATGCATAGATCAGCTCGCCATTCACGCCGTAAGCGCTAATCTCGCTGGAAGTAACCTGCCGAAGCTCTTCCACCACGTCTTTCGCCATTTGGCGGAAATAGATCTCGTCGTTGCCGAAATGATTGATCATAAAAGCCTGCTTCACATAGACGCTGCTGTTCTTCTTGAGGCCGATCAAATCTTGGGTAATGATCTTCTCGTTGCTGGTCTCGATAATCTGCACGATAAAGTGATTGAGCAGCAAAAACGAGGCGGCGAAAATAACAAAGAGACCCAACAAAAATTTCACTTTGATAGTCGGAGCCGGGATCATGCCTTTAATCCACCTGTTTGTCAAATTTGTACCCCACCCCGAACACGGTCACGATCACGTCGCCCGCTTCCAGCTTTTTGCGCAGCCGTTGGATATGAATATCGACCGTCCGCGTATCGCCGACATATTCGTAGCCCCATACGAAATCCAGCAGCTCCGTCCGGGTAAAAATTTTGCCCCGGTGCCGGTACAACGTCATCAGCAGATCGAACTCCTTGGGCGTCAGCTCGACGATCTCGTTATTTTTCCGGACCAGCCGCTCGCTTTCGGTGATTTCAATATTTTTGAACCGGATCGGCTCGTCGGCCGGCTCCTCCGCAGGCTTAAGGGGATGGGTCATTCTCCGGAATATCGTCCGGATGCGCGCGATCACTTCCCGGAGGTCGAACGGCTTGGTAATATAGTCATCGGCGCCAAACTCCAGGCCAACAATTTTGTCCGTAATGTCCGATTTGGCCGTCAGCATGATGATCGGAATATTTTGGGTCTCCGTTACCTTTTTGCATATATCGAGCCCGCTGACGTCCGGGAGCATCCAATCAAGCAGCAGCATATCCGGCTGGAAGTGCTCGATGGCCTTGAGTCCATCCGCTCCGGTATGGGAGATCGTCGTAAGGAAGCCTTCTTTGTTCAAGCCGTAGGCCAGCAAGTCCGCGATCGCTTCTTCGTCTTCGATAATTAAAATTTTCATTTTGTCCACCTTGTCCACTCCATTCTACCGAACATGGTAGCATACCTCGTGGCTTTCGATCTACTTCGATGTGAAAAGCGCCAGCATTTGGCTGACAAACCTTGCGTGTTATTTTACAATTTTGGAAAGGACGGCTGTAACGAAATCCCCGCTTGATGGCACTAATAAGAAAGAGAGCTCTTACGAAACCCAGCCGACAAGAAGGTGCGTTAATGTATGATCCGATAACGAAGATCTATCTGCTTTATTACGACGATTTGTATCGTTTCCTGATTACCCGGTACCCGAACCCCGACCATATCGACGACATTATACAAAATACGTTTCTCGAAGCGCTCCGGCATATGGACAGCTTCAAGGGCGGTTCCTCGATCAAAACGTGGCTGTTCGGCATCGCCAAGCATCAGTTGTACCGGAGCCTGCGAAAAAACAAACTTCAGCTTCCGCTGGACGATTCTCCCGAAGCAGAGCTCGCCGCCCATACGGATTTTAGCGACAAGGTACTGGCTGAGCAAATCGTGGAACGGTTGAACAGGCTTGACCCGCCCCACCGCGATATTATGCGGCTGCGGCTGCTCCATGGGCTATCTTTTAAGGAAATTGCGCACTTGACCGACCGGACCGAAACGTACTGCCGCGTTAATTTTTACCGGATGAAAGAAAAGCTGAGAAAGGAGTACGGCGAGGATGAACACATGTAGTATCGTGAAAGATTTAATGCCGCTCTATGTGGAGGGGCTCTCGAGCGAAGAGAGCGCCGTGCTTGTGGAACGGCATATTGCGGATTGCGAGGAGTGCCGCCGCTATTATGAGACGATGAAGCAGGATTATGAGAGCCACGAGCAGAGCCGGCCCGAGCCGGACAAGAAGCGGCAGATTGAGGAGCTGATAGCGCAGCTCGGCAAATATCAGCGCAGGATCAAGCTGGTCAGCGTACTGGTGGCGATGCTGATGACCTGCATTATCAGCGGTGCGGAGGTTCACTTTCTGTCGACGATTCCATTCCTGATCCTCACTCCATTCGTGTGCCGATTATACTACTCCCGTACGCTGCCGATTGTTGCGTCAACGATTCCGTTCGGCTTGCTGGGCGGGCTGTTAAGCGAGCACAATTCGAGCTATATTCCGTTCTTTACCGTTATCGCTCTTGTCAATGCGGCTATCGGCATCGGGGCTGCGCTATTGGTAAAGCAGGGGCTCAGGCAGGCGAAAACAGCAGCCAAAACGGGATTAATCGCGCTTGGAGCGGCGATCCTTTACTTCGGCTGTGCCAGTTATTTCTCCTTCTGGGGCAATCCCGTCGGATATACGAAGGCGCTGCTTCAAACGAATGAATACGTCAACCGGACGTATGAACAAGGGACGCTCGACTTCAAGAAAGTGTTCTTCAACTTCAAAGACAGGCGGCATTACGGGAAGTTCGAGTTTGTGATGAACGGCGTGCGGCAGACGGCAAGCATCGGCTTCCACCGGGACGGCAGCGTGACCGACGAGTACAAATTTAAGCTGGACAACCAATTTAGCGAAGAACGCAGCGACGATTTGAAAACTGCGATTGCCGCTGCGGTCGATCCGATGCCTTCGCTCAACGTGCAAGCTTCTCCGCAAGCCGAGCTGGAGATTACGCAGGACGAATTGAACGCCAACTTCTATTATTTGGCCCCCGACAAACTGGACAAAGCGGAGAAGCTGCGGGCCAGCGAGAGCGGGAAGCTGCGCTACGAGATCCTATTCGGCGCGTCCGATGCAAGATACGAGAAGCTGACGAAGGAAGCGTTTTTGGCCAAAAGCGCAGCCGTTCTTCGAACGCTGCAAGAGCGGAAGCTGACTTATCACAGCGTCGAGATTAAAGCGATGGATCTGAGCGGGAACATTCAAACCGTAGAGCTGACCAAGCTGACGACGGAGCAGGATTTGCCCGGCAGCTACCGGGCGTTCGATCCGGAGCGGCGAAAGGATCAGCCTTAGCCGCAGGTTAGAGAACAGAGACACCGGTCCGATATGGCCGGTGTTTCTTGTTGCTTCCCCCCTGCCTCCGCCCTATCTTGTAAAGATGCACACCTTGGCATCGACGTTCAAGACTTGCGTTCCGCCCGGCAGGCAAGCCAGCGGATCGTTCCAATGGGAATGTCCGCAGAATACGAGCGCTTCCGGTCCGCTTTCCAATACCGTGCGAATTTCGGGACTGCCTGCGCATCCCCGCTCCGGCACGTCCGGGCTTTGGTGAAGCAGCAGCGCATGAGGTTGCTTCTTAAGCAGCTTACGCAAGGCTTGCAGGTAGTCCGCTTCCATCATCCGGTTCGGCTTGTCCGGTCTGCCGATCACGCCTCCGAGACCACCCCATGCCGCGTCGCCGAATTCGACGATTCCCGGTCGGTCGATCAGACAGATGTTGCTTCGGCCGGAGAGCTGTCGCTTCTTCGCATCGTCCATCAGATCGTGATTGCCGGCCACTCCGACGACCCAACGAAACGTTTCGCCGAACGTAAACCATACGCCGGACGGATCGCCGCTGCCTCCTCGCCGGAGGTCGCCATACAGATCGCCGCATAGCAGGACGCCGACCCGATCGGGGGCAAGATCAGGCCGCTCGATGCCGATCAGCAGCGACAAATAGTCGGGGAGTCCTTCGCCGAGCATGACGTCCTTCCCGTCCGTGGTCCGCATCGTCCCCTGCAAATCGGAGGTCACGATCAGCGCGTCGACCGAAGGCGGCAAACCGCTCATCTGTCCCACGTACACAGGCAGCTGCGCTTCCCCAATACCGCCTGAGCCGGTCGCAGTCCGATAAGCGAAGCATTCTACAGGCTCCGCGCCAAGCGATTCGATCCTCATCATAACCTGCCCCGGTCCGTCACCGTAATCCCTAAAGCTTCAAGCTCCGGAAGAGCTTCCTCGACGTTTCGTTCCGGATTCAGGGAACGGATCGCCTCTACACTGATCGCCGGGGCCGCATACAACGCTTTGACGGGCTCGACCGGAATCGGCATGTCGAAGTAGCCTTCCGCCCAGTCCGCATAGTCCTCCGGCGTTTCGCAGATCGTTCCGAGCAAAAACTCCGAGCCGTCATCTGCGCCTTTCGGCATCCGCACTTTCCCCGTTCTCCACTGCGAGTCGCCGGATTCGCGCCATATACAGAAGGTTACGTCTTCTTTCTCCAACGCTTCATCCTCAAGGAAAGCCAGCAAAGCTTCCGGCGCCCCGTCGTAGATTCCCGGCCATACCGCATACTCGTCCCGGGCGTGCGGGCTGAGCTCGGATTCATGGTCGAACCCTTTCAAAATGACGCCCTCCGGCGCAAACAAAACGAACAAGTGGTCTCCGGCGCCGTTGTCGATTTTCGCAAGCGAGACGTTTGGCGCCCAATTCGGAATAAACGTATGATACCGGAGCCATTCTTCCGGGCATAAGATCACGTCCAAGGCTGCAAGCGTCAGCAAGCGCCGCTTCAAATCATCCGGCGTCGGCAAAACAGTCCGTGATGTCATCTCGATCCCCTTTCTTCATATGCAGAAGTTCAGTACATGCGGAACATGTACCATTTTACCAAAAATGTTGCCGCAAACCCACACGTCGAATAATTTGGATTAATCCCGCTTTATAAATTCTTCAGAATTCCTTTAGAAATTTCTGCGCTCGTTCTGAAGATTTATTCGATAGGATGAAGAAAGCAGATGGAGAAGGGAGAGTATTGGCATGAGCACGCTTCAGGAAAAGCTGCTGTTCTTATATAAATTTTCGCGCGATCCTCAACAAATCGGCAGCGTGACGCCAAGCTCCGCGTTTTTGGCGAAAAAGATGGTCGAATCGGTGGCTTGGGAGAAAGTGAGCGCTGTCGCGGAGCTTGGCGCCGGTACAGGTGCGATTACGGAATATATTCAGAAGGCCAAGAAGGACAATACCCGCGTTCTTTTGTTCGAAAGAGATACGGAGCTGCGCGATCGGTTGCAGGAGAGATTTGCCGACTGCGCCTGTTACGACGATGCCCGATGCTTGCAATCCGTTCTACGAACGGAAGGAATCGATTCGCTCGACTGCGTGATCAGCGGACTTCCATATTTCAATTTCCCGCAAAGCTTGCGCGATCAGCTACTCAGCGAAATTACGGCCTCCCTCAGACCGGGTGGACGGTTTGTCGCTTTCCAATATTCGCAGCAAATGCGCAAGCAGTTCAGCAAACAATTTGCCATTGAAGGGATTTATTTCGTTCCGTTTAATGTCCCTCCGGCGTTCGTGTATGTATGCCGTAAGGAGGAGGGCTGACGATGGATATCGTGTCGCTGCTCTCCTGGATCTCACGGATGGCGACGGGCGAAACGATTCCGTTCCAAGAACTTGGTTATCTTATTTATGGCTATGCCCTGGGCTGGCTCGAATCTCCCTATCGGATGATCGCACTATTAATCGTTTGCGTATTTCTAATCCTACCGCGGAAAGGAAGGGATAAACAACGATGCAAGCCATAGCCCATTCTTCGATTGACGATAGCGCCTTGGTGCAGGAAGGACGGCTGAAGATCAGCCGGGCAAGCTCGCAAATGCCCGTTCTGGGCCGAATTCGGGATCGGTTCGCGCTCGGGCAGCCGCTCAAGGGACTGAAGATCGCCCTTGCTCTTCCTCTGGAAGCGGCGGCGGCCTGTCTCGGGAAAACGCTTCAGGCCGGGGGTGCGGAGCTGGTCATAACCGGCAGCGGCCCCCATTCGAACGATGGCGAGATAGGCGCCGCCTTGGCAGCCGACGGGATCACCGTGATCGCCGAATCCGATTCGGAGCCGGAGTCTGCCAAGGCACGGCTTATCTGCGCCATGGAGACGGGGCGGCCTCATCTGATCGTCGACGACAACGGGGAGCTGATCGGCACGCTCCAATCGGAGCACCCGGACTTGCTGGCAGACATTCGCGGCGGCGTGGCGCGGACGAGAGCCGGCCTGCTGCACCTGACGAGGCTGGAAAAGGAACAGCGGCTTCCGTTTCCGATGATCGTACTGGACGATGCTCTCGGCATGAATACGTTCGACCGCCGGTGCGGAACCGTACCGTCCGTATGGGATGCCATGCTTCAGACAACGGACTTCGCCGTAGCAGGCAAAACCGTCGTGGTCGCAGGCTACGGCCGGCGCGGCAAAGCGATCGCCATGCAGGCCAGAGCCCTCGGCGCCCATGTCGTGGTCGCGGAAATCGATCCCTCGAAAGCGGTCGAGGCCTTTATGGACGGCTGCCAAGTCATGCGCTTGCAGGAAGCGGCCTTGATCGGAGATCTTTTGATCACGACTACTGGAGCTTCGGATACGATCGGCGGGAAGCATTGCTTTTTGATGAAAGACGGCGTCTTGCTCTGCCAGACAGGTCCAGCCAACGGCGAGATCAATACGAGCGAGCTTGCGGACATCGCCGTATCGCACTGCACCGTTCGGAACAATCTGGAGCGATACGAGCTTATCGACGGACGGAACATTTATATCTATGACGCCAAACCGCCCGCGAGCGAAGCAACTGCGGACGTTGACTGCGCCGAGGTGACCGATATGCGTTTGGCCCTGATGGCTTTGTCGCTCCAATATATGAACGAGCATTACGACCGGCTGGGCAATGAAGTCATGAAGGTGCCTTACTTGCTTGACGAGGAAATCGCGGTCTTAAAGCTCCAATCGATCGGAGCGAATATCGATGAGGCTGCGGACTGGTAGCGGGGCTATGGCTTCTTCAACAGATCGAGCAACTCAAGGCCGATCCGGTCGACCGAATCGCTCAAGAGACCGGATCGGTAATTCGAGAGCACGACGATGCCGGACGACCGGTCTTGATGAAACCCCATAAAACTGGAAAATCCATGCGTCGATCCGTTATGCCAAGCGAACTTGCCGCGCTCGTCGATGATCCATCCCAGACCGACGCTGATCGTCTTACTGTGTCGCCCATAGGCCTGTTGGCTGATCAACAGGTCGTGACACAGCTCTTCGTTGGGATGGTCGCCCAAATGGGCGGACAGGAACGTCAGTTGATCGTTGAGCGTGGAGCGAAGCGCTCCCGCTCCCGCATAATCGCGCAGCAGCGTCTCGGGCCGCTGCACGTCTTTCCCCGCATAGCCCGGAACCATTCGCGCCTGCTGCTCCAAAGTCAGCGTGATGCCGGTATCCGGTATATGCAGCGGCACACATAGACGTTCGGTGATGGCCGTCTCGTAGTCCGTTCCAAGCCATCCCGCCAGAACCTGGCCGAGTATCCCCGTTCCCTCGTTCGAATAGCGAAATTTTCGCCCTACTTTGCCCGGAGGTACGTTTTGCAGATAGGAAAGAGCTTCCTGCAGCGTAAAGTGGCAGTATGGATCGCGATGCTGCGATTTATCGAAACGGTTGCGCCAAGCTTTGAAGATCGGATAGCCCGGCAGCCCCGACGTATGCGTGGCCAGATGGGCAAGCGTCACCGGATGATTGCCGGGAAGCGATGGCTCGAACTTCCCGAGCGAATCGTCCGGGCGAAGCGCCCCTTCAGCGATCAGCAGCGCGAGCAGCGAGGTGGTAAATACTTTCGTGATCGAACCGATTTCGTATATAAGGTTATCGCAGGACACCGCTCCGAACGGCCGCAAATCCCCGAACCCGAACACAAGCCTCTCCCCTCCGCGCAAGATGCCGACCGACAGCACCGCATGCCTCCTTTTGCTGACATAAGGCTGAACGATACGTTCGACAGCTTGTTCAATATTCGTCGTATGATTCACGCGCATTCGAGTTGCTCTCCTCTCATGGAGCCGATTTCGTTATCAACAGTTAATTTTAATTAATATTTTAGTTAACTTAACAGTAGGTCAAAAAAATTAGTTTCCTTTCGCCTGTTCCTCTTCAACAATAGCTTTCAGCTTCAAAACAATATTTCTCAAAGTCAAAATATCGTCCATCCCCAGCTTTGAATAGTAACGCTCAATAATGGAACGTTCGATCTGCTCGTTTCGGGCCATATATTCGGTGCCCCGCCGATCCAGTTCAACAATGATCTCCCTGCGGTTGCTTGGATTGATCGACCGCTTGATGTACCCCGCTTTGTCCAGCTTGCCGAGAAACTGGCTGACGGCGCTTGGCGTAATTCCCATTTTATCGGCGATCTCGCCCGTATTGAGCCGGCCGTGCTTATGGACCATCCCGAGCACAATGAGCTGCTTATCCGTAATCGTCTCATCGACCAACGCGGCATATTCCAGCGTTAGCATCACATTGGTGTCGTATTCGGCTTTGTTGATCTCTTTCACGTAACGGATCAGCTCTTCAGTCATCTTAATCACCTTAACTATTAAGTTCACTTCAACATTAGTTTACTCGGTTTCCCGGCTGAATGTCAAATTTCGCAAGAAGTCGTCTTTGAAGTTTCGCCGCATGGGGTCGCAGAATATAGTGGTTTATGCATCTGTGCGGGTCGCGCACAATCTGAGGAGGAATGTACGTTCAGCGAAAAATCTCCTTTTACGAAGGACCACATTACCTACGCCCTTTTCGACATCGACCCTGCCGCTTATTATCAGGAAAGATACGCATTGGCTGCACCATTTAATCCATGTAGCGAAGCCGCTCCATCCCTTCCTGACACATCGCCCGGATCTGCTCGATGTCGATGGCCGCTCGTTCGGTACGGGTGCTGTTCAAGCTCACATTTAGCACGTTGTCGATCTCGTCGCGCGAAACGTCGGCCAGCTCCTCCAGCAGACCGAGCGCGGTTTCGTCCCGTTCGACAAGCTCCTCGTACCGCAGCAGATGAATGCCCCGCCCCGGATCGCGAAGCTCCGCATACTGAAGCGCCCGCTCGTTCCAGGTACGAGCGAACAAGCCGGCATCCCCCGACCAGTAAGACGTCTCGCTTTTCCATACATCAACGGGATGACGGACCAACAGAACGATCACGGCATCAGGGTAGCATGTTTTCAGCAGTTCGATTTCCGGTTTCCCGTAACGGACTTCCTTGAAGCCGATTCGGTCGTGACTGTCCCGGTATTCCGCATACATGGCGCTGAAGCATGCTCTAACGCCTTGTACGATTCCTTCCCTGACTCGTATCAAATCGGGCGACATATTGGCGATCCAGGTGTTCGGATTCTCGCCGCTCTTGAAGTAAGCTTCCTTTTCCTCCCTGCCTTGGATCGAGAAGTATCCCGCCAGCTCGCCGATTCTGACGAATTCGGATACGATTCCCCCGTGCTCTCCCCAAATCAGCGTTTTCCGGCGTGCGTTGAAGATGCGCTGAACCAGGGTAGAGCCCGTACGGTTAGCGACGGCCGAGATAATGATATCCATTCCAATTCCCCTTTTCGTTCAAAGTGACATCTAAGTCCGGATACGGTTCGTTGATGATAGGTGCCATCTCAAGTTTTTTTCTTAATATGTCTATGTCCGTTAAATGAAAAAAGAAGGAGAAATGCATATGTCCAGCGGAGCTACGGTCTGGTTAACCGGTCTGTCCGGCGCCGGAAAAACAACGATCTGCCGTCGGGTCGAAGAGAAGCTCGCAGCCGCCGGGCTCCCCGTCGAACGGTTGGATGGCGACGTGGTAAGGCAGCAGCTTTGTGCCGATCTTGGCTTCTCGCGCGAAGACCGCTTCCGAAGCATCGAGCGTGTGGCCTACGTGGCCAGGCTGCTCACCCGCAACCGGGTGATCGTGTTGGCCTCTTTTATATCCCCTTACCGGTCCATGAGAGACTATGCGCGCAAGGAAATCGACCCTTTTATCGAAGTATATGCGAAATGTTCGTTGGAAGAATGCATCCGTCGGGACGTCAAAGGACTTTACCGAAAAGCGATAAGCGGGGAAATTGCTCATTTCACGGGGATCTCCGATCCATATGAAGAGCCGGAGCAGCCCGACCTTGTTGTCGATACGGAACAGGAAACCGAAGAAGCAAGCGCAGCCAAAGTGGTGGAGTACTTAACCGCGAGGGGTTACATCAACGCGTTTCTGAATTAGGAAACAGAGGACGGGTCAGTCCCGCTTCTCGCCATGCAGGGCAGACAAGAATCATCCACGGAACTCCCTATCCCCTCTAGATGCTCAATTTCATGATAAGGCAAGCAGCGATGAAACGTAACGGAACAGCATTGTCGCCGCAATGCCCGTCACAACCGTGCCCAACAAGCTCCGCGTGAAATAGGCTACGGCAAAGGCGGGAACGGCGGACAGCAGAGCGACGGGCTGCGGCGAGAAAGCGCCTTTCGAAACGAGCAGCTCTTGCGCCAGCAAAGCGGACATGACGGCAATCGGGATATGACCGAGCCAGCGAAGCCCCCAATCCGGCAAACGGACGCGGCTCAGTACGATAAGCGGCAAAATTCTCGGGAGCAGCGTCACGAGCGACGCTCCCAGAAGCATCCATAGAAAGCTCGGCCTTATTTCCATTTTTCAATCCACACTCCTATACTTGCGGCGAACAAAATCGCGATCAGCACGCCTGCGCTTTCGGATATAAAAACACTCCCGGCAATGGCCGTCACGACGGCGCTAAATGCTACGAGGAGATCTACGCCAGGCTTCGACCGCTCCATCAGTTGAAGCATGAACAGCCCGATGAACATAGCAGGCAAAGCATAGTCCAGCCCGAATTTCTCCGGGTCGGGGATCCATTGACCGAAAATGCCCCCGGCCACGTTGGCGACGAGCCAGTTGAGGTAAGCGGTCACGTTGAGGCCGAACATCCACTTCTCGCTGCCCTTGGACTTGCCCGTTAATCGGGAAGCGGCTACGCCGAACGTCTCGTCGGTTAACAAGGAGCCGATCCCCGCATTCCTCCATGCCGGCAGATGCCGGAAATAAGGCGCAAGCGCAGCGCTCATAAGGAGATGGCGCAGGTTGACGAAAAATACGGTAAATATAATAGCCGTGGCAGGGCTCCCAGCCGCCATCATGCCGGCAGCGATAAACTGCGCCGAACCGGCATACAACAGCAAGGACATCAGCGCAATTTCGGCAAGGGACATCCCTGCCGTCTTCTCGACGACGCCGGCCGCGAAGCCGATGCTCAAATAGCCCAGCACCGTAGGCAAGCAGTCCTTCACGCCTTGCATAAAGCCTTCTTCGTTTCCAGTGCTCCCCGGGTAAACTGCATGAATGGGTTTCTCGCTCATGGTTCCTCCCGCCCGTCGTTCCGTTTTCCGGTCACGACATGGGTCAGGGCCTGGTTATTCCGCCACAGCGCATCCAGCTTCTCCGGACCGACTTGGACCGTGATTTCTTCGAGCATGATGTCGTGCCGGACATATTCCGTCGCTACCAGCACGAGAGCCGGGTCGTGCGTCTTGACTGCCCAAGCGGTCGATTTGCCCGAAAAGTTCGCGATCAGCACCTCTTCCCCGTCCCGGGCGGCAATCGTCAAACAGCCGCCGGTCCGCTCTTTCACCACCTCCGGAGTCATGTAGTCATGGTGAAACGTCGTCCCGATCTGCGTCCCCGGCGCTCCGAACAGAACGGAAAAAACAGGTACGCCCTCCCGGAGATGACGCTCCACCGATGCCTTAACCTCGGGAACCTGCGGCTCCCAGACGGAAAGCCACAGCTCCTTCTCCGCTCTGCCGATCAGATCCGCAATTTCGTTCATGACCGATTCATCGCTGCGGATATGCCAGATGACATCCATTTCCCGCTCTTGCTGAAGCATCGTCAATGATTTCTCCAAATATGCAAAGGACTGGTCGAATTGTTTCCTCAACCGGCCGATCCATTCGTCCGCCGGCACCGGGGCATATTTTACCGGCTCGGATGGGACAAGATGAACCGCGCCTTTGTCCATCAGCTTCCCGAGCACCTCGTAAATCATCGACCGGGGGACGCCCGAACGCTTGCTTATTTCGTAGCCTGTGACAGGGTGCGACTTCAGCAGGCCGACGTAAGCCTTGCACTCGTATGGCGAAAAACCGAGCTTTTGCAGTTCCTTGAATATGTCTTCCATAGTTCCCCCTCATAGTAGTTAGTATACTACCTACTTTAAACGAAAGGGATTCCGATTGTCAAAATATATCTAGTTTGAGGCCAGTCTTACCTTATAAAATACGAGGTGTTCACATCCACCCGCTGAACGCCTAGAGCAATCTTATTCCTCATCTGATGAAATAGCAGTGTCCGGCGCATCACCGGCGCGAGCATGCGCCGCAGTCTGAGCAGCCCCGGGGACTTCATGGCGATCAAGCGGGCCTGCATCGCTTGCATGCTCTGAATTTCAGCTACCGCCGGCTTGCGGTAAAGCTCGTACCTTTTCAGAAGCTCGGCAGGCACAATGCCGTAGCCTCCGGATTCCAACGCCTTCATCACCGTATCGTGCGCGACGACCGCGTCCTGAATGGCCAGGCTGTTGCCCTGCCCGGAAAACGGTGAAGCGATATGTGCCGCATCTCCGAGCAGAAGCAAGCCGTCCTTCACCCATGTATCGGTCATGCCAACCTGTATGTCCAGCACCGAACATTGCTTAAAGCTCCTGAGATGGCACGGAAGCACGTTCTGCAGATCCGGCTCGACGGCAATTAAGGTACGGACGAAATCTTCGATACCTTTTTTCACGAGCTCCGGATACGTCTTTTTCGGAATCACCCAGCCGACCTGCACTTGATCCTCGCCTTTGGGAATATAGATCAGCATGCCTTCGTCTTCGATCTGGATTTGCAGCGGATAATCCTTGCCCGGGACTTTGGGCATATCGAACCATACGAAATCCAACTCGAACTCCCCCATCGTCTGGCCTAGGCCCGCCAGCTTTCGAATCGTGGAGTGGCGCCCGTCCGCTCCGGCAACAAGCCGGCAGCGCATTTCCAATTCCTCGCCCTCGTGGTTTTTGGCGATCAAGCCGTGCACCGCGCCATCTTCTTCGATCAGGTCCGCCACCGCCGTCCCTCCGAAGTACGTAAAGTTAGAGTAACGAGCAGCCTGCCCGATGAAAAACTCAAGCAGCGGAGGCTGCGGAATGGTCAGACCGTAATTGTACGGCGGTTCCAGCTCGTCGAAGCGAACCTCGAACAGCGTTTTGCCATGGTCGACAAACGTAAATTTGGGCACACGCTGATGCGGAATATGTAAGATGTCTTCCAGCGCACCGATCTGATCGAACACCTTAACGACGGACGGTTGAAAAAAATAGCCCCGGAATTCGCGGTCCAAGCGGTTATGCCGTTCCAGCAGCGCCGTTCTCACGCCGCTCCGCGCAAGCAAATAACTGAGCATGCACCCTCCGGGTCCGGCCCCGACGACCGCGACGTCTACGTCGATTATTTTCATAGCAAACCAACCTCCATTTTCGTTTATTAAGTAATTAGTTAATGAAATGGCTAAAAAAATTTAGGTGACGATGTTCAAAAACTGCTTGATCGAGATCCGGATATACTCCGTACTCTGCGTGTCATCGTCAGCGAACCGGGCGGTCATTAAGAAATAAAAAACCATCGACGTCTGCACATTGCGGATCGCGACCAGCAGCTCCTGCGGGTCCAAACGAACCTGCTGCGCAACAAACGCGTAAAGCAGCTCGACGCCTTCCCGTATAATGTCCTCCACTCGGGCACGAATCTCGGAATTGCGCTGAGCCTCGCCGAAGCACATCACGATCAAGTCCTGCTGCTCGCGCAAATTGCGGAACAAGGCTTGAAAATACGCCGTCAAATTGTGCTCTAGCGGAGCTTGCTTGTCCATGGCCGCCAGCGCTTGCCGGATGGAATGCAGGAGCGTGTATTTGTCCAGTATGGCCCACAGCAAATCTTCCTTGGACTGAAAATAGTGATAGATCAGGCCGTCCGTAACACCCGCTTCCTTGGCAATATCTTTGGTCGTGCTTTCGCTGAAGCCTTTGCGGGAAAACGTCCGAAGAGCGGCATCGATCAGCTTGCTTTTCGTTTCCAACGCCTGCTGCTGGCGGCTTGTTCTTGTTTTCATCGGAACTCATCCTTTTGCGCAATGGAATCCACATTCACTAAGTGACCACTTAGCAAAATGATATACGACCCCGTCGGCTTTGTCAATCTCCGTAGAAAGCCCGCTACTAGGAAAACCTCCCTCTGATGCAAAAAAGCCGGAATTCCTGTCTTAAAACAGAATTCCGACTGTTTCGCGCCTGAGCGAGATGCTACTTCACTGCTACTTCACTTCAAAACGCTTCAAGATGTCATCCAGCAATAAATTGGCCGCTTTAATGCCGCCCGCCGTGTTCCAGATCGTCTCATTCACCTTGAACACCTTATTATTTTTGGCGACGTTTAAGTTTTTAAATACCGGACTGTCGAACCATTCCTTCGCCTTGTTCGAGACATCGTTTTTCCCTTTGGATTCGGACACCCAATAGAACAAAATGTCGCCATCCATGAGATCCATTTTTTCCTGCGAGATCATTTCGGCAAACTCCGGCTTGTCCTGTGATGCCGGACGGGCGAACCCGAGCTGCTCCAGCAGCACGCCGCTGAACGTATCCTTCTTGTAGATTTGCGTGCCTTTGAACGAAAATTTGACGATGGACACTTTACTCGCCAATTTCGGTCCGAGCTTGGCTTTGGCATCAGCAACGCGCTGATCGAATTCCTTCATCACTTTTTCGCCTTCGGCTTTCTTATTCAACACATCGGCGTAAAAATTAAAGTTTATTTTCCACCTGCCGGTCAAGTCTTCGGAAAAAACGGTCGGCGCAATCTTCGACAGCTGCTCGTAGATCTTCTCATGCCGCGTTTTATTGCCAAGAATAAGATCGGGATTTAGCTGAGCAATCGCTTCGAGATTCGGCTGATCCTCATAGCCGAGTACCGCAACGCCGTGCATCTCCGCTTTGATATGGTCATGCCAAGGCTCGCCTTCCCACGATTGAATGGCTCCGACCGGCTTGATGCCGAGCGCGAGCACGGCTTCCGTCCCCTCGTTCGTCAAGACGACGACGCGCTTGGGCGTTCCCTTGATTTCCGTCTCGCCCATGATGTGCTTGATCTTCCGTACCTCGTCCGCTTTGGCCGCAGGTGCGGATGCAGTAGCCGCTCCTTTGCTGTCGGTACCGTTAGCTGCGTTCCCGCCCGTTTCCGGCGCTTTCGTTCCGCAGCCCGCAAGGACGATCATCATGCAAAGCAGAAAAAAAGCAGACATTCTAAATCGAAACTGTTTTAACAACTACGCTCTCCCCCAATGTGTTTAATAAACGGCTGCCACAAAAATGATAATGATTATCATTGTCATGAATGAAATTACCTGATATTAGCTGTTTTGTCAATACATTTTCGGCTGTACCGGCCCTCCCCGCCCGCGCGTGCTGGACAAACGCTCACACCTTGCCGTTGGAACCGAATATATTGGATTTAGTGGAACGACACCGAAAGGAAGTGGGAGCATGCCGAGCGATACGGCAAAAGAATTGTATCTCGAGTTGCTGAAGAAAACGATTTTGTATGAAATATGGCTCGAACACGAACCCGGCGCTACCGTCGAAAACCGCAGGCAAGGCTTGGACTGGCCGATGCTCGCGCACAGTATGATCGGCAGGCTGCGCATGAACAGCTTGCATCAGCATATGGATTCCGTGCTCGCGGATAACATCGAAGGCGATTTTATCGAGACGGGAGTATGGCGTGGCGGGGCATGCATCTTTATGAGAGGCTTCTTGAAAGCAAACGGCGTGAAGGACCGGCGCGTCTGGGTGGCCGATTCGTTCGAAGGCTTGCCCGCCCCGGATGAAGCCCGCTATCCCGTCGATAAGGGGGCTATATTTCACGAGCAGGAGTTTCTAAAAGTCTCGTTATCCGACGTGATCAAAAATTTTCAGCGGTACGATCTGCTGGACGATCAAGTGCGCTTCCTGAAAGGCTGGTTCGAAGACACGCTGCCAAAGGCGCCGATTGAGAAAATCGCCATCGCCCGGCTGGATGGCGACATGTATTCCTCGACGATGGATAGCTTGACGAACCTGTACCCCAAAGTATCTGTCGGCGGCTATGTCATTATCGACGACTATTCGATCGGTTATTGCTCGGCTGCGGTACACGATTACAGGAAGGCGCACAACATCGAGGACCCGCTCATTCCGATCGATAGGACCGGGGTGTATTGGCGCAAGACGAAGCCGTAAAGCTTCGCGCCGCATGAGGGGCTGAAGAAAAAAATCTCTCGATTGACAAATTCATGCAATCGAATTTACAATAATCTTGTAGAAAATCAACATAAGGGCCATGCATTTTTTAGACCGATATTGTTATCGGTTTGAAAAACAACCCCGGTATCTCTTAGGAGACGCCGGGGTTGTTTGTTTTAAAGGGGGTGACTCATCAGAAACCGGATCGAACGACAAAAATGTAAGCGTTTCATTTTTTTACACACACTTAGGAAGCAGGAGGACATGATATTGAAAACATTCCCGAAATTTCTTGCAGCCGTTCTTGCATTGTCGCTGACCGCGGCCCTGCCCCCGCTTTCGCCGGCGGCGTCGGCCTCTCCAGATACGTCCGTGTCCAACAAACAAAACTTTTCGACGGACGTTATTTACCAGATCGTGACCGACAGGTTTTCCGACGGCAATCCGGGCAACAATCCGACGGGGAATGCGTTCGACGGCACCTGCAGCAGCAATCTGAAGCTGTATTGCGGCGGCGACTGGCTGGGCATCGTCAATAAAATCAATGACGGCTATTTGACCGGCATGGGCATAACCGCAATCTGGATTTCCCAGCCTGTCGAAAATATTTATTCCGTCATCAACTATTCCGGCACGAACAGCACCGCCTACCATGGCTACTGGGCGCGCGATTTCCAAAAGACCAATCCCGCCTTCGGCAGCATGACCGATTTTCAAAACCTGATCAACGCCGCTCACGCCAAAAACATCAAGGTCATTATCGATTTTGCGCCGAACCATACGTCCCCGGCCACGGAGACGAACACCGCCTTCGCGGAAAACGGCAAACTGTACAATAACGGCGCCTTGGTCGGAAGCTACACCGGAGATACGAACCGTTATTTCCACCATAACGGCGGAACGGATTTTTCGACGCTGGAAAACGGAATCTACAAAAACCTGTTCGATCTTGCGGACCTGGACCATAATAACAGCTTCATCGATACGTATTTTAAAGAAGCGATCCGGACCTGGCTGGATCTCGGGATCGACGGCATCCGGGTGGATGCGGTCAAGCATATGCCTTTCGGCTGGCAAAAAAATTGGATGGCTTCCATCTATAACACGAAGCCCGTCTTCACGTTCGGCGAATGGTTTCTGGGCACGAATGAGGTAGATCCCGCCAATCATCAGTTCGCCAACGAAAGCGGCATGAGCCTGCTCGACTTCCGGTTCGGGCAAAAAGTGCGGCAAGTGTTCCGTGACAATACGGACTCCATGCTTGGTCTGGACAGCATGATTACCGGGACGGCCGCAGATTATGCCCAAGTGAACGATCAGGTGACCTTCATCGATAACCATGATATGGACCGTTTCCAGCTATCGGGCACAAGCAACCGAAAGCTGGAGCAGGCGCTTGCCTTTACGCTGACATCCCGTGGCGTACCGGCCATTTATTACGGAACCGAGCAGTATATGACCGGGAACGGCGATCCGAACAACCGGGCGAAGATGACCTCGTTCTCGACGGCAACCACCGCCTATAACGTCATCAAGAAGCTGGCCCCGCTCCGCAAGTCGAACCCGGCGATCGCTTACGGAACAACACAGCAGCGGTGGATCAACAACGACGTCTATATCTACAAACGCAAATTCGGCAGCAGCGCGGCGGTCGTCGCCATCAACCGCAACCTGACCTCCCCCGCCTCGATCAGCGGGCTCGTTACTTCGCTGCCGGCAGGCACTTACACCGATGCGCTGGGAGGACTGCTTAGCGGCGGTAGCCTGTCGGTAGGCAGCGGCGGCGCCGCATCCTCGTTCACGCTGGCCGCCGGCGGCGTATCCGTCTGGCAGTACACAGCTGCGCAAACGGCTCCGGCGATCGGACATGTCGGCCCGATGATGGCCAAAGCCGGCAATACCGTCACCATTGACGGCAGAGGCTTCGGCTCGACGAAGGGCACGGTCTATTTCGGCACGACGGCCGTTACCGGCGCCAATATCGTCTCTTGGGAGGATACCGAGATCAAAGTCGTCGCACCGGCGGCCGCAGCGGGCAAATACGGCATCAAAGTCAGAACGGCCGGCGCGGCGGACAGCAACGTGTACGGCAGCTTCAACCTCCTGACCAAGGAGCAGGTCAGCGTTCGCTTCGTGCTGAACAACGCCTCGACGACGCTGGGGGAAAACGTTTATCTGACAGGCAGCGTGAGCGAGCTCGGGCAGTGGGAACCGGCTAAAGCGATCGGTCCGCTGTTTAACAAGGTGATGTACGCTTATCCGAACTGGTATTACGATGTCAGCGTTCCAGCGGGAACGGCCATCGAATTTAAATTTATCAAGAAAAACGGCAGTTCCGTCACCTGGGAAGGTGGCTCCAACCATACGTTCACCACGCCTTCCAGCGGTACGGCAACCGTAACGGTGAACTGGCAGCCGTAATGCGGCCCGATTGCAGCCGGCAAAAAAACTCGGTGAGTAGGTCGAATCGGTCTTGAGTTTCCGCCAAAGAGGTGCTATAGTATTGCTAAAATTAAAGGCAATGCTACCAAGCAAAAAAGGTACAACCTCGCGTTTCACATCGGGGTTGTGCCTTTTTTTATTGCCAAGGAGGATGCCATCATGTTACTGGAAGCTATTTACCATCGCCCGAAATCCAACTGGGCCTATGCCTACGATGAGCGCACGATCCATCTGCGCCTGCGTACCAAGCGGGATGACGTCGAACGGGTCGCTTTGATCGTTGGCGACAAATACGCGTGGGACCGAACTGTCGAAGAGCTACCCATGACCAAGTGGGTCAGCGACACGCTGTTCGATTATTGGCATGTAGCGGTGCAGCCGCCCTTGCGCCGTATGAAGTACGCCTTCCGGCTGGAAGCGGGCGAAGAAGCCGTCTGGTTGATCGAGACCGGCATTTTGAACGAAGAGCCGAAGGACAGCATCAAAATGTTCGATTTCCCTTTCCTGAATCCGGCGGACGTGTTCACCCCCCCGGCTTGGGTCAAAGACGCCATTTTCTACCAAATCTTCCCCGAACGGTTTGCCAACGGAGACCCGGGCAACGATCCGGAAGGCGTGGAACCGTGGGGCGGCGAGCCGACGCCCAAAAACTATTTCGGGGGCGATCTGCAGGGTGTCATCGACCATTTAGATCACCTGAGCGCGCTGGGCGTCAACGCCATTTATTTCAATCCGGTGTTCAAAGCGACCACCAACCATAAATACGATACCGCCGATTATATGACGGTAGATCCTCACTTCGGCACGAACAAGACGCTGAAGAAGCTGGTCGAGACTTGCCACGAACGCGGCATCCGCGTGCTGCTGGACGCCGTCTTCAACCATTGCGGGCACACGTTCCCTCCCTTCCTCGACGTGAAGGAAAAGGGAGCAGATTCCCGTTACGCCGGCTGGTTCCACGTACGGGAATGGCCTCTCGACGTCAAGGAGGGCATTCCGACTTACGATACGTTCGCGTACGAGCCGATCATGCCCAAGCTGAATACCGAACATCCCGAAGTGAAGGAATACCTGCTCAACGTTGCCAAGTACTGGATCGAAGAAGTCGGTATCGACGGCTGGCGTCTGGATGTGGCGAATGAAGTCGATCACCGCTTCTGGCGCGAATTCCGCGACGTCGTGAAGAAGGCCAAGCCCGATGCCTACATCCTCGGCGAAATTATGCACGACTCCATGCCATGGCTCATGGGCGACCAGTTCGACGCGGTGATGAACTATCCGCTGACGAATATCATTATCGAATTTGCCGCCAAAAAGGAACGGGACGGCGCAAGCTTCGCCAACGCCCTGGGTGCTCTCCTGGCCAGCTATCCGCAGCAGGCGAACGAAGCCGCCTTCAACCTGCTCGGAAGCCACGACACGGTGCGTCTGCTAACCCTCTGCGATGAAGACAAGCAGCGGATGAAGCTGGCTACGCTGCTTCAATTCACGCTCACCGGTACGCCGTGCGTCTATTACGGCGACGAAATCGGTCTGACCGGAGGCTACGATCCCGGCTGCCGCAAATGCATGGAATGGGACGAAGCGAAGCAGGACCGTGAGCTGTTCACGTTCTTCCAGCAGGTCATCGCGCTGCGCAAACAATACGAAGCGCTGCGCACGGGCGATCTGACCTTCCTGTTCACGCAAGAAAACGATATGTGCCTTGCCTACGAACGCTCGCTGGGCAGCGACCGCTTGATCGTCGCCGCCAATGCGGGGGCTGAAGCCGATACGCTGGCTCTGCCGGTCGCCGGCCGTCATTGGAGGGACCTATTGACCGAAGAAGACCTGATCGCAGACAACGGCGAATTGCATCTGTGCTTGCCCGCAAACGGCTTCCGTCTTCTGCTTGCCCAATAAAGAGCGCCCCTCCCCAAGCTAATGTCCGCACGAAAAAAGGGACAAGCTCCGCAGGTTATGCGGGACTTGTCCCCTTTCCTTTTTGCCGTTTCGATTGGTCTTCAAGCGCTGGTCTTAACCTTTGCTTGCCCCCGCCGTCAGCCCTTCCACCAGGAAACGCTGTAAATAAATGAACAGGAGCGAGATCGGAACCGCAATCAGCACGGCCGCCGCCGCAAATAGCGTAAAATTGCTGTTCTGGTTGCTGCTGATCTGGTCGTACAGGCCGACGGCCAGCGTCCATTTGTCTCTTGTGCGCAGCACCATCCGCGCGAAAATAAAATCGATCCAAGGGCCGACAAACTGCGTCAGCGCAGCATAGGCGAGCATTGGCTTGGAGAGCGGAAGCATGATTTTGACGAAGATCGTAATGTTGTTCGCCCCGTCGATTCTTGCCGCTTCATCCAGACTGCGCGGGATCGTATCGAAAAAACCTTTGGCAATAAAGCTTCCAAGCAGCGGAGCGCCGAAGGAATAGACGATGATCATCGCCAGATGCGTATCCAGCAGGTTCAATTCCTTCAGCAAGATGTAAATGGCGATCAAGCTCATGAAGCCGGGAAACATCCCGAGAATCAATAAGGTGGACAGCGCGGTTTTGCGTCCTTTGAACCGGAACCGGGACAGCGCGTAGCCGCACAGCAGCACCATTAACGTCCCGAAAACCATCGATAGAGTGGCGATTTTGAGCGTATTCCAATACCAGGTACCGAACAGGAAGCTTTTGGACGTGAACAGCTCCGTATAATGCTCGAACACGAATTGCTCGGGAAGTAAAGTTTTGCTGTACAAGGAACGACCCGGCCGGAAGGAGGCCAGAATGACCCACAGCGCCGGATATAAGCAGCATATGCACGCCACGATCAGAAACAGATAGCTGAACGTCAGCCGAATCGCATTGCTTAATTTTCTCCCTATCATTGGATCATATCCTCCTCCCGGAACGAACGGGTCCTGCGGTAATTGTAGATCGAGAACGAAGCAATGATCAGGAAAATGATAATACCGACCGCCGAGGCCATGTTGAACTGGCTTTGGTTCAGCGTCAGCTTATATAACCAGGTAACAAGCAGATCGGTTGCACCTGCGTATTGATACTCCCCTTCGACCGGATTTCCGTCCGTCAGCAGGAAGATCGCATTGAAGTTGTTAATATTTCCCGCAAACTGCGTAATCAAGATCGGAGCCGTCGTGAACATGACCATCGGCAGCGTAATGATGCGGAACTTCTGAAACGCGGTCGCCCCATCCACTTCCGCCGCCTCATACATATCGCGCGGAATCGTCGTCAGCACGCCCATGATCAGCAGCATGGAAACGGGCACGCCGACCCACATGTTCACGACGATAACCGTCACTTTGGCCCACAGGGGGTCCGTCAGCCACGGCAGCTTCTCCAGTCCGAAATACGATAAATATTGATTGATCGGTCCGAACTGGCCGTTGAACAGATTTCGCATCACCAGCAGAGAAATAAGCTGCGGAATGGCATAAGGGATGATCATGATCGTCCGCCAAAACCCTTTGAAGCGGATATCCTTTTGCTGAATGATCAGGGCCACCAGAAACCCGCCAAAAAAGGTCGTGATAGTCGACAATACCGCCCAAATGATCGTCCAGCGCAGGACGCCGAAGAACGTATGGCTCCAAGTCTTGAGTCCGACAAGGTCCTTAAACGTCTGAAACCCTACCCAGTCGACCAATTTGGCCGGGGGCATATGGTTCGGAGAAGAATAGTTCGTGAAGGACAGCAGAATCATAAAGATGATCGGCATAATGGTAAAAAACAAAATACCGGCCGCAGGCAGCATCAGAAACGCTTCCGCAAATTTTCTGTCCCGGATATAGGCAAGCGACTGGATGAAATTATTCGGCCTTCCCCCTGCCTCCCGCAGCTTTCCGACGAGATACGCATCCTTGACGGCAAGCACGTACAGCAAAATGAACAAGCCAAGCACCAGCAAAGTAATGACGCCCTGAATCAACAAAAAGATGGAGTGGTCGCCGGGAACCATTTTGGCAATGCCGTTCACCTTCTCCAGATGCATCGCCTGTTCGCCAAGCGTTGCAATGCCCCACAGCGCCTGGCCTAAATTTTGGACGAAATACTTCAGCGTCGCCACCTCGATGAGCAACAGCACCAGCCCTTTAAGCCATTGCCGGTTATACCATTGTCCTAAGCCTAATCCGATGCATGACAGCACCGCTGCGGTGATCCGATGTTGAGACATAGTACGACGATGCTCCTCTCCCCGAAAAAAAATGTGGAATCACCCGCCGTATTCCGCGACGGGTGAACCCTGGCTCAGCCTCCCGGTCCGTTATTGCTTTTTACCGCTGTTGATGAGCTCTTTCAGACGGGTAGCCGCCGTATTGAGCGCCTCTTTCGGATCTTTGCCGTTGTTCCATACTTCCGTCAGCGCAGAGTCAAGCGGATTCCAGACGCTGTCCATTTCCGGGATCGACGGCATCGGCTGCGAGTTTTTGAACTGCGCGACAAAGCCGGAGATGATTGGATCGTTCTTGATTTGCGGGTCCTCTTGCGCCTCTTTGTTCGTGGGGATGGCTCCGACCTTCTTGTGCAGCAGAAGCTGGGCTTCTTTGCTGGAAGCGAATTGGGCGAACAGCTTGGCCGCGTTCGGATATTTCGAGAACGAGTTGACGTACCATGCTTTTACCCCGGAGAACGATACCGCCGGCTTGCCTCCGATCGTCGGAATCGGAGCGATGCCGAGCTTGTCGCCAAGCGCTTTCTTGTAGCCGGTCAGCTCCCACGGACCGTTGATGTCCATCGCCACATCGCCTGCCGTGAACAGTCCCCGCTTGATGTCCGGGTTGATATCGCCGGATTTCACGGGCAAAATTTCTCTCAAGCTGGCATACACTTTCATTCCTGCTAGTGCGCCTTCGTTGTTCAGGCCGATATCGGTTTTATCCGTGCCGTTTTTGCCGAACAGGTACCCGCCCGTCGAAGCGATGAACGGATAGTTAAAATAAGTATTGCCCGTTTCCCACATGATGCCGAATTTATTTTTGTCTTTGTTTGTGAACGTTTTGCTGAATGCGACGACGTCCTCGAACGATTTCGGAGCTTCCTTCACCAGCTCCTTATTGTAATACAGCGCGTAGGTTTCGGAGGCCCGCGGAAAACCGTACAGCGTGTTGTTGAAGGTAACGGCATGAATTGCGTTGTCCGTATTGTTTTTCTTCGTTTCCTCGGCAAACGAATCGTTCGGCAGAATTAATTGCGCCGATGCGGCCCGGCCCAAATGGTCGTGTGGAAACACTACCACGTCGGCTCCTACGCCAGCCGGACCGTCGTTAGTCAGTCGGGTAACCTGGTCCGTCGGAGCGATTTCGTCGATCTGAACCGGAATGTTGTATTTTTCGGTAAACAGCTTCGCGATTTCATCAGTGAACACGCGTTCATCTTTACTCTCCCAGATCACCAGCTTTGCGCCCGCTTCCGGCGTCAATGCGCCCGTTTCTCCCGCTGCCGCCGGCGACTGCGCATTGTTGTTTGAGGCCGGAGTCTCGGCTTCCGGTTTGTTCGTGCCGGAGCAAGCTGCCATCGAGACGGATAAGGAAGATACGGCAACCAGCGCCAAGAGCTTTCTCTTAAATTCCATTTTTGTGAGTACCCCTTTCAGTATCTAAAAATAGTCGTCCTGCCTTCGCGCTTGCGAAAATCAATTCGCGCAAACCTTTGCACACCAAGCTGCAATACCTGTTAAAAACAACTCAACTTCCGTCGACATCCCAGCTTGGAAACGCTTCATTCACAACATATCATACCTCGTGCACGAAAAATTGTAAAAACGTTTGCATACCCCATTTAAGCCGATTTTGGCAAAATCTCTCACTCCGATCCCCCTAATCCTTCCATTTTCTCAACTTCCCAGCATCTAAAGCCGTATTTTAGGGAAAATAAACCATTTTGTGATCATTTTGAAAACGCATATTTACAACAGCCCCGCTTTTGAGCTAACATTAAACCTAAAATGGCATGCATTTGTGCACTGGTTCGCGTTCAAACGTTTGCACAAGTCGCATTCTACATTTGGCGTCTCGGATATGTTACCATGGGGAACATACGCAGCTTCATTCCTGCAAGACAGCATCCTGCTGCCATATATTCCGCAAGAAAGCGACTCTCCTACCAACAGAACATCCGGAGGTTATGCATCCATGGCAATCACAATCGTCGACGTCGCCAAAAAAGCCGGCGTTTCCCCTTCCACCGTATCGCGCGTTCTTTCCAATCATCCCCGGATCAGTCCGGCGACCGCGGCCAAGGTGAGGGAAGTGCTGAAGGAACTTGGCTATCACCCCAACATTATGGCAAAGAGCCTCGTCTCCAAAACGACAAATACCATCGGTTTAATCTTGCCCAGACCGGCGGAGGAGCTGTTCCTGAATCTGTTCTTCTCCGAGGTGATCCGCGGCATCGTTACCCAAGCGGCACGTACGGGGTACGATCTCATGATGACGACGGGGACAACAGAGCGGGAAGAGCTTGAAGCCGTTACCCGGCTTGTCAAGGGCCGGCGGGTCGACGGCGTGATTTTGCTGTATTCGCGTCAAAGCGATCCGCTCATTTCGTTCATGCTTGAGCACGGCTTCCCTTTTGTCCTGATCGGACGAAGCGACGAGTTCCCCGATATTTTGTCGGTGGACAACGACAACATACAGGCGGCTTACGATGCTACCCGCCACTTGATCGCCCAAGGGCACAAGCGCATCGGATTTGTGAGCGGCCCGCCGAATCTGATCGTTTCGGGCGACCGGATGAAAGGATATTTGCAAGCGCTCAAGGACGCCGGAATCGAAGCTCGCCCCGAATGGATCGTCGAAGGAGACTTTTTGCAGGAAAGCGGCTATCGTGCGATGTCGTTTTTTATGTGTCTCCCCGAACGGCCGACGGCGCTTGTGACGATTGACGACGTCGTCGCTTTCGGTGTGCTGCGCGGGCTGACAGAGCTTGGCTACAAGGTACCGGATGATCTCAGCCTCGTCGGCTTCAACAACATCTCGTTATCCGAGCTGTCGACGCCGCCGATCAGCTCCATGGATATCGGGATATACCAGATCGGCTACACCGCTTCACAAACGCTCATCCGGGCCGTAAAGGGCGAAGCCATGCCCCAAAAGCGCGTGATCATTCCCCACCGCCTGATCGTGCGGGAATCGTCCCTCATTCAAGTCAAAAACTAGGAGAGATGCAGCACATGTACACAACGAAAAAGCCTTACTTGATCGACGCGATCGTCGGAAATTCCCGATTTCTCGCCTCTCTGGGCCGCACCGGCCGGATGTACCGCCTGTGGTGGCCGCATATCGATTACCCGCAGCATGTGGACGAAATCCGCAGCGGCCTGTACATCGAGGGGACCACACCAGTGACGACTTGGTTCGACGGCGAGGAAGACGGCTGGCGGCATGATTCCTCCTACGTGCCCCGGACGAACATGTTTAAGACGACGGCCGTGTCCGAACGCTTCCCGCTGTCCGCGGAGACGGTCGATTACGCCGTTCCGGGCGAAGATTTCGTCGTCCGCCAGTATACGTTCACGAACCGCGGCGAGGCGCCGGTATCGTTCCGCTTTATGTATTACTCGTCGTTCCGCTCGATGGAAACACCTTTTTATCATACGACCCAGTTCGACGAAGTGCACGATTCGCTCATGCACCTGCGGCACGAGTATATTTTTTCGGTCTCCAGTTCAAACGTTTGCACAGGATACCAAGCCGGAGCCGCTGTGTGGGAACAAGCGCAGACCGGCCGTTTAAACGGGAACGGCATTGACATGAAGCCGGACGGCGCGCTGTGCTGGCACATTGAAAAGCTGGAGCCGGGCGCGGCTGTCGAGGTGCCCGTATACATTGCCGCGGGCCAGACGCGCGAAGCCTCCCAGCAATCGCTGGCCAAAGCGAAGAGTCAGCCGCATACGTACTGGTACGACTTCACAGAGAGCTACTGGCACCGGTTCCTGAACGATGCCGTACCAGCCCCCGGATCGCGAAGCGAGATTCGCGAGCTGTATGAGCGTTCGCTGCTGGCGATGAAGCTGATGAGCGACGAGAAGTCCGGCAGCGTCGTGGCCGCTCCCGAATTCGACGAGCAGTTTTCCCGCTGCGGGGGCTACTCTTACTGCTGGGGTCGCGACGCCGCGTTTATTACGACGGCGCTGGACCGCGTCGGCCTGACGGAGTTGTCCGCCAAGTTTTACGAGTGGACCCTCACAGCTCAGGACCCGGACGGCTCCTGGCAGCAGCGGCATTACCACGACGGCCGGCTGGCTCCGTCCTGGGGATTACAGATCGACGAAGGCGCCTCGATTATTTGGGGCATGTGGCAGCATTATCTGCAGGTGCAAGATGAAGCTTTCCTGCAAAACGTATGGCCGGCCGTCGAACGGGGCGCCCGCTTCCTTACCGGCTACATGGATGCCGAAACCGGATTGCCCGCCTGCAGCATGGACCTATGGGAAGAGCGATTCGCCGAGCACACGTATTCGGCGGGCGCGGTTTTTGGCGGCTTGACCGCGGCAGCCTCTTTTGCCGAACAGCTCGGCAAGCCGGAGCTGGCAAGCGAATGGAGCCTCGAAGCAGAGCGCATCCGCCAGTCGATCGGCGAGCTGTGCTGGAACGAGGAGAATGGGGCTTTCTACCGCGCGTTAAAGCTGGCAGTGCCGGAGGCGGCCTATCGCGAGGCCCAGCAGCACGGGCTCGGCACCTCCGTGAGTGTCAATGCGAAAGGATATACGACCTACTTCCTGGAGCACGACCCGATCGTCGATATTAGCCTGATCGGCATTTCCGTTCCGTTCGGCGTCTTCCCTGCCGACGATCCACGAATGATCCGCACAGCGGATACGATCGAGCAATACTTGACGTCTCCCGCAGTCGGCGGCATCAAGCGGTACGAGAACGACCATTACATCGGCGGCAATCCGTGGATTTTAACGACGTTGTGGCTGTGCCATTACCGGATTCATCGCGGACAATACGCCGAAGCCAAGTCGCTCCTGCAATGGGCGATAGATCACCGCACGGCGGCAGGGCTTCTGCCCGAACAGGTCGACAAACAAACGGGAGAAACCGCTTGGGTCGTGCCGCTAACTTGGTCGCACGCGATGTTTATTTTAGCCGTCACCCTGCTGGCGGAGCATGGACAGTTGGATTAAAACGTACAAGCCCTTGGTTCTCCCAGCGGGAGCGGCCAAGGGCTTGATTTGTGTTCCGGGACGTTTCCCTGTAAGTACAACCGGCGTTACCGCGGAGCGGGATATTCGTTCAAGCCGGCCCAGCCGGTGCCCGGACCGATTTCGCCGGTTTCCCCGTTCCCTGCCCGGACATCCCCCTTCTCCAGAAACGGCGTAATTTTCACCCAATCGATGTACATCTTATCGGTAGCAAAGTTAGGCACCCCTGCCCATTCCTTAGGAAACCAGACGCCAAGCCAAAATTTCGAGGCTGCCCGGGGCACGTTCGTATAGCTCGTATGAATCAGCTTATTGTCGACGTAAAAATCGACTCTCTTCGGATCGGTGTGCCAATCGAACCGGTACACGTGCCAATTGCCGTCGATCTGCTCTGGAAAGTCCGTTACCTGCGAAGTATTCCGCGCTTCGACGACCCAGGTCGTTGTCATGATCTTGCGGAGGCTCTTGTCACCGGGCGCTTCGAAGTCGATCTCATGATTAACCTCGCCGTTGTTGAAAAAAGTCCAGAAGGCCGACACTGCACCGAGCTTCGGCACTATTTGGGCCCTCACTTCATAGCTTCCCGACGCATAGGCATATTTCGTCACGATGGACGCCCCGGTTCGTTTGCCGTCCGCCCGAGTCGAGCCGTCACGGTTAATTCCCCGGACCGGTCCGCTGTAAAGATCGCCGTTGCCGGTTAGTTCCACGATGCCGTCCCGGGTGACGGCCACATTGGCCGGAAGCACGCCGCCGTTCACGTCTTGACCGCCCCACTGCTGCTTCGCGATCAGCCATTTTTCAGGGTCGATGCCGTTCTTGAAATCGTCAAAGAACACGCCCGGGGGATGCGGCGGCGGGAGCGGACCTACCGACTTGACCGGCGGATCTTCATCCGGCAAGCTGCCGCCGATCTTGAGAGCGACGTCATCGACATAGGCGAATTTGCCATTGTCCGGATTTTTGTATACGTAAACCTGTACTTTCCGGGTGCCCGGAACCGTCCGGAACGAGAGTGACTTCTGTTCGTAAGCCGTAGATTCGAAGCCAAGCACAAATTTGCCGCCTGCCAGCTTCTTGTCGGAGGCATCGAGGCAGTCCGCTCCGATCCAGGCTTTTTCGCCCGGCGTGCCGGCTTTGCCTGCGCCGCTTAGCGTGACGATCGTATTTTCGCCTATCCCGTCAATCTTTTGCCCCATGCCGCCTTCGGTGGGACCAAGCTTCAGTGCCTTGGTTCCGCTTTGAACGTCAGTGGTTACTACGGTCGACGCTCCCCAATCCTCCCAGTCGGCCTTGCCCTGCTCGAAGCCTCCGTTTTTCACCAGGTTCGTATCGGCCGGGAGCGGCCCTGCGGCAAGTGACGGCGCCGGGACGGAATAGATCAAGGCCGAGAGCATGGATAAACCCAGAAGAGCGCTTACAACAATGCGAAAACTTCGATTAGTCTTTTTATTCATAGACCGTTCCTCCCTTCCATCATTTGGATTATCATAAACGAGCCCCCAGGAATACGTCAACCTTTTCTGTAAATAAAATGAAAAGCGCCGGTCTTGTCGAGCTCCGAACCCGGAGTCGATCCAACCGATGCTTTTCTGCGTGACTTGCTTTCCGGCTTATAACAAAAAATAAAAACTGACGCCCTTCTCGGTATTCGTTACCCCGTAACGGCTTTCGTGCAGCTCCAAAATATGCTTGACGATCGCCAGGCCCAGCCCCGTTCCCCCGGTTTTCCGGTTGCGAGAGCGTTCCGCACGGTAAAATCGTTCCCAGATGTCATCCAGTTGATCCTCGGGAATGTTCTCTCCCTCGTTATCGATGGAGACTTTGAGCCGCTCCCCGTCGCTTTCGATGCGGACGGTAATTTCGCTGCTAGGCACGGCATGACGGATTGCATTGATCAAGATGTTGAACAGCACCTGCTCGATCTTGGATTGATCCGCATAGACGGGATGCTCGCCCGCAGCCATATGAACGACCTTCAATCCCTTTTCGTTCAAATGATGCGACAGCTTGTCGACGATATCCTCGATCAGCTCGCTTACCATAAACCGGCTCTTCTTCAGCTTGATGGTCTTGGATTCCAGCTTCGTCAGCTCCAGCATATCTTTGACGAGGTCTTCCATTTTTCCGGTTTCGTCCAGAATCACTTCCAAATATCTCTCGCGCTTGCTTTCGCTGATGCCGTCCCGCAGCCCCTCGGCAAACCCCTTGACAATGCTGAGCGGCGTCTTCAATTCATGGGAGGCGTTGGAGACAAACTCCTTCTGCCGCTGCTCCATCCGCTGCTTCTGCTCCATATCCGCCCGAAGCTGCTCGTTGGCCTGATGCAGCTCCTTGAGCGTATGATCCAGCGTTTCGGACAAGCTGTTCAAGCTGAGGGACAAGCTGCCGAACTCGTCGTTACCCCGGATGGGCGATTTGGCGGAGAAGTCCAGCTTGGCCATGCGCAGCGCGATTTTGTTAAGCGCAAGAAGCGGTTTGGTCACGAATTTGGAAAAAATCAGCGAGAGCAGCAAGATCAGCACAATGCCGCCAATCGCGATATATAGGTAGAACAGCCGCAGCGCGTCGTAAGCCTCGCTAATCTGCTGCAGCGAGGTGACCGCGAAGAGCAGCTCGCTCACTTTGCCCTCGCGGATCACGGGCTGAACCGCGATAAAGCTGCGCACGCCGGTAAGCGTCTCCGTCCATTCCTTTTCGATCATTTTGCCGCTCTGCAAATCGGCTTTCTGCTCGTCGGTAAGCGGGAACCAGTCGTCAATGGCAAGGTACAATAAGCCCTGGCGCAAGTTCCATAGATTCGGGCTGGGCAGCAGTGCGTCGGTGATGACGCCGGAAATTTGCTCCAACGGACCTTCGATGCTGCTGGTTTCCGCGCTGCCGATGTCCTTCATTCCGGCTTTTTTTATGACGAGCGGGTAGATCAATTCTTTGGTCTGTTCGTCATCGAATACGCCCTCGACCTGAATCCGGTCGCCACGCTGCAAGTGGGCCGCCAGCAATTCCTTCTGGTCGGACTCGGACAGCAGCATCAAGGAAATCTTGACCGAAGCGCCTTTATCGTCACGGATGACGATGCGAAAAAAATTGTCGTATTTCACCTTTCCTTCTGGATTCAAGATTGCGAGCTGGGCTTTATTTTGGCTGATAAACAGCCCCATCTCGCGGGTGATACGCGGCTCGTCCCAACGGTTCGATGCATACTGCTCGCTAAAGGACTGCAGCTTTTTTTCCAATCCGGCCAATCTCTGATTCTGGTAAAACTTCTCAAAAAATAGCAATTGCCCGAGTAGAACGATTGCATAAAACAACAAGAAAAAAGACGCTGTGATCGCGAACAGCTTGAAGGTAACGCCGCCTTTTCTCATCGGTCCTCCTCGAATTTATAGCCGGCGCGGATGACGGTGCGAATATGCCGCGCCTCGTCCCCCAGCTTCCCGCGCAATTTTTTAATATGGGTATCGACGACCCGCGGATCGCCGAAATAATCGAACCCCCATACCTGATTCAGGATCGCTTCACGGGACAGTACGATCCCTTCGTTTTTGACCAAATAAAGCAGCAGCTCATATTCTTTGGGCGTCAGCTCGACTTCCAACCCTTCCATTTCGACGCGGTGCGACCGTTTGTTGATCGTGACCCGGCCAAAGCTGAGCATATGATCTTCTTTTCCGACCGTCCCCTCGACGCGCTTCATTAGCGTTTTAGCGCGGGCAACGAGCAACTTCGGGCTGAACGGCTTGGTGACGTAATCGTCGGCGCCCAGCTCGAAGCCGAGCATTTTGTCGTCTTCCTCCGACTTCGCGGTGAGGATGATGATCGGAATCGCCGATTTGGCGCGGATCCGCTTGCATACGATCCATCCGTCCAGCTCCGGCATCAAAATATCCAAAATGACGAGGTCCGCATTCAGACCATCCAGCATGTCCAATGCTTGCCTGCCGTTCTCCGCCTCGTAGACGGTCCACTGTTCCCTTTCGAAATAATCCGCCACAATCTCGCGAATGAGGCTCTCATCTTCGATGAGAAGAACTTTTCGTTCCATAGCAATGACAACTCCTGTTTATCCGGTAACGTGCTTACCTGTTCCATTATACATGTGTTTTGTGTTTTTCGTGTGTTCCGGGCAGCAATTAAAACAAGAGCCTTCTTTTGCCGATAGGACACATGAAGTACACAACGGCGCGTTATAATGTTGGCAGACAAACTTGGCGCGTTCCCATCGAAAGGATGTTCGTATGAATATGATGGCCTTTCTTCAAAGAAAAGATGTGCGGCGCTTCGGCATTCTCGCGCTCTTCTGCCTGCTGTTGTTCTGGCTGAGAGGCATGCTGAACCTCATCTTGTTGACATTTTTGATGACGTTCCTTATGGATCGTCTTCATCACTTGGTCCATCGCTGGATTAAACCGATCATTCCTGTCGATTCCAAGCTGCTGCTCTCCATTCTGTACGTTTTGTTTGTCGCGGTACTGGTGGCCGGGGGCTTCAAAGTGTTTCCCTCCCTCGTTCACGAAATAGGTCAACTGATCGTCACCGTCAAGCACGTATACGCTCATCCGCAGAACGAAATCGTGAGCTATCTCGTCTCCGTCGTTCATCAGCTCGACCTTCACAGCATCATCAAGCCCGGATTGGATATGATCAAAAGGGTCGGCCATTGGGGCTTCGAATGGTTTCTGGCCGTCATTATGAGCTTGATTTTACTGCTCAGCAAATCGAGCGTCATCCGGTTCACGCACAAGCTTCGGGCGAGCAAGATCGGATGGCTGGTGGAAGAAATCGAATACTTCGGCCAAAAATTCGTCCTCACCTTCGGCAAAGTGATCGAAACCCAGCTGCTGATTGCACTGATCAACTGCGTGCTGACGACAATCGCCTTATGGGCGATGGGCTTTCCCAATTTGTTCGGCCTGGCGCTCCTAATCTTCGTTCTTGGCTTGATTCCCGTCGCCGGCGTATTTATCTCGCTGATTCCGCTGTGCGCTATTGCGTTCAGCCTTGGCGGGTTTGTCTATGTCATCTATCTGGTCGTGACAATTACCTTGATTCACGCCTTGGAAGCCTACGTGCTCAATCCACGGCTGATGGCTTCGAAGACGCATCTGCCGATCTTTTACACCTTTATCGTGCTCCTGTTCTCCGAGCATTTCTTCGGAATCTGGGGCCTGATCGTCGGAATTCCGACATTCGTATTTATCCTTGATTTATTGGAGGTTCAAACGGTGGGACAGCCGATTCGCCTTGCGCTTCCCCCATCCCCTAAGGAGGAATGATCACAATGTTAAGAAAATCGATCCCGTTTGTGTTCGTAGCAGCGGGGCTGGGTATAGGCATGGTTTCGCTCCTGCTGGCGTTTCACGGCAAGGTGCTTTCCGCGGTGCTGCTGGTCGCGATTGCGGCCTTGCTGGACATGTTCGGCGGCTATATCGCGGAAAAGCTGGAGCTGTCGGGCGAATTCGCCAAGGAGCTTCGTTCCTTATCGGAGCTGATTTCCTTCGGCGCCGCGCCGGCTATCATTATTTATGTCGTCGCCCTGCGCGAGCTGCCGCTATACGGTACGCTGCTGACCGGGTTGTTCATGGTATGCGGCGCGCTGCGGCTGGCCCGCTTCAACGTAAAAACCTGTCAAAACCGCTGTCATATCGGTCTGCCAATTACCGGAGCAGGCTGTCTGTTGTCCGCTTTTGCCTTGTGGAACCCGCCATCGCATCTTTTGGCGGTGACGGTACTGGTCATTGTCGGACTTTCTTTCCTGATGATCAGCACGATCAAGATTCCCGCATTTCGTCCAAACAAAGCCGTGTACGATTACGATACCGAGAACGTCTAGCACCTACGGCTGGAGAGGAGCTGTGTCCGCATGCAATTTATACAGGAGATGATCTTACAGTACGGATATATCGCTTTATTCTTCAGCCTGGCGCTCGGCATTGTAGGCTTGCCCATCCCCGACGAGCTGCTGATGACCTTCATCGGTTATTTGGCGTCGGTCGGTATGCTGAATTATTCGATCTCGGTCGCCGTCAGTCTCGCGGGAGCGATGACCGGCATGCTTTGCAGCTACACGCTTGGCCGCAAGTTCGGCAAGCCGCTGCTGTGGAAGCACGGCAAATGGATTAAGCTGACCCCGGAACGGCTGGAAAAAGTGGAAGCCTGGTTCCAGCGTTACGGGCCTTGGACGGTCAGCTTCGGCTATTTCATTCCCGGCATCCGTCATTTGACCTGCTACTTGTCCGGTGTCATCGGCATGGGCAAGCGCAAATATTTGCTGTTCTCGGCTGTCGGCGCGTTCAGTTGGTGCGTACTGTTTATCTCCATCGGCTATTTTATCGGGGCGCAGATCGACTTCTCGCATTTCCATGCGTCGCTGATGCACCGGTTTTTCTCGAAATAACAGCACGGACAAGCTATGATGCGATTGCAAAGGTTAATACGCAAGAAGGGAAAAGGCTGCGCGCCTGACGGATCGTCGGGCGGCGGCTTTTTTGTTTTGCATGCGGTCAAAGCGAAACCGGAGATATTCGCCGCGTTGAAGGAGATCGAACGAACCTTGCCTCTCTATGCGTCTATTTTATAGTAGGGAAGCTTCGGGACGCTTGTTTCATCGCAGGCCCGGCGGGTAAGTAAGAAGCGTAAGGCCATTCAGGAGAGGAGGGTGTTCCATGCCATGGAACAAACGAGATTATCCGGTTTCCATGAAAAACCTGGAGCCTCGAGTGAGGGAAAAGGCCGTCGACATCGCCAATGCTCTGCTGGATGAAGGATACGAAGAAGGGCGGGCAATTGCGATTGCTACCGCTCAAGCGAAGGAATGGAACGAAGAGCATCCGAAGCATCCGCAGGAGAAACGCCCCACCAAGCTCCACGTCGTTCCTCATGAGAACGGGTGGGCCGTTAAAGAGGAAGGCGGGAAGGTCCGTTATCAAGCCGACACCAAGCCTGAGGCGGTGAAGCAGGCGAAGCAATGGGCCTCCGACGCGAATACGAGCGCGATCGTGCACCGCAAAGACGGCACTGTGGAGACATCGCATAATTACTCTTAGCTTTTCGCTTAACAAATACAATTTAAAACCTGGAGAGGAGCGATCGAACATGAGCACAGGTCAAACGGAGAAGCAAACGATGCCGGCACAGCATCAGGATCGGCAGCCGGGCATTGAAAGCCGCATGACCCCTAAGCCAAAAGCGGTAGACCGAAACTATAAAGGGAGCGGAAAGCTGCATGGGAAGGTTGCGGTGATTACAGGCGGGGACAGCGGCATCGGGTGCGCAGCGGCGGTTTGCTTTGCGGCTGAAGGAGCGGATCTGGCCATCGTCTATTTGAACGAAACCGGGGATGCGGAGGAGACGAAACGTCTGATTGAAGCGGAAGGGCGGAAATGTCTGCTGATTCAGGGCGATATAGGGGACGAATCGTTTTGCCGGGAAGCCGTGATGCGGACGGTCGATACCTTCGGCAAGCTGGATATTCTCGTGAACAATGCGGGCGAGCAGCATCCGCAGCCTGGCATCGAGGATGTTTCGCAGGAGCAGCTGGAGCGGACGTTCCGGACGAATCTGTTTTCGTTCTTTTATATGACGAAAGCGGCGATGCCGCATCTAAAGGAAGGATCGTCCATCATCAACACGGCCTCGATTACGGCGTACCGGGGCAATCCCCAGTTGATCGATTACTCGGCAACCAAAGGTGCGATCGTCTCCTTCACCCGTTCGCTGTCGATGAACGTGGCCGGCAAGGGCATCCGTGTGAACGGCGTCGCGCCGGGACCGATTTGGACGCCGCTGATCCCTTCGACGTTCGATGAGCAGAAGGTGGCGAAATTCGGCGGCGACACACCGATGAAACGGCCCGGGCAGCCCGAAGAGCTGGGACCGGCCTATGTGTTCCTCGCGTCGGACGATTCTTCCTATATGTCCGGCCAATTTCTGCATATCAACGGCGGCGAGATTGTCAACGGATAAAAGTGCCGCCCGAAGCAGACGGTTTGTACGAACCGCCATGCGGCGCAGTTGAACATTGCAGAACATTTAATCCATAAACATAGCATGCGCAAAGCGCCTGAGAGGGTGTCCCAATTTTTGGGACACCCTCTTGCCGTTCTTTATCGTTTACGCAGCGTCCGGCCGAACACGGCCAAAATCGGCAGCAGCAGCACTGCGGCGGTCACAAGGGACGCCCGAAGCGACAGACGGCTGCCGACCCATCCAACGAACGGACCGCCCCCCGTCTGGCCGAGCGCATCCGATTGATTGATCATCGAAAGCACGGTCGCCCGGACTTTGCCTTCGATGTTCAGATTAAGCCACGTGTCATAGATCGGCCCGCTGAGCGCTCCAATGATACCAAGCGCAAGTACGGAGCCAAGCGCCCAAGCAAAGCCGGGAGCAAAAGCAAACGACAAGATGGCCGCAACCCGCAAGCCGGTCAAAACGAACATCGCCACGACGACCACCCGTTCGCTGCTCATATCCAATCGCTTCTCAGCCAGTCGTACGACAATCAGACTGAGGAATGTCGTGAGGACGGAGATCAAGCCGAACCACATCGCCATCGAGAACGGCAATTCGGCCGGGAAACCGATCTCCTTGATCAGATGCGCTTCCCAGAGCCGGTCGTAGCCTTCCGACGCCGCGCCGCTGAACAGCGTGACGACGAGAATCATCAGCAGCACCGGCTGGCGGCGTATTACCCGTGCTCCGGATAGCCACGTCGACTTCATCTCCTGCCAATAGGAGAATTTGTCCAGCCGCTCCGGACGAACGAATTGGGTTTCCTTCATAAAAAGGAGTAAAAACGCCCCTAGGCCGAGAAACATCAGGCCGCTAAAAACATAAGGCAGATTAGGCGCAAGCGTGGACAGCCCGACACTTAGCGCGATGCCGATCAGCGTAGCGACAAGCGACAAGCGCTTGCCTTCCAGGAAAAGGCGCCCCACATTCTGCTCGCCGACTTCATCAACGATCCAAGCCGTGTCGGCTCCACTGATCAGCGTCTCCCCGACGCCCCGAATGCATTCGGCAATCAATATCCACACGAACAGCGAAATTAAAGGACTGACGCCTCCGAGCCACGGCGCGCTGCCTTCCAGCACATATGCGCCTCCGATCACCAGCATCCCCGCAATAACCGACAGACGTCGGCCATACGTATCGGCGACCGCACCCGTAATTCCTTCGAAAATCAATACCGTCACTTCCAAAACCGTACCAACGAGCAGCAGCTCGAACGGATTCAATCCGAGTTGACTTATGTAATAGACCGCGTAGGTCGTAAAAGCCGTCGCATTGGCGAGCGACGTCATAAAGACTTTAATCTTATAAACTTGTGACGCGTGAAATTTCATGTAATCAGATCCGCCTTTCCGGCAGACAGCACGTCACACAGGGCAGTACGGTTTCTTACGCTATCGCCTCTTGCACACCGATGGACGGGTCATGCCGCTTGTTGTTTTAACTTTCCTGTAATCCTTAGGTTGAGTGAATAGGCCAAGCTTTTTTGCATAATGAAACACCTCCGATTGGTATACCATCCATTATATACAGTTTACAAAATATAGAAAGGTTAAATTTAGAAGTAACGAAACTCTCCTACGGTGTGCGCGCATTCAATCGGTAAATTTTCCTTCGGATGCCCTTTCCCGGCTGCTTATTCCTGCTGCTAAAAAGTTATCTGAATTTTTCTCTTGAACTGTTGGATGAACTATTTTACAATATAAATATATGAATGAGTGATCATATGTTTATAATTTTTAATTAACTATAACGTCGTTTAAGGAGCTTGATGAGGATGAAGCAGGTTGACGTGCTGGTGATCGGAGCCGGACAAGCCGGTCTCGCGATGGGATATTATTTGAAACAACAAGCGGTGTCGTTTACCTTGTTGGATGCAAGCGACCGCATCGGAAACAGCTGGAGGAACCGCTATGACTCCTTGGTGCTGTTCACGCCTCGAAAATATGCGCTGCCGGGCATGCCTATGCCTGGCGATCCGAACGGACTGCCAACCAAGGACGAAGTAGCAGACTACCTAGAAGCTTACGCGGAACGTTATTCCCTGCCGGTTCAATTGCAAACGCAGGTCATTTCGATGACCAAGACGAGCCAAGGCTTCCTCGTCGAAACGAATCGGGGGATCTATCGGGCGGATAAAGTCATCGTGGCGACCGGTCCGTTCCACACGCCTTTCGTCCCCGGCTTTGCCTCCGGGCTACCGGACGAAATCTACCAAATGCACAGCAGCGCATACCGGAATCCCCGCGAGCTGCGTGACGGACCTGTGCTTGTCGTCGGCGCCGGCAATTCGGGCGCGCAGATCGCCGCAGAGCTGTCACGGGAGCGACTGGTTTATTTGTCCGCCGGAAGCGAGCTGCATTTTAAACCGATGCATGTACTGGGCAAAAATATTTTTTGGTATTTCAACCTGTTCGGATTTATCCAGGCGGATAAAGGCTCCCTTCTCGGTTCGTGGCTGAAGAGGCAGCCCGAGCAAATTTACGGACTCGAACTGAAATCCCTTATGGCGGATCGAAAAGTGCTGCTTAAGCCAAGAGCGATCGGGACGAAGCAAAACCGCATTGTTTTCGAAAACGGTACCGAGGCGGAAGTCAGCAATATCGTGTGGGCGACCGGTTACCGCAGCGATTACCGGTGGATACGGATCGACAGAGCCATCGATTTACAGGGGAACCCTGTCCACCAAGGCGGAGTCAGCCCGGTATCGGGCCTTTTTTATCTCGGCCTGCCATGGCAGTCTTCCCGGGGCTCAGCCCTGCTCGGCTGGGTAGGCCGCGATGCGGCGAGATTGGCGGAAAAGATCCGATTTTCATAGATTTACTGCCCGGTTTTGTTATACAATAAAGTAAATAAATGTGACGGAGGTGCGTCTATGAGCGATAGGTCATTCGCCTTGAAATCGGTTACCCCGATTCTTCGAATATTCGACGAAACCAAGGCCAGAGCATTTTACGTGGATTATCTCGGCTTCCAGATCGATTGGGAGCACCGTTTCGAAGAAAACTTGCCCTTATACATGCAAATTTCGCTTGGAGCGTGTACGCTCCACTTAAGCGAGCATCATGGGGATTGCTGCCCGGGGGCTGCGATCCGCATCGAAGCCGAGAATCTTGAAGCATTCCATGCGGAGCTTGGAGCAAAAGACTATAGGTACGCCCGGCCCGGCATTAAAACCACCCCTTGGGACACCCGCGAGCTTACCGTAACGGACCCATTCGGGAATCGCCTCGTTTTTTTCGAAGATGCATAGGTAATAGCCTCCTCTATTGACCTGAGACCGAATACAAGCTACACTAGAAAGTACAAGCAGGGGAATTTCCAGCGGCCGTGCCGCATGGAAAGGCTTCTGCTTTTCTATTTTCCAACCCACTCTAACAAACCGGGAGGAACCCGTGAATCATCGTTCTCTACGCACTCATTTGACACTGGCCTTTGCGGTTATGGCGATTGTGCCGGTGCTGATCCTGGGCACCATTCAAGTGCAGCAAATCAACAAGCTGACGCAGGAGTACAACAAGACGCAAGATCATGCCACGAAGCGTCTCGCCGACGCCGTCGAGACGTACGTTTATTATTACCGCAACGCCGTAGATACGCTCGCCACAACGATCAGCGCATCGGGTCCCGGGTTTCGCGACCGGGCCGGCTTGACGCGCAAAATCCAGTCGGTGAAAAACAACCTGCCCGGCTTCTCTCAGCTCTATGTGACGGATGAGAACGGCGCGATCAAAGCTCTCTCGCCGGATGCGGAAAGCGGCAATGCGCATGCGCTTCCGGTCGGCGCCGATCTAAGCTCGCGGGAGTATTGGACCAAGGTGAAGCTGACGCTGCAGCCCGCGATTTCAGAACCGATGCATGGCGCCGAGGGCGGATCTGCTCCGTTCGTCGCCATCGCCGCCCCGTTTTACAGCGAAAGCCGGGCATTTGAAGGCGTTGTGATCGGAATACTCGACATGGGCCAAATCGCAAGGCTCGTCACCCAATACGATTACGGGCCGGGCGCTTATCCCGCCGTGCTTGGTCCGGCCGGCAAGGTCATCTATCACCCCCGGAGCGAGCTGGTGCAGTCCATCGCGGATTTGTCCGGCGAACCGATAGTCCAAGCGGCGGCTTCCCTCAAGGAAGGGATGGACAAATTCGTCTCCGGCGCCAATGGACAGAAGGAGCTCGTTTCCTTCAAAACGATCGACAGTCTGGGCTGGACGGTGTGGGTCGGCCGCTCATACGCTGCGGTACAGGAGGCTTTCTTCGCCTCGCTTAAATCGACGTTTCTGCTGCTCTTGCTTACACTCGGCTTGACCGTGCTTCTGGGGTCCTATTTGGCGAAGCGGCTAAACCGGACGATCCATGCGCTGGTGCGCTACACGCAGTCGCTCGCGGCCGACCGTTATACCGTGCCGAGCGAGCCGCTGTCTTCACCGGGTGCGCCGTACGAGATGCATTATTTGGCAAGCCAATTTGCGCAAATGGCCGAGCAGATTCATGACAACCGGCAGGCTTTGCTTGAGCTGAATAGCGAGCTGGAGCAGCGGGTCGAGGAACGGACGCTCAGCCTGCAGCAGCAGCATGCCACACTCGCCGCCGTCCTGGAGAGCTACTCCGACGGCATCGTCCTTATTGACGTGAACCAGCAGGTCGTGCTTGCCAACCGCCGGATGGCCGAGCTGTTCAGATTTGACGGCAAAGAGCTCCTAAGTTTGACGGAGGAGGAACTGCTAAGCCGGATCGCCCGCAAAATGCCGCAGCCGGACGAGGACTTCGCCCCAACAGGCCGCAAGCCGAATCTGACCGGCAAATTTACGCTGGTCCGCTCCCCCGGCGACGAACGGGTCGTCCAGTTGGCCTCGTTTCAAGTGACGGATGGGGGCAAGGAATTCGGACGCGGCTACGTCTTCCGGGACATGACGAAGGAGCATGAGATCGACTCGCTGAAGAACGACTTGATCTCGCTCGCCTCGCATGAGTTCAAGACTCCGATTACAAGCATCAAAGGAAGCGTCGAGACGCTGCTGCGCAAGCATGCCGGATGGGACGAGGAGTTCAAGCAGGAGCTGCTGGAAGGCATTCATGAGGATATCGGCCGGATTCAGGAGCTGATCGACGAATGGCTCGACATTTCCAAGATCGAAGCCGGAGCACTGAGCATTCATCCTGCTCCTGTCCGGGTCCGTTCCATCGTCGAAGGGGCTTGGCAGAGACTGCCCCACACCCTTTCGGCCGAGTCGCAGCTTCATATCGACTTGGATGAGGAACTGCCGTTCCTCTATGCAGACAAACGGAGAATGGAGCAAATTTTTATCAATCTGTTCACCAACTCCATCCGCTACAACGAATCGAAGCCTCATATCCGGGTCACAGCGGAGCCGGACGGGCTGAACGTGCGGATTTTCGTCAAGGACAACGGCATTGGCATTCCCGAAGCGCATCTGCCCCACATTTTCGACCGGTTCTACCGGGTCGACGTTTCGTCCAGCCGCCGTACCGGAGGAACGGGACTAGGGCTTGCGATCTGCAAAGGCATCATCGACGCGCACGGCGGCTCGATCGAAGTGCACAGTACGGAAGGCGCGGGCACGACGATGATCGTCTCGGTGCCAAGCTATTACGGCCAAACGGAGGACGACAATGAAGAAGCATAAAATTATGATCGTAGACGACGAACCGAAAATTTTACGGTTTATCGCTGCCAATTTGAAATCGGCCGGCTATGAAACCGCCACGTGCGCAAGCGGCGCAGAAGCGCTGGAGGCGCTTGACCTGTTCGATCCTGATCTTATTCTGCTCGATGTCATGATGCCGGGGATGGACGGCTTCGAGGTTTTGACCCGGCTCCGAACCTATACGGACGTGGCGGTCATCATCCTGACGGCGCGGAGCAACTCCAGCGACAAGGTGCAAGGTCTGAATTTGGGGGCCGACGATTATTTGACCAAGCCGTTCTCGCTGGATGAGCTGTTCGCCCGCGTCAGCGCCGTGCTGCGGCGCTTCGATCGCGGCAGCGGACAAATGCCCGGCGCCAAGGAGCTGCGCCTCGGCCCCGTCGTCGTCAATCTGGCGCAGCGCCGGGCGTGGCACGGCGACAGCGAAATCAAATTTACGGACACGGAATACAAGCTGCTTGTCCAATTGCTTCAGCACGAAGGCAAGGTGCTGACCCACGAGCAGCTGCTGACCGAAATTTGGGGCAGCGAATACCGCGACGATGTGGAATATTTGCGCGTCACCATCGCACGCATCCGGCAGAAGCTGAAAGCCGTTCTCCCCGAAGGTCAATGGATCGTAACCTACCCTGGCGTAGGCTATATGATCCAAAACGGCGGTTAAACGCCAAAAATCCATCGGCCTTTTCCAAGGACCGATGGATTTTAGTTTGTGTTATTGCTCGTGCTCTACCGCTTTTATTTCGCGGTAAGCGTAACGTTCGCGGCCGTAGCCCAGTTGCCTAGCGGCGCAACCGTATATGTCGTACCCGGCGTCAGCTTGCCGCCGTTCTGCAGATCGAACGTCCCGACAGCGCCTTTGCGCGAGGTCAGCCTGTAAGTCGCGTTCAGCTTAGTGCCGTCGGCGGCTGTCAGTACGATGCTGCGGAGAGCGAAAAGCTCGTCTTTCGGGTCTGCCGACAAAGTCACGTTCAGCGAAGCGGCATCGGCTTGTTCGACGGTTTGAATCTGAAGCGGCGCGATTTCTTTCGCCGTAAACGTCGGATTGGCAAAAGTCGACCAATCGGAGGTGACCGTATACTTCACGCCCGGCTTCAGCATCTGACCTTCCGGCAAACGGAATTTCGGAGCCTGGCGCCCGTCCGTTGCTTGCGTAAACGGCACGTACGAAGCGACAATCGGCTCTCCGTTCTCCGGGGTAATCGTAACTTGCTTGCCTCTCATGGACGAAATCAGCTGATACGTTTTGCCGTTGTACATGTTGTTGTCATCCAGACTAAACTCAAGGCCGCCGCGTTTTCCTTGGTAGGCCACGACCACGTTGCCGTAGTCGGTAACGCCGTCTTCCAGCTTCGATTCGATTTCGAACGTATCGGAAGCCACTTGCTGCGCGGAGTTCATCGAAATTTTGTTCGTCATCGCTTCGAAAGTGCCTATTTTTTTGCCTTTGTAGGAAAACGTATAGGTCGTACCCGCTTTTTGCGGGGAAACCGGCAAAATATAGGTCGATTTCGAGCCCGATTTCAGCTGCGGAATGTTAAGCGGCGTCAAGCCGTTGTCGAACGTAAAGTTCGCTTTCGCCTTCTCCACGTCGATCTCTTCCTTTGGCAGCGGCGCGGAGAACGTAATTTGCAGTGTGATCGGGTTTACGGCTTTCCACTCTGTCACTTGAATGGAAGCGACCTGCAGCGCGGCATGGATGACGATAGCGGCTTCGCCGCGGGTCATGGAGCTGCTTCCCGAATAAGCCGTGCCCAGCGCATTTTTTAGGGTGGCCGCATCGGCTTTGGATGCCTTGGCAACAATCGCGATCAATTGATCCTGCGACAGCGAATCGTTCGGCTTAAAGCTGCCGTTCTCCCCGGACATGGCGCCTTGGCCAACAACCGCGTTCACGTATTCGTGGAACCAGTCGGATGCTTTAACATCGCCCCACGCGGCAGCTTGACCTGCAGCTTGAAGCTTGAACGCTTTGGCCGCCATCGTCGCAAGCTCGGCTCTGGTGATCGCTTGGCTCGGACGGAAGTCATGCTGGCCGTAACCTTGAACGACCTGGCTTTTTTCGAGCGCTTCAAGCGCCGTCTGGTATGGCGCCGAGACGCTGACATCGGTGAATGAAGCCGCTGCCTGCACATTCAATACATGAATTGGAGCAAGTGAACCGAGCGTAACGGCAGTCGTCAGCGCCATGGCCGTGATCATCTTTTTCGTTTTCATCAAAGTCATCTCGCTTTCAGGAAACGTATTTTCAAGCAGGGGTTTATGAAGTTGTTTCGTACAGGACCTATCTTACCGCCCGAGCCGTTACAATCGAATAAAAAAACCGGCGGCCGCATTACAAAAACGTAAAAAAACCTGAGCTACCTTCTCGCTCAGGCTAAAGTTCATCGTCAAATGCCCGCTCCCTGCTTTTCAAAGACAGGTTTGTAAAAGCTGACGAGCTATCGAAATGTCGGGGACATGGCATGAGGTCAAGCTATAGTGAAATTGACTCCATAGAAGGACAAGCCCGATTTTCTTGCCACATTCTGAGACGATAAATTATCGCACAATGTGCTGTATAACGGGATGCACTCCATGCTCCGCACCGCCATCGCCCACCCGGCAACTACAGAGGCGGCATAGCCCTTCCCGCGAAACTCCTCCAAGGTCTCAAGCCCCGCTTCGTGTGCCCGGGATGCGATGCGGACGCTGCGGCAGATCGAGACGGCCCTGCCTTCGTGCACGAACGCGATGCAGGGTTGAGCATAATCGATTTCCGAGATCAGCCATTCGAAGCCGCCGCGCAACAAATCGGTCATATTTTCACGAGTGACGCTAATTACATCCATTGTCGGCACGGTGGTATCAGGAATAAGATAGCAAGGTCCCATCGTGAAGCGTTCGCTTTGAAGGAGGTTCATATAGACCTCGAAATGCTTCGGCTTCGTTTGAAAATCTCGTACGACCGGTTCGTCAGTGCACAATTCCTCCAGTTGCCGGGCAAGCGTCTCCGGGACATCATTCCGAAACCGGCAGAGAGCCGAACCCTCTATCGTTCGCCCTAAGAAAAACCGAGGGGCGAGAGGCTCTCCGGGCCATGGCTCGTTTATCGTGCGAATCCTCATGTTCCGATCATGCGTAAACATGGCTTCAACATGCATTTTCATCAATTCATGGGCGGTTGGTTTGATTTGTTCCGTATCGCTCACGCTTCCACTCTCCAATCCGTTACTACGACTAGGTATTCTTTTTTTAGAATATCAAACATGATCCGAAATAACTCGGGAAAACATAATGATAATCGAATTATCCTGTCCTTTGAATTCCGCAAACCGGTAATAAGCGGCAGCATCCGGAGTAAATGTTACGGTAAACGTTCCACCCCACAGCGCCGGAACATTGGAAATCTTCCCCTAAGCCAACTGCACCCTATGAGCCAAGCATAGAGGAACCACAATGCGCTATCCTGCCTCGCTCCGGCCGATTTGACAGCTTAAAGGAACCCAGATGAGCTATTCTGCTGCGTAGAAAGCTTTTTACTATATTTCGACATGAATAGCGAATCGCAATTCCTCTAGTTCAGGCGGCGGTTACCGTAAAATCATTTAGCGCATCCCAGTACCTCTATTATAAATGCAGCCGTCTGCAACATTACGAGAATTATCATTCTCAACAAATAAAAAAGCAGAGGCGTAAAAATCCCCTGCTCTTTCCTTGTCTCAATTCCCGTCAAACTCACGATTCTTCGGATGTATCCATCGATTGGCTAGGTGCCCGTTTCAAAATCTATCTTGCTTAATAATAGCGACGGAACGCAGAAAATGATCTTCCGGAATGCGGCTGGGATTCCTACGGCCTGATGGGAAGCGATTGCCGCCCGGTAACCCTGATCATACCGTTACAAGCTCATCCACAAGATGGGTTTCAAGCCGCGGGGCCTCGACCGCTGTGTTCGTCGTAATTTCGCGCCAATCGAAGCAGCTGCGGATTGTCCGTTCGTATTTTCCTTCATATAACTGCCGGTCGGCGTTCAAGATATCCTGTAACACCTTTCCATAATGCAGATCTTCTTTGGACGTATTGCTCCAAGCGGTTGCCATTAATTTACCGAAGCGATCCCTTGCATCTAGCAACGCATCTTTGAATTCCTTTTCCTTCCCTTGATACAGTGCCGCGAATTGCTGCTGTACCTCCGGAACCTGTTCAAAATGAGCGGAATAGGCGCGATCTCCCAACTGCTGCGAGAGGAGTCCGCGCTCGATCAAATTGATTTGGAACATTTCCACCAAAATATCGAACGCCCCGCCTGTAAACGGTTCCGACAAATCGTGTGCCTCACGGCCCACCGTTGACATTTTCTTATTGTTGAATGCTATCCGGATAGACCGTCCATTTCGCAATTCGCCCATCCGAGACAATTCGTTTACCGAAAACAAGTTCCCCTTGGTGCTATGCAGTAGACTGTCGAGAACCGAATCAAAATGTAACGTGGATACAATAGCCACAAGATCGCCAAAAGCTTCGTGATGTCCTCCGTATTCATCCGTAATTTGAATTTGCGGGACACCGATGACGGAGTATTTGATCGTATGTCCCATCTCGTGCGCCAGAACGTCAAAATTTTCGCAGTAGGGATTATCGTAATCCAAACCATGGCTGTCAGGCCTAGCGGGAAAACCAAACTCGAGAAAACCTTCCAATCCGGAATGGGCATTCCCCCATTCCACCCGAGGAATTAGCAGGAGCTTGGGTGGATTAAACGGCCAAGGAATCGTCCTCCCGAAATAATCTTCCCAAATATCCATCACCCTACGAACCGTCGCGTACATCGTGGCGGCCGAAAATTCGCGGTCTCCAGGACGGAGATGATCGAAATGACCTTGGGCATCGGGTTGAACCGGAGGGGCATGAGGTCCTTGATATCGGTACGCAAAATCAGGTGAACCGCTGAATCCGAACGGGATCTTATCCAAAGCATCGACGACGTACATTCTTTCATCTTCGGGCCCGGCTTGAACGGATCCTGGGGGAACATTGATATATACCACTTCAGGCTGTTCGAATCCTGGCACCGTTTTATTTTGCGGATAAATGAGAAATCTGGTCCCTTGCTCTCTTGCGCGGGCATCCAATTGCTGTGACATGCAAATCCTCCTTTGTTTGTATGGTCTATTTCTGTAATATAATGTTTTTTTATCGAACTCTTTATACGTTAGTTTGGAAAGGCAAAAAAGCCCTTGCTTATAAACAAGGACTTTGCGATGAGGAATTCGATCCGGCTCTCGGCAAGCCGGCGACGGCTTATGGATTTTGTCGGCGGCACGCTTCGTTCGTCGCATGAAAAAAAGGGCCGTCATCGTCTCCCC
>NZ_BSDJ01000039.1 GCF_027925525.1 Paenibacillus tyrphae | reverse complement strand
ATAGCTCAAATGCTTGTTACGCTTGGCATTTCGTTCTCATTTGTTCAGTTTTCAAAGAGCTTTCGTAACTATTCTGTTCTGCCGTGACAAGATCTAATCTTATCACATCAGGACGAGCTTTGCAACTACTTTTTTTCATCGACCGCTCATTCAAGGCTGACAGCCTCTCGCGGCGACAAGCAATAATGTATCACAGATGCGGGGCCAAATGCAACTACAAATTTTAGCAAACGTAAATCGAGTCCATTTCTCGACAGGCGGCGCCCTTTTTAGCGGGCATTTTATAGTATTTGCCGAGAACGAAAAACCGCCGCGCTCCTTTTCCGGAACCGGCGGTTTCGTACTGCACAGCGTGAAGAATGATTAGACGTCTCCTAACAACTGCTGCAGCTCCTCTTCGTTATCAATAATGCGGATGCCCAGCTCCTGGGCTTTGGTTAGCTTGCTGCCAGCGTTCTCCCCGGCGATGACGATGTCGGTCTTCTTCGACACGCTGCCGGTCACCTTGGCGCCCAGCTTCTCCAGCTTCTTGGCGGCTTCGTCCCGCCCCATGATGGTGAGCGTACCCGTTAAGACGACCGTTTTGCCGAAGAACGGACTGCTTTCGTCGACGACCGCAGGCGCTTCTTCGCTCACCGGTTGTATACCGGCGGCAAGCAATCGCTCAATGCTCCGCTGCATCGCCGGATCGCGGAAGAAGCCGACGATGCTCTCCGCAACAATGCCGCCGATATCCGGCAGCGTGATCAGCTCCTCCGGCTCCGCCTGCATCAGCTTCTCGAGACTGCGGTAATGCTCTGCAAGCTCCTTGGTCGTCGTCTTGCCCGTATTCGGAATGCCGAGGGCATATAGGAACGATGCTAAATCGGGCTGCTTGCTTTTCTCGAAGGCGGCAATCAAATTCTCGGCCTTCTTGGTCCCGAAGCGTTCCAGCTTAACCAGATCGTCAAACGTCAAATAGTACAGATCGGACGGATCGCGCACGTCGAGCGAATCGTAGAGCTGCTCGGCTGTCTTCTCGCTGAACGTCTCGATGTCCATCGCATCGCGGGAGGCGAAATGGGCAATGCGCCCGACAAGCTGCGGCCGGCAGTCCGCCTTATTCGTACAGAACAGATGCGGGCCCTTTTTCTCCAGATCGTGTCCACAGGAAGGGCACACTGCCGGAGGTACGATTTCGCTGCCGTCGGCTTCTTCGGTCACTTTGCCGAGAATCTCCGGAATGACGTCGTTGGAACGCCGGATGTAGACAAGACTGCCTAAACCGAACTTTAAATTTTTGCGTTCGATGTCGTCCATGTTGTTAAGCGTACAGTTCTGTACGGTTACACCGCCGATATCGACGGCTTCCACCCGGGCGAGCGGCGTCACTTTGCCGGTCCGGCCCACGTTCCAGCTCACGTCGAGCAGCGTCGTCACGGCTTCCTCGGCTTCAAACTTATAAGCTACCGCCCACCGCGGGAATTTGTCGGTATATCCAAGCACTTCGCGGGTGCGCATATCCGTTATTTTTACGACGAGTCCGTCAATCAGAAAATCAAGCGTATTGCGCATGGCGACCAGCTTCTCCAGCTCTTCCTCCACCGCGTCGATGCTATCGACGAATTTGACGAACGGGCTGATCTTGAATTGGTTGTCGCGCAAAAAATCGACCATTTCCTGATGATTCTGAAATTGCAAAGAGTCGGCATAGCCAATGTTGTAAAAATAAGCGTTCAGCTTGCGCTCCGCCGTCACCTTCGGATTCAGGTTGCGGAGGGCGCCTGCGGCGGCGTTGCGCGCGTTTTTGAGCGGCTCGGCCGCGGTCGCGTTATAGGCTTCGAGCACGGACAAGTTCATAATCCCTTCGCCCTGTACTTCGATAATCCCGTCGGTATATGGAATGCGCAGCGGCACGGAACGAATCGTTTTGACATTGGCGAGAATCCCTTCGCCAACAACGCCGTTGCCCCGGGTGGCCGCCTGCACGAGCTCGCCGTTGTCGTAGGTCAAATTCAGCGTCAGGCCGTCGAATTTCAATTCCACGACAAAGGATAAAGGCGGCAGCGGATCGTCCGGATGCTGCGTATTGTAGTCGTTCACGAGCTTTTGGGCGCGCGTGTGCCACGCCATCAGATCATCGTGGTTTTGCGCCTTGTCCAGGCTCCAGAGCCGGGCCAGATGCCGGTGCGGTTCGAACCCTTTGAGCAGCTCGCCGCCTACCCGCTGCGTGGGCGAGTAAGGCAGCACAGTGCCGGTTTCGGCTTCCAGCTGAACCAGCTTATCATAGAGCGCATCGTATTCGGCATCCGTGAGAGAAGGCTGATCCAGCGTGTAGTAAGCGTAATTGTGTTTATTGATCTCTTCGATGAGCGTCTTCATCGTTTCCAAAGCGTCCGGCATCGGAAATTCATCCTCTCATGGCTACGGGATATAAGGGTTGCCTTGCCTGGCGTTTTAGCTCTGCTTGGTGATCGGCGCAAATTTGGCCAGCAGCCGCTTGACGCCCACGGGGGCCGGGAAAGCGATCTGCAGCTCGGTGTCGTCGCCCGAGCCCTTGATGGCGACGACGACGCCGGTGCCCCACTTGCCGTGCGACACTTTGTCGCCCATGGCAAAATCGGTCGCCTGCGCCGCGGGGGCCGCGGCTTTGGGCGCTGCGCCTCCCGCGGCGGCGGACGGGCCGCTGCGGAAGCTCACGGGCGTGCGGCCCGCCTGTGCGGGCGCGCCGCCGAAGCCTCCGGCGCTGCCGAAGCGGCGCTCGCCGCCGGCCCACGCCGGGGTTGCCGCTCCGCCGCGGCTGAAGCCGCCGCCGGCGCGCACGGTCTCCAGGAGCTCCTGCGGAAGCTCCTGAAGGAACCGGGACGGCGCGTTCGCCGTCGTCCGTCCGAACAACGTGCGCATCCGGGCGCACGTGAGGAACAGCTCCTCCTCGGCGCGGGTAATGCCAACGTAAGCGAGACGCCGCTCCTCTTCCAGCTCCTCGTTGTCCATTAAAGCTCGGCTGTGCGGGAATACGCCTTCCTCCAGACCCATGATGAAGACGACGGGGAACTCGAGTCCTTTGGCGCTGTGCATCGTCATGAGCACGACGCCTTGTTTTCCCGCTTCCGGGTCCTGATTCATCGAGTCGATGTCGGCGATCAGCGCCAGATCGGTCAGGAACGAAACGAGGGATTTATCCTCGTTGCGCTTCTCGAAGTCCATCGTCACGGACAGGAACTCGTCGATGTTCTCCAGCCGCGCCTGCGACTCAATCGTGTTTTCCCGCTTCAATTCCTCGCGGTAGCCGCTCATTTCGAGCATTTTCTCCGTCAGCTCGGTGACGGACAAATAATCGACCATCCGGTACAAGTTCTCGATCATGTCGCGGAAATCAGCTAGCGCGTTGCGGGCTTTGGCGCCGATCTCCATGCTGTCCACGTTCTCCAGCATCGCAAACATCGATACGCCGAATTGTCCCGCCGCTGCCCCCAGCCGCTCGACCGTCGTATCCCCGATGCCCCGCTTCGGCACATTGACGATCCGCGCAAAGCTGATGTCGTCGTCCGGGTTCGAGATGAGCCGCAGGTAGGCGAGAATGTCCTTGATCTCTTTACGGTCGTAGAACTTGATGCCGCCTACGATCTGGTAAGGAATATCTGACTTGATCAAAATTTCCTCGACGACCCGGGACTGCGCGTTCGTGCGGTACAATATGGCATGATCGCTGAACCGGCGGCCTTTGTCCACATTCTTGCGGATTTCGCCGGTGATGAAGTAGCCTTCCTCATGCTCGGAATCGGCTTGGTAAAGCCGGATTTTTTGCCCATCGCCCTTATCGGTCCACAGGTTTTTGGGCTTGCGTCCGGTGTTGTTGGCGATCACTTTGTTCGCGGCGTTCAAGATATTCGAGGTCGAGCGGTAATTTTGCTCGAGCAAAATGGTGGTGGCGTTCGGGTAATCTTTTTCGAAATCGAGAATGTTGCTGATATCGGCCCCGCGCCAGCGGTAAATCGACTGGTCGCTGTCGCCGACGACGCAAATTCGCTTGTACTTGTCGGCCAGCATCCGGCACAGCATATACTGGGCGCGGTTCGTATCCTGATATTCGTCGACATGAAGGTACTGAAACTTGTTCTGGTAAAAATCAAGCACCTCGGGCACTTGCTGGAACAGCTCGATCGTCGTCATGATCAGATCGTCGAAATCGAGCGAGTTATTGGCCTTCAGCTTGCGCTGGTAGGACGAGTATACTTTGGCGACGATGCCGTCGAAGTAATCGCCGATTTTGCGCTCGAACTTCTCCGGTGTCAGCAGCTCGTTCTTGGCGTTGCTGATGGCGGCCTGAACCGCTTTGGGCTCGAATTTTTTGGAGTCGATGTTCATTTCTTTCATGCAATTTTTGATCACGGACAGTTGGTCGCCCGAATCGAGAATCGTAAAATTCGACGTGAAGCCGATCCGTGAGATATCCCGGCGCAAAATACGCACGCACATCGAGTGGAAGGTGGATACCCAAATATCCTGCCCCTGCGGGCCGACGAGGGCGCTGACGCGCTCCTGCATCTCCCTCGCCGCTTTGTTCGTAAACGTAATGGCCAAAATGCTCCACGGCGCCGCTTTGCGCGTCGCGATCAAGTAAGCGATCCGGTGCGTCAGCACGCGGGTTTTGCCGCTGCCTGCCCCGGCCATGATCAGCAAAGGTCCTTCCGTCGCTTCGACGGCGCGTCTTTGCTGCGGGTTGAGCTTTTGAATCGCTTTGAGTATATCGATAGGTTCATTGATCATTATTCTTATTTCCTTTCTACTGCATTTCCATTACCGCTGGAACCGTGGCCAGCGCTCGCTCAAGATCGTCGTATACCGCGTTGCCTACGATGACGGTATGCGCCGCCTTGGCCGCCTCGCGCGCTTTCTCCGGGCTGTCGATGCCGCCGCCGTAAAACAATCGCGACTGGGAAAGCAGCCGCTTCACCCGACCAACCAGCTCCATATCGCCGAACACGCCGCTATATTCCAAATAAACGATCGGGCAGCGGAACAAACGATCGGCGATGCGGGCATAGGCCTCCACATCTTTCGCATCGAGCCGCACGTCGGCTTCGGTCAGCTTGGCCGCCGTTGAATCGCCGTTCATTATAATATAGCCTTCGGGGACGAGCTCGTCCCAATCCAGAATTGCGCCGTATTCCTTCAGCGCCTGCTGATGTCGTCCGACGATCCACTGCGTGTCCCCGGCGTTCAATACGATCGGGATCATAAACAAGTCAAACCCCGGCACGATCGCTTCCGTGTCCGACACTTCCAAGATGCACGGCACTTCATACCGACGGATGCGCGCCAGCAGGTCGACGGTATTGTCGAAGGTGACGCCGGACGAGCCGCCGACCATCACCGCATCGGTGCCGGAGAGGCAGATGCGCTCAAGCGCTTCGTCGCCGATCTCCCGGTCCGGATCAAGTTTAAACACATGCTTCCACTCTTCCATACGCAAATGCAAAGAAATTGCCTCCTGTCCGTTAAACGCGGCAAGCCCGCCGCCCCCGGAAAAGGAACGTACGGAGCTGATTCATTCTGTCTCAAATCAAGTCTATGCGAGCCCGCGCCCGGTGTCAATGAAGGCTGCAGGGAACCGCTCTTCTTCTTATTATACCATAAAACAAGCAAGGAATAGGAATGCCTGTTCGTCTGTATCGGACGTTTGACCAGAACCTTTTACCAGCGCCGGCCTACAAAAAAACAGACCAGCGTGTAATCAACGCCAGTCTGCTATAAACAAGCTGTTCGGGAGGCTTAAGAGCGGGTCTTGAATTCGCTGACGATCAAGCGGTCGCCTTGTACGCTGTAGGCGGACTCGTGATACATGACGGATTCGCTGTAGTCTTGCTTCGACCTGCCAGTCAGGCTGAGCTTGTACTGCCCCTCGGCCGGCTGCGATTTATGCAGCTCGTATTGCCCCCATTCGCTGCGCAAGCCCAGCATCGCTTTGGTGCTGTTCGCTTGGTACGTTCCGATCCGGGGGTCCCTGCGGTAAAAGTAATCGATCATCCGCCGCGCCATGTCGGGCGTATACACTTTCCCCAGCTGCGTCCGCATCTCGCGCATGGCGTGTTCGTCCATCTCCCCGGTAACCGGAGAAGACAGCACTTTATGCGTCCAGTCGTCGACTTGCTTAATCCAAGCGATGATCTCTTGGTCGGATTTGTTCATGATTTCTTTTCCCATCGGCGGCGGCTCGATTTGGCTGAACGTCTGCAGCAGCCTCTCACGACCGACCGTTTTTTGCAGCGTCTTCATATCGGTGGCGTGCCGATCGGGCTCCCTTGTACAGCCGCACAGAAGCGCCGCGGCCAGAAGCAGTGTGACGATGATTTTCACCGGATGATGCCCCTTCCGTGTTGGCTCTTTTTTCGTATTATGGTTCAAAAACGAAAAAATATACCAAACTTGCGGAGGAGACCCCAGGCAATGACCTGATCATGAGAGTTGCTCGTATCGTCTCATCGCTTACAAGCTCTTCATCTGGGCCATGTAAGCGCGGCGGGTGAGCAGGAAATAACCAAATTGCAGCACGGCAAAAATGGAAATGACCAGCGCCCCGTAAGACCATACGTTCATCGAGAGCAAATTCGCCAGCGTCTTGTAAGCGAAAGCCGCATGAGCCGCGCCTACGACAACCGGGAGCAGGAACAGCAGGCCGATCTGCACGTTAATGATCCGCCGGACTTCAGATACGGACATCCCGATCCGCATAAGCGCACGATATTGGTTATCATCGTCCTGCAGCTCGGTGAACAGCTTGAAATACAGCATGCTCGCCGAGGCGACAAAAAACAGGAAGCTGACGAACAAGCCGATAAGCAGCGATAATGCCGAGCTTTGATGGATCGAGGCGTAGTAGGAGGTACGGTCGGACAATTGTTTCCTCTGCTCTTCGGGGACGGACTGCTTCACTTTCTCTACGGCGGCGGAATGCTCCTGCCACCGGTTCAGCTCAAAGCCGTAATAGACGAGCTTCCGGTCGTCAGGCACCTTGCCCATCATTTGGGCATATTCCCCGTTATTGACCACGAGCAGCCCGCTTGCTTCTCCCATCAGATTGATAACGCCTCCCGTTACCTGCCCGTCCATCTCCAGCGGCCAAGTTTGCCCATTTAACTGAACGGTTCGCTGCGAACCTTTTTCCATTAGCTTGATGTCGCTCATCCTGTAAGGATAGCTGAATACGGCATGCCCCGGCGCGATCTGAAGCGGAGCTGCATACTCGATTCCTTCCGCCGCCCGATTGTAATCGGATTCCGATATCAGCAGCGCCGTCATATCGGTTGCACGGGAGCCATCCAGCTTAAGCGGGACCTGTACGCCTGCGATTTTCAATTCCTTCGCCAAGCTCGCCCCTGCAGCAGTCAATACGGCCTTGATCTTCTCGGGGTTGATCCCTCCAGGGGCATTAAGCCCTTGTTCGGTAAAGCTTATCGTATTCGGAAACTGCTCCATCAGCTGCTTGTCGCTGTTCTTATAAAACACGTAAATCGTGCCCGATGCCGTCAAAATGACCGCGCTCAAAACCGAAACGACGAACAGTGTGCGCGCGTTGTCTTTCAGTTTGAACGCAAGCTGCGAGATGGCAATCATATTAGTCCTGTTGTAGTACAAGCCCGTCATGCGCTGCAATCTGTGGATAATCGCCACGCTCGCCTGCGTGAACAGGAAATAGGTGCCGAGCACGGTTAATAAAATGATCGGAAGCATAAGCTGCATAATGAGCTTCAGCGAAGTCGTAAACGCCAAATAATAGCCGCCTCCAAGACAAACGACCGCCAAGACGGTGAGCCACGGCGAAGCCATGGGAGGCTTCTTCGGCTGTTTGGCCGCCCGCAATAGCGCGATGATCTGGCTGCGGCCTACGCTGAACATGGCAAACAGGGTCATCGCGAGAAACAAGGCCAGAAAGCCGATGACCGTCTGGAGCAGCGCCTGGGGCGGCACGACGAAGCGGATTGGGCTATCTATTTGAAGCAAACGCGCAATAGCCAAAAAGAACAGCTTCGAGAAAAGCATGCCGGTACCGATCCCGGCGCCGATCGACAGCAGGCCGATCATCATCTGCTCGTAGAACATCAGGCGGCAGATCTGCGAACGGGTCATTCCGAACAAGGTGAGCAATCCGAACTCTTTCTTGCGCGTCTTGAGAAAAGCAAAGCTGGCGTACAGCACGAAGAAAAACGAGAAGATGACGATCAGAATCTGGCAGGAGAAGAGCACTTGTTTCACCATACTTGCCGCTTTGATCTTCCCGTTTGCGATTTCGGGATGGTAAATGAACGATCCGAACATATAGAAAACCATGACGGAAAAAGCGCTGCTCAGAAAAAATGCGACATACCGGTGCCAACTGCCTTGAATATTTTTAAGGGCGAGCTGTCGGAAGTTCATCGAAATTCCCTCCCAGCACGCTTAAAGTGTCCAAAATTTGCTGAAAAAAAGCTTGCCGGTTCGCACCGCGGCGAATCTCCGAAAAAAGCTTGCCGTCTTTGATGAACAAGACCCGCTTGCAGTAGCTGGCGGCAAACGGATCGTGCGTCACCATTAGGATGGTCACTTCCCGCTTCTCATTAAGACTCCGCAGCGACTCCATCACGTCTTTGGCCGCCTTCGAATCCAGATTGCCCGTCAATTCGTCGGCCAGCAGCAATGACGGGCGGTGAATGATGGCTCGTGCAATGGCCGTGCGCTGCTGCTGCCCCCCGGATACCTCGTACGTTCGTTTGGACAAAATCGGGGTGATGCCGAGAACCTCGGCGATTTCCGCCACACGCCGCTCGATCTCGGACGGCTTCGTCCCTTCCAGCACGAGCGGCAAAATGATGTTTTCTTTGATTGAGAGCGTCTCCAGCAGGTTAAAATCTTGAAATACGAAACCGAGCTCGCGGCGGCGGAATAAAGCAAGCTGCTTGTTGTTCAGCCCCGCCGGGTCGGTACCGTTGATTTCAATATGCCCCGAGGTCGGTTTGTCGATGGTGGCGAGCAGATTGAGCAGCGTCGTCTTGCCGCTGCCCGACGGCCCCATAATGCCGGTGAATTCTCCCCGTCCGATTTCCAGCGAGATATGCTCGAGCGCTTTATAAACGACGCCTTTGCCGGCGCTGCCGTATATTTTGGACAAGGCATCCGTCTTCAGTACAGTAGTCACGATGCGGTTCCTCCTTTAATCACTTCACTCTGCCTGTAGTATACGAAGGTTCCGCCGGCCAAGCCATCGATTCACCTTACATGATGATCCTGTTTTCTTACAACACTGTCACTTAAGGGGCAGCAGCCCTTCGTGCAGCGCTCCGCTGCGCGGAAAATGAAGGCGGACGATCGTTCCTTCCCCGAGCTTCGATTCAATCTCAAGCCGATGTCCGAGCCTCCGGCACGCTTCCCTAGCGACAAACAACCCCATGCCGGTCGATTCGGCGACGAGCCTGCCGTTCTCGCCGGTAAAAAAAGGATCGAACACCCGCGGAAGATCCTGCTCGGCGATGCCGATCCCTTCGTCCTGAAATACGGCATGACAGCCGCTGCCGTCCTTCGTAATCGTCATGATCAACGATTTGCTGCCGTCGTGCTTGCTTTTGGAATATTTAATCGCATTCGAGACGATTTGATGCAAAATGATGCCCAGCCATTTATCGTCCGTATCAATGTAGCACGCTTCGTGGCTGGCAATCAGCTTCGGATAGATCCGGTAGCGGATGCATGCCTTCTTATGCTCGTTAATGACATGGCGGACCGCTTGCAGCAGATCGACCTTCTGCATGCGAAGATCCGCTTCGAACTTCTCAAGCCGTGCCGTGTGCAGCATCATGTCGAGACCTTGACGCAGCTTCTCGTTTTCTTCCTGAATGCTCTCCAGTACTGCTCCAACCGGACGTTGGGGTGCTTCCGTCGGCGCGGCGTGCGGCTGCTCGGTCAGCAGTCCGATGACGGACACCGGCGTTTTCATTTGATGCACCCATAACCGAACGAATGTTTGGTGATGATCTTGGGAAATCCGGTGCTTCTCGAGCCGGTCGGTATAAGCACCGTATAATTCCAACAGCAGCTCTACGGTCATACGCTGCTCCCGGGTGACGCCCGTAGGCAGGCTTATAACGCCCTCCATCGCCTCAGGCTTGCGGCCGTTGAGCCCGCTTTGCTTCAGACTCCGAAGTCCTGTGAAATACCCGCGCTGCCGGATATAGTCCAAGATCAAGAAAGCGATAAGCCCCGCTGCCGATAATAAGGCCATGTAGGCGATATTGCTTTCGTCGAGTGATACGTTTTTGCCCAGCAGGTCCAGCTGCACAACTGCCGCGATTAAGATCACATTGATCCAATAGATGACGATAAATCCGATGCGGTCGGCCAAAAAGTCGCGAAAGCTCATCCTTCGCCCTCCCAGGAAGATTGAAGCCGGTAGCCTTGGCCGCGGACCGTTTCGATGGCGCGCATGATGCCGAGCTCCTCCAATTTTTTGCGCACTCTCGTGACATTCACCGTAAGCGTATTGTCATCGACGAAATCGATGTCGTCCCACAGCGCTTCAAGCAGCCGTTCGCGGGAAACGACTTCTCCCGCCTGCTTCAGCAGAAGATCCAGCAGCAGCAGCTCGTTGCGGCTGAGGTCCACCTTGCGTCCCTGCCATTCGGCCGAGCTCCGTGTCCGGTCAACGAACAGGCCGTTCAGCTCCGTCAGCTCGCGTCCGGACTGCACCTGCGCATATTCCCCATAGGCGCGGCGCAGAGCGCTTTTGATCTTCGCCATGACGACTTCCGAATGAAACGGCTTCGTTATGTAATCGTCGCCGCCGTTCTCAATGGCCATGATCTGGTCCATTTCCCCGACCCGCGCGGACATGAACAAGATCGGCACGCTGGAGACGGTGCGAATCTGGCGGCACCAATAGAATCCGTCGTAACTAGGCAAATTGATATCGAGCAGCACAAGCTCGGGCTTATGATGAAGAAACGCATCTTTTATATGTTTATAGTCGGTCGTCCGAACAGCTTCGTACCCGTACTTGTCCAAGTATTCCTGAAGGATACCAGCAATCTTATCGTCATCCTCCACGATCAGAATACGATACATCCTCCCAAGTCCCCTCTCCGTGTCGCTACGGAAATATTATACCCTTTTTTGGCAAGACTCGGTTAGTCGTGCTCGACGCGGCACTATTTACATGAATATCAGAATCATATACGATATATTTGTACCATTAAATGAAATATAGTTTCATTTGCTGAAATAAAGTTTTGAAGGAGGCATCAATCATGGAAGCTCACGAATATGCAGGGATCGACCATATCCAGCTTGCCGCGCCGACGGGATGCGAAGAAGAGGCGCGGGCTTTTTACGGAGAACTGCTGGGAATGCGGGAAATTCCGAAGCCCGAGCCGCTCCAGGCGCGCGGCGGCGTATGGTTCGCCTGTGGCCCCCATGAGGTGCATATCGGCGTACAGACCGATTTCGTTCCTGCGTCAAAAGCGCATCCGGCTTTCCAGGTCAAGGATCTCGGAAAGCTTAAGCAAGCGTTAGCGGAAAAGGGAATCGTCGTCCGGGAGGACGTGCCGCTGGATGGCATGCTCCGCTTTCACTGTTTGGACCCGTTCGGCAACCGGCTTGAGTTCGTTCAGCGCCTGACATGAAATGCGGCCCGGGCGGCCGTTTCCGGAAATAAAACCGTGCGCAGAAAAAAGCCCGGCGGAACCTGGAAGGTCCAGTCCGGGCCGGGCTACAGCGCCTTACATCATATATTTGCTGCTATGGGTCGTGCCATGCTGGGAATGCGACTGCGTTTTATTGCGATATGAGCCGGATGCGGAAGCTTGACCCGACGTTGCCGCTTCGGCTCCCGAGGAGACGCTCCCGAAGCTGGAGCTGCTGCCGGCAGGGTGGACGGAAGACGACGGGGCATAGCTTGTATTGTGCGAGGACGTGGTTCCGGCGTAAGTCTCATGCCCGCTGCTGTATTTGTTATTGTTGAAATCTTGGACCGACCGGGCCGAGAAATAGTCTTGGTTGTCCGTCCCGGTGACAGAGGATTTCACGCCATATTCGTTGTTATGCGCCCCGGCAGAGGAAGAAAGCGAGCTCCCGAAGCTGGAACCGACCGCTTGACTGAGGCCCGGATTATAGGCGCTTGCTCCGCTCGTTTGACCCGCCCCCGTGCCGGTTAAACTCGAACCGGCCGTTGTGCCGGTGCTTGAACCGTAAGAGCTCGAACCGGTTGTCGTATGACTGTAGCCGGAGCCGGTCGTCTGGCCGTAAGTGCCGCTCGGAAATGCAGTGAAGCTGCTGCCGCCGTAAGGCGATGCGGTCGAGGAAGTCGTTGTCGCGCCGCCGGACGGATAGCCCGTCTGATGCACCGGCGCTTGGTAGACCGGCTGGGCTTGCGGGTAAGCCTGCGTCTGATGATGTGCGCTTTGTGCATACAGGTTTCCGCCTGCATAAGCGGTCTGCACCGCCTGTTGAACGACCGAATGGAGCTGTTCGGTCTTGCGCAGCTGCTGCTGAAGCTCCTGCTGCACTTCTTGTTGGGAAGCCATGCTGATCGAGCCGTATCCGCCCGATTGAGACAACACGTTGTACAGCTCGGCCTGATCCTGCAGCGTCTTTTGCGTTAACGATACAAAAGTCTGACGAACCGCCGGATGCGTCGCCTCCAATGCGGCGGTCGTATACTCGCGGGCCGTGCGCTTAAGCTCAGACAAGACGAGGTTCGCGACATCTTGTTCGTTCAAATGAAAGTGAACCGGCTGGGTTTGCGTTGGTTGGAGATTGGAGAAGTTTTGCTGATACATGTTTACCGCACCTCCTTATGGTTGCCCTAGTGGGTGGTTTGCGTTTGCTGCTGCAGCGTACGGAGCAGGTGGTCCGTATTTTGCAGACGATCCTGCGCGATTTGCGCCAGCTTCTGCTTTAGCTGCGGATTCTGGCTTTCGGCTACGCCTTGAGCTGCAATTTTGGCGAGCAGTTCCTCGTTTTTGAGGCAGTCCGTAATATACGCGAGCTCCTTCGTGCTGACCGTTCCTTGCTGTTGACCTGTAATCATCCAAATCCTCCTTCCTTCTTGGCCTTAGATTTCCCGTACGGTGGGAAAATATGTATGACGGTCTAATATATTTTTCAGTTCTCCGCAAAACAAAAAAAGGACGCCATGCCGGGACCGAGTCCCCGACAGACGTCCTATTGCTTTATTTCTGCTCCTTCGGCGCTTCTTGCTTCGGCGCCTCTCCTTGGGGAGTCCCCGGCTTGGCCGGCTCCTTCTTGCTCAAATCGGCCAGCTCCTGAATGCTCGCGGACGGAACGGCGAAGGCCCATTCCCCGCCCTGCTTCGCGATCCAGACGTTATCGCCCTCGACGGCTCCGACGTAGACGGAGGAACTTTCCTTGCCTCCGGCGGTCACATCGGCCTCCTTGATCTCCATGCGAAGCCCCGGCTTATCCAATCCCTTGATCTCGGTCGTCCGCTTGGCCGGCTGATCCGAAGTCAGGAAAGCTGTTTTATCCAAAAACTGGCTCGCATCGACACCCTTAAACTCCTTGTCGCCGAGCTTCCAGGCCGCCTCGTACGATTTCTTGTCCGGCTCCGTTTTGGTGATCGTCCAGGCCTGGCCTTTCCAATCGACCGTCAGCGAGCGGACCTGCTCGTAGTTCAGCTTAACCGGACTTTTTTCCATAAAATCGGTCTGCTGCTTCGCCAGCGCATTCACCGTAGATTCGCTAAGCTGGAACACTTCCGGCGAAGAATTAAACTTCGCGTAATAAAATCCTTGAACGGCGGTCTTGTCCCCTACGGACAGCGTGTTCGCCGTACCGCCGGTAAGGTTCACCGTAAACTCCTGCTTCGGCTTATCGAGCCCGAATTGAGCCAGATCGGTCGGGTTAGCGTCGACGGTTTTTTCTTTCTTGGCCCCGTTGAACGAATCGACCCAAGCTCCGGGAGCGTTGTCGTTCAGCGGAAGCGGGGACGGCTTGGTCATCGCCCATTTGCCGTCCTTTTGCTGCATTTCGATGACGGTATCGCCGTTTTTGATCGTGTAGCTCGCCACATCTTCCTTTTTTACCGTGACAAGCGCCGGTGCTTCCGGCTTCTTCTCCTTGAAGAAATCCTGACTGGACGCGTACCAGAAGCCTCCGATGCAGACAAGAACCAGAACGAGCGTCGGGATTAACCGCTTCATCCTTTTCTCCTCCTCCACCAAATCACGCCGCCCGCGACCAGGAAGAGGAATGGGAAGACCAGCACCGTGCCGTAGAAAATCATATTCCCCTGCCCTGCGGTCAGCATCGCCGTCTGGATGGCGTCGCCTTCGCGCGGACGAATCGTTACTTGATTTTGCTGCTCCTGCAGCCAACCGACCGTATTCAGCGCAAAGTCACGGTTACCCTGCTGCGCGATGACGCGGTCGTCGAACAACGTCGATCCGCCGAGCACGACGGCCTTCGGCTTCTTGTCTTTATCCTCCACGACATAGCCAAGGTTCAGCGGACCTTTCACGTCATTCGCGTCTTTGGTGCTGCGGCTGCTGTTGGCGAGTGTCTTCAGGTCAGTCTCGCCGTAGGCTTGAGCGGTCGTTTTAAGAATCGACGTTACCGGGAAGTCCGCTACAGGCTGATCCGCATTCAGCGAGACGGCCAAAGTCATCATCGTCAGCAGGTTGTACTGCTGCAGTTTGCTCGTAATGTTATGGTTACCGTATTCCGGAATGATTGTGAGCGGATCGTACAGCATGCTCTGCTTCGGCTCGATGGCCACCGCATGCTGATCTTTGATGCCGTAAGCCGCCATGATCGCATCGATATTTTTCCAATTGGTTGCCATATCTTTATTGAAGCCCAGCGCCAGATACAGCTTGCCCTTGCCGTTCAAATACGTCTTGATCAGCTCGGCTTCCTTGTCGCTGACATCGCTCTCCGGTCCGATGATGAACAGCATGCTGGCGTCATCCGGGATTTTGCCCTCGCGCAGCAGGTTGAGGTCCTTCACCTCGTAGTTCTCGCCTTCGAGGCCGCTCTTCCACATGTTCATCGAGCTAAGCGGAATTTCGTTATGCCCGGAGAGGAAGTAAACCTTGCTCTTCTCCTTGCTGTTCAGATTGACCAGCGCTTGCGTCAGCTTCTCTTCACCGCTGAACTTGTATTGGCCCTGCTGCTGGCCAGGCAAAAACATATCGTAATAATAAATCGTTTTCTTCTGCGTGCCGCTCTCGACCACAAGCGTTCCCGAAGGATCGGTCTCGTATTGCTTGGCGATGGCCGGCTGTTTGATCATATCGTATTCGTCGAACGCAATCTTGCCGTTTCGCTTCTTGTACTCCTGTACCAGATCGACGACCTGGCGCTTGATGTACGGATCGGTTTGATCGCTTGTCAGCGATATGATGTGCACGTCTTTATCCAGCGCCTGGAGTGTCTGGGTCGTCTGATCGGACAGCGTAAATTTTTTATTTTGCGTAAGGTCGACCTGCAGGCCCTTGACCGAACTCAGAAAAATGGTCAGCACGATGAAAATGCCGATGACCGCCAGCGACAGCACGGTCGCATTCGTGCCGCGAATCCACTTGTTCACTTTGCCTTTCCCCCTTCTGCTTGGACTTCTTCCGCAGGTATGCGGAATCTCGAACTTGCGCTTATCTCCACCGTTTTCTTTCGAGCACTTGAATACTGAGCACGACGAACACCGCAACGAACGTCACATAGAACAGGACGTCGGCGAAATCGAGCACGCCTTTCTGGAAATTCGCGGCCCGGCCGACAATCGAGAAGGTGCCAAGGTAATCCTTGACTTTGCCGCCGATGGTGTCGCCCAGCCATTCGATCGTCCAAAACACGAACAGAAGCGCAAAGCACGCGATCCCCGAAACCATCTGGTGTGCGGACAGCGAAGAAGCGAACAGGCCGACGGCCATCATCGCCGCTCCAAGCAGGAACATCGCAAGATAAGACATCCACAGCACAGGCTGGTCCAAGGTTCCGTAAGCGCTCAAAATCAGCGGATAGATCAAGCTTCCGACGACCAGCAGCAGTTGAACGACGAGCGCCGCCAAATATTTGCCGATCACGATTTCCGAGATGCTTGCAGGCGACGTTAACAACAGCTCGTCGGTGCCCATCCGCAGCTCGTCGGATACAAGACGCATCGTAAGCAGTGGAATAATAAACAGGAAAATGAACGTAATCGTACCGAAAATCGGCCGCACGTCGACAACATAGGGCGGGTATAGAAAATTCGCGCTGAAGAAGTACCCGGCAATGACGAAAAAGAACGCAAACGCCGCGTAAGCGATCGGCGAGTAGAAATACATCTGCAGCTCTTTCTTGGCTAAAGCCAGCGTTCTACGCATGAGGAACCGCCTCCTCTTCTTCCGGTGTCGGGCTGGCGTCCGCGGCCGCCGAATCCAGCGCCTCGTTCGTCGTCAGCTTCAGGAAGATGTCCTCCAGGCTGAGGCTTTCCTTCTTCATCGACACAATCGGATAGCGCTTATCGGCCATCCGGTAAAACAGCGCTTCGCGAATGTCCGTCTTGTCCGCTGCGGCGACAACGACTTTGACCGTTTCGCCTTCGGCCGGGACGGCTGTAGCCGACTCCGCTGCTTCGCCGTCGGCCGACGCGGTCGGCTCGGCCGCAAGAGCGGGCGCTCCTGTCGGTTCGCCCGCAAGCTCCCGGACGCTGCCGACGCCGGGGGTGCCGCGCAGCTCCGCCAGCACCGCTTCGCGCGGGCCTTTCACTTCAAGCGAGACCTCGAACGTCTCGCCCATCGTGTTCGCCAGCTGATCGGGCTGGCCGTCCAGCACGATGCTGCCCTGGTTGATGATCAGCACCCGGTTGCACAGCGTGTTGATCTCCGGCAAAATGTGCGTGCTCAGCAGCACGGTATGATTCTCGCCCAGCTCGCGAATGAGCTGGCGGATCTCGATAATTTGCTTCGGGTCTAGGCCGGATGTCGGCTCGTCGAGCACGAGCAGATCCGGGTTATGCAGAATCGCTTGGGCAAGACCGATCCGCTGCTTGTAGCCCTTGGACAGGCTGCGGATAATTTGCCGCTCGCGTCCTTCCAGACCAAGCCGCTCGATCACCCCGCCGATGCGCTGCTTCTGCTCCCTCACCGGAATGCCGCGCAGATCCGCAATAAACTGCAAGTACGCCCTAACGCTCATTTCGGGGTACAGCGGCGGCGTCTCGGGCAAATACCCGATCTTCTGCCGCGCTTTCTTCGGATGGTCCGCCATGGACAATCCGTCAATCGTGATCGTGCCGTGCGTCGGATTCAAGTAGCCTGTGATCATCCGCATCGTCGTCGTTTTCCCGGCGCCGTTCGGCCCGAGGAAACCGACGATTTCTCCGCGGCTCATCGAGAAGTCGATGTGCCGGACCCCTCTTTGGTTCTCGTATAATTTACTGACTTGTTTCACCTCAAGCACGTCATACCCTCCCATCTGACAAATGATTTCCTTACTATCATCCATATCCATCTTTCGTGCCGCTTAACCTACCAACAGACCAACAACAATATACAAACGAAACAATAATGAGAGCTTAATCGAAGCTGAAAATTGGATTAAAAATTTGTGTCTAAACTGTGAACTCGCTTTTCTCGCCCCTAAACTTAAACGAAAAGCCCCGCTGCGATCCCGGAATGTTTGGACTTCCGAGATTACGACGAGGCTTATTTTGCGATGATGCTATATCCAATTCATATAAGAAAAGCTTACTTCACGAGCTGACCGCGGGTAACGCCAAGCTGATTGGTCGCTTTCAGCGTCTTCCATACCTGCGTGCCGCCGATCTCCCCGCGCAAGGCGCGGTCATAGAGGCCAAGCACCTCTCGCACCTTCTCCGCCGTCTCCTCGAGAAATTCGACGCGGTAGGAGGATACGCCAAGCTCCATAAAGTTGGCGAGATACTCCGCGCCCGATTGATCGATGGCGTTGTACACCGTGTTGCGGCAGCCTTCGTCGACCCGCACCGGATGCGAGAAGCCGACGCGGTCGCGCAGCGACGCCCGCTGCTCCTCACACGGACGGCCGCAGTTCGTGTAGTTCGTACCCGGACTCATGAACGTGCAGTAAACGCAGTGCTCGGTGTGGAACATCGGCAGATGCTGGTGGATGACAATCTCCAGCTTCGACGTATCGGTCCGGCGCAGCAGATCGATCATCTGCTGAATGTTCAGGTCGTAGGACGGCGTCACGCGCTGAAGTCCCGCTTCCAGGAATAGCGCCGCCGCCTTGTGGTTGGCGATATTCAACGAGAAATCGCCGATCAGTTCGGGGCGTGCTTCTGCCGAATGCTCTGCGAAGTACCGCATGAACCAATAAACGGCGCCCGTATTGCGCACAAGCACGGCATCCGGACCGAGATTCAAGATGTTTTTGAAATAACCGGTTTCGCCAGGCATGTGAATCCGCGGCGTCGCCAGCGCGATGCGTTTCCCTGCGGAGCGGGCGGCTTCCACGGCGGCCGGAAACTGCTTGATGAACTCGAAATCGGCATAGACGAAATCGACGTTCTGCTTACAGGCCTCCTGCACCTGCTCAAGGCTCCGGCACAGCGCGGTCAGCGACGGCCGCGCCTGTGAAGCGGCTGCCGACGCCGCAGGCGTGTCGCCGTAGACATCCGCGCGCCGCTTAATGTAAGCGCGCGGGCGCTCCCGCTCCGCAAGCAGCAGTTCCGCCGCTTGACGGCGCATTTGGTTCAGCTCGCGCATCGGCACGATCAAGTCGCCGCTCAAATGCACGTCAACAGCCTCCAGCGCAAAAATCGTTCCGCCGAGCCGCCCGAACTGCTCCTCGAACAGAGCCGCATCCATCGGACGCTTTTCCGCGGGCACCAGCGGCAGCTCCGATTCGACCGTCACGGTATGCCCGGCCGTCACGTCGGTCCAGACACTCTTCAGCGGCTGACCGGCCGCTCCCGTCACCTTAACCTTTACCGGAAAGACGCGGTACGGCTTGTCCGTCTCGAACGTCTGGCGCAGCCGCTTGTCCAAGTGCGGATCGTTCGTTTTCCAGATCCGGTCGCCGACATGCACCCGGCTCAGATCGACGTCGCTGCGCCCGGGCACGATTTCGATCAGCCCGCCCGGCGCTTCGCCTTCCAGCTTCACGCCTTTGCGGCGCAGATCGTAGACGCGGCCCCCTTCTTCCTTCTTCGTCGGGTCGCCCGCATCGAAGCAAATGCCGTCGCCGCGTTTCAGTGGCGCCTCAAGCTCGCACAACACACCGTCGAGGAGCACCTGCTTCACGCGCCCCACGTACACGCCGCGGCTCTTCGGGTACGTGCCTTCCACAAGCTGCTTGTTGTTCGTGCCCTTCAAGAATCCGTGCGTAAAGCCGCGCGAAAAGCTCTGCTCCAGCTCCCGCAGTTCTTCCTTCGTCGGCTTCGGATTGTCGCCGTCAAAATAACGGTCGATCGCGCGCCGGTACTTCGCCACGACATTCGCCACGTACTCCGGGCTTTTCAGCCGGCCTTCGATCTTGAAGGAGGTGACGCCCGCTTCGATCAGCTCCGGGACAAGCTCCAGCGCCGCCAAATCTTTGGGTGACAGCAGGTAGGCCACATCGCCCATCGGCTTCTGCTCCCCGTCGACCATCAGATCGTACGGCAGCCGGCATGCCTGCGCGCACTCGCCGCGGTTCGCCGAACGGCCGCCCCACATCTCGGAGGTCAGACACTGCCCGGAATACGAAACACACAGCGCCCCGTGCACGAACACCTCCATCGGCAGCTTCGCCTGATCGCCGATTTGCTTGATTTGCTTCAGATTGTTCTCGCGCCCAAGCACGACCCGCTCCATATCGAACGGCTTTGTGAATTCGACGGCTTCGGGCGACGTAATCGTCATCTGTGTCGAACCGTGGATCGGGAAATCCGGCGAAAGCTCGCGGATCATTTTCACCAGACCCAGGTCCTGCACGATCACCGCATCGACGCCCGCATCGATACAGGCCTCGATCAAGGATTTCGCATCCTCCAGCTCTTCTTCAAATACTAAAATATTAAACGTCAAAAATCCCTTCACCCCATAGCGGTGCAGGAACGACATAATATCCGGCAGCTCGTCCGTGTGAAAATTGTTGGCCCGGGCCCGCGCATTGAATTTTTCGACCCCGAAAAAGACCGCGTCCGCCCCGTTCGCCACGGCGGCCCGCAAGCAATCCCAATCCCCCGCAGGCGCCAGCAGCTCGATATCTGATTTGCGAAGTTCACGCATGTTGAATTCATTCCTCCGAAAAAAAACGCTTTTCCTTCTAGTGTACCAGAAACGGAAGCGACAAACCATGGCAAGCCCTTGCCAAACGCCCGTGAAACATCAAAAAATGGAAATGACGAATAAAGAGGAAATTTGTCATATTATGACGAATATTGAAAGTACTTTACTTAGCTCGAAACGATCCGATTCGGAGGACTCGATGTTCAAAGATTTCATAACGAATGCGTCGCTGCTGGTGACCTCGTTTTTTATCATCGGCCAACTGTTCAAGGACTACCGGCTGAGGCCGTCTTCTTCATGGAAAATGAGGGCGGCGGCAGGGGTTTGCTTCGGCCTGCAGGGTATTCTGCTTATGATTTACAGCGTGCGCTTGAACGAGTCCGTCATCGTCGATCTGCGCCATATCCCAATCGTAGTCGCCGCAATGCAGGGCGGGCCGGTATCCGCCATCGTCAGCGCTTTGATCATCGTGGCCGGACGAATCGGTTTGTTCGGCCCGTCTTATTCTTCCATAATCCCCTCTATCCTCATACTTCTAATCGGCATCACCTGCGGATGGTTGGCGGGGCGCAAGGGCTTGTCCTTGGGGCTGTTTCTCCTGCTCAATACCGTCTCGATGATCTACGTGTCTGCAGCGGTTTTTCTAAATTTAGGTCTTAGTGATTTGCAGCACCGTGTCGCAAGCGTTCTCACTTATCATTGGGTCATATCCACCACCGTCGGGCTGCTGTCCGTTTATGCGTTTCTTTCCATCGTCCGGGCCCATGAATCGACCAAGAAATTGCAGGAAAGCGAGGCGCGCTACAAGCGGCTCATTACGGCTTCGCCGGACGCCACCCTTGTACTGAGCCGGGAGCGGATTGTTTTTATCAATGAAAAAGGGATCCGGCTGCTGCGGGCCGCCACAAGAAAAGAATTGCTCGGCCGGTCGATTTACGATTTCTTTCATCCGGACAATCGCAATACGGCGTGGACACACTGTCAGGACATCCGGCATGGCAAAGCGCAGCCCGAGCTAATCGAGCAAAAGCTCGTATGCCTGGACGGCACCGAAATTACGGTGGAGCTGTCCGTGTCGCCTACGGTGTATAAAGGCAGCGCCGCCCTGCTCGTTACGCTAAGGGATATTACGGGCCGCAAAACGACCGAGCGCCAGCTGCAGGAAGCGCTGAGCCTTCTGCAAAAGCTGTCGAACCTCGACGGTCTGACGGGGATCGCCAATCGCCGAAAGCTGGACGAGCATTTGGCCAAAGCCTGGTCTGACGCCGCGGCGAACCGATCTCCGTTGTCGATCATTATGTTCGATGTGGATCATTTTAAAGCCTACAACGATTCGCACGGGCATTTGGGCGGGGATGAGGTGCTGCGCACGATTGCCTTGACGGCCAACGCCGTGCTGCTGCAAAAATCTCATTTTATCGCGAGGTACGGAGGCGAAGAATTTGCCTGTGTTCTAAGTGAGGTCGGGGCGGAAGAAGCTTACGAATGGGCGGAGGCGATCCGGATAGCCGTAGAGCGGCTCGCCTTGCCGTCCAACCCGTCCGGCGCACACCCCTATGTTACGGTCAGTCTGGGGCTCGCTTCCCTCGTGCCAGACGCATCGGCTCCCCCCGAGCAATTGATCGATCTGGCGGACAAGGCGTTGTATCAAGCCAAGGCCGAAGGCCGCAACCGGACGGTATGCTATGGCAGCACCGACGAGGCGGCCGGTTAACAAAAAAACAGGGCGTATGCCCTGTTAGTGCGTTATCGCTTGGAAGCCGCCCGGTAGGCCTCGGCAAAACGCGCCGCTCCGATAACCAGGTCCTTCTTGGAAGGACGCGCGAACGTTAGCCGCACATGGGCGCTATCCGGCCCAAATACGTTTCCCGGCACGAACAGCACGCCGCGTTTGATTCCCTCGTCCAGCAGCCTCGCCGCCGAAACTCCCCCTGCGAGCTTGCCCCACAAGTAAAGTCCGCCGTCCGGCCGCTCAAACGTCATTTCCCCTTGCAGATGTACATCCAGTTCCTTCATCAGCAGCTCGCTCTTCAGCCTCAGCGCTCGCCGAACCCGAAGCAGGTGCCTGTGAAAAAAGTCGGAAGCCAAAAACCGCGCGGACAGCCATTCCGGAAGAACGCTTGGTCCCATATCCATCTGCTGTCTGGCTGCCGTCAGCTGACGAATGACGGCGTCGGGGCCGACCAGCCACCCGGTTCTTAGTCCGGGCGCTGCAATTTTGGACAGCGAGCCGACATACAGCACGACGCCTCTCGTATCCATCGCTTTCAGCGGCACCGGGGGCTCGTCCCGAAACGCGGATAAGCCGTACGGGTCGTCTTCGACAATCGGGACGCCCAGCTCCGCTGCGATTTCAAGCAGCCGTTTTCGGCGATCCGGACGAAGGGTGCGGCCCGTCGGATTTTGAAACGTGGGATTCAAAACGAGCATGCGCAGCTTGTCCTTGCGGATGAGCCCCGCCAGCTCTTCAGGTCGTATCCCCGCCTCATCCGCAGGCAGCGCAACCGTCCGCAGTCCGGCGCTGGGGAAGACATGGGACGAGTAATGATACGACGGAACCTCGATGCCCACCGCATCCCCCGGACGCAGCAGACAGCGCGCAATGAGATACAGCGCCTGCTGAATGCCTGACGTGACGAAGATGGACGAAGCGGTCGACTCCACCTGGCGGTAGGTGCGCAAATAGACAGCAAGCGCTTCCCGAAGCGGGTAAAACCCTTGCGGGTCCGTATACCCCAGCGGCTCCGTAAGCGGCTGCTCCCGCATCAGCTGCCGGAAGGCCTCCATCGGGATCAGGTCCTCCGACAGCTCGCTGCCGGCCATATCGACGACCTCTGCGTCTTTCCGGGCTTCCTCCCGGACTTTGCGAAGCAGAGGAGAGCCCGGCGGAGGACTTTGCTCGGCGTAAGCCTGCCAATCGACGGCCGCCTTCGGCGCTTTCTCCCACTTTCGCAGGCTGACCCGGGTCCCGCTCCCTTTCCTGCGGTCGATCAACCCCCGGGAACGCAGCTCTTCGTAGGCTTGAATAATCGTGCTGCGGTTGAGCTGCCACTGCCCGGCCAGCTTGCGCTCCGGCGGCAGGATCGAGCCCGGCGGCAGCTCCCCGAGAACGATGCGCCGTTCGAAATAATCGGCGATTTGTCGGTACATGGGCACGGGGCCCAGGCGGTCCGGTTTCCACATGATCGGTCCCTTTCTTCAGCCGCGGCCTGGATTACATGTAGTACATATATAATGCGAAGACCAGATAACCGCCGAATAGAACGACGGCATAGATCCATGTCAGCCGCAGCAGATTTTTTCCCGTCCGCTGGTCGTACGTCGGGTTGCCTTCTTTATTTTTGGCCGATACGCCCACCACAATGGTAGCGATCAGCGCAAACAGGACGATAACGAAAATAAGCAAATACAGCATCCATTCGTTCATAAGAGCTTCCGTCCTTTCTTCTATAATAAAGGATAATCTTCTCGAAAAGTATGCTTCCTACCCTTACTTTACAGGAGAACGAATGCGGCGTAACCCCCCAATCGGCCGCTTTTATACCCATCCAATTTGTCATTCCCCAGGCTATTGGATGGGTCGATTTACGGGGGCACGCCGGTCCCCGCCGGACCGCGCAAAAGTTAACAAAGCCCGCCATCCGTGCTATAATGGCAAGGTAATCTAGCCTAACGAGCAATGAGGAGATTTTTTTGATTCGACAACGAGCTTATCGCAAGGCGGCGGCGATTGCGATTGTTGCAATTGCTGCCGTCGTTCTCGTCTTCCTGCTGACAGCGAACAAAGAGCTGAAGGTGCGCCTGCTGTACGCCACCTCTGGCGGCGCTTCCGATCCGACCGCCTACGCGCAGCTCCGGCAATCGCCGGTCGTCGGTCTGGAGCTGGAGCGGCAGGAGCTGAGCCGTCTAAGCGCGCGCGAGCTCCGGTCTTACGATTCGGTTTATTTGGACCCGTCGCTGCACGGGAGCATGACAGACTCCGAGCGGGAGCTGCTTCAAGCTTACGTCCGGGAAGGCGGGCATTTATTTCTTGAGAACCCGTTTGCGGACGATTTTGATCCCGGCTTTCTCGGAGCCGGACAAGTCGTCGACGTCCCCGCGCCGGCCAGCAGTGCGCTCGGAGCCGGAGCCGGAGGCGGAAGTCCGTCCCTCTGGTCTTATCCGGAAGTAGATGCCGACCTGCAGAGCGTTCAACAGCTGCTTCGGTCGTTCGCAGACAGCTTCTTCCGGCACGATACCGAAGGAAGCTTGAGCCGGTTCTCCTGGGGAAAAGGGCTCGTCCCTGCCACGGCGCAGACGCTCGCTTCGATGAACGGCATCTCGCTTTATACGTTGAACCGGTACGGGGAAGGCACGGTGTTTTTTAGCGGCACGCTGCTGCCGAACCGGTATTTTGTGACGGGGTATGATCTAAACAGCGGCATGGACCCGAAGCTCGGCTTCGAGAAGCTGGCTGCGGACACGAACGCGGCCAAGAAGCCGACCCCGGACGCGCTGTATTTCGACCGCAGCCAGCTGCCGCTGGCGCCGTACTTCCATTTTACGTTCGCAGCCGGGAACGCCTTGCTGCGCAGCGAATACGCCGCATTCGTCTCCAAGACGAAGCTCGGCTACAGCGTCAAAAAGTCGTACGGGCCTTACGGCCGTCCGGCGATGGCGTATCAGAACCATTTCGAGGCGCTTGAAGCGATCCGCGACGGCGAAGGCATCCAGTGGGCGGAGCTGCTTAAGAAGTACAAGCAGATCCCTTCGTTCTCGCTGGTCCGCTCGTCGTTCACGTGGGGGCGTTGGCAGGAATCGGTCGTCGTTCATTTGAACACCGGAACGAACGACAAGCCCGCCTTCGCCGGCGAGACGCCGAATTCGTTCTATTCGAGCGGCACGCGGCTGTCCGCCGATGGAGAGGCGATCCGGCTGGCCAATTATCCGGATTACCGCTCGCTCGGCGATCCGATCACACTGCCCTACCGCGCGTACCCCGCGCTGGCCGACCTTACCGGCGACGGCCGGCCCGACCTGATCGTCGGGTCGGCCGACGGCGGATTATACGTTTACCGGAACGCCGGTGAAACGGAAGGAGCCTACGCCGGGCAGCAGCTCCCGGCGGAACTGAAAGCGCCGGCGGCGTTCGCGCGGCGCGAGCCCTTGCGGCTCCCAAGCGGGGAGCCGCTGAAGACCGGATCATACGCCAGCGTGGCGGCGGTTGATCTGAACGGCGACGGCCGGCCGGATCTGCTGATCGGCCAGCCGGACGGCACGCTCGCGGTCGCCTATGGCGAAGCCGGCGGCGCGTTCAAGGCGCCCGTCCCGCTGCTGGCGGACGGGAAGCCGATCCGCGGCGCGGCACCGATCGCGCCGGCCGTGGGCGACGTCACCGGAGACGGCGTCCCCGATCTCGTGATCGGGGATGCCGACGGGCAGGTGACGCTGTACCGCGGCACGCGCGGGGCGAACGGCGCGGTAGCCTGGCACGCGGGCGAAGCGCTGTTCAAGCTGGCCGCGCGGTTTGCGGCGCCGTCCGTCTGCGACATGAACGGGGACGGCAAAGCCGACCTTGTCGTCGGCACCGGAGAAGGCGACCTGCGCGTATTCGTTCAGGAGGACTCGGGCGCCGGGCGTACCGCTTGGGTGAACAAAGGCGTCATCGAAGCGACGACCGTCAACCAGCTCGGCAACCATGCACTCGTCGGCGGGCACAACGCCGTCCCGCTCTGGTACGACCTGAACGGGGACGGCAAGGACGATCTGATCGTCGGACAGCTCGAATTCGGCATCCCGTCGACCGTCGACGATCCGAAGTTCCCATATGCGGACCAACTGAACGAATTTATCCGGTACACAAAAGACAACCGTCTGGAGCTGTACCCGCACATTTTTGTCCATAACTTTACGAGCGACGCGCAGGAGAAGCAGGAAATCGCACTGCATCAGAAAGCGTTCGAGAAGCTCGGCATTCCGTGGAATATGCCCGGCACGAACCAGCATACATGGCGGATCAACAATCCGGACCGCAGCCAGACGCTGCGCAACGAACGGGAATCCGGCATCTGGTTCAACTTCGGCTTCAAGCCGTCGCATATCAAAGCCGACCCGCGCCTCGGAGTCGAGTATAACTGGGGCCTGCCGTTTCTTATGACCGATGCGTCGGGCGAGCCCGACTTGAGCAAGCCGATGATGCTGAATACCCCGGCGCCGGTGCTGCGCACAGACAAGCATTATTCGACGAAAGATATTTTTGAAGCGTACGCGGCGCTCGACCTGCCGATCGATTATTTCGAACATATCGAGTACCATTTCCCGACCCGCGTGCCGGAGCTGCTGGAATTCGTCCGGTATTTGGACAAGCTTCGGGACAATTACAGCTATAACTTCATGACCGAGCCCCAAATGGCGCGCTCGTTCCTGAATGCGATGACGACCCGCGTCGAGCTGTACCGGCCATGGCGCGAGGTCGCCATGGACCGCATCAAGAAAATGCTCGGCATGACCGTCGAGCCCGGCTTCCGCGTCAAAGCGATCACCGACGGTGTTCCGGCGCAGGCCGCCGAATACCGCGGCACGCTCGGCCTTGTTGTCGACCGCGGGCAGCCTTACGCGGCCAAACAGGCCGTTACCGATGCCGAGGTGCGCGATACGCGCGGCGGCAAGCTGTACCTCGGCGTCCCGCAAACGGCCGCCATCCGGTTCACCTTGCCCGAACGGGCGGAAACGCTCGGCAGCGAGCCACATCTGATGCGCTCGAACGTGCCGTACGAGCTGCAAAAATCGGCGGACCGCTGGACGCTGAAGCTAAACGCGCCCGGCATGCAGCAAGTGCAGATTTACAGCGCCGAACCGCTGACCATCGAAGGAGCGGAACTGACCATCGACCGGGACGAAGCGAAAGCGACTTATACGGTCACGCATTACGGCGATCCGGTGACGCTAACCGTCGCCAAAGCGGCGCATTAGCTTACATTCACTTTTTACGCGGACGGTTGTTGTGGCGGGGCCCTTGGGTCCCGCAATCGCCGTCCCGCTTTTATGCCGGCGCTCGCTGCGAGCCCGGCGTATATCGCTTGATTTTAATTTATCCGAGGAGGCTTCCCCATGCAGGAATTGCTGGAACAGCTTGAGGCGCACATCAAAAGCCGTTACGAAATCGAAGACGATGACGACGATTTTTCCGTAGACGTACACTTGTTCGATTATGGATATATTGATTCGATCGGAGCGACGGCGCTGATCGCGCATATCGAGAAAACATACGGCATCCAAGTGACGAATCAGGATTTAATGCTGTACCCGCTTAACACCGTCCGCGAAATCGCAACGTTCATCCACAACAAGAAAGAGAGGTAAGCCCATGGAATGCGTCGTTTCTTTGGAGGGACTTGTCTCCAGTCAGCACGGGCAGCTCAAATACGCCGCGTCGTTTATTGACGAAACCATCCGCGACATCCGGCTTGAATCCGGGCACATTCATATTGTTCACGACTCCCCGAAAGGCAACGCCGCCATCGAAGAGCAGGTACGCAAGCTGATCGACCGCTTCTCGCAAGGGGATTTCGGTTTCAAGGAGAACATCCTGTTTGAACATAAAGTTGACACTCCTTACGAAGGCGATATCATCGCCGATCTCGTCGAGCGCAAAATCATCAAAGTGCTGGAGCCGGGCCTCTTTATTTTCCGCGAGCCGTTCTCCAGTCTGATGCGTTTTCTCGACTACAGCTTCGTGACGAAAATCGCGAACCGTTTTGCAGGAATTACGGAGGAACAATACCCGGCCGTCATTCATTGCGACACGCTGAACAAGACGAATCACTTTACCTCGTTTCCGGAGCACATTCACTTCCTGTCGCACCTGCGCGAGGACCTCGAAATCATCGAAGCGTTCTCCCAATCGATCCGCGACGCCGGGGGCTGGAAGCAGGAGCAGCCGCTCGATCTAAACGCCAACCTGGCGAAGCCGAAATTCACCATGAACCCTTCGACCTGCTACCACTGCTACGAAGGGCTGCAGAATGAAACGCTCGAAGGCGACGGCGTGACCGTAACGGCCATCTCCAAGTGCCACCGCTTCGAATCACGCAATCATACGGACTTCGGACGCCTGCTCGATTTCAGCATGCGGGAGATCATCTTCGTCGGCAAGCCGGATTACGTGAAGGAGAACCGACTGCAGGCCATCGAATATTTGAAGGAGCTGGCCGTCGAATGGAACGTGGACAGCGTGCTGGAAATCGCGAACGATCCGTTTTTCACGAATGACTTCCAAGTCAAAGCATCCTTCCAGCGGAATCAAGAAATGAAGTACGAGCTCCGGCTGACGATTCCGAACATCAACAAGTCGATTGCCTGCAGCTCCATCAATTTCCACAGCAATACGTTCGGCAATGCATTCAATATTAAAATGGGCAAGCGCAATGCGGTTACCGGCTGCGTCGGGTTCGGCATCGAGCGCTGGGCGTTCGCCTTCTTCGCGCAATACGGCTTGGATGAAGCGAACTGGCCTGCAGCGTTCCGCGAGCAGTACCACGCGTGGCAGCAAAAATCGCTCTAGCATCGTAACCCGTGTTTCTGTGATTGATAACTAATGATCGCCTTCATTGGAAAGTGTGGGTTTTCCCGTTATGATCGCTTTTCTTCGCAAAAACAGCTTCGTGCTGCTGCTGTTGGCCGCTTTCGTGCTGTCGGACGTCCTCATCTCCTGGTGGGACCCGATGGTAACGTCGCGGCGTTTTTATAAGAACGATTTTACGAAGACGCTCTTCCATCACGATTGGCAAAATCGGGGACCGGCCTTCTACGGTAACTCCGCAGTGACGGGGGCGTATATTGAGGCGGATTCGACCGCCAAGCTGGTGGAGCTGGGGCTTTCCTACGGGAAGCTGACCGATCTGAAAGCGATTTTGGAGCAGCAGCGTTTCCATGTAGAGGGACAGCTTGTCGTAGGCATCGACGTGCATACGATGATCGACAGCCTGGACACGGACCCGACCTACCAGTGGTTCAAGCCTTGGTACCAGCCTTACGTTTACGCGTACCGCGACTATTTCCGTGATACCGGGACGGAGCTTGCCTGTGGCTTGTACCAAGGGCTACTGAAGCAGGATGCCGCCCGGTTCGAAGCATGCGCCCGGTTCCCGGAGACGCTGAAGCTGAGCGAATCCGATCCGCTGGCTTACCAGCCGCGTTGGATCGACAAGGAGCTCTATTTCGGCCGAAAATCCGATGAGGATCTCCGCAAAAAGTGGGACGAGTACGAGCAGCGGTTCGGCTGGATGACCAACCGGGACTTCAAGAACAATCTGGACGCACTGGACTTCATCATCGCTTACAGCAAGCAGCAAGGCTTGCCGCTGCGCGTCGTCTGGATGCCTTGGAACCGCGGCTACAAGCTGCCGCGCTACATGCCCGCTTTGCAGGAAGAAGTCAACCGGCGCCTTCAGGCGGCCGAGGTTCCGACGCTGGATCTGCTGACGGCCTACGATCCTAAATATTTTCACGATCTCGTCCATCTGAGCCGTCAGGAAGGCGCTCTGGTGTTTACGAAGGAGGTGGACGCATGGCTCGCTTCGCTCGCAAAATCGTCGAAGTGATCGTTTATCTTGCCATGCTCATCATGGTGCTGATCTATTTTACCGGCAAAGGATTGTTCATCTACGAAGGGTTCTGATCTTGTCTTGATCGGCGCGGGCCCCGATCGGTCCTTCCGTCCCGCTCCGGGCCGGTTTCCGACCCGCACGGCGGATGCATATGTTGGAGGAATCTTCGATGTGGTATTTAAATATGAACGCGGTTATGGCCATGACCGGCATGGTGCTCGTGCTTGCCCTGACCCGGCGGTGGGCGGATAACAAACGGCTGCTGCTGCTCGCGTTCAATCTATGCTTTTTGCTGCTGTTCAGTAAAAAGCTGCTCGCTTTTTACTTGGCCTATACGGCGCTGAACTATTTGGCCTTTCTATTTCTCAGCCACACGTCGCGCTTTCGCAAGGGCTGGTTTATTCTGCTGATCGCCGCCAATGTGGCCGCGGTCTGCTCGCTGCGGCTGTTCGGCATGGAAGTGTTCACACACCCGCTGTTCGACGTTGTGATTGTACTCGGCTTGATCTACAACGTGCTTAAGGTGATTGACGCGCTGTATTTCGCCTACTTCTTCGGCAAAGATGCCCGCGCGAAGGTTGTCGACTATTTCAACTATATTTTGTTCATCCCGACGTTTACGTCCGGCCCGATTCTCAAATTTCGCGATTTCATGGCGGATACGAAGCAGCCGTATCGGGTGGATGCCGCACTGACGGAAAGCAGCATCAAACGGATCATTCTCGGTATGTTCAAAAAGATCGTACTTGTCACCTGGATGACCGACGTGTTCAATGCCATGTCCGGGCAAGAGCTTTACACGCATCAATCGCTATTTTTGATGGTCTGGTTCTATGCTTTAATCTACTTCGATTTCTCCGGCTACTCCGATATTGCGATCGGCTTCGGACGGCTGATGGGGTACAACATTCCGGAAAACTTCAAGAAACCGTTCCAATCCCCGACGCTGACGCAGTACTGGCGCAATTGGCACGCCACGCTCGGCGACTGGTTCCGCGATCATATTTTTATATTTTTCTCGCGCCAAACGCCGACCAAATGGACTGCTGCCGGCCTATCCATCCTCATTATGGTGCTGATCGGGCTATGGCATGGCTTTAGCTGGCTGTACCTGCTGTGGGGCGTCTACCACGGCGTGATGATCGCGCTGGAGAACCTGCTCGGGAAGACGACGGTCAACAAGAAAAAAGTATCCCGGACGTACTTCTACGCCCGCTGCGCTTTAACCCAGCTGATCGTGACAGCGGCGGTTATCGTTTACAGCGGCAAAAGCGAAACGGTACTCCACATTTACCGCGGTCTCCTGAACTGGCCGTTCTAAGTATGATAAAAGCAGCGTCCCTTTGCGGGCGCTGCTTGTTTTTTTCACGCGAACTCACGAATATACTTCAACTGGCATCGGATTGCTTCCCGGGCGCGGGCGTCTCCATCACTTCTTCTTTGGCCGGAGCAGCTTGAACGGTGCATTGCAGCTGATTGCCGTTCGCTGTTATATACAATTTTCCCACATATTGAAACACATCATCGCAGTCCTTCTTATGTACATGCACGCAGCCCGATTTCGTATTAATGTTGAGCGAGAGCTGATCGGGCAGCTCCACCAAGCAATGAAACTTTTTAAAGTTGTTTGGGAAACGCAGCCAGGTGCCTGATACCGTTTCAACAATTTGCGTATCTTTGCTCATCTTACGATCCGCCCTTTCTTTAAAAAGTTGCCCCTTCCCTCCCCGGTCCGAAGAATTATTTCCATTGTAAACCATTCAAAAGGAAAAGAAACGGGAATGTTGTCGCGGACTTTTGTCGAAAATCACCAGAAATAAAGATAACCCTTGGAAGGAGAACGTGATTTCGAATGCTGACCATTTATATTCAGACGATGAACGGTTTAGACTGAGTAATGAACTTTTTACGAAAAAGCGACATCCCGATGCATGATGTCCGAAACTCCTACTTTGAGCTGGGACCAAATAATGATATAATTTGGTTGAGCGTTCTATTGTACGCGCGTTCATTTTGATTATTTTCGGAGGTGTCCCATGAAATTAGGTGTTTTCACGGTATTATTCCAGCAGAAGCCTTTCGAAGAAGCGCTTGACTACATTGCATCCAAAGGTCTGGACGCTGTTGAAATCGGCACCGGCGGCTACCCGGGCAAAGCACACTGCGACCCGGACGTGCTGCTCAGCGATAACGGCAAGCTGAAAGCATTCAAGCAAGCGATCGAATCCCGCGGACTGACGATCAGCGCGCTCAGCTGCCACGGCAACCCGCTCCATCCGCAGAAAGCGCTCGCCCAAGCCGATCACGAAGCGCTGCTTAAGACGGTGGACCTTGCCCAGAAGCTTGAGGTGCCTGTCGTCAATGCGTTCTCCGGCTGCCCGGGAGACTCTGATAATGCGAAATATCCGAACTGGCCGGTGGCTCCTTGGCCACCCGATTTCCAAGAGATTCTCGACTGGCAGTGGACCAACAAAGTCATTCCGTACTGGACGGAAACCGGTAAATACGCTTCCGAGCGCGGCGTGAAATTCGGTCTCGAGCTGCACGGCGGCTTCTCCGTCCATACTCCGGCTACGCTGCTGCGTCTGCGCGAAGCGGCCGGCAATGTTATCGGCGCGAACCTGGACCCGAGCCATATGTGGTGGCAGGGCATCGATCCGGTGCAGGCGGTGAACATTCTTGGCCGCGCAGGCGCCATTCACCACTTCCATGCTAAAGATACGTCGATCGATCCGATCAACGTCAACCGTTACGGCGTCACGGACATGCAGTCCTACGCGAACATGCTGGACCGCGCTTGGCAGTTCCGCACCGTCGGTTATGGGCACGATCTCAAGACTTGGGCGGACATCATCAGCGCACTTCGCTTGGTTGGCTACGACTATGTCGTCAGCATCGAGCATGAAGACGGCTTGATGTCGGTGGACGAAGGCTTTACGAAAGCGGTGCAAAACCTGCAGCAAATCCTCATCAAAGAGCCGCTTGGCGAAATGTGGTGGGTGTAATTCAATGGAGCGTCCCTCTGCTTAAGGCGGGCGCTCCTTTTTATATGCTTAGGAGGAATAGTCCCTCTTAAAACGCCAAAAGGACAGCGTCCCGGGAGACCTGTCCTTGTCCGTGCATGTATAGTCTTATTCGCGTCTCTGCAGCAGCTTACAGCTTGCCCATCCAGCCCATAACCATAACTGCGCTCAAGGTTACGAATACGGCCAAGCTAACCAGACCAAAGCCAATGGCGAACGGATTTTTCTTTTTAGCGCCGAGCAACCGGATCACGCCGATGGCAATAACTAGCGTGAACAAGATCACGAAGATATCGAAACCGGAAAAGGTGCTCGTCGTGGCTTTTGCCGCTTCTTCAGCCAAAAACATGGAGGGACCTCCTTCAATATGCGAAAATACTTTAATTTCTATCTTATCTTGACTAGCTTGGAAGTGCAAGCGATTTATCCAAGTGTAACAAGTTTGTCAACATTTACCCCGGGAAGCGGCAGGGCATGACTTCTTCGCCGCTGCCTTCCTTTGTGGGGCACTTCACTCAAGGCGCTTGTTTCACATCTAGCTGATGGATACGACCGCGCTGGTCGATCAATCGGGTGAACGATTTCTTCCTGATGAGCCGCGATTTCTCGAATCTTTCGCGCAAATATAAAATGTCCATTTTTTCTAACATTTATAACTCCGGTCATGGGGAGATTCAGTGTCTAGCCTGCAAGGCACAATCGTGAAAACACCGGATGGGATGGACGACGCCTTCGATATCACCGTGGGCGGCATTCGGGCCAGGGGCCCTCAATTGAACCAAGCGCTGAAATGCCGCACTAAAGGCGATTAGATCGGCCCGGCACTGGAGCAGCTGATCCTGTATTACAAGGATAACCGCGGTACGGGACCGCCCGCTAGCCGGCTTTTGCTGTCGAACCATTTCGCTACCGCAAAAAACGCCGCTCCTAAGCCAGTTCACTTCCCAGCTTGGAGCAGCGTTTTTTCTATTCTTGTGACCCTCAAGATTAAACGGCCGCGTCTTCCATCTCTTTCAGCCGTTTATAGTAATCCTCGGAGCGCACTTTGTCGCGTTCCAGGATCGGCTTCAGGTATTTGCCGGTGTATGAACCATCTACCTTCACGACTTCCTCCGGCGTACCGGAAGCAACGATGGTACCGCCCCTGCTGCCGCCTTCCGGCCCAAGATCGATGATATAATCGGCCGTCTTGATCACATCGAGGTTGTGCTCGATGACGAGGACGGAATCGCCGTTCTCGACCAAGCGGTGCAGCACCTTAAGCAGCCGGTCGATATCATGGATATGCAATCCGGTCGTCGGCTCGTCCAGAATGTAGATCGTCTTGCCCGTGCTACGGCGATAGAGCTCGGCCGCGAGCTTCACGCGCTGCGCTTCTCCCCCGGAGAGTGTTGTCGCCGGCTGACCCAGGTTCATGTACCCAAGCCCGACGTCCATCAACGTCTGCATTTTCCGGTGAATACGCGGAATGTTTTTGAAAAATTCGCACGCATCCTCAATCGTCATTTCCAATACCTCGGAAATGTTCTTGCCTTTATATTTCACTTCCAACGTTTCACGGTTGTACCGTTTGCCTTTGCATACCTCACACGGCACGTAAACGTCCGGCAGGAAGTGCATCTCGATCTTGATGATGCCGTCTCCCTTGCACGCCTCGCAGCGTCCGCCCTTCACGTTAAAGCTGAACCGGCCTTTCTTGTAGCCGCGCACCTTCGCTTCGTTGGTCGCCGAGAAGACGTCGCGAATATCGTCAAATACGCCGGTGTACGTAGCCGGGTTCGAGCGGGGCGTCCGCCCGATCGGCGACTGATCGATGTCGATCACTTTGTCGACATGCTCCAGTCCTTTGAACTCCTTGTACTCGCCCGGGCGAACCTTGGCGCCGTTCAACTCTTTCGCCAACGTTTTGTACAAAAGTTCGTTAATCAGCGTACTCTTGCCTGAGCCGGACACGCCAGTTACACAGCCGAATACTCCCAAAGGAATCTTCACATTGACGCCGCGCAGATTATTTTCTTTGGCCCCGCGGATTTCCAGCCATTTGCCGTTCGGCTTCCGCCGCTCGGCAGGGACAGGAATAAACTTGCGGCCGCTGAGATATTGCCCGGTCAACGATTGCTCGTCCTGCATAATCTCCTCAGGTGTACCTTGGGCAATCACCTGGCCGCCGTGAATGCCCGCGCCCGGTCCGATATCGATGATGTAATCAGCAGCCAGCATCGTATCTTCGTCGTGCTCAACCACAATCAGCGTATTGCCCAGATTCCGCATGTGCTCCAGCGTCTGGATCAGCCGGTCGTTGTCCCGCTGATGCAGTCCGATACTCGGCTCGTCCAAGATGTATAGAACGCCCATCAGGCTCGACCCGATTTGTGTCGCCAGACGAATCCGCTGCGCCTCACCGCCGGAAAGCGTGCCCGCCGCGCGGTGCATCGTCAAATAGTCGAGCCCGACATTGACGAGGAAGCCCAGACGCTCTTTGATCTCCTTCAAGATCAGATGCGCGATCTGCGTCTCACGGTCGGTCAGCTTCAGCCAGTCGAACCATTGCTGCGCTTCCCCGATGGACAGCGAGGTGACATGCGCGATATTTTTATCTCCTACGGTTACCGCCAGCGTTTCCGGCTTCAGGCGGGCGCCCTTGCACTTGCCGCAAGGCTTGGCGCTCATGTATGACTCGATATGCTCACGGATGCCGTCGGAAAACGTCTCCCGGTAACGGCGCTCCAGATTGTTCACGATGCCTTCGAAAGGAACCATCGCTTCCTTCTTATGTCCGAAGTCGTTCTCGTAGCGAAAGCGCACCTTCTCCCCGCCGGTACCGTTCAGCAGCTTTTGCATTTGCTCTTTCGTCAGCTCGCTGACAGGCACATTTTTCGGGATACCGTAGTGCTCGCACACCGCCGCAAGGAACTGCGGATAGTAGTTCGACGTGCTGCCGGCCCATGCCTCGAACGCTCCCTCTTCGATGGAAAGCTTCGGATTCGGAACGAGCAGATCCGGGTCGACGATCATCTTTTGCCCTAAGCCGTCGCAATCCGGACATGCACCGAACGGGCTGTTGAACGAGAACATCCGCGGTGCCAGCTCTTCGATGCTGAAGCCGCACTCGGGACAAGCCAGATTTTGGCTGAACAGCAGCTCTTCCTGATCGATCACGTCCACGATGACGCGCCCCTCAGCCAGCTTCAAAGCCGTCTCCAGCGAATCAGCCAGACGCGTTTGGACGTCGTCCTTCACGACAATCCGGTCCACGACCACTTCGATCGTATGCTTTTTGTTTTTTTCCAGCTCGATCGTTTCCGACAGCTCGCGCAGCTCGCCGTTGACGCGCACGCGGACGAAGCCTTGCTTCTGGATATCCGCCAGCAGCTTCGAATGCTCGCCTTTGCGTCCCGAGACGATCGGCGCCAAAATTTGCAGCTTGGTACGTTCCGGATACTCCATGATCCGGTCGACCATCTGCTCGACGGTTTGCGAGGTAATCTCGATTTTATGCTCCGGACAGTGCGGACGCCCGATCCGGGCGAATAGCAGACGCAGATAGTCGTAAATTTCCGTCACCGTACCCACGGTGGAACGCGGGTTGCGGCTCGTCGTCTTCTGGTCGATGGAGATGGCCGGAGACAATCCGTCGATCGAGTCGACGTCCGGTTTGTCCATCTGGCCGAGAAACTGCCGCGCATAAGCGGACAGCGACTCGACATATCTTCTTTGCCCTTCGGCATAGATCGTATCGAACGCCAAGGACGACTTACCGGAGCCGCTCAGGCCGGTCAGGACGACAAATTTATCCCGTGGAATGACGACGTCGATATTTTTCAGGTTGTGCGCCCTGGCGCCTTTAATTACAATGTTGTCTCTGGCCACGTTTCGAAAGCCTCCCTTGACTACAGCTCGGCCTTCAATTCGAGCACGGCATCGCGGAGCTCCGCGGCACGCTCAAACTGCAGGTTTTTGGCTGCTTCCTTCATTTCCTGCTCCAACCGTTCGATCAGCGAGATGCGGTCTTTCTTGGACATCTTCGCCTGCTTCACTTCCGACAGGTAGTCGGCCTTCTGCTCGGCCACCTTGGTGGCTTCAATTACATCGCGCACTTTCTTCTGTATCGTTTGCGGCGTAATGCCGTGTTTCTCATTATAAGCGATCTGAATCGTCCGGCGGCGGCTCGTTTCCTGAATCGCCTTGTCCATCGAATCGGTCACTTTATCCCCATACATGATAACATGCCCGTTCGCATTGCGCGCCGCCCGCCCGATCGTCTGGATCAAGGAGCGCTCCGCACGCAGGAAGCCTTCCTTGTCGGCGTCGAGAATGGCCACAAGCGACACCTCGGGCAAGTCCAGCCCTTCCCGCAGCAGGTTGATACCGACGAGAACGTGGAACGTGCCAAGCCGCAAGTCGCGCAAAATCTGCATCCGCTCGAGCGTCTTGATGTCCGAATGCAAATACCGGACTTTGATGCCGATTTCCTTGAAGTAATCGGTCAAATCCTCGGCCATCTTCTTCGTTAGCGTCGTGACGAGTACCCGTTCGTCCTTCTTGATCCGGTCTTGAATTTCTTCCAGCAGATCGTCGATTTGACCTTTAGTCGGACGAACCTCGATCACCGGATCCACGAGTCCGGTTGGACGAATGATCTGCTGCACCATCTCCGGACAATGCTCCAGCTCATATGGTCCCGGCGTTGCTGAAACGTAGATGATCTGGTTCACTTTCTCTTCGAACTCCTCAAAACGGAGCGGCCGGTTATCCAGCGCCGAAGGCAGCCGGAAGCCGTGATCGACGAGCACTTCCTTGCGCGCCCGGTCGCCGTTGTACATCGCGCGGACCTGTGGCAGCGTCACATGCGATTCATCCACGATCACGAGCATGTCGTCCGGGAAATAATCGAACAGCGTGTACGGCGTCGCTCCGCGCTCGCGGAACGTCAGCGGCCCCGAATAGTTCTCGATCCCGGAGCAGAAACCCATCTCCTGCATCATCTCGATGTCGTAGCGCGTCCGCTGCTCAAGCCGCTGCGCCTCCAGCAGCTTGCCCTCTCCGCGCAGCTGCTCAAGCCGTTCCTCCAACTCCCGCTCGATGTTCACGAGTGCCCGCTTCATCGTTTCCTCGTGCGTCACGAAGTGGGACGCCGGGAAGATGGCGATATGATCGCGTTCGCCGACAATCTCGCCGGTAAGCACGTTAATCTCTGTGATCCGCTCGATTTCATCGCCAAACAGCTCCACACGGACCGCTTGCTCGCCGCGTGAAGCCGGGAAAATCTCGATAACGTCGCCGCGCACGCGGAACGTGCCCCGTACGAAGTTCATATCGTTGCGCTGATACTGAATGTCGATGAGCCGATGCAAAATGTCGTTGCGGGAACGCTCCATGCCGACCCGCAGCGACAGCACGAGATCCCGGTACTCCATCGGAGAACCGAGGCCGTAGATGCACGATACGCTCGCCACGATAATGACGTCACGGCGCTCGAAGAGCGAGCTGGTCGCCGAGTGCCGGAGCTTGTCGATTTCTTCGTTAATGCTGGAATCCTTCTCAATATACGTATCCGACGACGGAATGTACGCCTCCGGCTGATAGTAATCGTAATAGCTAACGAAATAGGAAACGGCGTTGTTCGGGAAAAACTCCTGCAGCTCGCTGCACAACTGCGCGGCTAGCGTCTTGTTATGCGCAATCAGCAGCGTCGGCCGGTTCAGCTGTGCGATCACATGGGCCGCCGTAAACGTCTTCCCCGTTCCCGTTGCGCCAAGCAGCGTCTGATGTCTTTTCCCTTCACGCACGCCGTTCACCAGCTGCTCGATTGCGGCCGGCTGATCCCCTTGCGGCTGAAACTCCGCTACGAGCTGGAATTTCTTGTCGCTGTAGACGACTTCGTTCATTTTGCTCATCTGATCACCCGTTCATTAAAAAGACTTTGTTTTCCTTCTAAACTTTTATCTACCATATTCCGATAAATAACTAAGCATCGGTTGACGCGCGTTCGACTCCGTTCGACGATTTCCTTTGATAGGAATATTTGTTCCCATATATTATACCCTTTTTCTCTTTCTGTTGCAAACGAATCCCATTTCCTGTTTTTCCAAGGCTTTGCTTGCGCAGAAAAAAGAAAAAGGAACGCAGCACAACATTAATTTTAGAAATCTAGGGGTGGAACGACAGTGGACTTGACTACATTAATAGGTATTATCGTAGGCCTGGGCGGTCTGATCGGCGGCTATCTGATGGACGGCGGTCACCTTTCCGCGCTGGTGGTTCCCAGTGCCATGCTCATTATTTTCGGCGGAACATTCGGAGCGGTCATGATCAGCTTCCCAATGTCCCAGCTTAAGCAAATCGGCAAAGCTTTGGGAATGGCATTCAAAGAGCCGAAGCGCGACCACGCCGCGATCATCGACGAGCTGGTCGACATGGCCACGATCGCCAGACGCGAAGGCGTGCTTGCCTTGGAGCAGCGTGCGCAAGAGCACAGCAACCCGTTCCTGCGGGACGGCCTCATGATGGTCGTCGACGGCACCGATCCGGAGCTGACCCGGCAAATTCTGGAGCTGGAGATGGACGCTATCGAGCACCATCACGAAGGCTACGCCAAAATGTTCGATTCTGCCGGCGCCTATGCTCCGACGATGGGGATCATCGGTACCGTTATGGGCTTGATCCACGTGCTCGGCAACTTGTCCGATCCGGGAAGTCTGGGGCCGGCCATTGCGGTTGCGTTTACTGCAACGCTGTACGGCGTATCGTCCGCGAACGTTCTTTATCTGCCAATCGCAAACAAAATCAAGATCCGCAGCAAAGAGCAAATTTCCGAGATGGAATTGATGCTGGAAGGCATCCTCGCGCTTCAAGCCGGGGAAAATCCGCAGCTTATCAAAAAGAAACTGAACTCGTTCCTCCATCAGGAACATAAAAAAGTCGAAGGCGCAGGTGAGGCCGGTGGCGAGGAAGAATAAAAAGCAGGAAGCCCCCGAAAACCACGAGCGATGGATGGTTACCTATGCGGACCTGATTACGCTGCTGCTCATCTTTTTTGTCATCATGTATGCGATGAGCAAGGTGGACGTGCAAAAATATGAGGTACTGTCGCAAGCGCTGAAGTTTGAATTCATGAAGGCCGATACCATTATGCCGAAGGGCATGGGCATCTCCGGTTCCGCCAACCCGGCGAAGGGCGGAGACGACAGCACGAAAACCGAGCAGCAGCTCAGAGAAATGAAAGAAAGAGAAGAGCAGGAGAAAAAGGAACGCCAGCTCGAAGATCTGCTCAAAAAAGTGCAGGTCTATATTGAAGAAAACAATTTGCAATCCCAAGTGTCTGCAGCCAATACGCCGCGAGGGGTGGCCGTCACGCTGAACGATCTGTTCCTGTTCGATCTCGGCAAAGCGGATCTGAAGCCGCCCGCGGTTCCGGTCTTAACCAAGCTGGCAAGCTTATTCCCGACGCTCGACGCGACGGTCAGCATCGAAGGGCATACGGACGACCTGCCGCTGGTAACAGGCTCCTTCTACAAAGACAACTGGGGGCTGTCGCAGGCTCGTTCGCTTTCGGTACTGCGGTATTTCCTTTATGAAACACAGCTCGATCCGAAAAAGCTCGTTTCGACGGCCTACGCGGATACGAGGCCTGTAGCGGAAAACAACAGCGCAGAGAACCGCGCCAAAAACCGCCGGGTCGAAATTGTCGTGCTGCGGGAGAAGCCCGCGTCCGCTCTTCAACCATCCGGCAATTAAAGCCCGTTCCATGGCTTATTACCGCAGTTTACACTTATTTGAAACAAGCCGCTTGGCGTGATCATGTCTCTCACGCCAGCGGCTTGTTTTTGTGCTTATACCGATTTGGAGCCCGAACGATTGTTGAGCAGTCCGACCGGCTTTCGGCTGAAGTACGCCCAGATCGGCCGCTGCCTTACCTCCGCATAGTGGAGCGCCTCTTGATCGGGCGCAAGCACGATGCCTAGCTGATGGTGCTCTCCCGAAAAAATTGCGCGCTTCAAAAACTTGCTTTCGCCCGCCAAATTCAAAATTTCCAGCTTGCAGAACGCCGAGTTCTGCTGCATCGCTTGGTGCAGATCCTGCTTCGTACGAACCGGGACCCCGTTCACTTTGTGAACGATCTCGCCGACGGCAAGACCAAGTTCGTCTGCCGGACTGCCGGGCAGAATGCCCAAAATTTTCAGCCCGCGGCTCCCGTGTACATACAATGGACTACGCCTCGCTTCATCCCACCTGCTGTAGGCGATCATCGCTTCGTGCATCAGGATGCACAGCACGGATGCCACGGCCATAAACGGTGGCCACCAGGCGGCAACGGCGGCGAACAGCAGCAGGGCTGCCGAATAGAGCAGCAGCAGGTTCGAGCTCAGCTTCACTTTCTCCTGAGGCAGCCGCGACATTGTCATCTCGGTAAAGCCGATCATCACGGGGAAGCCGACGATCGTCCAGCCGTGCTGCCACAAATCGCCGCCAAGCAGCGGCGTCCAAGGCAGTGCCGTCCCCCCAGCCATCGGCACCAGAAGAAACAGCGTCATCGGCCAGTAGCCTTGCAACTGATATCCGCCGACAATTTTGCCCCGCTTGCTCTCGTAAAACATCGGCGTGCCAAGCCGCGTGCCTTGGAAGCGTACGAACAGCGCTTCCGCCAGATGCAAAACCGCCACAAGTACCAGCATAGACGGCATATTCAACGACAGCAGCGGTCCCGTCACCCAACTCCAGGAAGCCGCAGCCTCCCCATCGTATAAGACGGGAAATGCCCGCATGACCGCCTGCACCACACCGATGACACCGACGGCATAAGCCCAGCACAAAAAGCGCATCCGAGCGAAAATAAGCAGCAGAGAAATAAGCCACAGCAGAACAACCGCCTCCGGCTGAACGGACGCACCGATTCCCGCCATCAGGACGGAAGCGGCAAGACCGCCCACCCAGCCCCACAGCACGGTACGCCACGTTTCTGACAGCAGCGAATGCAGCTTGGTCGCGAATAGCTTCCGCTCGAATGCAATCTGCCGGCGGTACTGCAGCACGATGAATAAAATGCCTACATAGTAAAAAGGATGCGTCAACAGCTGCAACAGCGCCCGGAGCCCCCGGTACGCCAGTTCCAAACCAAAGTCCATGGCCGGCTCCTTTTTGAAGTCCGGTGAATAACAAACCGCTACGCCGCCAAAGCGTTCTTCCGTTTGCTGTTGTTCCCGGACTTCTGGATTATCTATACCTTATTATAGGTTGAAGTCCGGAAACAAAGGCGAACACTTCGTTTCTACAGAACGCTTTCGGCTGCTCCGCTCGTTATTCACCAGACTTCAATGTTTATAAGTTAAAAAGAAAACCTCTATCAAGGCCGTTAAGTCGGGCGGCCCCGATAGAGGTTGTTATTTCGACGCAAATGCTTCGTTTTCCTGCCTTCGGCCGAATTTCCCTAAATCCCGGAAGCCGTTACTTCTTAACGGCACCTTGCATATACTCGACAGCCGCCTTAAGCTGCATGTCGTTCTTCGGATCGCGAATCTCGGTCAAGATCGCCTTCTCTAGCTTGTTCGCCGTCTCGGTATCCACCTCGCCGGTGATCGGCAAGCCGTTCAAACGCTGGAACGCCTTAACAGCCAGCGCAGTTTTTTCGCTGAAGTAGCCGTCCTGCCGGTCCGGACCAAGGCCGAGGCCCTGCAGCATGATCTGCAGATTTTTGACGTCCTCGTTGTTCATATCCGGTTTAAGCGTCGCTTTTTTGCTCAGAGGCGCCACTTTGAAGTAAGCCGGTTGCTCGACGGGCATCGTCGGCGCAATGCCTTTCTTGTGAATCCAAGTGCCGTTCGGCGTGAGCCACTTGTAAACGGTCATCTTGATGTTGCTGCCGTCGCCCATTTCTTTCTCGAACGTCACCTGAACCGTGCCCTTGCCAAACGTATTCTCTCCGATCAGTTGGCTGCCTGCGGAGTCGTGCATCGCGCCGGCCAGTATCTCCGATGCGCTTGCGCTGCCCTTATTGATGAGCACCGACACCGGGTACGGCTTGCCGGTTCCCTGCGACGCCGTCTCCTCGCGCTTGCCTTTGCGGTCCTCGATCTGGACGATTCCTTTGCCTTTCGGTATGAACGGCTCGACAATTTCCACAACCGCGGTAAGCAGACCGCCCGGATCGTTGCGCACGTCGATGATGAGTCCCTTCATCCCTTTGTCCTCCAACGCTTTCAGTTCTTCCTTGAACCGTTTGGAGGTGTTACTGGCGAACTGCCGGATTTCGATCTTGCCGATCTGTCCGGGCAGCATCTCGCTGTATACGGTCTCGACATCGATGTCATCGCGGACGACGATCATCTGGATCGGCTCCGGCGCCCCGGCCCGCAGCACTTCGATCTTGGCCTGCGTGCCCTTGGGACCGCGGATCTTCATAATCGCCTGGTTGAGCGACAGCCCTTCCAGCTTCTCTCCGTTGATCGAGACGATGATGTCGTGCGCGTGCAGTCCGGCCTTCTCAGCCGGCGACCCTTTGATCGGAGAGACGATGGTCACTTTGCCGTCTTCGGAGGTCACCTCCGCGCCGATGCCTTGGAATGACGAGGAAATGTTCTCGTCGAACTGCTGCGCCTCCTTCTGATCCATATACACCGTAAACGGATCTTCGAGCGTGGACAGCATCCCGTTGACCGCGCCGTTCACGATCTTGTCGTGATCGACCTCGTTTAAAAACTTGCCTTCGATCAATTGGTATGTCGTTGCCAGTTTTTTGTAGTCCTTGCTGGTCAGCCCCGATTTCACGTCGGCGGATGCCGAGCCCTCCAAGCCGACAGCGGCGAAAATCGACGGATGTACGATCGTCAGCGTCATAATGCTGCTTGCAAACATGGACAACAGGACAAACGCCAATACGGTACGTCCTTTAAATGTCATTTTATAGTCCCACACCGCCTTTGCTGTTCCCGCTACTTGACTAACTTGTCTTTCTAGTTTATGACAAGCCAAGAAAAAATATGAACAGCAGCATTATCTCAAATACGGCTTCGGATCAACCGGATCTCCGTCGATGCGGACTTCAAAATGCAGATGGTTTCCGGTCGAACGGCCGGTGGAACCGACTTCTGCAATCTTTTGGCCGCGCTTGACGGTATCCCCTTTCTCGACAACGATGCCATCGTTGCGGATATGCCCGTACAGCGTCCACACGCCTTTGCCGTGATCGATGACTACGCAGTTGCCGTACCCGCTCCACCAGGACGCGACGATGACGACGCCGTCCTCCGCCGCAAAAATGTCCGTTCCGTTCGGGGAAGGCAGATCGAGTCCGGTGTGCGTTGATTTCCGTCCGTTAATCGGGTCGGTCCGGGTGCCGAAGTCCGAAGACATCTGCACGACACGCGGCAGCGGATAGCCAAACTTGCCGCCACCATAAGTATAGGCAGGAGTTGCAGGGGTTCCAGGCGTTGCAGAAGCCTTAGTCTTCTTTGCGTTCTCCGCCGCTTTAGCCTGCTGAAGCGCGCGCTGTTTATCCGCTTCCTGCTTCGCGACTTGAACGAGCTGCTTCTGCACTTCCTCGCTGATATCTTCCAATTCCTTTTCCTTTTGGGAAAGGCTTGCGATTTTGACTTCCTTTTCTTTTTCCTTCACGACAAGATCGGCTTTGATGGCCGCCGCTTGGGCGTATAAAGTTTTTACCTCCGCCAGCTGCTTTTCAATCACCACGCGCTTGTCGGCGATCACGGCCTTGTCCCGCTTGTTCGCTTCCAAAATTTCTTTGTCCTGCCCGACAATCGATTTAAGCGCCTGCAGCCGGTCCAGGAAATCGCTGAAGCTGGTGGAGCTGAGCAGCACGTCGGCGTAGGAAACGACGCCGTTCATATACATCAGACGCAGCCTGGATCTAAGCATCTGGTCGCGGGAGACGATTCTCGCTTCCGCTTCCTCCAGTTGCTGAGCGTTCTCCTTCAAAGAGGTCGTGACGCTCGACACTTGGTCGTTCAGCACGTTGAGCTTCTTGTTCGTCGCGTCAATTTGGCCGAGGATGGCGGTAATATCGTTCGACGTCTGCTGCTTTTCCTGCTGCACCTGATTGATTTGTTTCTCCGTCTCGTTCACTTTTTGCTGCGTTGCGGATTTCATTTTTTTAATCTCATTGATTTCCTGCTGAATCCGCTGCGACTCCGACAGCGCAAAGCCGTATTGCGGAGCGATAAGCGTCCCTACCAAACCGGCCGTGACCACAAGAGGCACCCAAGACTTCTTCAATATCCGTTCCTCCCCCGACTATTCATCCGAGATTGATCGTTGGTTATTAAACTTTCAAAAATTTGCGGACCGACAGCGTGCTTCCCCAAATGCCGATCAGAATGCCGATGCCGAGCAGAAGCCCTGCCGTCTTAAGGCTGATCGCTTCAAAGGGCAGCAGCTGAACGAGCAGCAGGTTCAGGTCGAGCTGGATCGCCCGCATCATTTCCCAATACCCGTACAGCAGCAGGCCGACGGGAATTGCCGAACCGATAATGCCGAGCAACGCCCCTTCGATAAAGAACGGCCAGCGGATAAACGAGTTGGTCGCCCCCACGAGCTTCATGATCGAAATCTCGCGGCGGCGCGCCACGATCGTAATTTTAATCGTATTGGAAATCAGGAACATGGCGGTTAGCGCCAAACCGGCTACGATAACCAGCCCGACATTGCGGACGATCGACGTCACTTTGAACATCGTCTCTACCGTCCCTTGCCCGTAGCTGACCCGGTAAATCGGCTTTGTCGGCTTGCCGTTGTTCAAGCTCTCGATCTGCTTGGCGACTGCCGCAACCTCGCGAGGCTCGGTCACTTCGACGGTGAAGGAATCGTTCAGCGGATTGTTCTCGCCCTCGAACCCTTCGAGCAGCTGCTTCCCGTCTCCCAGCTTTCCGCGCAAGTATTCAAGCCCTTCCTCTTTGGAAACAAACTTGACCTTCGAAACGTTAGAGATGGCCGTAATTTCGTTTTGCAATGAAGTTACCTGATCCTCCGGCGTCTTCACCTCAAGATACACCCGGATCTCGACCTGCTGTTCGATCTGCTGGGTCAAATAATTGACATTCAGCGTCAGAAGCAAAAAAACACCCAAAATAAACAAAGAAATCGCAATCGCACTAATGGAGGCAAAGGACATCCAGCCGTTTCGAACGACGTTTTTACCGCCTTCGCGAAGATGCCTCACGGCCGTGTTAATCCTCATAGCCGTAGTCACCCCTTACCTCATCCCGGACAAGCTTGCCCGATTCGATAGCCAGTACCCGCTTGCGCATCGTGTTGACGATTTCTTTATTGTGCGTTGCCATAATGATGGTCGTGCCGCGGAAGTTGATTTCTTCCATCAGCTTCATAATGCCCCAAGACGTGTCGGGATCGAGATTCCCCGTCGGCTCGTCCGCGACGATGACGGAAGGGCTGTTCACGATCGCCCGGGCAATGGCGACCCGCTGCTGCTCGCCCCCGGAAAGCTGGGTCGGCAGGGAATTGATTTTGTCCTTGAGCCGCACAAGCTCCAGCACTTCGAGCGTGCGCTTCTTGATGAGCTTCTTCGGCGCCTCGATCACTTCCATGGCGAAGGCGACGTTCTCATATACGGTAAGCTTCGGGAGCAGCCGGAAGTCTTGGAAAATGACCCCGATATTGCGCCGGACAAACGGAATTTTGCGCTGTTTGAGCTTTTCCAGATTGAAGCCGTTGACGAATATCGTGCCTTTGGTCGGTCGCTCTTCTCTGTAAATCAATTTCATAAAGGTCGATTTGCCGGCGCCGGAAGGGCCAACGACATAAAGGAAATCGCTTTGGTCGACCTTGACGCTGATGCCTTTCAAGGCATGGCTGCCGTCAGGATACGTTTTCCAAACGTCCTGCATTTCGATCACGATATCACATCCTGAAAAATTTGCGAGTCTGTAGACCGCCTCGAGAAGCGGACTTGATGCCAGCCTTTACAAGTTCGACATAAAAGCGCAAAATCCTTTATCCGACAGTGAATTTCTACAGTTTCTTCATATTCGGAACACCGGTTCGGGTTAGAGCATAGGGCCGTAAGGCTCGCCGCTTCGCTCTTCTTCGACCGGATCGTACAGCCCGCGCGGCCTTACGCGGACGATTGACGAATGACGGCGAATGGAAAGTTTCGGGGCTTGGCCGCATATAGATGGAGAGGTACGAGTGTACCGAGGAACAAAAGGAGAGCCCGTCATGCCACGATGGAATCTGCGTTTTCACTGGATCTGGATCGGCACGCTGATACTGATGCTGGCCATTTTCCTGTCTGTTACCGCCTACGGATCGCTCGCCAGGGTTCCTGCAGGCGTTCGTGTCGCGGGTTGGCCGATCGGAGGCCTGTCCTGGCCCGCGCTTGAGCATCAGCTTGCTTCGAAAACGTCGGCGCTGCTGGAGCAAAAGGTCCGGCTGACCGTGCCGGGAGTCGGCAGCGCCGAGCGGACGCTCCGGCAGCTCGGGCTTGAGATCAACGGTCAGGAGCTGCTGGCGCAGCTTCAGCCCGTTCGGGAAGGGCCGCCGTACCGGCGGGCGGCGGCCCGCTGGCGGCTTCGCGGAGCCTCGCTTGCGCTGACGCCCGCGCTGTCGGCAGACAAGCTGCGGGCCGCGATGGGCGAAGCGTTCCCGCAAGTGTACGCCCGCAAGCCTACCGATGCGAAGCGGCTGATCGATGCGACCGATGCCATCAGCTACGTGCCCGAGGCCCATGTGGAACGGGTCGACGAAGCGAAGCTGCTCAGCCGGCTCCAAGCGGCGCTGCCGAACTGGGGAGCCGTGGCCGCAGTGCCCGAATCCGCGGGGGAAAGCCGCCAGCAGGTGCCTGCCGCCATCCCGCTGGACGTTCCGATGCTGTCGCAAGAGCCGGCCATTACGGAGCAAGCGCTGCGCGCGCAGGGCATTATACGCAAAATCGGCGAGTTCACGACCGTATCGCCGCCGGCCCCAGCTGCCGTCAGCATCGAAGGACGCGTACACAACGTCCGTTCGACGGCCGCTTCCTTACAGGATGTGCTGCTGAAGCCGGGTGAAGTGTTCGATTATGCGCCGGTCATCGAGCGGACGGAGAAGCGCTTCGGCTTCAAAGAAGCGCCGGTCATCGTGAACGGCAAGCTCGTTCCCGGCATCGGCGGCGGCATCTGCCAGGTGTCGTCGACGCTGTACAACGCCGTCCTGCGGGCCGGTCTGGCCGTCGTCGAGCGGCGGAATCATTCGCTCCCCGTGAGCTATGTCGCGCTAGGACAGGACGCCACGTTCGCCACCGGCCACATCAATTTCAAATTCCGCAACTCGACGGACCATTATTTGTTGATCCGTACTTCCTCGGACGAGCGCAGCGTCACCGTGAAGCTGTTCGGCCAGACGCCACCGGACATCACTTACGAAATCGAGTCGAAAACGCTCGAAACGTTGGCGCCGCCGGTCAAGTACGTGCTGAATCCTTCACTGCCGAGCGGCAAACAGGAAATCGTCATGCAAGGAAAGCCCGGGTATGTCGTCGAAACGTTCCGGTATAAGAAGCAGAACGGCGGCGTCATCTCGCAGGAAAAAGTATCGCGTGACACCTACCATGCCCAGCCGACCGTGATCGCTTCCGGCGGCGGCTCGGGAACGCTTGACCGTACGGCGCCTCCACCCGGAGAGTCGCCTGCGCCGCTGATCGAGGACGGCGTCCGCGGGCCGACCTTCCGATGACCGTGCGCAGACGTGAGAAACCCCCAGCCCGTCTGAAGGCATGCGGCTGATCTAGCCGCCCTTCTGTGGGTGGGGGTTTCGGACTTACCTTACTTACCTGCTTTTTGCGAAAAATTCCTCAAACCAAGCCGACGAGCCGGCCAGAACGGCTTCCGCCCGTTCGATCGCTTGACTTACCTGCGCCGCGGCGGTGCCACCGTAAACGTTGCGGGCGTTCACGACACTTTCCGGCTGCAGCACGTCGTAGATGTCCTGATCGAACTGTTTGGAAAATTGGTGGAACTCCTCCAACTTCAGGTCGAGCAAATACTTTTGATTTTGAATACAGTAAAGTACGGTTTTGCCGATGACTTCGTGCGCTTGGCGGAACGGCATTCCCTTGTTCACCAAGTAATCAGCGATATCCGTCGCATTGGAGAAGTCCTGGTTGACGGCTTGGCGCATCCGGTCCTTGTTCACCTTCATCGTGCTGATCATCGGGGCGAACAATTGCAGCGCGCCCTGCAGCGTGCGGACCGTATCGAACATGCCTTCTTTGTCTTCCTGCATATCCTTGTTGTAGGCGAGCGGCAGCGACTTCAGCACGGTCAGGAGGCCGAACAGATTGCCGTAGACGCGGCCTGTTTTGCCCCGCACGAGTTCGGCGACATCGGGATTTTTCTTCTGCGGCATAATGCTGCTGCCGGTACAGAAGGCGTCATCCAGCTCGATGAACCGGAACTCTGTGCTGGACCACAGCACGAACTCCTCGCTGAGGCGCGACAGGTGCATCATAATGGTCGCCGCGTTCGACAGGAACTCCAGAATAAAGTCTCGGTCGCTCACCGCGTCGAGCGAATTCTCGTACACGCCGTCGAAGCCAAGCTGCTCCGCTACGAAGTGACGGTCGATCGGGAACGTCGTCCCGGCCAGCGCCCCGGCGCCCAGCGGCAGCACGTTCACGCGCTTGTAGCTGTCCTGCAGACGCTCGATGTCGCGCTGGAACATCGATACGTACGCCATGAGATGATGGGCGAACAAAATCGGCTGCGCCCGCTGCAAATGCGTGTAGCCCGGCACGATCGTATCGAGATTGGCTTTCGCTTGTCCGATCAGCGCCTCCTGCACCTTGTTCAGCAGACCGACAAATTCGACGACCCGCTTGCGAAGCCACAAATGCATATCCGTGGCTACCTGATCGTTGCGGCTGCGGCCGGTGTGCAGCTTGCCTCCAACCGGGCCCACCTCGTCGATCAGTGCCTTCTCGATGTTCATGTGAATGTCTTCGTCGCTAATGGAAAATTCCATTTCGCCCCGGCGAATGACGTTCTGCACCTTCAGCAAGCCGTCCTTGATTTTCTCCACATCGTCTGCCGGAAGGATGCCGCATTTGCCCAGCATGGTCACATGCGCCAGACTGCCCTGGATGTCCTCCTCGGCCAGCTCCTTGTCGAACAAGATCGACGCCGTATATTCTTCGACCAGTTGGTCCGTCTTTTTCGTAAATCGTCCGCCCCACAGCTTGGACATATCAGCGTCCCCCTTTTCCTATATCGTATGCATCGAATGAGTATTGCTTGTTATACACAGCCTTAGGGCTTCCCGCTGACGGAAAACCCTAAGGTTCGAAGTGTTACAGGCTGATGGATGGCCGGCTTCTCGCCTGCCGCATTTATTTCGCTGCGTTCTGCTCAACGCCGGAAGCGACGCGCAAACGCAACGCGTTCAAACGGATGAAGCCTGTCGCATCGCCTTGGTTATACGCTTGCGTCGGATCGGCTTCCATCGTCGCAATGTGCGGGTTGTACAAGCTGACCGGGCTTTTCACGCCGGCGGCGATCACATTGCCTTTGTACAGCTTGAGGCGCACCGTGCCGCTCACGTTTTTCTGGCTCTCGGATACGAGCGCCTGCAGCGCAAGCCGCTCCGGAGCGAACCAGAAGCCGTTGTATACAAGCGAGCTGTAACGCGAGATGAGCGAGTCGCGCAGATGCATGACTTCACGGTCCATCGTCAGCGATTCCATCTTGCGGTGAGCGGAGAACAGAATGGCGCCGCCCGGGGTTTCGTACACGCCGCGGCTCTTCATGCCGACGAAGCGGTTCTCCACCATGTCGACACGGCCGATCCCGTGCTTGCCGCCCAACTCGTTCAACTTCTCCATCACCTGCAGCGGAATCATACGCTCGCCGTTCACGGCCACGCAGTTCCCCTGCTCGAATTCAAGATCGACATATTCCGCTTGGTCCGGGGCATCCTCCGGGTCCACGCTCAGCAGATACATGTCTTTGTTCTCTGGTGCGCTCGCGTCAAACCACGGATCTTCAAGCACGCCGCTCTCATAGCTGATGTGCAGCAGATTGCGGTCCATCGAGTACGGTTTGGCCGCCGAAGCGGTGACCGGAATGCCGTGCTTCTCGGCATAAGCAATCATCTCGGCCCGACCCGGGAACTGCTCGCGGAACTGCTCCAGACGCCAAGGCGCGATGACCTCGATCTCCGGCGTCAGCGCCGCAGCCGTCAGCTCGAAGCGGATCTGGTCGTTGCCCTTGCCCGTCGCGCCATGAGCGATCGCCGTAGCGCCTTCCGCGCGCGCGATTTCGACCATGCGCTTCGCGATCAGCGGCCGCGCGATGCTAGTGCCGAGCAGATACTGCCCTTCATAGAGCGCACCCGACTGGAACATCGGATAAATGAAATCGCGGGCGAATTCTTCACGCAGGTCGTCGATGTATACTTTGGAGGCGCCGGTGCTCAGCGCTTTTTCCTCCAAGCCGTCCAGCTCTTCCTTTTGTCCGATATCCGCGGTAAAAGCGATGATCTCGGCATCGTACGTTTCTTTCAGCCATTTCAGAATGATCGACGTATCGAGGCCGCCCGAGTAGGCCAATACGATTTTTTGCTTTGCCATGTAGTTCCCGCTCTCCTTTAATTGTAAGCTTTCCGAATATTACAAGATCGCTGCCATGACTGCCTTTTGCGCATGCAGCCGGTTTTCCGCCTGGTCGAAGATGACGGAGTTGGGTCCGTCGATGACCCCTTCGGACACTTCTTCCCCGCGGTGTGCCGGCAAGCAGTGCATGAACAAGAAATCTTTTTTCGCATATTTCACGAGCTCGTCGTTGACCTGATAGTTTTTGAACGCGATCTCCCGTTCCCTCTGCTCCGCCTCGAAGCCCATGCTGGCCCACACGTCCGTATAAATGACGTCCGCGTCCGCCACCGCTTCTTTCGGGTCGGCTCCCACGTAAATGGTTGCCCCTGCTTTAGCGGCACTTTCCTTGCATTGACGCAGCACTTCTTCGTCCGGCTCGTAGCCTTCCGGCGTCGCGACGGCGAAATTGACGCCAAGCTTGGCCGCGCCCATCAATAAGGAGTGTACCATATTATTCCCGTCGCCGATATAGGCCACTTTGAGCCCTTGCAGACGGCCTTTTTTCTCATAAATCGTCTGGTAATCCGCCAGCGCCTGGCACGGATGGGACAAATCCGTCAAGCCGTTGATTACCGGCACCGTTGCCGCCCGCGCCAGCTCGATGACCGTGCGGTGCGCGAAGGTGCGGATCATGATGCCGTCCAAATAACGCGACAGCGTCTGCGCCGTATCGTGAATCGATTCGCCGCGCCCGATTTGCAGGTCGTTCTTGCTGAGGAACAGCGCATGCCCCCCAAGCTGATACATCCCTACCTCAAACGATACCCGCGTCCGCGTGGACGATTTTTCGAAAATCATGCCGAGCGTTTTGCCTTTGAGCGGCTGGTACGCTTCCCCCGCTTTATGCTTTCTCTTGAGCTCGACCGCGAGCTCGATCAAATATTGAATCTCTTCCGGCGCATAATCGACCAAACCGATAAAATCGCGCCCTCTGAGCTGAACTGCCAAATCTTGTTGTACCGTTCCAGCCATGGATGTCTCTCCTTTCGGTATGCCTATTCTTTGTCAGCCTATACAGCGGCTGCGGCTTTCTTCGCCAATACGCTGCAGATCGTCTCCAGCCCGCGATCCAAATCTTCCTTCGAGATCAACAAGCTCGGTGCCAAACGGATCACGTTCGGTCCTGCCGATACGACGAGCACGCCCTGCCCGTGAATTTCCGAGATCAGCTCCGCCGCCGGCATAGTCAAACCGATGCCGATCAGCAGCCCGAGCCCGCGGATCTGCCCTACCAGCGGATTGTCCGCCAGCTTCGTTTGCAGCTCGCTCAGGATATACGCACCCAGCTCCGCCGCCCGTTCCGGCAGCTTCTCCGCCAGCATCGTCTCGACGGTCGCAATACCCGCTGCGGTGGACAAGTAGTTTCCGCCGAACGTGGAGCCGTGGCTGCCGGCCGTGAACGCTTCGCGCAGCTTCGCTTTGCCGAGCAGCGCGCCGATTGGCATGCCGCTGCCCAGCCCTTTCGCCAGTGTAAACAAATCCGGCTCGATGCCGTAATGCTCATAGGCAAACAGCTTGCCCGTCCGTCCCATACCGGTTTGGATCTCATCCAGGATGAGCAGCAGCCCGTGCTGCTTGCACAGCTCCGCCACCTGTTCCACGAACGCAGGGTCCGCCGGATTGACGCCGCCTTCGCCCTGCACCAGCTCAAGCATAATCGCGCACGTCCGGTCGCCGATCAGCTTCTCCAAAGCGTCCGCATCGTTATACGGCGCGTACACGAAGCCTTCCGGCAGCGGCGCGAAGCCTTCTTTCACTTTATCCTGTCCCGTCGCCGTCAGCGTAGCCAGCGTCCGGCCGTGGAACGACATGTCGAAGGTAATGATCTCGTAGCGCTGCGGCTGGCCGAGCACCTTGTTGAAATAGCGCCGCGCCAGCTTGATTGCCGCTTCGTTCGCCTCCGCTCCGCTGTTGCAGAAAAATACCGCATCGGCGCAGCTGTTGTCCACGAGAAGCTGAGCCAGCTTCTCCTGGTTCGGAATGTGGAACAAGTTGCTCGTATGCCAGAGCGTATCGACCTGCTCCTTCAGCCGCTGAGTCACCTGTTTCGGCGCATGCCCGAGGTTCGTCACCGCCAGCCCGCACATCAAATCCAGATACTCCTTGCCATGCTCATCCCACAGACGGCTGCCGTCCCCCTTCACAAACGTAAAAGGATACCGTGCGTAGTTCGGAAACAATGCGCTTTGAGCCTCTCCCATGTCGTTCACTCCTTTTTCTCGGATCATTTTAGAATTTAGTGCGATTTATTCCTTCACAATGCGGGTACCGATTCCGCCGTCCTTCAGCGCCCGGCTGAGCACTTCCGGCTCGGCGCCGTTAACGATGACGACTTCGCGTACTTTGCCTTGAATACACTGTACCGCCGCGCGCACTTTCGGAATCATCCCGCCGTAAATTTCACCGCTGGCGATCATTTCGTCGATCTCGCGAACGGTGACCGAGGGCAGAACCCGCTTCTCGCCGTCCACCGTCTTCATAATGCCGGGTACGTCCGTCACGACGATCATCCGCTCCACGCCCAAGTGCGATGCGACGGCACCGGCCGCCGTATCGGCGTTAATGTTGTAGCGTTGGCCGCCGTCGGCTCCGATGCCAACCGGCGCGATGACGGGAATGTAGCCCATCGCCACGATGCCCTGCACAAGCTCCGCATTCACCTGGGTCACGTCGCCGACAAGCCCGATCTCGTGCGCGTTCGCCACCGGCGCCGCCTCGATCAGGTGTCCGTCGACGCCGGACAAGCCGAGTGCTTTCGCCCCGGAAAGCTGGATTTTACGGACGATTTCTTTGTTAATTTGTCCAGCCAGCACCATTTCGACCACATCGAGGACGGCTTCGTTCGTTTTGCGAAGGCCGTTCACGAACTCGGACTCAATGCCCAGCTTGCCGAGCGTATCCGAGATCGCCGGACCGCCGCCGTGCACGATGACGGGGATGATGCCTTCCGCCTGCAGCCGCTTCAAATCGTCGAAAAAAAGCTTCGGCAGCGCCGCAAGCGTACTGCCGCCGCATTTCATTACAAAACAATTGCTCATCCGAACCGTTCCCCTTATCGTTTCACCGGTCTGCAACACGAGGGTGGCAGGTGGTTTGTTTTCGCTTTAGTTGCCGCGCTTCAAGCTACGTCCGGTACGCCGCGTTGATTCGCACGTAATCATAGGTCAAATCGCAGCCCCACGCCGTCGCCGACGCTTCGCCCATATGCAGGTCGACATGGATGAGCACGAAATCGCCCTTCAAGTATTCCGCAGCCCGCTCCTCGTCGAACTTCACCGGACGCGATTGCTCCAGCACGACAATATCGCCGAGGCGGATGTCGACGGTTTCCGTCTTCACCGGATACCCCGCGCGGCCGACCGCCGCAATGATGCGTCCCCAGTTGGCATCGGCGCCGAAGCAAGCGGATTTCACCAAGCTCGATCCTATGACCGTTTTCGCAATCGCACGTGCCGCTTCACGCGAATCCGCATTTGCCACTGTGACCTCGATCAGCTTCGTCGCGCCTTCACCGTCCCGCGCAATCGCCTTGGCCAAGTACTCGCCGACATGGTTGAACGCAGCCTTGAATGCCGCCCAGTCCGCATGCTCCGGCGTTAAGCGCTCGTTCTCTGCCAGTCCGCTTGCCATGACAACGACCATGTCGTTCGTGCTCGTGTCGCCGTCAACCGTAATCATGTTAAACGTCGAATCGGTCACGTCGTTTAGCAGCTTTTGCAGCTCGGCGCTTTCGATGTTCGCGTCGGTCGTCATAAATCCGAGCATCGTCGCCATGTTCGGATGGATCATGCCCGATCCTTTCGCCGCTCCGGCAATGTGCACGGTACGTCCGCCCACCGTTACGCGGACGCAAATTTCTTTTTTTACCAGATCGGTCGTTAAAATCGCCTGGCAGAAATCGTCCCCGCCATCCGCGCCTACCGCCGCCGGAAGCTTCTCGATGCCCCCGAGCACCTTCGGCATCGGCAGCAGCTCACCGATCACGCCCGTAGACGTCACGCCGACCAGATGCTCGGCTACGCCGAACGCTTGGGCACCCGCCGCACGCATCGCGCGCGCATCATCTTCACCTTGCTGGCCCGTGCAGGCATTGGCGTTGCCGCTGTTCACCAGCATCGCCTGCAGCTTGCCGCCCTGCGCAATACTCTCTTGCGTCACCTTCAGGGGAGCCGCCTGAAACTGGTTCAGCGTATAGACGCCTGCCGCTTCTGCGGGTACCTCGCACACAATGGCGCCGAGATCGTGACGCTCCGTTTTTTTCAATCCGCAGTGCAGCCCACCCGCACGAAATCCTTTGGGCGTCGTCACGGAGCCGTCCGGCACTATCGTAAACGCATCGTTAACTTTTGTCGCCATCGCTTTCCTCACCTGTTCCCTTACGTTATGGATATACCGGAGTGAAAGCGAGACCCGTCGCTTCATCCCAGCCCATCATCAAATTCAAGTTTTGAACGGCTTGCCCGGCCGCCCCTTTGACTACATTATCGATAACCGACACGATCGTCAGGCGCCCCGTGCGCGAATCGAGCGACAGTCCGATATCGCAGTAGTTCGAGCCCCAAACTTCCTTCGTCGCCGGGTATTTCCCCTTGTCCCGGATGCGCACGAACTTGCGTCCTTCATAATATTGACGGTACAGCTCGCGAATATCGTCCTCGCTCCGCGGGCTTGTGAGATTCACATAAATCGTAGATAAAATACCGCGCGTCATCGGCACCAAATGCGTCGTGAACGTCATCACAACTTCTTCCCCCGCAAGCCGGCTCAGCGCCTGCTCGATCTCCGGCGTATGCTGGTGCTTGTTCACTTTATAAGCCAGGAAGTTCTCGTTAATCTCCGAATAGTGCACGAGCAGGCTGAGACCGCGTCCCGCACCCGATACGCCCGACTTGGCGTCCGCGATGATCGACTTCGGGTCGATCCAACCGCTTGCGGCAAGTGGCGCCAGACCAAGCAGCGTTGCCGTCGGATAGCAGCCCGGGTTGGAAATGAAATCTTTCCCCCGCACCTCTTCGCCGAACACCTCACACAGCCCGTAAACAGCTCGCTTCAAATATTCCGGATCGGCTGGCTTATGCTTATACCACGTCTCGTATACGTCGCCCGATTGCAGGCGGAAATCACCCGAAATATCGATGACCTTCAGCCCGGCATCCAGCAGCTTCGGCGACAGCTCGATGCTGACCCCATGCGGCGTTGCCAGGAAGACGACGTCCGCTTTGCTTCGGATCAACTCGACATCGACCGCATCCAGCCGGTCCGTCAAAATTTGATTCAAATGCGGGTAGCCGTCCGCAATCGGCGCTCCGGCGCTCGAGGAGGAAATTACCGAGGTAATCTCAACATTCGGATGCGTCAGCAGCAGCCGGATCAGTTCCACTCCGCCATAGCCGGTTGACCCGACGATCGCCGCTCTTAATTTTGTAGTCATGTTCCGTCCCTCCACTTGCAAACTATGTATTATTATACATTCGTAAGCATAATAATTCAACGAAATTTTTACCCTGTGCGGCGTCCGGTCCCGCTGTCCGCCCGGGTGAAAGCTCGCTGCCGCCAAGCGTTTTTCATTGCATCGGAGGCAAGCAAATGTCCTGCCCCGAATCATCTTGAACTGAAGCTTACCCCATGATAAAATTTATGAAGCAAAAACGTCGCCGTAAACGGAGTTGTTCCGCATGAACAAGGTAGAGGCCGAATTCGGCAATTTGGTGAAAGCGTTCCGCAAACGACATATGGGCAAAGGCCCCCGGGAGATTCGCACGACGTTCTGCAAGCATTGGGCCATCTGTGAGATGGAGGGCAACCTGTCCCCCGTCGAAAAATTCATCGCTTCCGCCGCCGACGGCAAGCAGGCGCTGCGTTCGGCACGCACCGAAATGGTCAAGGAAATGTACCGCTTGCACCGGCCGGTAGAAATGGAAAAGCTGCTCGGCGCAAATTTCGTCGATCTGTTCGTAGACATCGACCTCGACAAAGATATCGGCATGAGTATTTTCGTATTTGACGAAGATATTGAAAAGAAATTCAGCACTTAGCGCATTTGCGCTGCAAGCGTATGATTTCCTCCCGCACTACCAATTGTATATGTGCCGTTGGCACTTGGCAGCGAACCTGCTCAAGACTAACCGCCGCAACAGATCCGCCTCTCGTCTTCCGCAACCGTTCGGAAATCGGGAGTTGTATCTTTGCGGCTTTTTTTATCCTATTTTCACGAAAAGGTGGTCTTCTTTCTATGGGTTCTACAAAGCATACCGGGCGCATCTCGCTCCCTTCCCGCCCTGATCCGTCGCTGTGGGTCAGCAAGGTGCCGTTCGGCCTGAACCGGATTAAGCCGCGGCATATCCGCGATACGTTCAAAGCATTCTGGGACAACCGCGACCAACTCCCCTACGCTGCCCGTATCTTGACTCAGGGCGTCTGCGACGGCTGCGCGCTCGGCGTCTCCGGGCTGTACGATCAGACGCTGAACGGACCGCACCTGTGTACGACCCGGCTCAATGTGCTGCGGCTGAACACGATGCCGGCAATCCGGGAAGAAGTGCTGCATGCGGATATCGATGAGCTGCGTCGGCTGGACAGCACCGCGCTGCGCAAGCTCGGACGGCTGCCATATCCGCTTATCCGCCGCAAAGGCGAACGCCGGTTCAGCCGGATCACGTGGGATGAGGCTCTCAACGAGATTGCCGCCAAAATCCGCAGTATCGATCCCAAGCAGCTCGCCTTCTATTTGACGGCGCGCGGCATTACGAACGAATCGTATTACACCGCGGCTAAGGTAGCGCGGTTTCTTGGGACGAATCATATCGACAACGCATCGCGCATCTGCCATTCTCCGTCCAAAACGGCGCTGAAAAGGTCCGTCGGGATCGGAGCTTCGAGCTGCAGCTACAAAGACTGGATCGGTACCGACGTGCTCGTCTTCTGGGGCAGCGTGGCAGCGAACAATCAGCCGGTGTCGACGAAGTACATGTACGCGGCCAAGCGGAAGGGGACGAAAATCATCGTCATCAACCCGTACTATGAGCCGTCGATGAACCAATACTGGATTCCGTCCATTGCGGAATCGGCTTTGTTCGGCACAAAGCTGACCGACGACTTGTACCAAGTTAATATCGGCGGAGACATCGCTTTTATGAACGGCGTCATGAAGCATTGGTTCGAGATGGAGGATGCCGATCCAGGCTCGGCCGTCGACCACGAGTTCATCCGGGCGCATACGAACGGGTATGAAGAGCTGCGGGCCCACGTGATGCGCCAGGACTGGACGCTCCTGGAATCGTCGTCGGGCCTGTCCCGCGAGCGTATGGGAGAATTCGCCCGAATGCTCGCTGCCGCGAAGTCGGCCGTGTTCGTGTGGAGCATGGGGCTGACGCAGCACCGCTTCGGCACGGACAATATTTCGCAGGTGGCCAATCTGGCCTTGCTGCGCGGTTTTCTGGGCCGCGAGCATTGCGGCCTGATGCCGATTCGCGGCCACAGCGGCGTACAAGGCTCGGGCGAGATGGGCGCCGATCCGTTCAGCCTGCCGGGCGGCGAGTTCAAAGGCGGCGACATCGAACGGATCGAGCGGCTGTGGAACTTCCCCCTACCGAAATGGCAGGGCGACATCGTCGGCGTATCGCTGGAAAATGCGCTGCTGCCGGAAGAGCACGAGCTCAAGCTGAAGGTATTCTATACGTCCGGCGGCAACTTTCTCGAAACAATGCCGGACCCGGAATTTGTGGAGCGCTGCCTCGCCGATGTCGAGCTCCGCGTCCATCAGGATATTATTCTGAACACGTCGACTCTGGTCGATGCGAAAGAAACGGTCATCGTCCTCCCCGCCATGACCCGCTATGAGCAGCCTGGCGGAGGGACGTCCACTTCAACGGAGCGAATGGTGTACTTTTCGCCGGAGATCGAAGGGCCCCGGATGCCGGAAGCACGCCCGGAATGGGCCATTTACGTTGATCTCGCCGCCCGAGTCAAACCGGAAGCGAAGCACTTGATCGGCTGCGAAGACGCCTTCGCGATCCGGGAGGAAATCGCTCTGGCCGCGCCCAACTACGATGGCATTCAGCATTTACGCCATCGTGGCGACGTGTTTCAATGGGGTGGCGCCTGGCTATGCGAGGGCGGCATTTGCCCGACACCGGATGGCCGAGGGACGCTGCTGCCAATCGAGCTGCCTGAGCTGCGTAAGCCTGAGGGGCATTTTTACGTGACAACTCGCCGAGGCAAACAGTTCAATTCCATGGTCTACAGCAAAACCGATCCGTTCAACGGCGCAGACCGGTACGATGTGCTGATGAACGAGCTGGATGGACGGACGCTGCAGCTTCGGGAAGGCGACGCCATTGTCGTCTATAATCGGTATGGATCGTTTCACGGCCGGGTAAAATGGGACCGCATGAAAGAAGGTAATATCGAAGTCCATTGGCCGGAGGGGAACGTGCTGATCCCGAAAGGGGTATATGAGCCGTTCGCAGGCATTCCGGAGTACAATACGACGGTTATCGTGGAAAAAGCGGAGACCTACCACGCCTTCAAGGATACGAAGTACGTGGAACGTCGCATTGAAGAGCTGGAAACGGAAAGTGGGTGAAGTCCATGGATAAGGAGCGTCCGGTGGCGAGCCGGACCGTCTGGAATTATGACGGGGAGAAGCTTCAAGCCCGGAACGATCGGATCGCTTCGGAGAGGCCTTTCACTTTGGAGCTCGATGGAGAGGAGTTTGCTACCATCGTCTGCACTCCGACCGATCTGGAAGATTTGACGTTCGGCTTTCTCGCCTCCGAAGGCGTCATCCGAACGGCGGATGAGGTGATCGGGCTTGCCCTCGATCCTGACCGGGGCTTGGCCCAAGTCCGCCTGCTCCACCCGGAGCGCGGCCGCAGCCTGGACCATTCCAAGCGGTTCATCGGCTCATGCTGCGGCAAAGGCCGCCAGTTTTATTTTCGCAGCGATGTCCGCACGGCCAAGACCATCATATCACGGCGGACGATTACTCCGGCTCAATGTATCGGCTTGATCCGGCAGCTGCAGGACGGCTCGGACCTGTTTCGCGAAACGGGCGGGGTACACAACGCCGCCCTCTGCTCCCCGGATCGCCTGCTCGTCTGCCGGACGGACATCGGCCGCCACAACGCGCTCGACAAGGTGTTCGGCCACTGCTTGCGGGAGCGCTTATCGATGAAGGACAAAGTCGTCGCCTTCAGCGGGCGCGTCAGCTCGGAGGTGCTGCTCAAGACGTCCAAAATGGGCGTCGGTACGCTGCTTTCCAAGTCTGCGCCGACCGACCTCGCACTCGAACTGGCCGACGAGTTGGGCATTACGGTCGTTGGCTTTATCCGCGGCAGCTCATTCAATGTTTATTCGCATCCGGAGAGAATTACAGAGCGGGCCGGCGATTAGCCACTAAGCGATTCTCACCCCGACCGACTATATAGAGTGGCTGCGCGCGGCCAACCCGCCCGCAGCCGTCTTTACCTTCCTCAGGGCCCCGCTCCGGAGCCCATCAGCTTGAACCCTTCCCCCAACACTTCGTTCGTATCGCTTAGAATGACAAAAGCCTCCGGATCCAGCTTCCGGACCAGCGTTTTCAACCGGGTCACTTCCGTTTGCCCCACCACGACCATCAACACCGTGCGGCTTTGACCCGTATACCCGCCTTTGGCCTCCAGCTCCGTCAGCCCCCGGTCCAGCTCATGCAAAATTGCTTCCCGAATTTTGTCCGAAGCCGACGAGACGATAAAAGCTACTTTAGAGTAATCCAATCCGATTTGCACGACACCGATCGTTTTGCTTGTCACAAACAGCCCGATGAGTGCGTACATTGCTTTTTCCGGGGACAGCACGATACCCGCCGATAAAATAACTAGCCCGTCCAACATCGCAACACACAGTCCGAGGCTAATGCCGGTGTATCGGTGGATAAGCTGCGCGGCCAAATCCAAGCCCCCTGTCGACCCCCGGCCGCGAAACACAAGCCCCAGTCCCATCCCGATGAGAATGCCGCCGTAAATGCTGACGAGCAATAAATTGTGCGTCAAAGAAGGAAGCCCGCGCGTCAGCAGAACCATCAAGGGGAGCACTACTGATCCAACCGCCGTCTTAACGCCGAATTGCCTTCCCAGCAGCATAGTCCCGGCAATAAACAACGGAATGTTCAGGGCCCATTGAGTGTAAGCCGGCTCAAAGCCGAACAGCGTCTGAACGATGATACTGATGCCCGTGACCCCGCCCGATGCAACCTGGTTCGGGCTCAAGAAAACGTTAAAGCTGACTGCAATCAAGAGCGAACCGAGGAGCAGGAGGCCATATTCCTTAAGTAAGCCCTGCCAGCGGGGCCAAGCATCAGCCTCCCGCCCCTTCCATCCCATCCGTCTGCCCGATCTTCCGGTGCCCTCCATTACCGACATCCGCTCTCCCCCTGCATATAAAAAACTACACGCCAGTTTCGGCTTCTTCCCTGGCCGAGCCAAAACTCCTTCGGGAGTTGGCGATGCCAGCGGAATACGAAACCGCTACTAACGTGTAGGATGAGCTTGCCTGATTATTTTTATGATGCGCCGTTTTCTTTGTCCGGCTTATTGATTTGCTGGCGCAAATAGGCGTCGATAAATGCGTCCAAATCGCCGTCCATCACCGCGCCGACATTGCCGGTTTCCTCTTGAGTCCGGTGATCCTTGACCATGCTGTACGGATGGAATACGTACGAGCGGATCTGGCTGCCCCATGCGATGTCGGAGACTTCGCCGCGGATTTCCGCGAGCTGCTTTTGCTGTTCCTCGATTTTTTTCTCGTACAGCTTGGAACGGAGCATTTTCATCGCGCGCTCGCGGTTCTTAATCTGCGAACGTTCCGTCTGGCAGCTGACGACGACGCCCGTCGGAAGGTGGGTAATCCGTACCGCTGAGTCCGTCGTATTGATGTGCTGGCCGCCCGCTCCGCTGGAACGGTACGTATCGACCTTCAGATCCTCCGTGCGGATCTCGATTTCCACGTCATCATCAATTTCGGGCATTACATCGCACGATACGAATGACGTATGGCGGCGCCCCGACGCGTCGAACGGCGAGATGCGCACCAAGCGGTGCACCCCTTTTTCCGCCTTCAAATAGCCGTAAGCGTTGTACCCTTTAATAAGCAGCGTCACGCTTTTCACACCGGCCTCATCGCCCGGCAGATAGTCGAGCACCTCGACCTTGAAGTCGCGCTTCTCGGCCCAGCGACGGTACATGCGCAGCAGCATCTCCGCCCAGTCCTGCGATTCCGTTCCGCCTGCCCCTGGGTGAAGCTCCAGAATCGCATTCAGACGGTCGTACGGCTGGCTGAGCAGCAGCTGCAGCTCGAAGTTCACCAGCTTCTTAATGAGCGCGGCGATCCCCGCCTCAATCTCGGCCACCATGCTGTCGTCCTGCTCCTCCTGCATGAGCTGCGCCATAACCTCAAGGTCTTCATATTCCGACGCTAACGTTTGGAATTCGTCGACTACGCTTTTGACCCCGTTCGCTTCTCCAATCAGCTTCTGCGCCCGTTCGTTGTCGTCCCAAAAATCCGGCGCCGACATCTTCTCTTCATAATCCGCGATCTGCTCAAGCTTCAGATCTAAGTCAAAGAGACCCCCTGAGCTCAGCCAATCGCTTGGCCGTTTCTTGCAAATCCCGCTTTACATCCGCTTCTAACATAATTCAGCACCTCTATCCGTTAATTTTGCACCCTGTTACCGAAAAGGGAGACCGGAGCGACGCCCCGACCTCCCGCTTCCTATAAATTTGCAGTAACTTTTACCATCAGACATTTTATTAATTTACGCGCCGTGGCACTGCTTGTATTTCTTCCCGCTGCCGCAAGGACAGAGATCGTTGCGGCCTATCCGATCTTCGCTTACCGCAGGCTGCTTCGGTGCCGGCTCGCCGTTCGTGGCCATCTCGTGCTCATCGACCACCGCTTCGCGCACCAGGTTCGTTTCCACATGAGCTTTCATGATATAGGTCGAAACTTCTTCCTGGATGCTTTGAATCATCTCATTGAACATCTCGAAGCCTTCGAACTGGTATTCGCGCAGCGGGTCCGTACCGCCGTACGCCCGGAGATGAATCCCTTGACGCAGCTGATCCATCGCATCGATGTGGTCCATCCATTTGCTGTCTACGGCGCGAAGCACGACGACCTTCTCGAACTCGCGCATGAACTCCGGACCGATCTGCTCCTCGCGCTCTTCGTAGAGACGTTTCAAGAGATCTTTCATATATTCGACGATCTCTTCTTTTTCTTTGCCCCACAGCTCGTCTTTACTCAGCTGGCCTTCATGCAGGAACGTACCGTTCGCGTAGTCGACGATCGCCTGCAAATCCCATTCTTCCGGAACGAGATCTGCCGGACAATGCGCTTCGACGACCCGATCGATCACCGGCATCATCATGCCAAGCACGATGTCACGAATGTTCTCGGACTCGATCACCTCGCGGCGCTGCTTGTAAATGATTTCCCGCTGCTGGTTCATGACGTCGTCGTATTGGAGGACGACTTTCCGCACGTCGAAGTTGTTGCCTTCGACCCGCTTCTGAGCCGACTCGATCGCTCTAGAGATCAGCTTGCTCTCGATCGGTTGGTCTTCCTCGAACCCAAGGCGGTCCATCATGCCCATGATGTTCTCCGCTCCGAAACGGCGCATGAGCTCATCTTCCAGCGACAAGTAAAACTGGGACGAACCCGGGTCGCCCTGACGGCCTGCACGGCCGCGGAGCTGGTTGTCGATCCGGCGGCTTTCGTGCCGCTCCGTACCTATAATATGCAGCCCGCCGACTTCGGCTACTCCGTCCCCAAGCGTAATGTCCGTACCGCGTCCCGCCATGTTGGTCGCGATCGTCACGCTGCCCGGTTGACCTGCGCGCGCAACGATTTCCGCTTCCTCTGCATGGTATTTCGCGTTCAAGACTTTATGCGGAATGCCTTTCTTCTTCAGCATCTCGGATAGCCGCTCGGAGTTCTCGATCGATACGGTACCGACGAGCACCGGCTGGTTGTTCTTATGCTTCTCCACGATCTCGTTTACGACCGCGCGGAATTTGCTGGCCACCGACTTGTACACGACATCCGGCATGTCTTTCCGGACCATCGGTTTGTTGGTCGGAACGACAATAACGTCCAGGTTGTAGATCTTCTTCAATTCTTCTTCTTCCGTCTTCGCCGTACCGGTCATCCCGGACAGCTTGCGGTACATCCGGAAATAGTTCTGCAGCGTGATCGTCGCGAGCGTCATCGACTCGTTCTGCACCTGCAGCTTCTCCTTGGCTTCAATCGCCTGATGAAGCCCTTCGCTGTAACGACGGCCCGTCATCAAACGGCCGGTAAATTCATCTACGATTACGATCTCGCCATCGTGTACGACATAGTCGACGTCGAGGCGCATGATAATGTGGGCCTTCAACGCTTGCTGAATATGGTGGTTGATCTGCACGTGGTCGTGATCGAACAGGTTTTCGATACCGAAGGCGCGTTCCACCTTGGCTACTCCCGGTTCGGTCAAAGCAACGGACCGGAGCTTCTCGTCCACTGTGAAGTCTTCGTCTTCCAACCGGCTGACGACCTGATCGGCAATATAATACAGATCCGTCGACTTGGCGGCTTGCCCGGAAATAATCAACGGCGTACGGGCTTCGTCGACCAAGATCGAGTCCACTTCGTCAATGACCGCATAATAAAGCGGACGCTGTACCATTTGTTCCTTGTACACGACCATGTTGTCGCGCAAATAGTCGAAACCGAACTCGTTGTTCGTTCCGTAGGTAATGTCGCAAGCATAAGCCTGCTGCTTCGCATCGTGCGACAGGTTCGGCAGGTTAACCCCGACGGTCATCCCCAGGAATTCATAGATTTTACCCATCTCGCCGCTGTCCCGTTGGGCCAAATAATCGTTGACCGTAACAACGTGTACGCCCTTGCCGAGGAGCGCGTTCAAATACACCGGAAGCGTACCAACCAGCGTCTTACCTTCCCCTGTACGCATCTCCGCGATTTTGCCTTCATGCAGCGTCATACCGCCAATCAACTGCACGTCATAGTGACGCTTGCCCAAAACGCGCTTGGACGCTTCGCGCACAACGGCGAACGCTTCCGGCAGCAGATCGTCCAGATCCTCACCTTTTTCCAAACGTTCACGGAACTCAACAGTTTTACCTCGCAGCTGCTCATCGGAAAGCGGTTCGATTGAAGGTTCGAGAGAATTAATGTATTCCACGGCTTTCCACATGCGCTTCAATTCGCGCTCATTCGAATCGCCAAATATTTTTTTAACGAGTCCTAGCATGTTGCTAATCCCCTTCCTTATTAAAAACAATAGCCTATCCTAAATTGTAACAGTTTGCGCCTTTCACCGCAACAAACCTGCCCCGATTTCCCGAATCTACTAAAAAAGAGCCTGCCCGAACGCGCAGGCATCGCTAGACGCACCGCTAAATCGTTCGAACAAGCTCGGTTCTTCTTTAAGTAATCCGACGGATTATCTGGCCGGCTCGATAAGGCCGTACTTTCCGTCATTGCGTTTGTAGACCACGTTGACTTGCGCAGTATCGGAATTGGAGAACACGAAGAAATTATGGCCTACCATGTTCATTTGCAAAATCGCCTCTTCCACATCCATCGGCTTCAGCGTAAAACGCTTCGTCCGCACCAATTCGTAATCGTCTTCATCGTCCAGGGAATAGGAAGCGTCCGGCAGTTCCATCCGGAACAGATCTTTAATGCCGCCGTCCAGGCGAATTTTGCGGTTGGCTTTTGTTTTGGCCTTGCGAATTTGACGTTCCAACTTGTCCACAACCAGATCGGCGGCTGCGTACATATCGGCGTGCTTCTCCTCCGCTCGCAGCATAAGGCCCGTAAGCGGAATCGTCACCTCAACGGTTTGCATGCCTTTCACAACGCTCAGAGTGACATTGACTTCAGATGTAGGGGGAGCTTCAAAGTAGCGTTCCAGTCTGCCTAATTTTTTCTCGACATGGTCTTTCAACGCTTCCGTTACCTCGATGTTTTCACCGCGAATGTTGAATTTCATGTGCGACTCCTCCTTTCATACTTACATTATACTATATTCACCCCCCGCCTTCAAAAATCCTTCATAAAATTCGAGGAAAATTTACAAAATATTTGGACAATTTATGGCAGCCGTGTAAGCGCTCCCTTCAGGCTTTTTGTGACACGGTTCGGACGCACGAAAAACACCCTTGGATTGCCCAAGGGTGTGATCAAGTTCGCGCTAATTTGTTCAAACAATAACCATCTATTACGAGCGGCCGAAACCGGCCGGATGATTACAACTTGACGACGTTAGCCGCTTGAGGACCGCGTGCGCCCTCTACGATATCGAACTCAACGGATTGGCCTTCTTCCAAAGTTTTGAAGCCATCGGTTTGGATAGCGGAGAAGTGTACGAATACGTCGCCACCGTCTTCACGCTCGATGAAACCGTAACCTTTTTCTGCGTTAAACCATTTAACTTTACCTTGCATGTAAAACATTCCCTTCGTTATCAAATAACTGCAAGCATCGCTCACAATTCGAATATATCATCCCCCGCTCCCCGCTGTCAATCGAACTTGGCCGTGTTGGTGAAATATTTCGAAAATTCGAGTATTAACATGGCGTTAATAAAATACTCACAGCCGAAAAGCCCGTCGTGTCGCGGTTTATCGACATTTTTCGCAAAGTTATCAACAGAGTTATGCACATTGTCCACAGGGTGGTTAATAAATCAATAAGGCCTGTTGATTATACAATTATGTAATCTTACGATCCCCAAAGGTTATGAGTTTACAAATATGTGTTGCAACAAGCTGTTTGCCCCTATCGTCGAAGTAACGGTCTACCTTTTCTATAAAAACCGGGTTTTTCTTGGCCGTTTCAAAAATTGAATGGTTAGCAAATAAAACCATATACTTTCGTCTCGAAATATCAACCACTTCACCTTGAGTTAAAGCTTATACGAGCACATCTTGAGTGAAAGAAGAGATTCTAATCTTACAAGGGGGTATTTATTCC
>NZ_BSDJ01000038.1 GCF_027925525.1 Paenibacillus tyrphae | reverse complement strand
AGAATAATTGCATAAGTCCTTGAAATATATGTAGATTCATGGAATACTTTGGGGTATATATTATGATGATGTCGATCTCAAGGGGGGAATTATTTGAAAACTATAACTTTTTCAGATGTCTTAATAAAAACTTCTGAATCATTGGAAAATAATTTCAAAAGTTGTATTTCTAGAAATGAAGCATTAATAAATGAGATGGTAGAACATTTAAATCTTTTATATTATTGGTCCGAGAAATTGTCTGATGTTAATTGTGTTCCTGTTCTTAGGGAAGTAAATTATGATCTGTTATCCTCAATTTATATTAGCGCAAATGGGATGTATAGAAATGCTTTCATTTGCCTTAGAAGCGCCTTAGAGTTAGGTCTAAGTTTTTTTTACTTTGTGGACAATAATTTTAAATATTTACAATGGAAGAAAAATGATTTTGACATGAAGTGGAGCTTGCTACAAGACCATGAGGATGGTGTATTAAGCAAAAAGTATATGAAATTATTTAAAAACAATTTCAAAGAGGAAATATTCATAGAAGAGGTTCAAGACGTTTATAGAAGTTGCTCTGAATATGTTCATGGGAAATACGAATACATGCACACACTACATAATCAACAAATATTATTCGATCAACGAAAATTTGAGGAATTTGCAAAGACCTTTTTAAAGGTTGCAAAATTAATAACCGTTTATATGGTAATACGCTTTAGTGACAAACAATCTGATTTTATTCAAGATAAGTTGGTTACAACATTTGATATTGCCAAAGTATATTTTCAAGGAGAGATAGCGTGAACTACGATATTAATGGCTTTATTTATAGGACTGAGGATATTAAAGACGAGGAATTAAGTGATATATACGTTGAGTCAGAATTGGATAAGCAAAACGTAAAAGGGTTAATGAGTCAGGAACCAGTCCTTTTAGTAGGTAGTCGTGGAACCGGAAAGACAATGTTATTAAGAATAACTGAGAAAAAACTAGATGATAGTTTTAAAGAGAATAAAGTTCTTGCAGTGATGGTTAGCTTTAATAAGGCAATGTTTTTAGAGTCTCTGGATGACAGAAATTATTTCAGACAGTGGATGCTTTCCAAAATATTATTTGCATTAAAAAGAAAGGTCGTTCGTTTATGCAATGTTGTGAATGATCTTGGCATTTTTCAAAGCTACTTCAATATTCAATTGCCTGATGACGATATTACAAAAAAGCTAGAGAGATTCAATGCTTTATTGGAAAATTCTTGGACTAGTAAAAAAGTAGATTTAGCTCAAGAGATTGAGAAACTTTTCGGAAAAAATGTTCAATATTTAGGGATTTTAAATGAAATGGATTATTTTAAGGCATTAATTGAAGACATTTGTAGAACATTAGGAATTAAGAAAATAATATTGCTATTTGACGAAGCCTGTCATAATTTTATTCCGTTTCAGCAAAGGGAATTTTTTACCCTATTTAGAGATTTAAGATCGCCTTATATAAGTTGTAAAGCGGCAGTTTATCCTGGAATAACATCTTACGGTTCTACGTTCCAGAAGTTTCATGATGCCAGAGTTGTGAGGATTGAACGAGATTTAACTGACCCCGATTATATTGCACTTATGAGAGATATCGTGAAAAATCAAGTTGATGGACATGTTTATAGAATATTTGAATCAAATGGTGAGAATTTTAACACTCTAATATATGCATCATCCGGCAACCCAAGGCTATTGCTTAAAAGTTTATATATGGCGAGTAATGGGTTAAAAAGTTTGAATCTACAGAATGTTAATAGTACTATTAAAAGTTTCTTTCGGATTGATATTTGGAACGATCACACTAAATTGGGGGAAATTTATAAAGGACATAAACTATTTATTGATTGGGGGAGGGAATTTCTTGAAAATAAGGTTTTAATTGAGACATCAAATAAAAATATGTCAAGGAATGATAAGGGTGTAAAACAACAAACGATATTTTTTGCAATTCACCGTGATGCACCCGAGGCTGTTAAAACATCCATAAGGATTCTGGAGTATTCGGGAATAGTACAGTTGCATACAGAAGGAACAAAAGTTGGTGGAAAAATATTTGATAGGTATCAAATAAATCTTGGTGTGGTATTGGCTGACGAACAAACTCCTTCTGCAAGATGCAAAGAAATAATTACTGGATTATCAGTAAAGCTATACTCGGAGTATGGTATGAATTCACCATCCTATGAAAAAATAGACGAGTTAATAGTTTCAGAAGATATCACGAATTTCTCTGATATTCTGCAAGATATCATGAAACAATCAATAGATAGTTTAGATATTACAAGTTTCCAGAGGGACACAATAAAACAAGCAGGCTTTAGGACAATTGAAGATATTTTGGGCGGTACTGAAGAGGACTTACAAAGAGCTTTCGGCATTGGGAAAACAAAGTCTAGAAGAATTTTTAATATTGCTTTTAATGCTACAATAGAGTATATATCAGGCTGATTTTTCCAAGTAAATTAGGTTTCTGGGATATATTATGGACTTACTGATTACGGTCCACAGGCTCAATTCTTTTTTTCCTGCAAGGGCTTTGGCGGATTTACGGGATAACTTGGCCTCGTCTTAATTCGAAACTTTTGATATGTCGGGAAGAGGGGCCACTATAATATCAAAGGATTTAACAAAAATGATATAAGTAAGGCGTCAGTATTATCTAGGCATTTATGGCTTATGAAGATGAGACTGGCGCCTTTTTGTTTTTATAAGGTATCAAATTATTGCAGGGTCGTATTCGCAAACGATTATTATATTATTTTTCAGTAACACATCCTAAATTACTGCAATAAGAATCAATGTTTATTAATTTAGAATTCAATTTTGATGGAGGACTTAGAAATGAATTTACCTGAAGTTTCTGAAAAACATGAGCAGGAGAGAAGGAGTATTACTGCATTTAGATCAGTTATGGAGGATGGTGATTTTATAGTTAGAGATGTCAGGGAAAGCGACTATGGTGCTATTTATCAGTGGAAATTAAACTTGAGGGAAAGTATGCAAGTAACTATATAATCTTTGTTCAAATTAAGGATAAATTGAATTCAGAGGAAATAGTAAACAAAGAAAATGAATATGTTTATTCTGTCGGGCTTAAAAGTATTAATTATCTATCTAATCATCCAAATTCATTATTTGTAATATACCTAGAAGATAAAAAGTTATTTGTATGGGAATGGATTTACGAAATTGAAAAAGCAATTAATGATAAAGCAATTGATATAAGTAATCCATCGCAAAGCACATATAGTTATAAATTTAATAAAGTCTTGGACTCTAAATCTAAAAACGTAATTCATAAGCAAGTTAAACATGTGAGCGAAAGAATAAAACAGTACGGCAAAGCATTAGCAGATTCAAAAAACAATGTGAATATAAGTAGTGCTTTAAATACTATAAAGAGTGATGAACTGAAACTAATTGGATCTGTTGTTGAAAAAGTTGAGGAAGCCGAAAAGCTTAAGGCCGAAAACAAACTACGAGAAGCTCTGAAAATATATACCAACATTTCAAAAGTAATAAATACTGATACTGTATTTTTGCAGTGTGCTGAAATATGTTTAGACTTAAAAGATTACAAACTAGTGATCCGGAATTGCAGCAAAGCAATTTCTAAAAATCCGCGTAATTATTATGCTTACCTTGGTTTAGGATTTGCTTATCAAGAGTTAAAGGACTATAAAAAAGCTAGGGGATTTTATGATAGGATTTTAAAATATAAACAAATTGCTGAGGTATATATCCAAATAGGAAAGATTTGTTATATCACAGGGGATATCAATAATGCAATTGCAAATTTGATGAGGTCTCTTAAAGAAACTGCGCTTCAAAAAGAAAATTATATTGAAGCTGAGATTCTATTAGCGGACATTTACACATCGACATTTAACTTCACAAGAGCAAGATTCTTTATTGATAGGGTGCTTAAACTACAGCCACAAAACAGCAAGGCACTTGCATTATTAGGTCAGTATCATATGGAAAACGGCAATGAAGATCGGGCAATCGTGTATTTCCAAAAAACCATGGATAATGATATGAATAACTATAATGCTTTATTAGGACTTAGTATAATATTTATTCAGAAGAATATCGAAAAAGCTCTTATATTTTTAAATGCCTTAATAAAAGAATACTTTTCAAAACTTATACTAAATAAAGGTGAGGGTAATTTTGTTATTACTTATATAGGGTGGCAAAAAACAACTTTTTTTTTAATTTCAATTTCCAAAGAAGGTGATACACCTTTGTATAGATAAGGAAACTAAAATTCCTATAAATATAGAAAATGACAATGGTATAATATTAATTGGTGTAATTAAAAATCTGAACGCACATTTCCAAATGCCAATAGTAGGAAAAACATATAATAAAGAAAAAGATTACAATGAAGCAATAAAACATATTGAAGAACATATTACTTTAGTCAAAGAATTTACTGAAAAGGGACAGAGTTTGGATTTTGAGAATCAAACAAGGCTTCATGTTGAAGAATGTTCAAATAGGGTTTATATTAAATTGGACTTTAATGGGTATTACATTACCGGGTTTACTAATTCGACAAACAATAAAAGAGGATACTTTGACTTTATCAAAGCATATAATAAATATAATTTCTTTCAAGTTCAAATATCCTGTAAAGAGAATAATAAATGTTTATTTTACACCATTAATGGTAATGTAACTGTAAATAAGAGGTAAAGACTCTTCTGCATGAGATTGGTGTTGCAAAATTCTTCAGTTGGCGCTGAGTTCCATGAAAATATGTTGAGATATTAACATGCAGATCAAAATTGACGTGATCACGGTGTAATGTGTGATGAAAAATGTGGCAGATTTAGTTACACCACCTCTCCAAATTGATTCATCATCACGCGGCGGCGGATTGTGGATTTGCCGAGCCACGGTTCGTCTCCATATGCCAAATCCACAAATAAAAATCACTACCTTAAATGAGAGGTAGTGATTTTTATTTGTGAGAAGACAGGAAAAATTAATTTATTTGAAGATACATCAATGTCCTGCTTACCTTGATTCCAAATAATTCAGCCCAAGTTTGACTGCCCATTTTATCGGTAAGGCTGAGAAGACTCCCTCTTCGATAAGGGGGAGATGAATCAGCATATCTTGTATACAAATAAGAACGTATGTTCTATAATTGCCATGAAATCTCCAAAAGATGTAAATTAACACACTTTGCATCATAAAGCTTTTCGCTTTCGCATCTACCCTACGGAGGAGCAAGCGACGCTGATCCACCAGATGTTTGGATGCGCTCGCTTTGTCTTTAACCATTTCCTTGCGAGGTGGAACGACACCTTCCAAGAAACAGGCAGAGGCTTGTCTTACCAGACCTGTGCAACCGGGCTGCCAGCGTTGAAAAAGGAATGGCCTTGGCTCAAGGACGTGGACAGCATTGCTTTGCAATCCGCCGTTCGCAGCCTGGCAGATGCGTTTGATCGCTTCTTTCGAAAGCAAAACGATCCGCCTCCGTTTCAAGAGCAAACGCAATCCCGTCCAAAGCTACACCACGAAGTTCACGAACGGTAATATTGCCGTTATTGGCGATCTGCTGAAACTTCCGAAGCTGGGATGGATGTGCTTTGCCAAGTCCCGTGAAATCGAAGGACGGATCTTGTCTGCTACGGTGCGTCGAAACGGCACAGGCAAGTACTTCGTTTCGATCCTGTGTGAAGTAGACATCCAGCCGCTTCCTCACGTGGATACCGCCATCGGCGTAGACCTCGGCATCAAGTCGTTTGCCGTTTGCAGCAGCGGAGAAAACGTTCCGAATCCCAAGCACCTGCGCACCTACGAAAAGCAACTTGCGTTTTGGCAGCGACGTTTGTCTCGTCGACCGAAAGGTGGATCGGGCTATCTAAAAGCGAAGCAAAAAGTCGCTCGCATACATGAGCGAATCGCTAACGCTCGGCAAGAATTGTCATGTATGCCAATCGCGTAACCCCGAAGTGAAAAATCTAAACTTGCGAGCGTGGACCTGTTCAGGATGCGGGACGCACCATGACCGTGACCACAATGCCAGCATGAACATCTTGCAAGAAGGACTGCGTTTGTTGGTGAAGACCAACTGAACTGCGGGAACCGCAGGGATCGCTTGCTCAAGAAGAGAAGGATGCTTCTTCTGTTCGCAAGAATCCCCTACCTCCGCGCCATTAGCGCAGGTGGTGGGAGTGTTCAATGCAATGTAGGTGTACGTATAACGGCAAACAACTTAGAAGAGAGTTGTTATAATCTGGGGGAGCTAAAAAAGTTTTTTAGCTCCTTAGAACCCCTCAATGTTTTACTTCAAAATTTGAGAATTTACAGGAACCTTGTTTCCTGAATAAAAATATAATGGGTAATGAAGGTCTTAAACGGATGGGGTGGTCTATATAAGAAGGAAATTAGGCACTAACGCTGTTAAGTTACGTAAAATCGGTGTCGTTGTTAACCGATATAATAAAAAGGTATCCATTTATACGATTCCCGGGCATAAACCTCCTGCATTTTTTTATTGCAGCATCATGGACATTGATGCGGATGGTTCTCCCCACGCCTACAATCCCCAAAATACAGGGCTCGACGATTTGCGCAGCGCGGGCAGACCCGGACATTGGATAGGGATTGTCACACACAACGATAAGCCCTGGGGAAAGCCGGTCATACAAAAAAGAACAGATCCCGCCCCAGGCTATTTTGTTTCCCAAACAGCTCTAAGTGATTTTAACAAGCATTTTACCAATCCAACCGCTTACGTGAATGCGGAGAAAATCCCCTATATCGTTTTACCTCAAAAGAGAAGCTTTGGTGCAGTTTTAGGAGACATGGCCGTTGTGTATAACATGAAGAATGGAAGATTGGCTTTTGCCGTTTACGCGGATAGGAATGCGGGTATTAATCAAAGTATTGGCGAAGGATCCATTGCATTAGCTAGAGCGCTGGGCATCAACTCAAATCCGAGAACTGGCGGAACAGGGAACCGTGGAAATGTACTCTATTTAGTTTTCCCGAAGTCAGGAAGGGGGAATGGACACATACCTTCCCGAGGGGAGATTATAATAAAAACGCAAAGGCTGTTCAGGGAATGGGGAGGGATTCGACTTTTAAAAACGCTAAAAAATTGTTAGTTGAACATATTAGCATAAAGCCGGGTCTCTGAGAGCCCGGCCTATTTTGTTGCTGTCCGAATTTAGGCATTGTCTGCGGCGAACGGACAACTTTCCTTTGTATTCTGTACGCATATGCTATTTTATGATCAAGGCTTATTGAGTAGGGGTAATGACTGTGAACTGTAACAACAGGAGGTTACCGGCTTGAGGGTACTGTTTTTAGAAAGCCACCCCATGTGGATTTATGGCCTTCCCAATGGTTTTCGGGATGCAGGGCATCAGGTGAAAGTGTCTGGTCCTCTTACGAGAAAAAAGATTCCCCGCTTGATAGCTAAATTTCGGCCGCATTTAATTATTACTATGGGTTGGACTAAAGAACATGATCCGCTAAAACGAAAATGGATTCGACACTATGTTGGTCGATCCGGCATTCCGTATGTCCATTGGGCCACAGAAGATCCTACACACCATTACACTTTTACGCTCCCCTACGTAAGAACGGTTAAACCGGATTTTGTATTTACCATTTGCCGTGACATGGTAAAGAAGTACGAGAAAATGGGCATTCCCGCCGCTCATTCAGATTTCGGCCACCATCGGAACGTTCATATGAGCGGGAGAGAACGTGCAAGGTTTCGCAGCAATATCGCTGTCGTAGCCAATGGCTATTCCCGAATATTAAAAAAATATCCTCGTCATTATCGCATCAAGTCCTTGTTCAACCTGATCCGGCCGCTGGTAAAAAGGAAAATCAGGGTCGATTTTTGGGGAAGACAGTGGAAAGAAATAAAACCTGTACTGGGCGTTCGGATTCCCAACAAGTGGATTCACGGTTATTTGCCCTACCAAGATGCACATAAGGCTTACAACTCTGCGAAAATTATCATTGGTCCTCAGAACCAATTAAAGCAAGTAACGCAAAGAACTTATGAAATCCTCGGATCGGGAGGATTCTTGCTTACAAGTGATACACCGGAGATACGCCGGCTTTTTAAGCCTGGAGAACATCTTGTTGTCTCGAGGTCTCCTGAAGAAACGGTACGGCTTGTCCGGTATTATCTGAAACACCCTGACAAAAGGGAACGAATTCGTAAAGCCGGACAGAACGCTGTGGCCAAGCATACTTACAAGCATCGTGCAATTCGGATGATACTTGAGCTAAAGAAACGAAGAATTCTAAAATGACTATGAAAGAAAGAGAAGAATCGTCTATGGAGATAAATCGCGTTATCTACAATGTGCCGACGCGTAAACGGATCCTGGCATTAACTTTCAATATAGCTTTCGGTGATCTGGTTCCTGTCCAATTGCTTTCATTATTGAGAAGAAAGGGTGTAAAAAAAGCGACATTTTTTCTTACTGGGGAATGGGTGCGGCTCAATCCGGGCATTGCCAAGCGAATTCAAAGGATGGGTTATGAAATTGCTTCTCATGGCCATCGTCATGAGGACTATACGACTCATTCGAATGTTTGGATTGAGCGGGAAGTGAAAGCTGCAAAGCGGGCTATTTTCAACGCAACCGGTATCAAGACCAATATGATTCGCACGCCAAGCGGTGACCTTGATTCGCGAGTGATCAAGAAGCTGCTCAGTATGAAGCAAACGATTGTCCATTGGGATACGGATTCATTAGACTGGAAATACAAGAATGTCAAAAAAATCGTTCAGCGAGTGATTCCTCATATACATCCAGGCGCGATCGTATTGCTCCACGGATGCGACCCTTGGACCCAGACGTTAAAAGCTTTACCCATCATTCTTAAAGGAATAAAAAAGAAAGGTTACGCATTAGTAACCGTAAATGAACTATTATCTAATCTCCGTCCTAAAGCTAACCGGAAATAATCATTTAATGGATCGCTCGGATATTAGTGCGGATATCGTGACGAACCGAAATCCTTTGGTTCCAAAGGATCGTTCGATCCTAGTATTCTCAGTTTTACAAACTTGGCATTGATACTGCCATTAGGTGTCGTGCAGATAACCGAAGCATTTCCGACGAAAGGCATTGAATTTTCGAGTTTATAGTTCGTCTCGCCTGCCGATACTGTGCGGTTAGTTAGAACGAATCCGCAGACAGGGGAGACGCACAGTTGATAGGCATAATTATACGAATCGGGCAAAACGCATGTTAGCGATTCTTAGGAGGACAGGTTTATTAAAATAGCTTATCTGACGTTTGACGATGGTCCTTCGCGCTATACGAAAGCAATCCTGGATCAACTGCGGAATCATCGGGTAAAGGCAACCTTTTTTGTCCTCGGCAATCGTACCTTTAATGGAATACGCATGTATAAAAGAATGGTCCGGGAAGGCCATGCCATTGGCAACCATACGTTTTCTCATAATTATCGGGTTATTTACAGCTCCATACCAGCATTTCTAAAGGATTTCCGCAAGTTGGAGTCTGTACTGCATCGCTACGTACATGTAAAACCGAAGATTTTTCGGTTTCCTGGGGGTTCCCTAAATGCGGTGAATCCGAAGTACGGGAATAGGTCCAAGATGATCAAGGTTAACCAGGTAATGACAAGAAGAGGATACCGATACTTTGATTGGAATGTCAAGTCCGGTGACTCCGAAGTCCCCCGTCCTACCACGAAAGCTATGATTCGCAACGTTCTGCGCGGTAGCAAAAACAAACGAAAAATCATCGTACTTTTCCACGATTTCAATCCAAGTACGCCCAAATGCTTGCCGGCTGTAATCAAAGGGCTGAGACGGCAAAGCTTTATATTCCGAGCGCTATCAAAAAATTCTTTCACCGTTCGATTTCGGTGAAGTAAAAGACGATACCTTACGGGTTGCGGGTTTGCTGCGCTATGCCTCGTTTCCATAAAGCAAGAGAGCACCGATTCCAATTGAAATTGGTGCTCTCTTGCTTTCGTGAGACGTTATATAAATATAATTTTATTTTGCGTTCTTATCTGACTGATGAATACCAAAAATATTACCTTCGGTGAATATCCTTGCCACGCCATTCCCGGCAGAGCATATTTCGGTATTGCAACCTTACCTCCATGATGAAGAATTTTGGCTTCGGTAGAATCGTAATCTTCCACTCCCATTGTACATAGCCATTCAAAGCTTGGCCTGGTTGCCAGTTAAAGCCCTAGAATAGGGCATGCCGGTCATTTCCCCGGAACTCATCCATTCATCGAGGACAAGCGTATAGTCACGGTCAACGCCGGTGCTTTCCTTCGGCTCGACGATAAAGGCCCCAACCGGTCTTCATTGCTTTCATCCCTTTCTGTATTTGAACATCCGATAGATCAATCATAGCCGGGACATATGTAGAACCTTTGAAGAAGGGTGAACGGTGTCGGAAAGCTTTTACTGGAGAATCATCTCAAAAGCTGTGTCATTGAGCCGATCCAGGAAAATAAAATCGGGCAGCGTTGGCTGCTTTTTCTTTAAATAAAAAAATAGGGTTCAGGGGTATAGTAAAAAAAGCATTGACTAAATATAGGGTAGGGGGGTATACTATGAACAAGGAAATCGATGGAAATGAATACGCGATTCATCTGAGATTGTACCGGACTGAGGGCCAGGTCCGCGGTGTACAGAGGTAGTACGTCACTAAATCTTATCAGCAAATAGGAATGGCGAGTTTTAACCGAATGAATAAGATGCAAGAGGTGGATGGTCATGGGAGAGACAACAAAAATCGCAATAAGCGCAGGGATTCAAGTTGGGGGCAGCCTGTTCACACCGGAGCAGCTTGCCAAAATCGGTTCCGTCGTGGGGATGGATGCAAAAATCGAGATGACCCCGTTTAAACAGCTTTATGCAGAAGTACCTATCGAACGGCGCGATGCAATAAAAGAAGAGCTTGAGCATTATGGCCTTGAAGTGTATCCGGCGGGGTTTGTAACTAAAAGTCTGATCGCCTGCAATTTCTGTAAAGGGGCTGAGGAGGCTGGTTTGGATGCAGCTAGAACCTTAAATAAAACAATAGCAGGTATTGAGACGCCCACACCGCTTAAAATCGGCTATGCGGGTTGTGCATTAGGTACAAGCGAGCCGTTGCTTAAGGATATCGGCGTTATCAAAATGCGAGATACATTTGACATCTACGTTGGCGGCGAACCGAAGGGGCTTAAAACCTCCTTTGCCAAACTGCTCGTATCCGGATTAACGGAGGACCGACTCGGCCCGGTTGTAACCGCGATTATCGATTTCTATAAGGCACACGCGAAGGGCAAAGAAAAATTCAGCAAATTCGTGGACCGGGTTTCGCTCGAACAACTGCGGCAAATTGCAGGTTAATGGATACCTGGAGAGGAGGTGAAATCATGCAAGAAGCAACTGTGAAAGTACAAGGCATGTCTTGCCGCTCTTGCGTCCGAACGATTGAAGGGGCTCTTGATTCGATTGGTGCTGAAGGTCGTGTTAACTTTGAGCAAGGCACAGTACATGTTCAGTATGACGAAGCGAAAGTACAATTAGCCGATATTAAGGAAGCCATCCAAAACAGGGGATATAACGTTGTGGCATAAAGGCATTTGATGGAGAGCAAGGAGTTGATTGAGAATAAGGGGACCAATAAAAATTTACTCAAAGAACACGAGATTGCCTATACAGATTATGACTGCGAGGAAAACGTCAAGTATGCAGAGGAAGTCTGGAACTTGACGGGAAAACAAAGCACCCCGACCAGGAGAGGCATTTGCAGTTTAAGCCACTATCCAGAATTTGTATCATTGAATTGATTTGCCTTTCTTTTCCTCAAGTTCAGGGCGTTTGTGCTTCGCTATCTGCTTAAATCCCGCGACACGAAATGCAAGGAAATGCCTTACGTAATAAATAATGTCCATGACAAAGCAGCCCGGATTTCACTCTGAGGCTGCTTTAATTACCTTCCATGCTATTCCCGACATAAGTCGAAATATTGTTTCAGGTCCTGCTGTAAATCCGTGGTCAGACGTTTGGGCTCCCGTATTTTACATTGTTCCAAATATTCGACGGCGAGCGCTTTGAATTCGGGATAGGTTCTTATCGTTTCGATCAGGCAGCCGATGATTCCCAGTTGGTGGGGTTCATCTTTCTTTTTTAGCTTATACGTGCCGCTGGAAATAAGATGTTTAAGCCAGACTTGGTATGATAGATCGCTGTCGGGAATTGGCGTATCGAAGTACCCTTGCCTAACGGCGGCCCATAACGCTAAAAGCGAATAACGAACGAGCTCGCTCGTCTCCCCGTTTTTAAAAACCGTCACGAGCGATGGGATCGCGCCAGATATATTGACGCCGCTATCCGCCAGTCTCCAGTGGATACTGCAAATGTATTGTTCGGTTGCCTTATCCTTTACATAACGCTTGCCCGCAGCGAGGATAAGCTGTACCGCTTCATCCGGGAAAGGGGCTTTTGCGGCCACCAAGGCATCGAGCAGGGCGGCAGCGCGGTATTGAAGATAAAGCTCCGTATCGGTTTTCTCCGATTCTTTCCGGTCCAGATGATGAAGCCGTGCAATGGGGATTATGAACCCGGATAAATCCCCGCCCTCTTCAAGGCACTGGTGAACAATTTCGATCAGCGCGACAACCTGTTCCGGGTCGTCGACGTTCAGATAGGTGCCCAATTCGCCGGTTTGGCGACCCTTTAGTGCGTCTTCCATTGCTGGAGTCGCTATTTCATCGATGATTTCCTTTGCCGTGCGCCTGCGTTCGGCCAAATCTGTTGTTGCGTTAAGTTGCTGCATCATGTGTTCTATACTGCTGGGATTCATAGGAAGGTTCCTCCGTCGTCCGTAATTATCGGCAAATGATGATAGGAATAGCAAAATTATACCACAGTCGAATGGATAGAAAATGAAAAAAGTGCCCCACTTCGGCTCAAGTACAGGACCGGAAGATGTGCGCTGCATTTAAACAATTGCGAAGCTAGGGAAGAAGGCGTCCCTTTAAGACGCGCTTGGTAATGTCCATCGCCTTATTCAATGCGGTGATTTTCCCATCGACTTGGGCTGCGAAAACGAGCGTGTCTTCCTTGAGCTGAACAAACCCGAAGGGCGGGTTGTCGCTGCCTCCCGTTTTTCCGTAAAGTGTGTAGCCGGGCTGCTGCTCTTCTTGTAAAACGGATGGAACTCACGGTACATGGCATCCGCTTCGATCGAGAAAAAAGCTCCCGATCCCTTCGAAAAAGGGCGGGAGCTTCTTGTCTTTAAGCGAGCAGTCCGCGCAGCACGGCGGTAACGGCAGCCATTTCTTCGTCCGTACCGATGGAAATGCGCAGCTTGTCGGCCAGACGGGGGTGCTCGAAATGGCGGACGTAGATGTTTCGTTCCAGCAGCTTCCGGTACCACTGGCGGGCATCGGGCTTTCCGGCTCCCGCCGGAGGCGTGCACAAGACGAAATTCGTTTGCGAAGGGATGACATCAAAGCCGAGGCTCTGAAGCTCGGCGATGAAGGTGTCGCGCGTCGCCTTGACCAGCGCTACCGTGCGCTCCGTGTATTCGCAGTCCTCCAGAGCGGCCACGGCAAGCTTCCGGCTGATCGCGTTGATGTTGTAGATGTCTTTGCTCTTTTCCAGCGCGGCGATGAGCGGCTCGGCAGCGACGCAATAGCCGACCCGCGCTCCGCACAGGGCGTAGGCCTTGGAAAACGTGCGGACGACGATCGCGTTGGGATAGCGGTCCACCAGCGGGATAGCCGTGGCGCCGGGATCGGCGAAGTCGATGTAAGCTTCGTCGATGACGACCAGCCCCGGGAAGCGGCTGACCAGCCGTTCCACTTCTTCGAGCGGCAGCAAGTGTCCGGTAGGCGCATTCGGATTGACCAACACGATCGTGTCCGCGCCGCTGTTCATCAGCAGCTCCGTATCGACGGTAAAGTCGCTTCGCGTCGGGACGGCGATGGAAGAGGCCTGATAAGATGCGGCCACCGTATGATACAGCGAGAACGACGGGTCCGGCAGGGCCAGACGCCGGTTCGGGCCGATGAAGCCTTTGATGACCAGAGAGATGATCTCGCTTGAGCCGTTCCCGCAAAAGACTTGCTCGTCCTTGACGCCGTGTAGCCGCGAAAGTGCGGCGCGCAGCTGTGCGCAGCGGGCATCGGGATAACGGCGCAGCTCTTCTTCGCCAAGCGTGCGCAGCGCCTCCAGTACAAGCGGAGAGGGCGGGTATGGGCTTTCGTTCTGATTCAGCTTGATTGCGCCGCTTCCTTCCGGCGGAAGGTCGCCCAAGGCGTAAGGGGTAAGCCGATCGATATGCGGCAAAATAAGGGTCATCGGTTTGGTTCCTCCTGACATCCGGCTGACGGGGTCAGCGCGTCATTTTATGATGGGATGCACGTCTTCCGCTTTGCGCGATGGGATGATAAGATGAGCATAACTGCATTTTGGCATTGGTAAAATGGTCAGTTTCGTGATTTTTTGAGTGACAGATTATTGCAAAGGAGAAACCGGAATGATCGACTTGATGCCGAGGCTCGACGAATCGTCGGGCGAAGCGCTCTATATGCAGCTGTACCGCTATATCCGCGATGAAATCGCCGCCGGCCGCATTCCGGCGAACGAGCGGCTGCCGTCCATCCGCACGCTGTCCGCTTACCTGGGCGTAAGCCGGTCGCCTGTCGCTCTTGCCTACGAGCAACTGCTCGCCGAGGGCTATGTGAACAGCAGACCGCGCAGCGGGCTGTATGCCGCCGAGCTGGACACGTCCGCCTCCCTGCAGGCGCAGACCGAAGCGGCGGCGGAACGTTCCGCCGTTTCGCCGTCGCCGAAGCGCGCGTACCACGCGTCTCAGGATGAACCGCTCCGTTACGACTTCGGCTATGGCAGCGTCGATATCACGAGCTTTCCGCTGGCAAAATGGCGCCGGCTGATGAACCGGTGTCTGCTGCCGGAAAACAACCGTCTGCTGCTGTACGGCGATTTGCAGGGCGAGCCGGAGCTGCGCGCCGAAATTGCCGCCTACCTGCACCATATGCGCGGGGTGCGCTGCCAGCCGGAGCAGATCGTCGTCGGGGCGGGCACGTACCATTCGCTCGATTTGCTGTTTCAATTGCTGCGCGAGGACGTCGTCTGCATCGCTTCCGAAGAAGCGGTCAACGACGGGGTAAAAGCGCTGTTCGGGCAGTTCCGGTTCGATTGTCGGCCCCTTCGGCTGGAAAGCGACGGCATCTGCCTCGAAGAGCTGCAGGCCAGCAGTGCCCAGGCCGTCTATGTCACCCCGTCGCATCAATTTCCATACGGCATGACGCTGTCGGCGGGCAAGCGGCTTAAGCTGCTCCAATGGGCGAAGGAGCGGCGGGCCTACATCGTCGAGAACGACTACGACGGGGAATTCCGCTACAGCGGCCGGCCGATTCCTTCGCTGCAGAGCTTGGACGACGACGGCCGGGTCATCTACGTCGGCACGTTCTCGCGGGCGCTGACGCCGGCGTTCCGGCTCAGCTATCTTGTGCTACCGCCAGCGCTGTTGGCGAGGTTCCGCAGCCGCCGGCACAGCTACGACCAGCTCGCCTCGCCGATCTTCCAGAAGACGCAGCAGCTGTTCATGCAATCCGGCGACTTCGGACGGCACGTGCGCAAAATGCGCAGCGTCTACCACAAAAAGCGAGATGCGCTGCTGTACGCGGTACGCGACACTTTTCCGGCGGGCGTCGAGATGATCGGCGCGGACTCTGGGCTGCACCTGCTGCTTCGGGTCCGGGGAGTTATGGACGAAGCGGAGCTTCTGCGCGCGGCCGCCCGGGAAGGCGTCGGCGTCTACCCGGCTTCGGCTTACCGGCTGCGACCGGAGGCTGGCGAGGCCCCGACCGTGCTGCTCGGCTTCGGCGGCCTGTCCGAAACGGACATCCGGGAAGGGGTAAGGCTGCTGGCGCGGGCATGGAAAATGGAATCTTCTCTAAATAAATGAAAGAAAATGGACGATATATCCAGTAGGGTGTCATTTTTCTTTTATTTTGAAGAGGAGGGGTAACGTGAAAGTTTCTGGCGAAGGAAGCAGCGTCTTGAACCTGTACACACTTCGAGATCAGGAGAGTAAGCCCGGCCTGAGACCGGGGACGATTGCCGGCTTGAAGCATGACACGGTCGAAATCAGTCCGACCGGCCGGCAGTTGGCCGAAGGTGCAATCAAGCACCACGTGGGCAAAATTTTCGTATCGGCCCAAATCGACGAATCGCTGAACCGGCTGCTTGAAGGGAAGTCGCAGGAGGTAAGCGATGCGGTGCATACGATCATCGGCTCCAATCTGCTGCCGGGCGGCTCCGACTCGAACGAAGGGGAGCGCGCCGCATTGCGGGAAGCGGGATTGGCGCAGGCCCGATATGTGGCCGACCGTTATATGTCGGGCGGCGAATCGTCCGAGCTGATGGCGGTCATGAATCAAATTGCCGTCATCGGCGCGAAGGGGACAGTTGATTCGGCAACAGGAAGCGTCTCCTACCAAATGCCGCCACCCCGGCCGGTCGGGGCACCTGAGGATTATGTGGACATCAACGAGCTGATGAAGAGGTTCGAACCGGATACCTACAAAAAGCTGAACGAAGCGGTAACCGGCAGCGGCGACTGGGGCAGCATTTTGTTTTCGTTTGTCAAAAAAATCCCGCAAAACGAACAGTGGGTGAGCAAGTATCGCGAGGAAACGAAGCAACTGATGCACGAGCTGAAGACGACGAAGCTCGATAACCGGTTCGCAGGCGCCGATACGACCGATATGGCCTCCTTCCTGCTGGACATGAACCGTAAGCTGGATCAGACGCCGCTTGCGAAGACGGACGCCTTGATGCGAAACATGGATAATTTTGCAAGAATTTTCGGGCATCGCGCTTGACGCAAGCGAGCGTACCGCTTAGATGTGTCCTTCCGGTCAGGCCTGAGAGGATGCGCAACGCAAAAATGATGACCATTCCGTGATTCCGAAAAAAACGTACAATGCACGGATAACAGCTACAAGGGTGAAACCCGAAAAACCGCACGCCTCCCGGCCTAATGGCTTGGAGGAAGGCGGTTTTTTTATTGTACAAAGGACAAAAACGACAGGAGATGAAATTAATACCGTCACTGGAATAAATAAATTTTGAACCCTTCCATCCCTCCCCGGAAACCGTCGTTTTCTTCACAATTTATTCAAATATTTATTGACAAGCGAAAAAAACGACTGTTATTATTAACATCAGTGGTGAAAATAAACGAATTGAATTTGTTCGAGGAATCAATTAAAGCGGTTCCGGACCCGACGAACCCGACTTGAAAGCGTTAGCAAAGCGAGGGATCGGGTCGTTAACCGCAGCGGAACATCTTGAACTTCACATGCCGAAAGGAAATGAGTTACTTATGGGCTTCGAACGATTGGTGGAAGAATACCGCGGAGGCGTGCTGGAAAATGTACATATGGGCCTCGTCTGCGGAATGGACGAGAACGGACGGATTGTGCATGCTGTCGGCGACGAACAGCATATGACGTTTTTGCGTTCGGCGGCGAAGCCGTTTCAGGCGATCCCGGTCATCAAGAACGGCATCGACGAAAAATTCAAGCTGAGCCCGAAGGAAGCGGCTTTGTTCGCCGCCTCGCACCGAGGAGAGAAATATCATATCGAGGCGCTTGAATCGGTTTTGCAAAAAACCGGGCTGAAGGAAGAAGACATCCTGTGCTGTCCGACTTACCCGCTCAACGAAGCGCCGCGGGCGGCCTGCTACTGGGATCATCTGGAGAAACGCAAGCTGTACCATAACTGCTCCGGCAAACATTCCGGTTTTCTCGCGTTGTCCAAGGAGCTTGGCTACGACCTCGAAACCTACTGGAGCATCGACCACCCGGCGCAGCAGCTCAGCTTGGAAGCAATGGCCGAGATGGCCGACTATCCAAAAGAAGACATCCGCATCGGGGTGGACGGCTGCGGCTTTCCGGTTTATGCGATGCCGCTGCACAACATCGCTCGCGCCTACCTGAAGCTGGCTTGCCCGGATCTGATAGCGGATGCCGATACGAGAGCGGCGGTGACGAAAATCGCCGGCTATATGAACGCGCACCCGGAGATCATCGCCAGCCACGACTTTATCTGCACCGCGCTGCTGACCGATCCGAACATTGTCGCCAAGGGCGGCGCCAAAGGAGTATACGGCTTCGGGCTCAAAAAGGAGCGCATGAGCTTCGCCTTAAAAGTTCTGGACGGCTCGGAGCTTGTGTGGCCGATTATCGCCGCTTCGATTCTGGAGCAGATCGGCTACGACAACCGCGATACGATCGACCGATTGTACGCGCTCGCTCCGAAGGAGATCAAGAACGATAACCACATCGTCGTAGGCGAAAGAAAAACCGTATTCCGTTTATAGTTGGCGCTTCACTGACACATGGGTAACGATCTTCCTTTTTATGGACGAATGGATTCGTTCGTCTCGCAGGAAGATTTAGCATAAATCAATGAAAAACGGGGGGATTTTCCATGAAAAAACGTTTCGCAGCATTTACGGCATTGGTGCTCGCCGGCGCGATGTTTGCAGGCTGTAGCGGCGGCGCAGGCAAGCCGCAGCAGCAAGGCGAGGCCCAGCAGCCGACGGCCAAGAAGGAAGGCAACGGCATCACAATTGCGGTCAACGCCAACTTCGTGACGCTGGACCCGCACAACGCGGCCGATACGCTGTCCATTTCCGGCTACCGCACGATGTATCAAGGCTTGCTCGGCTTCGATCAGGATATGAAGGTCGTGCCCGTGTTGGCTGAATCTTACGAAGTGAGCCCGGACGCCAAGGTATACACCTTCAAGCTGAAGGAGAACATCAAGTTCCACGACGGCACGCCGTTCAACGCGGAAGCAGTCAAGGTCAACCTCGACCGGGTGAAAAACAAAGATAACAACCTGAAGATGGCGCGCAGCTTCGCCGCCGTGGAGAAAACCGAAGTCGTCGACGCCAAAACGGTAAAAATCACGCTGTCCCAGCCGTATTCCGCGATGCTGAACAAGCTGGCCATGCTGATGATCATCAGCCCGCAGGCGCTGGAGAAGTACGGCAAAGATATCGGCCAACACCCGGTGGGCACCGGTCCGTTCAAGTATAAGGAATGGGTGCAGGGCGACCGGATGACGATCGAGAAGAACGCCGATTATTGGGAAAAAGGTCTGCCGAAGGTGGACACCATCACCTTCAAGCCGGTGCCGGAGAATGGTTCCCGCGTCGCGATGCTGAAAACGGGCGAAGCCGATTTCGTCTACCCGCTGCCGACCGAGCAGGTGGAGCAGGTGAACGGCAAGAACGGCATCGTCGTGGACAAGACGCCTTCGACGATTGCGCGCTACATCACGATGAACATGACGAAGAAGCCGTTCGACGACGTACGCGTCCGTCAGGCGATCAACTATGCAATCAACAAAGACGCCTATATCAAAGTCGTCAAATCGGGCTTCGCCGAGAAGCTGGACTCGACGATGTCGTCCAAAACGCAATTCTATGCGAAGCAAACGCCGTATGACGGCAGCGTGGAGAAAGCGAAAGCGCTCCTGAAGGAAGCCGGCCTCGAAAACGGCTTCAAAGCCGAAATCTGGGGCAGCTCCGACTCCGAAACGGTCAAAGGCATGCAGTTTGTGCAGCAGCAGCTGGCAGCCGTAGGCATCACGCTTGACGTGAAGCCGATGGAAGAAGGCACGCTGTCCAACGAGATCAACTCGGCCAAAACGCCGCAGGAATCCAAGGTGCAAATGTGGTATGTCAGCTGGTCCCCGTCCTCGGCCGACGCCGATGCGGCGACACGCCCGCTCTTCGCGAGCGAAATGTTCCCTCCGAACGGAGCGAACACCGCTTACTACAAGAACGACAAAGTAGACGAGTTGATCGCAAAAGCGAACAAGCTGTCGAACGCCGACGAGCAAAAAGCCGTTTACGCCGATGTTCAAGCGCAAATCTACAAAGACGCTCCGTGGGTGTTCCTTGCCGTCGACCAGATCGTATCCGGCAAGAAAAACTACCTCGAAGGCGTGAAAGTATATCCGGACGGCTCGATCAACGTCCGCGAAGCCGAAATCAAGAAGTAAGTCCTGACCTGATGCTGTGTTGACCCGCCCTCCGGTGCGGTGCTCACCACAGCATCTCGCCTAATGGCAGGTTTTCAGAGGAGGAGTGTAAAAGCTTGGCTCAGTATGTGCTTAAACGATTGGTTGCCGTCATTCCGATTCTTTTTATCGTTTCCGTCTTGATCTTTCTGTTCATCCACTTGATTCCCGGCGATCCGGCGCGGCTCGTGGCCGGCAAGGAAGCTACGCTCGAAGACATCAGCCGCATTCAGGCCGAGCTCGGCCTCGACAAGCCGCTCTGGGAGCAATATTTCATCTATATGTCACATCTGCTACAGGGAGATTTGGGTCAATCGCTCAAAACGGGCCAGCCGGTGACGGAGATGCTCGCCTCGCGCATGATGCCGACGATTTGGCTGACGATTTTCAGCATGGGCTGGGCGCTGCTGTTCGGGATCGTGATCGGCGTCATCTCGGCGACGAAACGCAACCGCTGGCCGGACTACTTGAGCATGCTGACCGCGGTGTCAGGCATTTCGGTGCCGCCGTTCTGGCTCGGACTGCTGCTCATCCAGCTGTTTTCCGTGCAGCTCGGCTGGCTGCCGACCGGAGGCGTCGATTCGTGGGAGGGCTACGTGCTTCCTTCGATTACGCTCGGAGCGGGCATCATGTCGATGCTGGCGCGCTTCTCCCGGGCCTCCCTGCTGGAGTCGTTGAAGCAGGACTACATCCGGACCGGCCGGGCCAAAGGCTTGAACGAGCGCGCGGTCGTCTGGGGACATGCGATGAAAAACTCGATGATCTCCGTCGTTACCGTGGCCGGGCTGCAGTTCGGCTTTCTGCTCGGCGGCTCGGTCATTGTCGAGACGGTGTTCAGTATTCCCGGGCTCGGGCGGCTGCTGATCGATTCGATCGCTTTCCGCGATTATACGGTCATTCAAGCGGAGCTGCTGCTGTTCGCCGTCGAATTCATTCTGGTCAACTTGCTCGTTGACGTCCTGTATGGCGTGCTCAATCCTAAAATTCGCCTGTCGGGCCAGAACTGAGGAGGACCACCATGAGTCAAAACATCGTCATCGACCACACCGCGGACACGGCCGTTCCGTTAATGAAAAGCAGTCCGCTCCGCGATTTTTGGATCAAAATGAAAAAGCAAAAGCTCGCGTTCGCCGCAGGCTTGTTTATCTTATTGCTCGTCATCGTCGCGATCATCGGTCCCGCGCTTGCGCCATATGATCCGTCCGTGCCGGATTACGACAACATTTTGTCCGGTCCGTCGGCGAAGCATTTGGCCGGTACGGACGAGTACGGCCGCGATATTTTCAGCCGCATTCTCGTCGGTACCCGGCTGTCGCTATCCGTCGGTCTCAGCGCCGTGCTGATCGGCGCGGCCATCGGCACCGTGCTTGGGCTGATCAGCGGCTATTACGGCGGCTGGCTCGACCGATTGATCATGCGAAGCAGCGACGTCATGTTCTCGTTCCCCGATCTGCTGCTGGCGATCGGGATCGTCGCAATCCTTGGGCCGGGGCTGATGAACGTCGTGGTCGCCGTTGCGATTTTCGGCATTCCGTCGTTCGCGAGGCTGATCCGCAGCGCCACCTTGGAAACGAAGGAGTCGCTGTATGTGGAAGCGGCCCGCTCCATCGGGGCGAACAACGTGCGGATTATTGCCCGGCATATTTTTCCCGAAACCGTTCCGAGTCTGATCGTTTATTTCACGATGCGGATCGGGACGACCGTTTTGGCCGCATCGGGCCTGAGCTTTCTCGGCCTCGGGGCGAAGCCTTCGGACCCGGACTGGGGGGCCATGCTGAGCATGGGCCGCGATTACCTCAGCATCGCGCCGCATGTCGTTTATTTTCCGGGAGCCGCCATTTTCCTGACGGTTCTCGCCTTCAATATACTGGGAGACGGTTTGAGAGACGCGCTCGATCCGAAGATCAAGAATTAGAACAGGAGTAACGCGAATGACTCAAAAACTACTTGACGTGAAAGGCCTCAAGACACAGTTCACCCGGGATCAAGGCAAAGTCAACGCGATCGACGGCGTCGATTTTCATGTGAACAAAGGCGAAGTGCTCGGTCTGGTCGGAGAATCCGGCTGCGGCAAAAGCGTCACGTCCTTGTCCGTCATGCGGCTGCTGCACGGTACTCCGGGGAGCATCGTCGGGGGAACGGTCCGTTTTCAGGAGAAGGATCTGGTGGCGCTGTCCGAAAGCGAGATGCGTTCGATCCGGGGCAAGGACATCGCGATGATTTTTCAGGAGCCGATGACGTCGCTCAATCCGGTGCTCAAGATCGGCAAGCAGCTCGTGGAAGCGATCCGCCTGCATTTGAAATATGATAAAAGCAAGGCGCGGGAGCACGCCGTTCATATGCTCAAACTGGTCGGCATTCCGCGCGCGGAAGATGTCATCGACGAATATCCGCACCAACTCTCTGGGGGCATGCGGCAGCGGGTCATGATCGCCATGGCGATGTCCTGTAATCCTCAGCTGCTCATCGCGGATGAGCCGACGACCGCACTGGACGTGACGATCCAGGCGCAAATTTTGGACCTGATGAAGAAGCTCAAGGACGAGAACGACATGTCCATCATGCTGATCACCCACGATTTGGGCGTGGTGGCCGAAATGTGCGACCGCGTCATCGTCATGTACGCCGGGCGCGTGGTTGAGGAAGGGAACGTGCTGGATATTTTCGACGATCCGCAGCATCCGTATACGAAGGGGCTTATTCATTCGGTGCCGAAGCTGCGCCAGAATCACCGGCGTCTCGAATCGATTCCCGGCAACGTGCCGGACTTGACGAACATGCCGACCGGCTGCAAGTTTGCTCCCCGATGCTCTGAGGTGATGGACATCTGCCGCGAGCGGGAGCCGCAGTTGGTACAGACGACCGGCGGCCGAAAGTGCCGCTGCTGGCTATATGAGAACGATAGCGCGAAGGGAGAAGGGAAAGCGTGACGAAACCGCTGGTGGAAGTGAAAAACCTGCGCAAAGTGTTTCCGATCAAGAAAGGGTGGTTCGGGAAGCCGGTTTTGCTGCAGGCGGTGGATAACGTATCTTTCTCCATCCGCAAGGGTGAGACGTTCAGCATCGTCGGCGAGAGCGGCTGCGGCAAGTCGACGACGGGCCGCCTGATTACGCGGCTGCTGGCGCCGAGCGAAGGCGAGATCTGGTTCGACGGGCAGGAGATCGGGAAGCTGGACGAGGCCCGCATCCGTCCGCTGCGCCGGCAGATGCAGATGGTGTTCCAGGACCCTTATGCGTCGCTCAATCCGCGTATGAAGATCAAGGACATCATCGCCGAGCCGCTGCTTATTCACGAGAAGATGTCGGCGGCGGAGCGGGAGAAGGACGTACAGCGGCTGCTGGAAGTCGTCGGCTTAAGCTCGTTCCACGGCGAGCGCTACCCGCACGAGTTCAGCGGCGGTCAACGCCAGCGCGTCGGCATCGCCCGGGCTTTGGCGGTGAAGCCGAGTCTGATCGTGGCCGACGAGCCGGTATCCGCGCTCGACGTGTCCATCCAGTCGCAGGTGCTGAACCTGCTGCAGGATTTGCAGGAGGAGTTCGGGCTGACGTACTTGTTTATTTCCCACGATCTGAGCGTCGTCGAGCATATCAGCGATCGGATCGGCGTCATGTATCTCGGCTCGATGGTCGAGCTGGCGGATAAGGACTCGATCTACGAAAAGCCGCTGCATCCGTACACGCAGGCGCTCTTTTCTTCCGTGCCCGTACCGGACCCGCGGCTGAAGCGCGAGAAAATCGTGCTGAAGGGCGACCTGCCCAGCCCGGTCAACCCGCCGTCCGGCTGCCGGTTTCATACCCGCTGCCCGGTGGCAATGGACGTTTGCCGGACGAAGGCGCCCGTGTTCCAGGAGCAGGAGCCGGGCCATTACGTGGCTTGCCACTTGTATGGGGAGAGCAAAGGATGAAGATCACGACAGGATTCGTTCAAACGGCGGATGTCACGGTTTATCTGTGCCCGGAGCACGCCGGACAGCCGGTTCCGCAGCTGGAGCTGCGGCCGGCGATGAAAGCCCGCGGCGCGGTCACTTGGTTTTACGGCCGCGGCGAAGAGGCACACGTGCTGATCGTCGGTCTCGGACCGGAGGCGAAGGTCAATGCGGAACGGGTACGCGAAGCGGCAGGGAATGCGGCCAGAGCGGTTCACAAGGAAGGCTTCGTGACCGTGACCGTTATGCTGGAATCGTTCGTCCGGGCGCTGGGCGGCGCGCTTTCCGAGGAAGAGGCGATGCGCGCTTGGGCGGAGGGCTGGCTGCTCGGTTCGTATGCGTTCGACAAATACAAATCCCGCAAGGAAGCCCGTACGGTGGAGTGTCTGCACCTGGTATGCGCTAGTGAGGCTTCTTATGAGGAAGTGTTAGAACAGACGGCGGTTCGTGCGGAAGGGACCATGTTTGCGCGCGACCTGTGCAACGAACCTCCGAACGTGCTGCATCCGGAATCGCTCGTCGAGATCGTTCGGGAGCGGTTTGCGGAGCGGTCGGTGAACGTTCGCGTCTATGGGGAGCGGGAGTTGGCCGATCTGGGCATGAACGGGCTATTGACCGTCGCGCAGGGAAGCCAGTACAAGCCCGCGCTCATCGAGCTGACGTTCTGCACCGATCCGTCGCAGCCGCTGCTGGCGCTCGTGGGTAAAGGCATTACGTTCGATATGGGCGGCATGAACGTCAAGTCCGGACGGGATATTAGCGACGCGCGGTTTGATATGGGCGGTGCCTGCGCCGTGCTTGGCGCGATGGACATGATCAGCCGCTCCGAGCTGCAGGCGAACATCGTCGCGCTGATCGCGGTCGCGGACAATATGCCCGACGCGGCGGCGTTCGTGCCGTCCACGGTGGTCACGTACCCGAACGGTCTCTCCGTTCAGGTCGGCAACACCGACGCGGAAGGCCGCCTTGTGCTGGCCGATGCGCTGCTGCACGCCGGGCGTCTCGGCGCCCGGGAAGTGGTCGACATCGCGACGCTGACGGGCAACGTCGGAGAGGCGCTTGGGCTAGGCCTCGCCGGGGCGTGGGGCGACCGCAAGCTGGTCGACACGCTGGCCGCCATCGGCGAGCATTGCGGAGACCGGCTGTGGCCGATGCCGCTGGTCGACGACTACGAGGAGCTGCTGCGCAGCGATTACGCGGACATGAACAATATTCCGCCGATTTCGTACGGCGGAGCGATTGTAGCGGCGCTGTTCCTGCGCCGCTTCGTGGCCGATGCGATGCGCTGGGTGCACATCGACATGGCGAACACCGTGCAGGCCAAGGCTGCACGCGGCTATTACCCGGCCGGCGCGACCGGCTACGGTGCGCGGCTGCTGGCCGATTTTGCGGTGAGCCGGGCCGACGCGAACCGGAGCGCCGGGGGCGGCGAGGCTTGACGCTAGCCGTCGGCTGGGCGCGGACAGACAGGCGTGAGGCGAGTTGAGTAAGGGATCGTTCCAGAGGCAGATGTTTTTGCCGAGGGGCGGTCTCTTTTTTTTGGGGGGGGGGGGAGGATGCGGGGATCGGCGGCGCGGCGAGTTGAAACCGTTGAACGACCCGGTTTGAACATAAAAGAACTACAGTGCGCTAATGAAGCTTTTGACGCTTGGTACCATCAATAGAGGAACTGAGGTGACTAAATCGTGTCGAAAAATGCTCATATTCCCTGATTCCGGGGCGTTTACGCACCACAGGTTCTCTATTTTGTGCAAACGGGCCATTGAGCGGAAATAGATGCGGCTTCGTTCCGCTAATTTTAGCGAGTGCCTTGCGGGTATTGAAACGGAGTCCCGTCACACGCTCGAAATGGTAAAAATGGATGATTTGCACAGCGTCTGCCGTAAACCCAAATAGGTAAGCATGATATGGAAAGACGCTGCAGGGCTTTTTGGTTATGATGAAGGCAGTCGCTAAATGATCACGGAAGGAGCCTTTGGTATGACGGATTCAATAACGAAGCGCGTCGCGGGGGTGGATTGGCCTTCGATCCAACAAGTGTTGGACGAGCAAGGCTTTGCCGCGTTTCCGCCGTTGCTGCGGAACGAGGAGTGCCGCGAGCTCATAAGCATGTATGAGGAGGAGTCGCACTTCCGGACCCGGATCGATATGGCCCGGTACCGGTTTGGCATTGGAGAATATAAGTACTTTCAGGCTCCGCTGCCGCCGCTGCTGCAGGAGCTGCGCGTCTCGTTTTACCCCCGGTTGGCTGAAGCGGCCAACCGTTGGCAGACGCAGCTTGGGCAGGAAGCCGTATACCCTCCCGAGCTGGCGCAGTTTCTGGAGCGCTGCCATGAGCACGGACAGACCCGTCCGACGCCGCTGCTTTTGAAGTACGAGGCAGGGGGCTATAACTGTTTGCATCAAGATATGTACGGGGATGTATTTTTCCCGTTCCAGGTCGTCTTTGTTTTGAATCAGCGGGAAAAGGAATTCGCGGGAGGCGAATTTTTGCTGGTTGAGCAAAGGCCGAGAGCGCAGTCCAGAGGCCATGCGATTGCGCTGGAGCAAGGAGCCGGACTTATTTTTCCGACACAGCATCGTCCGGTGCAAGGCACGCGCGGGACATACCGGACGACGCTCCGTCACGGCGTAAGCACGATTACAGCAGGCACGCGCTACAGTCTGGGGCTTATTTTTCATGATGCCCAATGATCGAGTCCTCGCGCTTAAGGTGGGGGATATCTCCCACCTCTGTTTGTCTGAAGTTTCTCCGTACTTTGCCCTTGCCCCTTGCGCTTTAGGCGCAAGGCTTTTTTATTCCGGAAATAAAATTTCATATCACTATTTACAAAATGAAATAATATTTTATAATATGAGTATAAACAATGACAGCGTTTACAAAAGTGTTGGGACATTAGAAAGAGGGGCGGCGATGGAGAGATGACCGATCCAAATAAATGGGACGCGGTAGACCGGTTGATCCGGCGTTGGGTCAACGAAAAGGCGATTCCCGGAGCCGTGGTGGATATCTCGCTGGGGGCTGACGTTCGATGGAGCCAAGCATACGGGTCCTATTCGGACGGCACCGCCGAGTGCCAGATAACCGAGCGCACGATGTTCGACGTCGCTTCGTTAACGAAAGTCACCGTGACCTTGCCGGTCATTCTGACGCTGGCGGAACAGGGAAGGCTCCGGCTGGACGATCCCGTCCAAGCGTATATTCCTGCCTTCCGCCATCCGAACGTGACGCTGCCCCACCTGCTGATGCACACGTCCGGACTTTCTCCCGAGCTTCCTTACGCCAAGCGGACGGAGCGCCGGGACGTCATTCCTCTCGTGCTGAAGCAGGAGCTGGTAACGGAGCCCGGGGAGCAGGCGGTATACAGCGACCTCGGGATGATTTTGCTCGGCGAAGTCGCCGCCGTCGTATCCGGGCAATCGCTGGAATCGTGCGCGCGCCGGTACGTGTTCGACCCGCTGGGGATGGCCGATTCGATGTTTAATCCGCGGCCAGAGCTGCTCGGACGAATCGCCGCCACAGAACCGCTGGACGACGGTACCGGGTATGTGCACGGAGTCGTCCATGACGAGAAGAGCTATCATCTCGGAGGCGTGAGCGGCAGCGCGGGACTGTTCACAACGGCGGACGACCTGCGCAAGTACGCCCGGGCATGGCTTGACCCGGACGGCGATGGGCTGCTGAACAGAGAAACGATCAACGCTTGCTTCCGCAATCCGTATCAAGGCCGGGCGCTCGGCTGGGAACTATGGCACGGTCAGGATCGCGCGCCGTCCTGCGGGGCGTCTTGGTCGCACGGCAGCTTCGGACATACCGGCTTTACCGGAACGAGCCTGTGGATCGACCCGTTCCACGAGCTGATTGTCGTGTTCTTGACCAACGCGGTGCATTTCGGACGAAGTCCGATCATGCGGGAGCTGCGGCCGATTTTGCATACGGCGGTTTATACCTCGCTCATCGAGGATAAATAGAGAATCATCATCCAAGGGAGGGCTTAAGTATGAAGGGGACCAAGACCATGAAATCGGCAATCGCACTCGCTGCCGCCATATCGCTCATCGCAACGGGCTGCAGCAGCCCGTCGAAGGACGGGGCCCAGGAAGCTCCGGCGGCAAACGGGGGCGGAGGAAAGAAAACGGAAGCGCAGAAGGTCAAGCTGACGATGGGCAGCTGGCGGACGGAAGACAAAGAAGTGTACGAGAAGATCATCAAAGCGTTCAACAAGACGAATCCCGACATCGAGATCGAATTTAAGCCGACCAAAAACACCGAATACAACACGGTGCTGAATACGGCGCTGCAAACCGGCAGCGGCCCCGACATCATCCACCTCAGGCCGTATGCCGCCGGCATCGCGCTCGCCGACGCCAAATACTTGGAGCCGCTCGACAGCGTCAAGGGGCTCCAAGCGATTCCGAAGGAAGCAAAAATGGCCGCTACCGGCAAGGACGGCAAAGTATACGGCGTGCCGACGGTCTACAGCTCGACGCAAATCTTCTATAACAAAAAGCTGTTCAAAAAGTTCAACTTGTCCGAGCCGAAAACTTGGGATGAGCTGATGAAGGCGGCCGATACGCTGAAGCAGAACAAGATTGCGCCGTTTGCCTTCGGCTCCAAGGAGGGCTGGATTTTGTCCCTGACGCATGGCGCGCTTGGCCCGCAATTTTACGGCGGCACCGAATTTGTCAACAACCTGCTCGCAGGCAAAACGAATTTCAAAAGCAAAGAGTTCACCGATTCGATCACGATGCTTCAAGATCTGACAAAATATTTCCCGGAAAATTATACGGGTCTCGGCATGGATGACATGCGCAATCTGTTCGTCACCGAGCAGGCGGGCATGATCGTGATGGGCGACTGGGAAATTGCGGTCATGAAAAAGATGAACCCGGACCTCGATCTGGATCTGTTCCCGGTTCCTCCGGTGAAAGCGGACGGCAAGGCTAGCGTGACCAACTGGGTGGACGGCTCGTTCGCCGTCAACGCGGCTTCCAAGAATAAAGAGGCGGCTATGAAGTTTATCGAGTTCATGACGACGAAGGAATTCGGCAAGATGGTAGCCGACGATCTGAAGAAGCCGAGCACGATTCCGGGCGTGGAATCCTCCGACCCGCTCGTCGCGAAAATGATCCAGCTCGCTGCCGCCAATTCGACGCCGTATGCGATGGTCGTGCATTTCAGCGCAGGCAACCCGACGACCAAGGCCACGCTGGAGACGGCTCTCCAAGGAATGTTCCTCGGCAAGGAAAAACCGGACACGGTGACGGATGTCGTGCAGAAGAGCGCCGATTCCTGGTTCAAACCTGCGGCCAAATAAACCGCCGGTCGACATAAACATGATAGAAAGGGCGGGGCGCAATGAATCGAGAAGCGGCGGTATGGGACCGCACAAGCAAACGGCAGCCGGGTTTGAACTGGAAACGAGGGATCATCCACCTGTTCCCGGTTCCTGCCCTCGCCGTCTACGCGCTGTTTGTCGTGTATCCGATCGTAGCGGCTTTCAGCTACAGCTTGTTCGACTGGAAGGGGCTTCAGAAGGGCGCTTTTGTCGGCATCGACAATTTCGTCAAGCTGTTCACGACGGAGCCGTTCAACGGGCTGTTCTGGAACGCGTTCGGGCATAATGTCTACTATTTCATACTGGAAATGATCGTGCAAAATGGTATCGCTTTCATTTTGGCGTACATTATTTACACGAAAGTGAAGGGCGCGGAGCTGTTCAAAATGGCCTACTTTGTGCCGCGGCTACTGTCGGTCATCGTCGTCGGTTTCCTGTGGAAGCTGATGCTAAACCCGAATTCCGGCGTCGTTAACTTCGCGCTCAAGAACATCGGTCTTGCCGAATGGGCGAGGCCGTGGCTGGGCGAGCCGGGCACTGCTCTGACGGCGATCATTCTCGCGAACAGCTGGTTCGGCGTCGGCTTCGCGGTGCTGATTCTGCTTGCAGGCTTGCAGTCGATCTCTCAGGAGGTGATCGAGGCGTCGAGGCTGGACGGGGTGCAGGGCTTTCGCCTGATTCGTTCGATCATTTTGCCTATGATGACGCAATCCGTCGTCATTCTCACCGTATTTACGTTTATTCACGCGTTCGAAGCGTTCGAGCTTATATATGCGATGCAAGGCTCGCAGGGGGAACCGTATCATTCGACGGATACGCTGGCCGTTTTCTTTTACCGTACGGCTTTCGGCGGCTCGTCGGGCGACGGCGTTGCGGTCGGTCTCGGGTCGGCGCTGGCGGTCGTGCTGTTCTTGATTATCGCTACACTGTCCGCATTGTTTATGGCCTATGTTCGCAAGCGGGACATGGAGTATTAGAAAGGGGGTAGACGCTTCGTGAAAACAAACCCGGCATTACGCGCGTCACATTATGTTATCGCCAGTCTGTTTGCGCTTCTCAGCCTCTATCCGATCGTTCTGATGCTCTTGTCTTCTTTTAAGACGAACATCGACATTTTCAAAAATCCGATCGGACTGCCGAAGTCCTGGAGCATGGCCGCCTATAAGAAGCTGCTGGACCAGCTGCCATACTTCGATTATTTCTGGAACAGCCTGACGGTCAGCGTCGTATCCGTTGCTCTGATCCTGCTGTTCGGCTCGCTGGCTTCGTTCTATATTGCGAGATACCCTTTCCGCTGGAATCCGGCGCTGTTCTTCTTCTTTCTGCTCGGCATGATGATTCCGGTCAAGCTCGGCATCGTTCCGCTGTTCATGCTGATGAAAAATTTGGGGCTGATGAACACGGTTACTTCGCTGATTCTGATGTATACGGCCATCGGCATCCCGATGTCGGTCCTGATCTTGACCGGATTTTTTCGGACGCTGCCGAAGGAACTGGAGGAGGCGGGCCGGATCGACGGCTGCTCCGATATCCGCCTGCTGCTGAGCATCGTGGCGCCCTTGATGCGACCGGCGCTCGGAACGGTCATGATCATGAATTTCATCACGGTGTGGAACGATTTCTTCTTCCCGCTGATCTTCATCCAAGACGAAGTGAAAAAGACGATTCCCGTCGGCATGCTGACGCTGTTCAGCGAATACTCCACCGATTGGAGCGTGCTGTTCGCGGGGCTAACCTTGTCGTCGCTGCCGATGATCGTGCTGTTCGCCCTCTCCTCCAGGCAGTTCATGGACGGCATGACGGCGGGCGCGGTCAAGTAAGACGGGACGAGAAAGGCAACTAATGCGATCAGGGAGCCGAGAAGGGAAGGAGATTTTATGACGCATAACGAACAACGGCAGCCGGTTACGGAGCAGCGTAACGCCAAGTCCGTCCATTTGGACCGGATGAGCGTGAGGGAAATCATCGAGACGATCAACGGCGAGGACGGTACAATTGCCGCTTCCGTGCAAACCGCGCTGCCGCAAATCGAAGAAGCGATTACCGCGATTGCGGCGCGGTTGAGGCAGGGAGGCAAGCTTTATTACATCGGGGCCGGCACGAGCGGCCGGCTCGGCATTCTGGACGCGTCCGAATGTCCTCCGACGTTCGGGGTCGAATCGTCGCTCGTGCGCGGCATTATTGCCGGGGGCGAGACAGCGATGATGAACGCCGTAGAAAACGCGGAGGACGATCTGGAAGCCGGAGCGGCGGATATCGCGCGCCATGCGACGGCGGCGGACGCGGTCGTCGGCCTTACGGCGAGCGGCCGGACGCCGTATGTGCTGGGGGCGATCCGCGAGGCCAACCGGATCGGCGCTTTGACCGTGGGCATCTCGTGCAACACGGGTACCGAGCTTAGCCGGGCGGCGGTGCACGGCATCGAGGTGCCGGTCGGCCCCGAGGTAGTCACCGGTTCGACGCGCATGAAGGCCGGCACCGCGCAAAAGATGGTGTTGAACATGATCAGCACAACGGTGATGGTTCAGCTTGGCAAAGTGTACGGCAACTTGATGGTGAACGTGCAGACGACGAACGCCAAGCTGCGCGACCGAGTCGTGCGCATTATTGGCGAAGCGACCGGAGCGGACCGGGCTGCGGCGGAGGAACTGGCCCGGCGGGCCGAAGGCGATGCGCGCCTGGCGATTCTGATGCACCGGTTCGGCATCGACAGGCAGGAAGCGTCCGCCGCTTTAGCGCGGTCGGGCGACCATTTCGCAGAGGCGGTCCGTTGGCTGGAAGGTCAACGGATCGGATAACAGAACTTCCCGTGAACCGCCGAAAGCGGCTTGCGGGAAGTTTTTTAGTTGACTCGCACACGCGAATCTTTACATAAAATTAGCAAAACCTTAATTGAAGATCATGGTAAAGCGTTTGGATGGTTTCATCGTCTTGGGTCAAATCGGCGCCATGCCGTTTCCCTTTCTTTTTTTGTACCGGAAGTCGTTTAGGATTTCACGGAATTCATTCGTTGTGCCCCGGACGAATCTGTGATACACTCGGAAAGTAATTAAAGAACTTTAATAAGTTGGCGGTGAATGCCATGAAGCTTCCTTTCGTTCAACCCAAAATGATGGGGGATATGATTCGTCGGCAAATTCGTGCGGTGCTGTATCGCGATTTGGTATCGACCACGGCCGAGCTTGCGCAGAGTACGGGCATCAGCTTTCCGACGATTAGTAAAACGCTGGATGAAATGAACAACCAAGGAGAGGTTGTGTTAACGGGGCTGGGAGCATCCAGCGGAGGCCGGCGTCCGAAGCAATACCGGTTAAATGCCGATCATATGACGGGACTCGCCGTAGCACTCGAAAAGGATTATTCCTCCTATGCGCTCCTGAATTATGTGGGTGAGGTGATCGGGCGCGAGAAGCTTCCCGGCGTTTTGCACGACGGACCCGAGCGGTTGACCGAGCAGATCGGCACCTTCGTGCAGCGTTATCCTCATTTGCGCGCTCTGACCTTGGGAGTCCCGGGAGCGGTGAACAATGGGCGCGTCTTCCATATTCCCGATTACGAAAAGTTCAAGAACTTCGATTTCAAAGCCTTGTATGAGGAACGCTTTTCGCTTCGGGTCCAAGTGGAAAACGATATGAACGCTACCGTTCTTGGGTACCATGACCGCTCGGGAGACGACCAAAACCGCTCTCTGGTGTACCTGTATCTGGGACAGAACGGTCCCGGCGCCGGGATTATGGTGAACGGCGACGTGGTAAGGGGGAGCAGCTTTTTTTCGGGCGAAGTTTCCTTTTTGCCGCTTTACGATTCGCAAAATTTTTCCCAAGCCGTTCAAGAGCCACCTTCCGCGCAGGACGGTACGGAAAGGCGTGCGAAGCTGATCGACGCGATGAGCCGTTTGGTCGCCGTGTTTACGGCCACCCTGAACCCGCATACCGTCCTTTTTTGCAGTACGGATCTGACCGAACGCGATCTTGCCGATGTCCGAAAAGGAAGCGCGTCCTATGTTCCGGCAGATAATTTGCCGTCCCTTCTTGTCCGGGATTGGGAGGAAGATTACTTCCACGGGCTAAATCAACTTACGATCAGAACGATGCTGGGTCTCGGAATCGATTGATTGCGCAGCCGGCTTGAAAAGGAGAATTGGCATGGAACATTCGCTAAGCAGCCGCCAAATTCAACTATGGCGCGTCGCCATTTATTTTATATTCGCGCTGCCCGGATTTGCGCTTGCCACATGGGTTTCGCGTACTCCCGCGATCAGGGATTCGTTAGGCGCTACTACCGCCGAGATGGGATGGATTATTTTTGGCTTGGCCGTCGGCTCCATCGTCGGATTGTTCAGCGCAAGTCATCTTATTGCAAGCCGCGGAGGGCGCTTTGTCATGATGGCCGGATTGGCGATCAGCTCGGGAGGACTCGGAATCGTGGCGCTGAGCGGGGTTTGGCTTAGCGGCGGCATTGCAGTGTTCCTGGGATTGGCCGTCTTCGGCTTCGGGAACGGAATATGCGACGTGGCGATGAATGTCGAGGGGACAGCCGTCGAGCGCGCCGCTCAAAAATCGCTGCTGACCGGCTTTCATGCCGCATTCAGCGTGGGCAATCTGGTGGGGGCCGTTGCGGGCTCGGCAGCGATTGGAGCCGGGCTGTCCGTTTTTGCTCATTTGTCGCTTGCCGCGGTTGTCGTGATTTTGTGCGCCGTCTATTTTTACCGGTTCGTCCCTGCCGGAACCGGGCAAGAGCGTGCCGCGGAGTCGGGCGAACCGCCCATGACCGCGCGGGAGCGCATGGCCGTGTGGAAAGAGCCGCGCACGATTTTGATCGGGATCGTCGTCTTGGGAATGGCGTTTGCGGAAGGCTCTGCGAACGACTGGCTTCCGTTGGTCATCGTGGACGGCTACCATGTCTCACCGGCGACGGGCTCGTTTGCCTTCGGCTTGTTCGTAGCCGCCATGACCATTGGCCGCGCAGCAGGCGGGATGCTGCTCGACCGGTTTGGCAGAGTCGCCGTCCTGCGGGCTTCCGCGCTATCCGCAATTGCGGGATTGCTTATCGTCATTTGGGGACAAAGCTACACGGCTGCCGCCATCGGCGTTGTGCTGTGGGGCTTCGGTTCGGCGTTCGGATTTCCCGTAGGCTTATCCGCCGCAGGAGACGATCCCCGCGGGGTCGCTGCGAGGGTGGGCGCGGTGTCGACGGCCGGGTACCTCGCCTTCCTTGTCGGTCCGCCGATCCTGGGGATCATTGGCGAGTCCGTCGGCTTACTTCGCGCCTTGATTGTCGTGCTGATCGGCGTGGTGGTGGCCGGATTATTGTGTCATGCCGCGAAGCCAATCGGAGCGCAGGCAGAGGATACGAGTATCCAAGCTTAGAGTCGATGCGGAGATGATGCAAAGCCGTTCCTTCCGGGGAACGGTTTCGCAACGAAAAAACAACAGCAAAGCCCGAGCCACATCGCCGCAGCTCCCCAATAAACGGCAGGATACCCCACCTGCTGCACCACCCAGAACGAGACGGCCGGACCGAGCGCCGCTCCCACGTCCAACGTGACGGAATAGGCCGTCATGACGGTTCTTCGATCGTGTATGCTTAGCGTGCCTGAGACGGAGCCCGCCAAGGTATCCATGAGCGTCGTCGTACAAGTCGATGTCATCAAAAGCCCAACGGCCACAGCAATCCAGCCCCACATGGGCAAAGGCAGCGGAAACAAAAACAGCAGGGCAGCTGCTGCGCCCATCGTCCACGTCAGCAGGCGGGCTTTATTGGACTGCCGATCCGACAGGCTGCCGATGAACGGCGACAGAAAAGGGCCCCAGCCCCACCGCAGCGCCTGCAGTCCCCCGGCGATAAACGCGCCGCCGAGCGTAAAGCCGAGGACCGTCATCGAGGCCTGTCTCGTTTCGGCGTAATTGCTGAGCGTGGAGGTCAGCATCCCTTCGTAAATCATGGCCGAGCCTAGAGCGGCGGCGAGCAGCCAAGGGACGTCTTTGGTTTTCAGCACGGTCATGAATGCGGCTGTTCCGGAGCGCTGCTGCGGAATCGGAACGGAAGCTTCCGCCAGCCGGACGGATTTCTTTTGCACATCGTCGATTCGAAGGCCACGCAGCAGGAAAGGAACACCGCAAACGGTCGCTGCACCAAGAAGCCATGCTAAGGTACGAAGCCCCAGCATCTCAGCAAGGGCGCCTCCGAGCAGCATCCCGACGAGGCTCCCCAGCCGGTAGTGACCGTTATACAGGCCGAACAGCCGGCCTTCGTTGCGATCCCGGCAAAGCTCCAGGATGGCGTAATAGGCGCCAAGCCTTAACAAAGACCAAGCCAGCCCCCAGACGCACCGAGCTGCAATCCAGAGGGGGAACGTGTGGATGAAACCGTATGAAGCGGTCGTCAGGATCGCCAGCACGACCGCTGCGAGCATGCCTTGCCGCAGGCTGATATGACGGTAAATCCGGCTGACGATAGGGTTCAAGGGCAGGCGAACCAGTCGGTTGACGGACAAAAGAATGCCGACCTGAACGAGCGAGTCCAGACCGGCTTCCTTCCAGTACAAAGGCAGCACGATGTACAGCATCGAGTCCCCCGTTAGACAAAGCGCCGTAATCCATGAGATCCGCAGCACTTCCTTTTTCCCGCGAATCGTTGTCTTATCCATTCACATTCACTCTCTTCCTCAAAAGGTCCTTTAGCGTAAGCCGATCATACTTAAAATAGTTCACCCCCTCGAAAAAAACTAATATATAATGATAACCAACCGATAAGTTATACTTATGAGTTTCGTGCGAACGGAGGATAGCCTTGAATTTGCATGCGCTTAAAGTATTTCATGCCGTAGCCCAGACCGGCCATGTAACCCAAGCGGCAGAGGAGCTTCGCATCAGTCAGCCTGCTGTCACCCAGCATCTAAGAAATCTGGAAAAAGAAATCGGTCTCAAGCTGGTTCGGCCGGAGGGCAGGGGCATTGCTCTGACGTATGCGGGCCGCGAGCTGTATGCTCTATCCGGCAAGCTGTTCGCTGCGGAACGCGAAATCGAGAACCGGATGAGCGACATTGCGGCGGGAAAACGAGGGGAACTGACGCTTGCCGTGACCAACCTCCCCGGAACGGTGCTGCTTCCGAGATGGATTGCGTATTTCAAAACCCGGCATGAAGACGTTGCTATCAACGTCATCACCGTCAATACCCGCGAAGCGTTCGCTCTCCTAAGCGAGCACCGGGCAGACGTAGCCGTTATTGCGGGAGGTTGGGAGAAGCCCCGAATGAAATGGGAGCATCTGTTCGACGAAGAGCTGTGGTTCATCGTTCCGGCCGGGCATCCTCTGGCGAACCGCGAAGCCTCTTTAAAGGAAATGATGGAAGAAACGTTCGTCATCCGGGAGGAGGGAAGCTCGACCCGCGAAAGGTTCCTGTCGATGTGTCGGACCTATAACGTAAGGCAGCCGAAGATCGGGATGCAGTTTAACGGACTGCACGAGACGATTCGAGCGGTCGGTGCCGGGTACGGGGCAAATCTCATCTCGGCCATGGCGGCACGCGAATATATCGAGCGGGGCGAGGTAGCCCGAGTGTATGTGCGGGATGTCGAGCTGAAACGGCCGATTGCGATATGCACAGCCGAAGATCATCCGTTAACGCCGGTCGCAGAATCGTTTATCCGGCTGATTCGGAAAAAATTAAGAGCAGAAGCAGTCTGATCGGGATCATCCGTTCAGCGGACAATATTCGTTCAGGTCAACCGTTCCTTCCGGGGAGCGGTTTTCTTTTTTTTGCCGAACGATATCGCTTTATAATTTGACAGTAACTATCAAAAGACATATATTATCATTATCGTGTAACTATCAAAATAATCCAACGATCTGAAAAGGAGCTGCGAGCATGAGTAACGAGCCAAATTGGAGAAGAGCGCTGGTCATCGGGGGCAGTATGGCTGGAATGCTGGCGGCGCGGGTGCTGTCGGAGCATTACGACGAAGTTCTCGTCGTGGACAAGGACGACTTTCCGGACAAGCCCGGGAACCGTCCGGGTACGCCTCAGGCGTTTCATCCGCACCGGCTGCTGCCGCGCGGCAAGCTTATTCTGGAGAGCCTGTTCCCCGGCTGGACGGACGATTTGCTGGCGCAAGGGGCTTTCCCGAAAGAGGGCAAACGCATCCGGTCCGTCAGTGTTTACGGAACCATGGAAGTGGTTGACCGGAAAGATGCGGGCGCCAGCCGGGCTCTGCTGGAATGGGTCATTCGCCGGCGCCTTCAAGCGATCCCCAATGTGCGGTTTGTAAGCGGGTACGAAACAACGGGGCTGCAGATGGCTTCGGACGGCGCAAAAGTAACAGGTGTTGCGGTTCGGGAACGGAGTAAGACGGCGCAGTCAATGACGCTCGAAGCCGATCTGGTGCTGGACGCTAGCGGCCGGTCCTCCAAGCTGGTAAAATGGCTTCAGGCTCTCGGCTATCACGTGCCGGAACCGGAACGTCTGAAAGCCTCGCTCGGGTACAGCACGCGCTATTACAGAATCCCTTCGCATGTGGCGGAGCAATGGAGCGTGGTCGTCACCGAAGGCGTTCCGGCCAAAGGAATCGGCACTGCCGTATTCGGACCGGTTGAACAGGATACGGCCGAAGTCGTACTGTATTACGCCGGCGGACAGCGTTACCCGACGACCGATGCCGGGCTATACGAACAGGAGCTGGCCGCTCTGCAGGATCCTTCGATTGCCGAGCTGCTGCAAGCGTGCGAGCCGCTGGGGCCACCGCGCGGGTTTCGGGTGCCGGAATGCTTCCGGCAGCGCTTCGAGCGGATGGAGCGGTGGCCGTCCGGGCTGCTTGTGATGGGGGACGCGCTCTGCAACTTCGATCCGATTTACGGTCAAGGGATTACCGTCGCCGCCATCGAAGCGGAATTGCTGGCCACTCAATTGCACGAATGGCGCACCCGGCCGAAGCCATTCTTCGAGCGTGAAGCGCTTAGGCGGATGCAGGAGGCAATCGATCCCGCCTGGTGGCTCACGGCCGTTGCCGACCTGTGCTGGTCCGGCGTGGAATACACGGGATCGCATTCGCGGGAAGGGATCGCCTTCGCCCAAAAATATTTTGAGCTGTACCGCAAGCAAGCCGTCGGCAAGCCCGATATGGAATTGTTCGGAAAATATATGATGATGAACGGTTTGCTCCTATCGCCGCGGGCATTATTGAACGCGGAAGCGGTCCGCGCCGTGCTGGCCGCCGATGCATCGGGCGTCGGAGAGCGGCTGTTAGCCGAATTTGCGTTGCAGGATCGGGATCATCAGCTTGAGCAATTTCTGGAGCGGACCATCCCGGCGGGAAGCTATAAATAAAACAAGATCGGAGAGTGAGCAAGGTGTCACCGGACGATAAACGAACCATGGGGCTGCGCGAGCGCAAAAAAGCAAAAACGATGGCAGCAGTTCAAATGCACGCGCTGCGGCTGTTCCGTGAGCTGGGCTATAACGCCACGACGGTGGAGCAGATTGCGGAGGCAGCGGAGATTTCGCCCAGCACCTTTTTTCGGTATTTTTCCACCAAGGAGGACGTGCTGCTAAGAGACAATTACGATCCCGTTCTCGTTGACGCTTTTGAAGCTCAACCGTCACATCTGAGTCCTTTACAAGCAGTGCGCCAGGCCATGGTTTCCGCGATTGGCGACATGTCTGCCGATGAGCTCGCCACGATGCGCGAACGAAATCAGCTCATCATGACGGTGCCGGAGCTGCGGGCCGCAGCGCTGAACAACCTGACTCAGACGATGCAGCTGATCGCGGAGCTGGCAGCCAAGCGCACCGGCCGGGAGCCGGACGATGCAGCCGTGCGAACCTTCGCCGGAGCGGTCATCGGCGTCAACATCTCGGTGATGCTATACTATGCGGAACATCCGGATGCGGATTTCGCCGGATTGCTGGACGAAGCGCTAGGCAAGTTGGAAGCGGGCCTGCCGTTGTAACTTCAGCGGGTGGGCCCCGCCCGGTTTATGCGCCTTTCTTATTCGACCTAAACGAATAAGAGATAGCGGCCAAGGCGGCCAATTCCATAACGCCGCCAATCCATGGCAAATGCAGAACGGAGGAATACTCCGTCACCAGTCCTCCCAGACCGGCCCCTAAGGTCATCCCTATATTCATTAAGGCGGTATTGAAGCTTAAAACAATTTCCGGCGCTTGAGGCTTTAAAGAAATAAAATAAAATTGTTTTGCGGGAGTCGTTGTCCATGCGGCGGCTCCCCATATCATAAGGGTCAACAGCACCCCTATCGTAGAAGTTACCGTAAAGGTCAATAGGAACAAGGCCATCGCGTGAATGCTCAAGCTAATGGAAATGGTGCGGACAGGTCCCCATTTATCGACGGCATACCCGCCAAAACGCGACCCGATCAAAGCAAACACGCCTAAAGTCAAAAGGGATATACTGACCATTTCGATCGAAAAACCGGCAAAGGCGCTCAACAGCGGAGCGATGTAAGCAAAAACCATCGTATACCCGAGAATCCAACATACGGTAGTGAGAAATCCGCTTATCAACCGCCTGTCGCGAATGAAAAGCAATTGATGCTTTAAAGGGATCGGTTTTTCTCCCTCTAGCCTTGGGATGAATCTCGCCAGCAGCAGGAGAACGATCAGCGTAACGGCGGCAAGCATGAGATAGATATAGCGCCAATCCATATAGGCGGCAACCAGCGTTCCGGCAGGGACGCCCAATATTAAAGAAACGGTAAATCCCGTAATGACCGTGGCCATCGCATTCCCCTGTTTGGCAGGCGGGGCGAGCCGGGCTGCGTAGTTGGTGGCAATAACGATGTACAGTCCCCCGCTCATGGCCAGTACAATTCGGGAAAACATCAGCAGGCCGAAATGAGAACTGAAAAAGGCAATCATGCTTCCAGCGATAAAAGTAACCATGGAATAGAGCAACACTTTTTTTCTCCCGAACTTTGCCGTCAGCATCACCAATCCAAGAGCCCCTAACGCATACGATAAAGAATAGATCGTGACCAACTGTCCGGCCAATGAAATCGAAACCTGAAAATCTTTAGAGATGATTTCCAAAATGCCGGATACGACGAATTCTGCCGTACCCGATACGAACGCACCTAAAGCTAGCAAATAAATGGAAAATCGGTTCATTCCTTTTCACTCCTTGTCACACGTTGCCCTTATTCTATATCGCGTGGTAACATGAGTAAAATTGTTATTTTTCATAAAGGGGATGAGTAAAAGCTCATGACTATTGCCCGCTTTAAGGTTTTGGCCAAAGTGATCGAGCTTGGCAGCTTCACCAAAGCGTCCGAAGAGCTGAACATGACTCAATCGGCCGTGAGCCATGCGATCGCCAGTCTGGAGGCGGAATGGGGCGCGACGCTATTGATTCGCGATCGGAAGAAGGAGCTTGTTCTCACCGAGGTCGGACAAAAAACGCTGATTCATATCCGGGAAATTTTAAATCGGACGGAACGCATTCAACAGGAGCTGGCTTTAGCGGCAAGCTTGGAGGCGGGGACCGTGCGTATCGGCACTTTTTACAGCGCTTCCTCCTGCCTTTTGCCTAAAATTCTTGCAAAATTCCAGAAGAAGCATCCCCGAATCGAATTCAGATTTTACGAAGGCACGTATGAGGAAATGGCGGAATGGTTGGATACAGGAGTCATCGACATCGGATTTGTTGTGCAGCAGGACAAGCATACGAAATGGGACACGGTACCGCTCATCCAAGATAAGATGGTTGTCGCTTTTCCTGCGGGTCATAAATTTCAGCAGCGCGAAATGATTGCTGTGGAAGATTTGCAAGACGAGCCCTTTATTATGCCAAAAGGAATGTATCAATCGCACATCGAAGAAATTTTTCAACAAGCGAAGGTCAAGCCGTCTATCCGGTTTGAAGTGCAGGATTGTAGCACCATTGCTAACATGGTTCAGGAAGGGCTCGGAATCACGATTGGCCCGGAATTATTTCTCAAGACCCAGCAAAATCTCCAAATCCGCAGCTTGAACGTATCCGACTGGCGTAATGTGGCGTTAGCATGTCCTTCCGTCTCCGATGCTGCGCCGGCCGTTCGAGCCTTTCTTACCGTAGCCCAAAGCGTTTTTGTCAACGACAAGTGAATCTGGTGCAGCCGGATACATACCGTGCTGTCTTCCAAAAGGGAGCCAACGCTTCCTTTAACCTTCATTAGCGCATAGGACGGACAAGCCGCTCGTTCGGAAGCGGCTCTTTTCATCGCCCGGCACGAGTTTCCTCTCCGGAGGGCGGTCCCGAACCGGGGCTAGGCGCCCCCTCCACGGGCGAAGGAAGCCGGCACATCCAAGCGGTAGCCTATGCCCCAGACCGTGCGAAGCATCGAGGCGGCAGGCGAAGAGACGGCTTGCATTTTTTCCCGGATGCGCCGGATATGGGAGTCCACCGTCCGAAAATCCACGATCACCTCGTACTTCCATACCTCCTTCAGCAGCTCCTCGCGAGTCAACGTCTTGTTCTCGTTTAATGCAAAATAACGCAGCAGATCATACTCCTTCAAAGTCAGAGCGATCTCGTGACCGTCGATCAGCACGCGCCGGGCCAGATGCTCGATGACCAAATGCGGCAGCACGATGTCGTGGCGCGATTTGTTCTCCAGCCGGAGCCTTCCCGGAGCGGTCCGCTTCAGAATCGCATGAATGCGGCAGATCAGCTCGCGCGGACTGAACGGCTTCAGCACGTAATCGTCCGCTCCGGCTTCGAAGCCGAGGAGGCGGTCGCTTTCGTCCGCTTTGGCCGTCAGCAGGATCACCGGCGTAGCCTTAACCTGTTTGAGCAGCCGGCAAATCTCGGGGCCGTTCAGGCCGGGCATCATCCAATCGAGCAGCAAAATATCGTAATCGCGGTCTAAAGCCATTTGCAGCGCCTGCGTTCCGTCTCCGGTTTCGTCCACGGCGGCGCCGTCTTTATTCAAATACAGGTTCAATATGCGGCGGATCCGGTCCTCGTCGTCGGCGATGAGCATCTTGTAAGCTAAGGTCATGACAGTTCCTCCTTCACGCTTCTCATTGTAGTCTTAGAATGCCCTGGCGGCATGCCTCGAATGAGTCATTTCGTCGTCGGTCCGGTGAACAAAGCTTGTCTCCTTTGTGACAGCGAGATGGCCCTTTCGTGTCATAGGAACCGGGAGCGAAATTAGGTAAGATGGAGGGGATGCCAGAAGTCGAAGAAGGTAAGGAGGCTTTGAGCTTGGACTTTCAGTTGATGATGGAAACGTACGGGTTCCGGGTAGTGTGGGGGCCGGAAATGTTTCTGACGGTTGCGCTGGCGGCCGTGTTTTACATGCGCTACAAGGGCGGCACGGTGTCCGGGCGGCAGATGGCGAGCTTTTTTGTCGGGCTGTTCTTGCTGTACTTTGCGCTCGGAGGGCCGCTAAATCTTGGCGGGCATTTCTGGTTCAGCATTCATATGCTTCAGCAGTCCGTGATGTACCTGATCGTTCCGCCGCTGCTGCTCCGGGGGATGCCGGAAGGCTTTTTCCGGTCGCTCAGCGACAATCCGTGGAGCCGGAAGGTGATCCTTGTTTTCGGCAATCCGATCTTTGCGATGTTTTTGTTCAACGGCGCGTTTTCTTTCTATCACATCCCGATGATTTTCGATGCGGCGATGTCCAATTATGCGCTTCATAATGCGCTGCATTTGCTGCTGTTCTTCTCGGCGTTCGCTTTATGGTGGTCCGTATTCAGTCCAGCCGGGGCGATCTATGCGATGAGCGAGCTGAAAAAAATGGGGTATATTTTCATAAACGGCATTTTGCTGACGCCGGCCTGCGCGCTCATCATTTTTGCCAAAGCGCCGATGTACGAGACCTACATCGCCGGCGCGCATCTGCTTTGCTTGCCGTTCTATGCGATTCCGGTGGAGCCGGTGACGTTCTCTAGCCCGTGGTTAACGCCGCTGTCCGACCAGCAGCTTGGGGGCGTGATCATGAAGATTATGCAGGAAATTTCGTACGGCTGCCTGCTTGGTCTCGTGTTCTTCCAGTGGTACCGGAGAGAGAAAGACAAAGCAGAGGACCTTCCCGATCCCCTGCTTGAGCCGACGCCATAAGCGTTATTTTGATCCGGCGATTTGCCGGATCATTTTTAGAATCTCGTCGTTGTCCATCTCTTCGCCCATCGTATAAATTTTGCGGATTTGGCCTTGCTGGTCGACCAGAAACAGCGATGTGACCGTATGCACGAACCCGCCGTCCTTCATCTTTTGCACCATCACGCCAAAGTCTTTCGCGACGTCCGCCGTTTGTTTCTCCGTCCCGGTCAGCAGCGTCCAGCCGCTGTAATCCATCCCCATTTTGTCTCCGTACGTTTTGAACGCTTGAGGCGTATCGCGCTCGGGATCGAAGGTGACCGATAGAAAATGGACCTTATTTCCCCACATGCCGTCTTTCTTTAATTCGTTTTGCAGCTTGACCATGTTGTACGTCGTGGCCGGGCACACATCCGGGCAATTGGTGAACAGGAATTCGACCAGACGCACTTTGCCGTTCGTATCGTTTAATGATACCTTCCCGCCGTCCAACCCGCTCAGCTCAAAGTTCGGTGCCTGCTTCAAGACCGGCAGGGGTGGCCCTTGGTTGAACCAGGTAAACAGGGAGATCGCAAGGGCGACCAGCAGGAGGGTGACCGTCAATTTAAACCCGTTCTTTTGAATCCATGGCTTCATCCGTGAATTGTTCAACCTCCGGTTTCGTTATCTTTTCGCCATTCGTTTCGCCTATTTCACGCGTATTATTTCTTTTCGGCCAGCCAGCGGGCGACGTTGGCAATCTCCTCGTCCTTCAGGCTGCTCTTGAACGCCGGCATGCCTCCGCGGCCGTTCTGGATCACTTTGTACAGCTGCTCGGTCGACAGCTTGCCGCCGATCTTCTGAAGATTCGGTCCCATTTTGCCTTCCAGGTCGTTGCCGTGACAGGCGATGCAGGACTGCTTGTAGACGGCTTCGGCAGCCTGGGCGTTCAGCGGAGCATCGGGAAGAGCCGGAGCGGCCGCCTCCTGCTTAGTCTCGCTCGAATGCCGCTGCACCTCGGCGAACAAAAATCCCATTCCCAGAACGCAGGCAATTCCGCACAGGGACACCATAATCCATCGATGCATACATGCGCCTCCTTTCATTTTCAGGATAATCCTAGCACTTTCGTTTCCGGCTTGTATATAGCACTTTGGAGTCAGACTGAAGCGCTTCCGCCGGGGATTTGTCACGAAATTGTCGATCGTCCGGCGGGAAATAGCCCGACTGAGTCATGGGGGTTTGCGGGAGGGTATGGTTAGATGGAATCACAGGAGTACGATCGTTGATCCGGACGGCGAGAAGATGCGAAACGAGCGCCGCCGGTAAGGAAAGAGAGGGGATTCCATTCCATGAGTCAACCGATTCGAATTATGCTCGCCGACGACCATGCGCATGCGCGCCAGGCGATGCGGGAAATTATTCAAGCGGACCCGGAGTTTGAGATCATATGCGAGGCGACGAACGGAAAAGAAGCGGTGCTGCTGGCGGAGCAGTGGATGCCCGATGTCATTCTGATGGACATCCGCATGCCCGAATTGGACGGCCTGGAAGCGACGAAGCTGATTAAAGAACGGTTCCCGTATGTCAAAATTGTCATGGTTACGGTATCGGACGATATAACGCATTTGTTCGAGGCGCTGAAGAAAGGCGCGCAGGGCTATTTGCTGAAAAATCTTCATCCCGCGTCCTGGCACGAATATTTGCGGGCCGTCGCCATTGACGAAGCCCCGATGTCCCGCGAAATCGCCGTGCGTCTGCTTCAGGAGTTTTCCTCCGTCAGGCAGAGCATTCCCGACCATTCGCCGCTCACCGGGCGGGAGAAGGAAATTTTGGAGTGCGTGGCCAAAGGGAACTCTAACCGGGAAATTTCGGAAATTTTATCCATCTCCGAGCATACGGTGAAAAACCATCTGAAAAATATTTTGCATAAGCTGCATTTGGACAACCGGGTGCAATTGATGCGCTATGCCTACGAGAAGGGCTGGATCAGGGGGTAAGAACCTCTACCAAGCGGAAAAAATAATTTAAATGATTTTAACGATTGATCCTTTTTTAAAGGGTATGGTACGTTGAGGATGTTGTTCATAAAAAATTTCAGAAAAGAGTGAGGTATATGAGAAAAACAGGAGCAGTCCAAACCCAAACGAAAAAAACTTGGAGGGCAACGCTTCGTTAACCCTCCAAATCATTGGAGGAAAGCGACTTGAATACTCGGTTCAAAAAATTTTTATCTTATTACAAGCCTTATTTAGGTTTGTTATTTGCGGATTTGGCTTGCGCGTTTGTGGTTTCCGCCGTTACTCTGGCACTTCCCTTATGCGTCAGATACATTACCGTAAACGTTTTGGAAGAAGGCGGACCTCGTGCGCTGGAGCAAATCTACGCGATGGGTGCGGTCATGCTGGTTCTGGTCGCCTTGCATACGCTTTGCAACATGTTCGTTTCGTATCAAGGGCATGTGATGGGGGCGAAGATGGAGAGCGACATGCGAACCGAATTGTTCGATCATTTGCAAAAGCTGTCGTTCCGCTTCTATGACGAGCAAAAAACAGGCCAACTTATGACCCGGGCGACAAACGATATTTTCTCTATGACGGAACTATTCCATCACGGTCCGGAAGATATCCTCATCTCGGTCCTGAAGTTTGTCGGCGCCTTCATCATCTTGCTTCATATCGACGTTAAGCTTACCCTCGTCGTCTTTCTCTTCCTGCCCGTGATGGGCGTTTACGCGTGGTTTTTCAATAAGAAAATGAACAGGGCGCTAAGAAGAAGCAGGGATCGGATCGGCGATATTAACGCGCAGCTTGAAGATACGTTATCGGGGATTCGAGTCGTACAATCCTTTACCAACGAATCGGTGGAAAAGCAGAAGTTCGCTTACGAAAATAAACGGTTTGTGCAAAGCCGAAGCGACGGCTATAAAAGCGAGACCTGGTTTCACGAAGGGTTGATTGCGTTCACGCAGCTTATTACCGTCGCCCTGGTGGTCTTTGGCGGAGCTGCGATCGTCAACGCTTCCTTGGCGCTGGCCGATTTGCTTACCTTTTTTCTATTTATCGGCATCCTCATCGAGCCGATTCAGCGATTCGTGAATTTTGCCGGGCTTTATCAAGAAGCCATTACCGGGTTCGACCGGTTTATGGACATTTTGGAAGTGGAGCCGGATATCCGGGATGCGGATAACGCCGTCGAACTGACGTACGTTCAAGGAAACGTGGAATTTAAAAATGTGAGCTTCAAATATAAAGAAGATCAAGACCACGTGCTCAAGGACGTTTCTCTGCATGTCAAGGCCGGAGAATACGTTGCATTGGTCGGACCTTCGGGCGCTGGCAAAACGACCCTCTGCTCGTTGATTCCCCGTTTCTACGAAGTCAGTGCAGGGCAAATTTTGCTTGATGGGACGAATATCAATGAAGTCGGCTTGCATTCGCTCAGGAGGAACATCGGCATTGTCCAGCAGGATGTCTACTTGTTCACCGGAACCGTCGCGGACAATATCCGCTACGGAAAAATCGACGCAAGCAGGGAAGAGATCATTGAGGCCGCCAAAAAGGCGAATGCGCATGATTTTATCATGTCGCTGCCGGATGGTTACGATACGGATATCGGTCAACGCGGCGTGAAATTATCCGGGGGACAAAAGCAGAGGCTGAGCATTGCGCGCGTTTTCCTGAAAAACCCGCCCATTCTCATTTTTGACGAAGCGACAAGCGCCCTGGATAATGAAAGCGAGAAGGCCGTGCAAGATTCCTTGGAGAGGCTGACGGACAATCGCACGACCATCGTCATCGCCCACCGGTTGTCCACCGTCAGAAATGCGCAAAGAATTGTCGTATTAACGGACCGTGGGATGGAGGAGCAAGGAACACATGAAGAGTTAATCGCATCGGGCGGCACCTATGCGAATTTATATAACATACAATTAAAAATCTGACGGATTACGGTCAGGGAAAAAATAAAGCGGCAGTCCGGGACTTCATGTTACGTCCAAGGCTGCCGCTTTTATTTATCTTATTCTTCAAAATGTAAATAAACCCATATTTTAGGTTGATCAATCAATTGGAGGCCGTTTATAATGAAGTTACAGCTTCTGTAAACGCTGTCATTTAATCTACTTTGGGACAGAAGCTTTGATCCGAAAATGAGGAGGGAATTTTATGTTGAAAAGAGGAAAGCTGCTAAGTTTTTTTCTGCTGTTTACTCTCCTGGTCGCCCTGGTGCCCATCGGCGATGTGAATGCGGCCCCGAACTGGAATCTGGTCTGGAGCGACGAATTTAACGGCAATGCTTTAAATTCCGCCAACTGGTCTGCGGAGATCGGCACGGGCCAGAACGGGTGGGGAAACAATGAGCTGCAGTATTATACGAACCGGCCCGAAAATGTGCGGGTTGCGGACGGAAATCTCGTCATTACGGCGCGCAAGGAATCTTATGGCGGCATGAATTACACCTCTGCGCGGATTAAAACCCAAAATTTGAAGAGCTTTACTTATGGGAAAATCGAAGCGCGCATCAAACTGCCCTCCGGTCAAGGGCTGTGGCCGGCATTTTGGATGCTGGGCTCGAACATCAATGCGGTAGGCTGGCCTAAATGCGGCGAGATCGACATTATGGAACGGGTCAACAACAATCCGCATGTCAACGGCACCGTACACTGGGATGCGGGAGGACACGCCGATTACGGGCGGGTTTCCGGCAATCTCGATTTTTCCCAGTATCACGTGTACAGCGTAGAGTGGGACTCCAAATATATCAGATGGTTTGTGGACGGCCAGGAATACAACGCTTTTTATATTGAAAATGGAACCGGGAACACGGAGGAGTTTCAACGGCCGTTTTTCCTCCTGCTGAATCTTGCCGTGGGCGGGAATTGGCCCGGCAGTCCCGATCCTTCCACACCGTTCCCGTCGCAAATGCTGGTGGATTACGTGCGCGTGTACCAAGCTTCGCCGGGCATTGTCAACGGAGGTATTTATACGATAGCCTCCAAGGCCAGCGGCAAGGTGATGGATGTGGTGAACGTGTCGACGCAGAGCGGGGCCAAAATACAGCAATGGACCAACTACGTCGCCAATAACCAGAAGTTCAAGGTGGAGAGCACCGGGGACGGCTACTACAAGCTCACGGCCGTTCACAGCGGAAAAGTGCTGGATGTGCCCAACTCGTCGACTTCCAGCGGCGTGCAGCTGCAGCAGTGGGACGATAACGGAACCGCTGCGCAAAGGTGGAGTATCGTCGATGCGGGCGGCGGCTATTTCAAGCTTGTTTCCAAAGCGAGCGGACTGGTCGCGGATGTATCCGGCTCCTCGACCGCTGACGGCGCGGCGGTCCAGCAGTGGAGCGACAATGGAACGGATGCGCAAAAGTGGTCGTTTGTCAAAGTCAACTGACCTATCGGCGCGAAGCCACCAACACTAAAGCAGCCTTCTTTTCGTCAAAGGCTGTGACGACAAAGAAACCGTCTCTTGTCCAATGGGGATCATACCCCATTGTGCAAAGAAGCGGTTTCTTTTTTTGCTTTTTCGTAGCTTAGAGCCCTGTAAGCCCCGCTACAAGTTACGGGATGGCTCCGTATGGGCTACGCTTTGGCGCAGCGCGCTCTGAACTGTTCGGCGGCAGCGACCATGTTGCGCAGGGAAGCGACCGTTTCTTCGACACCTCGCGTCTTGAGCCCGCAATCCGGGTTGATCCAGAACAGATCCGGCTCCAAAACGGACAACGCGCGTTCAATCGTGCGGACCATCTCGTCGACGGCCGGAACCCTCGGGCTGTGAATGTCGTATACGCCCAGACCGATGCCCTGATCGTACGTGTGCTCGTCGAAGCTTTGCATCAACTCGCCGTGGCTGCGCGACGTTTCGATAGAAATGACGTCCGCATCGAGAGCGTGGATCGCGTCGATAATGTCATGAAACTCGCAGTAGCACATATGCGTGTGAATTTGCGTCGTGTCCTTCACGGCGGCCGAGGTCAAGCGGAAAGCGTGTACCGACCAGTCCAGATAATGCTGCCAATCCTGCTGTTTCAACGGCAAGCCTTCGCGCAGCGCGGGCTCGTCGATCTGGATCATGCCGATGCCGGCGCTTTCCAACGCCTCCACCTCCTGACGCAATGCCAAGGCGATCTGGTAGGAGACTTGCTCCCGGGAGATATCGTCGCGGACGAACGACCAGTTCAGGATGGTGACCGGACCGGTAAGCATGCCCTTGACCGGCTTGCTCGTCAGCGACTGCGCATAGACCGTTTCCTCCACCGTCATCGGCTGGACGAATTCGACATCGCCGTAGATGACCGGCGGTTTGACGCAGCGGGAGCCGTATGATTGAACCCAGCCATTCCGGGTGAACAGGAAGCCGTCCAGCTTCTCGCCGAAAAATTCCACCATATCCGTCCGTTCGAACTCGCCGTGCACCAGCACGTCCAAGCCAAGCTCTTCCTGAATCTTGATCCAGGCTTGGATTTGCTCCTGAATGAAGGTCCGGTACTGCGCTTCGTTCCATTCCCCGGTTCTCCAGCGTTTGCGCGCTTGTCTCACTTCCGGCGTCTGCGGGAAGCTGCCGATCGTCGTTGTCGGCAGGAGCGGAAGCTGGAATTTATTTTGCTGGAGAATATGGCGCACGGAATAAGAGCTTTGTCTGGCCGATGAACCTCCGGCAATATGCCGGGTAGCCGCACGGACGGTTGTCCGGTTGCGGAACGGAGAATCGTTCAGCTCCCGAACAAGCCGTGCGCTTCCTTCCAGCCCGGACCGTACGGCGTCCGTTCGTTCTCCGGCCGCCGCCTTGCTCAGCAGAACGATTTCGTCCAGCTTCTCGTCGGCGAAGGCCAGGAAGGGCAGCAGTTCGGCGTTGGCCTGCTCTTCCGTCCGGGTCGTCACCGGGACGTGCAGCAGGCTGCAGGAAGGCTGAACGATCAACGTCCCCGACGGGACGAGAGCGGACACCTCATCCAGCAGCTGCAGCTTGGCTTCGAGGTTGGCCAGCCATACGTTGCGCCCGTCGATCAATCCGACGCCCAGTGCCTTGTCCGCCGGGAACCCATGTGTCCGCAGGGCGGCGATATTCCGCTCTGCTCCGTGGACGAAATCGAGTCCGATGCCTTGAACCGGCAGGGCGACCGTCCGCTCGTAGTGCTCGACCGAATCGAAATACGTCTGCAGCATCAGCTTCAGACCGGGTGCGGCAGCGTGCAGCTGCGAATAAATGTCTGCAATTCGCTCCATATCGGTCTCGGATAAGGATGTAACCAGAATCGGCTCGTCGATCTGTACCCACGCGGCGCCTTCCTGCTCCAGCTCGGTCAAAATTTGTTTATACAGCGGCAGGAACAATTCGATCAAGGCGTCCAGCTGCTCCGGCGCATAGCCTTTGGACAGCTTCAGGAACGTATACGGTCCGATCAGGACCGGCTTCCCGTCGATCCCGAGCGTGCGCTTCGCCTCGCGGTAAGCCTCCAGCGGGTTGTTCACGGTCAATGTTGGAGTCAGACCGTTCAATTCGGGCACGATGTAGTGATAGTTCGTGTTGAACCATTTGGTCATCTCGCACGCCGGAGCGCCTTGGGTTCCGCGGGCCATGGCATAATAGGTGGCGAGAGGAACCGGACCGCCGTCGTAAGCAAAACGTTTCGGAACGAGCCCGAACATCGCCGCCGTATCAAGCATATGGTCGTATAACGAAAAATCTCCTACCGGAATCAGCTCAATTCCTTTTTCCTGCTGAACCTTGAGATGCGCCAGGCGGAGCGTTTCCAGCCCGCTCAAAAACTGCTCCTCCGGCAATTTGCCTGCCCAGAACGATTCCAGAAGCTTTTTCCATTCCCGTTTCGCCCCGATGCGCGGGTACCCGATATTGCTGCTTACGATCCGACTCATGTTTACGAGCCTCCTCAAATTTGTTTTTGTCTGTTATTTGAATCCTGAAAACACAAAAAAAGGCATCTTTACCCTAAAGCGAAAAAGGATAAAGATGCCCCTCGTTGAATACGCACGGCGGCTGCCATCTTTAACACCTCCCTATCTCCCGTAGGTAAAGCAGTGCTGTCAGAACAGGCAGGTCTCCTGGCTCCGGAATCATGGTCTTGCGCCGGCCTTCCCAATCCGCAGATCAGTGGCTAAGTATGGCGTAAAACTCCTCCGTTACAGTGGCGGGACCGCGCCGGTTTTTCACCGGCTTCCCTTTTAAGCTCCGATACGCGAACGTAGGGGAGCACCTGTTCCCACAATATTCAGTTGTGATTCTGTAACAATATACAACTAAACCGATAATGATACAAGTATTATTTTAAAAAGGCAGTATTTCCAGCGGAGGCGGAGCCGCTTGGTTTGCTTGCTAAAGAGCGCCTGCAGTCCCATAGCCGTTTTGCAAAAAAGCTTTCATCGCTTCGATGCTGCGGGGCGGGACATGGCCTTTGCGGACGGCGGCCGGGAGCGCTTGCCATAGCTCCAGCAGCATCGGCGGCTCCAGTCCAAGCGAGCGCAGCTTCTCTTCGTCGGCGAATACTTCGTTCGGCGGACCCGCCATACAGCATGCGCCTTGGTCCATGACCAGCACCCAATCGGCCCAAGCGTAGGCCAGATTCATATCGTGGGTCGCCATCGCTACCGTAATCCCTTGCTCTTGGGCAAGGTCCAGCTCTTCCAGCAGCTGCCGCTCGGACAAGCGGTCGAGGTAGGCCGTCGGCTCGTCCAGCAGCAGAAGCTCGGGCTCCAGCACGAGCACGCCCGCCAGCGCGACGCGCTTCTTTTGCCCCAGACTCAGTTGGTGGAGCGGGGTGTCGGCGAGAGGCTTCAACCCCATGGAGAGCAGCATCCGCTCCGTACGGACGGCAATCTCGTCCTCCGGAAGCCCGGCATTACGCAGACCGTAAGAGACGTCTTCGTATGGCGTATTCAAGATCAGCTGCTGCTCCGGGTCCTGGAATACAAGACCGACCTGCCGGCGAAGCCGCAGCAGGTCGTCGCGGCGGTACGATAAAGGCGCGCCCTTCAGCTTCAGCTGTCCCGAAGCGGGGCGGTGGATGCCGATCGCATGCAGGAAAAAGGTCGATTTGCCGGACCCGTTATGGCCGCAGATCGCCGTCTTTTTTCCTTGCGGTATTATCAAGGTCAAGCTGCGCAGCGCTTCCTTCCGGGTACCGGGATAGCTGTACCGGAGGTCCAGTGCTTCCAACATCGGTTTCATACGATTCCCCTCCAACGGAGCCAACACTCCAGCAGCAATAATATCGCGATGCCGATGCCGCTTTCGAGGCGGTAACGGGCAGGAACCGTACCGGCCCGGTAAGGGGCAAGACGGATTTCCTCGGTAAATCCTCTGGAGACAAGACCGTGCGACAATCCTTTGTAGCGATGCATCGTTTTGACGAACAGCCGGACGATCAGCATTGCCGTGTCGTTCAGCTTGCCGCGAAAGCCGTTGTGTCCTCCGCGGGCCCGCTGCGCGGTATACAGATCGTGCGCCGTCTCCGTCAAAATAAACAGGAAGCGGTACGTGATCAGCATCAGCTCAAGCGCCAGAGTCGGAACCCGCAGCCGTTTCATCACTTGAAATAGCTCGGCCACCGGGGTCGTGAACATGACGAACGAAACGGCCGACAAGCAAGCCGCCGCCCGCATGAACAACGCCGCAGCCGTATGCAGCCCTGTCTCGGTGACATAGACGGACCCGTACGGCCGAGACCACAGAACGAACGCAGAGGAGCCGGGAGCGGCGACGCTTCCCGGCTGGATCTCGATGAGCAGGGCCGGCAGACTGGCGATAAAAAACAGGCAAGCCGTTCCCAGCATCACCATATGAGCTTTCAGCGGAATTCGGGCATACCGGACGACCCACACGATCATCCAGGCGAAAATCGCTGCTTGGACGGGAGGATGCGACCCGTACGACAGTATGAACAGCGCGGCTGCGAAGCCGCATTTCCACATCGGGGACATGCCGCGCAGCCGGTTGCTGTAAGAAAGCGAATCGATCAGCCGAATCATTGCGGTTTCGACTTGGACGCCTTACCCCGGAACAGGCCGATCACGTATCCGATAAATCCGGCTCCGATGGCAGCCTGCAGCGCGAACAGCATGCTTTCGGTTTCGGCCGGCGGCTCCAGCAGCGACGAGAACCAGGGCTCGTAGGACGGCTGGATCGTCTTGATCATTTCTTCGGCGGCGCCATCGGCACCGCCGAACTCCGCGTTCACGAAGAGCAGCGGCAGCACGGCCAGCAGGACGACGGCGACAAGCAGCAGGATGTTTTTGGTTCCGGTTTTCATAGCTCGCGCGCTCCTTTCATTTTACGCTGCAGCAGTGACAGCTCTTCCGAGCTGTAGGCTTGCAGCCAATTCCAGATCAATACGGTCAACAGACCTTCGCTGATGGCCAGCGGAATTTGCGTGATGGCGAAAATGCCGCCGAATTTGAGGAACGAAGCCGCTACGCCGCCTTGCTCGGCTGGAAAAGCGAGCGCCAATTGAAGCGACGTTACGATATAAGTGGACAGGTCGGCGAGCGTCGCCGCCGTGAAGATGGACAGCTTCTGCTTACCGGTCGACTTCATCATTCCTTTGTACACCATGTAACCTACGAACGGACCTGCGACAGCCATGGAGAACGCGTTGGCTCCGAGGGTCGTCAGCCCGCCGTGGGCAAGCAGCAGAGCTTGAAACAGCAGCACGATGGAGCCCAGCACGCTCATCGGCAGCGGACCGAACATGACCGCTCCGAGCCCTGTGCCCGTCGGATGCGAGCTGCTTCCCGTCACGGACGGAATTTTCAGTGCCGACAGCACGAAGGTGAAGGCCCCGGCCAGACCGAGCATAATTTTCAGCTCCGGCGTTTCCTTCGTTATTTTCCGGAGCGCCCGCAGCCCGAGAATGAAGAAGGGCAGAAAGGCGGCCCACCAGAAAACGGCCCAGCCGAACGGAAGAAATCCTTCCATAATGTGCATGGCGTAAGCGGATTCGGGTGCGTTCAACGACAAATACAGCGTTAAACCGCTTACCAAAAGCAGGGTGCCGATCGTCTTTTTCTTTTTCATAAATTTTTCCTCCTGAACGATACTCGTAAACCTAAAAAAGACCCATCCTGTAGGATGGGTCTCGGGTACGCGTGCCAACAAACGACAATACACAGGTCATTGTCCGGCTATGTTCGTACACCGCTCCTTTCCGCGAAGGCTTTGGGGTGCATCCATAAGGTAGGTCTCCTGGCTCTCGGATCGTCGTTTTCTTTCGCCTTCCCCGATGGGTGAATCGAGTGACGTCATGGAAAGAAACTCCCCGAATACAGTGGCGGGACCGCTCGGGATTTGCACCCGATTCCCTGTTACCCTTTGCTCTGCGCAAAGGCACCTTATCGATTTCGTTATGCGGTTGTCTACAAAACTATTCGATACAAACAGGGCATTTCCTTTCGAATGTCCGAAAATTTTTACTGGTAATATCCTTCAGTCGATTTGCGGAACGTTTTGAATTGATCCGCATCGTGCCCGAACCACACTTGAGAGTTCGTTCGCTTAGCCAGCGTCCGGATTTTCTCTACCGCGCTCCGGTAACCGAGCGAATCGTACAAAATGCCCGGTGGCCTGACCGGCGGGCCGAAGCTTTCCGCCGTATAGATGGCATCGGAAGCGAGGATGATTCCGCCCGTTTCCGGCATGTCGACGTGCAAGCCTATCATGCCCCAGGCATGGCCGCTTCCAAAATTAAGAATCTTGATGCCTTCGGCCAGATCCAGGTTATCTTCAGTGCGCTTGACCGTTTTCCACTGCAAATGGTTTTTGATCCACGCATCGATGTCCGCCCAAATATAGCCGCCTTCTTTTTGATTGCGGGCATAGGATTGCAGCGCGCCGTTCAGCTCGTCCTCGTGGACGATAATCGTCGCGTTCGTGAACATCTCCAGGCATCCGGCATGGTCCAGATGCAGATGGGAGGCAATTACGAACTTGATGTCCTCGGGTCTTACTTTCAGCTGCTCCAGCCGGTTATGCAGGTAGCATTCCTCGCTTGCCACCCAGGGAAACGCCTGCTGGGTCGCTTGGGTCCAGCGTCCTTGGGCGCCCATCGAGTTCGGATTGCAGGACGTATCGAACAAAATTTTCCCTTCCGGATGATCGATCAATACGGTGTAAATCGGAAATTCAACGAACTGCGTCTGCGCATTGGGGTTGCTGACCGTTGCCGGATTGTGCATGGCGATCAGCCAGTTTTTGTCCATGCTCATCCGGCCGTTGTCCATCACATACAGCTTGGGCCGGGCTTTCATTAGATTTGACATGTTCATTCCTCCCATTAGTAAACAAATATATTCGCTTGTACGCTCGCTCATGCTCCGGATTTCAACTTTGGCGGGCGGCATAGACATACAATAGTAGATAAACTAAAATTACATAAGTAGGCACTTTTTGGTGTCCTGGATACTTCCAGGTGCATAGGAGGGAAATCATTTGACATCTTCAACCGAAACGAGACCACGCGGAAACTCGCCGGCGACTTGCGGCTACAGCAGAGTTCTTGAATTGATATCCGATAAATGGACGGCGCTCGTCATGTACACCCTGGAAGACGGGAGCGTCCGCTACGGGGAAATGGGAAGAAGAATCGACGGGATTTCCAAAAAAATGCTGACGCAAACGGTCCGAAAGCTGGAGCGGGACGGGCTGGTCCGACGCCATGTTACGCCAACCGTGCCCCCAACCGTCGACTATTCGCTAACCCCGCTGGGCGAAACGCTGCTTCAACCGATGAAAGAGCTAAGGCAATGGGCAAGAGTAAATTACCCGCATGTCGAGGCGGCGAGAGCCGACTACGATTTAGCGCATGGCGGAGATTCCCAACCACCGGTGGAATGAAGCTTGCCGGAAGGCTCGTGAAAAGAAATTTTGATAAAAAGCATGATGGTGTTCTGCAGCTTCGGAAGCTATCGGTATTGCGGGGATTGGAGAAGGATGGATTCAGGTCGGCAATGAGCGCGTTTGTGTGCGTGCTAAATCTTTAGTATGAGGGGGAAAACAAGTGGTCGATATTATTGTTAAACGGAAATTTACAGTTATCGGCAAGATGGGGGAGGGACTTGCCACGGAAGGTTCCGTTTGGATACCGCCATTATGGAAAGAGGCAAACAGTAAATTTGCTGAAATAAGCAATCTTGCAAAATTGAATTCTGACGGTAGTATTGTTGGGATTTGGGGTGCCATGAGTGATGTGGATGGAAAGTTCGAAAGGTGGAGAAACGAGGGGAAATACTTAGCGGGGTGTGAGGTGTTAGACGATGCTGAAGCCCCGCATGGCTGGGTTAAATGGATCATTCCATCATTTAAATATGTTGTGGTTAAGTGTAATCTAGATTCCTATAAAGAAACATTTAATCATATCATGGAAGATTATTTACCAAGTAATTCCCACATATTGGCTGGAGCAGTTCAAGAATTTTATGACCCTAAAGATAATAACGGTGAATTGTCTTTATTTTTCCCTATCGAGAAGATATAGCACAATTAAGCGGCTTCAATCAAAATTTCCAGCTGTCCCTACCGGGACCAAGCTTCCCCGATTCGACTTCACTTTGTGGGGTGGAGCAATGACCGGAAGTAGAAACTTCACCCCTTCGTAACATCTATTCCCTCAAATGACTACTCTGTTTCCGGTAAATTTCGAAAAAAGCCTTGACTGACACAGCCTTGTTGTCTAATATAATTTAAGATTGTTCATTAAGAATGATTCTCAATATCGTTACATTGATAATGAATATCATTATCGGATTATTTACCACTAAACTATTGTTAGGAAACGTTATGAGAAAAACTTATTTGGTCCTTGCCCTGATTGTTTTATCCGTTGCTTCTTTATTCATTGGCGCGAAAGATTTGACGCTGACCGATATCGTGCAGTGGAACGAGGAAAAGGTCGAGGTGCTAATGATCAGCCGCTTCCCGCGTTTGATCAGCATTCTGATCGCGGGCATGAGCATGAGCATCGTGGGCCTCATTATGCAGCAGCTCAGCCGCAACAAATTCGTCTCCCCGTCGACCGCGGGCACGATGGATTCGGCCAGTCTGGGCATTCTGGTCGCCCTGCTGGTCTTCACGGAGGCGACTCCGCTGCTGAAGATGTCCGTCGCCTTTATCTTTTCGCTGGCCGGTACATACGTGTTTATGAAAATTCTCGACCGGGTGAAATTTAAGGATGCGATCTTCATCCCGCTCATCGGTCTTATGCTCGGCAATCTGATCGAATCGATGACAACCTTTTTCGCCTATAAATACGATCTGATTCAAAGCATGTCGTCGTGGCTGCACGGGGACTTCTCGGGTGTGCTGAAAGGCCGCTACGAGCTGCTGTATATCAGCATTCCCGCCACAGTGCTGGCGTACTTGTTCGCCAATAAGTTTACGGTCGCGGGGATGGGCGAGGATTTTTCCGTCAACCTCGGATTGAATTACAGGCAGGTGGTCAACATCGGACTAGTGATCGCTGCCCTGGTCACCTCGGTCGTCGTGCTGACGGTGGGCATGATTCCATTTCTGGGCTTGATCATTCCGAATATCGTCACCATTTATCAAGGGGACAACCTGAAAAAAAATCTTCCCCATACCGCTTTGCTCGGAGCCGTCTTCGTGTTGGCCTGCGACATTTTCGGGCGGGTGATCATTTATCCGTATGAAATTTCGATCGGATTGACCGTGGGGGTTATCGGAAGCGGGATTTTTCTTTACCTGCTTATGAGGAGAAAGAAATATGAGCAATAAAGCCAAGTTAATCTTGCTTGCCGTGATCGCGGTGGCTTTGATTGTGCTGTTTATGGTCATCCAGTCGGGCGGCAATTGGGATTATATCCTTCCCCGCCGGGGCAAAAAGGTGCTCGCGCTGCTGCTTACTGGCTTCTGTATCGCTTTCTCAACCATGATATTTCAGACGATTACGAACAACCGGATACTGACGCCAAGCATGATCGGGCTCGATTGGCTGTATATGCTGATCCAAACCGCGATCGTCTTTATTTTCGGCGCAACCGGCCTGACGACGATCAGCAATCAATGGAATTTCGGGCTGTCCGTCGGTTTGATGGTGCTGTTCGCGCTTCTGCTGCATCGACTGATGTTCCGCAAAGAGGGAACGAACATTTACTATTTGCTGCTCGTCGGGCTCGTGCTCGGAACGCTGTTTCAAAGCACGTCCTCGTTTATGCAAATGCTGATCAACCCGAACGCGTTTCTGGTGCTGCAGGGCAAGCTGTTTGCCAGCTTCAGCAGCGTCAACTCCGATCTTTTGACGATCTCGGTCGTCGCGGTGCTGGTCATTACGCTGTATTTCAAGAAGCTTCTTACCTACTTGGATGTGATTTCGTTAGGGAAAGAGCATGCGATCAATCTGGGCGTGCCGTACGACAGCATCGTGAAAAGACTGCTGATCGTCGTCGCGATTCTGGCGTCGATCGCCACCGCCCTGGTCGGACCGATTACGTTCTTCGGGCTGCTTGTCGCCAACGTCACGCACCAATTTTTGCGCACGTACAGGCACAGCCAGCTTATTGTCGGAGCGGTCCTGATCGGGATGATCGCCTTGGTCGGCGGGCAATTGATGGTGGAACGGGTGTTCACCTTTACGACCACGCTCAGCGTCATCGTGAATTTCATCGGCGGGTCTTACTTTCTATATCTTTTGTTGAAGGAGAACAAATCGTGGTAGAAGTACGCAACGTAACGAAAACCTACGGGAACAAGCGCGTCGTCGATCAAGTCTCCGTCAAGGTCAACAAGGGAAGCATCACCGCATTTATCGGGCCGAACGGCGCTGGCAAAAGCACGCTGCTGTCCATGATGAGCCGCCTTCTGACGAGGGACGAGGGAGAAGTATGGATCGAAGGCAAAGAAATCGGGCAGTACAAGAGCGGCGAGCTGGCCAAAAAAATCTCGATTCTGAAGCAGTCCAACCACATCGGCATCCGCTTGACGGTGCGCGAACTGGTCAGCTTCGGCCGCTTCCCTTATTCGCAGGGCAAGCTGACGAAGGAAGATTGGGCGTTCGTCGAAGAAGCGATCCGCTACATGGAGCTCGAAGACATGCAGCACAAGTATATCGACCAATTGAGCGGCGGCCAGCGGCAGCGGGCTTACATCGCCATGGTCATCGCGCAGAATACCGAGTACATTTTGCTGGATGAGCCGCTCAACAATCTGGATATGAAGCATTCGGTACAGATTATGAAGGTGCTGCGGCGGCTGGTCGACGAGCTGGGCAAGACGATTGTCATCGTGATCCACGACATCAATTTTGCCTCCTGCCATGCCGATTACATCGTGGCGCTCAAGGACGGGAAGCTGGTCCGCGAAGGCCCGACGGCGGAGATCATCGAGGAATCCGTGCTCAAGGACATTTACGACATGGATATTCATATCGAGGATATCAACGAGAACAAGATTTGCGTGTATTTTACTTAGTTGATTGTCCAAGGGACGCTATGCCGTCCTTTGCAATAAATATTACGATTATCGAGGTGGTCAAAGATGAAAAAAGTGTCATGGATGCTCATGATCGTGCTGCTGGCCGTTATGGTTGCGGCGTGCGGAACGAACGGTTCGGGCAGCTCCAACAATGCGGCAGGGGGCGCAGGCAGCGGCGATGCGAAGAACGCGAACACGGCCGCACCGAAAGATAGTGAAGAGCTGACGATTAAACATAAGCTTGGAGAAACGAAAGTCAAGAAAAACCCGAAGAAGGTCGTTGTATTCGACTTTGGCACGTTGGATTCGCTGGATAAACTGGGCGTAGAAGTGGCCGGCGTTCCGTCGAAAAACCTGCCTTCCTATTTGTCCAAATACAAGGACAGCAAGTATGCGAACGTAGGCGGCCTGATGGAGCCGGACTTTGAGAAGATCAACCAGCTCAAGCCCGATCTGATCATCATTTCCGCACGGCAATCGGCCAAATACGATGAGTTCAAAGCGATCGCTCCGACGATCTTTATGGGCGTGGACGATAAAAGCTACATGAAATCGTTCGAAGACAACGTGAAGCTGCTCGGCCAAATTTTCGGCAAGGAAGCGGCAGCGGAGAAGGAGTTCGCCGCCATCAGCGACTCCGTCAAGAAGCTGAAGGAAAAAGCGTCCGCAGGCGGCAAAACCGCATTGGTCATCTTGACGACCGGCGGCAAGACCAGCGCTTACGGCCAAGGCTCGCGCTTCGGCATTATCCACGACGTATTCGGCTTCACGCCTGCAGACAAAGATATCAAGGTGGAGACGCACGGTCAAAGCGTAACGTTCGAGTACGTGGCACAGAAAGACCCGGACTATCTGTTTGTCGTCGACCGCGACGCCGTTGTCGGTAACGGAACGCCGGCGAAGCAAATCGTGGAAAATGAACTGACGAAGAAAACGAAAGCCTACAAAAGCGGCAAAATCATTTATCTGGATTCGAACTACTGGTACCTGTCCGGCGGCGGCTTGCTTTCCGTGGCCGAGATGGTGAAAGAAGCGGAAAAAGCGGTGCAGTAATAATAACCGCGTCGTCATAACGCTGCAGCATGAACAAACTCCCTTTATTGCCCGGCCGGCGATAAGGGAGTTTGTTTTGTTAAGTGAATAATTATCGCGCCTGGCGTCAACCCTATCTTCATCTTGACAGGTGGAGGTTTGGCGATGGAGCGGGAAGAACAACAAGAGGGGTATTTCGAACATTTTACGAATAACAGCATTACGACACCTCCGGATCAGGAGGATAGGGCAGCGACCGATGGAATCAGCAAATTCGTGGAGCGGGTGATGGACGGCCTCGCCGGGGGAGCGGACGATTCCGGTTCGGAGCGGGCGCGCTCTTCGGCGGAGTAACATGGGTTCAATACACATCCGAGAAGCGGCTTTTCCCGAAAAGGGAGGAGCCGCTTTTTGGCGTTTTATCGCGGATTTGGAGCATGCAGGCAAAGCTTGTTTTGCATATGCTGTTATAAAACAGATAAAAAATTTTAAAAACAGTATTGAACAGTTCGAATTATTGTTATATAATAACCTCATCGAACAAAAACACTGTACTATAATAATAACAAATGGAGGTAGTTCACATGAATTGTCCGATATGTCACGGTCATGGCGAAATTGAATCCCCTAACTTTCATTCCGGCGGCGTATCTGCGAACGACGAAAAGCAGACGCCGGAATACCGGGACGCTTTAGGCAAGAAGGTTACCATCTGCTTCTGGTGCTGCGGCAACGGCTACGTAGAAAGCCACGAGTAGTCCGCATCGATTTCCAATCGCTAACATCGAAATCACTCATATAACTTATAACCAATTTCAGGAGGGCAAAAGGGATGACAAACAATAATCGTAAAGCGCAATCGGAACAGCTTCAGCAAAAATGGAATTCGAAACGGTTCGAAGGGGTACGGCGCCCTTACAGTCCGGAAGACGTGCTTCGCTTGCGTGGCTCGGTACTGATCGAGCACACACTGGCACAGCGGGGAGCGGAGAAGCTGTGGAAGCTGGTTCATACGGAAGATTACGTTCATGCCCTGGGCGCCCTGACAGGCAATCAAGCTCTCCAGCAGGCGAAGGCGGGACTGAAGGCCATCTATCTCAGCGGCTGGCAGGTGGCGGCGGACGCCAACCTGAGCGGCCAGATGTATCCCGACCAAAGCTTGTATCCTGCGAACAGCGTACCTGCCGTAGTCAAGCGGATCAATCAGACGCTGCAAAGAGCGGATCAAATCCAGAATGCGGAAGGGAAAGAGAACATCGACTTTTTCCTGCCGATCGTGGCTGATGCGGAAGCGGGCTTCGGCGGACCGCTCAACGTCTTCGAATTAATGAAAGCGATGATCGAAGCGGGAGCTGCGGCCGTTCACTTCGAGGATCAGCTCTCCTCCGAAAAGAAATGCGGTCATATGGGTGGCAAGGTGCTGCTGCCTACCCGGCAGGCGGTCCGCCATCTGATCGCCGCCAGGCTCGCTGCCGACGTCATGGGCGTCGACACGATGATCATCGCCAGAACGGATGCGAACGCAGCCAAGCTGCTGACCAGCGATATCGACGATAACGACAAGCCGTTCCTAACAGGCGAGCGTTCGCCGGAAGGCTTCTATTATGTCAAAGACGGGCTGGACCAAGCCATTTCCCGCGGTCTCGCATACGCTCCTTATGCCGATATGGTCTGGTGCGAAACGTCTGAGCCGAATCTGGAGGAAGCGCGGCGGTTTGCGGAAGCGATCCACGCGAAGTACCCTGGCAAGCTGCTCGCCTACAACTGCTCGCCTTCGTTCAACTGGAAGAAGAAGCTGGACGATGCCACGATCGCGGCGTTCCAACGGGAATTAGGAAAGATGGGCTACAAATTCCAATTCGTAACGCTGGCCGGCTTCCATTCGTTGAACCACAGCATGTTCGAATTGGCTAGAGGGTACCGCGACCACGGAATGGCCGCCTACTCGGAACTGCAGCAGTCGGAGTTCGCCAGCGAGCGCTACGGCTACGAAGCGACCCGCCACCAACGCGAAGTCGGAACCGGCTACTTCGATGAAGTATCGCTTGTCTTGTCCGGAGGCGATTCCGTGACGACGGCGCTCAAGGATTCTACCGAAGCGGAACAGTTTGCGGGCTAAGGAGGCCAAGGCGATGACGTATCATGCGGTTTCACAAGGCGTGCTGCTGAAGGGCCGAATGCACAACCCGGCTTACTTTGAAATCTTGACTCCCGACGCGCTGGAATTTATAGCGGAATTGGAGAAAAAATTCGGTCATCGGCGTCTCTCCTTGCTGAAACAGCGGGAAGAGCGGCAGGAGCGGATCGATGCAGGGGAACTGCCCGATTTTTTGAAGGAGACGGCGGAAGTTCGCAGCGGGGATTGGCGCATTGCGCCGATCCCGCCCGATCTGGCCGACCGCAGAGTCGAGATCACCGGGCCTGCCGGCGACCGGAAAATGGTCATCAACGCGCTGAATTCCGGTGCGAAGCTGTATATGGCGGATTTTGAAGATGCGAATTCGCCGCAGTGGAGCAATTGCATCGAAGGACAAATCAACATGCGGGACGCCGTGCGGCGAACAATCCGCTTTGAGTCCCCGGAAGGCAAGACGTATGCGCTGAATGAACAGACGGCCGTGCTGAAGGTCCGCCCCCGGGGCTGGCATTTGGAGGAAAAGCACGTATGGATCGATCAGCGTCCGATGTCGGCAGGACTATTCGATTTCGGCCTGTTCTTCTTCCACAACGCGCAGGAACTGCTGGATCGGGGGAGCGCCCCGTACTTCTACTTGCCGAAGCTGGAAAGCCATCTGGAAGCGAGATTGTGGAACGATGTCTTCACCTTTGCCGAAGAGAAGCTGGGCATCCCCGTAGGCACGATCAAAGCGACGGTGCTGATCGAGACGATCCTGGCGGCTTTTGAAATGGACGAAATTTTGTATGAGCTGCGGGAGCACAGCGCAGGTCTCAACTGCGGACGATGGGATTATATTTTCAGCTACATCAAAAAGCTCAGAAATCAGGAGCATGTCATTTTGCCGGACCGCGGCCTGGTGACGATGGAATCGCCGTTTATGCGGGCATATTCGCTGCTCGCGATCCAGACGTGCCACAAGCGGGGAGCGCCCTGCATCGGCGGCATGGCCGCGCAAATTCCGATCAAGGACGATCCCGAAGCCAACGAGGAGGCCATGCGGAAGGTCCGTGCGGATAAGACGCGCGAAGCGACACAAGGGCATGACGGAACATGGGTCGCCCATCCGGGCCTTGTGCCGATTGCCCGGGAAGTGTTCGACCGCCTGATGCCGGCGCCCAATCAGATCGACCGGCAGCTGACGGGCATCGAAGTGACGGCCGCCGACCTGCTCGAAGTTCCGCAGGGACCGATTACGGAAGCCGGCGTGCGCACGAACATTCATGTCGGGCTTCATTATTTGGAAGCGTGGCTGCGGGGCTACGGCGCGGTTCCGATCCGCAACCTGATGGAGGACGTGGCGACTGCGGAAATTTCGCGGGCGCAGCTGTGGCAATGGATTCATCATCCGAAGGGCATTCTGGAGGACGGGCGCAAAGTTACGGCCGATCTGTTCGGAGAGCTGCTCGAAGAAGAACTGAAGGCGATTCGGGAGCGCGTCGGCGCGGACCGTTTCGAACAAGGACAATACATGCTGGCGAAAACGCTGTTTAGCGATATGACGACGTCCGCGACATTCGAGGACTTTTTGACCATCCCAAGCTACGCACATTTATAAGGAACGGAGGAGAAGAAATATGTTTCAATCATCGACGAAATTTTACGAACAGCTTCCGGCCAAGTGCTGCAGCCGCTGCGGTGAAACGGTAGAGGAGCTGGCGGACTGCTATCATACGGAATGCTATAAGTGCTCGGAAACGGTATTTTATCCGCTGTCGCCCATCTTTCTGAGCATGTACAATTCGGCAATTCAAGAGTAGCGGGCCGTATCGACTCGCAAAAAAACAGCTCCTTTCCTGCGCGGAAGGGAGCTGTAGTTTTTTGGGGAGACTATGTTGTTTATTGTTGTTCTGCCGCCGCGTAGGACTCGGCTGCCGCGGACAGGTAATACGCCAATCCGGTTTGCTGGCCTTCCAGCATGCGAAGATGAAAGTCGTCGCCGAGGAAAAAACGCGTTTGGGCCGCAAAATCCGCAGCGGTGACGGTATGCCCGTGCTTGTTCATAAAGTCTAGGTGTTCCCGGATCAGCCGCTGAATTTCCGCATCGCTGTGCTTGATCCCCGTTCGCAAAGCTTCTGCGATATGGTTCATAAATGCCGCTGCCTCTAGAGCTTGCTCATTCATGTTTTGCGCATCGATTTCTGCGGAATCGAGCATGTCGTAGCCGTAGGCGTCCTTCAAATGCCGATTCTGTTCCTCCAATGCCTCTTCCCATTCCTGCGCGCTTTCGAATCCTTTGAACATATCTTTACTGTTCATGATTTCTCCCTTCTCCATGCTGGACATGGATTGTTGTAAGGTTTGAATAATCGTTTCCAGCCTTTGCTTGCGGAGCAGAAGCAGTTCCTCCTGCCGCGCGAGAATCGAGTGCCGCTCAGGTTCCTCCTCAAGCAGCCGCGCAATTTCCTTCAAAGGAAGTTCCAATTCCCGGTAAAACAAAATGTGCTGCAGACGTTCCAGCTCTTTCATCCCATATAACCGGTATCCCGCTTCGCTGACCGCGCACGGCAGCAGAAGCCCGATTTTATGGTAATGATGCAGCGTCTTGACGGTTACGCCGGACAGTGAAGATATTTCTTTGACCGTATACAGTATGTCGTGTTCCTCCTTTCGTATTTTAGTGTACAGACTCCTCCAAGGGGAGGGTCAAGAAAAAAAGAGCCGCGATATTTTTCGCGACCTGAAGAACATATTTTGCAAGCCTTACCGGACGAATGATGGATGGCTATGCCGTGCCTTCTTCCGTTTGTGGAGCCCGAAAATGAAGGTAAACGCCAATTGCTAATGAAAGTATAACGATCGTTGCCGATGTCCATTGCGCTGCCGTCCAATGAAATAAATATCTTGGCGAATCGCCGCGCAGCATTTCCAACAGGAATCGTCCTATATTGTAGAGGATATTGTACGCAAGAAACAGATAGCCGCGTTTTAATTTTTTTCTCAAAAGAATCATGAGCAGGGCAAAAATGACAATATCCATTTGTCCTTCCCATACTTCGGCGGGCCATAGCGGTTGATCGCCATAGGTGGCTCTTGCGTTGGTGCCTTCGGGATACAAAATACCAAAATTGCCGCCTGTCGGATCGCCAAAAGCATCGCCGTTCATCAAGTTGGCATCGCGGCCGATACTTTGGGCAAGAATGAGACCCGGAGCGCACAAGTCTGCCATTTCCCAAAACGATAGTTTGTGCTTACGAACATACCAAATCCCTACAAGAATCGCCCCTATTACTCCCCCCTGAATCGACAAGCCGCCATGCCATATCGCGATAATCTCTCCCGGATGTTTGGAGTAAAACTCCCAATCAAAGAAAAATACCGTCCAAAATCTGGAACCGATAATGGCTCCGATCATCATCGGCACAATCAAGTTCATCAAATGCTCTGCCAAGTGATCTTTTTTTTGCAGCTTGGCTAACGTGATCGTAAATCCAACGCCAAGGATAATCGCCAAAACAAACAAGATGCTGTACGAACGAATGGGAAAAGAACCTAGGTGTGCAATATATTGATGCAATTCGGCCACTTCTTTCTGCGTTAGGATGATAATGAACATAATAATTTAGTACGATAGGTCTTTTCAAGTACGGAAGTGATGAAACCAGTTGACATAGTTATAGATAGTAACATTATAACTATGAAAAAGACGAATACAATCCAACGTTCCCCCGTCGCCCTGGCCATCCTTGCGCTTCTTGCGGAAGAACCGATGCACCCATACCGAATGCAGCAACTGCTTAAAGAAAGAGGAAAGGATGAAGTGATTAACGTACGCCAACGTACGAGTATTTATCAAACGATCGATCGTCTGCTGCGGGACGGATTGATCGCAGTTCGTGAAACGTTGAAGGAACCCGGAAAACCCGACCGTACGGTTTACGAATCTACGGAGGACGGTCGGAAGCTATTTCGGGAATGGCTTCGGGATATGCTGTCTGTGCCTTCTCAAGAGTTCCCCGATTTTCCCGTTGCCGTATCTTTCCTGTCTCTACTGACGCCGGATGACGTCTTGCAGCAGTTGGAACGAAGATCGTCCCTTCTTGAAAAAGAAATTCAACGCGTAAGCTCGGATCTGCAAACCTACAAAGATACTATCCCCAGATTGTTCATGCTTGAAACCGAGTATAAGCGGGCGGTGCTGATGGCCGAATGGCAGTGGGTATTGAGGCGGAGATTTACGAAGCACGAACATCTTCCGAAGGGTTCTCGCTTACGTTATCTTGCAACGGGTTGGCTGTCCTGCAGGAGCTCGGACTTGACCAAGCGGTCTTGAAGGAAGGATCTGCGGTAAGTAAATGGAAGATGTGGAATGGAAGGGGGAAGCATTTGGGCGGCGGCGTGCTGGTGGGAGGAGGCTTGAAAAGCGTTTTTATCAAGCGCGTTCCTCTAGGCAACATCCTCTCGGATGAAGTCGAACGCCAGGGCATCCCCATCCTTCGCGGCAAAAAGCTGGAAGATATTAAGGCAGCCGCGGAAGGAGGAGCCGTTGCGACTTTTCAGGACGGCACCAGCGTCTCCGGAGACTACCTGATCGGCTGCGATGGCGTTCATTCGCGTACCCGTCAGATCATCGACCCGGGATTTCAAGGCCCGGCCTTTACCGGGTTAATCAACAGCGGAGGATATACCTCAGGTGTTGAAGTTCCCAGCGAGCCGGTAAAAGAATGAATGCAAGTCACACTTGTCGGTGTCTGGGCTCTATTTTTGTGCATCCGCTTATAGTATAATTGTTAAAGATTGTTACCGTTGTAAACTAGGCGGGTGAAGTGATGCAGGAAGAGACGCTGACCAAGCACGAGCAGATCATTCGATACATCGAGGAATTGAGCGTAGGAACGCACATCTCCGTCCGTAAAATTGCCCAGGCCCTCGAAGTCAGCGAGGGAACGGCCTACCGCGCGATGAAGGAAGCGGAAAGTCTGGGTTATGTCAGCACGAAGGACCGTACGGGCACGGTGCGGGTGGAGAAAAAAGAACCGCAGGCGATCGATAAGCTGACGTTCGCCGAGGTGGTCAACATTGTGGACGGCGAGGTGCTCGGCGGTGCGGGCGGCCTTCATAAGTCTTTGAATAAATTCGTGATCGGGGCGATGCAGCTCGAAGCGATGAAACGCTACATCGAGCCGGGCAATCTGCTCATTGTCGGCAACCGTACCCAGGCGCATCTCTATGCGTTGGGGCAGGGCGCCGGCATCCTCGTGACGGGCGGCTTCCAGACGCTGGACGAGGCCAAGGAGCTGGCCGACGAGCTTGAGCTGCCGATTATTAGCACCAGCTACGATACGTTCACCGTGGCGACGATGATCAACCGCGCGATCTACGACCAATTGATCAAGAAAAAAATTATGCTCGTCCGCGACATTATCCGAACGGATACCCGAGTCTATTCGCTGCGCGCCGAGGATACCGTCTCGGACATGCGCCATTGGATGGACGAAACTGGGCATACCCGCTTCCCGGTCGCGGACGAACGGAACAAGCCGATCGGCATGGTGACGGCAAAGGACGTCGTCGGCGCCGAAGCGGGACAGCCGATTCACCAGCTCATGACGCTGGACCCGCTCACCGTGAGCGACCAGGCACCCGTCGCCTCGGTCAGCCATACGATGGTGTGGGAGGGCATCGAGCTGCTGCCCGTAGTCGGCAAGGACGGAAAAATGGTCGGCGTGATCAGCCGGGACGATGTGCTCAAGGCGATGCAGTATTTGCAAACGCAGCCGCAGCACGGGGAAACCCTTGAGGATCAAATCTGGTCCGGGATGGAGAAAGTGCGGGGCAAGGACGGTGAATTTTATTACAGGGGAACCGTTACCGCCCAAATGACCAATCCGATCGGGACGGTGTCGGAAGGCATTTTGACGACTCTGATGAGCCAGGTTGCGATCCGCACGATCCGGGAGCAAAAAAGAGGCGACTTAATCGTGGACAGTTCCTCGAATTATTTTTTGCTGCCGATCCCGATCGATAGCGTAATCGAATGCGTGCCGAACGTGCTGGAGATGAGCCGCAGGTACGGGAAGATCGAAGTGGATATTTTCTGCGACGGGAAACGGATGGCGAAGTCCACGTTTACTTGCCGTTTGACGGATTAAGGTTAGAATTGCGAGCCCCTTGACCATGTGAAAGGTTAGGGGCTTCGCTTGTTGAGAAACCCGCTTCGCGTAGAAATTCTCTGCATACACCGGTGGGGTATATCCCTCCAGCCGCTCTTGAAACCCGTGAACTTGATTGG
>NZ_BSDJ01000037.1 GCF_027925525.1 Paenibacillus tyrphae | reverse complement strand
TGGGAGAGTAGGACGTCGCCAAGCACAGAAGAAGAACCTCAGGTGGGGTTCTTTTTTTGTGTTTTCATTTAGCCTTAGCAGAAGATTATCGAGTGTGCGTTTCACACGTTCTGAAATAAAATTTTACCATAAATAAATTTATTGAAATTATTTTTCCTAGCGTCTATAATGAGTGGTGATTGGTCGTTTGTCATTATGTGGAAGTTGGGTTGTTTTCCAAACTTGACGCGTATATAACATGGGAAGAGGGGATGCGGAGCCGATCGGGAATGAAATTCGGCAAGAGCAAGGAGTTACGCTTCACTATTAGGCGGCGGAGGGGATTCGATGAAAGGTATAGGCTTTTTAATAAGCAAAAATGGAATCGCTTTCATAATCGTTGTATTGCTCCTTAATATGATGTTTCCTGCGGTACATGGGGATAATAACTTTGCTTATGCGGAAGAGAAAAACGAAGCCACGTCTCTAACTTCTAGTTCCAACGTATTGATCGAGGATTTCGAGAATGGGGCAAACCTTTATTCCTCTTCGGCCAGGGCGAATGCGGTCACCTTGAAGATGTCCGGGAGACCGGGGCCTGTCAGAAACGGATACCGCTCCGGAGCGCTTGATTATGATTTTACCGGGACTCTCGGCACCTCTGCGGCCTATATTAATTTTAAGGACGCTAATGGCTCTGCAGGACGTACGCTGGAAGGTTCCCCACAAAAGCTCGGCATGTGGGTATACGGGGACGGAAACAATCACTGGCTGCGTGCTCAGCTTCAAGATGCTTCCGGCAAAAAGACGACAACCGATTTTACGGGAAGCGGCGGGTTAAGCTGGACGGGCTGGAAATACGTCACGGCATCCGTTCCTGCGGGGATGGAGCTGCCCATGAAGCTAAACCAAATCTATATCGTCGAAACCAATGATAATAATAAAAACGGGGGCACCTTGTATTTTGACCGGCTGAGTGCTTTTTATGCCGACTTCAGTATGTATGCGCTGGATTTGCGCGGCTTGACGCCGATGAAAAACGGTGATACCTCGCAGGCTAAGGTGTACGGAACGTATAGCGGAAGTACGGAGCCGGTTGAAGTTACGAGTGGAGTCGTCTATGCGAGCAGCGATCCAACCATTGCGACGATCGACGAGTCCGGTCTGGTCAAGGCGCTGCAGCCCGGGACGGCGACAATCTCGGCCACAGCGGCAAGTGCACCGCAGGCTCTGTTCTCCTTGACGGTGACGGCGGAGACTCCGATGCCGCGAAGCATTGAGCTATCGGCATCCGGCAAGCTGACGGTGGGGGATAGCGATTCGGTTAAGGTATTTGCCGCGTATCCTTCCAATAGCGAGCCTATAGAGATCGTCAGTGGCGTTTCCTACCAAAGCAGCAATCCTGAGGTAGCAGCAATCGACACGACCGGGAAGCTCAAGGCGATGAAGGACGGGGAAGCCGTCATTACGGCAAGCTTCGGCGGCCAGACTGCGAGCTACACGCTTACGGTGAAAAGACCGGTGCCTATTTTGCAAAAAATCGAGCTGGCCGAAATGAAGGCGATGAACGTAGGACAAACGCAGCAAGCCAAAGTAAGCGCTACCTACTCATTAATGAATGAGCCGGTCGACGTTACAGGAAGTTCGACCTATAAGAGCAGCAATCCCGAGGTAGCGCGGGTCGATTCGAACGGTACCGTAACGGCATTGAAAGTAGGAGCCACGCGAATTACGGCCAGCTACGGGGGGAAATCCAGCGATAAAATGCTCGTTGTCAATCAACCGACCACTATGCCGAAACGGGAGCTGAGAGCCGCTTGGATTGCATCGGTGGAAAATATCGACTGGCCGAAAAAAGGAGTCGTCACACCAGAAGAGCAGAAGCGCGATTTTGCGAAGATGCTGGATGAGCTTCAGGCCCTTGGGATGAACGCCGTGATCGTGCAGGTGAAGCCGACGGCCGATGCGTTCTATCCGTCGAAATACGGGCCATGGTCGGAGTGGCTGACCGGCGTTCAAGGCAAAGATCCCGGATACGATCCTTTGGCTTTTATGGTCGAGGAAGCTCATAAGCGGAACTTGGAGTTTCATGCCTGGTTCAATCCTTACCGGGTTAGCATGCAGGATCGGATCGATAAGCTGGTAGCGGACCATCCGGCCCGGCAGCATCCGGATTGGACCGTTGCCTACGGAGGAAGGCTGTTGTATAACCCCGGAATTCCGGCGGTGAAAGATTTTGTCATTGGAAGCGTGCTTGAAGTGGTGAAAAACTACGACATCGATGGAGTTCATATGGATGACTATTTTTATCCATATCCTGCAGCCGGCGTCGATTTTCCTGATGAAGATACGTATCGGCAATATGGCGGACAATTCGGCAATAAGGCCGATTGGCGGAGAAACAATGTCAATGGACTGGTTCAGCAGTTAAGCTCGGCCATCCACCGTGAAAAAAGTCATGTCAAATTCGGGATTAGTCCTTTCGGAATATGGAGAAACAAAGCGGATGACCCGACAGGCTCCGACACGAACGGGTTGCGAAATTATGACGATTTGTACGCGGACACGAGAACTTGGATACAGCAAGGCTGGCTGGATTATATTACTCCGCAAATTTATTGGAACTTCGGCTATTCGCCGGCCGCCTACGAGAAGCTGATCGATTGGTGGACCAAGGAAACGCAAGGGAAGAACGTTCACCTGTACATCGGGCAGGCGCCTTACCGGATCGGCTCGGCGGACCCGGCATGGCAGAAGCCGGACGAACTGCCCAACCAGCTTGTCTTTAACCGCAACTTTGAAACGGTTCGCGGCAGTATGTTTTTCTCGGCCAAAGATTTGCTTGCCAACCCGCTAGGGTTCGGAAACCGCCTGAAGCAAGACTTGTACCCGTATCGGGCGCTCATACCCGCTATGCCTTGGCTGGATGCGCAGGCGCCTGCAGCACCGGTTCTGCAAGCTGCCGTCCGCCAAGAGAGCGGAGTGGAGCTGACCTGGGAAGGCGGCGGTGCACGGGATGAGGCCTATTATGTGGTTTACCGCTTTGAGGGGAAGGAAGTCCCCGGACTGGAGCATCCCGAGGCGATTGTCGCGTCGGTACGCAAAGTTGGGAATGCCGCCGTGCAGAAGATCGTAGATCCAGTAGCGGCTGACGGAAAAACGTACACTTACGTAGTCTCGGCCAGCGACCGGTTGCATAACGAAAGCGCAGCAAGCAATAAAATAACGGTGACCAACGAGAAGGACAGGGAAGCGCCTGTCACGACGGCGACGCTGGAAGGGGAGCGGCGGGGCGGCTGGTTTATCTCCGACGTGACGCTGAAGCTGACAGCAGTAGACGAACAGTCGGGCATCGAACGGACAGAATACAGCCTGAACGGCGGAAGCCAGTGGCAGCTTTACCGGGACCCGCTGCTCATCAACAAGGAAGGGACGCACACGGTGTCGTTCCGTTCAACGGATAAAGCAGGCAATACGGAGCCGCCGCAATCGGTTGTCGTCTCGATCGACAAAACGCCGCCGGTTGTACAGTGGACCGGTGCAGGCGAGTACACGGTCGATCAACGGGTACTGGTCGTTTGTACGGCCACGGATACGGTATCCGGCGTCGTGTACAGTTCTTGTGGCGGGCCGCTTGTCGATCAGCCGGGATACAATCTCCCGCTTGGTACAGGTACCGTAACGGCCACGGCCCAGGATCAAGCGGGCCATACGACGGTCACCTCCGCAACGTATACGGTACAGGTTACCTATGGGAGCCTTGCGAACGTGACGCGTCAATTGGTGACAGGACCGGGCGGCCACGGCGTAGTCAATTCGTTGGTGAAAAAGCTGGAGCATAAGCAGATTCACGCCTATATCAATGAAATCTCGGCATTACGGGGAAAGAAAATCCCGGCAGAGCTCGGGGATTTGCTTATTCGTTTGGCGCAAGCTTTAAATTGAATTCAAGGGCATCCAGTCATTCAAGAGCTGGGTGCCTTTCCTATTTCTGGGTCTTAGGGGCAACGAAAAATGTGTTCAATGACCCAGACATAGTTCGTTTTGCAGGGAGGAGCGCTTGGGCTTAGTTTTTTCCAATTTGCTCAATCTATTGGGTGTTTTTACCTGTAGTCAACCCAAAGTCCCAAAATCGACCAAATTTTGTATTCCAGATATACCCAAAAGGGTGGAGGTCACATTTTTTTAAAAAACCTCGCGAGGCCTTTTGATGAAAGAGCTTTTCTCCATTTTCATGAAAAACAAAAACGCTTTCATTCTTTAAAAAACTATGAATGTAAATTTATGTATATATTAAATAAAGTTTATGCAATAGGTTACATTTAATGGGTAAAAGTATTTTTAAATTGTATCATTTATTACATTAAGAGCCTGTTAAATCCTGCATCCATAATCGAAAAATAATCATTTTTAACTAATCAAATACACAACTCTGTTCCCTCATCGTTCGCTTTGAAAATGTGCCATAATTTACATAGTCGGGATAAGCGGGAGGAAGCAGACATTGATCGACATACATAGTCACGTTCTTCATGGTTTGGATGATGGTCCTGCCAGCCTGGAGCAGTCGCTTGAGCTCGCTCGCTTGGCTGTTCAAGAAGGGATTTCGACGATTATCGCCACGCCTCATCATCGAAAGGGCAGCTACTGTAATCCTGCACAAACTGTCGAAACGGCGGTGTCGCTGCTGCAGGAACAGCTCGTGCGGCACCAGATCTCTTTAACGATTTGCAGCGGTCAAGAGATTCATACTCACCCGCAGTGGCTTGACGATTTCTATGCTAATCAATTGCTAACTCTGAACGGTTCGTCCTACATCTTGATCGAATTCCCGTCGTCCAAGCTTCCCGAACGGGTCGAAGAGATCCTTCACGAGCTGTCGATTCGAAATCTGACGGCGGTCATCGCCCATCCGGAACGCAATAAGGAAATCGCGGAGCAGCCGGACAAACTGTTGAAACTGATTGAATACGGTGCTTTGGCCCAAGTGACTTCCCATTCCATAACGGGTTATTTCGGACCTCAGGTCCGCTCGGTTGCTTTAGAGCTATGCCGAAGAAATCTGGTGCATTTTATCGCGTCGGATGCGCATGATGCCGTTCGTCGCCCGTTTCATTTGCAGCGGGCCTACGGCATCGTGACTGAAAAGCTCGGAGGTGATTATGTGAAGTATTACCAGCATAATGCGGAATCCTTGCTCAAGGACCGGAGCTTTGAAAATTGGAAGCCGGTTCGGCAAGTTCGCAGGAGCTTTTTCTTTACTCAACTACCGCGTTTTTTTAGGAGGAATCGTTCGTTATAAAGAACAATAATGAAAACTCATATCAAACGAAAGTGAGGATCTGTATAACGTGACCATGGATTTCGATTTAAAAGCGGTGATGAGCGTATTGCGCAAGCGTCTATGGCTGATTGTTCTCATCGTCGCGATTAGTTGTACGGCTGCCGGTATCGTGAGCTATTTTTTCATGAAGCCCGTGTACGAAGCTTCGACGAAGCTGATTATTAACTCATCGCCCGACCAAGCCGGTGTTGTGAAATTGGACTTGAATTCCGTAAATACGAATATTTCGCTTGTCACGACGTACAAGGAAATTATTAAGACCCCGGCCATTATGGACATTGTGGCGAAGGATCATCCCGAGTTCGGCATGACCTCCGAGCAGTTGATCAACAAGATCAAGCTGAGCTCGGTGAACGAGACCCAGGTGCTCACCATCTCGATTCAAGATTCGTCCTACGAGAAGGCGGCTCACATTGTCAATGCCGTATTCCATGTATTCCAAAGCCAAATTCCGAAGATCATGAAGGTCGACAACGTGATTTTGCTGAACCAAGCCGATCCGGCCAAGCAGCCCCGTCCCATTAAACCGGACCCGGTATTGAACATTGCGATCGGTTTTCTCGCTTCGCTTATGCTTTCCGTAGGGATCGTCTTTTTGTTGGAATATATGGACGACACGATCAAAACGGAAGAGGACGTTCAACGTTATCTGGGCTTGCCGACGCTTGCTTTAATTACCCAAATCGACGAACAGGACCTGGAAACGAACAAGGGCTCCCTGTCTTCCGAGCGAAAGGTCGGTGAACTATCCAATGTCCAAGTCCGCTAAGCGGCGTCCCGTCATTGCGCACAGTCATCCGAAATCGCCCGTCTCCGAGTCGTATCGGACGCTGCGTACGAATATCCAGTTCTCATCCGTCGACCGGCTGTGCAAGACGTTGATGGTGACGTCTTCCAGCCCGATGGAGGGGAAATCGACGACAATCAATAATTTGGCTGTCGTATATGCCCAATCGAATAAGAAGGTGCTGCTGATCGACGCCGATCTGCGCAAGCCGACGGCGCATCATACGTTCCATCTATCCAATCGGTACGGATTGACGGATATGCTTACCTCACAATGCACGCTTGATATGGCCGTTAAAGTAACGGATATTCCGAATCTGGAAGTGATGACTTCGGGTTCCATTCCCCCGAATCCGTCGGAGATTCTCGCTTCGCAGAAAATGACCGGGCTGATCGAGGAGCTTCAGCAGCGTTATGATATCGTGCTGCTCGATACGCCTCCGGTGCTTGCGGTCAGCGACGCGCAAATTATCGCAGCCAAATGCGACGGCGTCATTCTCGTGGTCGATTCCGGGAAAGTTAAACGGGACTTGGTGCAGAAAGCTAAAAATTCGCTGGAGTTCGTGCAGGCTAACCTCCTGGGCGTCGTGCTAAACCGAATAGCCCGGCCATCCGGCAATGCCTATTATTACTATGGCAACGAATAAAACCTAAGGGAGGAAGAACGATGAATTATTCCAAAAGAACGGGAATTTTGGTCGCAATCGATCTCGGCATGGTATGGCTTAGCGTCTACTTTGCCTTTTACTTCTCGTATAAAAGCTCCATTCCCGCCGATCAGGTGCAGCTGTGGCTGCTATATGGGGCGATTTCTTCCATCGTGAGCACGGCGTTTATGTTTCTTTTCAAGCTGTACAACCGGATCTGGCAGTATGCGAGTGTCGGCGAGCTGATTTCGATGACGAAAACGGTGGCGGTCAGCAGCCTGGTGTCCTACCTGGCGACGAATGCGATCTCAGCCCAGCCGGTTTCGTTCACGATAGCCCTGCATACCGCCGAAACGATGCTGCTGCTGCTCGGTGGAAGCAGGTTCGTATGGAGAGTGTTCTGCGACAAGTTCGGCGGCAAGCGGCAAGCGCACGGGGCCGACGAACCGAAGAAGGCGCTCATCGTCGGAGCCGGAAGCTGCGGAACGCTGTTTGCCAAGGAGCTGAAGAGCAACGAGGCTTACGACACGATGCCGTTTGCTTTCGTCGATGACGATCCTTATAAGCAAAAGCTTCAAGTGTACGGTCTCCCTGTGCTGGGCGGTCGTGAACAGATTCCGGCGATTGTGGAAAAACACGGCATCGACGAGGTTATTATTGCGATGCCTTCGGTATCCAAGACGCAAATCACGGACATTATCAACATTTGCAAGCAAACGAAAGCCCGCCTGAAAATTATTCCTCACCTGCAGGAAATTATCGCAGGCAAAACGACCTTAAACCAGGTGCGCGACGTGCAGGTGGAGGATTTGCTCGGAAGAGATCCGATCAAGACGGATTTGGACGGCATCGCCAATTACGTGGAAGACAAGATCGTCCTCGTTACGGGCGCCGGCGGTTCGATCGGTTCGGAGCTGTGCCGGCAGATTGCCCCTTTCCGCCCCCGGAAGCTGCTGCTTCTGGGACATGGCGAGAACAGCATTTACACGATTGAGATGGAGATGCGCCGGCTTGCGCCGGAGCTCGAATTGGAGACGGTCATTGCCGACGTGCAGGACCGGACGAGGCTGGAGGAGATGTTCAGCCAACATCGCCCGCAGGTCGTTTTCCATGCGGCAGCTCATAAGCATGTGCCGTTGATGGAGCGGAATCCTTCCGAGGCGGTCAAGAATAACGTATTCGGCACGAAAAATGTCGCCGAGTGCGCCGATCAGTTCCAGGCGGAGCGGTTCGTTTTAATCTCCACGGACAAGGCCGTCAATCCGACGAGCGTGATGGGGACGACGAAGCGGATCGCCGAAATGTTCATTCAAAGCTTGGACAAGCAGAGCCAAACGAAGTTCGTCGCCGTCCGCTTCGGCAACGTGCTGGGCTCCCGGGGCAGCGTTATTCCCCGGTTCAAGGAGCAGATTCAGCGAGGCGGTCCGGTGACGGTAACCCATCCGGAGATGGTGCGCTACTTTATGACAATCCCCGAGGCGGTTCAGCTCGTCATTCAAGCGGGCGCTTTTGCCAAGGGCGGCGAGGTGTTCATTCTCGACATGGGCGCGCCCGTGAAGATTTACGATCTGGCGGCCGACTTGATCCGCTTGTCCGGCTTCGAGCCGAATGTCGACATCAACATCGAGTTTACAGGCATGCGGGAAGGCGAGAAATTGTACGAGGAGCTGTTAACGAACGAAGAAGGCATCACCTCCACGATGCATGACCGGATCTTCATCGGCAAGCCGATGAACATTAACCGGACGGAGCTGGAATTCGAGATCCGCAAGCTGGAGAGGGTGCTGGGCAAAGGACAGCAGGAAATCCGTGAGGTGCTCAAGCATCTGGTGCCTACGTACAGCAACGTTTCCTAATGGGTTCGGAAACGACCGTAGACGTTCCCGGTATTCAGACTAACTGAAGAAGAAGGTATGTATGAAACAGACGACGTTACATCGGACGGAAACGAACGTTTCCCGAATTCTTGCGAAAAGCGGCTCTATCTCGTTCATGATGAATGTGGCCGGTGTCGGGCTTGCCGTGTTGATGCAGGTCGTGCTGGCCAGGCTGCTCGGGGTCGTCAGCTACGGATATTACGCTTTTGTAATGACGGTTATCACCTTCGTAGCTTTTCCCGCCAACCTCGGCTTCGATACGGCGATCGTCCGGTTCGTGTCTTCTTACAAGGCGGACCAGCTGTGGGGCGATGTCAAGGGCTTGCTTCGCCGGGCGAACCAGCTGACCTTGCTCGTGTCGCTGGTGCTGATGGGAATTAGCGGTATGGTCATTTACGTGATGTACAGGAACAGCGGAGGCGAGTTTTATTACACCTTTTTGACCAGCTTGCTGATCATTCCATTGATGGCGACGGCGACTTTAAGGCAAAGCTCGCTGCTGGCACTCAAGGAAGTGCTCGTTGCCCAACTGCCGGAGAAGGTGCTGCGTCCTGTTTTTTGCATCGTCATTTTGTATGCTTACACGGTTCTATTTCACGTCAAAGCCGGCGCTTTCGAAGCGATGGTCATCTTCGTCGGGTCGATGCTGCTGTCGTATTTATTCGGGGCCTGGGTGCTTAACCGGAAGCTGACGCCGCATACGAAAGGGCATCCGCACCGGTTTCAAACGAAGCATTGGCTGTCGGAATCGACGTCCTTGATGGTGAATTCGGGCATGTATCTGATTTTGGGACAGCTTAGCGTCGTGATGATCGGTATGATGCACGGCACGAGCGAGTCCGGTATTTTCTCGGCGGCCGTGCGGATCGCGACGATGGTTTCGTTTGCGATCACGTCGATCAATATGATTGCGGCCCCGATGATTTCGGAGTCCTATGCCAAGGGCGACTTGAAGCAAATGCAAAAGGTATGCACGCTGTCCGGCCGATCGGGGTTCGCCTTCGCCGGTCTGGTGTTCCTGACGATTTTGTTGCTGGGCCAATGGATTTTGGGACTGTTCGGAGAAGAGTTCAAAGCGGGGACGACCGCATTGATTCTTCTGTCGCTGAGCCATCTCGTTCATTCGTATTGCGGACAATCCGGAACGGTCATGACGATGACCGGGCAGCAGCGCGCGTCCAGCCGGATCTTGATGATTTCTACCGTTCTGAATGTGGCGTTTAATCTGCTGCTGATTCCGAGTCTTGGCATGATCGGTGCGGCCTTGGCGAATTTGCTGTCGACGGCGTTCTGCTATTTCAGCATGATGTACAAGGTTAAGCGATCCATGCAGATCGTGACCGGCGTGTGGATGCCGGGACGTATCGGAAGCAAATCATAGCCAAAGGATACAGTCATCCGGGAGGGTAAGATGAGCGCGATTAAAATATTGCATGTTGTCGGAAAAATGGATCCCGGCGGTGTCGAGACACTGCTGATGAACATTTACAGGAACATCGACCGGGAGCGGTTCGAGTTTCATTTCGCGGTCCAGCTGGAAGGCGAAGGGTTCTACGACCGCGAGATTCGCGAGCTCGGCGGGAAAATCCTGCTGCAGCCGCATCCCCGGAAAGGGCTTGGCCCGTTTCGGGAACAATTCTTGCATAACGTGAGAGAAAATGGTCCCTATGCCGCCATTCACAGCCATATTTTCCAATTCAGCGGGTATGTACTGAAGCTCGCTAAGGAGATAGGCGTTCCGGTTCGCGTATGCCACAGTCATACGGTGAATGCCGAACAGCGGACGACGCTGTTCCGCACCTTGTACCGTCACTATATGAAATCGCTGATTTTAAAGCACAGCACGCATCTGATCGGCTGCTCCAGGCCGGCATGCGAATCGCTCTTCGGGGCCCGCTGCTGGAATGATACCCGCACGGAGCTGCTGCCTAATGCGATCAATCTGCTGCCTTACGAGCAGCTGCCTACGGATCGGAGCGGGCTCAGGCAGCGGATCGGCGTAACCGACCCATCGATTCCGGTGGTGGGGCATATCGGCCGGTTCAGCGAAGAGAAGAATCACCGTTTCGTGCTGGAGACGTTCTCCTTATTGGTTAAGAAAGTCCCCGAGGCGCAGCTCGTGCTGGTCGGAGACGGGAGATTGCGCGAGGAGATGGAGCGGCTTGCGGAGACGCTGGGCATCCGGCGACAGGTCCATTTCCTGGGCGCCCGCAAAGATATCCCGGAAATTATCGGCGCTTTCGATGTGTTCCTGCTGCCGTCGTTATTCGAAGGCTTGGGCATTGTCGTTATCGAAGCTCAGGCCGGCGGGGTGCCCAGCCTCGTGTCGGAGCATGTGCCGGCGGAAGCTGACCTGAGCTTCGGCATGGTGGAGCATCTTAAGCTGCAGCCCGAGGTATGGGTCGACAAGATTACGGGAATGCTGGGACGTTCGGCTGCGCCGGATTGGCCGACGAGGCATCGTTTCTTGAAAAAGCACGGCTACGATATCCGCGAGAGCATTCGGCGGCTGGAGAACATTTACCATGCTTGAACGGAAGGTTGACCTGCCGCCTGCAAGGGATAACCCCTTGGTGCAAACGATGCTGCTATGGATGTACGCCGCCCTGTTGATCTTGTCGACCAAATGGGTAACCCAGTGGGACCTCGATGTCGGGCTTGTCTTTTTCTTTACTTTGCTGCTACCCTTTTTCGTCATGCTGAAGTGGCCCAACCAGCCGGCCGTGCTCTATATCGGGCTCATGGTGATGCTGATCGGAAAATGGATTTACGCGCTGACGACGGACCCTTTATTCGGTCCCGACGCCAGAGGCTATTTCCGGCAGGTGACGTTCTATCCGCAGCTGGACGATTTTATCCGTTACGCGACAGAGCACATTACGACCAACTGGCTGAATTCTTCAGCGTATCCGGTATTCGGGCTCATGTACATGCCGTTTTATAAATTTCTGGATTTGGCCGATCCGCTGGTCATCATTACGTTTAATTCCTTTTTGCTCGTGCTGTGCTGCAATATGACGTACCGGCTGAATGACAGGTTTTTCAGCTACGAGCTTTCGGAGGCGGGCAAACGAACGTATAACGCGGTGATGATTATCGGGCTGCTCGCAAGTCCGGCGCTGATGTACATGTCTTCCGTGTTCGGCAAGGACATTACGTGTGCCTTCTTGGGATTGCTGTGCACCCAACTATTATTAAACCGCAGATACATTTTGTTCATTATCGTCTTGTTCTACACAACCATGCTCCGAGATTATTCGATCGTGTATATTTTGTCTTTTTACTTTCTGTTTCGCCGAAACTTTAAAGCCGCCTTGCTCATGCTCATCGGTGCGCTGGGGGTCGTGTTCTGGAAGGTGGGGCCGACCGGGCTTCTGAATTCCTTCATGCTCACGGTCTTTCTGTTCATCTCTCCGAATCCGTTCAAAGCGTTCAATTGGGATATGGAGTTTGTGATGCGTACGGCGGAGGCGGTCTACATGATGATTTCGTTCGGGTTGTCCATGATCGTATTCCTGCGCCATAAGGAGACGCGTTCGTTTTTTGCGATGTGCCTGATTCTGCTGTTCACCTTCGGCTGCACGCTGGTATTGGTCGGCTTCGTCACCGTGACCGAGCGGAATCTGGAATACGGAGTAGGGACGATCGGGGATAACATGGTCCGGAAAAAAGTGCCTGTCGTGCCCATTCTGTACATGATGAACGCGTATACGCTCGCGTGGCTATTCCGGCCAAAAGCGGTTCATTCCAAGAAAGGAGAGGCTTGCCATCCGAGGAAGGGACAAATTTCATCGCTTCAAAGGATTTCTGAACCTGCTTACGGCGCTGTTCTCGATCGTTCCGAAGCCTCTGCTCAAAAGCTCGTGGCACGCGACCGATCTGCTGCCGGAGCCCTTGGGGCTCGCAACGCGCTACTGCATGCTCAAACGGTTGATTCCGAAATGCGGCGATAACGTATTCGTCGGCCGGTCCGTTGAGATTAAGCAATGGGAGAAGCTTTCCATCGGCAGCAATGTAAGCATACATAAGCAGTGTTATCTGGATGCGGGGGGCGGCATTACGATCGATAACGATGTATCGATCGCGCATCAGACCTCGATGATTTCATTCGAGCACGCTTGGGATGACGCCGCCCTGCCGATTCGCGATAACCCGGTCAAATACGCGCCGATCACGATTCAATCGGACGTCTGGATCGGCTGCGGCTGCCGCATTCTGGCGGGCGTGGACATTGGCAGCAGAGCGGTGGTAGCCGCCGGAGCGGTGGTGACCAAGGCGGTGCCCCCGCATACCGTTGTCGGCGGAGTCCCGGCAAAACCTATTAAATCTATCTGAGAGGGTCGAGGACCATGAAGGTATTATGGGCGCATGACCATACGTTTTACTTTAACGATTCTGGGAAATTTTTTTCCAGCGGAAAGCTCCCCTACTCGGTATGGGAACGGTATTTGACCGTATTCGACGAAATTACGGTAGCGTCCCGGGCGAAAAAAATATCTTCGGAAACGGAAATTGCGAATAAAAGCTTATCAAGCGGCAAAAATGTGGAATTTGTCGTGCTGCCTTCCCTCAGCAATCCGGTGAACAAGCTGACGAAAAAAGGCTATATCGAGCGCGTCCTGACCGAATCGATCGCGCAGTCGGATGCGGTGATCGCCCGGCTGCCAAGCGAAATCGGCTCGGAAGCAGTGGCGATCGCCAAGAAGCTCAAGAAGCCTTTTGCCGTGGAAATGGTTGCCTGCGCTTGGGATGCGCTGTGGAATTACGGCAATCTGCAGGGGAAGGCGTATGCGCCCATTGCGACGTTGAAGACGAAAGCGCAGGTGAAGGAAGCGCCGTTTGCCATCTACGTGACAAAACAATTCTTGCAGCACCGGTATCCGAATACGAGCGGATATACCGAAGGCTGCTCCGATGTGGAAATTCCGGAGCTGTGCCCCGAGGTAATGGAACGGCGTCTCCGCAAGATCGAAGCCGGGGCGAAGCCCGTTATCCTGGGGCTGATCGGCAATCTGAACGGCAAAACGAAAGGCATTGCGACGGCCCTGCAGGCGTTGGCCCGGGTGAAGTCGAAGCTGCCCGCCTTCGAGTTCCGGGTGCTCGGCGGAGGCGACAAGGAGCCGTGGGAAGCGCTGGCGGCCCAATTCGGCTTGCAGGAACACGTCCGGTTCGACGGCGTTCTGCAGAGTGGCGATGCCGTATTCGAGTGGCTGGATCAAGTGGATCTTTACTTGCAGCCGAGCTTCCAGGAAGGCTTGCCGAGAGCGACGGTCGAGGCGATGAGCCGGGGATGTCCGGTGATCGGGTCGACAGCCGGGGGCATTCCGGAGCTTATCGATCCGCGGTATCTGCATAAGCCTGGCAATGACAAGCATCTGGCCCGGCTGATTGAGCAATATATCTCCGATACGCGCTGGATGGCCGAGCAAGCGCAAGCAAACTACCGGAAAGCGGGGAACTATACGAAAAACCAGCTGGATCAGGAACGGCAGGAATTTTGGGAAAAGTTTTCTCAATTCGTAAAAGAAGGGAAGACGCAGCGATGAAAATTTTAGTCACCGGATCCGCAGGTTTTATCGGGTATCATCTATCGGCGAAGCTGCTTCAGGAAGGCTTCTCGGTGGTGGGAGTGGACTGCTTAAACGACTATTACGACGTCAGGTTGAAGGAAGACCGGCTAAAGGGATTGCTCGAGTATGACGCTTATGCTCATTACAACTTCGACCTGCGCGATCAAAAGTCGCTCGATGCGTTGTTCGCTTCCCATGATTTTGCAGCGGTCGTTCATCTTGCAGCCCAAGCCGGCGTGCGGTATTCCATGGTTAATCCGGGGGCGTACATCGACTCCAACATTACCGGCTTCATGCATATGCTGGAGAGCTCCCGCAAACATCGCATTCCGCATCTCATCTATGCGTCCTCCAGCTCGGTCTACGGGGCGAATGTGAAAATGCCGTTCTCCACGACGGATGCGGTCAATCATCCGGTCAGCCTGTATGCAGCCACGAAAAAAGCAAACGAGCTGATGGCCCATACGTACAGCCATCTGTACGGGCTGCCGACAACGGGCTTGCGCTTCTTCACGGTGTACGGACCTTGGGGCAGGCCGGATATGGCGTATTTCTCGTTCACCAAGGCGATTATGGAGGGCAAGCCGATTCAAGTGTTTAACGAAGGCCAGATGATGCGCGACTTCACTTATATCGACGATATCGTACAAGGCATCGTGCGTCTGCTCTTCCGTCCTCCGGTGCACAACGATAACTGGAACCGGATGGAGCCGGACCCGTCCTCCTCGTACGCGCCCTATAAAATTTATAATATCGGCAACAACCGGCCGATTCCTCTGATGAAGTTCATTCATACGATCGAGGAATGTCTCGGCAAAGAGGCGGTGATCGAATTCAAGCCGATGCAGCCCGGCGACGTGCAGGCGACGTATGCCGATATCGACGAGCTGGCGCGCGAAGTCGGCTTCACGCCCAAGATTAGCATCGAGACCGGAATTAAGGCGTTTACCAATTGGTACTGCCAATATTATCGAGAGGTAACCGTATGAAGAAGGTAGCTCATATTTGCACAAGCGCCATCTCCCATAAAATTTTGGCGGACAAGATGGCGGTGCTGCAGAAGGCGGAATATGAGGTTCATCTGATTTCGTCTCCCGACGGTTATGACGAGGAGTTCATGAAACGATACCGCCTGAAGCTCCATTTCGTGCCGATGAACCGGAAAATTCATGTTTGGGACGATCTGCGTTCGATCCTTCAGATGCGTTCGCTGCTTCGGCGCGAGCGGTTCGATATCGTCCATACGCATACGGCGAAGGCCGGACTGATTGGCCGGGTGGCCGGGTGGCTGGCCCAAACGCCGATGATCCTGCATACGAGCCACGGACTGCCGTTTTTCGACGGACAGAAATGGGTGACCAGCTTCATCTACCGCAGCCTGGAGAGGCTGGGCGCGCTATTCTGCGACGCGCTTTCCTCGCAAAACCGCGAGGATATGGAGAAGCTGCGGGAGCTGGCGCCGGGCAAGCCGGTCTACTACGAGGGGAACGGCGTCGACTTGAACCGGCTGGACGAGTTCCGCTACCGCATCGATCAGGCTGAGCTGGACCGGGTGCGGCAGGAGGCGCTCATCCCTGAAGGAAAAAAAATCATCCTGATGGCGGCCCGGCTGGAGCCGGTAAAAGATCATGCCTTTCTGCTGGAATCGCTGCGTCTGTTAAAAGACAAGCATGGGGATGACTTCTGCTGCGTCCTGGCCGGGAAAGGTCCGCTCGAAGCGGAAATCCGAAGGAAGATCATGGAGCTTGGCCTCGAGGAGGACGTGAGGCTGATCGGGCATCAGAGCTATATTTACCCTTGGATCAAGCTGGCGGATATCGTCGTGCTTTCTTCCGAGAAGGAAGGAATTCCCCGCTTTCTGATGGAATCGATGGCCTTTTCCAAGCCGGCGGTAGCCAGCGACGTTCTCGGAACGAGGGAGCTCGTGAAGCATAACGAAACCGGATTTTTGGTCCCTTATAAGCAGCCCGAGCCGTTTGCCGACGCTCTGCACAAGCTGTTCGCCAGCGACGAGCTGCTGAAGCAATTCGGCAGCGAAGCGCGCAGCGTAATCGAGCGCGAATTTACGGAGCAGGCGGTCGTCGGGCGGTTGCACCGGATGTACGGGGAGATCGAGCAGAAGAAAACGGCCCGTAAACGAAAATCCGTACAGCGCATCAAGCGCGTGCTCGATTTCACCGCTGCGCTGACGGCGGTCATCGCATTCGCTCCTTTGTTCGTTCTTGTCGCACTGCTGGTCCGCCTGAATCTGGGCTCGCCGGTGCTGTTCCGGCAGCAGCGTCCCGGGCTTCACGGCAAGCCGTTCCACGTGTACAAGTTCCGTACGATGAACGACCGGAAGGACAGCAAGGGCGAGCTGTTGCCGGACTCCGAACGGCTGACCACCTTCGGCAAGCTGCTGCGCAAAACAAGTATGGACGAGCTGCCTCAGCTGTTCAACGTGCTGCGCGGAGATATGAGCCTGATCGGGCCAAGGCCGCTCCTGATGGAATATTTGCCGTTATATACGGAGGAGCAGCAGAAGCGGCATTGGGTTCGCCCCGGCATTACCGGCTGGGCTCAGGTGAACGGAAGAAACGCGATCTCCTGGGAAGAGAAATTCGCGCTGGACGTATGGTACACCGACCACCCGTCGCTGATGCTGGATGCGAAAATCCTATGGATGACGGTGAAAAAAGTATTCCGTGCCGACGGGGTTCAGCAGGCGGGACATGCTACGACGACCAAATTTACAGGCAACCGGAAGGTGGAGGGATTCTAGCATGAAGAAGCTCGTCCTGATCGGCGGAGGCGGTCATGGAAAGGTCGTCCTCGATGTAATGCGGGCCCAGGGGGAATATGAGCTGGCCGGGATCGGCGACGACAAGTATACGCACACCTTTAGCCAGGACGGCATCCTTCACGGGCCGGTTGCGGACATGGCAGAGCTGTTGCGGGACGACGATTGCCGGCTGTTTATCGCCATTGGCAACAACCGCACCCGCCGGACCGTCATGGACCGGCTCGGGTACCCCGAATCCCGCTACGCGGTGTTGATTCATCCGAGAGCGACGCTCGGAAGCGGGGTGACGATCGGCGGCGGTTCGGTCGTCATGCCGGGCGCGGTCATCAATTACGGCGCGCGGATCGGCGCTCAGTGCATCATCAACACCGGCGCCGTCGTCGAGCACGAGAACGTTCTCGGAAGCTTCGTGCATATTTCCCCAACCGCAGCCTTGGCGGGGGATATCACGGTAGGGGACGGAACGCATATCGGGCTTGGCGCGAAAGTGATCGAAGGTTTAACGATAGGCGGCTGGACCACGCTCGGAGCGGGAGCGGTTGCCGTTCACGACATTCCGGCTCAATGCACGGCCGTAGGCGTACCCGCCAAACCAATCAAATACGCTGATCAACCGGATCAGCTTGCTCAGAGGAGGGCGTAGCTAATGTCGCTGAATCAAAGGATTTACCTGTCTCCCCCGCATATGGGCCAAGAAGAGCAGCAATGGGTGCAGCAAGCTTTCGCTACCAACTGGATCGCGCCGTTAGGGCCCAACGTCGATGTCTTTGAGAAAGAGATTGCCGGGTATGTCGGCGCCGGCGGAGCTTTGGCTCTTAGCTCCGGTACGGCAGCCATCCACTTGGCTCTGCGCTTGCTTCGAGTCGGCGCCGGAGATACGGTATTCTGCTCAAGCTTAACGTTTGTCGCCAGCGTGAATCCGGTGTTGTATCAAGGGGCGGAGCCGGTCTTCATCGACTCTGAGCCGGAGAGCTGGAATATGTCTCCGCAAGCGCTGGAGCGCGCGCTGTCCGAAGCCAAGCGTGCCGGGAAGCTTCCGAAGGCGGTCGTTGTCGTCAATCTGTACGGGCAAAGCGCAGATATGGACCCGCTGCTTGACTTATGCGACCAATACGGCGTTCCCGTCATCGAGGATGCCGCCGAATCGCTGGGCGCGACGTACAAAGGGCGGGCGAGCGGAACGCTGGGCAGGTTCGGGGTCTACTCGTTCAACGGCAACAAAATCATCACCACCTCCGGCGGAGGCATGTTGGTGTCGGACGATCTCGAAGCTTTGGAGAAGGCCAGATATTGGGCGACACAGGCCCGGGACCCCGCACCGCATTACGAGCACAGCGAGGTCGGGTTCAACTACCGGATGAGCAACGTGCTCGCCGGCATTGGCATCGGTCAGCTTCATATGCTTCCGGAGCGAATCGAAACGAGACGCGCCATCTTTGCGGCTTATGTCGAAGCGTTGGGTTCCATGGAGGGCGTCGAGTTTATGCCGGAGGCGTCCTTCGGTTCAGCGACCCGATGGCTAACGACGCTGACCGTCGATCCGCAAGTTGCGGGAACGACGTCGGGGGACATCATCCGGGCGTTGGCGGAGGCGAACATCGAGTCCAGACCGGTGTGGAAGCCGATGCATCTGCAACCGCTGTTCCAAGGCTGCGCCTACTATCCGCATCAGGAGGGGCACAGCGTATCCGACCGGCTGTTCGAGCAGGGAATTTGCCTGCCTTCCGGCTCCAGCCTGACCGAAACCGAGCAAGCGAAAGTGATTGAGATCGTCAAAACACTCGTATGCGGAGGTATGACTCATGAAATTGCGTAAAGCGATCATTCCTGCAGCGGGACTGGGAACGCGCTTCCTGCCTGCAACCAAAGCTCAGCCGAAAGAAATGCTGCCGATTGTGGACAAGCCGACGATTCAATACATCATCGAAGAGGCGATTGCCTCCGGGATCGAAGATATTCTGATTATTAGCGGGCGCGGAAAGCGGGCGATCGAAGATCACTTCGACAAGTCGTTCGAGCTGGAAGAGACGCTGTCGAAGAAGGGCAAGAACAAGGAGCTTGAGCAAATTCAAGCGATATCCGAGATGGCGAATATCCATTATATCCGCCAAAAAGAGCCGAAGGGTCTCGGTCACGCGATCTGGTGCGCGCGCAGCTTTGTCGGCGACGAGCCGTTTGCCGTTCTGCTCGGCGACGACATCGTGCAGTCGAACGAGCCGTGCCTGAGCCAGCTCATTCGCGTCCATTCTCGATACTCCTCCTCAGTCGTCGGCGTGCAAAAGGTGAACGACGAGGACGTGTCCAAATACGGGATCATCGCTCCTCGGGGCTCGTCGATCGAGCCGGAAGTATTCTTCCTGGATACGCTGGTCGAGAAGCCTTCGAAAAAAGCCGCTCCTTCCAACTATGCGATCATGGGCCGGTACATTTTGACGCCGGACATTTTCGATATTTTGGAGAGTCTCCCGGCCGGTGCGGGCGGCGAAATCCAGCTGACGGACGCGCTCAAGCGATTGAATGAGAAAAGGCCGGTTATCGCCTACAATTTCCAAGGAGCCCGGCATGACGTCGGGGACAAATTCGGCTTTATCAAAGCGACGCTGGACTTCGCGCTGCAGCGCGACGATTTGCGCAATGACGTGATGAACTATATCCGGACGCTGTACGAAAGCGAACCTTCATTTTATAGTAAGGTGGCGAAATAAGCTTATGCACAATATAACAGTGATTGGTACGGGATACGTCGGTCTGGTGTCGGGAACGTGCTTTGCCGAAATGGGCAACCGCATCATCTGCTGCGATGTGAACAAGGACAAAATCGCCATGCTGCAAAACGGCGAGATTCCCATCTACGAGCCGGGCTTAAAGGAGCTTGTCGCGAAGAATGTGGCGGAAAACCGCCTCTTCTTCACCTCCGAAGTCGGCGAAGCCATTGAAGATTCCGACATCATTTATATTGCGGTCGGCACGCCAATGGCGGAGAACGGCGAAGCGGATATGCGCTACGTGAAGGAAGTGGCCAAGACGATCGGCAAGCACCTGAACACGTACAAAATTATCGTCAACAAGAGTACGGTGCCGGTCGGTACGGGAGAGCTTGTGCGGACGATCGTCGCTAATAATAGGGTCAATGAGCGCATTCATTTTGACGTCGTGTCCAACCCCGAATTTCTACGCGAGGGCTCGGCGATTGCGGATTGCATGAACATGGATCGGGCGGTAATCGGGGCAACGAGTGATAAGGCGGCCAAGGTCATTGCGAAGCTGCACGAACCGCTGCAGACGAAAATTTTCATTACGGACCTGCAAAGCGCGGAGATGATCAAATATGCGGCCAACGCCTTTCTGGCCACGAAAATTTCGTTTATCAACGCCATCGCCAATCTGTGTGAACGGGTTGGGGCCGATGTGACCCAGGTGTCGGAAGGCATGGGGATGGACAGCCGGATCGGCGGGAAATTTTTGCAGGCCGGTATCGGCTACGGCGGCTCCTGCTTTCCGAAGGATACGTTTGCGCTCGCCCATATGGCGGACCAGGCCGGGTACGATTTTACGCTGCTGAAATCCGTCATCTCGACCAACGAGGCACAGCCGTTCGTTATGCTGAAGAAGCTGCAGGATTTGTTCGGCGACTATGCCGGACGGCGGATTGCGGTGCTCGGACTCGCTTTTAAACCGAATACGGACGATATGCGCTGCGCTCCGTCGCTTGTCATTATCGACGAGCTGGTGAAAAAAGGCGCGATCGTGCAAGCGTACGATCCGATCGCCATTCCGAACGCCCGGGCGCTGCTGCCTGCGGAGGTGACCTATTGTGACAGCGTCGAGGCGGCGGTGACGGATTGCGACGTCTGCCTGATTTTAACCGAGTGGGATGAAATTGCGGGCATGGATCTTGCTTCCGTTCGCAAGCTGCTGAAATATCCGTTCCTGATCGACGGGCGAAATTGTTTCTCTTTGCAGGAAATGTACGAACACGGCTTTGTTTACCATTCGGTTGGCAGGCCGGCAGTATTGACGGCTAGGAGTGAATCCCATCCGGTCAATTACTAAACTCCTTACCCTTGTTCCTGTGTTGCTGTGGACGCTGCTTATTTTTAACTTCTCTTCCCAGTCCTACCATGAGCAGAGTATACAGCCAATTTTACATAAATGGTTCACGAAGGAGGGGATGCTTAGCGTCGTACCTGAAATGACCATTCACTATCATCATTCTACGATTGAAGCCAGGAAGCAGCCGTTTGAATTTGTCGAGTTTTTGTTTCGAAAAGGTGCACATTTGTTCATGTACGCGATGCTGGCGGTTTGTGCTTTGTTCGCGTTGATTCAAGCCCGATGGAAGCTTGGCTTCAAAATGCTGCTTGCAATCATTTATGTGATTGGCATTGCTTCGGCGGATGAATGGAATCAAGCGAGAAGTGTTGAGCGTACCAGCGCAATGCAGGATATTGTATTGGATTCAATCGGCGGATTCCTTGGCTTAGTGGTTCTTATCCTATGCCTGGCGGTGTTCTGCAAAATCAGACGGAACATGACGCTACGAAGAGGGGAGGTTCCATGAAGGCGAGAATGAAAAAGGCTTTAGTAGTCGGGACGGTGGTTGTGTTGCTGCTGCTTGCCGGCGGGTATTGGGCGCTTCATATGGTGCAGGAACGGATGATGGCGGCTCTTGCGAGTCTGGCGGAAGAAGCGCCGGCGGGGAAGCGGCCGGTGAACGATCCGGAGAAGCGGACGGAACCGGCGCATCAGGTTTCAGCATCCGGGCAGCCTCCGGTATCGCAGCAGAAGCCGACGGACGCCCCGAAGTCCGCCTCCGGGCAGGATGACGTCCGGACGTCGGGCGATTCCCCGGCACCGTCGGGGAAAGCGGAGCAGGCTCAGCCGTCGGCACAAGCACCGGCCACGGTTCCGCAGGCAGCCGACAAGCCGTCCGACCCGAAGTCGGGCAGCACAGGCTATAAGGCGGAAATATCCGCAGGCAAGGCGAAGGAAGTGCAGGACCAAATTTCGCTGACCGAGCAAGTCAAAATTACAACTGTGCTGCTCAAAAAATTAGATGGAAATGATTTAAAACTATTACAAAATATGTTTGAAAAAGGCGTTTCCTTGGAGGAAAAAAGGAAAGCCAAGGCCATGATCCTGGAAAAGCTTTCGGAAGAGGAGTACGACGAGCTGATTGCGATTGCTTCGAAATACGGTTTAAGCAAGGGCAAAAGCTACGAGAAGTCTCTTCAGGAGAAAAAATGAGCTCTGCATAACTTTATAAAACTAAAGGAGAGAAAGCTATGAACAAAAGGAAAACCTTGTCGAAGTTTCTTGCGGTCGTAATCGCGGCAGCTTTGACGACACCGGTACTGTCTGCGCCGAAAGCCGAGGCGGCATCGCTTACGTTCGAGAACGAGTCGCCGCTGGTTAACTTCAACGGACCTACCGTGGTCAATCTGAACGTGTTCCTCGGAGAGCAGTTCAATCTGGACAAATGGTTCGAGACGAATTTTGGCAACTGGGGCGCTCCAAAACCGCCAAAGAAAGATAAGGAACAGGAAAGACTGGAGAGAGAGAAGCAGGAAAAGGAACGGTTAGAGAAAGAGAAGCAAGAGAAAGAGAAACAAGAGAAAGAAAAGCAGGAGAAAGAGCGGTTAGAGAAGGAAAAGCAGGAAAAAGAAAAGCAAGAGAAGGAAAAACAGGAGAAAGAGAAGCAAGAAAAAGAAAAGCAAGATAAGGAAAACGGTAAAGGCAATGGTAACGGCAACGGCAACGGAAACGGCAACGGAAATGGAAACGGGAATGGCAATGGCAATGGCAATGGTAACGGCAATGGAAAAGGTGACAAGGATAAAGAGTACAAGGAAATCACGAAAAATGCGACTCAGCAGCTCATCCATCTCCGCAATGAAAGCAAACAGGAATTGATGGGGATCGCTCTTCAGGCAGCAGCGGCAAGCAGTTCCAAGGAAAGAGCGAGGCTTTATCGCCAGGGAGAAAGCAAGTTTAACGAAAAATCAGCTCAGTTCAACGCCATTATCGACAGCGTAAGAAGCGAGCTGGAGTCTAAAGGCTTCAGCACGGATATCATCAACGAATATCAAGACGAATTTAACCAAGAAGTTCAAATGGGACAAAGCCTGCTGCAAAATCTCGTAAAATAACTATCGGGAACCGGCGATTGCCTTCGGGCGCCGCCGGTTTTTTCTGCCTCCAGCCGGAAAGCAGACGCTTTTCAGGTATGAAATGTCAGCGGAAACCGCAAAATACAAGTAGCTCACGACAAGGAGGGAATTACAATGAGCCAAGTGAATGATAATGCAGGTAACGCCGAGCTGGAGGATCTGGCCACTCATGCGGCTGGCGCTACCGACCTGCACCAGACGCGGACGACCGGTCAGGCGGTGCAGATCGATCCGCCGGTTGCCGGAAGCCCGGGGCCGATTGACCGCCGCGAGGAACGCTTCGACGTGAAGAAGAACGAAGACTCCGTTTAGCCGCAGGCCAGAAATAGGGATGGAAAGAACGAAGAACAGCGTACCGGAACAAATCGGGCCTGTTCTTTTTGCGTTATTCCTCGTCGGCAAAAAGCTCTCTAAGCATGCGTTCCCGGTTATGCAGAAATTGCTTCATAATGATATAATGATCGGTTTCTTCCACATTTATGTGCTCGATTCCATCCGCCGTCAAATAATAAGCGAGCGCGTCCGGATAGCCCATCAGAATGGGCGAATGCGTCGAGATGATGAACTGCGAGTTCTTTTTGACCAGAGCGTGGATACGGGCGAGCATGGACATTTGCTTGAGGGGAGACAACGCGGCTTCCGGCTCGTCCAAAATATACAGCCCGTTGCCCCCGAAACGGTGAAGGAAAGCCGCAAAAAACGATTCGCCGTGCGACTGCTCGTGCAGTGACTTGCCCCCGTACCAGTCGATGATTCGAGCTCCGCCCAATGGCTCGCTATCCAACTGGTCGATATTGGTCGCCAGGTTGTAGTAGGTTTCCGCCCGGAAGAAGAAGCCGTCCCTCGGCTTGCCTATTCCACGCACTAAACGGATATGCCGGTGCAGCTCCGAGTGGGATTCGTGCGTGGCGAAATTGAAATTCAAGCTGCCGCCTTCAGGATTGAAGCCCCACGCAACGGCTAGTGCTTCGAGCAGCGTGGACTTGCCCATGCCATTCTCCCCGATGATGTACGTAACCTTGGGATGGAAACGCAGGGTAGTCAGCTGCCGCAAAGCCGGGAGGTGAAACGGATACTTGGCGAAAGACGGCACGTTCTCCCGCAGCAGCTCCATGCTTCTCACGAACGGATCTTTATCGCATATCCCCATAAGCTAATGACTCCTTCCGGCTTGTTCGTTGACTCTATTATACAGAAAAGCCGACTGCCGCGTTACTGCCGTAAGCTTGGAAGTACCGGTGCAACGAACCGGATTCGCTGGACGGCATAGTTCGTCGAACTCTTTGTAAAAAATGAGGTTTTCTGGAACAAACCGCCGGTTCGACGCGTCCAATACAGCGTAAGTAGATCGAGCCGAAACGGAGTGTGAGCTTAGGGATGGCGAATCGGTCAAAAAAAGGTTTACGGATGGCAATAGGATTGGGCCTGTTGTTGGCTTTCATCATCGGAGGCGGGCTATGGTGGTACAGCCATTACAAGAGCACCGCCATGCCGGGGGAAATGAAGCCGCTGCTTCAAGTAAGCTCCGTCTCCCAGATCAAAGATGCTTATGATGTGATTGTGACCGGCACCGATCCGGAAGGCGTGGCGGCCGCCGTCTCGGCGGCGCGCAACGGCCTGTCCGTGCTGCTCGTTGACGGGCGGAACCGTGAGATTCTTGGCGGCTTGATGACGCTTGGTTGGTTGAACAGTTTGGATAACAATTATTCTCCCGAGTCTTCGCTTGTTCCGGGCAAGCATAACTTTTTGAATAAAGGGATTTTCCAGGAATGGTACGATCGCATCGAAGGTACGTCATTTGATGTTGTCACAGCTGCCAATGCGTTCTACGAGCTGGTCCGACAGGAGCCGAATATCGATCTTCTCATGAAGGTGAAGACGATGGAGCCAATTGTAACCGTCGGTCAGGACGGCATGCGCAAGGTTACCGGCGTGCAGGTGATCCGGCAGGACGGCAGCCGGCATAATGTGAAGGCCAAAGCCGTGATCGACGCGACACAGGATGCGGACATTGCCGCGGCCGCAGGCGTAGCGTTCACGATAGGGAGAGAGGACATCGGCGATCCGGAATCCCAGATGGCGGTCACGCTTGTGTTTAAGCTGAGGGGCGTTACGCAGGAGGTATGGGAATCGTTCGGCAGGCATAAGGATACCGGTATTGACCGAATGAGCGGATGGGGGTTCCCCGAAATGTGGGAGTATCCATCGAGCAACAAAGACAAGGTTCGCATGCGTGGCCTCAATATCGGGAGACAAAATGACGGGACGATTCTCATCAACGCGCTGCAAATTTTCGGCATCAATCCGCTAGACCCCGGGTCGGTCGAAGAAGCTTTTGAAATCGGAAAGAAAGAAATTCCGCTTGTGGTCGATTATATGAAGAAAAATTTCAAAGAGTTCGCTGATCTCGAACTCGCCGGAACGGCACCGGAGCTGTACGTGCGGGAAACCCGGCATATGAAGGGCATATACCGTCTGACCATGACCGACGTGCTCGATAACCGCGATCAATGGGATCGCATCGCTTTCGGCTCTTATAAAGTCGATATCCAGAGCACGAACTACCAAGACCGCGGTGCCATCATGATGAATCCGGTGCAGTATGCGATTCCGTTCCGCAGCATTTTGCCCCGCGAGGTGAGCGGGCTGTTGGTTGTGGGGCGTTCGGCGAGCTTCGATACGCTGCCCCACGGCAGCGCGCGAGTCATCCCTGTGGGCATGGCGACGGGACAGGCGGCTGGAGCCGCGGCCAAGCTGGCAGTAGACAAGGGGCTCTCGTTCCGCGAGCTTTCCGAGTCCAAGCAGGACATCGCAGCGCTGCAAGAAAGGCTAAACAAGCAAGGGATGGAGCTGAAACCACTCCGCATTCAACCTCCCGCTTATACGAAGCATAAAGCCTATGCCGGGCTGAAAGCGGCGGTGAGCATGAATTTGACTGTGGGCGGTGACAAAAACCAAGGGTTTGATTTGGACGGTGCCTCGAACGCGCAGCGGTTCGTCTACCAACTGAACGGCGTAGGGAGATTGCATTCGGCCTATTTTAAAGGAAGGGCCGCCGATTCGCTTCAGGGGATGAGCAATCCGGCTGAAGCGCCGCTTACGTTGGAGCAAGCGGCGGCTGCCCTCGGCTCGGCCATGGGCTTACCTCAGAATCCGCGGACGACCGTGCAGGAGCTGCTCGATCGGGGCGTGGTGAAGAAGGATACGGTTTCGGCCATCCAAGACCCGAAGCGGCTCACAAATGGGGAAGCCTACATGCTGATCCGCGATGTGGTCGCGAACTATGCGGGCAAAACATACGATTAATATATGTAGGAACTGAAAAAAGCAGCCGTCCCGTTATAAAGGGAATCGACTGCTTTTTTCGTTTGGATGAGAATCAAGCTTGATTATGGATTAAGTACGTATACCTGCACATTCTGCATACCGAAGAGGCTGGCTTGAGCGCGGCTTTCGGGAAGGAAAATATCGATCCTGTTGCCTTTGATCGCGCCTCCGGTATCCGTCGCTGTGGCGTACAAGCCGTTAGCGGGCAGGCCCATATAGGAGTAGCCTTTGATCAGCACCTTGGAACCGAGCGGAATGACCGAAGGATCTACGGCGATCGTTCCAAGATTCAAGGGGTTGCCCATATAATCGACTGCGCCAAATCCGCCGTTCTCTGCAGGAGATGCGGTGTAGGCTGTCGCTTTGACTTCGATCATTTTGCTGTAACCCGGTGCGGGCGCTTGGTAAGCGGCCTGAACGGCTGGGCCTGGACGATACCAAGCGGGAGCGTGATAATTGCCGTCGGCACCAAGTATCGCGATGCGGTTTTGGTTGTCCCATTGCGTCTGGATGTCGAACGAATCCGAGATCAGCCGGACCGGCACATAGACGCGGCCGTCGACGATTTCCGCGGCGCTTTCAATCTGCTCTCGCTGCCCGTTGACCGTAACCGATTTATTTCCGGTTTGCAGCGAAAGGCTGTTTTTATTGTCTTTGATTGTAACTTTGATTTCGGAACCGGCAGGCTCCCAATTCAGCTGGTAGCCGAGTTTGTCCGCGACGACGCGCGCGGGAACTTGAAGCTTGTGATTCTCATCCACAAAAGGCTGGGCATCCGGAAACTGCACCAGCTTGTCGTTCACCTGAACCTTGATATCCTCCGACAGACGCACCGGTTCATCGGCATAGGCAGCCGGAGCGCAGATGGGCAGTATCGCGGGCAGTGTGAACAGGCATGCAAGAAGCACGCTTTTTAAACCGAATTTCATATTCTGTTTTCCCTCCTGTAAGCCTCCGAGGTTAGTTGTCGGGTTCGGGAAGAGGTATGCTCCCTAGCCTTCGAACCTCGCGGTTCTGCGGCATTCACCCCAAGTAGTGCGTCCCCCGTACGTACACAAAATGTGCTGTGCGATTCGGCTTTTAAGAATTTACCACAGGCTTGTTACTGGTATCAATACATAAAATCATCCAGTAGCTGCCGGAAAATAGCAGAAGCTTTTTTTCCTCCCGGGCAGGAATGCGGTACAATAAAAGAGTGTTCGGGGGCATCAGCTGATTTGGGACGGTCTTCGTCCCGAGAAAGGAGCAGCGCCATGTATAAGCGGGATTACATATTACGGTTGATCGAACAGGCGGCGGAAACGCTGCATAAAGTGATGTTTCTTCGGCAGAATCAACAGCTGCGGGAAGCGATGGAGCTGTTGAACCAGGCGATGCGGCAGCTGCTCGGCGTCGGCTCGAAGCTGATCCATGCGCTATCGGTCAAAGATCTGCTTGCTCTGCTGTCCAAAGACGGCGAGGTCGATCAAGGGAAAGTGCTTGTATGCGGGGACATGCTCAACGCCCAGGCGGCTTTGTATGCGGACTCCGGAGAAGAGGCGGCCGCCAGAGCGACGGGGGCCAAATCGCTGGAGCTTCTGCTGACGGCCAGAGAACTGGATGCGCGCGAAGAGCTGCGCGAGGAATTCATAGACCGGATCGAGTCCGCGCTTGCCCTGGTTGGACGGGCTCCTATGTCTGCAAGCCTGCTGAAGGTGCTTATCCCATATTATGAAGCTGGCGGCCGATATGGTCAGGCGGAGGATGCGCTTTTCCATTTGCTGGACGAACTGGAGCGCATGAAGGAAACCGAGGAGCGTCTCGAACAGCTTGAATTCGGCATTCGGATGTACGAACGATGGCTGGGCTTGGATTCAGCAGTACTGGAGCAGGGCAATTTGTCGAAAGAAGAAGTAGAAGACGGGCGGAACGAGCTGATTCGCATAAAAAAACACATTTTGGAGCAAGGATAAGTCGTACGCTTTTTTGTGCGAAAATGCGAACTATTTCTGTTTTGAACAAAATAATGTTCGTCTTTTGGAGTTGACATGCGGTGTTAAAGACTGTTAAACTAAAGAGGAAGAAAGCCTTAAAAAATCGAATAGTCTCGTATAATGTCGGGAATATGGCCCGAAAGTTTCTACCCGAAAACCTTAAATTTTTGGACTACGAGTGAGCGAAGTTTCAGGGGTCGGCATAAGCATGCCAGACCTTAGCTTGCGCTTGTGGAGTATTCTTGTCGTCCTGCCGATAGACTGCGCTTGTCAGTACTATCTAATGGGCGTTTTGTTTTTTTTGCTTCTATAATATAGGGTCAAACATCGATGCGACCGACACGGAGGTTACCAATGTCTGTTCTTGTTGGAGTCATTATGGGCAGCCAGTCCGACTGGGAAACGATGAAGCATGCTTGCGACGTGCTGGACGAGCTCGAAGTGCCTTATGAAAAGAAAGTCGTCTCCGCTCACCGGACGCCCGACCTGATGTTCGAGTATGCGGCATCGGCGGCGGAACGCGGATTGAAGGTCATTATTGCGGGAGCAGGCGGCGCGGCGCATTTGCCGGGCATGGTGGCGGCGAAGACGGTACTGCCGGTGATCGGCGTGCCGGTGAAGTCATCGACGCTGAACGGCCTCGATTCGCTGCTGTCCATCGTTCAGATGCCGGGCGGCATTCCGGTCGGCACCGTGGCGATCGGCAATGCCGGAGCGACGAATGCGGGGCTGCTGGCCGCTCAAATGCTCGGAGCCTTCGATCCGGCGCTGCAGCGTAAAGTTGCGGAGCGCCGCGAAAAAATCGCGCAAACTGTGATCGAAAAGAGCGTGCTGGAATGACGCGGCAGACAGAACAAAACAGAACGTATGATCCATCGAAAGTGTTGCCCCCCGGCGCTGCGATCGGCGTGCTTGGGGGAGGGCAGCTCGGGCGGATGATGGCTTTGGCCGGAAGCGCCATGGGCTACCGGTTCGTGACGCTGGACCCGACGCCGGATTCGCCTTGCGGCCAAGTGGCCGACCGGCAAATCGTCGCGCCTTATCATGATGTCGATGCCGCCCGGCAGCTTGCGGAGCTGGCCGACGTCATCACGTACGAGTTCGAAAACGTGGACGCCGATGTGACCAAGCTGCTGATGGCCGAGTCGTACGTGCCGCAGGGCAGCAAGCTGTTGTACACGACACAGCATCGGCTGCGCGAGAAGCGGGCGATTGAAGCCGCAGGCGTCAAGGTCGCGCCGTATGCCGAAATCGGCAGCGCGGAAGAGCTGCGCGAAGCGGTACGCCGCTTCGGTACGCCGTGCGTGCTGAAGACGGCGACGGGCGGATACGACGGCAAAGGGCAGTGGGTGATCCGCTCGCTGGACGAAGTGCAGGAGGCGTACGATACGCTAAGCCGGGCCCGGACGGAGCTGGTGCTGGAGCAGTTCGTGCATTTCACGAAGGAACTGTCGGTCATCGCGGCCCGCAGTCCGCGCGGGGAGGTTAAAGCTTTTCCCGCCGCGGAAAATGTGCATGTGAACAACATTCTGCACTTGTCCATTGTACCGGCCAGAGTGCCGGAAGAGGTGCAGCGGGAAGCGGAGCGGATGGCGCTGCGGATCGCCGAGGAGCTGGATGTGATCGGCCTCATCGCCGTCGAGCTGTTCCTTACTGCGGATGGCGAGCTGTATGTCAACGAGTTGGCGCCGCGTCCGCATAATTCCGGCCACTATACGATGGAGGCATGCCGGACGTCACAGTTCGAGCAGCATGTGCGGGCGATCGCAAACCTGCCGCTTGGAGACCCGGCGCTGATGACGCCGGTCGTCATGGTCAATGTGCTGGGCGAGCATGTGCAGCCGCTGCTGGACTGGATCGTCAAGCCGGAAGCGGAGCAGGTGCCGGGCGTGACGGCGAAGGTGCATTTGTACGGGAAGCAGGAAGCCAAAGCCGGCCGCAAGATGGGCCATGTGAACTTGCTCGCGGTCTCGCATGAGGCGGCATTCGATTGGATAGAGGCTTCAAAAATATGGGACGCTATATAAATAAGAACGGTTTGGAATCAAAACCCGGTGAAAAAAAGCGGATGGAGCGGATCGTTCTGGAGAAGCGTAGCGGTCGCCTTTGTCCCTGGATTCTAACAACTTAAGGGGTTATACAATCAAAAGAATCCGGGGACAACAGCGATCGGAGGAACGATCCGCTCGCGCAGCGACTATTTCACCAAATAAAGCAAACGGATTAAAGCGGAGGATGGAGAAACCATGATCGATCGTTATACGAGACCTGAGATGGGCGGCATTTGGACGGAAGAAAACAAATTTAAGGCATGGCTCGAAGTTGAGATTCTTTCCTGCGAAGCATGGGCGGAACTGGGCGTAATCCCGAAGGAAGATGTCGTCGAGCTGCGCAAAAACGCAGGCTTCAACATCGACCGCATCTACGAAATCGAGCAGGAGACGCGCCACGATGTGATCGCCTTCACGCGTGCGGTATCCGAGACGCTCGGACCGGAGCGGAAATGGGTGCACTACGGCTTGACTTCTACGGATGTAGTCGATACGGCGCTCGGTTACTTGCTCAAGCAGGCCAACACGATTCTGGAGAAGGACCTGCTGAACTTCATCGAGATTTTGAAGGATAAGGCGGTCGCATACAAAGATACGGCGATGATGGGACGGACGCACGGCGTGCATGCCGAGCCGACGACGTTCGGGCTGAAAATGGCGCTGTGGTACGAGGAAATGAAGCGCAACCTGGAGCGTTTCCGCTTTGCGGCGGACGGCGTGCAGTTCGGCAAAATTTCCGGCGCGGTCGGCACGTACGCGAACATCGATCCGTTCGTCGAGGAATATGTGTGCGGCAAGCTCGGCACGAAGCCGGCGCCGATCTCCACGCAGACGCTGCAGCGCGACCGTCACGCGGAGTACATGGCGACGCTGGCGCTGATCGCGACCTCGCTCGACAAATTCGCGACGGAAATCCGCGCGCTGCAGAAGAGCGAATTCCGCGAGGTGGAGGAGCCGTTCGCCAAGGGGCAAAAAGGCTCGTCCGCGATGCCGCACAAGCGCAATCCGATCGGCTGCGAAAGCATCTCCGGACTGGCGCGGGTCATCCGCGGCCATATGGTTTCCGCTTACGAGAACGTGACGCTGTGGCATGAGCGCGATATTTCGCACTCCTCGGTCGAGCGGATCATTTTGCCGGATGCGACGATCCTGCTCAACTACATGCTGAACCGCCTGGGCAACATCGTGAAAAACCTGACGGTGTTCCCGGAAAACATGAAGCGCAACATGCAAAGCACGTACGGTGTGCCGTTCTCCGGCCGTGTCATGACGAAGCTGATCGACAAAGGCTTCAGCCGCGAGCAAGCGTATGATACGGTGCAGCCGCGCGCGATGCAAGCTTGGGAAGAGCAGCGTTCGTTCCGCGACATTATCGAGAATACGCCGGCGATCCGGGAGCATCTGAGCCTGGAAGAGATCGACGACGCGTTCAACCCAAGCTGGCATTTGAAGCATGTCGATACGATTTTCAAGCGTCTCGGCTTGAGCTGATCTAAACGGGGGAGGCCTGACGAAGCGATGAGTGGAACGACGACAACGGCCATTTCGAGCGCCGAGCCTTACGTGAAGGCGCCACTGCTCTACAAAGGCAAGGTCCGGGAGTTGTACGATCTCGGCGAGCACTACCTGATCGCGGTCACCGACCGCATCTCTGCGTTCGACTGGGTGCTGAGCCCGGCGGTGCCGGACAAAGGCAACGTGCTGAATTCGCTCAGCCGCTTCTGGTTCGAGCGGACGGCAGACATCCAGCCGAATCATCTGGTGCATGCCGACGTGGACCGGCTCGGGGAGCTGGTCACGGACCGCGAGATCATGAAGGACCGGTTCATGGTCACGAAAAAGGCGCAGCGGATCGACATCGAATGCGTCGTGCGCGGCTACATTACCGGCGGCGGCTGGCGGCAGTACCAGCAAACCGGCGAAGTAAACGGGCACAAGCTGCCGGCGGGTATGCGGAAAAACGAACGGTTTCCGCAGCCGATTTTCACGCCTGCCGCGAAGAACGACGTCGGCCACGACGAGGACATCTCGATCGAACGGATGACCGAGCTGGTCGGCGCGGAGTTAACGCAGCAGCTTCAAGAGAAAAGCATTCGGCTGTACGAGTTTGCGCGGGAGTTTTGCGAGGCGCGCGGCATCATCTTGGCGGATACGAAGTTCGAATTTGGTCTGATCGACGGCGAAATCATCTTGATCGACGAAATTTTTACGCCGGATTCCTCCCGCTTCTGGGACAAAAGCAAGTACGAGCTCGACATCGAGATCGACGGCATGGACAAAGAGCCGGTCCGGACGTATTTGTCCGGCACGGATTGGGACAAAAACAGCGAGCCGGACCCGCTGCCGCCGCATGTGGTGGAGGAGACTTCCCGGCGTTACCGCGATATCTATAACCGTTTGGTGCAAGGGTAAGCTGGCTTGCCGGGGCGGCAAGCTGCCGCTCCGCGGATAACGCGCTTCAGGATAGGCCTAAAATGATTAACTTAATGTGGGAGGTACTTTTCCTAATGTTCAAAGCAACGGTATACGTAACGATCAAGCAAAGCGTTCTGGATGTGCAAGGAACCGCCGTACAGGGTGCGCTCCACTCGATGGGCTTCGACGAAGTGGACAAGGTGAGAATCGGTAAATATTTGGAAGTGGAACTGAACACAAACGACCGGGCTGCGGCGGAAGAGCGGTTGAAAGCGATGTGCGAGAAGCTGCTCGCGAACACCGTGATCGAGGATTACCGTTTCGAGCTGGTACAGGGTTAATCAAAAGGAGGCGCGCGTGATGAATTTCGCGGTGTTGGTATTCCCCGGCTCCAACTGCGATATCGACTGCTACAAAGCGGTAGAGGATACGATCGGACAGCCAGTGGATTACGTATGGCATACGGAAACGGACTTATCGAAATATGATTGTATTCTTATTCCCGGCGGCTTCTCGTACGGCGACTACCTGCGCTGCGGCGCGATAGCCCGTTTTGCCCCGGTGATGAGCGCTTTGGTGAAAGCGGCAGAGGAAGGAAAATACATTCTGGGTATTTGCAATGGTTTCCAGATTTTGCTGGAATCGGGTTTGCTTCCAGGAGGCATGCTGCGCAACCGGTCGCTCAAATTTCGCTGCCACGCAGCCATGCTGCAGGTGGAAAATACGAATACGCCGTTTACTTCGGACTATACAAAGGGCGAGCTGATCAACATTCCGATCGCCCACGGCGAAGGCAACTATTATTGCGACGAGGCGACGCTGACGGAGCTGAAAGCGAACAACCAGATCGTGTTCCGTTACGAAGCCGGTAACAACCCGAACGGCTCGGTCGACGATATTGCCGGAATTTGCAACCGGGCGGGCAACGTGCTGGGCATGATGCCGCATCCGGAGCGGGCGGTGCACGAGCTGCTCGGCTCGGCGGACGGACGGAAGATGTTTACATCGATTTTGAGCACCTGGAGGGAGAAGCATGGCGCAGCAGCTATCGGCTAAGGAACCAACGGCAGAGCAAATTGCCGAGCAGCAGATTTACAAGCAGTTCGGCGTATCGGATGCGGAGTATGACAAAATTTGCGGGTTTTTGGGCCGGAAGCCGAACTACGTCGAGATCGGCGTGTTCAGCGTCATGTGGTCCGAGCACTGCTCCTATAAAAACTCGAAGGCGGTTCTCCGCAAATTCCCGACAAGCGGACCGCGCGTCCTGATGGGACCGGGCGAGGGTGCGGGCATCGTCGATATCGGCGACAACCAAGCGGTTGTGTTCAAAATCGAAAGCCATAACCATCCTTCGGCAGTCGAGCCTTACCAAGGCGCAGCGACGGGAGTCGGCGGCATTATCCGCGATATTTTCTCGATGGGCGCACGCCCGGTGGCGGTATTGAACAGCTTGCGTTTCGGACGTCTCAGCAATGATCGCGTCAAATATTTGTTCGAGCACGTCGTTTCGGGGATTGCCGGGTACGGGAACTGTATCGGCATTCCGACAGTCGGCGGCGAAGTCATGTTCGACGAGAGCTATGAAGGTAACCCGCTCGTCAATGCGATGTGTGTCGGCCTCATCGATCACGACAAGATCCAGAAGGGCGTCGCCAAAGGCGTCGGCAACCCGGTCTTCTACGTCGGCCCGGCGACGGGACGCGACGGCATTCACGGCGCGACGTTCGCCTCCGAAGATTTGACGGCGGAGTCCGAAGCGAAGCGTTCGGCGGTGCAGGTCGGCGATCCGTTTATGGAAAAGCTGGTACTGGAAGCGTGCCTGGAGCTGATTGATTCCGGCATCGTCGTCGGCATTCAGGATATGGGCGCCGCAGGCTTGACCTGCTCCAGCTCGGAGATGGCAAGCAAGGCCGGCAACGGCATGGAGCTGTATCTGGACGAGGTACCGCAGCGCGAGGAAGGCATGACGCCTTACGAGATGATGCTGTCGGAATCGCAGGAGCGGATGCTGTTCGTGGTGAAGCCGGAGCACGAGGCTCAGGCCAAAGCGATTTTCGAGCGTTGGGGGCTGCACTGCGCGAAGGTCGGCAAAGTGACCGACGACGGCAACCTGAAGCTGTATCATAAGGGCGAGCTGGTTGGCGATATGCCAGTCAAAGCGCTCGTAGATGATTGCCCGATGTATCATAAGCCTTCCGCGGTACCGGCTTATTATGAAGAGAACGGCAAGATCGATACGCTTCGTTACCCGGAAGTGACGGATTTGAACGGCGCGCTCAAGCAGGTGCTGGCTTCCCCTACGGTAGCAAACAAAGAATGGATTTATAACCAATACGATTATATGGTGCGTACCAGCACGGCGGTTCAGCCGGGCTCCGACGCGGCGGTCGTGACGATTCGCGGCTCCCGCAAGGCGCTGTCCATGTCCACGGACTGCAACGGACGTTTTGTATACCTCGATCCCGAAGTTGGCGGCCGCATCGCCGTGGCGGAAGCGGCGCGCAACAACGTTTGCTCCGGCGCGGAGCCGCTGGCAATTACGGACAACCTGAACTTCGGCAGCCCGGAGAAGCCGGAAATTTTCTGGCAGCTGGAGAAATCCGTCGACGGCATGGCCGAAGCTTGCCGCAAGCTGAATACGCCGGTCATCGGCGGCAACGTCAGCTTGTACAACGAGAACGCCAAAGGCGGGATTTATCCGACGCCGGTCGTCGGAATGGTCGGCTTGGTGCATGACACCGACCATATTACGACGCAGGGCTTCAAGCGCGAAGGCGACGTGATCCTGCTGCTCGGCCAGACGAAAGCGGAGCTGGGCGGCAGCGAGTTCCAATATATCGTGCACGGCGTAACGGAAGGCCGTCCGCCGCAAATCGATCTGGACGTGGAAAAAACGCTGCTGGATGCGGTACTGACCGCGATTCAGCAAGGGCTTGTCGCATCGGCGCACGACCTGTCCGAAGGCGGGCTGGCTGTCGCGCTGGCCGAGAGCTGCATGAGCGGCCGTCTCGGTGCGAAGGTGAACTTCGCAACGGAGCTGCGCCCGGATATTGCGCTGTTCAGCGAGAGCCAATCCCGCCTTCTGCTAAGCGCCGCTCCGGACAAAGCCGAAGCGCTGCAAAAGCTTCTGGCAGAGCGCGGCGTGCCGATGCAAGCGCTCGGTACGGTCGGCGGCAGCTCGCTCCAACTTCAAGTCAATGGAACACCGGTTATTGATGCATCTGTGACGGAACTAGAAAAGGTTTGGAAGGATGCGATTCCATGTCTGATGAACAGTTGATCGGCGGACAGGGACAAGAGGCAGCGAAAATCGTTCGTTCGGGTTCCGGAGCGGCTGTGCCGCTCTGGACCGGACGCTACTATAACGAAGGCCATACCGGCCAAGACAGCATTATGGACAAGCTGGGGGAAGAGTGCGGAGTTTTCGGCGTATTCGGGCATTCCGAAGCCGCTTCGCTCTCGTACTACGGCCTCCATGCGCTGCAGCACCGCGGACAGGAAAGCGCGGGCATCTGCGTAGCGAACGGCGAGTCGTTTCATTATCACCGTGGCATGGGGCTTGTGAAGGAAGTATTCAACAACGACAACCTCGCCCCCATGACCGGGAGCGCTTCGATCGGACACGTGCGTTATTCGACGTCGGGCGAAAGCAAACTGGCCAATGCGCAGCCGCTCGTGTTCAAATACCGCGGAGGCGATCTGGCGATTGCTACGAACGGCAACTTGACCAATGCGCCGGAAATCAAGGAGCAGCTGGAAAAAGAAGGGTCTATTTTCCAAACGACCAGCGATACGGAAGTCGTAGCGCACTTGATCGCCCGGTCGAAGCAGAACGATATCGTCTCCGCCGTGAAGGAGACGCTGCTCCGGGTAGAGGGCGCGTATGCGTTTATGTTTTTGACGAAGGACAAGCTGATCGTCGCGCGCGACCCGCATGGCCTGCGGCCTTTTGTGATAGGCCGTCTTGGCAACGCGTGGCTGTTTGCTTCCGAATCCTGTGCATTCGACACGGTCGGCGGCAAGTATTACCGCGACGTTGAGCCGGGCGAGCTGCTGGTGCTGGACTTCAAAACCGGCGCAGTGACGGAAGACCGGTTCTCGCCGATCAAGCAGCGCGCGATCTGCGCGATGGAATACATTTATTTCGCCCGGCCGGACAGCGACATTGACGAGACGAATATCCATTCCGCGCGCAAGCGGATGGGACGCCAGCTGGCGATCGAAGCGTTCGTCGATGCCGACATTGTCACCGGGGTACCGGATTCCAGTATTTCCGCCGCGATCGGCTACGCGGAGCAGACGGGCATTCCGTACGAGCTCGGCCTGATCAAAAACCGTTACACCGGCCGGACGTTCATCCAGCCGAGCCAGGAGCTGCGCGAGCAGGGCGTCAAGATGAAGCTGTCGGCGGTGCGCAGCATCGTCGAAGGCAAACGCGTCGTCATGATCGACGACTCGATCGTGCGCGGCACGACCTCGCTGCGCATCGTTAACCTGCTGCGCGAGGCCGGCGCGAAGGAAGTGCACGTACGCATCAGCTCGCCGCCGTTCGCGAATCCGTGCTTCTACGGAATCGACACGCCGAGCCGCCAGGAACTGATCGCCGCGGTAAAATCGGTGGAAGAAATCCGCGAGGCGATCAATGCCGACTCGCTGCATTTTCTCAGCCACGAGGGGCTGCTCACGGCCATCGGCCGTCCGAACGTGGAAGTCAACCGCGGGCTATGCACGGCCTGCTTCGACAACCGCTATCCGACGCCGGTTCCCGACGAAGCCGCCCTTGGTTGCGGCTGCGATTGATTGCGGCGAGGCCGCTCGCAAGCTTTTGACCTAACCCGGCGGTCCCGGGCTGCCCGGACCGCCTTTTTACGATAGCGCAGATTTTCCTGCGCAAAATTTTTGACGGAGCGCTTAGGCGGAGGTTCGTGTGTCTGCCGGAGAGTTTACGTGCCGCCTTTGAAAACGGGTTATTTCCACTGCTAATATCAATGAAGATAACCCGTTTTCAAGAGCGGCCGCAGGCAGACAGCACGAACTGGAGCCGGAACAAGCGCAGCCAACCACTTTTGGGGAGGAACAATCCAAGTGTCCGATGCATATAAACAAGCCGGTGTCGATATCGCGGCCGGCAACGAAGCGGTAGAGCGCATGAAGAAGCACGTCAAGACGACCTTCCGTCCGGAAGTGCTAACAGACCTCGGCGGCTTCGGCGCGCTGTTCGGCCTGAACAAGGACAAATACGAAGAGCCGGTGCTCGTTTCCGGTACGGACGGTGTCGGCACGAAGCTGAAAATCGCTTTTGCGATGGACAAGCACGACACCATCGGCATCGATGCCGTGGCAATGTGCGTGAACGATATTGTCGTGCAGGGCGCGGAGCCGCTCTTTTTCCTCGATTATCTCGCCTGCGACAAGGTCATTCCGGAGAAAATCGAAGCGATCGTTAAAGGTATCAGCGACGGCTGCGTGCAGTCGGGCTGCGCGCTGATCGGCGGCGAAACGGCGGAAATGCCGGGCATGTACAGCGAGGGCGAGTACGATATCGCGGGTTTTACGGTCGGCATCGTCGACAAGAAGAAGATCATCGACGGCTCCACGATCCGTCCGGGCGACGTCGTCCTTGGTCTCGCTTCGAGCGGCGTTCACAGCAACGGTTTCTCGCTGGTGCGCAAGCTGCTGCTGGAAGACAAAGGCTACGCCTTGCACGATACGATCGACGAGTTGGACGGCCGTCTGGGCGACACACTGCTCGTTCCGACGAAGCTTTATGTCAAACCGGTGCTGGCGGTGCTCGAAGAGGTATCGATTAAAGGAATGGCGCACATTACAGGCGGCGGCTTCTTGGAGAACATTCCGCGCGTGCTGCCGGAGGGCGTCAACGTCGAGATCGATTACGGCTCCTGGCCGATTTTGCCGATTTTCCAGTTGATGCAGCGGGAAGGCGGCATCAGCAACAACGATATGTTCCGGACGTTCAACATGGGGATTGGCATGGTCGTCATCGTGGCGGAGGAGCAGGCGGCACAGGCTGCCGAGCTGTTCGCGCAGCATGGCGAGAAAGCTTATACGCTCGGCCGTGTAACGGCAGGGGAGCGTAAAGTTACGTTTACCGGGGCGGTTGTATGAGAACCGAACCGTTGCGTATTGCCGTATTTGCCTCGGGTAGCGGAAGTAACTTCCAGGCGATTGCGGATGCGGCAATGGTAGGCCGGCTCGATGCGCGCATCGAGCTTTTGGTCTGTGACCGGCCAAATGCAGGGGTAGTTGAACGGGCCAAGCAGGCCGGCGTGCCTGTTCATACGTTTCGTCCGAAAGACTACGATTCGCGCGAAACGTATGAGCGGGAAATTTTGACGATGCTACAGCAAAAGCAAGTCGAGCTTGTCGTTCTTGCAGGGTATATGCGCATCGTGACCAAGGTGCTGGTGGACGCGTATTGGGGGCGCATGCTGAATATTCACCCTTCGCTGCTGCCATCGTTCCCGGGTCTCGATGCCGTTGGGCAAGCGCTGCGGCACGGAGTCAAGGTGACCGGCGTGACCGTTCATCTTGTCGACGGGGGCCTAGACAGCGGGCCGATCCTGGCACAGCGTGCCTTGGATATTGAACTCGGCGATACGGAGGCTTCCGTCGCCGAGCGGATTCACCGCATCGAGCACCGATTGTACCCCGAAGTGATACAGGCAATTGCCACGGGAAGCATCTGCTTGGAGGATGCCGCCAACAAACCTAAGGAGGACGGGACCGCACCATGAGCCAAACGACGAATCAAACGCAAGTATTGGAGCTCCGTTACGGAATGAACCCGCATCAAAAGCAAGCGAAGCTGATCGGGGAAGGAACGCTGCCGATCAAAGTAGTGAACGGCGACCCTGGCTTCATCAATCTGCTGGATGCTTTTAACGGCTTCCAGCTCGCTCGGGAGCTGCGCCGCGCAACGGGGCTGCCTGCCGCTGCCTCGTTCAAGCATGTAAGCCCGGCCGGAGCAGCCGTAGCTGCGCCACTGACGCCCGAGCTGAAGAAAGCTTACTTCGTAGAAGGCTTGGAGCTGTCGCCGCTCGCGACCGCCTATGCACGGGCCCGCGGTGCCGACCGCATGTCCTCGTTCGGCGATGCCGCCGCGCTCAGCGATATTGTGGACGCCTCGACGGCGCAGCTGTTGAAGCGGGAAGTATCCGACTTGGTCGTGGCCCCGGGATATACCGACGAAGCGCTGGAGATTCTCCGCGCCAAGAAAAACGGCGGCTACCTGATTCTCCAAATCGATCCGGATTATGTTCCGAATCCGGTCGAAGCCCGTACACTGTTCGGCATGACGCTGCAGCAGGAACGCAATGATGCCGTCATCGACGAAACGGCGCTGGAACGCATCGTTACGGACAACAAAGAGCTTCCGGAGTACGCGAAACGCGATCTTCTTATTGCACTCGTGACGCTGAAATATACGCAATCCAACTCGATCTGCTATACGTTAGACGGTCAAACCATCGGGATCGGCGCCGGCCAGCAATCGCGCATTCACTGTACCCGTCTGGCCGGAGACAAAGCGGACCGCTGGTTCCTTCGCCAGCACCCGACGGCGCTGAACATGCCTTTCCGTCAAGGGCTCTCCCGCGCGGAGCAAAACAACGCCATCGATCTGTGGCTGGAAGAAGAGCTGACACCGGTGGAGCAGGCGGCTTGGGAAGCTTGCTTCGAGCAAGTGCCGGCGCGTCTGACGCGCGAAGAGAAACGCGAATGGCTGAATAAGCTGCAGGGCGTTTCCTACGGCTCCGACGCCTTCCTGCCGTTCCGCGACAACCTAGACCGTGCCAGCCGCAGCGGCGTCAAATACGTCGTGCAGGCAGGCAGCTCGATGCGCGACGAAGAAGTCGTGAAAGCGGCCAACGATTACGGCATGGTGATGGCTTATTCGGGAGTCCGTTTGTTCCACCATTAAGAAACGAAGCAGGCATTGCGCAATAATGCCCAAGCTTATGCTTACGAAGCGAGCATTGCTTCGCAATGCTCTGAGGAGGAATACTCAAGTGTCGACGAACAGAGCCGCGCAAGCGGAGCAATATTTTCAAAGTTTGCGGCAAAATGTGTACCCGGGCCGCGGCATCGTGATCGGGCAGACGCCGGACGGCACCCGACTCGTGCAGGTGTATTGGATCATGGGGCGCAGCGAGAACAGCCGCAATCGCGTATTTATTCAGGAGGACAACGGATTTGTCCGCACCGAAGCGAAGAACCCGGCGAAGCTCACCGATCCGTCGCTCATCATCTACTACCCGGTGAAGCACGCGAACGGCGCGCATATCGTCACGAACGGCGATCAGACCGATACGATTCATGAGGCGCTGCTTTCCGGCAGCACGTTCGAAGCCGCGCTGGCCACCCGGACGTACGAGCCGGACGCACCGAACTTTACGCCGCGAATCAGCGGTTTGATCGATGTGAACGACGGGCAATTTGCCTATAAGCTCTCGATCCTGAAATCGAGCGGCAATACGGAGGATCAGACCCTTCGTCATACGTATACGTACGAGAAGGCGCTGCCGGGCTACGGTCACTGTATTCATACGTATGCCGGCGACGGGAACCCGCTGCCTTCGTTCCAGGGCGAACCGGCGCTTGTCCCGATTGCCGGCGACGACGTACGGCAGATCGCGGATGCCTATTGGCAGGCGCTGAACGACGAGAACCGCATCTCGCTGCTCGTCAAAACGGTACGGATCGGAAGCGGAGAAACCGAGCTGCTGATCGTCAACAAAGAATAGGAGGAGCCTGAACGTGCGGATACTGGTTGTAGGCGGCGGCGGCCGCGAGCATGCGATATGCTGGGCGCTGAAGAAAAGCCCCAAAGTCACGGAGCTGTACTGTGCGCCGGGGAACGGGGGCATCGCGTCGGTAGCCGAATGCGTCCCGATTCAAGTGAACCAATTCGAGGAGATTGCGCAGTTTGCCATCGACCATACGATCGATCTGGTCGTCATCGGCCCGGACGATCCGCTGTCGGAGGGCATCGTCGATCACTTGGAAGCGAAAGGTTTGACCGTGTTCGGCCCCCGCCAAAATGCGGCGATTATCGAAGGCAGCAAAGTATTCACCAAGCAGTTGCTGAGAAAATATAACATTCCGACGGCCGCTTACGAATCGTTCGAGCGGTACGAGGATGCGGTCGCTTATCTGCGCCGGCAGCAAGCGCCTATCGTCATTAAAGCGGACGGCCTCGCGGCAGGCAAAGGGGTCGTCGTGGCGCAGACGCTGGACGAAGCGGAAAAAGCGCTGCACGACATTATGGTCGCCAAAGTGTTCGGCGAATCCGGCAATCAGGTCGTGATTGAGGAGTTCCTTACCGGACAGGAAATGTCGATTCTTTCTTTCGTCGACGGCGAAACGGTATGCCCGATGGTTCCTGCACAGGACCATAAGGCCGTTTACGATAACGACAAGGGACCGAACACCGGCGGAATGGGCACCTACAGCCCGCTGCCGCACATCCCGCAAGCCGTGATCGACGAATCGATCGAGACGATCATTAAGCCGACGGCCAAAGCGATGGTTGCCGAAGGGCGGCCGTTCCGCGGCGTATTATTCGCCGGCCTGATGCTGACACCGAACGGACCGAAGACGATCGAGTTCAACGCCCGCTTCGGCGACCCTGAGACGCAGGTCGTGCTGCCGCGGCTGAAAACCGATTTGCTGGACATTTTCCTCGCTGCGGTCAACGGAAGGCTGGATCAGATGGAGATCGAGTGGAGCGAGGAAGCGGCCGTTTGCGTCATTTTAGCGTCCGAAGGCTATCCTGCCTCGTATCCGAAAGGACTTCCGATCGAAGGCTTGGAGGACGTGCAAGATTCGATCGTATTCCACGCAGGAACGGCCATCAAGGACGGCGGAGTCGTGACCAACGGCGGCCGCGTGCTCGGCGTAACTGCGCTTGGCCGCGATATTGCCGAGGCCCGCGCCAAAGCTTATGCGGATGCCGATCGCATCCGTTTCCAAGGCAAGCACAATCGTACGGACATTGCGAAGAAAGCGCTCGTGTAAATACGAACCGGGGTAAGGAAACGATTCCTTTGCCCCGGTTTTTTGCGTGCGGCGAAGCCTTGCCTACTTGCGTCCGCTTCCTTTAATCATGATTTTGTCCCAATTTCGATAAACGTAAAAAACAGCCCCTATCGCTCCGACTACCAAAATACCCGACAGCCAATAGTTATGCACGTAATAGGAAAAAGCGCGCAAGGCTATTCCTCCCTGTCTATTTTCGAATTAGTGTTCCCTAATCGCGGAAAAAATAAAGCGCCTGACTCCTTTTGCAGGAGAGGCGCTTATTCGGTATCTTTAATACTTCCCGGCCACTGCGAGCTTTGGAGCCGCCGTTTGGGCTGCCAGAGGCTGCTTGCCTCTGCCGAAAGGAACGACCATCGGTGTGCCGAACAGCGGGTCCTCGACGATCCGCGATTCGAGCTCGAACACGCTGCGGATCAAGTCTTCGTTGACGATATCCTGCGGTCGGCCTTCGGCCCAGACTTTACGGTCTTTGATGGCTACGATGTTATGCGCATAGCGGCAGGCAAGGTTAATGTCATGAAGTACCATGACGATGGTGCGCTGCTCGCTTTCGTTCAGCTCATACAGCAGATCGAGCACTTCGATTTGGTGCGCCAGATCAAGGTACGTCGTCGGTTCGTCGAGCAGAATCGTCGGCGTGCCTTGGGCCAGCGTCATGGCGATCCAGGCCCGCTGGCGCTGGCCGCCGGACAAGGAATCGACCGTACGCTCGGCGAGCGGCTTCATGTGCGTCAGCTCAAGTGCGCGCTGCACCATGGCTTCGTCTTCCTTGGACCACTGCTGGAGCCAGTTTTGATACGGGTAGCGGCCTTGCTTGACAAGCTGAAGCACCGTCAAACCTTCCGGAGCCGCGGGGCCTTGCGGAAGAATCGCCATGCGTCTGGCGACTTCCTTGGTGGACATCGTCGCGATGTTGCTGCCGTCGAGCACCACTTGTCCGCTTTGCGGCTTGAGCAGCCGGGCCAGAGAGCGGAGCAGGGTCGATTTGCCGCAGCCGTTGCCGCCGATAAACACCGTTATTTTTCCTTTCGGAATTTTGATGTTCAGCTCTTGAAAAATGCACGTATCCCCATAACAGAGGCACAGGTCGTTCGATTGGATGGCAGTCATAAAATCTTCTCCTTCGGTCTCGAAGCTCGGCGATAATCAGACATGGCGCAGATGGAACGGTGTCGACAGGCCGGGCTTCTCTGTTTTACATGGTGTCCGTGACAAGGCTTCGCATCGATATCGACAGGTTGATAACAAAATTAACGGTTGCGGCTGCGGTACAGCAAATAGACAAAGAACGGCGCGCCGATGCAGGCGGTGAATACGCCGGCAGGAATATCGAGCGGCGCAAATAGCGTCCGGCCGGCGAGGTCGGACAGCAGCAGCACGAGCGCTCCGATGAGCGCGGATACCGGCACCAGCGCGCCGAAGGCCGGGCCGACGAGCTTGCGGGCCATATGCGGCGCCATCAAGCCGATGAAGCCGATCGCTCCGCCGAACGCTACGGCGGCTCCGCCCAAGGCGACGCTGAGCAGCAGCAGCAGGAACCGCTGGCGCTGGACGGCGCTGCCTACGCTGCGGGCGACTTCCTCGCCGAGCTCCTGGATATTGACATGCCGCGAATAGACGATAATCAGCGGCAGCAGCACAATAAACCAAGGCAGCAGCGGCGTAACGGATTTCTCCCAGGATACGCCGTAAATGCTTCCGGTCATGAAGGTAAGCGATTGGTTCGCCAGAACGACGGGACCGGAGATTAGCATCATATACGAGATCGAGCTCATCGCCGCCGCGAAGCCGATGCCGATCAGCACGAGCCGGAGCGGGGTAACGCCGTCTCCTTTCCACGAAAGGGCATAGACGACGAACGTGGCGATGAAGGCGCCGGCGATGGCGAATACCGGCAGCAGATGAATCGTAATTTTATCCGAGAAAAAGAAAAAGAACGAGACGGCCCCAAGCGTTCCGCCGCCGGTCATGCCGACCGTGTCGGGCGAAGCCAGCGAGTTGCGCACGACGCCTTGCAGAATGGCGCCGGCTACCGCGAGCGACGCTCCGACGAGCACGGCCATCAGAATCCGCGGCAATCGAAGCGAGCGGACGATCATCTCGCTCGAATCGTCTCCGAAGCCGAAGACCGAACGGACGACTTCGCCCGGCGGGATGTAGACGCTGCCGATGCCGGTGCTGAGAATGATGACGGCAATCGTGACTAAGAGCAGCAGGAACGTGACGGCCAGCGCTCTTTTGCTGACAAGATACGAGAAAGCTTTTCCGCGGACGGCAAAGTATCGGCTGGATTGACGGCTCATGACAGCTGCCCTCCTCTGCGCGCAATATACACGAAGAAGGGGACGCCGATCAGGGCGGTCGTGACGCCGACGGGAACTTCCTTCGGCATGGCGATGAACCGCGCCCCGATGTCGGCGCTAACCAGCAGCAGCGCGCCAAGCACGGCGCAGTAAGGAATCAGCCAGCGGTGATCGATGCCTACCAGATAGCGGACGATATGCGGCACGATGATGCCGACGAATACGACCGGTCCCGCTACGGATACGGCGCCGCCGGCGAGCAGCACGATGACGACGGCCGCTGCGGCTTTGACAAGCAGGGTGCGTTGGCCGAGCCCTTTGGCGACGTCCTCGCCCATCGCCAGCACGTTGATTTGCGGCGAGAGGAGCAGGGCTCCTACCAAGGCCGCGAGCATATAAGGCAGAACCGCGTTAAGCATCTCCATCGTCCGTCCGGCCACTGAGCCAACGAGCCAGAAGAGCACTTGATCGAACGCTTTGCCGCTGCCGAGCAGGATGCCTTGGGTCAGCGACGCGAAGAAGGCGGTGACGGCCGACCCGGCCAGCGTAATCTTGATCGGGGTCAGGCCGTCGCGCCCGATCGAGCCGAGAAAGTAGACGCCTCCCGCGCTGACGGCAGCGCCCAGGAATGCGATCCAGGTATATCGGGTCATGCCCGAGACGTCGAACAGGGCGACGGATAAAACAATGGCAAACGCCGCTCCGGCATTGACGCCGAAAATACTCGGCGATGCGAGCGGATTGCGGGTAATGGCTTGCATCAGCGCGCCAGCTACGGCGAGGCCTGCGCCGACCGCCGCAGCGATAAGTGCCCGGGGGACTCGCGCCGTCTGGATGATAATGTGCTCGTTGGAGCCGTCAAACTGCGTATAGGATGCGATAACGCGGTCCCAAGAATAATAGTTAAGGCCGAACATGACGCTGGCCGCCATAGCCAGAGCGAGCAGCACGAGAGCTGCGATCAGGCCGATGATTTTGGAAGAGCGACGATGAAGTGGATTGTGCATAAAAAGATAGCCTGCTTCCTGTCTTAACCTATAGTATAAACGCTTTATTTCATTGTATGAGAACCATTTTCAACTGTCAATGAATCTGAGAATCATTATCATAAAATAGTTGACAAGCAAGCCGATGCTCAGTAATATTAACCAAGTAAATGATAATGATTATCAATCATTTGCGGCATTCACATTTAAATGAAGACATCAAGAACAACCAGAGATCAGGAGGTTGCACATGTTTTCCCTTAATCGGTCGTATCGTCTGAAACCGGCGGCGCTGCTTGCCGTCGTCTTATTATTGTCCGTCTGGCTGACGGCTTGCGGAGAGAAGCCCGCAGCGCAGCCGGGTGCCAAATCTGGAGAAGCCGCAGCACCGGCCCCAGCGGATGGTAAGCGCAAAGTCAAGCATGCCATGGGCGAAGCCGAGGTTCCGGCCAACCCGCAGAAGGTCGTCATTTTGACCAACGAAGGGACGGAGGCGCTGCTCGCGCTCGGCGTGAAGCCGATCGGCGCGGTGCAATCGTACACCGGCAATCCGTGGTTCGATCATATCAAAGCCGACATGGAAGGCGTCAAAGCGGTCGGCGGCGAGCAGCAGCCGAACCTGGAGCTGATCGCATCGCTCAAGCCGGATCTCATCATCGGCAACAAAATGCGCCACGAAAAAATTTACGACCAGCTCAAAGCCATCGCGCCGACCGTCTATTCGGAAACGCTGCGCGGCGAATGGAAAGACAACTTCAAGCTGTATGCGGATGCACTGAACAAAAAAGCCGAGGGCGACAAGATCATCGCCGCCTTCGACAAGCGGATCGAGGACTTCAAGCAAAAAGCCGGCAGTAAGCTGAGCGAGAAAGTAGCCGTTGTCCGCTTCATGGGTGGTAAAACCCGTTATTACTACGGCAACATGTTTACCGGCGTTATCTTTAAGCAAATCGGCATTGCCCGCTCCGATGCCAAGAACGACGAGAAGGCGTTTGAGGACATTACGAAAGAACGGCTGACGGAGCTTGAAGCCGCCGACCGGGTCATTTATTTCACCTACGAGACTGGCGACGGCAAAGGGACCAAGCAGGAAGAGGAATGGATGAACGATCCGCTCTGGAAAAACTTGAAGGTCGTCAAGAACAATAAAGTGTTCAAAGTGGACGATGTCATTTGGAATACGGCGGGCGGCGTCAAAGCTGCCAACCTGATGTTGGACGGCTTGTACAAGATGTATGACGTGAAGCCTTAAGCACCCATAATTGCACCGGACCGGCCGTCGAATCAGACGGCCGGCTTTTTTGCATTCTGTAATTTATTGGTGCTATCCCGTTGGAAGTTCGTGTATAATGATGTCGAATATGTGGGGCAGGAGGAGCAACCAATGATTTCATTTGAAAGGCCGATGGGGATCGGTGCGATTTTGGACAGGAGCTTTCAGATCTACCGCAAGCATTTTACGGTGACATTCTTGCTGATGCTGCTGTTTTTCGGCCCGCTTTATCTTTTGCAAAACCTGGTGCTCTTCGATGTGAGCAGCGTTTCGCTCCTTCCGGAATCCGGGGAAACGATTGCCGATTCGATAGACCGCTTCGCCGAAGCCAGCGGATCGGGCGACGAACTGCGTATAGGGTTGCTGTTGTTTTCGTTCTTGCTGATGCCATTATACATGCTGGCTGTGTTTCCGGCTGCAGTCTCGTCGCAGCTTCACCTGGTCCGCGCCGCGGCTAATGGAGCTTCCGTGGGCTTCAAGGAGCTGCTGAGAAGCTCATTTTCCCGTTATTGGCCGATGGTCGGCAATACGCTGCTGTTCGGATTGATTCTCATGGGCGTGTATACGGCAATCTCTACCGTTGTTGTATTCGGGGTAATTATTGTTCTCGTCGTAACCGTGGGAATCGGAACCGGCATTGCCGAAATCGGTTCCGACCCGTTCGGCAGCAGCATCGTGCTGGTTGTTTTGCTGGTCTTCATGTATTTGCTTGTCGCGTTGCTGATGATGGCGGGGATCGGTTTTTTCGCCGTCCGTTTCGGCTTTTATTTGCCGGTCATAGCGCTGGAGGGCGCCCCTTCGTCGTTAGGCCGGAGCTGGAGGCTGACCAAAGGGAACTTTTGGCGTATATTCGGTATTTACTTCGTCTTGTCCATCATTTACGGCGTCTTTATGATGGGGACTTATGCGCTGTTGATCGCGGTGTTCAAATTGTCTCTGCTTGGCCAATTGATTTATATCGTGCTGACGCTGCTGATCACGCCGATCTATATGATCCCTTATGCGGTAACGTACTTCGACTTGCGCGTGCGCAACGAGGGAGCCGATCTGGAGCAGATGCTTGCCGCTGGTCAGTCGTACGGGTCATACAGCGGTCCGGGAGAAGCGGGATATGCGGCCGGTTCCGCGCAAGCCGGGGACTCTGCGTATGCTGCGGAAGCTAGGGCAGGGTACGCTGTGGAGCCTGTGCAGACGGATAGGTTTGCACAGCCTGTAGGGGCAGAGCGACCGGATGGGACGGCCCAAGCTGCTGCGGGAACCGTGCAAACGGACGAAGCGGCACGAGAGGCGGCAGCGGAGCACATGAGCGGAGCTGAGCAGAATCGGGCCGGATCTGCCGATGAGGCCGTTCGTGCACCGGGCATGACTACGCCTGCCGGACAGGAAGACGGAAGTCCCGTGAACCCGTCGCCGGAACGCGAGCCTGCCGATGCCAACGGTTCGAAGGAGCCGGAGAAGAAAGATGACTAACGACGATTGGAAAGCGGAGAAAAAGCAGCTGGAAAGCATTCTGGAACGCGACGAATACACGGCGTATTTGCAAGGCGACGGGCGGAACCCCGTCCTCGAGTGGCTGAAGCGGATGTGGCGGAAGGTGCTGGACTTGTTCCCGGACGTGTCCGCTCCGCCCGGCACTCCGAAGGTGCTCGCCTACGTCCTGCTCGGCATCCTGCTTGCCGTCCTTGTGGCGGCTATCGTCTGGCTGGTACGCAGCCTGATCCTTCTTCGCCGCAGCCGACGGCGCAGCGTGTTCCGCAGCGCCGCGGAGCTGGACCGCTCCTTCGCCGCATTGTTCCGGGAAGCGGAGGAATGCGCGGCGGAGGGCAACTATCCGGAGGCGGTGCGCCGGACGTTTCTGGCGATGCTTCTGCTGATGGACGAACGCGAATGGGTGCGGGCGGAGCGATGGAAGACGAACCGGGAATATGCCGAGGAGCTGTACGAGCGGCAGCCGGGCGCGGTCGAGTCGTTCAAGCAAGCCGCTTCTTTGTTCGAGCTCGTCTATTACGGAGGCGGCACGGCGGGGGCGCACGAATACGGACGGATGACCGAGCTGTTGGCGCCGTACCGGCGGGAGGAGGCGGGCTATGCTTAAGCGGAACAAGCTGCAGATCGCTTTAGCGTTCAGCGTCGTCGCCTTTCTGCTGTTCGGCTACGTTCTGGTGAAGCCCGATCGGCCGGATCTTCCTCCGTATCTGTCGACGTCCGCTGACCGTGACGGTACGAAAGCCGTGTTCACGCTGCTGAAGGAGCAGGGCGTATCCGTCAAGGCATGGAAGCAGCCTTGGCGCTCGCTGCCAAGCGGGGGGCGCCAAAAGCTGATCGTCATTCAGCCTTATGCACCACTGGCTGCCAAGGAATGGGAAGAGATCCGCACATGGGTAAGCGAGGGCAACGAGCTTGTGCTGTTCGCTGACGCTCCGACAGATTTGGAGGCGTTCCCCCTAACGAGGACGGGGCAGGCCGAATCGGGCCCAGTGGCGATCACCGACTTGACGAAGCAGTCGAGCGCAGGACATAGCGGAAAGGTCGCCTCTGCCTATCGTCTGAAGGAAGCGCCGGGCTTGAAGCCGCTGCTGAAGGATGAGCGAGGTATTATTGCCGGACGCGCCGCGGTCGGACAGGGCAGCGTTACGCTGCTTCTTGTCCCGGAGTGGATGCGGAACGATAGCATTTTGGAGCATTCGCATTTTGAGCTGATCCGGCCGTATCTGCAGACAAGCCCGGAGACCGGGGCGCTGTGGTTCGACGAGTATCATCACGGGCTTTACGAAAAACCGGGCCTGTTTGCGGTATATCCCGGCTGGCTGCTCGCCGTGCTGCTGCAGTTGGCCCTGGGGGCGCTGATGTGGCTCTGGATGAAGGGCGTGCGCTTCGGGCCGGCCTACACTCCGCGCGAATGGACGGTGCGGCGCGGGGACGAGACGCTGCTCGCCGCCGCAGGGTGGTACGAGCGGCGCGGCCTTGCGCGGGAAGCGCTGGCACATCAAGCGAGATATATCCGCGGCCTCATGCGCGAGCGCTGGGGCGTACGCCTTGATGCGACCGTCACGCAGGCGCTTGCGGCAGCCAAGCCGCACTTGAGCAAAGCGGAGCTGGAGCAGCTCGCGGCGGTGATGCGAAGCTGGGAAGCAGCCGAGGAAGCGGCGGGCTATTCGCCGAAGCAGTTCGAGAAAGATAGCCGGATGGCCGATGGCGTGATCCGTAGACTTGAGAGGGAGTGAGCCGATTGCAGCAGTTGCTGGAACAGATGGAGAAGAGCGTGATCGGACAGCGGCACAATATTCGTCTGCTGCTGACCGCTTTTTTGGCCGGGGGGCATGTGTTGCTGGAAGGAGTTCCTGGGCTTGGAAAAACGAAAATGGTGCGCACGCTTGCCGAATTGACGGACGGTTCGTTCAGCCGGGTGCAGTTCACGCCCGATATGATGCCGAGCGATATTACCGGCAGCGTGATTTTCAATATGAAAGACAACGAATTCCAGACGGTGCGCGGCCCGGTCTTTACGAACCTGCTGCTGGCCGACGAGATTAACCGTACGCCTCCGAAAACGCAAGCCGCTCTGCTGGAAGCGATGGAGGAACGGCAGGTGACGATTCAGGGCACGACGTACCGTCTGCCCGATCCGTTCTTCGTCATCGCGACGCAGAATCCGGTGGAGTACGAAGGCACGTACCCGCTGCCCGAAGCGCAGTTGGACCGTTTTTTATTCAAACTGACCGTATCGTACCCGAATATGGAGTCGGAGCTTGCGATTTTAAAAGAACACGTTCCTTTCTTCGCCACAGCGGAGAGGAAGGAAAACGCCGTGTTCTCGCTGGACCGTCTGAAGCAGCTTCGTGCGGAACTGCAAGAGGTGGTCGTACAGGACAGTCTGGTCGAATATATTGCCGTGATCATCCGCAAAACCCGCGAAGACAAGCGGCTCTTGCTTGGCGCGAGCCCGCGGGCGGGGATTGCGCTCATGACGGCGGCCCGCGCCTGGGCGCTGCTGGACGGGCGCAGCTTCGTCACGCCGGACGATATCAAGACCGTAGCCGTTCCGGCGCTGCGGCACCGTCTGCTGCTGACGCCGCAGGTTGAATTGGAGGGAGAGACCGGTGACCACTTCATCCAGGAAACGCTGGCGACGATTCCGGTCCCTCGCTGACGCGATTGAGAAGCGGCTGATCGTGCCGACGCCGCGCATGGCCCTGCTGACAGGCGCGGGGGCGGTTCTAGTAGGCGCGGGCTATGCCGCCGGGAACGGGGCCGGAGCCGCCGTGCAGTGGCTGGTTTGCGGCGTGCTGCTCGGGCTGAGCGTGCTCGATCTGTCGCTGCTTCCGAGGCGGCGCAGCTTGCGCGTCAGCCGCAGCCTGCCCGAACAGGCCGATATCGGCAGCCTGTTCGAGGTAACGGTGCGCGCGGAAGCTCCGCAGCCGATGTCGTTGAAGCTGACGGTGGCCGACGACCTGCCGCAGACGTTTCGTTCCCCGGGAGAGTCGTTGACGACCGCCTGGGAAGGGAAGGCGGCGGAAATTCACTATACGACGCTGGGCCGCGAGCGAGGAGAATATCTTTTTCGCGCGGTATGGCTTCGATTAAGAGGGCGGATCGGGCTGTGGGAGAAGCAGGCGCGCGTGGAGCTGGAGCAGATCATCCGCATTTATCCCGATATGTCGGGGGTCCGCGGCATCTTATCTTCGATGCAGAATCAGCTGACGCTGGAAGGAAGGCGGATTTACCGGAAGGAGCGGTCCGGCTCGGAGTTTCACGCGATTCGCGAATACGTCCCCGACGACGACCCGCGGTTCGTCAACTGGAGAGCGTCGGCGCGGTCCCGCACGCTGATGACGAATGTGTTCCGCCCCGAACGGGGCAAGGTCGTCACCATCCTGCTGGACTGTGGACGGATGATGGGGATCGAGCTGGACGGCCGGACCAAGCTGGACGTGTCGCTCGAAGCGGCGCTGGCGCTTGCTGCCGTGGCGCTCAAGCAAGGGGATAAGGTGGGGCTGCTTGCCTTCTCGAACCGGGTGAAGACGTATGTGCCGCCAGGCAGCGGACTTCTCCATCTGCAGACGCTGACGGCGGCAGTCTACAACCTGCAGAGCGATTTTGTGGAGGCGAGCTACAGCACGGCCCTGCAGCATTTGCTGCGCGTGCAAAAGAAGCGGAGCCTGACCGTCCTGTTCTCCGATATGGACAATTATATGTTCGAGGAAGGGCTGCGTCCGCTGCTGATGCGGCTGAAGCGCCAGCACCGAATTTTGCTGCTCGGGCTGCGGGATGAAGTGCTGCAGCGGTGGGCGTCGACCGAGACGGCGGGCAGGCGCCAGGCTTATGTGAAAAGCGTGGCGCACAAGTTCGCCGTCGACCGGCAAACGGTCGCTGCCGAGATGGCGGCCGGCGGGATCGACATCGTGGACGTTCCCGTCGGGCAGCTGGCTTGGACGGCGGTCAACCGGTATCTGGATCTTAAATCGAACGATTCGATATAGATTTCGGGGAGGAGAAGAGGTCCGCCGTCGTCGTCCCGGCTTCGTCCTTCGGGACGGCGCCTTCGGCCGCAAGTCGCGTATGCCTGCGTTCGTTCAAACGGCCGTAGGCGACATACAGCGCCAGGGCAATCAGCGTGGCGCCCGCGACGATATACTTCGTTTCCAGCGACAAGCCGGAAGGCGTAATATAGCCTTCGATCATCCCGGCGATGACGAACAGCGGAATCGTGCCGACCATCAGGAGCGCCGATTCCTTGACGGAGCGCAAAAGCATATATTTTCGCGTATACGGTCCGGGATTGATCATCCGGTAGCCCATATACAAGCCGGAGCCTCCGGCAATGAAGATGGCGGTCAGCTCGATGACGCCGTGCGGCAAAATGTATGCCCAGAACACGTAGCTTTTGCCGGACTGCCAAAAGACGGCGGTTAACGCGCCGATCAGGATGCCGTTGTAGAACAGCACGTAGACCGTCAGCAGCCCGAAAGTGATGCCGCTCACGAACGCAAGAACGGCGACCCGGATGTTGTTGGTCATGATGGATGTAGACATGACGGCGCTCTGCACTTCGCCGTGGTTTTTGCCCACCGCATCGGGATTGATGCCGTCGGCCATCTCGGGAGATACGAGCGCATACAAATTCAGCGGGTCCTGCCAGACGGCGGCGAAGCCGGACAGCGCTCCGACCATAAACAGCAAAAACGCCAGTGCAATGAACCGTTTGCGTTCCAGAACGTAGCCGATAAACCGGCTCTTGAAAAAATCGCCGAGCCGATGGGACGTTTTCCACTGTTCGGCATGCAGGGTATGGTGTGCCCGCGCTACGAGCTGATTGAGGTAAAGCCCGATCTCGTCGCCGGGGTAGTACGTTTGTGCGTAGGCCAGGTGAGCCGAGGCCGTTCGGTACAAGAAGGTCAGCCGGTCGACCTGCGGCGCCTGCACCGTGCGGCGCTTTTTCTCGAATAAGGCCAGCAATCCGTCAAGCTCGGACCATACGGGCTTATGCTCGCGGATAAAACGCTGAATGTTCATGGGGTGGGACGATCTCCTTCCGTCTCTCGAATAGTTCAATATTACCACAAAAATGGAAAGAAGGAGCGGGGAAATGAACGAGGTGAATATCAGGGAAGCGTCGATCGTGACACCGGAGCATGTCCGGCTCCAATTTCGGACGGCGGGCATCGGCAGCCGGACGGCCGCTCAGCTCATAGACAACCTGCTGCTGCTGGCAGCTTTCGGGGCCATCAGCCTGCTGGTCGGTCTGATCCTGATGCTGCTGGACATCGGCCTGGACGAAGCGCTTGGGGAATATGCGGCCGCTTTTCTGATCGTGCTCAGCTTTATATTGATCGGCTGCTACTACGCGTTGGCGGAATATTATATGGGCGGGCAAACGTTCGGCAAAAAATGGCTGGGCCTGCGCGTCATTCAGGAGAACGGCCAGCCGGTTACGCTGCTGTCGGCCATCATCCGTAATTTTTTCCGGTTGATCGATTTCCTGCCGTCCTTTTATTTTGTCGGCATGCTGTGGATGTTCTTCCATCCGATGGACAAACGGATCGGCGACCTGGCGGCAGGCACGCTCGTCATTCGGGATATGCAGCATGAGCGGCTTGCTCTTCGCAAGCGGACTCAGAAGTGGCTGGCCAAGAATCGTATTCGCCTGACGTATGAGCTCAAGCTGTCCGAAACGTTCCGCAGCCGGATCGAGCGGGAAGACTGGCTGCTCCTGTCCACGTTCGTGGAGCGTCTGCCTTCGCTGGATAAGTTCAAGCGCGAGGAGCTCTCCAGACAGGTTGCCGAGCGGCTCGGAACCAAGCTGGAGCTGGAACGGGAGCTGTATGCGGCCCAGTCGACGGCTTTTCTGATCGAGCTGTACGTGCAGTTGTCGGAGGAATGGACGCTGTAAGCGTGGCGGGAGCGGCGGAAGTTTTTTGTGTAGGGGATGAATAAGGATGAAAAGGATCATGCATACTAAAATGGGCTAAAGTAGAAGCCAACCATTTCCAGAAAGCATGCCAAGGAGGAGTTCCATCCATGTTCAACGCTACGCAGCAATTGAACCAATGCCAGCAAATGATTCAACAATTGATCCAGCAAACAGATCAAGCGAGCGCGAATTATCAGCGTCTGCTCCAGCAAGAGCAGCAAAATGCACAGCAGCTGCAAATTTTGTCGCAGCGCGAGCAGCATGCGGTGCAAGTGATCCAAACGGCGCTGCAAGGCCACCAGACAGCGGTACAGCAAATGCAGCAAATGGCGCAAATCTGCAACCAACTGGAGCAAACGGTCGCCCAATTGAATCAGGTGAGCTTTCAATCGCAGCAAAATCAAAACTTCGCCCGCGGCAATTTCTATCAATAATCGGGCGCAGACGGACAGAGCCGATTTCCGGGAAGGGGCGGCTCTGTTTTTGTCGTTCGGAGAACCGCGCACTAGCGGATTTGACAAAAGTAACTGTTATTATTATAATTACAGTAAGCGAACGGAGAGAAGGGAGCCGCCCGGTGAACAGCGAATTTACGATTGCCGTCCACAGCCTCGTGCTGCTCGCCTATCGGCCGGATCATATGGCTACCAGCGATATGATTGCCCACAATGTGGATACGCATCCGGCCCGTGTACGCAAGGTGATGGGCTGTCTGCGCAAGCAGGGGTATGTGACGACGAAGGAAGGTAGCGGCGGAGGATTTGCGTTAAACTGCCAGCCGGATGAGGTCACGCTTGCCGAGATTTACCGCGCCACGTCGTTCGGTTCGATTAAGCCGTCCTGGTGCTCTGGGAATGTGGAGGAGGACTGCCTCGTCGCCTGCAATATGACCGAGGTAATGGATCATATATTCACGGAAGCAGAGGAGCAGATGCTGACGTACCTCCAGCGGCTGACGATTCAAGACGTGCTGGAACGCGTCCTCGCGAAGCAGCAGAGAAAGAGCTAAATTTTTTTAACGCAACTGTTATCAAAATAGTTTCAGTCGTTTCATAGGCTTCATAACCGTTTAATGGTGTTAAAAAGGGAGGGTGATCAACATGGCAGCTGCAAATCATGGGCTGATTCGGGAAGGCGACTGGGTTAGCGGGACTTCCTGGAAGGACGAAAGATTTATCGGATACGTCGAATGGACGGATGGAAATGGCGCGCTGCGGGTTCGGATTACGCAATGCGACCGCGACGAAGCGGTAGGCTTTGTGACGGAGGCCCGGCAGTCGAAAGTAACCCGGCTGCCCGAACCCGACGGACTGCCTGCGGACGAAGCGGCGCTGCACGATCTGATCGAGCTGGCGCTGCAGACCCGGGATCAGGCATGGTTTGAAGAATTGAGCGCCATGCTGCCCTCGGCGTCCGCGCAAGCGGCGGGAGGGCGGAAGCCGAGCCTTCCCGGACCGAGCGGGTGGAAGGCCCCGGCCTCCCGGTTTCCGTTCGGATTCAATATGGAAAATCTGCGTTAAACCTAAAAATTAATCTAAGGAGTGGTTGAGATGGCTATTGTCAATGTCAAAGATGCAGAGTTTAAGGATGCGATTCAAGAAGGTGTGGTGCTGGTCGATTTCTGGGCGCCTTGGTGCGGTCCTTGCAAAATGATCGCCCCTATACTTGAGGAGCTGAACGGCAAGCTCGGCGATACGGTGAAGATTGCGAAAGTGAACGTGGACGATAATCCGGAAACGGCCGGACAATACGGCGTGATGAGCATTCCGACGCTGAAGCTGTTCAAAAACGGCGTCGAGGTCGGTACGCAAGTAGGCGTCCGTCCGCTGACGGAACTGGAGTCTTGGGTGCAAGCGCAGCTGTAATGATAGCGATAAAAAGGCCCCTTCGGAAACGAGGGGCCTTTTGAGCTTGGTGAGGAAGTGGCCGGGGAGCACTACAGGTAGTACGAGGGGGTGGGGTATCCACTTCCGACCGCTGTTGTCATCGGGGAATTTTGATTAGAAGCTGCTTAGCAGCGGAAATTTCCCGAAGACAAAGGCGGCCGCTATCGCTTCTCCAGTGGATACCCCACCTCCGTATCTTCCTCTATTGGTTAAACCAATTCCTCAACACGCTGGTGCCCCTCGAAAATGAGGGGCCTTTTACTTTGGGTTAGAGTACCGCCCTAGTCTTCCGAGTCGTCGCCGTAAATAAACCGCTCGACCTGCTGCAGCTTTTCTTCCGTGAGCGGGCCTGCGTTATCGAACGAGAGAATCGATGAGGCCGGCAGCTTCCATCGGATTTCCCGAACCGCAAGGGAGCGGCTGAATTCGCTCCAGTTCTCCAGCTTCCATGCATCCAGGGCTAAGCCTCTGTCCCGGATGCGCTCCCGGTAATGCTGCTCGCCGGGGAGCGATACGAGGATCGCTTTGACGTCTACGTCGTTCAGCGACGCGCCGATCCGCTGCAGCTCCTTCTCCGGCCATACCTGATCTTCGAGCTCCCGAGTGAACGGGCCGATAACGAAGGCATTCACGCCGAGGTCCACGTTTTCCAGTGCGGCGTCCATCGTGATGCGGTAGCCCAGATCCCGGCAGCGTACTTTGTAAACGTCGGAATCGCGGTCGTTCGGGTCAAGCGCGGAGAGGGTCATAATCGCCTCCGAGGCGGGCCGGGATAAGGTGTCCATATCGAATAAGGCCGCATGGCGTCTGCGGGCCAGGGCTTTGGCCAAGGTCGTCTTGCCCGCACCGGCGGGACCCAGGAAAAATACGAGCTTGCGCATGTCATGCCTCCTGTCCTGCTTCTTCTAGAATGTATCGTATCATAAACACATAGGATAACGGTAACAACCGATTTTTCTTTAACAAGATACGGTTCACTTAGGATGCAATTGGCGTAGCATTCAAATAAATGGAATTTTGGGGATACAGGGTTTACGAAACGATGCGCTTATACTATAATAAAAATCACAAGTAAACAGTTTTGCTGTGAGAAGATGAGAACAGCCATCGTCCAAAGTGGAGCTTTCCACATTTCGGATCATGGCTGTTTTTTGTCTTATCCTGGGAAGGAGGGGCTCTTCATGCAAGGGCTCGGGTGCAAGACATATTGACCTATGATCAATTTAAACGGGGAAGTCTTTCTTTAAAGCGAATGTTTGAAAGGGTTTACAAAACAAAACATAATACCGGGAGGTAGGCCGATGACTCCGTTTATGGGAGAATTGCTGGGGACGATGCTTTTAATTTTATTCGGCGATGGGGTATGTGCCGGAGTGAGTCTGAACAAATCCAAAGCGCAAAATTCGGGCTGGATTGTCATCGCGATGGGCTGGGGGCTCGCGCTCGCCATTGCGATTTTTGCGGTCGGCCGGTTCAGCGGCGCGCACTTGAATCCCGCCTTTACCATCGGGCTGGCCATGGCCGGACAATTCCCGTGGGAGAAGGTTCCGTCCTATATTGCCGCGCAATTCATCGGGGCGTTTCTGGGAGCTTGCCTGGTATGGTTGCAATATTTGCCGCATTGGAAAGCGACCGAGGATACCGGGGCGAAGCTCGGAACCTTCGCGACAGGACCTGCCATCCGGAGCCCGTTCGCGAACCTGATCAGCGAAGTGCTGGCGACGTTTATCCTGTTTGTCTGCATTTTGGCGATTGGTGCTAACAAATTTACCGAAGGCTTGAACCCGTTTGTTGTCGGTTTCCTGCTGGTCGGCGTCGGCCTTTCGTTCGGAGGAACGACCGGCTATGCGATGAATCCGGCCCGCGATTTGGGTCCGCGCATCGCGCATGCGGTGCTGCCGCTCGGGAAAAAGGGCTCTTCGGACTGGGGCTATGCCTGGATTCCGATCGTCGGTCCGCTGGTCGGCGGCTCGCTCGGAACGCTATTTTATTATGCGGTTTTCGGAAGCTGACGCATAGGCTATATGTAAATCCAACATTTTAATTATACGGGAGGGCATCATCATGGATAAAAAATATGTGCTTGCGCTCGATCAAGGAACGACCAGCTCGCGCGCCATTTTGTTCGATCATAACGGCAGCATTGTCGGTTCCGCGCAAAAAGAATTTACGCAAATTTACCCGAAGGCCGGCTGGGTCGAGCATGACGCGATGGAAATTTGGGGAACGCAAAGCGGTGTTGCGCGCGAGGTGCTTGAAAAGGTAGGCGTGCGCCCGCAGGAAATAGCCTCGATCGGGATTACCAACCAGCGGGAGACGGCGGTCATCTGGGATAAAAATACGGGAAGACCGATTCACAACGCCATCGTCTGGCAGGATCGCAGAACCGCCGAGTTTTGCGATGAGCTGAAGGAGAGAGGCTTGGAGTCTTACATCCGGGAGAACACGGGGCTCGTTGTAGACGCTTACTTCTCCGGAACGAAAATCAAGTGGATGCTGGACCACGTCGAAGGGGCGAGGGAGAAGGCGAACCGTGGAGAGCTGCTGTTCGGCACCGTCGATACTTGGCTCATCTGGAATTTGACGCGCGGCAAAGTGCATGCGACGGATTACACGAACGCCTCCCGTACGATGCTCTATAATATCAAACAGCTCTGCTGGGACGAAAAGCTGTTGCAGGAGCTGGACATTCCGCATTCGATGCTGCCGGAGGTCAAGCCGTCGGTAAGCGTATACGGCTCCACCGACCCGCATACGTTCGGAGGCGCGGAAATCCCGATTGCGGGCGTGGCGGGAGACCAGCATGCGGCGCTGTTCGGACAAACGTGCTTCGAATCGGGGATGGCGAAGAACACGTACGGCACCGGCTGCTTCATGCTGATGAATACAGGCACGAAAGCCGTCGAATCAAAATCCGGGCTGCTGACGACGATCGCCTGGGGCATGGACGGCAAGGTGGAATACGCGCTGGAAGGAAGCATCTTTATCGCCGGTGCAGCGGTTCAATGGCTGCGCGACGGGCTGAAGCTGTTCGACTCGGCGTCCGATTCCGAGTATTATGCGGGCAAAGTTAAGGATACGGACGGTGTCTATGTCGTACCGGCCTTTGCGGGACTCGGGGCGCCTTATTGGGATATGTACGCCAGAGGCGCGATTTTCGGCTTGACGCGCGGAACGAAGAAGGAGCATCTGATCCGGGCTACGCTGAATTCGCTGGCCTACCAAACGAAGGACGTATTGGGGGCGATGGAGATCGATTCCGGCCTGAAGCTGCAATCGCTGCGGGTCGACGGCGGGGCGACCGCGAACAACCTGCTAATGCAATTCCAGGCGGACATTCTCGGGGTTGCCGTACAAAGACCGCAAATTACCGAAACGACTGCGCTTGGCGCCGCTTACATGGCGGGAATCGCCGTCGGCATCTGGGATAAAGCGGAAATCGCGGCGCGCGCCGGTTCGGACACCGTATTCGAGCCGGGCATCGACGAACCGACCCGTGCGAAATTGTACCGGGGCTGGAAAAAAGCCGTGGATCGCACAATGCTGTGGGAGAAAGACGAAGAATAAGCAGTTACCGGACCGTGCTGTCGCACCCTCCTTCAGGAGAAGGGCGGCAGCACGGTTTCGCTTGTTTTCCGAATCGGGAGCGGCATGTTAAAAAATTCTAAATAATTCATTCTATTTTCGTTTATGATAGTATCATATGCACCGTGAGAGAACTCATATTTTGATCGAAGGAGGATTTTATGTTGAAGCCGAACACCATGATTCCCGCTGTCCGGGGATTTAAAGAATTGGAGAAGGCGCTCGCTTCGCCGCACAAGGTCATTTTTCTGTTGGAGGGGGAATTGATCCAATTACAAAGCATCGTAGGGGCGGTCAAGCAAGCGAACAAAAAAATATACCTTCACCTGGAGATGGTGAAAGGGATTAAAGATGACGAAGCTTCGATTCATTTTTTATCCAAGGTGATTAAAATCGACGGGATCATCAGCACCCGGACGTCTTGCCTGCTCCACGCCAAGAAATACGGACTGAGCGCCATTCAGCGCGGCTTCATTATCGATTCCCACTCGATCCGCACGATTATTAATTCGGCCGCTCAAGTGAAGCCGGACTATATCGAGATTTTACCAAGTTTTTCTTATCCCAAACTCAACTTGATCAAAAACGAAACGGGGCTCGATATCATTTTGGGCGGGTTCGTCGAAAAGAAGGAGGAGCTGCCCGTTCTGTTTAACGCCGGCGCGATTGCCGTATCGACCAGCCGGATCGAGCTCTGGAGCTGAGAAAGGAATGGCGCCTCTCCGTCAGCGGATGAATACGATATAACAGATCTGGCATTCCGGACAGCTCATCGAAAAGGAGAATGATGCGCGAATGTACCCGTCCTTTTTTCTCGCTCATGGCCTGCCGACACTTGTGACGGAACCGCATAGCTATTCCCGTTTCTTGAAAGCGCTGGGGGCGCAGCTGCCTAAGCCGGAAGGGATTGTCGTATTCAGCGCCCATTGGGAAAGCGAAGTCCAGACGATCGGCGCGGCGGCCGAGCCGGATACGCTGCACGATTTTTTCGGGTTTCCGGAGAAGCTGTACGGTATGGCTTATCCCGCGAAAGGGAATATTTTGCTCGCGATGGGCATTCGACGGCTGCTTGACGCCGAAGGGATCGCATGCGCGGTGGACGATACCCGGGGACTCGATCACGGCATATGGACGCTGCTCTCGCTCATGCATCCCGCGGCGGACGTGCCCGTCGTCCATCTGTCCGTAAATCCGCTGCTGGTGCCGGAAGAGCAGTACCGGATCGGCCGGGCGCTCCAAGCTTTGCGCAGCGAGGAGATCATGATCGTCGGCAGCGGCGGGACGGTGCATCATCTTGGCGCATTGCATTGGCAGGACGATGCCGCCGAGCTATGGGCGAAGCAATTCGATGCCTGGCTGTACGACCGGATTACGGTATGGGATTTGGATGCCTTGTTCGATTACGAGCGGCGGGCGCCGCATGCTTCCTTGGCCGTGCCGACGGCAGAGCACTTCGTGCCTCTGCTGATTGCGATGGGCGCGGCAGACCGGAGCCGAAGAGCGAAGCTGCTGTACCAGAAGTATCAGTACGGAACGCTCAGTCTCGGTGCGTGGATGTTCAGTTAGCTTATTCGTGCGCCGAATGAATCAGAAACGATACTTCGCCGCTGTTCGTATGAATCACGTAGTTGGCACCGAGCCCTTTATAAATCAAGCGCGGATGATTCGATTGCGTAATGACATACACCGGTTCCGAGGTCCAGGTGCGGCAAATGCGGATATAGCGGCAGCACAGGGTCAGGCTGTTCTCGAACAAAAACACTTTGCCGACAGGCCATTCGGGGACGAGCCACGTATTCTCCTCGTTCGTATCCACCATCACAATTCGCTCGACCCCAAGCTCTTGCAGCCGGGTCTGTTCGGCTTTGTTGTTGACGATGACCGCAAACGGAATGCTGCCGAATTTGAGCTGACGGATAAACGCTTCGCCGGGCCTGTTGGGGGCCGAGACCAAAATATATTGCTGTTCCTGTTCCATGATTTTCTCCTCCTAAGGGATATGAGGAGAGAAGGCGATACGAAAGAAGCCTGCGGGAATAGACGAGCTCCGCCGCGGCTTCCCAAGGCACGGAACAAGCCGTGTCTTACGCGCGAATAGCGATGCCTCTCTCGACTGCGCTGACGAGGTTAGCTGACGGATTCGGGCGGTGAGAGTCGCCCTACTCTGGCGCATGTGCGGCATGCGCGATCGAGATTCACCCCAATGCGATGGGCGGCACGGCTCTCGGTGTGCGCCGCATCGCTTGTTTTGGTTCCCCCGCTTTCCTGGTAAGGAAATTAAGCGATGTGATTGGGTTTGCGAATCAACTTGAGTCGTATCATACGCCTGCGATTTAGCCGGTGTAAAGAAACGTCGCAGCGCATATTCGGCCTTAGGATATATTTGGAAGGAGAAAGATGATGCCGATCTCCGTTATTCTGCATAAATCTCTGTATTTCTTCGATTTTCTTGAAAAAGGTGAAAAGTGACGAATCACGCAGCTTTTGTATCGATAATCCATGCCGATTCCATATGAATCCGTTTCCACATGCCAAAAAAGCAAAAAGATCAAAAATAGCGTGCGGTTTCGGATTTTACTTTGCGCCGCAACCGGCGTATGATTCATGTCAATAACTTGATATTCCAAACCAAACGCTGAATTCCCGAACCGGGAAGCGGGGGAACCAATCGAAACCGCCGATGAGAAGGACGGTTTCATGGGGTGAATCCTTTCGCGCTTGTTTTGCAAGCGCAGGGGTAGGGCACTCTCAAGCCCGAATCCGACAGCTAACCTCGTAAGCGGATTGAGAGAGAACGACGATCGTGCCTCTGCAGCCTGTGTGATTTCCCGTGGTAGAAGCCCGAGAGTAGAGTTTCTCTGCTCTTGGGCTTCTTTTTGTTTTTTATTAAACTAAAACACCCCATATTTCCCTAAAAAAGGAGAGAATGCTCATGTTGAAATTAAGCGATCCCCTGCCCGAAGTTAACGAAGGTGTCTTGTCGACGAGCCGGATCGGGCTTATCGAGGTCTACCGGTTCGACTGTCGGCTGATTGAGGCGCGCATCGCGGGCAATTGCCGCGACTGCAACTGCGGACTGCTGAAGCTGTCCTGCCACGGCGTGAACGGATGGTCGGAATACATTGTGCCGAACACGCAGCCGTACGCCGATATCGTGCGGTGGACTTCGGTCTTTTTGAAGCTGAAGGGGTTGTCCGTTTGCGAAGCTGTCAGCTACGTTCGGAGTCATGCCGCGGCGTGGGGACCGGTGCGCACGGACATCGCGGAAGTCGCTCTGGCCGATTTGACCGCGCAGCTGCTGAACCCGTCGGCGGGACATGCCCATGAGGGTGCCGCCTTCGAGCGTTCGCGCTTGATCGACCGTTCGCAAGCCTACTGCTCATTCTGAGACCGTGCTCGACCGCACGGGCAGAATGATCGTGAAGGTCGTCCCGGCTCCCTTCTCGCTGTGCACTTCGGTGCGGCCGCCCATGCTTCCGATAATGCCGAGCGCGACCATGGTACCGATGCCGGTGCCTTTTTCTTTGGTCGTATAAAAAGGGGTGCCAAGCCGGTCGATCTCCGCCTGGGTCATGCCGATGCCTTGATCCGCTATTTCAATCAAAAGCTTTCTCTGCTTCCGGTACGCTTTGATTTCCAAGGTTCCCCCGTCGGGCATCGCTTCAATGCCGTTCTTGACAATGTTGATCAGCGACTGGCTGAGCCGGGAAGCATCGGCCTTGAGCTGAAGGCCCTGCTCGATGGAGCTGGCGATGCTGACCGTGTTCATGAGCGCGTAAGGGGACATCAACTCGATGATTTGCCTCAGCAACGGCTCCAATTGGATAAGTTGGATCGAATCGGTCTTCGGCTTGGCAATCGCCAAATAATCCGAAATGATTGCTTGGGCCCGCTCCAATTCGTTGATCATCATACGCAAGTAATCGGGTTTGGCTTCTTCCGCAATCTGATTTTTGCCCATCAATTGCAAAAAGCCGCTTACAACGGTGAGCGGATTGCGGATTTCATGGGCGAACGAGGCGGCGAGCTCTCCGACAAGATACATTTTCTCCGCGCGCTCCACTTCTTTGCGCAGCTTCATTTTTTCATAAATTCCCTCCAAAATAAAAAGTGACATCGCCATCGTGAAGGTCGTAACAAGGATTAAATACATCAGAAACCAACTGAAGAGAAGCTCTTCCCTTCCGGTGCGAAAGCTGGAGAACACGACGGCTGTAAGCGCCCAGACGAGGGTTAAACCGATGCCGTGAAGCACGCGCTTGATTTTGCGCTGGGCGGGTCGAAAGGGACCGAAGATGATCATTAGCGGAAACACAATCGCATACACGACCACCGTTGTTACCATACCTTCTCCGCCGAGCAGCGACCGGAAGGCGAGATAGGCGATGGAAATATAAAGCAGGTTGCGGTGGCCCCCGTACAAATAGCAAAGCAGAATCGGCACATAGCGCAGGTCGAAAATATGCCCGGAAAACAAGTGAATCGGAAACGCCATGCACATGGCCATCGCTACGATGGAGAACAGGAGCAGAAACCACCGGTTGGTACGCTCCGGCCTGTCTTTGTCGAGACAAACGATTTGATAAAAAAAGATCGATAGAATAATGATAAAGATGTTCAGCAGCAGGGGAAGAACTTCAATCATAAGACACCTCCTGATGGCGATGGACTAGCGAACCGCAAACGTAATCTTCTGATCAAGCCGGTCGGTACGATTTCGGACAACGGCGGCATCTTAAATGGTTATTTTCGACAATTTTTCCTTTTTCCCTGCTGCGATTTGTTTGGAGATTCGGAGGTCGTTGGGAACCTTTGGGAAGAAAGCGCGTTAAATATATTGAAAAGCGCACATCTTTCGTCTTTTTGCGCGAAATCGCTTCTAAATCAAGCCTCGCTAGAATATAGATTACTAGAGGACATGCAGATGAGGTGACGTGTATGAAACGAAGAGGATGGAGAAGATGGAGACGGTTCTGGCGGCGGGGGAGGCTCGCGCTGCTGGCGGGCAGCCTCGCCATGACGGCGGCAGGCTGTAGCCTAACGGGCGGCGGGCAGCCGGACAAGCCCGTCGCTGCGCCGGTCGAGCCGGAGAAGTCCGTTGCGGACCCGCCGCCGACGCCACCGGTCCAGCCGCCGGCCTATCAGGCGCCGTTGACCGGGATGATGCTGCCACAGCCCAGCAACGCCCGGCCGGTGATGGTCATGATCAATAACCATCCCGCGGCCAGGCCGCAAAGCGGGCTGACGCAGGCGGACGTCTTGTTCGAAGTGCTGGCCGAAGGCGAAGTGACGCGTCTCGTGGCGCTGTTCCAGAGCAGCGCGTTCGCGGAGCCGATCGGCCCGGTGCGCAGCATTCGGCCTTATTTTATCGATATCGGTAAAACCTTCGGGGCGATTCAGGTGCATGCGGGCGGCAGTCCGGATGCGTACGAGCAGCTTCGGAAAGAGAAGATCGCCGATCTGGACGAGATTACGAATGCCGGGCCTTATTTCTGGCGGGAGAAGTCGCGGAAAGCTCCGCACAACCTGTATACGAATCTGGAGAACATCCGCGCAGGTGCGCAAAAGCGGGGGCTGGACGAGCAAGGTCCGACGGGACCGGTATACGCCTTTGCGAAAAACGAGGAGGAAGCGGTCGGGGCGATGGGGACGGCGGCGCAGGATGCTCCCAAAGTAGATATTACCTTTCTGTGGAAAAGCTATGTCGTCTCTTACGAGTATGATGCGGCCAGCGGCAAGTACCAACGGTCGATCAACGGCAGCAAGCATACCGATCTGAACAACGATCAGCCGCTGAGCGCTTCCAATGTGGTCGTGATGGGCACCGATCACAAAGTGCTGGATAAGGAAGGCCGCCTCGACGTTCGGCTGACCGGCAAAGGTCCGGCGCTGCTGTTCCGGCAGGGCAAGGTGAAGTCGCTGGAGTGGAGACGGGATAAGGCGAACGATCCGGTCCGCTATTACGAGCAAGGCAGCGAAGCCGTATTCCGGCCGGGGCAGACGCACATCATGATCGTGCCGCTGAATCCGTCGTTTGAGAGCCACGTGACGTATGGCGCCTCCGGCGGCGGCACGGGAGAGCCGGACCCCGCTTAGCGGGGTCGGAATAGACGTTACGGCTGTGCCGTTTTCTCCAGAAGGACGCGCCAATCGTCGATTTGCAGCGATTGCAGCGCCCCGTCCGCGCCTTCGCCGGCCTGCACGGAAAAGTATTCGCGGCTGGAAGCGGAGCCGTCAAGGATAAACTGCTCGACCTGCCGCGCCTGCTCCTCCGTATCGGCGGTCCGCCGCACCCAGGACGGAAAAGCGTGCCGCTTCCGGCCCATTTGCTCGTGAACGACGCGCAGTCCGGACGCTTCGGCCAGCGCCTTCCATTCACTGACCGGCAAGCAGCGGACATGGCTTGGGTCGCGCATGGCCTCGAAGCGGTTCATGAAGGCGGCCAAGGCCTCATCCTCCGGGGCGACGTTGTCGATGAACACGAAACGTCCGCCGGGCTTCAGCACGCGCGCCGCTTCCTGCATGAAGAGCGCGGGATTCGGGAAATGATGCGCGGCGATCCGGCAGCTGACCGCATCGAACGCGGCGTCCAGAAACGGCAGATGCTCCGCATCCGCGACGGTGTACAGAATGTTATCGCATCCCCGGCCTGTAAGGTGAGCGGCCGCCGCGTCGAGCATGGGCCGGGTCAGATCGGTTGCAACAACGTACCGGACGTGGGGAGAAAGCTTCCCGGCTGCATGGCCTCCGCCGGTCGCGATGTCGAGCACCTGCCACTCGGGCCGGGGATCGAGCCACTGAAGCAGTACCTCAAGATCATCCCCTTGCGCGTGTCCCTCGCTGGCCACATATTTCTCCGCATGCTTGCCGAATTGTTCCTGAACGCGTGCTTTCACACTCCGATCCTGATCCATCGTCATCTCTCCTTTTGTTTCATCTTACGAAACTAAATATCATATAATGAAACTTGATGGTTTTTATTTTATCATAATCCGCTTCATCTGACTATGGTCGGACACAAAAAAGAGTTGAGGCTTTGGTCCTCAACTCTTTTTTGTGCTTACGGCTCATGGGGCAGGCCATGGCGAACTTTGAACGGTACTGACGCTTATTGTCGGCCAATGCAGCCAAGCACGGAAAAATGCGAATCGTGTTACCTCTTTTTGCGCAGGTGAAATGTTGAAAATTGTCGAAATTTACCTAAAAAATATATATTTTATGCCATAAATCTACTATAATGAACTAGCAGTTGCTAGTTAATAAGTCCTAATATGAGACGACAGAAATGGGACAGGTGAGATGAGCTTGCATTCAAAGCGGAAAAGAACAACGATAGCGGCAGCTGTTATGGTGCTCTTCGTCGCTACCGGCTACTTGGGAAATGAGAGCGCTTTTGCAGATGAGAAGCCGGCGGTCAACAAAGAAATTGTAAGCCCTTACCAAGCCTACACGTACGATTTAATGTCAGAGCATATCCGTAAGCTGGCGGAAGCTTATCCGGAGCTCATTCAAGTCAAGCCGATCGGCAAAACCGCGTACGGTAAGGAGATTATAGCGGTCAAGCTGGGCAAAGGCGAAGCATCCGTTCTAATTGACGGGTCTCAGCACGCCAGAGAGTGGATGGGGACGAATCTCATTTTATATATGATCGACCGTTATGCTTATGCCTACGAGCATAATATGAAATATGGCGACTATGTGGTTCGGGAGTTGTTGGATCACTGCTCGATCTGGTTTATTCCGATGGTAAACCCGGACGGCGTGACGCTTCAGCAAAAGGGACTCGATGCCTTTCCCGAAGGCGCGAGGCCAGGACTGTTAAGCATGAATGGTGGCAGCGCCGATTTCAGCCGATGGAAAGCCAATGCGCAAGGTATAGACATTAACCGGCAGTATCCCGCGGAATGGACCGGAATTCGCTACTCGACCAAATATCCGATGTATAAAAATTACAAGGGCTCGGAGCCTGCGGAAACGGCGGAAGCGCAAAGCATGATCCGGTTTACTTACGACGCCGATCCGGAAATTGCCTTATCGTATCATACTTCCGGGCGCGTCTTGTATTGGCATTTTCATACCAAGCCGGAGAACTTGGAGCGGGACCGGAAAATGGCTGCAACCCTAAGTGGTATGACAGGATATAGCTTGGTCAAGCCGGAGGATTATCCGTCCGGGGGAGGATTTACGGACTGGTTTATCGCTCAATTCGGACGCCCCGGGTTTACGGCTGAGTTGGGGCCGTATCATGAGGAAACGGCGCTGCCTCTCTGGACGTTTACCGACATTTGGGCGGAAAATCAGACGATGGGCCTATTCTTGGCTTCGGAAGGCTACAAGCTGTCGCGACAACGCTATCCTATTGAGACGGTGGAGAATAAGCTCCAACTGCTTGAATCGGTCAAGCTGTATAACCGCCCTAACGAATCTTTTCCTACAGGGGGCGAGACTCCCGCCGGACCGGTCGTTTCGGATGCCCGTATGGGGGACTGGTTCCGGATATCGACCTGGCTGGGCACGAAGTGGGTACATCTCGATAAGGCATCTTACCTTCAAGGGCACACCGAGAAATTCGTCCAAGAAATCGAGTTGCAGGACGCGACGCCTTTATTCAAGCGTCCCGGCGCAGAGAATCAGGAACCGGCAGGCATGCTGACGCCTCAAAAGATCGGTACATTGGAACGGTGGAATGATTGGGTTTTGATCCATACTTGGGGAGGAGACTTCTGGATACCGTACAAGAAGCGGACGGAAGCGCAATGAACATGATTCATGAAACGCAGCGCAAGCGAAAGGGTGAAGCTTCAATGACACGCCGATTAGGGTTTATTGTCGTCGTAACGGGTTTACTGCTGAGTGCGTCCATTGGTCCGGCGGCCAGTGCGGAAGCCAAAAATTCTAAGGAACCGGTCATTTGTCTGGACCCCGGTCATCAGCTGTATGGGAACAACGAGCTTGAGCCCGTAGGTCCCGGGGCAAAGGAAATGAAGGCCAAGGTAACTTCGGGAACCCGAGGAGTAAAAACGAAAAAGCCGGAATATGTCGTAACCTTAGAGGCATCCCTGCTGATGAAAGCAAAGCTGGAAGCCCTCGGTTATCAAGTACGCATGACCCGTGATACGCATGAAGTGGATCTCTCCAACAAAGAAAGAGCGGCCGTGTGCAACCAGGCGCGTGCCGATTTGGCGGTTCGCGTCCATGCCGACGGGGACGGTTCTTCGAAGACGAAAGGCATTTCCTTGCTTTATCCCGCATGGAGCGACTGGAGCCGGCCAATATTCGCCCAAAGCAAAGAGGCTGCTCAGGACGTATTGAACGAAGTGCTGGCTGCTACGGGAGCGGCTTCCCGAGGCATTGTGCCGCGGTCCGACCTGTCCGGATTCAACTGGTCGGAGGTACCGACCATTTTGGTGGAAATGGGGTTCATGACCAACCCGGAGGAAGATGAGAAATTATCGGATGCCGGCTATTTGGACCGATTGACGCAGGGTGTCGTGAATGGAATCAATAGCTTTATGGCTACGCAGACAGAAGGAACGGAGCGGGAACAGCAGGGGCGAATTTATTTGCCGGAAACCGCCCGGTTGTACGAATCGCGGAACGGTAAAATGATCCGCACGGCGCTATCGCTTACGTCGCAAACGGTACAAACCTCCGCGGTATGGGGCAATTGGCGCAAAGTGAGCACCTGGGCAGGCGACAAATGGGTCGACGCCGGACAAATGCCGATTGAGGCGCAAAAAACGGAGCGGCTTCTTGAGCTTACAAAGGAAGCGGCGATGTATCGAAGCCCTTTGGACAAAGCTCCCGTCGGCGGACTTACGCCTCAAAAGGTACAAGCGCAAGAGCAGTGGAACGGATGGTACTTGATCGACACGTGGATGGGAAGAGTGTGGATACAGGCCGATGTTCAATAGCTTTTGTCGCACCAAATTGCTTTTGAAACTCCCAAGGCACGCAGGCTTTTTTTACACAGAAACCACCGTCTTCAGGT
>NZ_BSDJ01000036.1 GCF_027925525.1 Paenibacillus tyrphae | reverse complement strand
ATAGCGGCCGCCTTTGTCTTCGGGAAATGTCCGCTGCTAAGCGGCTTCCAATCAAAATTTCCCGAGGACAACAGCGGTCGGAAGTGGATACCTCACCCCATCGTAACCTCTATAATCCCGTTTGACCACTTTCTCAACAAGCTCACCGGCTCGGATCATTCCGGCCGGCTTTTTGCGCGTTCGGCTTCCATCACCTGGCGGAACGTCTCCATGAACGCGGCGACCGCCTTCGATAAATAACGCCCCTTGCGGTGGGCGATGACGAGGGTACGGGTCGGCCGGTTGGTCAGCCGCAGGTAAGCGGGCGCCAGCTCGTTCCATCCCCTAAGCAGCATATGAGGGATGAAGGCAATACCCATCCCTGCCGCGACGAGCGACTGGACCGTCTCGATATTGCTGCTCTCGAACACGATATTCGGCGTAAATCCGGCGTCGTTGCACAATGCGATCGCGATTTGACGGAAGCCCTGGCCTCTTTTCAGCGCGATGAACGGCTCCTCCTGCAGTTCCGAAATATTGACCGTTTTGTCTCCTCCCTTGGTCAGGCGCGCGGCCAGCGGATGCTGCGGCGGGACGGCCAGTACGATCTCTTCCTCAATGACCGGCTCGTAGTCGAGCGAGTCGTCGATCAGGGGCAGGGAAAGCAGGCTAATGTCGGCTTGCCCGCTCGCCGTCAATTGTTCGAGGTTCGAGGTCGTCTCTTCGACAAGCACGATGTCGATTTCCGGGTAGCGCTCCTGGAAGACGGGCAGGACAAGGGGCAGCACGTGTGCGCCCGTAATCGGGAGGCTGCCCACGACAAGCTTGCCTTTGCGCATTTGGGAGATGTCTTCCATTTCTTGTTTTAACTGCTCGACCATGTCGAGAATTTTTTGCGCTTTTTCTACAAAGCGGGTACCGGCATAGGTGACCTCCACCGAGTTGGTCGTCCGTTGAAACAAAAGTACGCCGAGCTCCTTCTCCAGCTTGGAAAGCTGCTGGCTGAGCGACGGCTGGGCGATATGCAGCTTTTCGGCTGCGCGGGAAAAGTTCTTTTCGATGGCAATTTGCAAAGCGTATTGCAGCTGGCGCAGTTCCATGCGGCTCGGCTCCTTTTATAAAGAATACCTATCAATGCTACGTTAATCGTAACGTATTTATTATAAGAATGAAAGAGCCTCCGAATACTTATTCAAGGAGCGTTCAAATTTTAAATATAAGTCGCACTATAATAATTTTAAAGATTCGATTACTGTGTCCTTAAACCTACCGAGGTCTTTTTGAGCCATCAATCTGAAATATAAACTTCTTAAAAAGCACTTTGTATTTGCCCTTAAGATATCATCATCGGGTAAAATTCCCGAATTCTTTATTACACCTAGGCCGGATATCCATTCCATCGATATATGATCCTCAAGAAGTCCTCGACGGAGAATTGTTGTTACAACCGTAACCAGCCGCTCGTCTTCATTATAAATAAAAGCATGCCTGCCAATGCAAATCTTCTTCTTGATAATATGGAGGATGTCGAGAAGGTCATCGGGCTTTAAAAAAGGCGAGTCCGCAATAGCGGCCAAGGCGTCGGCAGCATGTGCAATAGCATGAGCCCATCCCTTACCAGAGACAAACCCTCTTAAATCTTGCTCAAGTTCTATATATTGCATCAAAGTTCTCTTAATACAATGAATTTCGTTTTCTATTAAAAAGCTTGATCGATTGTGGACTTGAACGGCTAAAGGGACCAATAAAACAGAGAAGGAGCGGGTGAAGACGGTATCTGTTTCTACTTCGCCGATCCCCCAAAAAAGATGCCGCTCGTCAAGACTGAACCGCAATAGACAGCGGAGTTGCTCGAATGTAAATTCATTGTTTTTTGACCATCTGCTTAGCGTGGAATAAATCAGTTTATCGCGAAGTTCAGCATCAATGTCTCCGACGTGATTCATCATTTCTAAAGCTAATTCAAAGGCGGACATTCCAGTAGGTACTTTGTATTGCTCTTGTCTGATCTGCAGAAGCAGAAGTTTTAAAGAGTCTCGGGTTTGCACGATCTATCCTCATTTCGGTCGCTGTCATATCGATGCGAAGGGATTTGATTATGGATAATAGTAACATTATAGGGAAAATAAGAACAGTCTTTTTCCTGAAGTGGAAAGAAGCTGCGCAAACCAGTCGGGATCCTATACTTCGGTCTTGTTTCATAATTAATACCTATGAAGGCTATAGATATTATATCTTGGATCAATGAAGATGGACGTGATACGATAGGTGTCATTAGGAGCATCATTCAGATACCGAGGTGGAACCGATGGCAAAAACAATGTTCGAAAAAATTTGGGACAATCACGTCATTCATTCGGAGCCGGGCAAGCCGAGCATCATTTATATCGACCTTCAACTGGTCCATGAAGTGACTTCGCCGCAAGCGTTCGAAGGCCTTCGCCTAAGCGGCCGCAAGGTTCGTCGTCCGGACTTGACGTTCGCAACGATGGATCACAACGTACCGACCAAGGATCGTTTCAATATCACCGATCCGATTTCCAAGCAGCAGATCGACACGCTCTCCAAAAACTGTGCGGATTTCGGCGTTACCCTGTTTGACCTGGACAGCATCGACCAAGGGGTTGTCCACGTTATGGGACCGGAGCTCGGTTTGACGCATCCCGGCAAAACGATCGTCTGCGGCGACAGCCACACGTCTACGCACGGGGCGTTCGGAGCTTTGGCGTTCGGGATCGGAACGAGCGAAGTGGAGCACGTGCTTGCGACGCAGTGCTTGCAGCAAGCGAAGCCGAAAACGCTGGAAGTGCGCATCAACGGCAAGCTGAAGCCGGGCGTCACGGCGAAGGACTTGATTCTCGGCGTCATTGCGAAATACGGCACGGATTTTGCAACCGGCTATGTAATCGAGTATACGGGCGAATCGATTCGCGGCTTATCCATGGAAGAGCGCATGACCGTGTGCAACATGTCGATCGAAGCGGGTGCAAGAGCAGGCTTGATCGCTCCGGACCAAACGACGTTCGATTACCTTCGCGGACGCGAATATGTGCCGCAAGGCGAGGCGTTCGAGCAAGCGGTAGCGGCGTGGAAGCAGCTGACTACGGATGAGGGAGCGGTGTACGATCGCGTGGTCGATTTCGACGCGGACAGCCTGATTCCGCAAGTCACCTGGGGTACCAGCCCGGGCATGGGTACCGACGTGACGTCCCGCGTGCCGAATCCGGCGGATTTCAGCACGGAGAACGAGCGCAAAGCGGCGGAAAAAGCGATCGAGTACATGGGCTTGACGCCAGGAACGCCGATGACGGACGTTACGATCGATTACGTATTTATCGGTTCCTGTACGAACGGACGGATCGAGGACCTGCGCGCGGCAGCTGCCGTGGCTCAAGGCTACAAAGTATCTCCGAACGTGACGGCGATCGTCGTGCCGGGCTCGGGCCGGGTAAAAATCCAAGCGGAAAAAGAAGGCCTCGATAAAATTTTCATCGAAGCGGGCTTTGAATGGCGCGATGCCGGTTGCAGCATGTGTCTGGCGATGAACCCGGACGTGCTGAAGCCGGGCCAACGCTGCGCTTCGACGTCGAACCGGAACTTTGAAGGCCGTCAAGGACGTGACGGACGTACGCATCTCGTGTCTCCGGCGATGGCAGCTGCGGCAGCGATCGAAGGCCGTTTCACCGACGTGCGCGATTGGAATTTCAAAGTGAAGCAGGAAGCTTAAGAAGATCATTTTATCGAAGCGAGGAGTTAACCGACATGGAAGCTTTTAAACAGCATACCGGCCTGGTCGGTCCGGTGGACCGCGTGAACGTGGACACGGACGCCATTATCCCTAAACAATTTTTGAAACGAATCGAGCGTTCCGGCTTCGGCCAATTTTTGTTCTACGAGTGGCGTTTTGACCTGAATGGGAACACGATTCCGGAGTTCAGCCTGAATCTGCCGCGCTATCAAGGCGCTTCCGTTCTGATTTCCCGCGCCAACTTCGGCTGCGGCTCCTCCCGGGAGCATGCCCCTTGGGCCATTCAGGACTACGGGTTCAAAGTCGTGATCGCGCCGTCGTTCGCCGACATTTTCTACAACAACTGCTTCAAGAACGGCATCCTGCCGATCAAGCTGAGCGAAGAGCAGGTCGAGGAGCTGTTCCAGCGCACCGCAGCGAAAGAAGGCTACAAGTTGACCGTCGATCTGGAGAACAAAAAGATCACCGACGATCAAGGCCTCAGCATCGATTTCGATCTGGATGAGCACCGCCGTCAATTCCTGCTGCTCGGTCTCGACGATATCGGTTTGACGCTGCAGCATGAAGACAAAATCGCGGCATACGAAGCGGCGCACAAAGCGCGTCTCGCGTACAAATAAGCGACGAATAGCCCGGCCCGACTCTCGAAAAAGAGTAAGGTCGGGCTTTTTTTTGATCCGGCCGCATTTTATCATACAATGTTCAAAAACTTTAGACAATTTCCGTGAAAAGTGTGATCTATGTTTTTTCAAACGCCGAAAGCGTTGTGTATAATATCACTGGAAGCATGATGGGAGGGTGACAGAAATGAGTTTTGCTAGAATCGGCGTCGTGGGCGCCGGAACAATGGGTCAAGGTATTGCCGAAATGTTGGCAGCCAAAGGGTTGGAAGTCATGCTGATCGAACGGACGCCTGAAAGGCTGGAACAGGCCTGGGAGCAAATCGAGATCAGCTTGGACAAGCAGCTGGAGAAGTGGGCGATCACTCCCGTTGAGAAAAAATTGATTCTTTCGCGCATCGTGAAAGAAACGTATATTCACCGGTTGGCCGAATGCGACATGGTCATCGAAACCGTTTCGGAAGATCTGGAGATAAAAAAAGAAGTGTTCCGCCAGCTTGACGAGGTATGCCCGCCGTCGACCATCCTCGCCAGCAACACGTCTACGCTCAGCTTGACGGAATTGGCAGCGGAGACGCAATATCCGGAGCGCGTCATCGGCCTTCATTTTTTATATCCGGTATCGAAAATTCATTTGGTGGAAATCATTCGGGCGCTGCAGACGGGAGAGGATGTCTTCCAGACAACCCGGAAATTCGTCGAAGAAACGATTCAAAAACGCGGCATTCAGGTGTATGAATCGCCGGGCTTTGTCACGACGCGGCTGATCTGCGTGCTGATCAACGAAGCGATGCACGCGTTGTCGGAGAGAGTGGCGAGCGCCGACGATATTGATAATGCGATGCGAATCGGCTATGATTTTCATTATGGGCCGCTGGAGATGGCAGACCGCTTCGGCTTGGATTCGATATTGGCCGCAATGGAACGTATGTTCCGTGAATTCGGCGATGTGAAGTATCGGCCGGCGGTGCTGTTGAAGCAGATGGTAAGGGCCGGTCATCTCGGCACGAAGACGGGACAAGGCTTTTTCCGCTACGATAAGGACGGTGACCGCATATGATCGTACTCGTCATTAATGCAGGCAGCTCCTCTCTTAAGTTTCAGCTCTACGAGATGGAGGACGAATCCGTGCTGGCTAAAGGGAAGGTGGAGCGGATCGGAATGGAATCCGCGATCTTGACGTACGAGCCGGAAGGTAAGCAGGACGTGCGCGAAGTCAGTGAAATTTTGGAGCACACGACTGCGATCCGCAAGGTGCTGGACATGCTGGTGCATCCGGTTCACGGAGTGCTCGAATCGGCGCAGCGAATCGACGCGGTGGGCCACCGGGTCGTGCACGGAGGCGAATCGTTTTCCAATTCCGCGCTGGTCAACGAAGAGGTAAAACAGGAGATCAAGCGGCTGTTCGATCTGGCTCCGCTGCACAATCCTGCCCATATGCTCGGGATTCAGGCGGTCGAAGCGAATATGCCGAACGTGCCGCAGGCCGTCGTGTTCGACACGGCGTTTCACCAAACGATGCCGCCGGTGACGTATTTGTACCCGATCCCGATGGTGCTCTATAAGAAGCATAAAATTCGTCGCTACGGATTCCACGGCACCTCGCACGCTTATGTGAGCGAGCGCGCTGCGGCATTCCTCGGACGGCCGCTTCGCGAGCTGAAGCTGGTCACCTGCCACATCGGAAACGGGGCGAGCTGCACCGCGGTGATGGATGGGCGGTCGTACGATACGAGCATGGGGATGACGCCGCTGGAAGGGCTCATGATGGGAACGCGGAGCGGGGATATCGACCCGGCCATCGTCCCGTTTACGATGGGCAAGGAGGATCTGACACTCAGCGAAGTGAACTCGATGCTGAACAAGCACAGCGGACTGCTTGCCATCTCGGGCATCGGCAGCGACATGCGGGAGATTGACGAAGCAAGGCAGACGGGAGACCGTAATGCGGCACTCGCGTTCGACATGTACGAGTACCGGCTGCGCAAATACATCGGCGCTTATGCGGCTGCGATGAACGGGTTGGACGCCATCGTCTTCACGGCGGGAGTCGGGGAAAACTCCGCTTCGCTGCGGGCCGCAGTGTGCCGCAATCTCAGCTTTCTCGGCCTGGAGCTGGACGAAGCGGCGAACGACCGGCGCGGGTCCGATGAACGCGCCATCACGACGCCGGGCTCCCGGGTACAGGTGCTTGTCATCCCGACCAATGAGGAGCTTGTTATCGCCCGGGATACGTACAGGTTGATTTTGGACCGAAATGATGTAAACTAGTGAACGATGGTCAATTTTATAAGTAGGCGGAGGAATGTTCATGAACCGTAACCTGTGTATGATCGGGGATGTGAATAAACATACAGACGAATCGGTGACGATCGGCTGCTGGCTGCATAACATCCGTTCCAGCGGCAAGATCCGTTTCCTGCAACTGCGGGACGGCTCCGGTTTTATACAGGGCGTCGTCGTTAAGAGCGAAGTGCCGGAGCAGGTATGGGAAGATACGGGCAAGCTGACGCAAGAGAGCTCGCTCTACGTCACCGGAACGGTGCGCGAGGATACGCGTAGCAAAGGCGGCTTCGAGCTTACGGTAACCGGCGTCGAAATTATTCAAGTCACTAACGATTATCCGATCACGCCAAAGGAGCACGGAGTCGATTTTCTGATGGATCACCGCCATCTGTGGATCCGTTCGCCGCGTCAGCGGGCGATTCTAGTCATCCGGGCGCAAATTATTCGGGCGATTCAGCAATTTTTTGACGAGCGCAACTTCCATTTGGTCGATCCGCCAATTTTGACTCCATCGTCCTGCGAAGGAACGACGAATTTGTTCCATACGAAATATTTCGACGAGGACGCTTACTTGACGCAGAGCGGCCAGCTGTATATGGAAGCCGCGGCAATGGCGCTGGGGCGGGTATATTCGTTCGGTCCGACTTTCCGGGCGGAGAAATCGAAGACGCGCCGGCATTTGATCGAGTTCTGGATGATCGAACCGGAGATGGCGTTCGTTACGCACGAAGAGAACCTTCAAGTGCAGGAGCAGTTTGTCTCGCACATCGTGCAGTCGGTGCTGCAGAACTGCCGCAAGGAGCTTGAGACGCTTGAGCGCGACACGACGAAGCTGGAGAAGGTCGTGGGGCCGTTCCCGCGCATTACGTACGACGAAGCGGTAAAATTCCTTCAAGAGAACGGTCACGAATTCGAATGGGGCGAGGACTTCGGTGCGCCTCACGAGACTGCCATTGCCGAGAAATATGAGAAGCCGGTATTCATCACGCATTATCCGACGGAGATCAAGGCCTTCTATATGAAGCCGGACCCGAACCGTCCGGAAGTCGTGCTTTGCGCGGACATGATCGCTCCGGAAGGCTACGGGGAAATTATCGGAGGCAGCCAGCGGATCGACGATCCGGAGCTGATGGAAGAACGCTTCCAGCAGCATGAGCTGTCGAAAGAAGCGTACCAGTGGTACCTCGACCTGCGAAAATACGGCTCCGTGCCGCACTCGGGCTTCGGCTTGGGGCTTGAGCGCACGGTCGCTTGGATCTGCGGGCTCGATCACGTTCGCGAGACGATTCCGTTCCCGCGGCTGCTGTACCGCTTGTACCCGTAAGGTCTGCATGCGGAAGTCGTCTCTCGCGAGTCTGTAAGTGGAAAGTAGGTTAGACATGAGACGTAGCGATTACGACGCGAAAGAGCTGCCGTCCGTGCTGCTCGCGGGCTGGCAGGACGGGAACGTCGACGTTCCCTACTGGCTGTTCAAATATTACAAGCAGCTTGGGCTGCTGGAGCCGGACGTGATGCTGATTCTTCATGTCATGGCTTTTAAGCAAAAGGAAAACAAAGACTTTCCGACATTGGAAGAGCTTCAAGCCCGCATGTCGCTGCCGCAGGAGAAAGTGATTGCTGTGCTGCAAAAGCTGATCCGGGAGCAGCTGCTGCGGATCGACGAGATCGAAGATCCCGTTACGGGAGTCCACAGCGAAGTTTATAACTTGCAACCGCTGCTGGAGCGGCTCGCGGAGTGCCGCATCGAAGAGCATCGGGCGGAGCTGGCGGCCAGGAAACAGACCGAGCGGACAAGCAAAGCGGAGCGGAAAGATATTTTTTCGATTTTCGAAAACGAATTTGGCCGCCCGCTCACTCCGATGGAACTGGAATCGATATCCGGGTGGATCGACAAAGATGGCTATCCCGAGGAGCTCATCCTCGCCGGTCTTAAGGAAGCGGTGTTTGCCGGCAAGCTGCATTTCCGGTACATCGACCGGATCTTGTTGGAGTGGCAGCGCAATCGGATTACGACCGTTGAGCAAGCGAAGGAGCACTCGCAGAAATTCCGTTCCCGGTAAGCAGGAACGAAATGGCCCTGCACGCAGAAAACTGCGTGCAGGGCTGTTTTGCGTTATTGGACGGCTTACTGCGCTGGGGGGAATCTGAGCAAGCGATCTGTGCCAAGGGTGTTGCGAACAAGCTTGCTGCTTCCTTCAACTTTTGGGCCCTGACTATAGTACCAGAACTGCTTAGTCAGTCGAAAAACGTGAAAAACATTTTAAAAAACTGTAGTTTTTTTGTAACTTTTTTGTGTTTCGTGGCGTCTATTATATTAGGTGTGACATGATTTTACAGATTTATAGAACGGTTAGAAGGAGGGGCCACATGTTCCAATGGCTGCGCAAACCTAAGAACGAAGCGCAGAATGAAGCGGCAGCCGCCGTGTCAGCCGCTCCGCAGGGGATCGAAACCGCGGCGCCGGAAGCTTCTGCTGACGGGGAAGCTGCTGCGGCAAGCGATGGCGCGAGTGTATTGGTCGATACCAGACCACCCATTGACACGAGTATCCCGCTCCTTACCGTAACGGGAGTGGAGCGTTCATTTCCTGTCGGAGGACAGCAGCTTCATGTGCTTAAGGGAATCAATATGGAGCTATATCCGATGCAGCTCGTTATGCTGAAAGGCCGGTCCGGCTCGGGGAAAACGACCCTGCTTAACATGATCGGCGGTCTGGACCAGCCGAACCGGGGACAAATCATGTTCAAGGAATACCCGTTCCATGAATGCAGTGACGATCAGCGGACGTACATAAGAAGAAAAGAGATTGGTTTTATTTTTCAATCGTTTGCTTTAATGCCTCTTTTGTCTGCCTGGGAAAATGTGGAATTGTCACTGCGCATGGCGAAAGTTCCCCGATCGGAATGGAAGTCCCGCATCACCCATTGCTTGGAGCTGGTGGGCCTCAGCAAGCGGATGCACCATCGTCCGTTCGAGCTGTCGGGCGGGGAGCAGCAGCGTGTCGCTATTGCCAAAGCCATCGCGCACAAGCCCAGTCTGCTGCTTGCCGACGAGCCGACGGCGGAGCTCGATTCGCAAATGGGTGCGCAAGTCATGGCGGTATTCCGGGACATTATCCATACCGAACGCATGACGATTTGCATGACAACGCATGATCCGACAATAATGGAGGTTGCCGACCGTGTATTCGAAATGGTGGATGGAAAATTTATCAGTAGTTAAAAAATCGGGTCGCCCGTTGCTGCTCGTATGCATCGCCGCATCCCTCGCGTTGTCGTCCGGATGCTCGCTGCTGCCAAAGGAGGACGAGGAGGAAGCGCTGCCGGCCATTACCCCGCCCCAGCTGTCCAAAAAACCGGAGTATACGGTTAAAACCGAGACGCTGGTGTTCGACGTTCCTCTCTCCGGGAAGCTGATGTCGACCGTAGAAGAAGATTTATACTTTACGGATGATGCTAACCGGAGGATCAAATCCCTTCCGGTCAAAACCGGAGACAAGGTTGAGCAGGGGCAAGTGATCGCCGAGCTCGATGTCACGGAGCAGGAAAACAAATTGCGGCAGAAGCGGCTGCAGACGCGCCAGGATGAATTGAGTATGATCGAAAAGCTGCGCAAAGCCGACGAGACAGGCCCCGAGCAGCTGGAGCGGGACAAAATCGAATTTGAATTGAAAAAGGAAGAAGTCACCACGCTTGAAAAAACGATTGCCGGCGCCAAGCTGACGGCTCCTTATGCAGGCACGATTATTTCCGTTTACATGAAAAAAGGGGATTCGGCCAAGGCTTACGATGCGGTCGCCACGATCGCGGATCTGTCCCAGCTTACGGTGGCTGCAACCATTAGCGCGGATAGCTTGTCGAAAGTCGCCGTTGGCATGGAGGCTGAAGCGGACATCAACGGTGTAGGCAAGGTCAAAGGCAAAGTATCGAAGCTTCCGAGTCCGAAGGCCGGAAACAATGGCAATGGCGACGGCGGGTTCCCGGGCGGAGGCCAGCAGAAAAAGCCGGATTCGATCGAAAACTACTTGCTGATCCAACTGGACCAATTTCCGGAAGGACTTTCCCACGGAACGCCGCTCGGAGTGAAAATTATTACCCAGCGTAAGGAGAATGCCATAACGGTTCCGCCTGCCGCTCTCCGTTCGTATGCAGGCCGCAATTACGTGCAGGTTGTGGACGATAAAGGCAACAAGCGCGAAGTGGACGTCGAAATCGGACTGCAGACGTCGACGGCTGTAGAGATTGTGAAAGGTCTCACGGCAGGGCAGAAAGTAGTGGGACGCTAATGGCGATGCTCCGGTTTTTATTCCGTAAAATGTGGAACACGCGCTGGCTGACGCTCAGCACGCTCGCCGGCCTCATTATGGCCGTCGCTTTTACGACGAGCATCCCGATGTATTCTGACGGCTCGCTCAAGCGCGTCGTGTCGAAATCGCTGGAGGAGAAGAACAACGGGCTTTCCGCCGGCGCCGTCATGATCCGATTTCAAGCGTCCGGCAACGAAAAAGCCGATCTGAGTGCGCTAAGCGACGTCGACCAATACATAAAGGAAGATTTGCCCAAAGACATCGCGTTTCCGTATGATGCTTACGTGCGGACGTACTCGATTCGCGGCTCGCAGATTACGCCCGAGGATACGGGCAAGGTCGATCCGAGCAAGCGCCGGCAGATGACGCTGATGGCTCAGAACGGCTTGAAGGATCAAGTTGAGCTGACGCAGGGGCAGTGGTTCTCCGAACAGCCGCAGGGCGGAATCATTGAAGCCGTTATTCACGAGGAAGCGATGTTCCGCAACGATCTTCATATCGGCGATGTCTTTACGTATCCGATCAGCGGCGGAAACGGCATTGCCCCGCTCAAAGTGAAAGTGACAGGAACGTTTAAGCCGAAGAATGACACCGATCAATATTGGTATCAAGGCATGGAAGGCCTGCTTACGTCCTTTTTTATGAGCGAAGCCGGTTTTAACGATTATGTGCTGAAGAGCAAAAAAATCCCGCTTAGCTTGGCCAATTGGTATTATGCATTTGATTTGCGGGAAATCAAGACGAGCCAGCTGTCCTCGCTCCAGTCGAAGCTGGAACGCTTGGATATCATTTTGTTCCAAAAGCTCAAAAACACAAGGGTGGATATTTCGTTTATTCCGCTGCTGCAGGAATTTAAGGTGCAGAGCTTGCAGCTGCAAATGCTGCTCTTTACATTGGCGGCGCCGATGATCGCTATGGTGTTCTATTATATCGTCATGAATGCCAGGCAATCGCTCGACCGCCAGCGCACCGTCATTGCGGTGATTCGCAGCCGTGGCGGCAGCACGAATCAAATCATCTGGATTTATTTGCTTGAAGGACTGCTGCTCGGCGCGGTTGCAATGATCATCGGCCCGCTGCTCGGCTGGTTTATGGCGAAGAGCATAGGTTCGTCCAGCGGGTTCCTGACGTTCGTGGACCGCAAGGCGGTACCTGTCGGGGTGTCGACCGAAGCGCTGTTGTACGGCGTGGCTGCAGTCGTAATTGCGCTGATGGCCAGCGTCATTCCGGCCATTGTCTACGCTAAAGCCTCCATCGTCAGCTATAAGCAGAAGCTGGCCAGATCGGATCGAAAACCGTTTTGGCAGCGCTGGTTTTTGGATGTGGTGCTGATCGGTCTGGTGGGCTACGGGTATTACCTGTTCCACGACCGCCAGGATTTATTCAGCCGGACTGGGCTTACGACCGATCAGTTGAGCGTGAACCCGCTGCTGTTTTTTATTCCGGCATTATCGATCATTGCGCTTGGACTGTTTTTCCTGCGCATTTTCCCGTGGCTTCTCCGCTTCGGCAACTGGCTGGGCAAAAGGCTGCTGCCGGTTCCCGTCTACCTGACGCTGACCCAACTCTCACGTTCGTCTACGGCGTACTATCCGCTTATGCTGCTGCTCATTTTGACACTTGGGCTCGGCATTTACAACGCTTCGGCGGCTCGGACGATCGATTTGAACTCGACGGAGCGGGTGCTTTACGCCTACGGCACCGATGTTACCATGAGAGCGGAATGGACTTCCGTATCCGACGATCTGCCGTCAACGTCCAACCCAAACAAGGGCGGGCAAGGTCAAGGACAGGGGCAAGGCGGAGGAAAGAACCCGGGTCAGGGAGGCGGCGGTCAGCCGGGAGGCCCGGGGGAAGGCCCGCCGCCGAAGCTGCGTTTCATTGAGCCTCCGTTCCAAGTGTTTCGGGAGCTGGAAGGCGTCGAGCACGCAGCCCGCGTACTGCAATCGAAGGGGAACGTGGTCGTTTCCGGCAAGTCACTCGGACAAGGCATGCTGATGGGCATCGATAACGCCGATTTCGCCAAGGTGGCCTGGTTCCGCAAAGACTTGTACAAAACGCATCCTTACAACTATTTGAATTTGTTGGGGCAATACGAGCAGGCGGTCATCATTCCGACCTCTTTTGCCGAAAAACATCATATCAAGTCGGGGGATTTGATCAGCATTTCGGTTTCCAGCCAGCCGGTCGAGTTTGTCGTGGTAGCTACCGTGCCTTACTGGCCGAGCCAGTATCCGGATCAGACGCCGTTTTTTATCGCCAACCTCGACTATGTGTACGATCAAGCGCCTGTCGTACCTTACGATGTATGGATGAAAATGAAAGACGGAGCCAAGGTGGCGCCGGTCATTGAAGCGCTCAAAGCCAAAAATATCGGTATTGCGAGCGTCAAAGACGTCCGAAACGAACTGATCACGCAGAAAAAGCACCCGGCGCGCGGCGGCGTGTTCGGCATCTTGAGCCTCGGCTTTCTCGTATCCGTTCTTGTCTCGTTGATCGGCTACATTTTGTACTGGTTTTTCAACTTGTCCAGCCGGGTCGTTCAGTTCGGTGTGCTGCGCGCCATGGGGTTGTCACGACGACAGCTTACGGGCATGCTGCTGCTTGAGCAGCTATTTACAGCCGGCTTGGCCATTGGACTCGGTCTCGGTATCGGCAAACTGACGAGCTACTTGTTCCTGCCGTTCCTGCAAACCGCGGAGAACGTTAAGACGCAGGTGCCTCCGTTCCGCGTTATATTCGATGCGAGAGATACCGATCAGCTGTATGTCGTCATAGCCGTTATGATGCTGACCGGTGCCGGGTTGTTGTTCCTTCACATCAGAAGGCTGCGCGTACACCAGGCCGTGAAGCTGGGAGAGGAGAAATGATGCAGTGATTCATTGCGACGGACTCGTCAAAATATACAAGACCGACGATATCGAGGTCGTTGCGCTTCATGGGCTGAACATTTCCGTCGCCCAAGGGGAAATGATGGCGATCATCGGAAACAGCGGCAGCGGCAAGTCGACGTTATTGAATATTCTGGGGGGGCTGGACCGCCCCTCCGCCGGCCAGGTGCGCGTGGGCGAATGGAACCTGTTGAAAATAACGGACGACGAGCTGGTGCAGTATAAGCGCAAAACCGTCGGCTTCATCTGGCAGAACAATGCGCGCAACCTCGTTCCTTACTTGACAGCGCTTGAGAATGTGGAAATGCCGATGATGCTCAGCGGACAGTACGACCGCGCCTATGCGAAGCAGCTGCTGGAGTGGGTCGGCCTCAAAGAGCGGCTCAACAACAAGCTGCAGCAGCTCTCCGGCGGTGAGCAGCAGCGGGTGGCGATTGCCATTGCGCTCGCGAATCGCCCGTCCTTGCTGTTAGCCGACGAACCGACCGGTTCCGTTGATACGCGGACGTCGGATATGATCATGGACATTTTCCGGCATCTGAATTCCGAGCTTGGCGTGACCATCGTTATCGTAACCCACGATATGGCGCTTGCTGGCAAAGTGGACCGCGTGGTCGCCATTCGCGACGGGATGACGAGCACCGAATTCGTCAAACGCAACCCGAACCTGGACGCCGAAGGCGAGACGGCGGCATCGCACGGATCGATTCACGATGTCCATGAAGAATATGTCGTGCTCGACAGGGCGGGACGGCTTCAAATTCCGAGGGCGTATTTGCAGGCGCTCGGGATCGAAGGAAAGGCATCGATGGAATTCGACGGTGAGAAAATCATTATACGTACGCCGAAGTCGCTGGATTAGCACGTAAGAACGATCGGCTACCGCAAATTTCAAGACGTCAGTGTGAATAACCTTCAGGTTCGCGAGGCGCTGAAGCAATGGCAAAGCGAGGGGGATGCCTTGCTCCTGAAGATGAAAGACAACCCGAATGCGTCTTTCGATCATTAGTCTTTTGTTAAATACTTCCTTGATTTCATACATAGAAACTAATCCGGAGGGATCTTGAGAATGCAAAAATATGTTAAGAAGACGGTGGCAGTATCGCTCTGCGTCGGCTTGATGGCGCCGACACTGGTTGCCTGCACGAAATCCAGCAGCGGGGACAGCAAAACTGAGAAAGTACTTCGGATCGCAACCAGCATGGGATATGGCGGCGACAACGAGTATTTCCGGCAGCAGTTCACCGAATTGTTCGAATTTGCGAATCCGAACATCAAGCTGGAATTCATCTCGACATCGGATGACCGTTACATGTATGGAGGCCGCCCGGATCCGAAGGAAAAGCCGAAAGATCCGATGGATAAGCTAAAGGAAGTCATGACGGGTGACAGTCCGCCCGATGTCGTGATGGTTGGTTACGATCAACTGCCGGAGCTGATCAGCAACAATATGCTGAAGCAGCTTGACCAGGACATCGCGAAGGACAAATTCGATACGTCCGATATCGTTCCTGCGGTCATCGAGGGCATTAAAAAGGCGGGCGACGGCAAAATTTATGCGCTGGCGCCGACCTTCTATTCTTCCGCGCTCATTTATAACAAAAAATTGTTCGATGAAGCCGGAGTTCCGTACCCGACCGACAAGATGACGTGGGATCAAATGTTCGATCTGGCCCGCAGATTGGCGAAAGGGGAAGGGGAAAACCGTAAGTACGGCTTCTCGTTCTCAACGCACAATATGGGTGATGACATTTACTACGCGACAAATATGTATACGGCGCCGCTTGACCTAAAGACCTTCGACGATAAAGGCGAGAAGATGACTGTCGATTCCGATCAATGGGAAAAAGTATGGAAAATGATGTTGCAGCTAAAGACCGAGAAAATTTTGCCTGAGCCGATTGATTTCTCCAAACGGCGCAACCCTGGGACTAATGAAGACTACAACCCGTTCATGGACGACGATTTCATATCCGGCCGTGTAGCGATGTCTGTCATCAGCTACTATCAAATTGGCCAGTACACGAACGTCATGAAAAATGCGGCGAACATCAAAGGCCTCACCCCGTTCGATTGGGATGTCGTTACGCTGCCTGTACATCAAGAAGCGCCGGAATACGGCGGTAACATCAGTCTGGACGGTTTGATGGGGATTAACGCCAAGGCCCAGAACGCCGAGGATGCCTGGAAATTTATCAAGTTTATCAACAGCGAGGAATGGGCCAAGCTGAAAGGCAGCAGCAGCCACAATCTGGTATCGCGTCAAAAGTACATCAAGCCGAAGGAGGGCGCAGAAATCAACATCAAAGCGTTCACGACACTGCTTCCTGCGCCAAGCCGGGACTACAAGATTTATCGTGAAAAACCGGGCTTGTACGAAGTGGAACGCCTTGGCTCCCAAAAATTCCAGCAAGTCGCCCAAAATAAGCTGCAAGTGCGCGATGCGCTCAAGCAATGGCAAACGGAAGGCGATGCGATGCTACAAAAAATTAAAGAGAATCCGAATGCTCAGTTTGATTCGATGATGCAGGGGGGATAAGATGTCCCTTCTCAGCAAGAATGCGGGCAGTACGTTCGGAGCGAAACTCAACAAGGAGGAACAACTAGATGAATTCCAAGCGCAAACGATATAAAACTTGCATAGTTCTGCTGGCAGCCGTACTTGCCTTCGGGTCGGCGCTCCCCGCCTTTGCGGCGGAGAGCGGCGGCACGACCCCGCCTTCGGGAACAACGGCGACCGTCTCGACAGGGACTGCTCCGGCGATCGGACAGGTAGCTCTTAACGCGACCAGCTATTTCGAGCTTAAAAATGTGGTCATGATGCCGGAGCAAGGCAACAAAACCGTGACATTCACTGTAGGGGTCCACAACGGAGGGACGACCGACCTGCAGTTCATCGACTACTGGCCGCGGCTGAGGACGAAAAGCGGCAACCAAATTTCCGTTCGCGTCCTGCCGCAGGACAAGGATAAAAATCGTATTCCGGCCAAATCGAGCCAAGACATCAGCTTTTACGCAACGGTGAACGAATCGACGGACCTGAAGGATCTTATTTTTGAAATTATCAAATGGGACTTCAGCATGCCTGAGGCGGATTTTGTTCGGAAAATCGGAGATGTGAGCGTTCCTGACGACTATACCGTCGTTACGCCGGCCAGTAAAGCACATACGATTCAAATGGCAAGCAATCCGGTCAAAGGCACCATCAAAAAGGTATTGATGAGCAAGAACGAGAAAAATTACACTCCGACCATCGTCCTTAATCTGGAGAACGTAGGCTCGAAGAGCGTCGCGGTGCCCGGATATCAATATTTGCTTCGCACAAGCGAAGGGTACATGTATCCGCTCGACGCCAAGGCGATAAAAGATTTGACACTCAATCCGCAAACGAACAAAGATATCGACCTTACGGGCTCTGTCCCGGTCTCCGTCTCAACGGAAGGCTGGCAGCTCGTGATCGTTCAGAACGCGCAGGATTTGAAGCTGAATCTGCCGATTGCTTTCTTCGCTTTACCGGGCGTATCGGATACGGACGGGGTGGACACGGGCAAAGCCTTCAGCTTCACGAACAAGGCGGGTACCTACACGGCTCAACTGAACACCGTCCAAAGGCTGCCTTGGGAGGATCAGGATATTTTGACCGCAGGGTTTACGCTTTCCAACAAAGGTCCCGAAGCGCTTCCGATTCCGGATCTGACAGGGTACTTCAAGCTGGACGATAACGTGAAGGTGGAAGCGAAACTGGTTCGGACGGATAATGTCATCGGTCTGGCCCCGAATGCGGAAGCTCAATTCCAGTTTATCGGGAAAATTCCTTACACGTCGCAATTCGGCAAGGTCAAGCTTGTGCTGCAAGAGAAAACGGGCAGCGGCAGCAGCAACGACGGCAAAACAGATCAGCAGACGGCAGCGAGCGATTTGCTCGAATTCGTACACCGCTCGGAGCTGATGAACATCCCTTATAATAACTTCGGCGAAATGTATAAAGTGACCAATGTGGGCCGCAGTGTAAGCTACAAGGTACGCTCCGTCACAACATATGCGGGGGACACGGCCGATACGTATACCGCTCTTCTCGAAGTAGGCAATTTGGAAACAAGAGCATCCGACATCTCGAAGCTGGTAGGCTATTTCAAGACCGCCCAAGGCAGATATTACCCGGCATCCATCTCTGAGGTTAAATCAAAAATCAGTCCGGACGGAAAGGCGCTTCTCTTGCTTTCGACCAATATTGCTAAAGGGTTCCCGACCTCCGGCATGAGCGTGATTATCGGCGAAGCCGTAACCGAAGGCAAATTGACCGAGGCGGATAAAAAACCGGATGCTTATGTCAACGCTGCGGCATACTGGCTGCCGCAAGAAGATTTTACGGTCAAGAAAGACTTCAAAAATATAGATCTCGTGCCTTACCAGCTCTCGCTTAGTAATATTCGTTCCATAATCGATCAACAAGGCGTAAAGCTCAAGTTGGACTACGAGCTTACCAAAGATTTAATGCTGACCACGAACATGGAAGGGCGCAAACTGATTCTTGAGCTTGATGACGCTGACCGAAAAATTAAATTTAACAAAGAGTTTGATTTCAAAGACTTCGACGGCGGGTCGCCTGATAAACAAGGTACGGCCAGCGGTAAGCTTGAGCCGAAGGACAAGATCTTCATCGGAAAGCATAAGGACTTGGAATTGCAAGCTGACGATAAAAATCTGATTTTTGAAGTTAGCTATGTAAAAAAATTCAAGCTTAACCTTTACGATTCGTTCCAAGGACAAAAGAAGCTGATTGCTACTAAAGAGGTCGAGTGGTTTATTACTACGGAATAATATGTTTACTTTTTTTTGATTGAATGAAACCGTTTCTGCATCAGTTGCGTAAAACTGTGCAGAAGCGGTTTTTTGCTGGGAACTCAGTGACATCTATGAATAATTGGTTAAAAGTTCATTGGGGGGATTGACAGGTTTTTCAAGACGATTTATTGTTATTAACGTTAACAACATTCTTAACGATGTTAATTCAATGAATAAGGAGAAAATAATGAGTAAACCGCATCTCTCGTTCGGTGAATATAAGTGGACGGTCGCCCAACAAATGTCCCGGACTTTTGAATTGGAAGGCTTCAGCCCGCTTGTCGGCAAAATATTCGGCCTGCTTTTATTTGCACCCAAACCGGTCAGCCTGCAGGAAATCGCCGATCAGCTTGGCGTAACGAAAGCAGCCGTTAGCGTTCAGGTCCGTGCGTTGGAGAAATACTCCATGTGCCAAAAAGTTCCGTTGAGAAGCGATCGCAAAGACTACTATTACATATCCGACGATTTCACACTGATCAGCATGCGGGCCAGCAAGCAAAAAATCGAATCGATTACCAGGCAATGCGAAGAATTATTGTTCACTCTTAAAGGAATGTCTCAGATTGATGAGGAGGAAACAGAATCCTTTGAGGTTTCCAAGCGAAGATTTGCGGAAGTTTCCGCGATGTACCGGATGTTTTTATCGCGATTGGAGGGGATCGAAGAGGAGTGGATCCGATTAAGAGAGCAGCTGTAAACAGATAGACGAAAGACGGGACGCCCGGATTTTTTTTATGTTATGACTTTTTTCACCTTACAGCCGTTAACGAACCAAGCTATACTGAAAAAAGATTTATGGAAAATGAAGGGGTAACCGGAAACGCCTCGTCTAAGTAGTCAGCAACCGTAATGGAGGAGTAGAGAGATGAATTCATTAACAAATTTTTCGATGAAGAACATCGCCGCAGTAATCATTATTGTGCTGATGTTGTTTGGCGGCGGTACTTATGCGGCTTCCATCTTGAAAATGGAACTCATACCGAGTACTACTCAAACGAGATTCAATATTACCACGCAGTATACGGCTCCTCCTAAGGATGTTTTGGAGCTTGTGACCAAGCCTGTCGAGAAAGCGGTGGCGGGACTAGACGGCATCAAATCTTTAAAGTCCACCTCCAGCGATAACTTCTCCATGGTTACCGTAGAACTGCAGCAGGGGAAGAAGATTGAGGATGCCAGAAGGGACGCCGAAGGCTTGCTTGCGAACGTAAAGCTGCCCCAAGGCGCGGAAAAACCGAAGGTTCAGACCTCTAGCGCCGAAGCGAGCGCCATTTACTACCTCTCGGTGTACGGCGAAAACAACATGAGCCAGCAGGAGCTGGATAAGATCTTCAAGGATATCGTCCAGCCTGGCTTTGCGGCCATCAAAGGGGTTGACCGCGTCGATGGAGTCGGCAATAAAGAAGCGGTTCTGACTTTAAGAATGAACGGCAACGCAATCAGCAGCTACGGATTGACACCGGCGCAGGTGTCCCAAAGCATTCAAGCTGCCATTTTGACAAGCCCAGCGGGATTAGTCGACTTCAGCGGGAACACGCAAATGGTACGCGTTAAGAGCGATCTCAATACGATTTACAGCCTGGAAAACATGAAGATTACGGCTTCGGGGGGACAAACGCTTCTTCTGAAAGACATTGCCAAGGTTGAAGCGATTTCCGAGTCCAGATTCATTTCGCGCCTCGACGGCAAGCCGGCCATCGGTGTGACGATCTACAAAACAAAGAACTCCAATGACGTTCAATTGGCTGCGGAAGCAGACGCTTTGATGGCCAAGTGGAAGCAGGATTTCCCGAACCTTACGTTTAAAACACTTTTTGCTACATCGAGCATGATCAAGGATTCGATTAACGGCATGGTTAAGGAAGGAGCGCTCGGCGCCCTGCTCGCCTCTATTATGATCCTGCTCTTCCTTAGAAATGTTCGGATGACCATCATCGTTTTGGTCTCTATTCCTTTATCGCTGTTAATCACGCTGCTTATCATGGCTCCGCTCGATATTTCGCTCAACATCATGACGCTGGGCGGTATTACGATCGCGATCGGGCGTGTCGTGGACGACAGTATCGTCGTTATCGAAAATATTTACAGCGAGCTCGTGAAAGTTCACGAGCGCGGGGAATCGGTCATTAAGAAAGCGACCGCGCAAGTGGCTTCGGCGATCACGTCCTCCACGCTTACAACCGTCGGGGTATTTGCTCCAATCGCCTTTGTCGGGGGAGAGCTCGGGGATTTGTTCCGTCCGTTCGCCGTCACGCTTTCCGCTGCGTTGATGTCTTCGCTGCTGGTGGCCGTGACCGTGATTCCGATGCTTGCCAAGATGCTCGTGCTGCGTTCCAAAAATATTAAGGTGCACGACGAAACGCAAGTCGGCAAAGTGTCCGGCGCTTATTTGAAAGTGCTGAAATGGTCGCTTAACAACCGCATCAAAACGATGCTGCTTTCCATGCTGGTTTTTATTGTGGCTATCGTAGGTACGGTTCCGCTCCTGGCTGTGGAGTTCATGCCTTCCAGCGATTCGGATAAACAAATGTTTATTATGATCAAAATGCCTCGGGAAACTTCGCTTGCGTCCAACGACTTGAAAATGAAAGAGATCGAAGCGATGATTCGCGAGACGAAAAACGAGGCAGGAGAGCCTGCTTTCGAATACATGCAGTCCTATGTAGGCGGCGGTTCTACGGACAATCGCATAGACTACGAAAGCCAGTTGATTGGCGCGGCATCGCAGGGAACGAACGCCAAGAAGCTGCTGAATGAAACCAAGGAAAAAATATTGTACCTGCTTCCCAAAGGCTCTGAGGTAAACGGTATGCTGCTAAGCGGCGGCGGACCTGGAGGCGGGGGGGACTTCTCCTATATGCTTAAAGGCGACGACCTGAATTTGCTCACCCAGGGCGCCAAGCTGGTAAAGGATAAGCTTAAGGAAATTCCGGAATTTAAAGATGTAAAAGACAGCTTGAGCGAATCGAAGAACGAAGTGGAAATCGCCGTAGACCAAAATAAAGCCAGACTGTACAATTTGTCTTCGGGACAAATCGTCGAAACCGTGAATTCTTGGCTGAGAGAGGAAAAGATCGGAGATCTGAAATTCGACAATACGACCTTCTCCACCAAGATCATGCTGGACAAGAGCTTCAAGGATTCCATTGACAAAATCGGAAACTTCCTGATCAAGACTCCGACAGGGGCAACCGTCAAGCTGAATGAAGTAGCGAAGGTTCGCCAAATCGAGGCTCCGGCGTCGATCACCCGGGATCAGCAAGTTCAATACGTAACGGTAACGGCAACGATCGAGTCCAGGGACAAGGGCGGTGTTAGTGCCAAAGCGGCGGAAATGCTGAAAACTGTGGAGCTTCCGTCGGGAGTTCGCCCTGAAGTCAAAGGGGTATCCGACGATATTCAGAAAAACTTCATGCAAATGTTCGTAGCCATGGCCGTCTCCATCTTTATTGTTTATCTGATCATGGTTCTGGCTTTCGGAAATGCTAGCGCGCCGTTTGCGATCTTATTCTCTCTGCCGCTTGCGGCAATCGGAGGCTTGCTTGGCTTGCTCGTCAGTGGCGAATCGCTCAACCTTACCTCATTGATCGGATTCTTGATGCTGATCGGTGTCGTGGTTACCAATGCGATCGTGCTTATCGACCGCGTGCAGCAGCTGAGGGAGGCAGGACAGTCCGTACGCGACGCGCTTTTGGAGGGCGGCTTATCCCGACTTCGTCCGATTATCATGACCGCGGGGGCTACTATTATTGCCCTGCTGCCGCTGGCTCTTGGGTTCTCTAAAGGAGCGCTTATCTCCAAAGGCTTGGCTGTTGTCGTTATTGGCGGATTGACCACCTCGACATTGCTCACACTGATCGTTGTACCGGTCGTATACGAAATTATTCACAATACCAAGTCTCGCCTCGGCCGCTTGTTCAACAGAAAGACATCGGAATCCAATTCGACGCCGGTGACGAATGCTTAAGAAAGCATTTCATTCAGATAGATAGAGAGTTCCATAAGGGAAAAAGGAGAATCAGCCCATGAATCCGATCATGTCAAAATCTTTCAAGCAAAGTACCAAAGTGATGGGGGCCGTCGTTATTTCGACGGCGCTCCTCGCCGGCTGCGGCGCTCAGCCGCAAGCTGCACCGACAGCTGCTAATGCGTCGGAACCCCAGCTCAAGACCATTAAAGTCTCGAAGATCGAGAAGCAGAGGATCGGCGATCCGCAGGAGCAGGTAGCCGACGTTATTTCTTCCATTCAGATTGACTTGGTGACCAAGGTAGGCGGAGACGTCATGGAAGTATTGAAGAAGCGCGGCGATATGGTGGAAAAAGGCGATGTGATTTTCCGCATGGACCCGACGGATGTAAAAATGAAAAAGGACAAAGCGCAGATTGATATTGCCAGCAGTCAACAGCAGTTAGACAAAGCAAAACAAGAATTGGCCAACAGCAAGCAGGAAATGAAGAATGGAATCAAGAAGCTGGAAGAGTCCATTAAGGAAACCGAAAAGAACTATAACAAAATGCGCAACGATTACGATCTGGGCCTGGTTACAAAATTCCAGCTTGAGCAAATGGAAACACAGCTTAACAATCTCAAGCTTGATCTGGAAAACAACCGAAACAAGCAGAAAACGGTGGAAACGACGAACTCCTTGGCGCCGTTGGAGCAAGCGCTGCAATCCTCGAATCTTTCGATTCGCGAAGCTGACCGGACGCTCGAAAATATGGAAGTGAAAGCGACGGTAAGCGGCGTCTTAACCGACCTGCCGATTGAAGTGGGCATGTCTTTGAACGCCGGTTTCCAAGCCGGGAAGGTGCAACAGCTCGATCCGATCAAAATCCGGGCGGAGCTGACCGAGGAGACGGCTAATTTGGTGCGCGGCAAGCAGGAGTTGACATTCTACGTTCCTGGCACGCTTGACAAGACAAAAGCCAAGGTCAGCTATTTGGCTGACGTGATGAGCGCCAATTCCAAGTCTTACACGTTGGAGCTTGAGTACTCTAACGCTGAGCGTAAGCTTAAGCCTGGTATGAAGGCTCAGATTCTCGTAACGGAAGAAGCCGATCAGATGGTTGTTACCGTGCCTACCACGGCTATCGTGCGTGAAGGCGGAGACACGTTCGCTTTCGTACTCGTAGGCGATACGGCGGAGAAGCGCAAAGTGGCTTTAGGCCGTTTGAACGAAACGATCCAAGAAGTGCTGTCCGGTCTCAAAGAAGGAGAACAGCTTATCATTTCGGGTCAGAACCAATTGAAAGACAAGGAGAAAGTCCAGCTGGCCAAGTAACTCTCAGCGGACCTGACAGGAGGAAAACCAAGTGAACAACAAGCTGAAAAAAACCGTAGCATCCGTCGTTATTACCGCCTCGATTATGAGCACAGGTTATTCCGCTCTTGCAGCGGAGCCTGCAGGAAGCGAGCCTGCGGCGCAAGCCGTCGTAACCTATAAACTGACCGACCTTCTCGATGTGGAAGTCAAGGGCGTATTGAACGAGCGAATTCAGGACGGTACCCGACTCGGCGTCGTCATTCGAATGAAGAATAACGGCGCTACCTCGACGCGGGTGCCTGACTACGAACTGCGGGTGAAGACCAGCGAAGGCGTCGAGTATACGCTGCAACCAAGCGCCTCGAACGTTAAATCGATTCAGCCGAAAGCGAACACGGAGCTTAGCTATATGACCGTCATCGACCGCACCGATACCGTAAATCTGGCTCAGGTGAATTGGACCGATGTCGATTACTACGTTTATCCGAAGAAGGAGACGCTGATCGTAGCGGCGCCGATTACGGGGGAGACTTGGAAAGGCGGCGATACGCCGATTACCGATCCGAGCGCGATTAAGAAATGGTCCGATTCCTTTACGATTCCGACTTTAACCTCGCCGATCCAATATACGCCTGCGGCAATCAACAAGGAGTCGACGGAGAAAGGCACCGTATACGTCGTGCAACTACTTGCTTATAACCCTTCGAACCAACGCGAAACGATTCCGGCATTCGGCGTAGACGGCAAGGCGGCGGGAAAAGTATTTTCCGGCAGCCAGGTAGAGCAAGGAAATATCACGCTGGAAGCGAAGGAAGAAAAATATATTCATTTTGCTATTCCGACGGACCAAGATACGATCTTGAACAGCTTAAACATTTTGACCCCAGAGAAATTTGCAGTTGGCGGAGCCGGCGGTGCAGGGGGCGGAGGCGCAGGCAGTGCGGGAGCAGGGGCCGGCGGTGCGGCTGGCGCTGGAGCAGGAGCCAATGCCGGTGCAGCCACGGGTGCTGCCGGTGTGTATAACGTAGGACGTCTGAACATTTTGCTGCCGTCGCAGCAAACCGGGGAAACCGCTCTGGCCTATAAGCTAGGCACTCCAATGACGCTAGACAAACGGAGCCAGCTGATTCATCCGGATTTGGATGTTTCCGTTATCGAGTTCCATATGTTTGACAACAAGGAAGAGGGGTCGAAAACCGTCTCGGCCAAATTCAAGCTTACGAATAAGACGGACCGGCCGCTTGCCGTTCCGGCCTTTGCAACGGATCTGGTAAGCTCGGACGGTTATGAGTACAACGGCAGCCGTCAAAATATTACGACGCCGAACGTGCTTCCGAATTCTTCGCTCACGGTGAACTATTTCTATACGATCCCGGTGTCTGAAACCGGAAAGGGCTTGTCTTTGAAGATCCAAGATACGAAGACGGCCGCTCCATACAAGTCGACGATTGGCGCTTACAGCATTGCGCTTCAAACCGAGGAAAGCAAGGATACGTTTGAGCTATATCCGTTTGAGATTAAAGTGAACGACTGGCAAATCGGTACAAACTTCAATGGCATGGGAGCGAAGAACTATCAGTACAAAGCGAAGTTCTTTATGGAAGTCAGCCGCCACGATCAAGTCCAAGTGGATCCGAGTTTCTCGGGACTGCTGTTCGAGCTGTACGATTCCGCAGACCGGTTGATCGGAACAGGCAATGGATCGTTTGTCGGAGCTAACCGTCTGACTACCGGCGAGAACAATATTACCTTTGACGGCAGCACGGAGCAATTCGACAACCGTCTGACGGTTCGGATTTATGAACAGTTTACGACTACGGGCGGACAGAAGTCCAAGCGTCTGCTTAAAGAGCTTAAGCAATCTTAATTCATAGTCATTTGAAGTAAACGAAAGCCGGCCTTTGGGTCGGCTTTTCCCTAATTATCACCAGTTGTCCCATAGTACACGCATATGGATCATGGTATAATGATAGCACTTCCATTAAAGGAGCGATTCTCATGAAGCGTCAGGTTCACAGCAAAGAAATAAAAGCCGCGGTATATCAAAAGCTGGAGGAACGCGGCGTAAAGATGGAAGATATTTCCCTGATCGTCAGAGAAATGCAGCTTCCTTATCATCCCGATTTGACGCTGGAGACTTGTCTCGAATCGGTCCATGCAGTTTTGCAGAAGCGGGAGCTTCAGCATGCGATTCTTGTCGGTATCGAGCTAGACGTATTGGCTGAAAAAGGTTTGTTGTCCGAGCCGCTGCAATCGATTATCGAAAGCGATGAAGGACTGTTCGGCTGCGATGAAACACTTGCTCTCGGGTCGGTGTTCGGATACGGCAGCATCGCGCTTACGACGTTCGGCCATTTGGATAAACAAAAAGTCGGAATTATTAAACGTCTGGATACCAAGAACGGCAACGGCGTACACACCTTCCTGGATGATCTAGTTGCCAGCATTGCGGCATCGGCATCAAGCCGTCTGGCCCATCGGCAGCGGGATGCGGATGAACGGGACAATGTCGTCGCTTATATTGCCGCGTCGGAAGAAAACGCGGGCTGAAGTAGAATTTGTTATATATTGGAGGAGCTTCCTTATGCAAATAAGGGAGCTTTTTTTGGGTTAAGATACTAACAAAACTTCATCTTCATTCGATAAGCGGAGTGAACATAAAATGAACTGGGTCTATTGGGTGAAATTGTACGACAGCAAGTTTCAAGCCGGGTGCCTGGCCAAGCGGATGGAGGAAGACTGGTGGATTTACGGTTACGAATGCCCCAGCGAAGTCCAAGTATTCCGTTCCAAAAAAGGCCGTTTTGGCGTTCGCTACACTGTCTAATTTTTTTACTTGACTCCAACGTTTTAGTTGGTGTATAGTTATCTTTGTCGCTGTCATTATACAGTGTGGATCTTCTAACGCGGGGTGGAGCAGCCCGGTAGCTCGTCGGGCTCATAACCCGAAGGCCGCAGGTTCAAATCCTGCCCCCGCAACCAAAGCTTCCAAGGGCCCTTAGCTCAGTTGGTTAGAGCGGTCGGCTCATAACCGATTGGTCGGGGGTTCGAGTCCCTCAGGGCCCACCAAACAGAACTGCGCCGGAGTGGCGGAATTGGCAGACGCACAGGACTTAAAATCCTGCGGTAGGTGACTACCGTACCGGTTCGAGTCCGGTCTTCGGCAGTTCCAGTAGTAGTATCATACATAAAGAGTTTTGCTTTGATCCGTCAGAGCAAAACTCTTTTTCGTTTTAGGAGGAGATTTTTGCTGCGGAGCCTCATATACTTTAGAACACGATTAGGAAGGGGGGCTCCTATGCCTTCGATTATTTTGGCTCCGATCAAAATTACCGGCGCCGACGGGGAAGTTGTGTTCGGCGATGTATTGCAGATTAATCCGAAAAGTACATCCAAGTCGTATTCGGGGTCAGGCGGCGGAAACACAGGTGATTGGATGGGCAATATTTCGCTGATCAGCTCAACGAATACGTTTGATGCGGATATTGCCGATTCCACTAACGCGGCAAATAATTAGATACATAGATACCAGGGAACACCCTGACAGATCTCGCCCCATTCCGTACGTCTCAGACGGCCGTTTCGCGCTGTTTTGGGACGTTTTTGTTGGGGAAGAAAAGTCGGCTACATAAAACGGATATTGACATCGGTATAGGGGTGGTCAATGGGTTGCTTGCGCATGTGTAGCTGGAGAATGCCGTTCTTAAAAACCGCTTTGCAACTGCTTGGCACGATTTGGCTAGCGAGCCGGATCGTTTGCGTTTTGTCGTCCGGGAGTCCTTCCAAACGGATTTGGTAAGGATTGAGCATCAACCGGATTTTGCGTGCTTGCGCTTTGTCGGGGATATGGATTTTGGCGATGATATTGTTATGAGTGTCGAAGATTTCCGAATGAAAATGATGCTTGAGCGCCTGAACTTCGACGTTGGGCAATGCCCGGTTCAGAACGTCTTTGATATACCCTTCAACCCAGGTTACGGGGTCTCCGTTGTCCCCGCTAAGGGAAGGAGCAGGGAACGGCAGCTTCCCGTTAAAAAACTGCTCGAATTGTTTCCAATTCATATCGAAAAACGAGTTGTTATTTTTGGAATCGCTCATGTTTATCCACTCCTTACTGATTTCAGTATATGAGCACGAAGCGCAAACCATGAGTCCCCACGCTAGCTGCCTAGAACATACTTCTTATTGATGGATCATATACTACAATACAAAACCATTGAGTTAGGGTGCTGCCTCATGCCGGCTATCGTGGGCGCCATCAAAATTGTGAACGTCGGTACAGGCTCCATCGTGCACGTGGGAGATTCGATCCAGCTGGCTCCGAGCGTAACAGCAAAAACGTTTGCCGGAGCGGGTTCTTTTAATACGGGGGATAATTTGCGGGTCTGCAATATGGTCAGCACCACCAATACCTACGACAACGATATCGCTGACTCCAATGTGGTTTCCGCCGATAAGGCAGGTGTCGTATAACCGCCATGCAGCTAATCATACATCAAAGCATTGTCATTCAAAATTTTAAGATCGGCTCCGTATCGAATTCTTCCGTGCTTCAGATCGGGACCGCGGGTACGATTCGCGCGTTGGCCAATCTATATAATACCGGGGGGTTTACCGGTCCTGCCCCTCAGTTCACCGCTCCTGCAACGACTCCGCAGGCGACGCCGCAGGGTGTGGTAGCGCAACCCAGCCCGATATCCTTGGTACCACTGCCTACACCTTCCAGGTAAACGGAGGAATGACGGATGTATTCATCTTACCCGGAATCTTACTTTCAAAAGCTGAACGATTATTTAAAATGGCAGACGAGCCGCATCCGTTCCTTGGAAAATAAGGTCGAATCGCTTTCCCAAGAGCTGGAATCGATAAAAAAGCAGCGGGGAGTGACGATCGAGCGAATTGAGTATAAATTCGATCAATTGAAAGTAGAGAAGCTCGATGGGACGCTCAATGTCGGACTTTCGCCCGCGGGACTCGGCGAACAATCGGTCGAGGATATGGAGGTCGGCGGCGAAACGATTCGAACCAATACGGCCAGATCGGAGTCGTTTGCACGTATCCAACAACGGGTAACGGATTATTTGCAGCAATCGTGCCCAGCCGAATTGATGCAACTGGAAGAGAAATACCAAGTGAAGCTGGATGAGGATGCGACCGAATCGATCATTGGCGATCTTCAGGGGCAGATCGGGCAGCGGATCGATTATTATTTAAAACACGGGCTCGATCCGGACGTAGTCGTCTTGACGGCAGAGCAGGAACAAAGTATCACAGACAAAGTCATCCGGGATATTCGGCTCGGGCTCGAACAATATTTCTTAAAACGAAAAACCGGAGGAGGAGCTCCGAATGAATCTGCAGGTGGAGAATAAACAGATTTGTGTCGGCAACATTCAAGTTGAGGGCGTTGCCAGCTCGTCGGTTTTCCTGATCGGCGACACTGAGGTCATTAGCTTGTCCAGCGTGTTCGATACACCGCCGGAATCGCTCATTATCGGGCCTCTCGTGCCGCTTGCGTCCGGACGTGTGTGATGGCTTGCATTCCGCGTACATCCGTTGTCAGAAGCTTGAAGGTGAACGATACCGGTTATGCCTCCGCTGTTTTTATAGGGGACTTGGTCGATTTTTCTCCGGTGACTTATGTTTTTGCTGTTCAGCGGGAAGTTCCAGTTTTTTATGGGGATGAAGGACATTTGAGCGCTTATCCAATTTATTCGGCCCCGCTTCCGATAGGCCGGCAGGAGCCGGCAGTGCAGATGGTCGTGACCAACACATGTCCGTTCATCTGTGCCGGGGATGTTCGGGTCATCGCCATTTCTTCGGCATCCATGGTGCAGTTCGGATCGGTCCGATCGATTCGTGCGGATACCAGGGTGAAAAACATCCGTCAGTTGCTTCGCGGACTTCCTCCGAAATGAGATGGAAGTAGCTTCGATCGAGCTGGCTGTGATGGGCTTCCGACTCCGTTCTGTGATATAATCATGTTGTTATACTGGAAACGAACGGGATAAGGGAGAGAACACAATGGCGCGCAAAAAAATAGAGCACGTTGGCATTATGGTTCGAGATATCGATATGTCGGTGCGGTTTTATAAAGATGTCGTAGGCCTTGAGCTGAAGGATAAGCTCGTACATACGAACGGCGTCGTCACGCTGGCTTTTCTCGGGTTCAACGAGTCGGGTGAAACGGAGCTGGAGTTGATCCAAGGCTATAACGACGGGCTTCCGGCGGAAGGCAAGGTGCATCATGTCGCTTTTACGGTGGACGACATTGAAGAAGAATTCGCCCGCATCAAAGAACTCGACGTGCGTTTGATCGATCAAGAGATTACGACGCTGCCGAATGGCTCGCGTTATTTCTTTTTCTATGGCCCGGATGGCGAATGGGTCGAGTTTTTCCAATCGACGAGATAAGGCGCGTATGAATTCCGGAAAAGCAAAGCCCGATACGAAAATAAATTGTTTAAAGTGCAAGCACTTTTATGTAACTTGGGACCCGGGTTTTCCCAGGGGCTGTCGCGCTTACGGCTTCAAATCTGCGGACATGCCTTCCGCATTGGTGCTGCGTTCCTCGGGCAAGCCTTGCTTGTCCTACGAAGAAAAAATTAAGTAAACGGCAGGGGAAGCGAGATGCTGTTCAGTAACCGTCAAAAGAAGCTGATCCTTGACGTTTTGCTCAAGGAGCGCAGGCGCCTATTTTCCAGGCATAAGGGCGAGCTGCTCGACAAAACGATCGAGGACTTGTCGCAGATGCTTCGCAACGAAGAAATCAATGCAGAGCCTAAAGATAATGTCATCGATTGGAGTAGAAAAGGCGGCAAACGCCGCTAGGCCGGTCGATCAAAAAGGCACCCCTCGCGGGGTGCCTTTTATTTGCGAATCAACCCCAAGGTCAATGCTTACTCCTCCGTTAACAGAAATTGCTCGTCCAACCCGATCTCCTCGTCCGGACCTCTTCCGAATATGTAAAAAGAAAATTCCGCCACTTGAATTACGAACGCATGTTTGGATATAATGAATATAAAAGAACAAATGTTCCTGTTTTGAGGAGGGGAAATCGTGCTTCCATGGCAAAAGTACACAGGGCGTATGGTTGAGATCATTTACGGGGACCGTTCCGGGCAATTCAGCAAGCGGAGGATCGTCATACGGTTCGTACAGCCTGCTTTCATTCGGGCTTATTGCATGGAGCGCGGAGAGGTCCGGTGCTTTGCTATCGATCGCATATTGGCCGTACAGCCGGTCCCATCCGCGAAACGAGCGTCGTCAGCGTCAGCGAGACAGCGGGAATTGGCTTAAGGAGAGGGATGCATGTGAGAAGTAATCTGTACGATGAGTTAAAAGAGCACCGCCACGGAGATCAGGAGCGACTAAGAAAGTTGATGGAAGAGATTCGTCTGCTGATGGAAGCGAAAAAAAAGCGCCCTCTGCTGGATAGACTTCGTACGAAACGTCCGAATACGAAGCCGAAAGCTTGGGACTAACCGGCATAAACAAGTTCCCGAAAACCGCGGGGGCGTAGAAAAAGAAAAGCCCGGCATGTGTAGGACATTAAGCGGATACCGGGCTAATGCTGACGTTTTCTTTCGAATCGGAGACAACTTGACAAATTCCTGCGTTGTATTTCATCGAATTGATGAAGTGGAAGCCTGTCTTGAAAACGACGTATTTCTTGAGCGGGTTCGGCTTGTGGAGCTTTTGGCAAGCGAGGCAATAGTACATAAGTTTTCTCCTTTTCAAGTCACGATATGACAATTATAGACACATTATATGCTTAAAATTGTGAAATATCACTCACAATGGTATTAAGTTTTACTAAAGATTGTCCAATTTCATTATCCATCACATCGAAACAACTTAAACGCAAAAAAGACAGATATCAAAATTAAAGAATTAGACAGTGCAAGCGGTCTGCATGTGACGAAAGAAAGGAACGAAAAACCGCGCGGCGTTTAGCCACACGGTTTTTCGCGTGATGAGGAAAGGGCGAGAAGGGGCTGTGAATCGGGGATCGAGCTTGTCTATCAGGATTTGGCAAAGGAAGGGGGGCAAGGTCGATTAGTACATAATATATAAATCCGATGTGATTAATTGGATAATATCAAGAGATTCGGCTACTGTCAATCCCTAAATTTGTACGGCGCCCTTTATCCGATAGGATACCAGAGGGCTATCTTCTTTATTTTGCATAGGCCTTCCATCCGGTTGTGAAGTTGTGGTACCCTGTAGTTGTCCGAAAGAACTGAAAATAGAGAACTTTTTACATTATTCGGAAAAAGGTGGAGTGCTGAATGAAGCATTTTGAGGAATGGGTCATGCAATTTTACGGACAACGAAATTGGACGCAATACGGCGTCTTCGAACGTATGGGTTTTTTGATGGAAGAAACGGGTGAGCTGGCACAAGCCGTGCGTACCTATGAAATCGGCCGGGATCGTCCGGATGAAGCGGTAAAGCCCGAGCCGGTTTTGAAGGAGGAGCTGATGGGAGAGCTCGGGGACATTTTGGCGAATCTGGCGATTTTGGCCGATAAGTATGGTTTTACATTGGAAGATGCCGCCAAGGCTCATCAGGAGAAATTATTGAAGCGATTCGATTCCGGCCCGGTGAATTGAGCCGCCCCAATTTTTCGCTAAAGTATAACGATGCGCAGAAGGTGGACAAACTAGAAAAAATTTCTCATGCAGGAGAGAAGAATGCTCGCAGTCATCTTTGATGTAGAGACTACATATGTAACCGTAAAAGGCGACATCCCGGAAATCGTGGAGATCGGCGCATGCAAAGTGAATCTGAATCCGTATGACCCGGGGGAAGCCGCCACGGATTGTTTTCAATGCTATACGTTTCCTGAAATCAAAGGACGCTTCGGCAAAAAGACGTTGAAATTTATCGGCTTGAAGGAAGAGGATCTGGACAAGGTAGTCCCGTTTCGCGAAGGGTATGACCGATTCATGGAATGGATCGGCTCCGAGTTGGTTTACTTCTGCAGTTGGGGGGTCGATGACCGCAAAATTTTGCTGGAGCACTGCAAGCGGTTCGATCTGTCTCAAAGCTGGCTGGACCATTACCATGACATTCAGAGGCCGATCTCGCAGCTACTGGTCAAGCGCAATCAAATGAAGCTGAAGGATGCGATTGAACTGGCCGGTATCGAGAAAGAAGGCAGACTTCACTCCGCCTTGGTCGATGCGATCAACACAACGAAACTGTTTGTCCGGTATTACGATCAGCTTCATTTAAGAGCGATGATGCGGGGCTGAAGTTGGTTCCTGCCCTATAATGTCTTATCAAACGATGAAAACCCCGAATCAGGGGTTTTTCTAATCTCAATATCATTTAACGTCATATATTTTCGGATACGGTTGTTGATCCCGAGAATCACTTAAATGCTGCATATAATTTTATTGTCAACATAAGGTAATTGCAGAGATTATTTTCACAAAAAGGAAGTGGGTTAGCATGTCGGAAATAAATCAAGGGGCGAAGGGGAAACTCGTGGTTAAAGTTGTTTCCGAATCGCAGTCCCTTTTGCCCGGAGCAACTGTGGTCATAAAAGATATGATGGGAAACGTGATTCAAAAATTACAAACAGATCAATATGGAAACACAAAAACGATTGATTTGCATGCCCCGTCTAAACAACATGTTTTAAAAAAGCCAGGAGTAAAGCCCTACAGCCAATATATTGTAACAGCGCAGCATCCAAACTATGCGCCAGTCCAATGGATAGGAGTTCAAATATTTGAAGGTTCTAAAGCCATACCAACCATTAAACTTCCTTCTTTACAAAGGTATAACGAAGATCGAAGAATACATACCATTGTCATGGATGAGCATCCTTTATATTCAGGAACGGCTTTACCTAAGATTACCGAAGATCCTTATCATATTCCCGAGCCGCCGCCTCATTTATCGCCATATCTATTGCACACGCCAACGTCTTCGCCCTTCCCGGCAGCTTGTGCATGTGCATGTGCCGGTGCGACAGCCCCTTTACCATTCAATTTTATTATTCCCGAAAATATTAGAGTGCATCTTGGATTGTTTAGTGACGATACGGCAAGAAATATCGATGTTCCGTTTGTCGAGTACATAAAAAGAGTGCTTCATATTGAAATATTGGATTTTACGGAACAAGAAGCCATTGCAGCCAATGTAATTGCCGCAGTTTCATATACATTGAACCGGATATATACCCAATGGTATAGATTATTGGGAAAAGACTACGACATCACCACCGGAACAGATCGAGACCACGCCTATGCCCTGGAATATACACCACAAGAACCGCTTGTTCGAGGCGTCGATAAATATTTTAATGAATTTATCGCTTATCCCGGGCAAAAAATTCAACCATTTTTCGCACAGTACTGTAACGGTAAGGAAGTCACATGTGCTTATAAGCAATGGCTTGAACAAATAGGCTCTGCAGAATTAGCAAGAAGGGGAATGAACTACAGAGAAATATTGAAGCACTACTATGGTGACGACAAAAATATTATTCAAGCTCGCGTTATGATCGAAGGAGGCAGAATTATTCCGATTATTAAAATACTGCAGCAAGGTGATGTAGGATCGAGTGTCGAATTGATGCAGCAATATCTCGGAGTGTTGGGTGAAAAATGGGGAATAGACGCTTTTAAAGAAGCAGTTGAAGAGCACGGAAGATTCGGTAGCAAAACATTCGAGGCAGTAAAATTATTTCAAAAGGTCACCATGCACTTGCCCCTAAATGAACAGAATGGAGTCATTGATCAGAAAACGTGGTTGGAAATCATAAAGCAGTATAATGTAATGACTAGACGCTCATATAGGCGAAGTGACGTATATCCAATTTCTAATCATATAGCTAGGAATGTGGCTCATTCTCCATTTGCCCCTCATCCGCACTTAAGATCGATGAATTGCTTTGATTCATCAAGGGGGTTTCATCCTAAAAGAAACTGCTAGGGAATTGGAAACATAGAAAAAGCCCGTAGAATCAAGGATTCACGGACTTGTTTCGTTATGACCTGTAGTGGGCTCGAACCACTGACCCCCACCCTGTCAAGATGGTGCTCTCCCAGCTGAGCTAACAAGTCATGTTGTATTTGTTGTTGCAAAAAATAATATACAGCATATGAAGGAAGAAGTCAAGAGGAATGAATGAAAAAAATGCCCGCGAAGCATAGATGCTTTGCGGGCGGGGGAGATCATTTGAAAGTGACCATCTGGTATACGGTTCGTCCGTCGCCGGTAACTTCAATCGTTTGCCCTGTGGACGTCTGGGCTTTCATCTGGGATGAGCCGCTTCCGTCCAAAAATATGCCGTCAACCAAAGTACCGGAGCCGATTTTCTCTTTGATCGCGGTACGGAATTGTTCGGGGGTGCAGGTCGTATTGGTGACGACGAGCCAAACGTTTCCTCCGGAGTTGAACACCAGCGCCGATCGGCCGGAGGCCGTGCCGTTAACGCCTCCAGGAATGTTTTCAGCGGTGGCTTGGCTTTTCCAGGTCGAGTCGCTGCTCAAGCGCATGCTGATTCCGCCTTGCGCCCAATAGTTGGATTTATCCGATACGTTCAACTCGCTGGCCCATTTGACGACCTGTACCGAATATTTGCTTGCTTTAGTGTCCCATACTAGAGTTCCACGCTCATAACCAACGTTCACCGCGCCTTTATAAAGCTCGCCGATGGACCCGCCGCCAGCGGGCACATGGTTATTTACGGCAATCGACAGTAGAGTTCCGCCAGAACCGAAAAATCCACCGTTGATGCCGTAGCTGCTTTGATTTTTTAAATTGCTGCTAATCGCTTTCAATTTGATATCGTTGGGTGAAGCTTTCATTGCATGCAATACGACACCGTTGGAAGCCGTTACTTTGGAATACGTGTAATTGGCTGCCGCATTGACAGGCACAGCAAGAGCCAACAGGAAGACAAGCGCTAAGATGAGAGATTTCTTGAACATCTCCATACCTCTTTTCTTCGATTCATCTATTAAAAGAAGATCGGCGCCTTCTTCAATTAACAATTTAATTATAGTAGGTTTCTGGATTTGAAAATATAGGAATATAATATCTTTATATGGTAATTTAATTGCTAAATAAGTTCATGCCAAATTGGGTATCGGGAGATGGATACGAGAAATTTATTTTTATGGAAAACAACCGGGGAACGCAATCGTTGAAAAAAAGGGTGTCTTAGCGGTGCGATAGAGAAATATTACGTTACGGTGACGGAATAAGCGAAGTATTTTTAATGTGGTGTGACAAATGAGAAAAGCCGCATCCTATAGAGGATCGCGGCTTTCTGCTTTAATGCCTGTGCAGGGCTCGAACCTGCAACCCCCACCCTGTCAAGATGGTGCAGTAACATTAATAAGCATTAGATGTCCATTTAAACCCCTGATTTCTGATCTGGGGAGGGGGTTCTGATTTCAACACCATCTAACAGCATATATTTATTTTTATTTGGATACCGAATTTGATATCAAGAGCTAAATTAATGGACCATTGATTTGTAGAAAGTGGGAAGCCTTTTACTGAGGTTAACAAAAGTTAATCTGTGTTTTATCCTTAAAAAACAAAAAAACTCACAGATAAACTCCGCGAGGGGAAATGAATTAAATGTTAATAAGTTGAGAGGATTATTAAGACCACTGGCTGGGACTCTTTTTGTTTGCTTTTGAAGATGTTTCGTACTATTCACTTTGGGCGTACTTTTCAAGCTCTGTCGGTTTTTTTCTATCGTCAATTACTGCACACACCGAGGACCAAGCACGAGAAATATCTTGCCCCAGATACTTTGTTCGGGTTCTGTTAACTGGATTTCTTTCAAATGCCGTAAAAGCTACTTTTCCCGCATGTTCTCGAACACGCAATTCCACCCATTTATCGTTACCCTTCAACCTACAAACCTTTTCCAATTTCATCATCCCTCGTTCTGCCCTCGTCTTTGGCTTTGATAGAAGTATAATACTATATGCAGATATTGGGAATCATCCAAGCAGATTGTGCCGATAGGTTTCGGCCCGTTCCGCGGCGGGCCATTCCCTTCCCTCCAATGTTACTGAATCTTCAATATATGTATATATTAATAAATATTTCGTAGTATATCCATTTAGTGTTTGATAGAATTGATTTGTAAAATTATACAAAGGGGTGATTTTATGAAAACTGCATTTAAAATTCTGTCCAGTGCTGTTTTGGCAGTATCCTTAATGACTGGAGTTGCCGCAGCAGAACCTACAGCTCCCACACAATCTGCCAATACTCAAGCTGTAAAACAATTAAATCTAAAAGTCGGTGAAAAGATTAGGTTACACGCCGTTAGAAATGCTTCCTCTAGCCCGTATGGCGTGGTCGATCTAGTAATCCGCCGTTCGTATCTCAACATGTTCTACTGCGATGTGTATGGGGTTGCTCCCTGGTGATACGATTGTAAAAACGAATATTGGGGATTTTTCCATTCATGTTACACAGTGATATCTCAAATAATTCTTCAGCACCTTTAGGGGTGCTTTTTTTATCTTATTTCCCATCCCTTACACCGTCCTCCTCAGTTTGATTGTGGATAAATAATCCCGCCTACGGTTTTTTCGCAATCAAGCTTTGCCATCCAAAGTAAGTCATATTCCCTCGTTCCTCGGGACGTAAAACTGTATGAAGGACTACCGTTTTTTCCAGCATTTCGACCGTCCAATTATTCTTTTTTGTGAAGTCCATTTTAACCGCACCCCGCTTGCCGTTCGCCCGGCATTATTTGAAGGGGCCGAAGCCCCCTGAATTATTTCTGTGCCTCTAGGATCGCCGCCGCGATTTCGAAACCGAGCTGGCGCCCTTGGCAAATTTCTGCCCGGCTTTGTCGGTGCGTTCTAATGCTTCGGCACTCCAAAATTGTTGAAGGAATTTTAAGTCACTTATGATCTTCCGCTCTTCGGCCATGGGCTACCTCCGCGAATTATGTTAGTATTGGGAAAAAGAATGCTTTAGGAGGGTTAACACGCGATGCTCCCCAAAATCCTTGAGTACAAGATCGAGGGAAATGTCCTTTACCCCTTAGTTTATATGGACTTGTCCCTCTTGATTGATGAATACGATTCGATTATGATGTCAGTAAAGCAAGTGAGGCGGAAGAGGAGGGCCTGACCTCCCCTTCCTGTTACTTATCGATGAAGCTTGCTTTGTATCATTCGGAGGTGCAGGTCATATGCACGCTGCTCTCCGGCGTGAACGCTTACATCTTGAAAGCGATCAACGAAAAGATGGGGCGAGACGAATTTGACGGTTATCTCCATTTCGCGGCGGAGGAAGGATAACGCTCTGCACTTTTTTGTTTCGTGTTCGCATATAATAAATGCAAACAAAAGTTCCTATCGGCCGTAAAAGGATGCCTTCTTTAATCGAGCTGGGGAGAAAGACAGGGAAGAGTCAAAAAAAGCTATTGGACACTTTGGCGGAGCTGGCGAGGGAAGGTTATATTTCTTGGTCTCCGGCCAATCCTGAACGGATCACGTTGATCCAGGCATGAGAACGGGAGGACCCGGGGAGCGGTTGGCAGGTGTACGGTTCAAGATGAAAATTTCCAAGAAAAATTACTAAAGCCCCGGCTCGATAGCTTCGGGGCTTTTTCGCGTGTATTTTGTGTAAATCGGCGGCCGTCCCCAACTTGTCCCCAAATTGCTATTTTTGCATCTGTATCAGTAATTTTAAATTTGCTGTTACAATGAGAAAAGCCACGTCCTATAAAGGATCGCGGCTTTCTGCTTTAATGACCTGTAGTGGGCTCGAACCACTGACCCCCACCCTGTCAAGATGGTGCTCTCCCAGCTGAGCTAACAAGTCAAATTTTATATCTTGCGGGGACGTTTTCTATAATACCAAGATAGGCGCATAATGTCAAGCGTTATCCTTTAATTTTTTTGTTTTTGTAAATATGGCTTTATTCCGCCATGCCTCTCTCTTTTATCCCTATACATTCGTTATGGTATAATAGAGTAAGTTCGACATGCATTTGAAAAGAGGGGACTTTGATGAGAGATTTTCGATGGGCGCATTTGCAGCCGCATATCGAAGGAGGAGAGAGCGAGCAGCTAGAACCGGAGCAAGAAGCGTTGGATTGGGGCGAGCAGGAATGGGGAACGCACCGGTACCAGGTCAACCGGCTGGTAGAGGACTCCGTATCGCTGCTGTCTATGCCGGAGAAAGCCGTCGTACTGGGAGCGGGGAATCACGGAGATGTCGGCTTGCCTCGGCTTTCCGTCCATTTTCAGCAGGTGACCGCGTTGGATACAGAAGATAATATGCTGCAAGAATGGCTCGATTCGGGCGGAGGAATCGCTAACAACCGGGTTCGTTCCTTAACGCGGGTCGACTATACCCGGCTGGACCAAATTTCCTTCTACGAAACGTTTGAGGAGCTGCTGGCGGAAGGTAAGCCTGCCGGAGAAATAACGGATTACTTAAGGGACTGTGCGTTTCGCGTGCGCGGGCTGGAGGCGATGCCTCATTTGAAAAAAACGTTTTCGCTCGTCGTTTCCTCGGGTGTGCATACGCAATTGTTTTATCCGGATGCGCTCATGCAATTTTACGGCTACATGGAGAATTACAACGAAAATGAAACCCGGCAAATTGTCGAGGCGCTGGGATACCTTCGGAACAGCCTGATATCGGATTATAACCGGATGCTGCTGTCACTTGTAAAACCCGACGGCCGGGTGACGGTATGGACGGATATGATTTTGCTGGACGAGGATAAACAATGGATCGCCGAGGAGTTGGACCGGCGGCGAACCGATAAGGAGAGGACGAGCTTCTTGTTCGAAGCGTTCGGGCAATACGGGATCGAAGCGGCTGTGCTGGGTCTCAAGGAGCTTCACGACTCCCTTCGGCCGGATCAATTGTTGTTCCGCAGCTGGGTCGGGTATACCGATTCCGGCAAAACGTATTTGATCGCCGGGTTATCTGGCCAGCTCCGCCCGTAATATTCCGAATTCGGCTAGATCTTCTTCCGTACAAAAGCTGCATTGCGAGATGACGGTGGCTTTGCGAAGCTTGATCGCTAATTGATTGATCATGCTGGTCAATGCCGCCGTCTCCTTTTCGTTATGCGAGAACTGAATGCTGTATTCCGGATGACCGGTTTCCGTCTGCCCGGAGCGCACAAGCATCCCCAGTGTCCGGTATTCTTTGGCCAGAGCGGTAAACTTCAGCTCGATTAACAAACGGCTTTCGTCCGGCAGTAGGGCTGCAGTAAAAAAGCGGGCCCCACCGGCGCTAAGGTCCAGTATGGCGGCTTTCGTCGTTTTGAATTCCGGCTCAAGATCGTCCATTCCGATAAGTTTTAATTCCGCGCATAGCGGCTGCTGAAAGCGCAAACGAAAAAAGCTGCGCTTGTTTTTTTCCATACTCATCATCTCCAACAGTCCTTTGCAGCAGGGTGAAGAGGCAAATTAACGTTTACTATAACAGAGCGGGTCTGGCTTAAGCAACCGCTTTCCAGTAAAAAGCCGCTCAGGAATAGAGCGGCGGTTGAATGCTAAGGTTGTGATTCTTGCTGTGCAGAACGGCGCTGTTTCCGATATTTCAATCCGGTCGATCTCGCTGAGTATCGGCGAGCCGTTGGGAGAGGGAGGGCTTTCATTCGAAGTGGTCCTCTCTTCCAAATTCGGATAAATCTATTATACAATATTGTCGGAAAAAGAACATTAAAACTTTGTTACACTTGTTAACATGATTAAACTTGCAGAACAATATATGGGAACGGAGAATCGCGGATGAAAAAATTATACAGCCAAATGACCATGGCCGAATTGGAGCAGGAAATGAAGAGCCTGCGGGAGGAGATGGACCGGGCGGAATTTCCAAGCCAGCGCTCCGTGATCGAGCGCAAATATTATACGGCGCAAGCTTATACGCTCGATCCGTCCGATTTTCCGCCAGGGGTGTATAAGGTGGAGCATGTGCAGCTACCGTTTATTTTAAGCTATGTGAACGGTATTATGGCTTGGGGGACATTAGGGGAAGAGCCGGATGCCAGCTTCCCGATATCGATGCTGACCCGGCTCTAGATGCGGCACATATCAACCGGACAATTCTCGCATTGGCAGATGTCGCGGAGATAAGGCAAATCTTTAACGACGATGTAATTGTTTTCCATGGCAATAATATTGGCGCGCTTCAGATCGCCGAGCATCCGGTTGACGCTCTCCCGGGTTGCGCCGATCATGTCGGCAAGCTCGCTGTTCGTAAGCTTTTTGGTGATGACGATTTCCGATCCGTGATTTTTGCCGTATGTGTTGCATAGCCGGATCAGCGTCGAGCAGAGAGCGCCGGGCTTGCCGAACATCATGAGATCGCGGAATTTCGTTTGAGTCATCCGATGCATAAGTCCCATCCACTTCATGAACTCGACGGCAAGATCCCCATGCTGCCACAGCAGAACCTCTAAATCTTTTTGCTGGATGACCCCGATGATAGAGTTTTCCGTGACTTCGGCATTAAAGCTGTGAACGGAGTTTTGAAAAGGATCGACCTGTCCGAACAAGTCTCCGGTATTATAGACATAAAGGATGAAGCTTTTCCCTTCATCGCTGGCTTTCGTAATCTTCACTTGACCGCGCTTCAAAAAGTACAGTTTATCGGCCGTATCGCCTTCCCAGAACAAATGATTTCCGGCTTCGGCTCTCATTTCATACATAATTTCCTTAAGCTTCGTCAAGCTTTCTTCTGTAAAACAATCCGAATTGGCCACTTGGCTGACCGGTTTTCGTTGCAGCATATCCGTCATGGTACATACCTCCGGCGTCGGTCTGGTAAAGACCTCTGTAGGTTTTGTTGTATCTAACATACCTTATTCCGCAGGATTTGTGATGTGATTTACATCACACTTCCTTAAATCTTCACATTTTTTTGTGATCTTTGTAACATGCAGCACTTCGCCCGACGTGTATAGTGAAGATTAGAATCACATTATATGGGGGAAGTGAAAACGTTATGATGACCGGAGTGCTATTGGCGGGCGGTCACCCGCGGCGAATTGAAGGCCGTCCCGCGGAACTGTTGGTGTTGGCTGGTGAAACGGTCGTAGCGAAACAAATCCGCGAAATGCTTACGATCTGCGGAGAAGTCATTATCGTAACGAACGAGCCCAAAATTTTTCTTGAACATGTCCCCCGGTCCGTACGTATCATTACGGATTTTTACCCGGGCCGCGGACCTCTCGGCGGGCTTCATGCGGCGCTTACCTTGTCCAGATACCCGGAGCTATGGGTCACCGGCGGGGCCATGCCGTTCATTTCGGCAAGAGCAGCCTCCTTTCTGGCGGAGCACCGGAGCGTCTTCGGCTACGATGCCGTGCTGCCGGAGGTATCGGGACGGCCCGAGCCTTTGCATGGCATATACCGCCAAAGCTGTCTCACGGCATTGATGCCTCTGCTGGAATCGGGAAACGACGTACAGCCAGGCTGGATGTCGTTTCTACGCAAGCTTCGTTGGGGCTGCGTTGAAGCGGATATGCTTCGCAAGCAAAATTTGGGGGATGCCTTTACATTTCGGATTAAAACAGAAAAGCAGTATTCGGAAGCGGTTTCGCGGGCGCAGGCGCAGGTCCGAAGCGTATTCCGGTAAACAAGGGCGGAGCTTTTCCGCCTTTTTATTTTCCCGGTTCGTGCTGGAAGCTATGGAAGTGAAAAGCCAAGTATAGAAACAGCGGCGGATTACGATGCTATGCTTGAGGTGATGGCTGATGAATCGGGCGTTATGGACGTCCCTTGCCGCTATAGGTACGGCACAAGCGCTGAAAATACCCGACCGGATCCGTGAGAGCGGCCGTTTTGAGTGGGCGGACCTGTTTCGGACCGGCGGCATGCCAAGCTCGCATTCGGCCGGAGTCGTGTCGCTCGCGACTTATGTCGGGCTTAAGAAAGGGGCTTCCTCCATCTCATTCTCGCTTGCGGTCGTATTGAGTCTGATCGTGATGTACGACGCCATGGGGATTCGCCGTCATGCCGGCATGATCGCATCGGAGGTAAACCAGCTGGAGGATGTGCTCGTTAAATTAACGGAGCAGCATCCTCCTCATGTGCATCGCAAAGACAAAGAGCTGGAAGAACGGTTAGGCCATTTGCCGGAAGAAGTGTTGGGAGGGGCAGCCATCGGGGCGGCAATCGGTTGGCTCAGCTATATGACGGAGTTTCCCCAGCATCGCCCGGCGACAGCATGGGCATCTTTTATACGGAAATCGTTGTACACGCTGAGCTCTCGTATGGTTCAATAAGATCGTTTGTCCCGGACGTCGGCAAAGTAATCGTAAATTTGGTGCCTTCGTCCGGCACGCTCTCTACCTCAATGGTCCCTTCGTGATCCTGCACGATTTTATGACAGATGGATAAGCCCAGACCCGTTCCGGAATCTTTGGTCGTATAGAACGGGATAAAAATTTTATCCAGCTCCGACTCCGGAATGCCTTTGCCGGTATCTGAAATTTCAATCACGGCATAGGGTCCCGCGGCAAACAGCCGGATTCGGACGACGCCTTGTCCGGGCATCGCTTCAAAAGCATTTTTGACCAGATTTAGCAGCAATTGAAGCATCTTATCTTGATCCATCAGCATTTGAATATCCCGGTCGTCGTGTTCGAATCTTACTTGGTGTCCGAGTCTCGTCGTCTCCGAATCCAGCAGCGAGAGAACCCGGTAAATACAGCCTTGAATCGATTGAATTTTATACTGGGTGACATGCGGCTTGGAAAATTGCAAAAATTCGGCGGTCAGCATGCTCATCCGGTTAATTTCGTCCATAATCAGCTCATACCAAGGCTCAATGTTGTATTCCCCGGCTTTGGACAACTGCAGAAACCCCTTGATCGTCGTCAGCGGATTGCGGATTTCGTGCGCCATGCCCGAAGCCAGCTCGCCGACGACGCGAAGCTTCTCCGACCGCAGCATATGCTCCTCGCGCTTTAGCCAGCTTTCCCGCTTCATCATATACAATCCGTGCTCGGCAACAACGATGAGATCGTCCTTGGTCACCCCGTCCCGGGAATAGCAGGCCATACCGAAATTGATTTCGATGCCGGTCAGCTTAGGGAATTCGGAAGCAAGCAGCTGTGTGACGGCATTGACCGTCTCCTGCATATCGTCCGATCGGAGCACGATCGCAAATTCGTCTCCGCCATAGCGGCATATCAATAAAGCGTCGGGGAACATGATACGCAGCAGCTCGGCCGCTTGTCTCAAAATTTTGTTCACGCCCTGAAAACCGTTTGTCGTATTCAGCGATTTGAGATCTTTGCAGTCGATGAGCACGAGGATAACGGGTTCTTTTTGCTTGACGAGCTGCTCCATTTGTTTATGAAATTCCTGGAAATTATATAGGCCTGTTAGCGAATCGTGAGTACTCAGATGCTTCTTCTCCTTGGTAAGCAGCTGTTTTTGCTGCTCGATATCGTAAATGTATTTGCGGAACATAAAAGCAAGCAGCAAGCAGGTTCCTGCCGTAAACACAACTTCGATCAGCGTGCTCCAGCTGAAGGGCCGGCCGGCCATTGAAATGAGGGCATAAGCCAGCATCAGGGCCGCATTGGCGCTAACCGCATAGCGAAAAGGAGCTGTTCCGTAGAATAGCTTGCACATATGCAGCAAGTAAAGCGGGAAGCACCAATCGCTTAAGCTTGCGGCATGAAGCGCAACAAGAAGACTGAGTTGGACGACAAGCTGCGCCGGTATGAACGTGTGAGCGGAACGGATATGCGTGAGTGTGTAGCCAAGGGATGCGAGAACGAGCAGCAGCGGACTTGAGGCCTGATCGTGATAGAGGGAGGAAGCGCAAACCAAACCGGTATAAATGAGGAAGATCCAGCTACCTTTCATATTGGAACTCCAACTCCCGACTGATCCGTAGATTTATTAGTACTAAGAGAAATTCTGTACGGGGAGGTGGAATTCCTGCTTGAACTCCCAAATTCAGTAAAAACTTTTTTGGGGTGCAAAAAAGAGAACCAAGCGGAACGCCTGTCGGGCTGCGCTTGGTTCTCCGGGTTTAAAATCCGGGCAGATTATCGAGATTGTTGCTTGGATCTCCGTCAGCGTTGGAGCGCAAGTGCTCGTCTCCGTCTCTTCCGCGGAATACGTTCACGTTCTCGAGCTGCCCGTTTTTGGCCAGCTGCTGCGCTTCCAAGTAATCGACCACCTGGCCGGAAGATAGCTTCAATTCGACGATGTCGCCGTCGCCGTTTTTGCGTACGGCTACGACTTGCTGTTTGTTTTGTTCCATGCGGTATCGCCTCCATGGATATCATGCGCCGGATGGAGGCATTTTATGCTTCGAACGTGTAGGTTTTGAACTGCTCGATAAACGTCATATCCCCGGTTTTGCCGATGAACTGGGGCATATCGTCGCCATAGTGCATCAGCAGCGTCTTTTGCTGAATCAGCTTCGGCAGCGTCATCAGCTCGTCCAAAGTGGCGTGAACAATGCCGGGGGAGTGGAGTTGGCAATCATGCAAAAATACGGCGCAGCCCTTATTATGAAGCTCGTGCAGCAGCGGACCGTTGAACCGGGTATCGGCACTGAAGAAGATTTTGCCGTTCAGCAGGACCGAATAGCACGGCTTGCCCGGGATGTGATTGGCCGGGAGGAGTTCGACCGTCAGACCGGGATGGAGGGTTGTCGGCGTATGCTCGCCAAGTGCGACGACATTGAAGTAATCGTTAAGGGATGTAACGTTTTCCGCCAGATTCTCCAGTCCGCCGCGCAGCGATTGCTCCCATAGGATCGTTTCCAGTTTGGAGGATACGATTAACGGTATTTTTCTTTTAAATGTGTACATATAACGAAAGGCAAGCTCTTCGAGTCCCCCGACATGGTCCGCGTGAATGTGGGAGATAAGCACCGCATCGATCTGATCCAGAGAGACGCCGAGCTCGTGCAGAGCTCTTGGCGCGGTATAACCGCAGTCGATTAACAGCGTGAAGCCGCCGGCGTAAACCAAGGCATTATTATTATAGTACGTTTTCGCAAATGCGCTTCCCGTACCGATCATTTGAATTTGCAGACTCACTTGGTTCCTCCGCTCGTTAAGGCTTCCAGCCGGATATGATTTTAAATTTACCATGGTTATCTTACACGATTCAAGATGGGTTTGTCACATTTTGGGTAAATTTAATACATCTTGTCCTTCTTGTAATAGGAACAAATGTTCTGTATAATTAAAACACATCTTTATTTAAATCCAGCAGGTGAGGAAACATGCGAAATACGACAGTGGAACCGTGGGTGCATCAGTATGTCGTCACGCTTTATTTGCTTAAGGCACTTGAGCGGGACCGGAAGCATGCCGAAGCGATGAAGTTATCTAGAATATGGGAAGGGCTTTTTGAACGGCTGCTGCGATTGGCCGAGCGGGAGCATAACCATGTGAAGCAGCGGCTGCGCCAGAGCGGATGCCGCATCGTTCTGGAGGAAGTGACCCCGGAGCGTCACTACCATGTCATGTATGTATTTCAAGGCTACGAGTTTCATTGCTCCATGATGCCTATCGTGCTGAAGGGCAAATGCGAAGAAAAGCTGCAGGAGCTCCTTGGGGGCGTGAGCTGAAATTTCCCGGGCAAGCGCACGAATCGCCACGGCTCGCCTTGCGGAAGCACCGTTCGACAATGACGACTTTGTTGGCATATTTTGTATAGAAAAAGGAAAAAATCTTCTTCACACACAACATCTAGAGGGGCGCTTAAAAAAAGCTGAAAGTTTTCTGGACGAAGCGCGCAACTCTTACCGCGCTATGGAGTATAAGATAGCAGAACGAAGAAACATGATGGAGGTTGCTGGAAATGAAGGTGCCGCGATTGCTGACGCTGGTGCTGTCGCTTTCCTTGTTCGGAACAGCGGGAGCGTACGCCAGCTCCATGTGGGGCGATTTCGAAGGTTTTCCGAAAGTAAAGTTGATGATCAATAATGCGGAAAAGCCGTTCAAAGACGGTGAGACACCCGCTTTTGTCGCGAAGGGAAGCGCCGTATTCCCCGTTCGCGTGTTGTCTGAATCTTTGCAGGCGCTCGTGAAGTGGGACGACGCTGCGAAGACCGTTTCCATTACCAAGCCGAACGTACATATGTTTGTTGCGAAGAAGGTCAATGACGACTATTCGATCAAACAGCCGTTCGGCGGCGTGAAGAAGGGCGACCGTCTCGACTTTGCCGTGTTTGCGCAAGTAGACAGTCTGACGACGCCGATTTCTTCTTTCAAAATCTCGATCCACGCTCCGAACGGGGAGCAAGTGGCGGTTCATGAAAAAGCCGTCAACGGCCAGAAGGAAAGCTTCTGGTACCCGTGGCCGTTTAACGTCACCTTTGCCGAATCCGGGAACTATGTCGTGAAGTTCTCGATCAAACCGGACGAGCGCAGCGACTATACGGTCGTTTCGGAAAAGGTGATCGCATCCGAATAAGGCCGGCGGACGGTAGGCATAACCCGGTTCATTGACTTCGTCTTGTCGTGCGTGGTACGATACGGGAGAACATTAAATTAAGATGAAATGAGGTTTTCCCATGAGCGATCACATTCATGACGCTTCCTGCGATCACGATCACGATCATGAGGACGATATCTTTATCGTGACCGACCAAGACGGAGTCGAGCATGAGATGGTGATGGTATACACTTTCGAAGCTAACGACCGGGCCTATGCTGTACTTCTCGATCGTAACGATATGGAGGCAGATGGCGTTATTTTTCGGATAGACGAAGAGGACGGCGAAGCTTTTCTTGCGAGCATTGAAGACGAAGAAGAGTGGGATCGCGTTGTTCAAATCTACAATGAAATTGTGGAAGAACAAGAGCAGCAATAACGAATACCGTAAAAAACCTTTCTTGCTTGCAAGAAAGGTTTTCGCTTTTTAAGCGGCTGCGATAGGCAGGGGGAAGAGTCGAAAAAGACCGTTTCCGCTAAGGCGGGCAACGGTCTTTTGGGACGTTTATTTACGCGGATTGAAGTACATGGTTCGTCCGTTGAATAAATGCAGCTCCGCTTTCCACAGCTTGGCGAGATATTTGCAAAACTCGTTACCCTTGGCTTTGTCGCCATGCGTGGCGTCCTCGGGAAGGACAAACTGGACGTAATGCCTTTGCGTTTCGCCCGATGTCTCCGATCCGACGCCTGCCACAATATATTTGTAGCGCGGACTTGTTGCTTTTAAATAAAACCACTTGCCTTCCCCTTCGGGTTTTGTTTGAATCTCATACGGAAATCCGGCTTCGTCGTATTCCCAATTGAGCTGTTTGCCGGTCAGCGCAAGCTGCTCGCGGTAATGCTCCAGCTGGGCCTTCAATTCATCTAACGTCAGGGAGGAAACGGCGGACCCTTCGACGAACTTGATATAAGCGCTTTGCGCCATGATGAATGCACCTGCCTATACATATGGACTGGAACGATTTTCTTGTTTGAAGTACCATGAACATCATAGCATTAAGAAAAATCAATTACAATACTTGTTCCGGCAACGGTAGACGGGCAGGGAAGAGGGAGAGAGCGATGAAAGACAGAAGGTTTGAAGGGTATTTACTGGTGACGGATATGGATGGGACGCTGCTTGATAGCGCCAAACAAATAAGCGGCGAAAATCGAGCCGCCATCGAACGGTTTACGGGCTTGGGCGGCCGGTTCACGCTCGCGACGGGGCGGATCGCCGGCTCGGTCCGGCCTTTCGTGGAGCAGCTGCCCGTGAATGCCCCGGCCATTTTATACAACGGAGCGGTCATTCACGATTTCAGCCGCGGAGAGGCCGTCTGGGAACGGACGCTGTCTGCCTCGGCCAAGGAAGCGGTGGGGCGCGTTCTTGAGCGCTTTCCCGGCATCGGTGCGGAATTGTATGTGCGCGGAGGAACGGCGCCCTATGTGCTGCAGGAGAATGCAGCGACGGAGCGTCACCGGGCCGTGGAGAAATTTCCGCTGCTGCGGCTGAATTCGTTCGACGACGTATCCGAGCCGTGGATTAAGCTGCTGTTCGCCTGGGAGCCGTCGCTGCTCGATGAAGCCGTATCCGAGATCGAGCGGTTGACGGCAGGGACGGAGGTCGTCTGGGTTCGTTCGGACGACAAATATTTCGAGATGCTGCCTCCGGAAGCGACGAAGGGGCATGCACTGGAACAGTTGGCGGCGGAGCTGGGCATCCCGATGGAGCGCTGCATCGCGCTTGGAGATCATCTGAACGATTTGGAGATGATACGCCGGGCAGGTATCGGTATCGCCGTCGCCAATGCGCATCCTGAGCTTCTGGACGCCGCCAAGCGCCACGGCAAGCACCATAACGAGCATGCGATTGCCGACGCGATCGAATGGCTGGAAGAACAAGTCCGGCAGGGGACGCTAGCGTAAAATAAAAAAGCTTCCCCAGAGGAGAAGCTTTGAATTTTTCTAGAAAATCGCGGGAGCTTCGACGATGACCTTAACGTATTCGATGCTGCGGTCTTCCGGTCCCTTGACCGGCAGCCCGACGTCGATATGCTCGGTAATGTAGTCGATGAGATCCTGCGAGATGACTTCGCCCGGGAGCAGAATCGGAATGCCTGGCGGGTAGACGTAGATAAATTCGGCGATAATGCGGTCAGCCGATTCTTTGAACGGAATCAGCTCTGTGTCTCCGTAGAACGCGTCGCGCGGAGCCAGGGCGAGCTGCGGAATTTTAGGGATTTTGATGACCAGTTCGTTCGCCTGGCGAATGTTGTAGTTCTCCTCGGACATCCGGCGCAGCGCGTCAAGCAGGGTGTCGACGTTTTCGCGCGTATCGCCCGGCGTTATGAGGCACAACACGTTGTACATGTCGCTGAGCTCGACTTCGATATTATAGTGCTCGCGCAGCCAATTTTCCGCATCGTAGCCCGTAATGCCGAGATGGCGCACGTGGATATTGACCTTTGTCGGATCGTAATCGTAGGTCGCTTCCGTACCCAAAATTTCTTCTCCGAAGCATTCCAGTCCCGGGATACGGTTGATTTCCTCGCGGGCGTAGTTCGCCAGTTCCAGCGTCTGTTCCGCCATCATGTGGCCGTTCAGCGCCAGATTCCGCCGCGCGCAGTCCAGCGACCCGAGCAAAATATAGGACGTCGAAGTCGTCGTCAGCATACTGATGATCGTCTTCGCACGGCGCACGTTCACGCGTCCTTCGCGAATGTTCAGCACGGAGCTTTGCGTCATCGAGCCGCCGAGCTTATGCACGCTCGTAGCGGCCATGTCGGCGCCGGCCTCCATGGCGGCCATCGGCAGCTTGTCGTGGAAATGAATCAGCACGCCATGAGCCTCGTCCACCAGCACCGGAATATTGTAACTGTGCACGATATCTACGATTTCCTTCAGGTTCGCGCATACGCCGTAATAGGTCGGATTGATGACCAGCAGCGCTTTGGCGTCCGGATGGCGCTCCAACGCGCGTTTGACGGAGCTGGTCGTCACGCCGTGATCGATCCCGAGATTTTCGTCGCGAACCGGCTTTAAGAAGATCGGCTTCGCGCCGGCGAAAATGATCGCGGCCATGATCGATTTGTGAATGTTGCGCGGAACGATGATTTTGTCGCCTTGGGAGCAGACGGTAAGGATCATCGTCATGATGGCGCCGCTGGTGCCCTGCACGGAAAAAAACGTATGATCGGCCCCGAACGCGGCTGCGGCCAGCTTCTGGGACTCTTCGATGACGCCGGTCGGCTGGTGCAGGTCATCGAGCGGAGCTATATTTATCAGGTCGATGGAGAGCGCGTTATCACCGATAAACTCCCGGAACTCGGGGTCCATGCCGACACCTTTCTTATGTCCTGGAATGTGAAACTGTACCGGATTGCGCCCGGCATGCTCCTTAAGTGCGGTAAACAGAGGAGTTTTCGTTTGATCCACGGTCATCCCTACCCTTCGTGTGTACGAGTATTGTTGGCTATGCCAGTGTTCGCCGGAAAAAAGCAAACAAAATGAGTATAGCAAAAAGCGACGCGGATGCAAGCGGTTTTTGGTAAATAGTTTGTTGACCTGGCCGAATAATTAACCGCGGAGGCGAACGGAGACGGAAAAAGCCTTGCCGGACGCGCATTTCAAAGGCTTCCGCGCGCAGGTTTGTCGATTTTGTTAATCTTAAAAAGCTTTCGTTTCCATCGTCAAAAAAGTTATGGTACGATAAGAATAATTTCTGCCAATGGCTTCGGCCGAACCCGCGGCTCAGGCCGTCTTAGGATCAACCAACAAATCGGGAGGAACAGTTACGCATATGAAAAAACAGCTAGCTATTATTATGGTACTGCTGATGACGATATTTATCGGCTTCGGTATTATCATCCCGGTGCTTCCCGACGCTGTCACCGGATCGGGGGCCGACAGCTTTCATCTCGGCATGCTGTTGTCGGTCTATTCTTTGGCGTCGTTTCTGATGTCTCCTGTATGGGGTGGACTATCGGACCGGATCGGACGCCGCCCGCTTATCATGACGGGGGCGCTCGGCTTCAGTGTCAGCTTCTTTTTGTTCGGCATGGCCGGGGATAACCTTGTGCTGATGTACGTGTCGCGGATATTGGGAGGCTTGTTCTCGGGAGCAACAACCGCGTGCGCCGTCGCTTATGTCGCGGACATTACGACTGAAGAGAACCGCACCAAGGGCATGGGGCTTGTCGGCATGTCGATCGGTCTGGGCTTCATCTTCGGCCCGGCGTTCGGAGGTTTGCTGAGCCACTTCGGGCTGCAGGTGCCGTTCTTCGCGTCTTCCGCGCTGGCGCTGGCCACCTTCGCGTTCGCCTTCTTCATGCTGCCGGAGTCGCTGACCCCGGAAATGCGGAGCAAACCAAGAGAAGCGAAAGCTTCCCGCTGGAGCGCATTCGTCGGTTCGCTCAAATACTTGTACGTGCTTTCGTTCTTCGTCTCGTTCACGCTGGCGGGGCTGGAGGCGACGCTACTGCTGTTCGAACGGGATCAGATCGGCGCAACGCCGACACAGCTCGGCATCATGTTCGCGGTAAGCGGCGTCGTCGGCGCCTTGATTCAAGGCGGCGTGGTCCGGCGGCTGATCAAAAAAGGTCAGGAAGCCCGTGTGATCGGCATCGGCCTGCTGCTGTCGGCACTCGGCTTCGTTCTGATCCTGTTCTCCAGCAGCCTGCTTACCGCGTCGATTTACTTGAGCGTCTTCGCCGCAGGGAACGCGCTGATTCGTCCTTGCGTCACCTCGCTGATTACGCAGAAGACCAAGGTCGGGCAAGGGGTAGCTTCCGGTTTAAGCTCCTCAATGGACAGCTTGGGCCGTATTACCGGGCCGCTGCTCGGGGCTGGCATTTACGATTACAACCACAGTGTGCCGTTCGTGACTGGAGCGGTCCTTTGTATTGCGGCCTTGTACTTGCTGTACCGTTTTATCGTCGCAGATCGCGCAGATACCCGGGCAGCCGGGCAGCCCGTATAACGAAATCAAGAGGAACGCAAAGAAGCCGCCGCATGCGATTGTTCGCTGCGACGGCTTTTCTTTCTTATTCACACCAGATGGCTCAGCGCCGAATCCGTCCGATCGCCGGGGGCCGGGGGCCATTCCTCCCGCGTCATGGCATAGATCGCATGATCTTCCCATACGCCGTGGATCTGCAAATAGTTACGGGCCAGGCCTTCCAGCCGCATGGCGTTTTTTTCGACCACGCGTATCGATCCTCTGTTACGAGGCATGATGGCCGCTTGAACCCGGTGGAGTCCGCAGTTCTCGAATGCGAACCGGAGCACAAGTCCGACCGCCTCGGACATGTAGCCCTGCCCGTTCAAGCGTTCGGATATGTAATACCCAAGATTGGCGTTTTGCCATGGCCCTCGAACGATAGATGATAGCCTGACCCGGCCGATAAGCTCGTCCGTGCCGTTCAGGAAAATACCGAAGGCGTAGGCGCTGTCCTGCTCGCGTTCGGCGATCGTCTTCACCAGGGATTCTCGTACGGCGTCAAGGGTAAAAGCGTTACTGTCCTGCAGAGGCTCGAATGGACGGAAGAACGTTTCATTTTCCGCCCGCAGCAGATGAAGCGCCGGGACATCCGGTAATTCAAGAGGTCGGATATAAATCCGGTCTCCGTGTACAATCATGAAGCTGTCTCCTTTGGAACCCGAGTATGAAGCGTATGTCTCCACAGCTTACCGAGTGGCGAGTCCGTGCATAATAAAGCGGATGCACGTCTCCGCTTCTTCTTCCTCGTCCCATTCTTGTTCCGGTACGAGCAGGAAACGGGTAATTAGGAAGCCGATGATGACCGAGGCGGTCAGCCGGACTACGGTGGCGGCAGGAAGGGGGATGATCTGCCCTTCTTGTTGAAAAAAAACAATCACTTTCTTGATTCGCATTAATACTTCGTTCATGACGTCTGTCTTGAACTGCTCCTGGAGGTCGGGGTGAAACGGAATTTCCTGCATCAAAATTTTGATCATGGGCAAATGCTGGCGGGCGAACTCCAGACGGTTGCGGATAAGTGATCGCAGAAAGTCCTCGTACCGGGTATACTTCGCCTCCAGCACCGGCGTGAAGTTACGGAGGACGAACGGGGCGACGAGCTTAGCCATGATCGGACGGACGATGGACAGCAGCAAGTCTTTTTTGGTTTTGTAATGACGGAAGATCGTGCCTTCCGCAACGCCTGCTTTTTGCGCGATTTCACTGGTAGAAGCTGCGGCGTAACCTTTCTCGGCAAAAATTTCGATGGCCGCATGCAGGATTTTCGTTTGTTTTTCCGTCATTTTCGGTTCTTCGTCGCTTAGCTTAAGCAGCTGCTCGATCCAATCTTCGTTCGATTCGGATAACATGACTCACACCTCTTTGATGCATAGTTCGGGAGCCTCATATATTATACACCAAAATTGTCCTGAAGTGTGAACGAGCGTTCGAAAGCGTTGATTTGGAAGGTGATTCAGGCTAGGTATTTTGATATAGCTTTACGATATAATAAAATCAGTCTTTGAACGGGATTATCGGACCTGCGCGAAAAATCAGCTGGCAGGCGTTCGAAGCGGTATATTTCTTCATGAAAGGTGATGAACTATGGCACGCGTTTTGCTGATCAACGGAGGCTCTGAAGGACATATCAATCCAACCCTCGGTGTGGTTCAAGAACTTATCCGTCGCGGCGAAGAGGTGGTTTACTTTGTAGCGGAACAATTTCGTGATCGCGTCGAGCCGACGGGGGCGAAGGTGATCACATTTGATGAAGGCAAATTTCTGGAGGCGTTCCTTGCCGGAGGAAGAACGCCTTGGGCACGAGTGGGAGGACTATTGCGCACGGCCGACATCGTCATTCCCAGTGTCCTGGAGCAAACAAAAGGAGAGCGCTTTGATTACATCATTCATGACTCGATGTTCGGCTGCGGGCGTTTGCTTGCGCAAATACTCGACCTGCCGGCAATCAACTCTTGCACAAGTTTTGCATTTCAACAAAACAGCTTTGACCGTCTGCAAGATCGCCTCTCGCACCATTTTCCGGCAGACGTGAATGAACGTGCACAACAGGAGTATCACCAACTGGTCAGTACGATGGAAGCAAAATACAATGTGCAAATCGGCTCCGCCTACGAGGTTTTCTGCAATCCCGCGCCAATGACTATCGTCTACACGTCGAAACGCTTCCAACCGGATGGAGAAAGCTTCGACGAGACCTACAAGTTTGTTGGACCGTCTATCGTACCGCGCACACAGGGTCAATTTGATTTCTCTGCTATGGACACGGAGCATCTGATTTACATATCGCTGGGCACCGTTTTCAATCAAGCCGTGGATTTTTACAAACTCTGTTTTGCGGCGTTCGCCGAAACGAAGTACACTGTGATTCTATCCGTCGGCAGACAAACCCAGATTGCGGAATTGGAAGACATTCCAGCGAATTTTATCGTTCGCGACTACGTGCCGCAACTCGAAGTGCTACAACGCGCCAAATTGTTTATCACACACGGCGGGATGAACAGCACCAGTGAAGGCCTTTATTATGGTGTGCCGCTGATTGTATTTCCCCAAAGCGCCGACCAGCCTGTTGTGGCGCGGCGCGTGGCCGAAATCGGTGCGGGTACCCACCTGAAGCAAGAAGGCTTAACAGCCGGAGAGCTCAGAGAGGCGGCGGAACGAGTACTCATGGATGCTTCAATCCGAAAGGTGTGCGTTGAGCTTGGCGATTCGTTCCGAGCTGCTGGCGGGTATCATCGGGCCGTCGAGGAGATCTTCGCGTATAAACGAAGTCTAGGCATGAAGTGACACTCACTGCCATTTTCGCAAAGGTTGAAAAGCCAAAAACCGTCCCTGTCGGGACGGTATAGGATATAAGCACTACTATTGAATTGTAAGTGCTATGGGGCGGTTGGAGCGTTATTCGTTTCAGACTTCTTCCTGTCCTGCGAAAGCCTGCGGTCGACCATGTTCTCAATCCACGGGGTCATTTCGTCCTTGATTTTGCCGACCAGCTGCGCTTTGGAGATTCCTTTGCTTTGCGCGATGTCGGTCAGCGATTTGCCCGATTTCAGTTCGATTTTCAACTGGTCCTCGGTCATTCCGAGAATGGAGGCAAGCTTGTCCGGCGCAATGCTCAGATGTTTTTTGCTCGTATGCATGCCGAAGCGGCCGTTGCCGTCAAAGGTACGGTTCGCCATCTTTTTCAGGTGCTCCGCCATGCGGCTTTTGAGCTTCTCCGCTTGCTCGGCGGTCAGTTTCCCGGAAGCTGCGGCTTCGTCGATCGTTTTGCTGCGCGCTGCCTGCAGTTTGGCGACGAAGTCGGCTTCGCTCATGTTTTTCTCCGCGGCCAGCTGTACGAGCGTCTTGGCTTTAAGCGAGGCGATCAGCGAGGCTTTGTCCATGCCGAGAATCGCAGCGGCTTCTTCAAAGATCGGCATGCCTTTGGCGGAAGCGTCGGAGTCCTTGGAGCCGTTGCGCTCGCTTCGCTCGCCGAACCACTCTTGGAATGGGCCGGCTTTCGCTTTCGTCTCGGACGGCTGCTGCGCGGCCGCATCTTCGGCGTGCGCCGATTGTCCGGTTCCATACAGGACTCCGCCTCCGAGCAGAAGAGCAAGAGCCAGCGTGGAGACGATTACCCGTTTCGCATGCGTTTGCTTCATGCAGGTTCACCTTCCTGATGTTGGATTGGTTTTGCAACCATGATTAGGATAGGCAACCAGGCTTAACCTCACTTTAAAGCAAGCTTAGGCTAAAATAAAATTTTGAGCAACGACGAATAGACCGCCGGTCGGGCGGTCTGGTCGGATGATATGGAATCCGGTTTATTTCACAATCAGCACGGGTACCTTAGCCTGCTGCACGACGTTATGGCTGACGCTTCCGAGAAAGAACTCGCGGATTTTCCCGAGTCCCCGGCTTCCCATGACAATCAGGTCGCACCCGATCTCTTCCGCATGCTCCAGGATGCTGTAGGCCGGCTGCCCCCGGGTCAGCGTAAATTTCACGTTTAGCGTCGACGGGATGAGCGACTTGGCTTCCTCGATCGTCGCTTCGGCAGCTTCGATGTAATTGCTGTTAACCGCATATTCGCTGCCGATATAAGTAGGTAGGGCGTACACATGAATAATTTCGAGCCGCGGAGGATGTAGGCTGTGAGATTGTTCCTGAACCAATTCGACCGCACGTTTTAAGGCTTTCTTCGATAAATTCGAACCGTCATAGGCAACAAGGATTTTAGAAAATAACATCATCCTCACCTCATTTGCGGTTTAGTGGGTTACGATTTTATTATACCACAAACAACCGCTTACCTGACGGAAAATTCAGAAAATTAAAAACAATATTTTAAAGCACCTCGTTCATATTATAAAAGTTCAAGAGGATCGTCACTACGCCGAGCACCAGCATGAAGAGGGTCATCCCCAGACCGAACGAGAAGACGAAGGGCAGCATCATAAACCAAACGCCTGCCAAAAACGCTATCCAATGCTGCCACGAGTCCCAGCCTGTTTTGCCCAATGCCAGCAGCGAGAAGGCGAGTTCAGCGAAGCCCGCGACCATGCTGCTCCACAAAGCTCCGGAATGGCCGGAATAACCGAGAATCCACGGAGCGCCTATGAACCAAAGACCAATGAGCGCAGCCAGCAGGTTGCGAACCGCAGTTTTCTTCATGCCTACCCCTCCCTGAAAATGGATGGCCGTTCGATGTTAATTATATGCAACCGATTTCAAAAGGTGCTAAATTTCCGCTAATTATTGTAAAAAATGTGAGTGGTGTGGGAGGTTCAGGGGCTGGGAAACATGTGGCACCGCGAAACATAGAAAAAGGCCCCCATCATCGGCTTAAGCCGGAGGGAGGCCTTGTCCTTGCTTATACCTTGGCCATCTTGTATAAAGGCAGGGCGGAGATCATTGTTTCTTTAGCCAGCCGGAGGAAGGCTTGTCCGTCTGCCAGCACCGGATCATCGGCAGGAATGTTGCGGCCGACCAGCAGCTCGACCTTTTTCACGTCGCGAAAACGACGGAGCGCTTGCTCGAACTGGCTGTCATCCAAATCCCGCACCGCTACTGCGTCTTTTTGCATATGATCGAACGAAAGCACGAAATCTTCGGGCAATGCGGAGCGGACCTCCGACAGGCGATCCAAATACGTTTGGGCAATCGCCTGCTTATTCGGCAGCTCGTAGATCAGGGCGAGCCAAATGAACACCCGGTCGTCGAACATGCCGATCTGAAAATGGGGAAGCTGCTTGTAGCCTCGCTTGCTGCTTGACAGCGACATCCACGTGTCGACGGGCGGGTTTACCTTGCGGCGCGCATGCTTGGCAATGTGCAAATACATCTCTTCTCCGGCCTGCACGGCAATCTCATCCAGCAGCTCGCTGCTGATGGCGCCGAACTTGGGCTGAATGCGCGAGCGAATCGCTTCCATTCGTCCTTCCAGACCTTCTATCGCAAAGGTTTCGAAATCCGTTTCGGTAAAGCCGGTAAACTGCATGACTGAAAACTCCTTTTTTTATCGATGACAACAATATAGCATAAAATGGGACGTCCGGGCACGCGTTCGACGACTAACGACATTTTTTCGTCCGGAGCCAAAAAAAACACAAGTGCGAGAAAAGGCATTCCATTGTTGAAAGCGTTTTTACAGAGTAGGATGAAGCTACATTACAAGACGGATAAAGGAGGGGGCACGCATGGCGGTAAAAATGCAGGCGGTGAAAACGGTCGGCTATAAATCCGGGACCCGTAAAAACGTACTGCGGTTCATGTGGAAATACAAAACGCTTTATTTGATCTCGGTTCCGGGGATCGTCTATTTTTTCGTTTTCAAGTACGTTCCGCTGCTCGGCTCGGTGATCGCCTTTCAGGACTATAATATTTTTCAAGGCATTTTGGGCAGCAAATGGGTCGGCCTCGCGCATTTTAAACGGATGTTCGCCCATTACGATTTTTTGAACATTCTCAACAATACGCTGCTGATCGGATTGTACGACCTGCTCATCGCGTTCCCGGCGCCGATCGTCCTGGCGCTGCTGCTCAACGAGCTGCGTCTGGTGCTGTACAAGCGGGTGCTGCAGACAGTCGTCTATATGCCGCACTTTTTGTCCTGGGTCATCGTCAGCGGCATCGCCATCGGCATCCTGTCGCCGTCGACCGGAGCGGTAAACCAGTTCATCAGCTGGCTCGGCTTCGAGCCGGTCTACTTCCTCGGCGAAGAATCGTGGATTCGCACGGTGCTTATCGGCTCCGGCATCTGGCGCGATTCGGGGTACGGGACGATCATTTTTCTCGCGGCGCTGGCGGGCGTCAACCCGGACTTGTACGAGGCGGCCGAGGTGGACGGCGCGAGCCGTTGGCGCCAGACGCTATCCATTACGATTCCGGCGCTGCTGCCGACGATCATGATCATGTTTTTGCTTCACATCGGCAAGTTTCTGGATTTCGGCTTCGAGCGCGTCTACGTGTTCCTGAACCCGCTTAACAAAAACAACGGCGAAATTTTGGACACGTACATTTATCAGGTCGGTCTGCTCGGGCAGCAGTTCAGCTATACGACGGCCATCGGCTTGTTCAAATCGGTCGTCGGTCTGTTGTTGATCGTCATCGGCAATACGCTCAGCAAGAAAACAACCGGGGAAAGCTTGTATTAACGGCTGCGGGAAGCGGGAGGTGTAAAAGCTATGAAAAAAGCAAGCGCAAGCTGGCAAGTTTTTAACGCGGCGAATCTTATTTTTCTGACCTTGCTCGGGCTGGCGATGTTTCTGCCGTTCCTCGGCGTGCTGGCGCAATCGTTCAGCAGCTCCGAGGCCGTCATTGCCGGAAAAGTATTGTTTTGGCCCGTTGATTTCACCTGGATCAACTATCAATATGTGTTCAGCGACGCCTCGATCTGGCGTTCCTTCGGGATTACGGTGTACATTACGGTGGTCGGTACGCTTATCAATCTGATTGCGACCGCTTCGCTCGCCTATCCGGTATCGCGGCAAGAATATGTGGGGCGGAAGCTCGTTGTCGTCATGGTGCTCATCACGATGGTATTCAGCGCTCCACTTATTCCGAATTTCATCTTGATGAAAAGTCTCGGGTTGACGAATACGTTGTGGGCACTTCTGCTTCCCGGCGCAATCAGCGCATTTAACTTTTTCATCATGCGCTCGTTCTTTATGCAGATTCCTTCGGAGATTATCGACTCCGGCCGGATCGACGGCTGTACCGAGCTACGGATGATTTGGAGCATCGTGATGCCGCTCTCCAAGCCCGTGATGGCGTCCTTAGGCATCTTTTACGCTGTAGGCCACTGGAATACGTACATGAATGCGCTGTACTATGTCAATAACCCGGTCTTAAGGCCGCTCCAGGTGAAGCTTCGCCAGCTGATCGATGCGAACGAGATCAACATCGATCCGTCGGCCTCTCAGTTCAGTTCGCTGGCGCATATGGACCCGGAGGGCATCAAGATGGCGACGATCATCATTGCGACGCTGCCGATCGTGCTCATCTATCCGTTCCTGCAAAAGCATTTTGTCAAAGGCATGATGGTCGGCTCCGTGAAATCGTAGCTTCCGGCATCCGATATCGAAAGCTCTTAGACCGGTAAACCAGGACGTTATTCCAAAAAAGCGCAACCTGGGCAGGCGATCGGCGATGCCCGGAAGAAGGCGTCCTTTTACACTAGATGCAATCGCTCCATATCATTTCTCAGAAAAGAGGGGTACGTATGAAGAAATGGATGAAGGTCGGGCTTGCTTCGGCCGCAGCTGTGAGCATGCTGACCGCCTGCGCCAAGACGCCGGAGCCACAAGCGGCGGAAGGAACCGGCAATCCAAATGAAAAAGCGAAATTCTCCATCTCGATGAGGACGCTCGCCTTCAATCACGTGGAGAAGTCGCCCAACATCAACGAAGACAAATGGGTGAAAAAGCTGGAGGAGCTGACCAACACGGACCTGAACATCGTGCTCGTGCCGCACAAGGAATTCGAGCAAAAGATGATCCAGATGTTCGCTACCAACGACATTCCCGATGTCGTGCAGGGCAGCGGCGGCGTGGCGGGCAAGGAGATGGCCGGCTCCGTTCAGGCGGGCGTCTTTCTGCCGCTGGACGATCTGCTGCAAAAGCACGGGCAAAACCTGCTGAAGAAAATTCCGAAGGACGCTTGGCAAAAAGAGACGTACCAAGGCAAAATTTACGCGATCCCCGAGTTTCTCTCTAACCCTTCGCGTCGCACGACCGCGATCCGCAAGGATCTGCTCGACAAAGCGGGCCTGCCGGTGCCGAAGACGGTCGAAGAATACTTGAACGTGCTGCGGAAGTTTAAGGAGCTGGGAGTCGAACAGCCGTATCAGGGCCGCGAAAATTTCAAATATGCGGATACGTTCTTCGGCGCCTTCGACGCGTTCCCTTACCTCTCTATGCACATGCAGCAGGGCGATCAAATCGTGCCGAAGTTTTTCAACGTCGACAATATGACGAAGGCGCTGCAAACGTACAAAACGATGTTCGACGAAGGTTTGATCTCCAAGGAGTTTGCGACGATTAACCCGACCGTTTACAAAAACAATATTTTGGCGGGCAAAGCGGGCATGTGGGCAATGAACGCCAACGAGGTGCTGCAGTGGGAGAAGCAGCTGCAGGCGAACGTGCCGACCGCCAAGATCGAGCTGATTCCGTCCCCGGTCGGTCCGGACGGCAAGGGCGGCTACTACTTGTACAATTCCGTCACCCGCGCCTGGTTCATCAACAAAAAGGTAAAAAATCCGGAGGCGATCATTAAATTTTTCGATTGGATGCTGTCGGACGAAGCGGAGAAGTTCTTTACGTTCGGCATCGAGGGCGAGACCTACAAGACGGTGGACGGCAAGATCGAGTACAAATCGCCGACGGACCCGCAAGGGGTGGATGAAGAGCGCTACCGCCAAGCGTTCCTGTGGATGGTGCAGGATACGAAGTACAACAAAGGCACGCTTAGCCTGACCCCGGAAGGGCAGAAATTGATGGGCATCTATGATACAATGTTGGCAAACGAAGGACGCGACGGCATCCAATTCGAGCCTCGTTTGGAAGCGTATATCAAAAATCCGGACATTTCGCCGGAATCCGATTTTGCCGCTCCGGTGCTGCTCCAGCATATGGTCAAAATGGTCTATGGTAAGGAGCCGATCTCCAATTGGCCGAAGGTCATCGAGGAGTGGAAATCGAAGGGTGGCAACGACGTCGTCAAGGAAGCGACCGAGAAGTTCAAAAGCAAAGATCCGAACGTGACGATCTCGATGCCGCGCCGTTAATTGCGTCTCTTCTATAAAAATGCACGGTTGAAATGTAAACGTTTTTTTAATTCCCTTTTCGCAGAGAGAAAAGGCGGTTCGTGAGTGGTCGAGGTGCGGTGTCCTGCCGGAGGGCATGTATCGTTTCGCGGCGAGTTTTTTGTTCCGGTCCCTTCATCTGAAATGTTTTATCCAATCCGGGGATCGGAACAAAACGTGTCTGAGCTAAAGCGAAACGACACATGCCCGGCTGCGAAGTTACATCGAACAACGCCCGTTTCTCTCCCCCCTTCTGAAAGGAGCGTTCGCATGTACCGAATCTTGATCGCAGATGACGAGCCGATGATTCGCAAAGGCCTGCAAAAGCTGGTGGAGCAATCCGGTCTGCCCATAACGAGCATCCGTACGGCCGAGAACGGCACGGATGCGCTGCAGCGGATTCGCGAAGAACGCCCCGATTTTTTGTTTACGGACATCCGGATGCCGAAGCTGGACGGGCTGGAGCTGTGCCGTCACGTGGCCGAGATGGATGCGGATATCCAGATTGTCGTCGTTTCCGGCTATAACGATTTTGAATACGCGCAGAAAAGCGTATCTTACGGCGTGAAGGAATATTTGCTGAAGCCGGTCACCATCAAAGGATTTCAGGAGGTACTGGAGAAGCTCGTACGCTTCAGCGCGAAGCAGCGTTCCGCGACGTTCGTTCCCGTGACCCGGCTGGAAACATGGGCGGCCAGGCTGGATGAAGCCGTGTGGCTGCTGCAAGAACAGGAGCTGCGGGCCGTATTGGCGGAGATGCGCTGCGAGCTGGACGGCTTCGGCCTGAAACCGACCCGGCTGTGCGATGTGCTTGACGAGCTGCACGTTCTGCTGGTGAGCCGGATCAACCACCGGGACGTATTCACGCTGCGCGTCGGCTTGGAACTGGCGGACGTTTCGGAGAAGGAGGAGGCGTGGCGGCGGTTTGACGGCAGCGTCCGCAGCTTGTGCGAGGAGCTCAGGCATAAGCGCCGGGGCAGGCGCAAGGACCCGGTCGAGGAAGCGAAGCAGTACATCGAGGATCATTTGGCCGAGGAGGTTTCGCTAGAGGAGGTGGCGGATCGTATCGGCTTGAACGCCTCGTATTTCAGCCAGCTGTTCAAGCAATCGACGCAGGAAACGTTCGTCCAATACCGGACTCGCAGGCGGATGGAAAAAGCGAAGAAGCTGCTTCAGCAGCCGCATTACCGGATCACGGACATCTCGGGCGAGGTCGGGTACGCCGACCATCCGCATTTTACGAAGACGTTCAAGAAATACGCCGGGTGCCTTCCGTCCGAGTACCGGCACAAGATGGGCATCGAATAATGAAGCGCAAAACGCTGTCCGGCCAAATTTACGTCTACTTTCTCATTGTGATTGCCGTTTCGTTGATTACCGTCGGCGTCGTATCCTACGTACAGTCTTCCAAAGAGCTGGACCGTCAGGCCGAGCAGTACATGGAGCAGATCGTCGACAGTGCGACCTACCAGACGGATATATATTTGCAGACGTACGAGCTGTTGAGCAATTCGTTCACTTCGAATCCCGACGTCCGGTCGTTTATGGAAATTGCGTCCGACGATGGGTACGGGTATTACTACTACTCCACGCAGATCAAGAAGTTCGCGTCGAATTCCGTGCAATCGATCGCAGCGCTGTACAAGCAGTTGAACATGATTTATGTCGTCGGGCAGCACCGGCGTTCCGTCATCTACGATAACCAGAACTTGATTTTTCTGGACCCGGCGGAGTATAAGAGCAAGTTCGAATACATTATGGAAAATACCCCGGACAACGGGCAGATGGTTCTGCTGAACGTGAGCCTGCGGTCGGAAGACCGGGGGACCGTCGTCACGATGGCGCGAAAAGTGCGCGATGCCGCTTATAACGATGCGAACCGCGGGGTCGTCGCCATCGAGTTCAAGCTTGCGGAGCTGGCAAAAATATGGCAGCGCGCAAACGTTGGGAAGGATGGATATTTCTTTATTATAAATGGAAAAGGAGAATTTATTTACCATCCGGCTTTGCCGCTGAAGGATGCGAAGCTGGAACCGGAGCTGTTCCGGCATATGGAGCAGAGCGCGGGGAAATCGGTCATCGACCGCTATGAGGGGCAGGACCGGCTGTTTGTCTCCAGAGGTTCGAGCTATTCGGATTGGAGGCTCGTCGCCTCGATTCCGGTACAGGAGCTCCGGCGTCCGGCGTCTACGATCCGCACCACGACGCTCGGCGTCGGGCTGCTGACGCTGATTGCCGCTCTGTGGCTCGCCTACCGCTTCGGCCGTTCCATCGTTGCACCGATTCGCGAGTTGAAAGAAAGTATGCGGCAAACGGAGAAAGGGAACTGGCAGCACATCGACGAGATCGGCCGGACGGACGAGATCGGCGGATTGATTCACAGCTACAACCTGATGGTGACGCGGCTTTCGGAGATGATCGAGAAAGTATACGAAGCCGAGCTGCAGCAGCAAAAAAACGCGCTTGAGCTTGGCCGGGCGGAGCTGGAGCGGCAGCGTGCGGAATTTCAATCGCTTCAGCTGCAGATTAATCCGCATTTTCTGTACAACACGCTGGAAACGATCAACTGCTACGCCATCGTGCAGGATTCGTACGAAATTACCGAGATGGTGGAAGCGATGGCTTTCATGCTGCGCTATTCGATTCAAACCAATCTGGAAGAAATCACGGTGGCTAACGAACTGAACCACGTGCGCAATTACATGATCGTGCTGCGGCACCGGATTGGCCGGGAATTCGAGATTGACGTTGTCATTCCGCCATCGCTGCTGCTGGAAAACATGGTGCGTTTGACGCTGCAGCCGCTGATCGAAAATATTTTTCAGCATGCGTTTCCCGGCGGCTTCGAGCCGCGCCATTACATTCGCATCGATGCGCGAAAGCAGGGCGGGCTGTTCCAAGTGTCCGTGGAAGACAATGGAGCGGGCATCGAGCCAGACCGGCTGGAAGAGCTGCGCAGACGACTCAAGCAAAACCGGCTTGCCGACGAGCACGAGGGCGGGCGGCAGCGCGGGGGGATCGGACTGATGAACGTTCACCGGCGCATCCAGATGGTGTTCGGGGAGCAATATGGCCTGTCGATTGAAAGCGAATGGGGCTGCGGCAGCCGCATTACGATGACGATGCCGGAAACGTCGGCACCGGCGCTGCGCTCCATTAAAGATTCTGCCTGACCTCAACCTTTCATTTCATAGACGCGGAGGAGATTCATATGAAAATTGATTTAACGGGAAAAGTGGCTTTGGTAACGGGCTCGAACGCAGGGATCGGCCGCGCGATTGCGATCGCGCTTGCTGCGAACGGCGCCAAGGTGGGCGTCAACTGCTTGCGCAACGTGGCGCAGGGGGAAGAGACGGTTGCCGCCATTCGGGCAGCCGGGGGCGAAGCGGTGCTCGTTCAGGCCGATGTGACGGACGCTGCGGAGATCGACCGTCTCGTATCGGAAGTCGAGCGGGCGTTCGGCGGAACGGTGGATATTTTGGTCAACAACGCCGGCCATCTGGTGAAGCGCCAGCCGAACGTCGACATGACCGAACAATTGTATCAGCAAATCATGGATGTGAATCTGAAAAGCACGGTATTCATGTGCAAGCGCGTCCTCCCGGGCATGAAGGCGAAAGGGGCGGGCCGCATTATTAACATGTCGTCCGTTGCCGCCCATAACGGAGGCGGACCGGGTTCAAGCATTTATGCCGCAAGCAAGGCGGCCGTATCCGCCTATTCCAAAGGACTCGCCAAGGAAGCGGCGCCCAGCGGCATCACGGTCAATCTCGTGTCTCCTGGCTTTATCGGCAGCACGATGTTTCATGCGACCTTTACGACGGACGAAGCGCGCAAAGCGACGATAAACGGAATTCCGCTGCAGCGGGAAGGGACACCGGACGATGTGGCAGGCGCCGTTCTGTATCTGGCCTCCGATCTGGCCTCTTATTTGACCGGTGAAACAATCGAGATCAACGGCGGGATGATGATGCGATGAGCACGGGAATCCGGCATAAAACGGAAAAGCACGCCTGGGGGCGGCGGGTGCTGGCCGAGCTCAAGGAGGAGCTGAACCGGCTGGAAGCGGCGGGCAGCTTGCATATTCCCTTAGAGCCAGGCGGCTGGTGGCACCAATACGTGTGCCCCCGCCACCATGCGGAGCTCCTGTTCGATCCCGCCGAACGGGATGCGCAGTCGTTCCGCTGCCCGCACGGCTGCCTGATCGAAGGCGAAGCGTACCGCGGGGCTTGGCTGGCGTTCAAGCACCAATCCTTGGCGCGTACCGCGCTTCAAGCAGCTGCGGTCTATGCGGCTTCGCGCGAAACGGCCTACGCGCTGCTGGCGAAGCGGATCATTGCCGGGTATGCACGTCAGTTTCCCGATTACCCGGTGCATCCGGACGCCCAGCCGTGGATGCTGAAAGGCCGGGCGTTTCATCAGGCGCTGACGGAAGCGATCTGGTCGACGACGCTGCTTCGCGCCTGCTTGCTGTTAAGTGACGAAGGCGTGACTTGGACGGAGCCCGAGCGTGAGGCGCTCGACGGTTATTTGCGGTTGCTGGAGGCAAGTATGACGGAGTACCGCCGTATTTTGATTCACGAACGGGGCAATGCGGAGAACAATTACACGGCTTGGCTTAACGCTTCGCTTTCGTGCATCTACGCGGTGAAGGATGATCGTAGCGGATTGCTTGCCCTGATCGCGGGCGAAGGGGGCTGGAAGCATCACCTGTCCATCGGCGTCAAGCCGGATCAACTGGAGTTCGAAGGTAGCACGTACTATCACGTGTTCGTTCTGCGGGCATACTTGATATCGGCGGAAATGGCGGAACGTTTCGGCATCGATCTGTACGACGCCGAAGGGACGGCGGGTCAATCGATGCGGGGGATGTTCGACGTGCTGGCTGCGCTCGCCGACGACCGGGGCGGGCTGCCCGCCCTGCATGACGGCCCGATGGAGCGGCTGCCCTATGCCAGAGAAATCGCCGAGATTATGGAGATCGGCCTGAGCCGGTACCGTCAACCGGGGATCGTGCCGATCCTGCGCGAAGCGTATCGGCAGATGGGCGGGCCGGACGGCGCGCGCTGCCAGCTTGAGGCGCTGCTGTACGGCGAAGGCGAAGAGCCTGCCGCACGGAGGTTCGGCGGAAAGGCCGCAGCGGGAAGCGGGATGGACGGCGAAGAAGCAGGGCTGCGGCGGGGCTCCAGATTGCTCCGCGATTCCGGTTTCGTCGTGGGCCGGAGGGCGTCGAATTCGTTGTCGTTTTTGGCGGACTTCGGCCCTCACGGAGGCTCTCATGGTCATTACGACAAGCTTCATCTGACGATGATGCACCAGGACACGGCATTTACGCCGGACTTCGGCATGGTGCCTTACGGCTCGGAGCTCCGCAAGCAGTGGTTCGCCGAAACGGCAAGCCATAACACCGTATCGCTCGGCGGAGCATCGCAGGCGGCCCATACCGGAAGCTGCCTCCGCTTCGAAGAAACAGCGGCCTATACGTACGTATGGCTGCGGTCGGAAGGAGCGTATCCGGACTGCCGGATGGACCGGCACCTGCTGCTGACCGATCAATGGCTGCTGGACTGGTTCGAGGTAACGGCAGGGGAAGAGGCGTCGATCGAATGGTGGATGCACCCGGTCGTGCCGGCTGAGGAAGAAGAGGACCGTACCGGCGTTGAGACCGGCCTAGGACAATCGCCGGGTGAAGGCGGCGTCTACGAGCTGGCAATCCAAGGCGAGTGGCAGCGTCTGCCCGTCGCTAAGCGTTATAAGGTTGCGGCCCCCGCTGGCTCAGCAGCGGGGGCGCTGAAGCTGTCGTACAAGGTGCCGGGCGGCGGGCGAATTTATCATGCGGCGCTGCTTCAACCGGGAGACGAAGCCTATGCCGTGCGGACTCCGGGCACCAGCGTCGACCCGAGTCGGCCGTTAACCGCTTTGCTTCATCGCCGGCATGGCAGAAGCGCACGCTTTGTTCACGTGTACAGCGCCGGTGAACGGACGGCCTTGAAGGAGATATCCCCTGGTGTGGTTCAAGTCGAATCGGCGGGGGAGATTTGCACCTATGAGCTTACGGAACAAGGACTAACCGTCATAGGAGGAGGGCACCATGAGTAACCTGGCACCGTTATACGAGCCGCAAAGCGGGGTGTTGACCGTTCAGTATGCACCGGACGAACAGACCGTCCTTACCGAAAATCCGCCCCGGTTCACTTGGATTCCGGCACAATTGGAACATGACCGGTACGTGCTGCAAATTTCCCGCAGCGCATCGTTTGCGGAGGAGGAAACGGGGACGGTTGCGCCGGTTCCGTATAATTTGTATACGCCGGACCGTCCGCTGGAGCCTGGCACGTATTACTGGCGGTATGCGCTGCTGACGGACGACGAAGCGGGCCGCACGGCCTGGAGCCGGGTGCGGCGCTTTGCCGTGCCCGAAGGGCTGCCCGAGACGCCGCTACCGTCGCCGGAGAGCCGCTATGCGCAAGCTTCGGCGGCACATCCGCGGCTGTGGCTTCAGGCTTCCAAGCTGCCGGACTTCCGCCGCAGGGTCAAGGAAGACCCTTCCTATTGCGGCTGGGAGACGTTCTACGAGCACTCCGTCCGACCATGGATTGGGCGCGAGCTTATTGCGGAGCCGCAGCCGTATCCGGACCACAAAAGGGTCGCAAGCCTGTGGCGGAACATGTATCTGGACTGTCAGGAAGCGCTGTACGCGATCCGGCATTTGGCCGTAGCCGGTATTGTGCTGGAGGACGAGTCGCTTATCGGACGCGCGAAGCTGTGGCTGTTGCATGTCGCCGGCTGGAATCCCGAAGGAACGACCTCGCGCGATTACAACGACGAAGCGTCGTTTCGGGTAGCGGGGGCGCTCGCCTGGGGCTATGATTGGCTGTATGACGCATTGAGCGAAGCGGAGCGCGAGCTTGTTCGCGGTTCGCTGCTTACGCGAACGAGGCTCGTGGCGTATCATGTGATGGAGCGATCAAAAATCCATCACGTGCCGTTCGACAGCCACGCGGTACGCTCGTTGTCCAGCGTAATGGTACCCTGCAGCATCGCCTTGCTGGGGGAGGAGCCGAAGGCGCAGGAATGGCTCGATTATACGCTTGAGTATTACGCAAACCTGTACACGCCATGGGGGGGCGCGGACGGGGGCTGGGCGGAAGGTCCGATGTATTGGACGACTGGCATGGCGTTTGTGACGGAAGCGTTCAATCTGCTCAAGAACTATACCGGCATCGATTTTTACCGCCGTCCGTTTTTTTCCAGAACCGGCGATTTTCCGCTGTACTGCTTCAGTCCGGATACGTTGCGCGCCAGCTTCGGCGACCAGTCCACGCTCGGCGATCCCGTCAGCTTGAAGACAGCTTTCAACATCCGGCAGTTTGCCGGAGTGACCGGGAATGGGCTGTATCAATGGTATTTCGAGCGGGTCAAGGAGATCGATAAGGACTCGGAAATGAAATTTTACAATTACGGCTGGTGGGATTTCCGGTTCGACGAAATGACGTACCGCCACGATTACCCGGCGATCGAGCCGGTGCCGCCGACGGAAGCGTCAATCGAGCCGGTCAAATGGTTCCGGGATATCGGCTGGGTCGCTTTCCATGGGAACATGGCGGATCCCGAGCGTCATATCATGCTGCTGACGAAAAGCAGCAAGTACGGTTCCGTCAGCCACAGCCACGGTGATCAGAACGGCTTCCTGCTGCATGCCTACAGCGAGCCGCTTGCCATTGAGAGCGGCCATTACGTTGCTTTCGGCAGCACGATGCACCGGAACTGGAGGAGGCAGACGCGTTCCACCAACAATATTCTCGTGGATGGGCTCGGCCAATACGCCGGAACGGATAAAGTGCTGGCGATGGAAGCCTCCGGCATTGTCGAGGCGGCAGAGCAGCGGGACGGTTACGGTTATTCGCGCTGCAATGCGACGGCGGCCTACCGGCAGCACGTCCCTTACTTGGAACGTTATGTGCGCGAACTTTACTTTTTCGGGAAGTCGTTCGTCGTCGTCGTCGATCTCATCGATCTGAAACAGCCCGGCCGCGTCGAGTGGCTGTTCCATACGCTGTACGAGATGAAGCTGTCCGGACAATCGTTTAAGGTGCAGGGCCGCAAGGCGGATATGGACGGACGGTTCGTCTATTGTTCGTCCGGCGAGCTGGAGCTGACGCAGCACAACGAATTTACGGACGTCGATCCGTCCGAGTACGAAGGGCTGCCGGTCCATTGGCACTTGAAAGCGGCGACGAAGGAGGCGCGCAGCCATCGGCTCGTGACCCTGCTGGTGCCCGTCAAGCACGGCGAACCGAAGTACGTCTCGCATTTTCTGGACGATCAGGACCACGGTGTCCACCTGTATTTTACGGAGAACGGGGTAACCCGGAAGGTCGAGGTGCCGAAGGCATATTAAACCTTCGGATGATATCCGGCAACAATGCAAAAAGCTGCCAAAAGGATAGCGCGCTATCCCTTCGGCAGCTTTTTTTGCGTTAAAAAATATTAAGTATTTGAAAAAATTGCTCACCGAGCCTGTAAGCTGTATACGAAAAAAACGGATGGTCAACGGACCGCTTTTTCTTTATTAGCTGTAGAGAACCAGATTTTCTACATATTTCGTCAACAATCGACAAAATCGTGGAACATAGAAGTCGAATCTTCTGAATCGTTTTTATTAAGTGTTTGTAAAAATGTCTAATTTTTGAACAAAAGTTTATAATTGATTACAAAATAGGACTTTACTACCATGTTATCTTTGCCTAATAATTGTATATAATTAGCAGGTGTTGGTTATTTTGTAATCGCATAGAAGGGGGTGACGACCGGATGTTCTCACGAAGGCCTTCTTGGATTTTGAATGCCGATGCAAGCTCTCGCACAAAACGGAAGACGCTGCAAAGCATTTGCCCTTCGTAAGCTCCGGGCAGAAAAAAGCTCCATAAAAATGGGAGAACGGCTGCTTAAAGCAAGCCTGATCCAACTCAAACATCTTGTTCAACCCACGTTCTGTTCATTTCATCGCATCATGAAACCGCATCTGCATCATTCCTACACACAAAACTTTACTCCTTAGTCTACCGCATGACCAGTTTTCAGAACAAGCCTCGAATCCTACAGGGAATACCTGAGGGAAGTTTGCAGCATGACGAATCGAATAAACGATCTAGGTTCCGCCCTTGTTGCAGGCGATATTACCGTATGCCAGGCGCTTTAAAAAAGAGGGTACGAACATTAAGAACAACATCGCGGAGGTTAGCCCTTAACTAATTTTAATAACAGAATACATCATACCTGAGGAGAGATTATGATATGACAGTGAACACATTCGAAGCCTTGGAATCCAATGTTAGATCTTATTGCCGTTCGTTCCCGGACGTTTTCGTACGTGCCAAAGGCTCCGTCCTATATGCACAGTCCGGAAAGTCGTATATCGATTTTTTCGCCGGTGCGGGCGCTTTGAACTACGGACACAATAACGACTATATCAAAGAGCGACTCATCAGTTATTTGCAATCGGACGGCATCAGCCACGGGCTGGACATGTACACTTCAGCCAAGGAAACGTTTCTGCAGACGTTCTCGGACAAAATTCTGAAGCCACGCGGTCTGAACCACAAGGTTCAATTTTGCGGTCCGACGGGGACCAATGCGGTAGAGGCGGCTTTCAAGCTGGCGAGAAAAGTCAAAGGCCGGACCGGCATATTTGCCTTCATTGGCGCGTTTCACGGCATGTCGCTCGGCAGCTTGGCTGCCACCAGCAGCCTGTATCACCGCGAAGCGGGCGGGGTTCCGCTGCACGACGTGACCTTCATGCCTTTCCCGGCAGGCTTTATCGACGGATTGGACACGATCGGATACATGGAGGCGATTCTGACGGACGACCATTCGGGTATCGCCAAACCGGCAGCGATCATCCTCGAAACGATCCAGGCGGAAGGCGGTCTGAACGAAGCACCGATCGAATGGCTCCGCCAGCTGCGCGACTTGTGCGACCGTCACGACATTCTGCTCATTTGCGACGAAATCCAAGTCGGATGCGGACGGACGGGCCCGTTCTTCTCCTTCGAGCGCGCAGGCATCGTTCCCGATCTGGCCGTGCTTTCCAAATCGATCAGCGGTTACGGGCTGCCGATGTCCTTGCTGCTGCTGAAGCCGGAGCTCGACGTCTGGAAGCCGGCGGAGCACAACGGCACATTCCGGGGGAACCAGCTTGCTTTCGTCGGCGCCACGGCTGCTCTCGAATTCCGCGAACAGACCGGATTGGAGGCGGAAACGGAGCGCAAAGCGAAATTCGTCGAGCAATTCTTGAAGGAGCAAATTTTGCCGATCGATCCGCGTCTCACGGTAAGGGGCAGAGGGCTCATGTGGGGAATCGACACGTCGGGCAGCGGGGATGAAACGCTCTCCAAAGCGATTGCCTCGCGCTGCTATGAGCTCGGGGTTGTCATCGAGCGGGCGGGACGTAACGATGCGGTCGTCAAGCTGATGCCTGCGCTCACGATTCCGATGGAGGAGCTTGCCAAGGGCTGCGAGATTTTGAAGCAGGCCGTAACGGAATGCTGCGCGTCGAACTTGCTTCAACCGGAATTGGTCTGAGGTCCGGCCGGCGGGTGATGGAGTGGAGAAATCATATTCGGTTCACCATTTTATTGGGGGAGTGAATGTTATTGATGAATAAAAGAGTTCTGACGTTGCTGTTGTCATGCCTGCTGCTTTGGGCTGCCGTTGCAGCGCCTGCTTCCGCTGCCGCACCCGACCCGAACTTATCTGGCGTTCCCGGAACTTGGGCGCCCGGCGCTACACCGAGCAACCTGAATCCGAACTACCCGGTCATTCTGTTCGTACAAGGCTTAACAGCAAACGCCGGAACTTGGTACGAAACGAACGATATGTACCAAACGGCTTACAATAACGGGTATCAAACCGCTTTTGTCGAGCTGTACGATTCCGGAGGCCCGTCGAAAAACATGTGGGATAACGGCAAGCTGCTTGCCGATAAAATCGTGGAAATTTCCAAGGCATTCCCGGGCAAAAAGCTCGTGATCGTCGCCCACAGCAAAGGCGGGGTAGACTCGCAAACGGCTCTCGTGCATTACGGCGCGTATCCGTACGTTTCGCACGTCATCACTTTAGGAAGCCCTCACCATGGATCGCAGCTCGCCGATTTGGCGTACTCCGACTGGGCGGGATGGCTGGCGGACCTGATCGGTTATAAGACTGAGGGCACCTACTCCATGCAAACGTCTTACATGAACTATTTCCGTTCGATTACCGATTCGCACGCCAACGTTTCGAAGAACAAGATTTATACGTTCGCCGGCGACGGCTGGCACGATTCTAGTCTGATTTACCTTGCTGGAGGGCTGTATTTATCGAAATTCGGTCCGAACGACGGTGTCGTAACGGTCAGCAGCGCCCACAATCCCAAGGGCACTATGGTGAAGATCGGACCGTGGGACCACAAGGTGGTTCACAACGGCACGCCGATGTTCCCGCTGATCAAGCCTTATTTGGCGGCTTCAGCCGGATTGGCAGCGGAGGCGGAAGGCGGCAGCGCCGGACAAAGTGCGGCTCGGGAAACGAATCCGTTGGACCGGGTTCAACCCGGCAGCACGCTGATCCGTGGAGGCAAGCATGAAAGCATCGCCGTCGAGCGTTTTCCCGTGGAGAACGATGTGCGGAGCATCACCTTCGACTGGATTGCCGATCAACCGGCCGACCGCCTGGAATTGATTGCGCCGAACGGCGAGAAAAGAACGGTTGATGTCAAGGTAGAGCAGGATCAGGAGCTGTTCAAAAACGGCTGGCACCATACGGCGGTCGTTGCTAAGCCGGAACAGGGCGAGTGGACGCTGCAGGCGCAATCCAAAAAGCCCGGCGCGCATCTGCTGACGGTTCAATACGATTCGGCACTTTCCGATTCGCTCAAGATGACGACACATGACAAGCAAAAATTCCGTGTCGAAGCCGACGGCAGCGGATTGTCCTCCAACAAGCTCAACATTCGTTACAATGTGAGCTTTATCCCTGAGCAAGGCAATCCGGGCAAAAAGCAAGTTCAATCGTTGAAAAAACAAGCGGTGGCAGGCGCGAATAACGAATTGGATCTGACGGCAGCCCAAGAACCGGGCGTCTACCAAACGTCCGTCGAGGTTCAGGGTGTGACGGCGCAAGGCGCTCCGTTTGAAAGATCCCTGCTCCGCTCGGTCTATGTCGATAAACAGGGGGGAAGGCACTAACCGACGCCTATGACGATCGAAGTTTACGCGGTCCGGTTATCCGGGGAGCCCGAGGCCGGCATTATGCAGCAGCTATACGATTGCGTATCGGAAGAAAAGCAAGCGAAAGCCGCAAGCTTGAAGCAGCCTGAGGACCAGTGCAGAACATTGGTCGGGGAAGCGCTAGCGCGGTGGCTCATCGGGCAAAAATGGGGACTTCGCCCCTCGGATATCCGGTATATCCATAATGCTTACGGAAAGCCGTCTTTAGACGGTTTTCCGAATATTCATTTCAACGTGTCCCATTCCGGCGAATGGGTTGTGTGCGCCATCTCGGAGCAGCCGGTAGGCATCGATATCGAACGACAGCAGTACATCGATTTTTCATGGTCCTATCATTATTTCGCTTCCGAAGAAGCATACGATTTGCAGCAGCGCCCGTTTGCGGAGAGGTTGCCTTATTTTTACGATCTGTGGACTTTGAAGGAAAGCTTTATTAAGCAAAGAGGGGTCGGGCTTTCTCTTCCTTTGGACCGCTTCGCGGTGCGGGTAACGTCGGAGGGCAATCCCGTCCTGCTGCATAGCCCGGATTTGAAGGAGTACTGGTTTAAGCAGTATCCTGTAGACGGTCCGTACAAGCTGGCCGTATGCGGGCAGGAACGCGATTTTGCCGAAGAGCTGACCGTCCTGCCGTTCGACACGTTCTTGAAATCGCTAGTATCTGTACAGCCCGTTTCGTAGACGGGCCATAATATGATGAGCTCTGCGGGCTGAATAAGCCCGCTTGCTCTTGAACAATGATTTTCCAGTACCTTGGGTTGCGGGCCTACCTTACGAATCCCTATGCCAGGAGAGTGTCGATGTGAGCGAGAATAAAAATAAATTGTATGCTTTAACCCAAGCGCAGCGAAGAATTTGGAATATGGAAATGATGTATCCGAATACGACCGTCGGAGCTATTGGAGGAACTTTATTCATAAGGGGACACGTCCAAACCGACGTTTTGATGCAGTCGGTTTATAAATTGATAAGAGAGTACGATGCTTTCCGTATCCGGATCGCTCCTTCCGAAGCCGAACCGATGCAATGGTTCGAAGAGGAATCGAACATCATCCCCGAGTGCGATTATCTGGAAATGGGGAGCGTCGAGGAAGCGAAGGAATGGCAGGAGCGTTTTAATAGAATACCGATAAGCATTTTTGATGAGAAGTTGTATCACTTTTGTGTTTTTAACATTAACAATGAAGAACACTGGTTTAACCTGAAAATCAACCACATTATTGCCGACGGCGTAGCATCGCACATCATCGTCAACACGGTCATGCAAAACTATATGGATTTGCTGAATGGAACCGTGCCGGATCAGAAAGCCAAAAGCTCTTATCTCGATTATATTTATGCCGAACAGGAATACGAGAGGTCGGAACGTTACCAAAAAGATAAGGCCTACTGGTTGGACAAATTCAAATCGTTCTCAGAAATTACCGCCATCAAACCAAATACGCCTTACGCTATAAGCACGGAGGCCAGAAGAGCAAGCGTTCCCCTTACCCATAAACGTTATGAACAATTGAAGCAATTCAGCGAGCAGAATAACGTCAGTATATTTACTTTGTTTTTGGCATCCTTGTATATCCTTCTTCATAAAGTAACCGGAAATCAAGATATTACGGTAGGCACGATTTATGCAAACCGGACGTCGAAGCAAGAAAAAGAGACGATCGGGATGTTTGTAAGCACCGTTGCGACGCGTATGCTGCTGGACCCGGATCAGAGTGCAGCAACTTTTCTGCATCATGTATCCAAAGAACAGAAGTCGAACCTCCGCCATCAGAAATATCCGTACAATCAGCTCATCCAGGATTTGAGAAAAGAAAACAAGCAACACGACATTCCGGAATTGTTTCGGGTGGATATTGAATATTTGCCGCTTACCTGGTCCCACTACGATGACCTCAGCGTTCTGCAAAACAGCCGTTTTTGCGGACACGAAGTGGGGGATTTTGCCATTCACGTCGTGGACATGATCGATGACGGGCGGATTGAATTGAATTTCGATTACCGCATTCAGTTGTTCGAGGAACATGAAATCCTGCGCATTGCCGAACAGATGATTGCGATTATCGAACAAATTATACAGAACCCTCAGCAGACGGTGCGCGAGCTGTCCATGCTGAGCGAAGAAGAGAAAAGCAAGATATTGACCCAGTTTAACCCGGTATTACCCGAGGTTCCGCACAATAAGCCGTTCCACCGGTTGTTTGAGGAACAGGCGGCGCGCAACCCGGAAGCGGTAGCGGTCGTGTACGAGGATAAGCAGTTGACCTACGGGGAGTTGAACGAACGGGCGAATCGGTTGGCCGGCACGCTGCGCGAGGGTGGCATCGGCCGGGAATCGATCGTCGGCATTCTAGCCGACCGTTCGGTGGACCTGTTGGTCGGCGTCATGGCGGTATGGAAAGCGGGAGGCGCGTATGTGCCGCTCGATCCGGACTATCCGTCCGACCGCATCCGGTTCATGCTGGAGGATAGCGGTGCAGCGGTATTGCTGACACAAACCCATCTGCAGGAGCGCGCCCAAGCGTGGCTGGCGGAAGATGCTGCGCTGCAAAGCATGCGCTGCCTCTGCCTCGATGACGAACATTCGTTCGGCGGAGATGGTGCGAACGGGCCTGACACAAGCGAGCCGCACGATCTGGCGTACGTCATCTACACGTCGGGCACGACGGGACGGCCGAAAGGCGTTATGATCGAGCACCGCAGTCTGGTGAATACGGCAGCGGCTTACCGCCGGGAATACCGGCTGGATCAGTTCCCGGTGCGGCTGCTGCAATTGGCGAGCTTCTCCTTCGACGTATTCGTCGGGGATATTGCCCGGACGATGTACAACGGCGGAACGATGGTCATTTGTCCGAAGGACGACCGCATCGATCCGACCCGTTTATACGGCTGGATTCGCGATTGGCGGATTACCGCGTTTGAATCGACGCCTGCGCTGATCGTGCCGTTCATGGAATATGTAGCGGAGCAGGGCTTGGATATGAGCTCGATGGAGCTGCTGATCACAAGCTCGGACAGCTGCAGTGTGGCTGACTATCGGCTGCTGCAGGAGCGCTTCGGTTCGCAGTTCAGAATCATCAACGCGTACGGGGTAACGGAAGCGGCGATCGATTCAAGCTTCTACGACGAGTCCCTGGACAAGCTGCCGGAGGCGGGGAATGTGCCGATCGGCAAGGCTTGGCTGAACGCCCGGTTCTACATCGTGGATGCGAAGTTGAATCCGGTACCGGTGGGGGTATTGGGCGAGCTGTGCATCGGCGGTCCGGGCGTGGCCCGAGGATATTTGAACCGACCGGAACTGAACGAAGAGAAGTTTGTCGACAGCCCGTTCGTCCCCGGAGAGCGGTTGTACCGCACAGGCGATTTGGCGCGCTGGATGGAAGACGGCAACGTGGACTTTATCGGCCGGATCGACTATCAGGTGAAGATTCGCGGCTACCGGATCGAACTGGGCGAGATTGAGTCGGCGATGCTCCGTTTCGCCGGGGTTCGTCAAGCCGTTGTGACGGATTGGACCGATGAGCGGGGTCAAAAATATTTGTGCGGTTACGCGGTTGCGGAGCAAGAGCTCGATCTGGACGAGCTGCAATCGTATTTGGATCAAACGCTGCCGTCGCATATGGTTCCGGCGCGTCTGGTGCGTCTGGAGCAGCTGCCGCTTACGCCTAACGGCAAGGTGGACCGCAAAGCACTGCCCGAACCGGAAGGAAACGTTCAAGCCGGAGCGAAATATGCGGCGCCCCGTACGGCGGCGGAGCTGGCACTTGCTTCGGTATGGCAAGCCGTGCTGGGGGTAGACAGGGTCGGGATACTGGATAACTTCTTTGCGCTCGGCGGCGACTCGATTAAAGCGCTGCAGGTGTCTTCGAGACTGCTTCAGACCGGCTATAAGATGGTGATGCGCGATTTGTTTCATCATCCGACCATAGCGGCGCTCAGTCCGCATCTTCAAACGGCCGGCAAAATCGCGAGCCAGGAAGAAGTAACGGGCGACGTGGCGCTCACGCCGATTCAGCGGTGGTTCTTCGAGCAAAATCCGGCCGATCTGCATCACAGCAACCAGTCCTTTATGCAGTACCGTCAGCAAGGCTTCGACGAAGCGGCGCTGCGCCAGACGATGAAGAAGATCGTCGAGCATCACGACGCGTTGCGTACGGTATACCGGAACACCGAAAACGGCGTCTACGCGGCCTGGAACCGGGGAATCGACGAAGGCGAGCTGTACAGCTTGGAAGTCGTGGACTTGACCGGCACCGAGGACTGCGATGCAGCGATTGAAGCGAAGGCAAACGAAATTCAAGGCGGCATCGACCTTGAAAACGGGCCTCTCGTAAAGCTGGGTCTGTTCCGCTGCGCGGATGGCGACCATCTGCTGATCGCCATTCATCATCTGGTCGTGGACGGCGTGTCCTGGCGCATTTTGTTCGAAGATCTGGCTACGGGCTATGAACAGACTTTAAGCGGTCAAGCGATCCGGTTTCCGCACAAAACGGATTCGTTCCGGACGTGGGCCGAGCAATTGTCCCTCCATGCCAATAGTCCGGCGATGCAGTCCGAACGGGCGTACTGGCAGGGGATCGAGCAAGCCGGGAATGTCCCGCTACCTAAAGATTACGAGCAAGGCAAGTCGCTGCTCCAAGACAGCGATGTAGTGACCGTAAGATGGACGGCACAGGAAACGGAACAGCTCTTGAAGCAGGCGCACCGCGCCTACAATACGGAGATGAACGATCTGCTGCTTGCCGCGCTGGGCATGGCCGTGCGCCAGTGGACCGGGCTCAACCGGGTGCTTGTGAATCTGGAAGGCCACGGGCGGGAAGACATCGTGAAGGATGTCGACATTACGCGCACAGTAGGTTGGTTCACGAGCCAGTTTCCGATCGTGCTGGAGACAGGCCAGGGCCATACCGTTTCCCAGCAGATCAAGCAGGTCAAGGAAGGGCTGCGCCGTATTCCGAACAAGGGAATCGGCTACGGAATCCTGAGATATTTGTCCGCTCCGCAAGAGGGCGAGCGCTTTGTCCTGGAGCCGGAAATCAGCTTTAACTACTTGGGGCAGTTCGATCAGGACTATGACAGCAACGGAATGAAGCCTTCTCCATATTCCACCGGTTCGGACGTCAGCAGGAACGCGACGATGGATTTTGCGCTGGACATGAACGGCATGGTTACGGAAGGTGCTTTGGAATTGACCATCCGGTACGGCACAACCCAGTACCGCCGGGAAACGGTGGAGCGGTTCGGCGAGCTGCTTCAGTCGAGCTTGCGGGAAGTGATTGCGCACTGCCTGGGGAAAGAACGGCCGGAGCTGACGCCAAGCGACGTCCTGTTGAAAGGACTGACCGTGGAAGAGCTCGAACAGCTGGCGGAGCGCATCGGGACGATGGGCGAACTGGAAAATGTGTATACGTTGACCCCGATGCAGAAAGGGATGCTGTTCCACAACCTGATGGACTCCGAATCAGGTGCCTATTTCGAGCAGGTGACGTTCGATCTGCAGGGAAGCCTCGATGTTGGGGCTTTCTCCAGAAGCCTGGACTTGCTGGTACAGCGGCATGAAGCGCTGCGGACCAATTTTATAAGCGGCTGGAAGGACGAGCCGGTACAGGTCGTATTCCGCCAGCGGAGCTGCGAGCTTCATTACGAAGATGTGAGCGGACTGCCGGAGTCGGAACGCGAGAAATATGCCGCCGATTTTGCGGCCTTGGACAAGGCCAAAGGATTTGATCTTGTGCAAGACTCGCTGATGCGCGTGGCAATTCTGCGTACCGGAGAGCAAGCCCATCATTTCATCTGGAGCCATCATCATATTCTGATGGACGGCTGGTGCATGTTCTCCATGATTAAGGAAGTGTTCGACGGCTACTTTGCGTTCCACGAGCAAAGGCAGCCCGAGCTGGCCCCGGTGACGCCTTTTGCCCAGTATATCGAGTGGCTGGATAAGCAGGACATGAATGCGGCGTCGAGCTATTGGAGCGATTACTTGGCCGGCTACGATCAACAGACGCTGCTGCCCCAAGAGAAATCGCGGCACAAGCAGGAAGGCTATGTTCCGATCGAAATGGACTTTGAGCTCAGCAAGGAGCTGAGCGAGCGGGTCGAACGGGTGGCCAGACAAAACCAGGTAACGGTCAGTACGCTTGTTCAAACGGTATGGGGCCTCATGCTGCAAACGTACAACAATAGCAAGGATGTCGTGTTCGGCTGCGTCGTGTCGGGCCGTCCGGCAGACATCCCGGGCGTGGAAAGCATGATCGGTCTGTTCATCAATACGATTCCGGTGCGCATTCAAAGCACGGCAGGGGAATCGTTCGCAGATGTGATGCGAAGAACGCAGGAGCAAGCGCTGGCTTCGGGCGCCTACGATACTTATCCGCTGTATGAGATTCAGGCGCTGAGTGAGCAGAAACGGGAATTGATCAGCCACATCATGGTGTTCGAAAATTATCCGGCCGAGCAGCGGATCGAACAAATGGTCGGCGGTGGCAAAAAAGCGCTGGCCATATCCAACATCGAAGCGCCGGAGCAAACGAACTATGACTTTGACGTGACCGTCATCCCGGACGAACGTATCCTCCTCCGGTTCAGCTATAATGCGGTGACATTCAACGAATCGGGCGTCCGGCGAATCTTCGGTCATTTCGCCCGAATGATGGAGCAAGTTGCGGCCAACCCGAACATCGGCGTGAACGAGCTGGGGCTGCTCACCGATTCGGAGAGCGAGCAGATTATCGAAGGCTTCAACCCGGCGCTGCCTGAGCTGCCGCCGGAGAAAACGTTCCACCGACTGTTCGAAGAGCAGGCGGCGCGTACTCCGGAAGCGACGGCGGTCGTGTACGAGGACAAGCAGTTGACGTACGGGGAGCTGAACGAGCAAGCGAACCGGCTGGCTTACACGCTGCGCGAGGGCGGCATCGGCAGAGAGTCGATCGTCGGCATTTTAGCCGACCGTTCGGTGGACCTGCTGGTCGGCGTCATGGCGGTCTGGAAAGCAGGGGGCGCGTATGTGCCGCTCGATCCGGAGTATCCGTCGGAGCGCATCCGGTTCATGCTGGAGGACAGTGGGGCTACGGTGCTGCTGACGCAAACTCATCTGCAGGACCAAGCCCAAGCGTGGCTGGCGGAAGATGCGGCGCTGCAAAGCGTGCGCTGCCTCTGCCTTGACGACGAGCAGTCGTACGGTGGTGACGGAGCAAACGGGCCTGACGTGAGCGAGCCGCACGATCTGGCGTACGTGATTTACACGTCAGGCACGACGGGACGGCCGAAAGGCGTTATGATCGAGCACCGCAGCCTGGTGAATACGGCCGCGGCCTATCGCCGGGAGTACCGGCTGGATCAGTTCCCGGTACGGCTGCTGCAATTGGCGAGCTTCTCCTTCGACGTATTCGTCGGGGATATCGCGCGGACGCTGTACAACGGCGGAACGATGGTCATTTGCCCGAAGGACGACCGGATCGATCCGACTCGTCTGTATGGCTGGATTCGCGACCGGCAGATTACGATCTTCGAATCGACGCCTGCGCTGATCGTGCCGTTCATGGAATATGTAGCGGAGCAGGGTCTGGATACGAGCTCGATGGAGCTGCTGATCACAAGCTCGGACAGTTGCAGCGTGACGGACTACCGGCTGCTGCAGGAGCGCTACGGCTCGCAGTTTAGAATCATCAACGCGTACGGGGTAACGGAAGCGGCGATCGATTCGAGCTTCTACGACGAGCCGTTGAGCAAGCTGCCGGAGGCGGGGAATGTGCCGATCGGCAAGGCGTGGCTGAACGCCCGGTTCTACATTGTGGATGCTCACCTGAACCCGGTGCCGGTAGGTGTGCTGGGCGAGCTGTGCATTGGCGGCGTCGGCGTAGCCCGGGGGTACCTGAACCGACCGGAGCTGAACGAAGAGAAATTTGTCGACAGCCCGTTCGTCCCGGGAGAGCGGCTGTACCGTACAGGGGACCTGGCGCGCTGGATGGAAGACGGC
>NZ_BSDJ01000035.1 GCF_027925525.1 Paenibacillus tyrphae | reverse complement strand
ATTCGAACCCCTGTTACCTCCGTGAAAGGGAGGTGTCTTAACCCCTTGACCAACGGGCCATGCTGTATATCATCGCTACCTTTTTGAGCGACAAGTGTTATTATAGCGGAATGGGATGAGCTTGACAAGCCTTTTGTGAAAAAAAATTTTCGCCTTTTTGGAGGTAATCCTTCCCTATGTTACAATCAACTGCAAAAGGACCCCATTCCCCTACAGAGGTGTATTCGATGCTGGTATTCAACCATGCTACCGGTCAGGTTACGGAACAGGAAGCCCGAGTTCCGGGCGACAATGAGAACGTCTGGCTCCATATGACAGCCCCCGAAGCAAAGCAAGTGGAACACGTACTTAAACATCAGTTTCACTGCCACCCGCTTGTGGTCGAGGATTGCATCAAACTGAATCAGCGTCCCAAAATGGACCGGTACAAAGACCATGTCTTCATCACGTTCTTTGCCGTGGTGGACAAGCAGCTTACTACGGCCGAAATCGCTATCGTGGTCGGTAGAAATTTTGTCATTACCATTTGTAAAGAGCCTCTTCCTTTTTTCGACGAGCTCCAAAAGCATTTCTTGCAGGTCGAAGGCAGCATGGAGCATTGCGGGCGCATCTTATATTTACTATTGGACCGCTGCGTCGACGACTATACCGACATCATCAATCAAATCGAGGACCGCGTCGACCGCTTGGAGCAAATGATTTATCGTAATCCTTACGTCCACGTATCCCGAGAAATATTTAAATCGAAACGAAAAATGCATCGTCTCCGCCGCATTATCGCCGAAGAGAAAACGATGTTGGGTACGATAACGCATCAGAGCTTCCCGTATATTCGCCAGGAAGCGGATGTCTATTTTATCGACATCTACGATCATATTTCCCGCGTTGTCGATTCCTTGGACGTATTTCGGGAATCGCTCACCGGCCTGCTTGAGCTGCAAATGAGCATTAAATCCGACCGTATGAACGAGATCATGAAGACACTGACAATCATCAGCTCGATTTTTCTCCCGCTGACCTTTATCGTCGGTTTGTACGGTATGAATTTCAAGAATATCCCTGAGCTCAGCTGGAACTTCGGGTACGCATACGTTTGGATCGTCATGATCGTTGTTACGATTTCCTTGTGGGCTATTTTTAAGTGGAAAAGATGGATTTAGCCCGGGGAGACTTCGCGGCGCATAGCTGCCGCTCCGACGCCCCTCTGCTCGAGTTCGAACCCCTATTCACCTCTCTGTAGAAAATAAAAAACCGCCTTTCGGCGGTTTCGTTTATGATCTACGGAGAGAGAGGGATTCGAACCCTCGCACCACTTACGCAGTCTAACCCCTTAGCAGAGGGTCCCCTTGAGCCACTTGGGTATCTCTCCAAGAAAAATGGCTCCCCGAACAGGACTCGAACCTGTGACAACTCGATTAACAGTCGAGTGCTCTACCAACTGAGCTATCAGGGAATGACAATTTTTAATTTATCATGAATGCGGCTGTAAGTCAAGGGCAAGCAGCTTTAATTTGCCTTTGCAGAAACCGCAGACGTATTTCTTCGGATCAGTCTTGCGTTTACGCATATACTCCGCACTGCAGCTTGTACAAACGAGCTTGTACCGGTAAGGCTCGGTACGCTTCAGCTCCTGCGGAAGCGACCGGCAATAGCGTGTCCCTCCGACCTTGTCCAGCAAACGCTTGAAATCGTCATCCCGGTGCCGATACCCTCCGCCCAGCAAATGCAGGTGGTAATGGCACAATTCATGCTTAATAATTTTCTCCACGTCGGCGGCTCCGAACTGTTCATACTGCAGCCAGCTGATCTCGATATCATGCGTCCGGGTGAAATAGCGCCCTCCCGTCGACTTTAATCTCCGGTTGAACCTCGCCCGATGCAAAAAAGGACACCCAAACGACGACAGCGATATTTGCTCTACCCACAGCTGCAGCTGTCGGTCATCCATCGTTTTCCCACCCTTACTCTCTGGTTTCTCTTTGTTTTCTCTCTTGAATTGTAACCGCAGGTTAGGCTAAACTGTCAAGTAGGAATCTGGAATTGCTTCGGACAAATCGTCCCTTTGACCCATAGAGAGGAGTTTAACCCGATGTTCAAAAAGAAATGCGCCCTGCTTAAGCTGGAGGACCAGATCGAATTCGTGGAAATGCCGGCTACCCATATGTACCAACTAGCTGCGCTTAATCAACGGCTGCATAAGGAGCTGGACAAGCTGACGGCACCCAATGCTCCCAAACTGCCGGTGTTCATCGCAGAATTCGACGGACTTGAGCTTGTGCATCCGGGCTATACGCTCCAGCACGGCCTGGACTACATCAACCGCCTGGAACAGACGTTCAGCGCAATTCAAGAACAGGAAAAAGAGTATCCGCTCGTCTCCCTCTTGACCGAGATTCGCGCGCTTCAGGCACAGCTTGAGCAGTGGTACGAAGAGGAAGAGGATTTCGCCTAAAAAAGGACCTGCACCCGCAGCGGCTCCCGCCCATATGCTGTATAGTGTACAGCAGCTAGATGGGAAGGGACTGATGGTGTTGCCACAATGGCTTTGCAACCAGCTGATGCGAGCATTTTACAACAAAAACCGCCGGCAAATCCGTTTGCTGAACGATTGCTGGTTTTTTTACCGCACCCGCAAAAGCGAGACGGACCCCACGACATCCCAGCTTCAATAAAAGATGAACTCACGCTCAAAAACAAATAGAGCATACGCCAGAGCGAAGGACGCGGCTTCCGCTACATCCTTTTTCTCCGGCTTATGCTCTATTTTATGCTTAAGAAGGCTTTTTCATCGTCAGCCCGACGCGGCCCTTTTTCAGGTCGACGTTGAGCACCCATACCGTCACGACATCCCCTACGGACACGACGTCCATCGGATGCTTCACGTAGGAATTGCTTAACTGCGAAATATGAACGAGCCCGTCGTTTTTGATGCCGATATCGACAAAAGCGCCAAAATCGATCACGTTGCGTACCGTTCCCTGCAGCTCCATGCCCGGCTTCAAATCTTCAATCTGCAGCACGTCCGTGCGGAAAATCGGCGCTGGCAGCTCCTCCCGCGGGTCCCGTCCCGGCCGCTGCAGCGAATCGAGAATATCGCGCAGCGTCGGCACCCCGACGCCAAGCTTCGGAGCAAGCTCTTCCGGTTCCAGGCTTTGCAGCATCGCTTTCAGCTCGGCACTGCCAAGCTGCGACAGCTCCAGCTTCAGCTCGCGGAACAGCTTGTCGACCACCTCGTATGACTCCGGATGGATCGGCGTATTATCCAGCGGATTGCTGCCTTCCGCGATCCGCAAAAAGCCAACGCACTGCTCGAACGCCTTCGCTCCGAGCCGAGGAACCTTTTGCAGCTGCGCCCTGCTCGTAAATTTCCCGTTGTCGTCGCGGTATTTTACGATATTTTTGGCCAGCGTATTGTTAACGCCCGATACATACGATAGCAGCGACGGCGACGCCGTGTTCACGTCCACGCCCACATGGTTTACCGCCGACTCGACGACGAACTTCAGGCTCTCTTCGAGTCTTTTTTGCGTGACGTCATGCTGGTATTGGCCGACGCCGATCGCTTTCGGCTCGATTTTGACCAGCTCTGCCAGCGGGTCCTGCAGCCGCCGCGCGATCGAGATGGCACTACGCTCCGCCACGTCCAGGTCCGGAAATTCCGTCTGTGCCAGCTTGGAAGCCGAATAGACGCTCGCCCCCGCTTCGTTGACGATCAAATACTGAAGCTTCCTTGCCTTGATCTCGCCGATCAACTCGGCTACGAACTGCTCCGTCTCACGGGACGCCGTCCCGTTGCCGATGACGATCAATTCGACACGGTAAGCGTCGATCAGACGCTTGAACGTCGCTTTCGCTTCCGCTACTTTATTGTTCGGCGGCGTCGGGTACGTGACGGCGATCTCCAGCATTTTGCCCGTATCGTCGACGACGGCCAGCTTGCAGCCTGTCCGGTACGCGGGATCGACGCCAAGCACCACTTTGCCCTTGACCGGCGGCTGAAGCAGCAGATTGCGCAGATTTTCGGCGAATACCTCGATCGCTTTTTCCTCGGCCTTCTCCGTCATTTCATTGCGCACTTCCCGCTCAATGGACGAGGCGATCAGACGCTTGTACGCATCTTCAATCACAGCCGTCAACGTGTCGCGCACGATGGAAGGCCCTTTGATTACTTGCTTCGCGATATACTCGTGAATCCGCTCGACCGGAACGTCCAGCGCTACCTTTAGCACTTCTTCCCGTTCTCCGCGGTTGATCGCCAGAATCCGGTGCGGCGGCAGCTTGCGGACCGGCTCTTGGTAGCTGTAATACATCTCATAGACGGATTCCTGCTCGGCGTCCTTGGCTTCGGTCCGCAGGATGCCCTGCTCAAACGTGTGACGGCGCACCCACGCCCGGATTTTCGCATCGTCGGCGATTTGCTCTGCAATGATATCCATCGCGCCTTGTACGGCTTCCTCGGCCGTCTGGACGCCTTTCTCCTCGCTGACATACTTGCCTGCTTCGGCAAGCAGATCGCCCTGCTTGGGCTGCGTCTGAATCCAGAGCGCCAGAGGCTCGAGCCCCTTCTCCTTCGCCACGCTGGCGCGCGTCTTGCGCTTCTGCCGGTACGGGCGGTACAAGTCCTCGACTTCCTGCAACTTAACCGCTTGCTCGATCGCCGTACGCAGCTCGGCCGTCAGCTTGCCCTGCTCGTCGATCAGCCGGACGACCTCCAGCTTCCGGTCCTCCAGATTGCGCAGATACGCCAGCCGCTCTTCAATGTCCCGCAGCTGATTTTCGTCGAGCTCCCCGGTCATTTCCTTCCGGTACCGGGCGATAAAAGGAATCGTATTCCCCTCATCCAGCAGGCCGACCGTCGTCTTCACCCGACCCGCCGCGATTTGCAGCTCGGACGCGATCTGCTTCAGAATGCGTTCCTGAATCGCCGCTTTCATCTCTTCCGTCAGTTCCACAACCGCTCGAACTTCCTCTGTCAGTCCCGTTTGCTCTTTTGCCATCCGACTATTCTCCTCCCAGACATAAAAAAGCGAGGGTACCCGCGCCCCCGCCTCGTCAGCATGTTAAAACTCAATCAGACCTACGCTTATTTGCAAAGCTTCATCGACCTTGCGCATGGTTTCCTCATCCAAGTGCGTGATTTTGTCCGTCAGGCGCTGCTTATCGATGGTCCGAATCTGCTCCAGCAGGATGACCGAATCCCTGTCAAAACCGTGCGCTTCCGCGTCAATCTCCACATGCGTCGGCAGCTTGGCTTTTTGAATCTGCGCCGTAATCGCCGCTACGATCACCGTAGGACTGAAGCGATTGCCGATATCATTCTGAATGATCAGTACGGGCCGAATGCCGCCCTGCTCCGAACCGACGACCGGTGAAAGATCCGCGAAAAAAACATCGCCACGTTTGACAATCAAGTGTCACACCCCGCTTACCAGGCGGTCCAGCGTGTTGTCCGCTTCTTCCTCCGCCTGAAACGCTTCCGAGGCCATGTTCAGGTTGATCTTAGCCATTTCCATATAGCCGCGCTGCATCGATTCGCGCAAATGCCGTTTCTTACGCTCCAACAAGTAAAGCTTCATCGCCTGACGGATAAACTCGCTGCGGTTGGAATTTTCCTTTTCCACCAGATGATCGACTTCCTGCAGCAAATAATCCGGCAAGCTGATCATGATTCGCTTCGTGTTATGCGCACCCGCCACCTATACATGCACCCCCAAAAACATACAAGAACCTATTTCCATTATGGCAAACATCCAGATAAAATATACAAAATCAATATATGCCGAAGGTATAGCATATATGTTATACCTTGACGCGCTCCGCAGCATTTTGCCTCTATACTTATTCGCGGCAAACCAAGAAAATCCTCTCATGTTAGGAGAAAAAATTCAATGGCAAATGCAGCCAGTTCTTTTTTTGGACAAAAAGTATGGCTTTCCGCGAAGAGTTTGTAGAGGCGGCGGAGCCTTTGTTATGCCTCCGGCTCCCATACGTGCCGCAGCAGCGGATTCACTGACCGTGCAGCGCAGCCCTCCTTCATATACACACGAGGCACCCGATGTGAAATCATGCAGACGACCTCGTAATTGATCGTTCCGAGCCAAGCGGCGTGCTCTTCCGCCGTAATCCGGTCTTCGCCCTGACTTCCGAGGATAACCACTTCTTCGCCCATTTGGATATCAGGCATTTCAGATACATTCAGCATGCATTGATCCATACAAATTCTTCCTACTACGGGGACCCGCCGCCCCCGAATCAATACTTGCGCCTTGCCGGTCAGCATCCGGGAAAAGCCGTCCGCGTACCCAATCGGCAGCGTCGCAATCGTCTCTTCACCCTGCGTCCGGTACACGATGCCATAGCTGATCCCTGAACCCTCAGGCACTTGCTTCATCATGACAACGCTGGATTTGATGCTCATTACCGGCTGCAAATCAACCTGCTGCTTATTCACCTCTTCGGACGGATACAATCCGTACATCGCGATCCCGAGTCGTACCATGTTAAAGGATAAATTGGGCGTATCGATCCCCGCAGCGCTGTTCCCGGCGTGAATGTAAGGAAATTGAATACCTTTTTGCGTAAAATGATCAACGACCCGCTCGAATCGACCGTACTGCTCAAGCGTATAGCGCTTGTCGGTTTCGTCTGCGCAAGCGTAGTGGGTAAATAACCCTTCCACCCGAATCCCCGGTGTCTGCATCGCCCGTTCGATCAGCGCGATCGCCTCTTCCGCATCCGTTAACCCGAGCCGGTTCATTCCGGAGTCGATTTTAATATGAATATTTAACAGGCGCTCCTTTGCCCCTAATCGCTCCCACGCGTCCAGCAGCTCATGAGTATATATATTGAGAGTAATCCCGTTAGCCCAAGCGGTTTCCAGCCCTTCCGGAGGCGTGTAGCCCAATACGAGGATCGGGGCTGTAATACCTGCTTGCCGAAGCTCCAAACCCTCATCCAAAAAAGCAACCGCAATATATTCCACGCCGCATTGAAGCGCCTCCCGGCATACCTCCACCGCTCCGTGTCCATAGGCATCCGCCTTGACGACTGCCATCATGCTTACATGCTCCGGAAGCACCCGCCGAAACTCGCCTAAATTATGGCGCAGCGCATCCAATGAAATCTCCACCCGGGTCGGCCGGTAAAACGAATCCACCTGATCCACCTTCTTCGGTCTCATAAAATCAAGGGAAGCCGCTTACAAGGCCACAACTTGCACCTGTAAAGAAGCTTCCCGCTTAAAAATTCATATGATTATGGTAATGCGTACCGCAGGGCCCTGTCAACGAACAAAATAGTAAAATCGTGTCCGTCAGTTTTTGATTATTAGCGGTTCAGTGCGTGTATTAAGGAACCGAATCACAATCGCTGGATTGCCGGTTTCAACTATTTACCGATTTCCCCCTGCACCGCTTGCGCCACCTTAATCATCTCCGTCTCCGGCAAGTCCCCTGTAGATAAGCGGAATTCGATGCCGTCGTAGGTCCAGGTCAATGTTTTCTTCGCATCCCCGGTTACAACGCCGAGCGTAAAGCCCAGATCCAAAATATCCCCCGGCAGGACCGACACCGTCTGTACCTGCGGACGGGACTCCATCAACGTATAGTTGTATTTTCCGGAATAACGGAGCATGACCGCTTGATCTTCGCCCAGCTTAAGCTCCGTCACGTCTTGTTTCTTCACGCCGCTCGGCATGTAACGCGGTTCGATGATGCCGAACGATTGCTGCTTGGAGGTGTCTTTTTTGGCGCCTGCAGCTGCCGCTTGCGCCCCGTTGGCCGCAGTGCCCTTGTCGTCTGCCGCCGTGCCTTGGCTGCCGTTGGCACTGCTCGTCTTCGTGTTATCGCTGCTGGTTCCGGGTACGGCAGCACCTTTGCTGTCCCCTGTAGCTGTGCCTGTGCCTGCAGCATTGCCTTTGTTCGTGCCTGCTGCGTCGCCTTTTGCATCAGATCCCGACCCTTGTCCCGTAGCGGTTCCGTTTGTTCCTGTCCCTGTACCGTTACCAGCCGCCGTTCCTTTGCCGCTAGCCGCCCCCGTGCCGGCCTTGGAATCTGTAGCTCCCGATTTCTCAGCGCCTTTCGAATCCTCTTGCATCATCGTGGGCAGTGTCTTCAGGTTCCAGCCCGTCATATTGCGCTGCATGTCGAACTGATCCTTCTCAAACTTCGTACCGAACTCAAATTGATCGAATTTTACAATGACCATCACATTGGAGTTGGCATCCGACACTTCCACATGCTGCGGAGCATAGTTTCTCTTGTCCAGCCACACCTTCTGCCGCGCCAAGGATCCGTTCTGGTAATTCGCCACTACATCGAATACATACGCCTTCTCGTCCGACGTAAAATGCCGTTCATTGTCCATCAGAATGCTTTGGACGAGCGATTGGTATAAGTAAACTTGGCCTTGATTCTCCGGCCAATCGCTTTGGAAGCGGAAGCTTTTGTTCAAATGCGGCGTCAGTACGAATACCCCGTCATCGTTGCGCAGCACAATTTGCGTAATATCCTTTTTCGCATTCGTCAGCGAGATCCGGTAAAACGAAGGGGCCTGGAAGCTAACCTCTACGTCGTATTCTTGAGGATCCTGCCCTGTACGCAGCGTCATCTGCCCTTTGCCGTGATAGCTCTGCAGCTTGCTCATCACACCGTCCAATTCCTTTACTACCGATCCTGCATCCTTTTTGCCGCACCCGGATACTACCAGGCTTAAACAAACCATCACAAGGGCCACCACCCACGTGAACCGCCGCATCGTCTCATCCCCTCCACCACATAATCAATCCAGATTGATACCATGTCTATGTGGGGACTTGGCCAATTATGCAGACAAGGTTTGGCGAGGAAATAAAAATTCATTGTACACTTTGCCATTTCGATCGCTTGGAGTAGCATATGGTAAACCGTTAGATTTCTCCATATTTAATCTTCGTATAAAATGGTTATTTTTAATATTATTCTATAAATTTTTATTTATAATTTAATATATTGTATAATTTCCTTTTTTATGAAATAATTAAAGCGTTAACTGGCCAGTTAGCAATAAGTTTATTGCTTGGACTAAAAACATGTGGAGGGACCTAATGGTGCTTAAAAAATTTACAATTCCGCTTATAATTCTGTTCACATTGCTTTCTGGTACTTTCATTGTAAACTCAGCCAAAGCAGCTCCCGCGGGAACTGTAGGACTTTACAAATACTTCAATGGCATAGATCATTTTTACATTACGTCTTTTGAGCCACTCGGAAACGGAAAGTACGGTTATACTTATCAAGGCATTCAAGGTTACGTTTTCCGGGAACAACAACCAGGCACTACACCATTTTACAGATATTATAATGGCACAGATCACTTCTATACTGTCTCATATTTAGGCAGCAGATATAGTGACTACTCCCTCGAAGGAACTGAAGGATATATCTTTGCACAACCGCATAACGGCACTACTCCACTTTTCAGATATTACAATGGTACAGATCATTACTACACTACCGACTTCAACGAACTGAGATCAGGTAGCAACGGGTACACTCTGGAAGGTATTGAAGGATACATCTTCCCAAATTAATTGCAATTTCCTTTTAACCCCTGCAAATAAAAAGAAATCTCGCGGCTCACTTTTGCCGCGAGATTTCTTTTTATTTTCCATTTTGTCTGCATACGCCGACCCTAATCGTAGACAGTCCGGTAAAAGCTCTATCCGTTTTTATTTCGTCTCTATAATTACCCTAAGTTTATCGCAACTTTTACACATCTTTTGCATAAAGAACCCCCTGTACATCAAAGAAATAGTACATCACTACTTCGACGAACAGGGGCCATACGCCTTCGTTGCATGGCTATTGGTCAGTCATTAATTAATATGCATTTTTATTAACAAAACCATTGATAATCGTCTTCCAAATAATTTTGATATCGAACAAAAAGCTCCAGTTCTCAATATAGAAAATATCGTACTTGATCCGATCCTCTATAGATGTATCGCCGCGCAGCCCATTGGACTGAGCCCAACCGGTAATCCCGGGGCGAATGTGGTGCTTTACCATATACTTTGGGATTTCTTCCTTAAATTGTTCAACGAAATACGGTCGTTCCGGCCGGGGCCCTACGACACTCATATGTCCGAACAATACGTTGAAAAACTGCGGCAGCTCATCTAAGCTCGTTTTCCGTAAGAACGTACCGAACTTCGTTTTGCGCGGGTCATTCTCCGTCGTCCATTGCGTATCGGAAGATTGTTCCGTTTGTACTCGCATCGAGCGGAATTTATACATCATAAAATTACGTCTGTTTAAACCGACACGTTCTTGCTTAAAAATAATCGGACCCGGTGAGGTGATTTTCACGCCGATAGCAATAAGAATTAATAATGGCAGCGTAATAAGGATTGCAGCTAATGAAAAAGCAATATCAAAGGCTCTTTTGAAGAAGCGATTTCTGAATTCATCCAACGGAATATCCCTGACATTAATTAACGGAATGCCTGCGAAATTATCGAAATACGGTTTGGACGGAAGATAATCAAAATAATCGGGAATGATTAACGTTTTGACTCCGGCCTTTTCACAAGTATTGATAATTTTTCCAAACTTATGATGAGCATCCAATGGCAAAGCAATGATCACTTCATCAATCAATGTTTTTTCCAGAATGGCCTCAAGTTCATCGACCCGACCAAGAATAGGCTTGTAGTTTTCAAAACCGACTTCATGACAATCATGAAAATCATCCAGGAAACCCACTACTTCATAACCTAACTCGGGATGCTTCAACAAATTCCGATAAAACCTTTTCCCAATCGAACCGGCACCCAGAATTAATACGAATTGTTTGTTATATCCCTTCTGTCTCAAACGCTTCAAAGATGTCTTAAGGATATACCGGTAAAAGCTAATAGCGAGTATATTATTTACCAAAAACAATAGTAAGAAGGAGCGGGAAATGTCAAGCTCTTTAAAAATAAACAGGAAGCTTAACAAAATTAATAAGCTTATCGTATAAACCTGAATGATCGTAAATAGCTCATACGAAAACTTTTTCCTGCGCTTCGGCGTGTAAAAGTTGAAAGAATAGCTTAAGAAAATCGCTATGCCACCGTATATTAAGCTCCACAATGCATAGCTATGAAGTGGGAGCGGATTATCAAAGGGAATCCAGCCGCTTTTAAACTTCAGCCACCATGAAAATAAGAAAATGAGCTGCACGCAAATAAAGTCAGTAAAAGCATAAATTTGTGATAAAAACCCCTGACTTTGCCGTACCATTTTCTCACCTCACCGATCCAAACCGATTTAATAATAAAGAAGACAATAACTTCACTGTAATTCCTGCATATACAAGACCGTTTACGATAAAAGAGTACTTTTGTCGATAATGCTTCTGATGAAACAAATACATGGCGCGGTGGAACTCGTAGATGATTTTAAAAGGCTTCCGCCGACTGCTGGCGCCTTTATAATGAATGATCTGAGTGCACGGGTAATAATGAATATCCCATCCACCTTGTTTTATTCTATAGCACCAATCGATATCTTCGCCATACATAAAAAACTCTTCATCCAGCATCCCCACTTGATCGATGGCTTCTTTACGAACGATCATAAATGCACCGACCAAGCAGTCCACTGGATAGTCTTGATCTTCGTCCAGATGGCTTAACTGATACTGATTATATTTCGGGTTATCTGGAAATAACTTCGAAAATCCAAAAGCATAATAAAAAGAAGCGGAAGGAGTTGGAAAGCCCCTACGGCATGCTTTGTCCAGCGATCCGTCAGGCAGCACCACTTTGCAGCCCGCCGCTCCAATGCTCGCATGTTCATCCATGAATTGGATCATCGTATGCAAAGTGTCCGGTTGAACAACCGTGTCCGAGTTTAGCAAAAGAACGTACCGCCCTTTAGCCAGGCTCATCCCTTGATTGTTCCCTTTGGAATATCCTAGATTTACATCATTGCACACCAAATGAACCATCGGAAAGTTTGCCCGGATAGCCTCCACGGAGTCATCCACGGAATGATTGTCGACGAGGATAACTTCATAGGTAAAGTCGGTTTCCGACAAATAAATCGATTTTAAACAATTCAAGGTGAGTTCGCGCGTATTGTAATTAAGAATAATAATACTTAAGTCCATAAATTTACTCCATAAAGCAGACATGTATTCCTATTATATCATGAAATACTTTTCAAAAGTATGACGGATCCGTAGCATTATTCAAAATAACAGTAAATATTTTCAAATTTCACTTTTCGTCTTCCTTGGATTACACGCCTTTTATGCATAGTGCTTTGGATTGTAGAAAAAAAATTACGCCAGCTCCCAAGAACTCCCGGCTCCCGAACGAAGAAGTAGGCTATGCTTCCAAGCTCATAGAACAGAATTGGGAACAGGTGTTTTAAGATGTACAGCCAATGATCGTTCTTGACAATCATTTTATAACGATTAATATAAGAAAATCTGCGAACGCGCAAAGGAATTTTCGTCCTTGCTCCTTTTTTCCAACCGCGGTTATGGAAGGCTTCAGCAGCAGGACAATACAGGGCCTTCCATCCTAAAAGACGGCTCCGCCACGCAACGTCCACATCTTCCTTGTAAGCAAAGAAATCCTCGTCGAAAAACTCACCGCCGATACTGACATCCCGAACCATTCTGCTGGAATACAGTGCAGCAGCGCCCGAGACGCCAATTACATCTCCCTCTTCATCCCACATGGAAGCGTCCTGCCCGGCCCCGCGATCGAAGGCTCTTCTAGACTTGGTAAATCGCAGACCCGTGCTGTCGATTTCATTCGGTGAATGCTTAAACAAAAGTTTGCCGGTGGCACTTCCTAACGAGGCATCCCGCTCCATCCGCTGGACCAGATAATAAACATAATCCGGATGCAACGTGACATCCGGATTAAGCACTAAATAATAGTCGCTAGCCGCCATGCGAATCGCTTGATTATGGCCTCCGGCAAAACCCGCATTCACCTTATTCGATACAATAGTTAACCGATCCGATTCAAACTCGCGCACCACATTCAGCGTGCCATCTTGTGAATCGTTATCTATAACTATAATACGATCGATCGGGTAATTTTGTTGCAGTACCGCCTGAAGACAATCTCGAATATAGGGCTCGCTGTTAAAGGTAACGATATGAACGCTAACCTTTTTCATATTGAGGAACGCTCCAATTTAGCCAGGAAGTCTTTCAGCGCTTCCCGCCAAGGACGCAAATCTTCAAACCCATTCGTACGAATGGACAAATGATCCATCACCGAAAATTTAGGCCGTGGGGCCGGTCTTGGGAATTCTTCCGTTGTGCAAGGCTCCACTGTAACGTTTACGCCGGTCTCTTCAAATATGGCTTTGGCAAAATCAAACCACGAACAAACACCGGTATTCGAAGCATGGTAAATACCGTATTTCTCTGTTGCAACTAATGCCAATAGAAACTCAGCCAAATCTTCTGTAAACGTAGGCGAACCAACCTGATCGCTGACTACCTTGAGGCGATCCCGGTCTTTTGCCAACTTCAGCATGGTTTTAACAAAGTTGTTCCCATGAAGCCCATAAACCCAGGAGGTACGAACGATAAAATAACGTGAGCTCAAAGACTGCACCAAAGCTTCTCCGGCACGCTTTGATTTACCGTAAACCCCGGTCGGATTCGTATTATCATATTCCTTATAGGGAACTGTCGCTTGTCCGTCAAACACATAGTCCGTACTGATATAACAAAGCTTGCTCCCGCTCTTCTCCGCAGCTACTGCCAAATTGCGAGTACCCACTGCATTGACCAAGTAGGCTTGGTCCTCGTCGCTTTCCGCTTGATCCACAGCTGTATAAGCAGCACAATGGATGATCACATCCGGCTGAACAAGCTCCACTTGTCGCAAGCATTGCTCCAGGTTTGTAATATCAAGTTCATGACGCCCTAAGCCCGTCACTTGATGCTGCTTTTGAAACAAAGCGACAACATCTTGTCCCAATTGACCGTTTGCGCCGGTTACCAGTACTTTCATCCTTAAACACCCAGCCTGGAAGCATACTGCTTGTTGTAATATTCTTGATACGCCCCCGATTGGATTCGCTGCCACCATTCTTTATTGTCCAAATACCAAGAGATAGTCTCTTTAATTCCTGATTCAAAATGGTACTTCGGCTTCCATCCGAGTTCATTCGTAATTTTGGTCGCATCGATCCCGTATCTGCGATCATGACCAAGACGGTCTTGAACGTAAGTGATTAAAGACTCCGGTTTACCAAGCTGCTCCAAGATCGTTTTTACAATTTGGATGTTCGTTCTTTCGTTATTGCCGCCTACGTTGTACACTTCACCGCTAACTCCGTTATGCATGACCAAATCAATGGCACTACAGTGATCCTCAACATACAACCAGTCTCTAATATTCAAACCGTCTCCGTATACAGGGAGCTGCTTGTCATTAAGAGCATTGGAGATCATTAATGGAATCAACTTCTCCGGGAATTGATACGGCCCGTAATTGTTAGAGCATCGGGTAATATTCACGTTCATCCCGAAGGTCTCATGATAAGCCCTAACGATCAAGTCACCGCCGGCTTTGCTCGCAGAATAAGGGCTATTTGGCGACAGTGGTGTCGATTCCATAAAGAGACCGGTTTCGCCCAGGGAACCATACACTTCATCAGTAGATACTTGAACGAACTTGGTAACGCCATATTTCTTGGCAGCATCAAGCAGTACTTGCGTGCCCAAGACGTTGGTTTTTATAAAGATTTGCGGATCCAGAATACTGCGGTCCACATGAGATTCCGCGGCGAAATTGACGACAATATCAATCCCCTTGTGGAACAACTCGTCCACAAGCTGGGCATCCGCAATATCGCCTCTAACAAACGTATAGTTCGGGTTATTTTGTATGCTCGACAGATTCTCCAGATTCCCCGCATAGGTCAGGGCATCCAGATTAATAATTTGGTAATCCGGGTATTTATTAAGCATGTAAATAACAAAGTTGCTGCCAATAAAACCGGCGCCGCCGGTAACCAATACTTTCATGATTAGCCTCCGTTATTCGAAATTAATCTCCGCATCGTTAAGAACAGGATGCTTGCCGTCCTTGTCGGATAAAATCGGATTAGCCGTCGGCCAATCGATGCCTAGCGCCGGATCGTTCCACGCAATCCCCCGGTCATGCTCCGGCGAGTAGAGCTCATCTACTTTATATAACACTTCCGTATTCGGAACCAAAGTACAGAAACCATGAGCAAAACCTTTCGGAACCAACAGCTGCCTTTTATTTGCCGCGCTTAAAATGACTCCAACCCATTGTCCGAAGGTAGGGGAGTCTTTCCGAATATCTACGGCTACATCGTAAATAGCCCCTGCAGCTACACGAACTAACTTTGTCTGAGCTTTGGGATTCAATTGATAATGGAGCCCTCTCAGAACTCCAGACTCTACAGACAAGGAATGGTTATCTTGAACAAACTGGTGATCAATGCCGAACTTTTTGAATTTCTCGCCATTGTAGCTTTCCATGAAAAAGCCACGGTTGTCCCCAAATACTGCTGGTTCTACAATGACTACGCCTTCTAGTTTTGTTGGAATAATGTTCATAAGTCACCCACCTACAATTTTAGCTTACCGAATTCTTCGCCGAACAACAAATCTTGGGCCAATTCATTCGCTTTAGCAAGCGAAGCATGTGTTCCCGCATCCGTCCACCAGCCTTGGAGAACGTCATAGGTTAGTTGACCGCGACCGATATAAGCATTATTTACATCCGTTATTTCCAACTCACCGCGACCGGAAGGTTTAAGGGTTTTAATGATGTCGAAAACGGAGCTATCAAACATATAAATTCCGGTAACTGCGTAGCTGCTCTTAGGATTCTGCGGTTTTTCTTCGATAGAAACGATTTTATCGCCATCGAGTTCAGGTACTCCGTATCTTTTAGGATCATGAACTTCCTGAAGCAGGATTTTGGCACCTGTTTGCTGGTTCTTAAAGTTTTGTACATAAGGAGCGATGCTATCAGAGAAGACATTATCGCCAAGGATAACGACCATTTGATCATCGCCTACAAAATGCTCAGCCAAGTCTAATGCTTGCGCAATTCCACCCGCTTCGTCTTGGACTTTGTAAGTAAAGGTTACACCCATTTCTCGGCCACTGCCAAGTAGGTTTACGACGTCACCCATGTGATCTTTGCCGGTTACAACGAGGATATCTTGAATGTCAGCTTCTTTAAGCTTAGCGACAGCGTGAAAAATCATAGGGTATTTTCCTACAGGAAGTAAGTGTTTGTTTGTCACCTTTGTTAATGGGTAAAGACGAGAACCTGTGCCGCCTGCAAGTATGATGCCTTTCATGTGTTTCCTCCTACTGAGTTTTTATTTTGATTGTTTTTAAGATTATCTTTTTTATCATATTTATTAAATAACAAATTTAATAATATCTGCAACAATAGCAGATTTCCTTTTAATGGACTGATCTTCGTTGGAATCTTACCTTTCGGGTATTCCCTTGTAACCGGAATCTCCTTCGTCTTATAGCCTAGTCTCGGGGCTTTAACAGATAAATAAGCTAACAACTCGTAAGTATTAAATATATCACGGAAAACTGCCAATCTTTCATCCAGTATTAACCTTCTAGAATGTCCACGAAACCCATTTGTAGTATCTGTATATCTATAACCGGCTAATAATGAAAGATAAGGAGCATGTATTAATTTAATGGCAAGTTTCCTCGATAAAGGGGTATTTATTTCTTTCCCACCTGAAACATACCGAGATCCTTGAATAAAATCATAGCCTTCTTTTAGTTCCTTAATAAAAGAAGGAATAGATTCCACACTATCCTTATTATTGCCATCGATTGTAATAACGCCCTCATAGCCTTCATTCATTGCATATGCAAAACCCATTCTAAGTTGAGCACTAAGTTTTCCCTTATCCTTCTTGGTAATCAATGCACGTACATTTTGCTCTATAAGGAATTTATGATCTAATGAATTATCTGTACTTCCGCCATCCAGAATTATAATATCTACCGTAGAAGTATAGGGCTTCAGTTTTTCTAGCTGCTTTCTGATTTTATCTCCCTCATTAATTACAGGAATACAAACACAATAGTTGTGGGCTTTTGGACAAAGCTCTAAAACTTCATGTTTAGGGACTTCCCAACTTTTTGGATAACTCATAAATGTTTCATCATTCCGTTCTAATTAAATATACGTCTTTTTAACATACTCCAACGCGCATCTTATTGAGCCGACATTATTTGAATTCAAATTATTTTTCATTTCTATAGAGACCCAACCATCATAATTTATTTTGTTGAGAAAGCTAGCAATCTTTGAATGGTTGTTTTTTCCTATCTGCTCCAAAAAAGGTTCACTAATGTGGAAATGCCCAGCAAAAGGTAAGCATGTTTGTAATGTTTTAATAGGATCTTCATCATTCACGAACATAGTACCTGTATCTATTTGTAATTTAACTGCTGCATGGTCAACATCTTGGACAAAGTGTAAACCTTCAAGCGTGGAAGTAATAAAGTCACAACCGTATTCTTTAGGATTGGCTTCAATACATACATATACCCCATTTTTGTACGCCGCGTCTCCAAGCTTTCGAAAAAAAACGGTAGCTTCTTCTCTAGCTGATTTTTCATTCTTATTTCCTACGATTCTGTTTTTAGGAGAACCAAAGACTAGAGCTTTTGCGGAAAGCTTACTAGCCATATAAATGACGGATTCTAAATAAGCAAGAGTTGAGTCGTTTGCCTCCCCAAAGATAGATAAATTCCCTTTATTAAATAGTAACGATTGCATTGCTATAATTTTTATATTTTTCTGATTCCAATAATTTAAATAATTACTTAATACTTCATCGGAAGCTTGTTCTGGATTGGGGCAAACTTTAGTCGGGGCTACTTCTAGTCCAACTATACCAAACTCGTTTAGCACTTCCAATACTTCTTTTTCTTCTTGCAAATCCCAGGCTATGTTGGAGATGGCTAATTTCATTTGCTTGTGGTCTCCATTCTAATAAATTCACGAATCCTAAAATATGTTTCTTTTTTTGAGGTCATGTAAAGTTCTCCTAGGTTAAAATGCTCAGAATAAATACTTTTCATGTTGTAATTAACGGGGGCTTTATCCGTTACATTATTAAAATTTTTATTGAAACAGTTCTCGACAATCTCACTTGCTGAAACAGGCTCTGTCGAAAAATTAATTACCTTGAAACCTTGTTTTTTAACAAAAGTTATATCGCTCCATAAGCGAGACATATCATAAAACTGGAAAATGCTCTTATGATGGGTCAAATGTAAACAATTATCATGAATCATATCATAAATAAAGTTTTTTTTCAGTCCTCTTCCAAACAACCCCGGCAATCTGATAATAAAATGGTTATCGAACTTCTCTCTAACAAATTGTTCTAAGAAAAATCTGTGCTTGCCATAAGGATCTAAATCATCGGGATTAATAATAGTATTCTCATCAACATTATTTGGTGATTTGTATACATCAACAGTGGAAATTAAAATAAACTCATCTGCTTGTATGGTTTTCAAATGAGAAATTAGCGAATTAATATTTTCTAAATCTTGCACAGGATCTTGATTTGCTTTCCATTTTACAGCAGGTGCTCCTGCACAAATAACCATTTTGTAATGTTTATTCTGAATTTCTGCTATATTTTTAGAATTATAGTAATCATCAAAAGTTGTTTGATTACTTAACGTAGTACCGACAAACCCAGTATAACCAATCAATGCACTTTTCAAGACAACTTCCTCCCTTTAATGAGCTTCTTTTCCTACCGCAACCTCGTTATTAAAAGTTTCAACTGTATTGACTTTTTGGGGCTTGAAATTATCAACTGATTGGGTAGTATACGAAGGGCGATTTTGAATTTCGATAAGAATTCTGGAGATATATTCTCCTAACATCCCAACAATGAAAAATAGACCAGTAAAACCGAAACTGATTAAGATCATTAAGGTAGTCCAACCTTCAACAATATTTTTATTGAAAAAATAGTTGAACAAAGCATATCCAGCCATAAATAAACTAAAAAGTAAAAATACTATAGATAGATAATGCGATAGTTTCAAGCCTATATTCGAAAATGATACAATTACATCGAATGCAGTACTTATATTTTCACGATTGATCCCAGATCTTGCAGAATGCTGTTTAATTAAAGATTGATAAGTTAATACTTTTTTTGAATAGCCGGTGTATGCATATAGTGCTTTTCTATATCGAACCTTTTCCTTAAGATTTAGCATTGCATTTAAAGCACGGCGTGAAACAACTCTCGTGCTTTCTGTTCTTAAATCTAATTCCAAGTAAGATATCTTATTTACAAATTTGTAAAACATTTTTGAAGTCCATGGCAATCCAGTGGATGGTGAAACAACCACTATATCAAAACCAGTCAAAGCCGTACGATACAGATTTGGGATTATATCTGATGAGAAATCAAATTTAGTTGTTTCAAACTCAAATACAAAATCCCCCATAGATTTTATTAATCCTGCTGTCATCCCTTTTTCAATACCATGTTTACGTGACAAAGAAATAACTATCATATTTCCATTAACTTCTTTTGAAACTTCACGAATTTTTTCTAGTGTCAAATCTGTACTAGCATCATTAACAACTACTATTTCGTAATACTGAAACATACCTCCTAGAATCAAATCCAAATCAATAATCCCTTGTCTAACTGTTTCATATTCATTATGCACATAAAGAACAGCCGAAACAAATACCTGCTCTTTCACAAAAGAACCTCCTCTAAATCATATATCGTATTAAACTTCCCAGAAAGAACAGATATAAATCTGGGTCCGTCTGATGAAAACTTGATTACTGTCGGTCTTGAATCATCAATTTCAGCAGAATTTAATATTGTTTTAATAGCAAATAAAGATGAATGATATGATATTTTTAAATCTTTATTTAAATATTTACTTGCTAGCTGATTCATACGAGGCCAAGCTGAAACTGGCCTTAAAGCACACGTATTGCAGTTTTGCAATGTGCTTAAATTACAATCAGGCATTCCATCTTGACAGGTAAAATTCGGAAACAACCCGTTAACCGTTTCGTGTGGAGTATCACTTACAGAAGTAAGTGAATGTTTTCCAGAAAGACCGAAAGGCATAATAGAGAAAAAGGGGCCGTCCATAACAGTTATTCCGACATCCTTTAAATTTGAGGATACATCCGTTAATATTACTTCACATAATTCATACTTTGTTTTAAATTTTTCAAATTTAAAATACTCTAATATTTGATTAATACTTGCATAGGTTGCGTTCAAAACATTAGGGGTCTCTATGATTGAACCATCAGATAAAGTTATTGAAAAAATATTTTCTTTTTGCCGAGCTTCAGTAATATAAGTACTCAGAAACAATTTGACACTGTTTAATTCACTAAACTTTTCCAAAAACCAATCTTTAATGGTAACTGCATCATACGTATATTCGTCCGTTTCATAAGCAGCTTCAACCGAACCTTCGTTAAAATATTTACGAGGATTGATTTCCTCTGCTGGAATCCCTACATGCCGACAAAACCTCAAGAATTGCTCTGAATTTGTCAGAGAATCATATGCAGATATTGCATAAATTTTTCTAAAATGCTTGTGAATAGCAAAACCAAACTCATTGTTAAAACGATTATAATACTGAGCAGATTTAGCCGCTGTAGAAACACTACGTGGATAATGGTATCCATTATGAACACGAGCCTGATTAATATAACTGGCTCTTTGTAGGGGCTCAGAGTCTATCTCGATAATACCGACAGAATAATTTTTCTCACCTAACAATTTGGCAGCATACATTCCATAAATACCTGCACCAAATATTACATAGTCGAAAGTTTTTTTCATGCAAAACATTCTCCTCATTCTAAAGGAACAAGATAATAGTCCCAGCTATTAAAAGTAAAATGCCGAGGATTTTAAAAATGGTTAGTGGTTCATTAAATAAGATAACAGAAATCAATACCACGCCTAAAGTAGTAAGAGCTTGGGAAACAGGTGAAATTCTACTAAGCTCTCCACGTGACAAAGCCATAACATAGAACAGAAAGCTAAAACCATAAAAAAAAGCTCCACCCCAAATCATTGGGTTACTTGCTATTTTAAAAATGAACGAAAAATTAAAATGTTCAAATCTGATTCCCATAACCGACTGCTTTAGCATGTATTGAGCAAATAAGTTAAAAATCAATGCCAGAAAGAGTAGGAAGAAAGTCATGTTCTACCTCTTATTTTAATTATTTTAATCAGACATTTTTAATAAATCAGAACTAAGTATTTTTTTAACTGTTAAAATTATATGGACATCCCCCATCTTTCTAGAAGCAGTTTGTTTAGAAGAAGCAGACGGACGAGAGCCACACCAGCGATTTGCACTAAATGATGTAAGAAAAGCCAGTGAGATAGCAAACCACCTTTCCCTTAGATGAAAAATGAAATACTGATACTTCTCCCCATCAAATGGCATCAATCTTCCCAAACACTCAATTTTATTAATAGCTCTTTCTTCGAGCCTCTTCTTGTTATTGAGCCTAAAAAAACTCTTCAAAATTTGGTTTTTTTTCAGATTACATCCAATCATTCGTTAAAAGTAAGAAAATATATATTTCCTACCTGTCTACTCTTTAGTTTAATCAAATTAACTCTAACCTATTGCTCTAATCTACTAATTTTTAACGAATCCACCGTGAAGCCTTCATCTTCATTAAGGTTATCGAAATCTAAGCGAAGATTCAATAATTCACTACCATCCTTCCAGTCTTTATGATAACCTATGGGCACAATAACTTTTCCATTTTTCATTATAAATCGATATGATTTAGCTTCATCGAAAGGATTGTTATTAGATTCCCAAAAGACTTGCCCCTCCACTACATGGTTATTATCCGAGTGCTTGTCAAGTTGAACATTAATAATCAATAAGTCCCCTGTTTTCATGTTAGTTCCGATTGTTTTCCAAACCAAAAAGGGATCTTTACCGTTGATATAATACTTATTACTTCTAATTATAAGATCATGAGATACTGGTAGACTATTAATTGAAACATACGAGACTTTATCTTTATACAATGAGTTTCCCCATTGCTCTGCCAATTTTTTAGGAATTAATCCTAAATTTTTTTCAAACAGGCCTTCCTGAGCAGATCTGGACAAATTATCCAAATTCACGTCGCCATTTATAATTTTGTCTAAAAAATTCTTGCCTTGCGAGAAATAAACCATACCTGAATAGGTAAAATAAGAAGATATAACAACTATTGAAATAATATAAAAAGAAACTTTCTTTAGAGGTATTTCAATTAATTGCATATATATAAATAAAGATATTGGAACAATTGTAATATATAAGTACCTTCCCAGTAATATATCAACATCTTGAGAAAGTGTTCCATAAATCAGCATGATTAAAGAAAGAAAAACAAAAATAATTAAAACAGAATTAAGTTTTGCATTTAAATTCAATTGCTTTTCTCTTTGCAATTTACATATTGTGCTGATAGTTGATGCTATACATAAAATCAAACCAAGACTCAAACCATAGGTTATAAGATTTGCAAGTTCGTAAATTCCCGACCATCTTATTTCCTGGGGAACCCAAAAGCTATACAAAATATAAGTAAATTTTTGAACTACATATTCAAAACCTAAATTTACATTATGGGGATTTACTATTTTTTTCACAAATTCAACGTGCTCTTCAGTTCCTGTGAAAGAATGGTAATGATATAAATTAAATATGATCCAAGGAAGGACTATAATTCCTATAATTAAGGAAAATTCGAATATATACCTCCAACTTTTAATAAAAAGAAAGATCAATAATAATGGAACAATTATTACGACTGAGGTAATTTTAGTAAGTACTAAACAACCTGTTATTATAGAGATCACTCTCAATTTTTTAACTGAATGAGAGGTTATAACAAATTCAACCATCAAATAAATTAACAAACTAAACAAACAAACAGTTAGTGATTCATTACTAACTGTAACCATTCTTGTAACAATCCCAGGATTGGTATATAATAGAAGTAATATACTTGTAAATAAAACTTCATTTACATACCATTTAAAATATTTTGACAATATTGAAAAAGTTTTAATTGTAAAATAAAGTGATGTAAGAAGTAACAATAAACCTACCAATCTAAGAATAATCAAGCTTAGAGATGGGTAATCTTGAAATGGATAAACTATTAAACTACCTAAAAAATAATATATGGGTGGGTGAACCGCTTCATACTGCAATGATACAGGAACTGCATAGCTTGAAACCTCAGAAAGTCGGCTGACGTCGATTAAATCTGAAATCAAAGGCAACTTATGTTCGAACATGATTTTGTTAATATAGTCAAAATGAGCAGCTTCATCTATTGGCGAAAACACAGGAACTAAAAGTATGTATATAAGCCCATAGAGAAATACAATAAAATAAAGAGAAATTAATTTATACTTTGCTATTAACCACCATACAACGCAAGATAATAACAGTGAAGTAATTATTATGAGAATTGAACTTGGATTTAAAGTCTTTTTGGAAAACAAATATAAAGTTTGTATTGTATAAAATATAATAAAAATGATACTTATGCTGTAAATCAATAACTTGAGTTTTTTTGTAAGTCCCATTTTTTCCCCAAAATAGTTTTTGAATAGGAAATTCATTTTTTCCACATCACTTTATCAGAAAGATGATTTAAATTTAATTACCGGAAACTTGTCTATTCTTTTCTAAAACTTCAGAAAGGTAATTTATTAATTCTATTTTCAAGTCGTCTCTATCGAGTGCAAGATCAATGGTAGTTTTAATAAATCCCAATTTTTCTCCAACATCATACCTTGTTCCAGAAAAATGGTATGCATACATTAGTTCTTCCTGTGCAAGTTGAGATATAGCATCTGTTAATTGAATTTCTCCACCTGTCCCCACCTCTTGTTTTTCAAGATATTTAAATATACATGGAGTTAAAATGTATCTTCCCATAACGGCCAAATTCGATGGAGATTCTTCTTTTTGGGGTTTTTCCACCAAAGATTTGATCTTATATAAATGCTCCTCTTCTAATATTACGTCCGTAATCCCATACCTTGATACATCATCTTCACTTACAGGTTTCACTCCTATAATAGATGCTTGCTTTTGATCGTATAGATCAATCATCTGTTTGAGACATGGAATATCAGACTGAACTATGTCATCCCCTAATAAAATTGCAAAGGGTTCATCGCCTATAAATTTGCGAGCACACCAAACAGCATGCCCTAAACCTCTTGGTTCTTTTTGTCGAATGTAATGTATATCTGCCATCTGGGAAGCTTTTTGTACCTCATTTAAAAGATCTAATTTCCCTTTTGAAAGTAAGTTTTGTTCAAGTTCAAAGTAATTGTCGAAATGATCTTCAATTGCTCGTTTCCCTTTCCCTGTTACTATAATAATATCTTCAATTCCAGATGCAACTGCTTCTTCTACAATATATTGAATAGTTGGCTTATCAACAATAGGCAGCATCTCTTTCGGCATTGCCTTTGTAGCAGGCAAAAAACGTGTCCCCAAACCAGCTGCAGGTATAACAGCTTTTCTCACCTTCATAAGTTACATCCCCCATTATATGTACAGCATCAAATTCAACTCTCATACTTAGCTGTGCACATTTAAATTCAAGCTACTATTTAATAATTCAAAATAATCCTCTAATTAGTTGATCTTTAAATGGAAACTGTTCTTCCTCACTTACATAGGATTCCGAAAGATCTTTATTCAGTCCTAATGTTGGATTTAAAGAAAACTCAACACATTTATTACATAATTCTGCCGCCAAAGCATCCGGGGTTATATTCCTTAAAGATGTAATATTATCGTGCCAACTCGTTAAATCTTTATTTGCATAATGATTCGTTATAACAGAAAGGCCGAAATGAGCCATTTCAAGCGGTGGATAACTTGGGTGAGGAGATACCATCAGCGAAACACCAATTGACGATTCCAACAGAGTATTGGCATAGTCCTCTAACGACATTTTCCCCTTGGACTTTACAACGATGCCATTACCAACATCTATATCCGAATGGCTTTCTCCAGCAGAAATTACAGACCACTCATGAATGTCCGGTTGTTTCCAGACCCATACTCTTAGTGCTTCTATAATTAAATTAAAAGCATTTCTAGCAACCGAAGGACGACCATAGATCAATATTTGTTTTTTCTTAGCAATATCCCCAACCTGTTTTAGGAAAGGTTTTAAAGAATGATTTATTTTAGGCTCAAAAGAATATTGCTCAGTAAATGTATACCCATTTAAATGAAAAAAATCTTGAAGTAAAGCAGTGTTAAACACAGCTATCTGTGGACCATTATATTTATACGTACTATCGGCCAGAACATACTGACTTGACCACTGATAAAAACCAGGTTCATAATCTTGTATGAAATAGACCATTTTGTTGGGTTCCACACTATAAGTATCAGTTTGCCAACTTATTAGCTTCTGAGCAATATAAGCTGTCCACCAAGAAGTTGCAATAAATAAATCATCTTTGCCAATAGGTACTGTCTTATTATAGCGATCATTGAAAGCCACAATTTGTTTCGTACTTAATGAATCAACCTCTGGCAAGACAAATTCGTACTCCGAATATCTTGCAATATCTTCCGGGCCCGGACTTGAATCTGTTAATATAATACGTTGATTCTTAAAATGGCCGCTCAGTAGGTTAAAAAAATGAATTGCAGTGGAAATTCCACCAAAAACGTGTTCTTGATTTATGGATGGCACTATTAAATTAATTCTTTTTTCTTTTAAATCAACAGTCCGGGCGTTAAAAGGTGTAATTTCACCAATATGCGTATTAAGGTAAGAAGTGACGGTAGTTTTATATAACTTCTTAATGAACCTGCTTTTTTTTGCGTATCTGATAAGTTTTTCTACCATGTCACTCATAGATATACATCTCCTTACTTCACAGTCGGTTGCGGGAATTGTAACGAAAGATTGGGATTATAGTACGGATCACCATTTTCACGATATGGGCTATAGTGAATAGCTGATTGTTCAAAATCACACTCAGGTACAAACGATGTTCTTGTTTTTGATTCCAAATGATAAAGTCGGACATTAGGATCGTAAATATTAAACAACCCTCTTTTCATAGCTCTTAGAGAAATCTCTACATCGCTACCACAGATAATGAAATTTTCATCAAACAAACCTATCTTTTCGATAGTTTTCCTAGAAATAGCCAGACAAGCTCCTGTACTAGCAGCAACGTTTCTAGTCAGTACCGGGGAAACAAAAGGTGAGCCGAAATGTACTGGTTTCATCCCTTTAAATACATGATCAGCCCAGCCCCCCATCCCAATAACTACACCAGCGTGTTGAATAGTGTCATCTTCGTAGAGCAGTAGAGCTCCTACAGTTCCTACATCTCCTCTCACAGCTTTCTCTGATAATCGTTCCAGCCAATCAGGCGTAATAATAATCGTATCGTTATTTAAAAATATAAAGACGTCACCAGTCGCTTCGTTAATTCCGTGATTGTTTAATTTTGACCAATTGAATTCGTAAGAGGCTTCAACAACCTTTATAAACTGATGCTGTGTAGTTATTTCTTCAAACCATGAATAAGTTTCATCTAATTCTGAATTATTGTTCAGTATAATAATCTCGTATTGCTCATAAGTTGTTTTTTCAATAATACTATTAATACAAGGAATAAGTAGTTCGACCTTATCTTTAGTTGGGATAATAATACTTGCTTTGGGTTTTTCATTTAATAAATTATATCTTGCATCATAAACAAAAAAATGCTCTGTTTCATTAACCCAAGCCTTCCCCTTACCATACACCCTTTCCAAATGTTCGTTTAAAGCTCTTAATCCTGTTTCATGAGCATATGGTTTTGAATGAGGATTAAGCGCAGTCGAAGTTTCAAGTTCTCTCCAAGAATAAAGAACTTTAGGTATATGGTGAATATTGGACGTTCTCTCTGTCATTCTTAGTGCCAGGTCATAATCTTGGCTTCCTTCCAACCCTTTTCTAAAACCTCCAACTTCATTGAACAATGACTTTTTAAAACAAAAAATATGTCCAATATACATTTGTGTTCTAAACAAGTCGGGTGACCAATCTGGTTTAAAAAATGGAAATCTTCTATTTCCACTCATATCAATTTTATCTTCATCGGAATAAATTATATCAGGATCATAATGATTAATAGCCTTTACAATTTCAAATAAAGTATCGGGCATAAATTCATCATCATTATCAAGCAGAACAATATACTGGCCATCTGTAAGTTTAACTGCTTCATTAGAAGCTCCGGAAATCCCTTGATTTTCATTCAAAAATTTTATCTTAATATTTGTATTATTTAAATTAGTTAGATATTCTTTAGTTAAAGGATTTGTTGAACAATCATCGACTATACACAGTTCCCACTTTTCGTATATTTGTCTTTGCACGGAATCAATCGCTAGTTTCAACCATCGTGGATCAACATTAAATACTGGCATGACAATTGAAATTAATGGTTGCAAGTTAAACTTTGAAATCTCCTGCTTGATAAGTTGTTCGTCAAGATGAGATAAGTAATCTGATGATTGAATTTCACTTGCAGAAAGTTTGGCTTTAACTTTTTCTAAAGAGCCGCCAACCCCTTGTTTGCTTATTTCTGACAATCCCCGCTTTATGTACGCGGGATTTTCTCTAATAAGTTTTATTGATCGATAACCAAACTTTAATTTTTTCCACATAAAAGAGGGCATTATTTTTTTTATTACTTTCTTGATTCTTCCTTTAATTCTTAGCTCTTGTGCCATGAGTTCTAACTTGGAAATATATTCATCTTTACTCAAAATAACTTGATTCTTATTATCCAGCTCATTTTGTAATAACTGATATTCTTGCTCTTTAATAGTCATTACTTTGATTTTTTCCTCTAATAATTTTTGACCCTCATCCTTAATATGGAGGTCAATTAACAGGTGATTGATTTTATTTTGACTATCTTTAAGATCACTAGTTGTTTTTTGATGATCTCTCTCAAGTAATTTATACGATTCAATAACAGCACTTTGTTCATTAATTTGGTTTTTCAAATTATTAATACTGTTATTAAGTTCTGCTATCTGTTCTAATTTCGTTTGAAGAATCCCACTGATTTTTTGAACGTGTTCAAAGTTACTTAATAATTGACTATCTTTTATTCTAATTTGCTCGTACAATGTACTTACTTCACTCCTTAATTCTGCGGAAGCCAACCTATAAAAACTTTCTTCTAGTTGATCAAATAACATCAAATCCTTCTCATCAAATGGATTAGAATTAGGATAATTATATTTAATAAGACCAACAGCTTCAGATTCCCTTAAACTAACGATAAACTGTCTATAACACAGCTCACCATAATCGCATTGGAACAATTTATCATTATAAAAATCGTCAAGCATAAATCGATAATCATAAAGTACATTTTTCCCTGCAGCAAAAAAATGCACCTTTGTCATTCTCTCCCAAATCGCAAGGGATCCGTGCGAAAAATGATAAATAGTATTTTCTTTTAGTCGCAGATATTTTAAAGTGTTTTCCAGTTGGGGTAATGTGTTGTTAATGTGTTCTTCAAGCCACTCATAATTCATTCCATAAATGGTTTTGAAAAATGAGTTGGCCCTTAATTCAGCATCACGAACCCCCTGTGTATCGAAAGGTGCCGCCAAAACAAAACCGTATTTCCCAACCCGGTGCAATTCATCCAAAAATTTTTGTCTTAGCTGAACAGGAATATGCTCAAATACATCTAGGGCGACAACAAAATCATATGCCCCATCTGAGAAAGGCATCTCCGTTGCGTCACCCTGGATATATGATTTGTCTTCCTTCAAATGATCGGGTACGTTAATATCTAGATACGTAATTTTATCATCAGTTAGGAAAAACTCTAAGTTCTTATGTTCATTTGCCCCAACTTCCAAGATTGTTAACCTCTGATCCTTACCTCTTACTTTATTTATAATGTCACTTGTTAACCTATATCTTTGATATTGATCAAAAGGAATTTTTTTCATTTGATAACTCTCCATTCGTGTTCCAAATAAACCAAACCCTCGGTAAAATATTCGTTTTTTAACGTAATCGTTTGCGAATTAGTTTGATAATCAATACAAATTAATCCTTCATCACTAAAAATACCTACATCGATAAAATAAGTACCCGATAGCAAAGGAAGTTTAGGTATAATATACTGAATTGAATGCGCACCGTAAGTATTTGGTACACCCTCTATCTTATCAAGATAAGTGTTGGGGCCAAAAATATACTTTCTGTCTCGATCATATATCGCAACACCCAGCAAAAAATTAGGTATGACCTTTTGAAGAATTGTATATTTCACCTGCACAATTAATGATTCAAAAGTACTTAACTCATTTTCCACACAAACGACAGAATTAATTATGCCTACCTTGGAACTATCCGTTGACGGCTTTTCCGATAAGTTTTCTTCTTCTTGCAGCATTTGCTCTTGTTGTTTGTGTAATGTTTGATTTAAAATCTCTAAGTGCATAGAATCCTCGTATAAATTAACAATCTCATTCGCATCTCCAATTGCCTTAATATGACCTTTTTCTATCCATATGGCTTTTGTACAAAATCTTTTAATTTGTTCTGTAGCGTGGGAAACAAATAATATAGTTGTTCCGCTTTCTTTAATTTGTTTCATTTTTTCAATGCACTTCATTTGAAATCTTGTATCACCAACACTAAGAGCCTCATCGACGATTAAAACATCTGGCTCGACATTTATAGCAACCGCAAAAGCCAATCTTGCAAACATTCCACTTGAATAAGTTTTTACAGGCTGGTTTATAAATTCACCTATTTCCGCAAAGGAAATAATAGAATCAAGTTTATCCTCAATTTCTTTTTTGGAATAACCCATTATGGTTCCATTAAGATAAATGTTTTCGATACCGGTAAATTCCGGGTTAAATCCGGCACCAAGTTCTAGTATAGCCGCTACCTTTCCATATACACTAACTTCCCCTGCCGTTGGATGTAAAACTCCAGTAATCAATTTCAACAAGGTGGATTTTCCTGATCCATTTGTTCCTACAACGCCAACTGTTTCGCCTTTTACAAGCTCGAATGAAATATTTTTTAGAGCGTGAAATTCTTTATGAAATTTTTTAGAAAGAGGATGAACGGACTCTTTTAGTCTGTCGATAGGTTTCGAATAAATTTTATATGATTTTGATAAATCCTTTATTTGAATTACTAAATCACTCATATTTTTTCTCCTTAGAGCACATCTGAAAAATGAGGTTTTAATTTTTTAAAAATAAGTCTCCCCAAGAAAAGGAACAATAGCGCACCAGTCCAAAAATATAGGGTTTGCCATGGATGTTCCCAAAACCATGTATGGTAAATGAAAGACTCCCTATATCCATTAACAATGTAAAATAAAGGATTCAATTTGAAAATAAAAACAAAATTGTCAGGAACCGTTTTTAAGGACCAGAAAATTGGTGTTATCCAAAATCCAAATTGCATCATCATTGCAACAATCTGTGACGTATCTTTTAAGAACACCAAAAGTGCTGAAGTAAGATAAGATAAACCTACCGTTAAAATAATCATGGCAAGCAAATAATAAATAATTTGAAAATTATAAATCGATAGTCCGTACCCGTATATTTGAAACATCAAAAAAGTAACAAAAATAAAAAACAAATGAATTTTTAAAGAAGTTGTTAATTTGACAAGTGGCAATAATTCTATTTTAAATACAACTTTTTTAACAAGGTAACTACTTTCAACCACACTATTTGTCGCATTTGGAAAAGCGTCCGAAAAGAAGAACCACGGAATTATACCTGCGATCAGCCAAAGAACAAATGGGAAATTATCTACAGGCATTGATTTGAAACCCACTTGAAATACAAACCAAAATATTAGAATTAGTATAGAAGGGTGTACAAAAGCCCAGATAACTCCTAAGTAAGATCCTAAATATTTGTTTTGAAAGTCTTTTTTCGAAAGATCATAAATTAAACTAAGATGACTCTTAAAATTTTTAGACATATAAAATCTCCCAAATTTTATTAAATCTCAACATCATTCTACCAAAATACAATTTTATATACCATAGTAACATACTTCCTTATAAAGTCTACACAACTTAAATTTTAAATTAAATTCAAAGTAAATCTGATTCAAGAAAAAATCATTGATAGCCCCCTAATCGCGGCAAGGAATTAATATCCAAACAAAAAACGACTATGTTTTTTTAGTAATTTCTTTGAGAACACCAAAAAAAGATAGCTAAGTGTTAAAATAACTATGGTGACTATAAAATACAAAATCAATGCAACAATATTATTATGGCTATAATCAAGAATATGCGATTCATTAAGAAGTAGCAAAAAAAAGAAATGAACAAAAAATATACCGAAACTTGTGTCCGCAATCTTTGAGAAAACCGTTCCTAACTTACTATCTTTCTCACGTAAGAACCACACTAATATAATACATAGTACAATTTTTCCTATGGCACGCAGAAAACCATTGCCTTTTAAAGGTGAATAATATTCATCAGTAAAAAGGTTTACATAGTCTAATATAAATACTCCAAAAAGTAGAATGAACAAGTGTATAAGATACTTACTTGTAAAACGATGCAATTCATCTTTAAAGCGACTAGAAAACATACCTAGAACATATATAAATAGAAAATGAAGGGCATTTTCAACAGGATTAGCCCCTCGTGGAATAAATATGGTGACAACAAAAAAAACAGGTAAAAAATAATAAAAATATTTCCAACCATCCATTTTATAAAGTAAATTGGCAAGTATATAAATAATAAGAATCATTGGTATAAACCATAGATGTCCTGAAGTAGGATAACCTAATAATATCGCTTTTGGAACGTCACTTATTTCCATAGTTTTGGCAATAAAGCAATTATAATATAAGTATAACGCTGAACAAAACAAATAAGGAATCACTACATAGAAAATTTTCTTTAGAATATACTTTTTAAAATTAAACTTACCTGATAAATGTTGAAAGAGATACCCCGCGACAAATACAAATATTACAGTACTATCTTGGAATAGAACAAAAAAAAAGTCATAAATACTTTTGTCAAGATGTTGCTGGAAAGGTAATAAGCAGTGAATAGCTACAACCATTATCATGGCTATTCCCCTGAAATTATTAATGTAATTTAAGTACATTTTTAAATATCTCCTAGTCTTCTCTATGCTGTGGTGTAATTTTAACTCAAACACTTTTTCAATTCAAATATGAGCAATTCAATAAATTTGTCGGATCCCCCAAACTATGATAAGATTTTGTCGTAATTCCAAGAAATCAAAAGGAGAAATCCCAATCATGAGTGCTAATAAAAGCCAGCATGTGTATGCTGCTCACCTAAAAAAGTCGTCCGAATCTAGCGACAAAAGTTCGATTCTATTCTGGATACTAGCAGGAATCTTCGTAATATTCCTACTCTGGGCTCCGTTCCAACGCGGATTGTTCAACGGAAACAACTTCGACTTTGAAAGACCGATCTATTCCTCCTTTGTTTGGGCCTCGGTCATTTTGATCCTGCTTTCCATTTATTTGTACTTCCACTGGGGACTAAAAGAAAAGTCGGATCTTGCAATAATTATGGCTTGGCTGCTGCCAATTACGTATTTCATTTCGACATTCACAGCGGCCTCAACTAATTATGCTGCAAACTCGGTCTATATTCAAATTATTTATATCGTTTTTTTTTCATTAGCCTACTATCTTTCAAAGCAAAATCTCGGCCTATCGATACTCAAATACGGTTTTGTCATCACTTCATATTTTATCGTAATTTTCGGGATCATGAACTGGTTTGGCAATAAAGAAGCTGCTTTTGCGCTGGTAAAGTGGTTCGCTGCCAATATGGAGCCTAATAACTCTTACCTTCACGCGGTGATGTCGGATTCCAACGGTCCTCGTTTGACATCGGTTTTCCAGTATGCCAACTCTTACGCGGCTTTTCTTATTGCCGTCTTGCTAGTCGCCATATTCTTAGTTATCACCTCTTCAAAATGGTATTCGATAGGTATCCATGCTTTTATGGTCGTTCCTATTATCATTTCTTTTTTCGTTACATTGTCGCGCGGCGCTTTGGTCATTTTGCCAATTGTTTTGTTATTGGTCCTGCCGTTTCTTAAACCGCGCAAGCAGGTTACCTACCTAATTCATTTTGTATTATCTTTTGGATTATCAGTTATCATTCTAAATAAAGTAACGACAATCGGCGTTACTTTGTTTCAAGGCTATAAATCTGACTTATCTATTTCGGGTTGGACTAACCTATTGGTGATTTCTCTAATTTATGCGGTATTAGCAGTGCTTATCCAAAAGTTTGCTTCTCCATGGATCGAAAAGTTAACAAATCGTTTCGAAGAAAAACGTTTTGCTTTTCTGGCTATTCCCGTTGTTACCGTCATCGTTGGTGGAATAGGGGCCGTATTGTTATTTACTGATACCGGAGTAACAAAGTTGCTTCCGGAAAATATCCGTACCCGTATTGAAAACATCAACTTTCAACAGCACAGTGTGTTAGAGCGCGGTACGTTCTACAAAGATGCTATGAAATTATTCAACGACTACCCCGTTTTTGGCGCCGGTGGGGGAGCTTGGCCAGCACTATACGAAAAGTACCAGAATAACCCTTATATCAGCCGACAAGCTCACAACTTCTTTCTTCAATATCTAACGGATGTAGGTATCATTGGATTTGCTGTATTCTTAGTTTTTCTTATTTTTATTTACTATATTTACATCCGCAATTTCATCTATCAGGATGAGCAAACGCGAAACAAACGCTTTATTTTCTATATTGTATCGATCTCTCTGCTTGTTCACAGCAGTCTGGACTTTGACATGAGTTTTGTTTATCTGGGAATGCTTTTGTTCTTAAGCTTAGGAATCATGATCTCAAACGATACAATGGAGCTAGGCGGCCGGTGGAAAGAAGTATTGAATTCAAAAAAATGGGCTTATCCATCAGTAATACTACTGGTTTCTATGCTGCTTTTCTTCATTTCCGTTAAGATGCTGAGCGCAGACAGCCAATTCAATCAGTCTAGAGCTATAGCAGCTAGCGGAAATAACAACCTGAACGACATTTTAACACCGTTGGATAATGCCTTATCGCAGCATCCGAATCATCCTGATTATGTATACCAAAAAGTCTCTATACTTTTTCAAGTTTATAACCAGACCAAGGATGATAAATACTTTACGGAAGCTACAGCTTTGCTGGATCAAGCATTGCAAAAAGAACCCTTTAACTTTCAACTGGTAGATAGAAAGATTTACAGTCTGATTCTAAAAGATAAAGTAGAAGAAGCACTGCAGTTTACAAAAGATAAGCTCAATAGCTTCCCTTGGAAAGTTTATCTTTATGAAGTTGCCATTTCCCTAAGCACGGATCTGGGCCATAAAGCTCGCGAAGCAAATAATATAGCACAGCAAGATCAATATTGGAATCAAGCTTCCGAACTCTACAACCAATTTGAAACTCGCAAAAAAGCTCTTGCCTTACTGCCAAAAGAACAAGGTCAAGGTCAAGAATTCTCGGAAACCGGAAAAATGGGACTGGCTTTAGGTCAGATTCAGTTCGTTCGAGGTAAATACGATGCTGCAGAAGCAATGTTCCGTTTCGGAATCGGGGGTTCGCTAGATGATCCAGCAACAAGACAAAACATCCGTTGGTACCTGGCCTCTCTGCAAAAACAAGGCAAAACAGATCAAGCCCTTTTCGATAAGCTAGTAACAAAAGATCCGAATGAACGTCAAGAAATCCAAACCCTTGTAAACGCTAAGTTTTAAAAAAATCTTTATAAAAAATGGTAGCTAAATTTACACTACAATTTGCTACCATTTTTTTGTCTATGATGCTAAAATAGATTCTAGGCCTTAAAGACGATTTCTAATCGAAAAAGGTATTGTTTAGTGATTCTACTCAGGGAGGGAGGTGAAATGCGAAATGAGTCAAATAGAGAAAAAAAATGTTTACAATTCTGAAAGGAGCAAGACCCAAGTGAAATCGACTGTATTGAAAAAAACATCCCAAGCATTGGCCGGAATCATGATCGCTTCGACGCTAGTGCCTGTGCTTGCATTTGCTGGTATTGATTTTGGTAGTTTGAAGTATGATAAGTACACCAAAACTGTTTCTGGTTCCGTATATACCAATACCTATGACAAAGAAAAAAGCGTATCTTTAAGTGTATATTCGGATGCTTACCACAAAGATCTGCTTATCACGACTTCTAACGTAACCTACAGAACGGTTGATAAGGTTACATACTTCGACTTTGACTTTAGCTGGACAAATCCTACCGTTCCGGACAGCGTCTATATGGTAACCTACTACGGTAACGACCGCAATCAAACTTACGCACTGAACAGCGGTCAAGCTCCGACTACCTCCACCGGTTCTAGCGGTTGGGGCGGCGGCGGTGGTTGGATTTCTTCCAACAACGGCGTTATCGAAGTATCCGGTGATTCTATTGACGCCTACACCTTACAAAGAGCTTTTGAAAACTCCAAAGAAGTTAAAATCAAAATCAAAGGCGAAAAACTTGCCATCCCGGCTGATGTATTGGCAGAAGCGCTGAAAAAAGGTGCTATTTCTGTAACAATCATCAACGACAACGGCACTTATACTCTTCCGCTGGCTGCTATGAAATTCGAAGCACTCGCGAAAGAATTGGGCGCTGAACTGAAAGAAACGAAAATCAATGTAACGATTGCAAAAGTAACGGGTACTGCAGCTGAAGATGTAACAAAAGCAGTATATGCTGCTGGCGGCAACCCGATTGCCACATCTGTTGACTTCAACGTAACAGCTTCCGGCAACAGCAAGTCTGTTAATGTTGATTTCGGCAGCACTTATGTTTCCCGTACGTTGAACGTTAACAAAAACCTGGATGCTAAAAAAGCAACCGGCGCTCTTTACAACGAAACAACGAAGAAGCTGAGCTTTGTGCCTTCTACGTTCGAATCGAAAGACGGTCAAACCGTTGCAACGTTGAAACGTAACGGCAACAGCATCTACACGGTAATCGAAGCAAGCAAATCGTTTGAAGATCTCGCTTCCCACTGGTCCAAAGCAGACGTTGAGCTGCTTGCTAACAAATTGGTGGTTGAAGGCGCAGCCGACAAACAATTCCAACCGGACCGCAACATTACTCGCGCAGAATTTGCAGCACTGGTTGTTCGTTCCTTGGGTCTGAACTCCGTAACGGCTAATACGTATTTCACTGACATTAATGCTTCCGCTTGGTACGCTGGCGTAGTAGCAGCGGCTTCCAAGGCAGGCATCATCAATGGCTATGAAGACAACACGTTCCGTCCGGATGCACAAATCACTCGTGAAGAACTGGCTGCTATGATCATCCGTTCCCTGTCTTATGCAGGCGTAGCTTCCGATGTTTCCGAGTCGAACCAAGCTCAACTGCTTGCAAAATTCAAAGACTCTTCCAAAATCGTTTGGGCTAAGAAAGAAATTGCTGCTGCCGTAAATGCTGGCATCATCAATGGTCTGACTGACGACACCATCGGTTCTGCTGAGAAAGCAACTCGTTCGCAAGCAGCTACGATGCTGAAACGTTACCTCAAACTGGCTGACTTCATTAATTAATCTTTAATGCTTTAGGAGACCTGGTACCTTTGGTGCCGGGTCTTTTATTTTTTTAACCTTAAAAAGTGTGATGCTTTACCGATCATATTAAAGACAAGCGATTAAGGTATACCCTGAGACACGAGTACCGCCCTATTAAGACCGTAAAATGCTTAATTAATCCCCCAGAGCCTATTTTATGAGCAGGCCTTTAAAACAGCATTTCGCAAACCTCAGAGATTCTCTCCTTTATAGTATCGACACACCCAACCATAACAAAAACGGCAGCCATCCCGAAGGATGCTGCCGTTTTTGCGGGCTAAGGTCGGATTAGAATCCGCCCATGCCGCCCATTCCACCCATGCCGCCCATGTCAGGCATAGCAGGTTTGTCTTTTTCCGGTTTGTCTGCGATAACGGCTTCGGTTGTCAGGAACATAGCTGCAACGGAAGCTGCGTTTTGCAGGGCGGAGCGAGTTACTTTCGCCGGGTCAACGATACCCGCTTCGATCATGTTCACCCATTCGCTGGTAGCGGCGTTGTAGCCGATGCCAACGGATTCTTTTTTCAGGCGCTCAACGATAACGGAGCCTTCTTGACCTGCGTTTGCTGCGATCGTGCGAACAGGCTCTTCCAGAGCGCGCAGAATGATGTTTACGCCTGTTTTCTCGTCGCCTTCAGCTTGCACAGCTTCTACAGCTGCGTAGACGTTCACGAGGGCCGTACCGCCGCCTGCAACGATACCTTCTTCTACTGCTGCACGCGTAGCGTTCAGAGCGTCTTCGATGCGCAGTTTGCGCTCTTTCAGCTCGGTTTCGGTAGCAGCGCCGACTTTTACGACAGCTACGCCGCCAGCCAATTTTGCAAGGCGCTCTTGCAGTTTTTCTTTATCGAAATCGGAAGTGGTTTCTTCCAGTTGAGCACGGATTTGCGATACGCGCGTACCGATGTCTTTTTTGTCGCCTGCGCCGTCAACGATGATCGTGTTTTCTTTCGTAACACGGATTTGACGAGCGGAACCGAGTTGGTCCGGAGTCGTGGATTTCAACTCAAGACCGAGCTCTTCGGTGATCACTTGGCCGCCAGTCAAGGCAGCGATGTCGCCGAGCATAGCTTTGCGGCGGTCGCCGAAGCCAGGAGCTTTAACCGCTACGCAAGTGAACGTACCACGCAGTCTGTTCACGACGAGAGTCGCCAGAGCTTCGCCTTCTACGTCTTCTGCGATGATCAGAAGCTGCTTGCCGGATTGAACGACTTTCTCCAAGACAGGCAGGATTTCTTGAATGTTGGTGATCTTTTTGTCCGTGATCAGGATGTACGGGTTATCCAGAACGGCTTCCATTTTGTCCGTGTCCGTGATCATGTACGGGGAGATGTAACCGCGGTCGAACTGCATGCCTTCAACCACTTCCAGCTCCGTTGCGAAGCCTTTGGACTCTTCTACGGTGATTACGCCGTCTTTGCCCACTTTTTCCATCGCTTCTGCGATCAGTTGGCCTACTTCGTCGTCAGCAGCGGAGATTGCCGCTACTTGAGCGATGGATTGTTTGCCTTCGATCGTTTTGGAGATTTTCGCGAGCTCTTCTACCGCTGCACGAACGGCTTTGTCAATGCCTTTGCGGATAACCATCGGGTTAGCGCCAGCCGTTACGTTTTTCAGACCTTCGCGAATGATCGCTTGAGCCAGAACCGTAGCCGTCGTCGTACCGTCGCCGGCAACGTCGTTTGTTTTGGTCGCTACTTCTTTTACAAGTTGAGCGCCCATGTTCTCGAAAGCATCTTCGAGTTCGATTTCTTTCGCGATCGTCACACCGTCATTGGTGATGAGCGGGCTGCCGAATTTTTTCTCCAGCACGACGTTACGGCCTTTCGGTCCCAAGGTAACTTTTACGGCATTCGCAAGCGCGTCAACCCCGCGAAGCATCGCGCGGCGAGCGTCTTCACTGAACTTAATTTCTTTTGCCATGAATGAACCCTCCCGAGAATTAATCGTATATTTTTAACGGTTCGAATATTTTCGTAAGTAAATTACTAGAACTTAAGTATCGAATCGAGGCGTTGGTTCTTAAGCCAGAACGGCCAGAACGTCGCTCTCACGCATAATCAGCAGCTCGCGGCCTTCGAATTTTACTTCAGTACCGGCGTACTTGGAGAAAATCACGCGGTCGCCTTCTTTCAGCTCAAGCGCAACGCGCTCGCCGTCTTTGAGTGTACCGCTGCCTACAGCTACGACTTTGCCTTCTTGCGGCTTCTCTTTCGCCGTGTCAGGCAGTACGATACCGCTTGCGGTCGTTTCCTCCTTAGCGATGGCTTCAATGACTACGCGATCACCCAACGGTTTGATCATGAGAAAATAGCCTCCTTTTGATATTAGGGTAACGATGGTTTATCTTATTAGCACTCAAACGTCTTTAGTGCTAACAACAATTCTTATGATAACTATTTCCCATCAATTTTGCAAGTGGTTTTACAACATTTTCACACCTCAATCATTGTATCCAGCCCTTTCCAAAATATACGACAAGCCGACAAACAAAAAAGCCTGTCATTCGACAGACTTTGCGGAGCTTTCCGCCTCCCAGGCTTGATCCTGCAGCAACTGCTTCCGGTAGACAAGCGCCGACAGGTAGACGCTGAACTCGTATAAAATAATCATCGGCACAGCGACGATAATGGCGGACACGGCATCCGGCGGTGTAATCATCGTGGCGATTATGACGAGCGCCAAATACGCGTAACGGCGCAGTTTGCGGAGAAGCAGCGGATTGAGCAGGCGGATTTTGGTCAAAAACATCACAACAATCGGCAGCTCGAAAACGAGTGCGATCGGAATCAATATATTGAACATGAACGTAAAATATTGCGCGATGCCGAAGTTTTCGTTCAGCTCCAAGCTTTGACTAATCGCCGTCGTAAACAAGAATGCCATTTTAAAAACGATAAAGTAACCAAACGCCAAACCAAGCAAAAACATAAGGAACGCAAAAGGGATGAAGATTAATGAGGCTTTTTGTTCTACTTCACGAAGCCCTGGCTTCAGGAAAGCCCAGATCTGGTATAAAGCAAACGGAAGCGTGACCAGAAGGCCGGTAACCAGAGAAAAGCTCATATACATCTTAATCGGGTCCCACGGGGAAAACACATACCAGTTCATGTTAGCGATCGGAGAAACGCTTTTCAAATAATTAATTAACGGCTTGGCCACGAGCAGCCCGACCACCATGCCGACGATCAGGACAAGCAGCACCCAAATAATTCGTTTGCGCAGCTCCGCCAGATGCTCCACCAGCGTCATGCCTTCATCATGTTCCATAACGGTTCACCTTCCACACGGTCTAAATCGGGAGTACAAGAGCCTCCCTAATCCGGCAAACGACGCGAGTCTTGTCTCGCTTCTGGCTGTACAGCATGCGGCTGTGGCTGCTGAGCAGGCGCCGGCGGCGTAACGTCTTGACGCGGCGGCTGAGGTGCATCCGTATTCATCAGATCGCGGGCGCCCTGCTTGAACTCGCGCAGCGTCTTGCCTAGTGCCCGGCCAAGCTCCGGCAGCTTGTTCGGGCCGAACAATAGTAGAGCAATGAGGCCGATGAGCAAAATTTCGCTAAATCCTATATTTCCGAGCATATCGAGTATCCTCCTTCAGTGGAGATGTTACCTGTTCATCAACTAGCAGCCGTAAAGCCCGCCGTAGCCGAGCTCGGTAATATCCGCCCGGGTAATCGTTTCTCCCGCACAAATGCGCGGCAGCAGAACGTCAAACGACGTGTACGGGTCGTGCATGACGCAGCCGGGCAGCCCCATAATCGGAACGCCGTCCAGATAGCCCATCAAAAGCATAGAACCGGGAAGCATCGGGGTGCCGTAGCTGACAACGGACGCTCCGGCACGTTTGATGGCGCCGGGCGTCCGGTCGTCCGGGTCTACGGACATGCCGCCGGTAACGAGAATAAGATCCGCGCGGTCTTCCTCCAGGAAGCGGCGGATTTCCTGTACGATCGTTTCGCTGTCGTCCGGCGCAAACCGCTGCTCGATCACTTCCGAGCCGAGCGCCGCAAGCTTGCTGCGTACGACGGGACCGAACTTATCCTCAATCCGGCCCTTGAACACCTCGCTGCCTGTTGTGATCAGTCCTGCCCGCAGCGGACGGAACGGCTTGACCTCCACCATGGGCTGTCCCATGGAAGCGGCGATGCGCTCAACAACTTCAATGCGGTCTTCTTCTATAACAAGCGGAATGACGCGGGTCCCCATCAAGGAACGGCCGGGTTCCGCCACCGTATTCGTTTTCACGGTCGACATGATGACTTGATCCAGCGAATTGACTTGGTCGATCCGGTCTTTGTCGATCTTGACCAGACCATGGATCGCAGACTTCAGCGTGACTTTGCCTTCGTGCGGCTCAGTCAACGTGACGCCGGCTCCCTGCGCGGCCTTCGCCATCCGCAGAGCCGCTTCGTCTTCGTGCAGATAACCTTGCTGCAGACGAAGCGTGTAAATATGCTCCTTGCCGATGCTGAGCAGCGCCGGGATATCCTCCTCGCGGATCACGTGTCCTTTTTTAAACAGGCGGCCCTTGAACTTGCCGGGAATAATCTGGGTCAAATCATGTGCAAGTACCATGCCGACGGCTTGTTCCACAGGAACCTCTTCGAGCATCGAATCATGCTTCATCGCCATGGTCTCCCTCGCGTCCGGTCAGAATGGCAAGCGCGTGAGGCAGTTGGTCGATGACGGCGGATAAATTTTCCGAAACCCCCTTGGGGCTGCCGGGCAAGTTCAGGATCAGCGTCTTGCCGCGAATCCCGGACACGGCCCGGGAGAGCATCGCGCGCGGCGTCTTTTGCAGCGAATACATGCGCATCGCTTCGGCAAAGCCCGGAGCGTGACGATCGATGACGCTCAAAGTCGCTTCCGGCGTGACATCCCGCACCGCGAGACCCGTGCCTCCGGTTGTCAAAATGAGATCGGCCCGGAAATAATCCGTCATTTCGATCAACGCCGCCATAATTTCGTCTTTCTCGTCAGGCACGACACGGTATTCGATAATTTCGCCGTTCATTTCTTCTTCAATCAATTCCCGAATGACCTGTGCACTCGTGTCTTCCCGCTCTCCGCGCGAACCACGGTCGCTTGCGGTCAAGATAGCCACTTTCCAGCGCATACATCTGCTCCTCTCCCGGATCTCATTAAGTCTCTATGGGACTGCGTGAAAATCCCCGCTCTTGCCGCCGGTCTTGCTCAGCAGCAGTGTCGGTCCGATCTGCATCGTTTTCTCCGCAGCCTTGCACATATCGTAGACCGTCAGCGCCGCGGCGGATACGGCCGTGAGCGCCTCCATCTCCACACCGGTCTGTCCCTTCGTGCGGACGGTCGCTTCGATGTATAATTGCCCTTCTCCGTTATCGCTAAACCGGACATCGACGCCGGTCAACGCAATCGGATGGCACATCGGAATCCAATCCGACGTTTTTTTGGCAGCCATGACCGCGGCAACCTGCGCGACCGCCAGTACATCCCCTTTGGCGATGCCTCCCCGCCGGATCAACTCCAGCGTAGACGGAAGCATCGTAACGGTCGTACGGGCCGTCGCCGTACGGACGGTTTCCTGCTTGTCCGAAATGTCCACCATGCGCGCGCGGCCTTGTTCGTTCAGATGGGTAAGCGGAGACGGCTGCCGTTCCTCAGTCATGAACATCCACTCCCTTCTCCGTCACAATGCGGGTTTCCGTCACCAGCTCGTCGATCCGGAAATCGAACAGTCCCATCGGGACTTCCGGGATCAACTGCTCCTCGTAAGCCGCCGCCAAAATATAAGGCTTCGGCAGGCCGGTACGGACATATTGCTGCATAAAACGATCGTAGAAGCCGCCGCCGTAGCCAAGCCGGCCCATATGGGCATCGAACGCCAGTCCCGGAACCAGCGCGACATCCACCTGCCGGATATCGAATAGCTGCTGCGCTTTGGCTATCGGCTCGCGGATTCCCCACGTTCCGCGCTCCAAGTCGGCGTATGAACGCACCTCGAACAGCTTCATCTGTTTATAGGCGGGCACGACCTTCGGGACGACGACGCGCCAAGGACGGTCCCAGCAGGCTTCCATGACTGGGGTCACGTCCACTTCAGTTTTCACCGGCATATAGGTAAGCAGCGTCGGACGTCTTCTCATCGACGGCTCGGGACGAAGCAGCGCTTCCAACCGTTCGATCAGCTTGCCGCTGATGATCTCAGACTTGCGCTTCCGCTCGTCCTCTGGGATGGCTGAACGAACCGCTTCGGCCTGGCGGCGAAGTTCGATTTTTTTCTCTTTAATATTCATGAAACGGCCTCATTTCATCGGGTCGATTCTGGGTTAACAACATTCTAATGGGTACCGTGCTCGATGGCAAATCCCTTTTAGGGCATTTTCTCCTAGTTTAACATAAATCGAAGCAAAATAACGAATTTCTACGATTTTACCCAAAAACTCGCGGCAAAATAAAAAAACTTCTTATCGAAGCATTTTCGAGGAAAAAATATTCGGTCTTAGAGTAAGCTTTTCTTAAATGATAGAGTGGTTCAACTCCACTGAATACTTATGCATTTTATACATAAACAAAAAAGCCTGCCCGAGGGCAGACGTGTATGTAAAGAGTTCGCGTGAAAACGAACGATTTTCCGATATATCATTCCTACTCTTGGGGAATTCCTTCACCTGTTAACCGTTCCGGCGGGAACACTTGACGCACAGAGGCGATAATCAGGGTCGCCGCGGCAGCCTTGATCGCATCGCCGATCAGATACGGGTAACACCCGGCAACCATTGCTTTAGACAATGACATGCCCGTCACATAAGCGAGCCATGGCACTCCGCTTACATACAGCAGCAGCGAGCCGAACAGCTCGAGCACAAGAAACGAGGCAACGTATCCCCATATGCCTCGAACACGTATCCGCGGCAGCAGCCAGCCGATCAGGAGCGCAGAGATTGGCCACATAAATACATAGCCTCCGGTCGGTCCGAGCAGAACGCTCAATCCTCCCGTGCCGTGCAGCAGCGGAAAACCGATGGCCGTCAGCACCACGATAAGTGCCATGCTCAAAAAGCCGTACCGCGAGCCGAGCAGCCCGCCCGCCAGCATAACGGCCAGCGTCTGCAGCGTGATAGGTACGGGCGTAAAACCGAGCGGAATGCTGATAAATCCGAAAAGTACGACGAGTGCGGCGAACAGCGCACTAAAAACAATGCCTCGAAGCGTAAGCTTCATATTGATGAATGCCTCCTTTTTTGGTATGGTTATGATGACCGAATCGTCAACTAGAAAAATCGATTAAAGGTTAACAATTGAGGATTATAGCACACGGTTTTTAAAAACGAAAGGATTTTTTACCTATGTCTTCTTCCTTCTTTATAGCCTTGCAGGAAGCATCCGTAAAGTACCCGACCGGCTCGGGCACACATATAGCTTTGTCCAACGTTACACTGCTCATCGAGCCCGGGGAATGGATAACCGTTGCAGGTCCGAACGGAAGCGGCAAAAGTACGTTGGCCGGCGCACTGCTTGGTACGTGCCGACTGACGTCGGGGCGGCTGGTCCGGAAAGAGCCCCTGGACATCCGCGGCGTGCTGCAGCATCCGGAGGCCCAGCATATCGGCGATACGCCGGCCGAAGAGCTTGCTTTCGCGTTGAACGACCGCCGCTTAAGCAAGGAGGAGCTGAAGCTGGTTCAAAAGCAAGCCCTGCTTCGGGTGGGGCTCCAATTGTCACCCGATACGCCGCTGAACTCCTTGTCCGGGGGGCAAAAGCAGCTCGTCAACATTGCCGCGGCACTCGCAACCGCCCCCGATATGCTGGTGCTGGACGAGCCGACCGCCATGCTCGATCCGGCTGCAAGAGAACTAGTGCTGCGGGTCGTCCGGCAAGCTCATCTTCAAGGAACGACCGTCGTATGGATTACGCATCGGCAGGAAGAAGCGGTCCACGCAAGCCGTATTGTCGCTTTTCAGAAGGGTGAGATTGCGTTTGACGGAGCGCCGGAGACGTTCTTTTATGGAGACCCTGCTACGGCTTCCGATTCGGAGACGCCATGCGAGCGAGTTGGACTTGACCCTCCCTTCGTCGTGCAGACGGCACTGCATTTAAAGAAAAAGGGGCATGACCTGACGGCCCGTCCCTTAAGCTACGACGATTTGGCGAAGGCGGTGAACCGCTTATGCCTCTGACGCTGCACAACGTAAGCGCAGCAGCTCCGGACGACCCGAACCGCCGCTTGTTAAGCGATATCAATCTTACATTCGAAGACGGAACGGTCACGCTGCTCGTCGGACATACCGGCTCCGGCAAGTCCACGCTGCTTCACCTGCTGGCAGGCATGCGGCCGCCATCGTCGGGCGACATTCGTCTGGATGACGAGCCGTTATGGCGCCGCAACCGGGTCACCCAGCCGCTTCTTCTTCGGCTCGGCTTGACGTTTCAGTTTCCGGAGCAGCAATTATTCGCGCGAAGCCTTCGGCAGGAGTTCGGCTATTCGTTACGTCCGTATGGATTGACGGCGATGGAAAAGGAACGCCGCATTCAATCCGCTTGTGAAGACCTCGGCCTCGGCGCCGCGTTCGACCCGGATCGTTCCCCGTTCGCGCTGAGCGGAGGCCAGCGGCGCAGGCTTGCTCTGGCTACGACAATCGCTACCTCGCCGGATTGGCTCCTGATGGATGAGCCTACCGCGGGTCTTGAATCGGCGGCAGCCAAAGAGCTGCTCCGGTACGTACAAGCCCGTAGAACGGCCAAAGGCGGCATGATTATCGCCACCCATGATTTGGACTTGTTTCTTCCGCTGGCGGACCGCGTGATCGTGCTCGATCGCGGTACGATCGCAGCCGATGGCACACCGGCTGCTCTATGCGCCAATCCCGAACCGTTAGTACAAGCGGGAGTCGGGCTCCCAAGCTGCGTCCTGCTTTCGCACGCGCTGGCGCGAAACGGCATTGCATTAATGGACGAAGGCAGGCTTTCGCCCAAAGACATGGCCGATGCGATAGCAGAGAGGCTGATGGAACGACGCAAAGTTGCGGTAAAATCTGCACTGCAAGCAGAGCATCTGGACGGCAAGCCGCAGATTGAATCCCAGTCGGATGAATCTGAACTGTTCGCCTCGCTTCCGCCGCAGAGTCTAGCGGCCGGTCTGTCAGAAAAAAGCGAACATCCGCCTGCCGCTGCTAAATCGCTCTGGTCTCGGCTCGATCCGCGCACCAAATGGCTGCTGTATCTTTTTATTGTCATGGGCACGATGCTGCAAAGCAGCTGGCTCGGACTTGCCTGCGCCGCATTGCCGATTGGCACCGCCTATATCGGACTGTCCCGCTCCGCGCTGCTTGGCGCGGCCAAGCTCCTAAAACCGTTAGCATGGTTCATGCTGATCTCCGTCGGCTTGGCCGGGCTGGAGTGGACGGCAAGCGGCAGCTTTCCCTTCGTCGGGTTTTCCCTTGAGAAGGCGCTTGCTACCGGCTTGAATGTGTTCCGCCTGTTTCTGATCACGCTCGCAAGCTATTGGTTTGCGGCTGCAACACCTTACGGGCGCATGGTGCAGGGCCTTGCCTGGGGGCTAGGATATGCGAAGCGGTTGAGGCTTCGAACGGATTCGTTTGCTTTGGCGGTATCGCTCATGTTCAAATTTATCCCGATGATCGTGCGCGAATGGCAGCGATTCTCGGATATCGTTCGGGCAAGAGGCAAAGCGGCCATCCGGCCGGGAGCCGTACGGGGACGCGATATGCCGGCGTTGGTCGTCCCGCTTCTGCTGGCGCTGTTCCACCGGGCGGAGGAAATGACCTCCGCTCTGGAAATGAAAAAAATCGGCCGGCGAACCGCGCTCTTGGGCCAAACCGAGTCGCTTCGCCTGACCCGCGCCGACGGAATCGCCATCGTCTCAGGCCTCCTTCTTCTAGGCGGGCTTGCCGTATTGCGCGGCTGACTTAACAAAAATCCCCCTTCGTCGCACGTGAAGCTGGCAGCTTAATGTGCGCGGAGGGGGATTTCGTTTTCGTTCAACGAGGCGGACACGGGCCTGTGATCGGAAGCGCGGCTGTCTCTGACAAGCGCGGGTCGCTCTGCTAGCAAATTGGTAAAAATATGGTCTATCCTGCCTCCATGGGCAACCGTCGGCAAGGAGGAAGGCTTCGGCCTGATTTCCTTCAGTCCAAGTCCGCGGACGGTCTCCTGAAGCTCGGGGCTGGAAGACGGGCTGTTAAAGTCGCCGAGCAAAATCAAAGACGTCTGCCCGTTCTGCAGCGCAGCAAGCAGCTGCGGCCATTCGCGCATTCGTCCTTCGGCTTCGACGCTGAGATGCGTGGTCGCAACCGTCACGGTGCGGTCCGGCAAGCGCAGCTCGGCCGTCAGCAGCAGCCGCGGCTCGCGTCCGCCGGCAAGCCGGTGAAACTGCGGCGCTTCAAGCGGATAGCGGCTCAGCAGAGCAACGCCGTACTGCGACACGCCACGACGGATCGTGGGAGCATAGATGCAATGCATGCCCATGGCTTGGGCAAAATAGCGGGCTTGATCCTGCAACCCGCTGCGCCACTGCAGCCGGTCCACTTCCTGCAGCGCAATGACGTCCGCATTGGCGACTTTTAGATCCCGCAGCACCGCTTGCGGGTTGACGCGACCGTCCATTCCTTCGGCGTGGCGAATATTGTATGTCATTACTTGAAGCGGCCGGGAATCGGGACCCGTAGACGAGACGGCCGGTACCAGGCGGGGCTTTGCACCGGAAGGCGTCGGCTGCAAGAAGCCGGTATTCGGAACGATGAACGCCATCAGCAGCAGCGAGCTCCATATGGCAAGCCACACAAGGCGGGACGGTGCGCCGCGTCGCGGGTCTTTTTGTAAGGTCACCGGAAGCACAATAATCGCCTCCTCTCCACTCGGTTTGATCACGTTTCGGAAGCATGTGTATAAAAGCATAAGACAAGCGGGCTGTAATTGTATACCGGGGAACGGATGGAAATCGAAATTGGCGGACAAATATGCTAAACTGAGGGAGATTGTCGTCTTTTTTCAGGACTTTGATTTCAGGAGGCTTTATTCATTATGCTGCTTCAAGTTTCGAACATCACCAAAAGCTACGGCGTCAGCACCGTACTTTCCAATATATCGCTTCAAATCGAGGCGCGGGAGCGCATCGGACTCGTCGGCGTCAATGGCGCAGGCAAATCGACGCTTCTTCAGATCATCGCAGGCGAGCTGTCTTACGATTCGGGGAGCATTTTTAAGGCAAAAGAGACGAAAATCGGCTATTTAAAACAAAACAGCGGATTAGCGTCGGACCGATCCATCTGGAACGAGCTGATGAGCGTCTTCGACCGTTTGCTGGAAATGGAAGAGGAGCTGCGGCGGCTGGAGGCGCGCATGTCCGATCCGGACGTCCTGGCCGACGAGAAAAAAACCGAGGAAACGATGCGCCGTTATGCCGAGCTGTCGGATGCATTCCGCGAGCGCGGCGGCTACGAGATCGAGGCTAGAATTCGCGGAATCTTGAGCGGGATGGGCTTCGGACACATGGACCCGGCTACCCCGGTGCAAACGTTGAGCGGAGGACAAAAGACGCGGCTCGCGCTGGCCAAAATGCTGCTCGAAGCTCCTGACCTGCTGCTGTTGGACGAACCGACCAACCATTTGGACATTCCGACGCTGACGTGGCTGGAGCAGTATTTGCGCTCCTATCCCGGAGCCATTTTGGTCGTCTCGCACGACCGTTATTTTCTCGATTCGCTCGTCGGCGCCATCTATGAGATCGAACGAACTTCGTCGCGCCGGTACACCGGAAATTATTCGCGGTACATTGAGCTGAAAGCGGCGGATTACGAGGTGCAGCTCAGGCAGTACGAAAAACAGCAGGAAGAAATTTCGAAAATGGAAGACTTCATCCAGCGCAACCTGGTCCGCGCTTCCACAACCAAACGGGCGCAAAGCCGCCGCAAAGCGCTGGATAAAATGGAACGGCTCGACAAGCCGCTCGGCGAGCTGAAGCGGGCCAGCTTCTCCTTCGAGGTCGAGGCGCCTACGGGTCGGGAAGTGCTCGACGTGCGGGGGCTGACCGTATCCTACGATCGGCAACAACCGCTGGCGCAAGGCATTACGTTCCAATTGCGCCGCGGCGACACGGCCGCCTTGATCGGTCCGAACGGGATCGGCAAATCGACCCTGCTGAAGACGCTGATCGGGCAGCATACGCAGGACCGCGGGGCCTTCGATTGGGGAACGAATGTCAAAATCGGCTACTACGATCAGGAGCAAACGGGTCTGAACCCGAATCAAACCGTGCTGGAAGAAGTATGGAACGCCTTCCGTCACCTGGAGGAAGCGCGCATCCGTACGGTGCTCGGCAATTTTTTGTTCAGCGGCGAGGATGTGTTCAAGAAAGTCGGCTCGCTAAGTGGCGGCGAGAAGGCCAGGGTCGCGCTGGCGAAGCTGATGCTGCAAAAAGCGAACGTGCTCATTCTTGACGAGCCTACAAACCATTTGGATTTGTACAGCAAGGAAGTGCTCGAATCGGCCCTGATAGAGTACGAAGGTACCCTGCTTTTCATTTCCCACGACCGTTATTTCTTGAACAAAATGGCCGAGAACATGCTGGAAATGGACAAGGACGGAGTAACCGTCTACCTGGGCAATTACGACGATTATGTGGAAAAGAAGCAGGAGCTGGCCGAGATGGAGCAGCAGCGGCTGGCGGAAGCGGCAAGCCGCGGAGGTGCCGAAGCCGCCAAAGGCCGCGGACATGCGGAAGGCAGCGCGGCGAAAACGGCTGAACCGGGAACCGGCAGCGATTACGAGGCCGGGAAGCAGGCGAAGCGCGAAGAGCGCACCCGCCTGCGCAAGCTGGAGCAATTGGAGCAACAGATTGCGCAGTTGGAGGAAGAGATCGGCTGCTTGGAAGCCGAGCTGACCGACCCGGAAGTGTATAATAACTACGTGCTCGTGCAGGAGAAGAACGCAGCGTTGGAAGCGAAACGCGAACAGCTTGCGGAATGCTACGAGCAGTGGGAACAGTTAGCGGAATAGAATGATTTTGGAGGGCGCCTGTCGTTTCGATCAGGCGCCCTCCAGCTTTAACAGCAGCAGCGGCACGCTGCTGTAGACGATCATCGCCGCGGCGGCGACAATGCCGGAATCGTTCAAGGCGAGCGCGGCCAGCGCGCCGATCACGTTAGCGTAGCACCCGTGCATCAGGTGCGGGTAGCGCTGTTCCCACAGGCGCAGCCGCCCTGAGGGCCGCAGCACCAGCACGGCCATCACGGCCAAGGCCGTGAGCAGCACTTTGCTCCAAGCGGAGACGCGGATCAGGTGAACGTTCATCGCCAGCTTGCGGGCGATGATCGCGCCGATCACGTCGTAGCGCCCGTGGCGCAGGTCATCGAAGGCGCGGCCGATATGGCTGCTTGGGGCGGCCGCGGGCGCGGCTGCTGCGGCGGGCGCGTTCGCGGCGGCGGCGCCCGCGGCCGGGCCGGGGAGCCAAGCGGCGTTCAGCAGCCAGAGGCCCGCCAGCGCCGCGCCGAGCGGCAGCACGACCGCCAGCGCGAGGCGGCGCAGGCGCAGGGCACCGCCAGCGGCGAGCCGGGCCGCCAGCGCGCCGAAGGCGGCGGCCGAGGCGAGCGCGCCGCCAGCCTCGCTGCCGAGCGCAGGCGCCGCAAGGCAGCCCGCGACGGCGGCGCCGACGGCAGCGGCGGGCGCAGCCTCGCGCCAGGCGCTGCGGCGGAAGGCTGCGCGGGCGCGCCCCGGGCCGCAGGCGCTAGCCTCCCGCACAGCCGCTTCGGTGGGCTGGAGCGCTTCTTCCCCCGCCTCGGCGCCACTGCCCTTAGACACCCGCGTCCGCATCCGCCTGACCTGCAGCCACGCGCTCAACCCAAGAAGTGAGGCGCCGAGCAATACACCCATAAACTCGTTACCGATTCCGTAATAACGCGCGCCGACGATCGGATCGTACCCAAGCACCGAACGCTTCATCGCTGCGGCGCCGGTGCAGCCGTCAAACAAGATCAGCGCCCCGGTTCCCACCCCGATCCAACCAAGCGTGCGCATAAGCTGCGGAACCTCCCGGGAGCCTGCTGCGGCAAGCATTCCGAGCACGAGAGGAGCGGCAAGCGCCGAACCCGCCAATAGCGGCTTGTTCATATACGCCGCCCATCCCAGCGCCAGCAGAACGCCGGGCGCAAGAAGCACCGAAAAAAGCAAACCGCGCATCCATCTCCGCAAGCGTCCGGTCGACTTCGCGCACCGCAGCGTAATAAGCCCCAGCAGCATAACGGCCACTTCGTACCCGGCAAGCCCATATAATAGCGTAGGCCGCAGCGCGTAGACGTTAGCCATCTGCCGCATATCGCTCAACAGTACAGTAAGCGGTGACATGTTATCGCGTCCCAATTCGGCGCTCATGATAGGCAAACCGATCATGCCCTCCGGCCGCGCGAGTCCGAATTCGCCCAGCAGCGACGGAGCCACATCGACAGCTGCAACCAGGCCGGGACGCCGCGTCGTAGCCGAAGACATCAGCGCGCCTTCCGTTATGGCCGAGGACCAGCGAATGACCGGAGTAAGCTGCCATTTTTCTTTCCATGCCTCTGAATGCACCTTCGGGCTGACCAGCCACAGCACATGATGCCTGCCGGACGCTTCCATTTCGCCTGTAAGCTTCGACAACAGCCGATCGGTCTGCTCTAGCACCGCTCTTTTCCGTTCGACGAACCGGGCAGGCTCGTACCAAGCCTTCTCTGCGTATAACCGGTACCAATCGCCGAGCTCCATCACCGCGAGCGCTCCGCGATCCGCCCCTTCCGCAAGCGGCGGCTTACGTCCGGTAACAAACACTTTCCATTCCTCGACCAGCCGTTCCGTATCCGTCCTGACAGCCGAAGGCATGGTGGGATCGGCGATGAGCGTGCCCCGGCCTACATCCCCTGCCGATACCGTTCCCTGACCGTCCATGATCATAAGCGGAGCAGGCCGCTTAAAGCGATCCGTTCCTCCTCCCGGCTCATCGAGATTGCCCCACACGCCTAATCGGACGCCATGGCGTTTCAAAGTTTCCCCGAGTAAACCCGGCCGGCTCAAATAATTCCCTTCCGCGTTGTCCCGTTTGAGCGAAGGGTAAGCCGGAACAAGCACCGAGACGCTTGAAGCGACAGCCTCCGCCCCGTCAGCAGCAAACCTGCCTATGAGCGCTAAGGCGGATTGCCCGTCCCGCCGCTCCGCACGGTTCCACCCTTCGCCGCCTTTGCCGTCTGCCGGCGTTCCCGCCCCCCAAGTCGCGTACACCGACTCAAGTCCTTTATACGGGACGCGCACATTCATTGCGGCCAAGCGCCCCGTTGTCGCAAGTTTCCGCAAGGCCGGAAGACGGTCCAACCACTCCGGCTGCAACTCCATAAACGATAACCCGGGTATCGAAATCACCGTAACGATCGGAGAATTTTCAGAATTGGGGATAACTTCCGATTTTTCCTGTTGAGTGGGGATAACCTGCTCCTTTGAAACGGAATTTGTCCCCAAGCCGTAAACCGGGGAGACGCCATAGGATAAACTCATCCACATACACGATATGGCCGCCATGATACTGACGATCCCTTTGGCATACAGCCTGGAGGCTTTTCGACGAATCGTTCCATTGCGCATGATGTTCCGCCTCTCCCTTGCCAATCGCTCATCAGGGAATTCGTCGTATGCAGCGTATTGTACGTGCAATAGCAACGAAATTTTGCATGTTCCGCCGAATCCCTCGCTAAAGAGCTCTTTTTCGTACTTTGCCCAATTCATTCTTCTTTATCCAGCTTATCCCCTATACCGGAGCTATTCACTCTATCCACAACATTATCCCCATAAAAACTTGTCACTTTCTCTAGAAAAATCAGGCTTTTTCAAGGAATCCACAAACTTATTCACATTATCCACATATTCGCTGTGAAAAACTTATCCACTTCCCCTTGAGAAAACGGAGCACGCTAAACGTTATTCTGACGCGGATTTCCCGAATTACCCACATTATGCACAAAGGCTGTGGATAACTATATCCACAGCCTCTAAATCCATCTGCTCACCGCTCAACTCCACTCCAGCTGCCGATGTTCTGTTACGAAGTCCGAGTGATTCCAGGTGCATACTTCGGCTCGCCGTCTTATTTTCATCAAACGAAAAGAGCCCGCCGTCTCAATGTAAGAGACGACAGGCAAATTTACAATCGCAAGCTTATTCTCCGCCGACAAACATATAGCGCGCGACCACGAGAACGGCCAGCAGCCACATCAACCAATGGACCTTGTATTGGCCTTTGCCGCCCAATTTCGCAACAGTCGCAAGAAGCACGTAGCTGACGATCCCGAACGAAATCCCGTTCGCAATGTTATACGTGAACGGCATAAGCGCCACGATCAGAAAAGCCGGAATACCATAAACCAGATCTTGAAAATCAATCTCGCGCACGGCCTGCATCATCAGCACCCCGACGATGATCAAAGCCGCCGCCGTCGCCGGCCCCGGAATGAGCGCCGCAATCGGTGCCAAGAAGAGCGCCAGCAGGAAGCATACGCCCGTTGTAACCGCCGTAAGACCTGTACGACCACCTTCGGCAACCCCTGCAGAGCTTTCGACAAATGCGGTCACCGTACTCGTTCCGACCAACGCACCGGCGCTAACGCCAACGGCGTCGACCATCATCGCTTTGCCGACTTTTTTGTTGCCTTCTTCCTTGTTCTTCATGAAGCCCGCCCGGTTGGCCGTGCCTACAAGCGTGCCAAACGTGTCGAACATCTCGACAAACGTGAACGTCGCAATGACCGAGATGATTCCCGCGTGCATAATCCCCGCGAAATCAAAATGAGCGAACGCCAGCTTGCTCATGTCGGGCACCCAGGTCGTTTTGGCGCTTGTCAGGTTGGCAAAATTCACCATGGGCGAGCCGTCCGGATTGTGCATGAACACGCCGACCAGCGTCGTGAGCAAAATCCCGAACAAAATCGCTCCCCGAACGCGCAGCACCATCAGAATGGAGATGAGCGCCAAGCCGATAATGCAGAGCAGCACGCTCGGATCTTTCATGCTGCCGATATGGAATACCGTTTCAAACGAAAGAACGTCCGTATATTTGTGCGCCGGAATGTCTTTGCCCGCTTCCACCGCGACCGTCAGTAAGCCGCTGTTCTTCACTCCGATGATCGCAATGAAAAGCCCGATCCCTACGGTAATCGCGTGCTTAAGGCTGTCCGGCACGGCGACCAGCAGCAGCTGACGCACTTTGGTTACCGTCAATACGATGAAAATCAAACCCGAAATGAAAACCGCCGTCAATCCCATTTGATACGTGAATTGACCTTGCGATGCTAAAATAACCGTTGCAAAATACGCATTGAGCCCCATCCCCGGCGCAAGCGCGACCGGAAAGTTAACGAACAGGCCCATCGCAATCGTCATTACGCCAGCGGCAATCGCCGTGGCCAGAAACACCGCCGTCCAGTCCATACCTGTCGCCCCGGAGCCGAACGCGCTAAGAATGTTCGGATTCACGGCTAAAATGTAGGCCATCGTCATAAACGTCGTCAGCCCGGCCATGATCTCGGTGCGTACGGTGGTACCGTTTTCCTTCAGTTTAAAAAACCGGTCCATTCTAGAAATCCTCCCACATATTTAATCGGAACAACGACGAAAAACCCGGGTAAAGACCCCGGGCTATCAAGCAAAAGAAGGCTCCACGGATATATCCGTGAACCGTCCTATCCTTGTTCGTAGCCAGATCATTTACGGTGATCTCGTAGAAACTTCCAGGCCGATTCCCGGAATTATACGAAACGGTTATTCCTATTTTGTCAACAATCCCTATTCTAAAATCGGGAGCGGCGATTGTCAATTATTTTTCCGAACAATCTGCGTAACAGTGATAAATTCGTTCGGAATCGCGACAGACAACCCGAGTTCGGCAGGCAGGCTGCGCATGAAAAAAAGCCCGTCCTCTTCGTTCGAAGAAAACGGGCTTTCCGATTATTCCCACTCGATGGTAGCCGGCGGCTTGGAGGTGACATCGTACACGATGCGGTTGACGTTGTCGACCTCGTTGACGATCCGCACCGAAATTTTTTCCAGCACGTCCCACGGAATACGCGCCCAATCGGCGGTCATGCCGTCGATCGACGTGACAGCGCGGATGCCGACGGTGTACGAATACGTACGCTCGTCCCCCATGACGCCGACGCTTTTCATATTCGGAAGCGCGGTGAAATATTGCCAAATTTCGCGGTCAAGACCGGCTTTGGCGATCTCGTCGCGAAGAATCGCGTCGGATTCGCGTACGATGTGCAGCTTCTCCTCCGTGACTTCGCCGAGCACGCGGATCGCAAGTCCCGGACCCGGGAACGGCTGGCGCCATACGATAGCCGCCGGAAGGCCGCATTCCTCGCCGACCTTGCGGACCTCGTCCTTGAACAGCGCTTTGAGCGGCTCCACGAGCTGGAACTTCATATCTTCCGGCAAACCGCCAACGTTATGGTGCGATTTGATCGTTTGCGCCGTTGCCGTGCCGCTTTCTACAATATCCGTGTACAGCGTGCCTTGAGCAAGGAACGCGAAATCGCCGAGCTTGGCCGATTCTTCTTCAAAGACGCGGATGAATTCCGTGCCGATGATTTTGCGTTTTTGTTCCGGATCGTCCACGCCTGCGAGCTTGCCGAGGAACCGTTCGCGCGCGTCGATTTTGACCACATGCATATCGAATTTGCCGACAAACGTATCCATGACACCTTCCGCTTCGCCTTTGCGCAGCAGACCGTGATCGATGAACATACAAGTCAATTGATCGCCGATCGCTTTATGGATGAGTGCCGCCACGACGGACGAATCGACGCCGCCGCTGAGCGCGCAAAGCACTTTTTTGTCGCCAACCTGATTGCGGATGTCGCGGATCGTATCTTCGATGAACGTCTCCATGCTCCACTTGCCTTCGCAGCCGCAAATATGATACAGGAAGTTGCGGATGATATCATTGCCGTAGACGGAGTGACGCACTTCCGGATGGAATTGAACGGCGAACATTTTTTTCTCCGGATGGCTCATGGCCGCTACGGGAGCGTGCTCGGTGCTTGCGTCAATGACGAAGCCTTCCGGCGCTTGGACAACAAGGTCGCTGTGGCTCATCCAAACCGTTTGTTTTTTATCGAGGCCATGCACCAATCCGCACGCGTCGGTGAAATCGACCTCGGCTTTGCCGTATTCCCGCTTCGACGCCCGTTCCACCTTGCCCTGCAATTGATGCGCCATCAGTTGCATGCCATAGCAAATTCCGAAAATCGGCACGCCAAGCTCGTACACGGCCGGGTCAACCAGCGGCGATGCTTCTCCGTACACGCTGGCAGGGCCTCCCGAGAAGATGATGCCTTTTGGCTGCAGCGCTCTGATTTTTTCAATCGGGGTGTTGTAAGGGAGCAATTCGCTGTAAACGCCCAAGTCGCGAATCCGACGGGCGATGAGCTGGTTGTACTGTCCGCCAAAGTCGAGCACCACAATGATTTCGTTCGGCTTGTCCATGTTAAGTAAGTTCCTCCTGGCTTCTTCGTTCGTTTTCAATGAAACTTATTATAAACTTCTGCCCGGCAAAGGGCAATGCCTGAGCGGAAAGTCGCGCCACAGGGCCGATGTAAGCGTTATAACTCTTCCATTAAGCCCCAAAAAAGGGTTTCGGGGAAAGGAAAGCCGGTCCGGGAGTATTCGTATTCGGTTCGCCCCCGCGATGTGGACAAGTGCGGCATCGAATACGATGCCGGGAATATGTGGATAAACGAAACAGTGACGCAGGCCGCTGGGGAGATGTGGGTGATACGATACTCCTTTATTCGGATGTGCATTGTAGGTAAGCTGTGAGTGGTTTGCATATAATCACCAGTTGTCGCGGGCTCGCTGTGGACAAGAAGAGGCTGCACGGACCGACAGGACGGAAGAGAAAAGCCCGGAACGGAAGGCGGCTCTTCGTGGAAGAGCGCCTACGGTTCCAGGCTGCGGCTTTGACGCAGGCGCCGCCATGCGTCCGTGAGCATACGGCGGGTGACCTGCTCCTGCGGGCCATCCGGATCGGCATAGCGTACCGTTTCAAGCAGCTGTGCCAGTTGGAACAGCGTCATGCGCTGCGTCTCACTGCGGCAGCGGCGGGTATTCACGTATTCGCGCAGCGTTTGCTGCGGTGCCGCACGGCCGTACGAGCGCTGCAGCCGCCGCCACAGCCGGTCGGCAAAGCGGTGCAGCGAGGCCCGGCGCAAGCTGCCGTGGGAGTCGGAGGTCTGTGTTGGGCCGCGTTGCCGGGCTCGATTCATGCTGAGGAACGCCATAAGGAAGCCACCAGCAAGGAGCGGCGCTATCGGCCAGAGGAAAAGCGCGCTCTGTAAAAAGGGCACTGCGGCGTGCATCCCCCCTTCGACCGAGGCGACAGCCGCGGATAACGTCGCTTTTACACGATTCAGTGCGGTATTTGCGAAATCTGTCAGCGTTGAAGCCCATTGCGATACGATCGACGGCTTGCCCACTTCGTTATTTGCCGTCAAAGCGGCGGTTGAAGCAGCCGCAGGAGTCTCGTCAGCGGGAGCTCCTCCCGTAAGGGTAAAGCCCGGAGTCGGCTCGAACGGAACCCAACCGACCGATGGAAAATACGCTTCTACCCAAGAATGCGCATGCTTTTGGCGCACTTGGACGATGTAGCGCTCGTCTCCGTCGGCGACCGCCCGGGATACCGCTTCGCCAGGCGCGAATCCTTTGACCCAGCGGGCCGGTACCCCGGCGGAGCGGAGCAGCACGGCCATCGCGGTGGAAAAGTGATTGCAATACCCGGTTTTTTGCTCAAACAGGAACCGGTCGACGAAGTCCTCGTTCTCCCCCGCGGCTCGCGTCCCTTCCAAGCTGTAGGGATAATGCTCCCTTAAATAACGCTCGATCGCTTCCGCTTTCGCATAGGGGGTCTGCAAGCCCGCAGTTAGCTGCTCCGCGAGGCGGTGGACCCGGTCCGGCAGCGAGGCGGGAAGCTGCAAATACCGGTTCCGCACGTCTTCGGCATAACCGGTCCCCGCATCGGCCGCCGGCGCTGTGCGATCGGTCAGCACTAAAGCGTCGACTTCGTAGGAAACGAGCGGGTCCGTTAAGGCCGGGAGCGTATACCGGTCTGTCGCGTCCTGCTTCCAGACCCACTCAGTCGGAATCGGTTTTCCTTCGACCGACTGCATCGACGTTACCCGTTTAAGCTCGCCGCCCGCGAAAAGCTGGCGGTTCAAGCTCGGAGAGGCGATACGGATTTCCTGCTGGACGAGGGCATAAGCCGCCGAACGCGGCCGGCTGTCCTCCTGCCTTTCCATCTGATGGGGAACGAATGCGACCGGCGGGTCATTCACTGCCGCCCAGCCTTGGCCGGTATAGAAGCTTTTGGCCTCGCCCCGCCAGTATGTAAGCCTGGAAGTAACCGCCGTGAACGCAAGGCTGTCGTCCTGCTGCAAAGGCTGCCCGAGCTTGCCGTCGTCGGAGCCGTACCCCGTTCGGGCTCTCGCTTCGGATGCCCATCCGTGCCGCTGCAGCCAAGCGCTGCCCAGGAGGCGGTTTTCGAGCGACCGGACATACCCCGACCAATCGGGTGTCCGCATGTCCTGCGGATGCAGCGTCGCTCCAAACAGTCCGGCGCCAAGGCAGGCAGCGGTCAGCAGCAGTACGGGAAGGATGCGCATCCGTTCCCCGGAGGAGGAAGCGGCGGAGACCGCTTCTCCCCGCCAGCGGAGCGCCCGTCCCGGCTGAAGCATGGCTTGAAGCAGCAGTCCGAAGCCTATGCAGCGCAGCACGGCGTGAAACATATCCAAGGCCAACACCATCTGAAAGAACGCCAAATAGCCCAGTGTCAATCCAAGAAACCAAATTAGCTGCCGACGCTCCAACACGAACGATTGCACGACGGACACAAAAAATGCCCAGCCCGCCATAAAACAAAGCGTCCGTGTCGCAGGCTCCCAATTCGCCACCTTCCCCTGCAAGCCTTCGGCTGCATCGGCAGCCAGCTCGTGGCCCCATTGCAGCCACCAGGAGGGAGCAGGCACCGTTTGTCCGTTATGAATCCAAGCCGTTACGGCAACGATCCATAACGCTTTGGCCGACCATGCGGCCAGGCCCGGTAGGCGGAACGTATCCAACAGCATAAATGCCGCAAATGTAACTGCGAATGGAGCGATACTGTATATCTCGGTAAGCTCCGACAGTCTGCCCAGCGGATACAGCCACTCGAGCAGCAGCAGAAGCAGCAGCACGCTGAGGACGGCATCTCCCGCCCAAGTGGCGGGCGGGCGCGGCGCCTCGCGGTTCGCTGCCACGGCGCGGGAGCTTGCCGAGGCGGCTGCGGCGGGGGCGGAAGCCGCCGCCTCGCGAAAGGCGCGGACGCAAGCTGCTAACGCGGCGCGGGAGCCGGAAGCGACAGCTGCGGGAGATGCAGGATCCTTCGCCGGCTGAGCGGCGCGAGGATCGGTGTCAGGTGCCGATAGCGGCATCGGCGGCACCCCCTCTCGGCGCAGCAGCGGGCGCATGCGGCGCCAGGATCGTGACCGGGCAGCCGAGCGCTTCGAGCTGCCGTACCCATGCGTGCAAGGGCCCAGGCCAAGCCGCCCCGGGCCCGTGCACGTAAACGACGCGCGCGGCGCCGCGTGGCAGTCCACGCAGAGCCGCGGCGAGCTGCGCATCGGCGCGGGCGGTGACGAGCGTCAGCGCCCCGCCGCCTGCAAGCCGCGCTTCGCGCAGCGCGAGCTCGGCGAACGTGTCCGCGCGCGCCTCGCCGCGCGGCACTGCCGCGAGCAGCCGCAGCAGCTCGCCGTCGCGCCCGCGCCCCTGCGCCTCGGCGGCGCCGGACTGGCCGTCGCTGACGGCCAGTCGCACCCGCGCGCCCTGCTCGAGCGCGCGCCGCGCAAGCCCCGCCGCGGCCTCCACCGCCGCCGCGAGCGCAGGATCCGCCCACAGGGCGGCTCCCGCGCTCCGTCCGGCTCCGGCCGCGTCAAGCACGATGAGCTGCCGCCCGGCGGCAGGCAGCTCCGTCTCTTTCGCGCGCAGCTCGCCCGTGCGCGCGCTGCTGCGCCAATGGATCCGGCGAAGCGGATCCCCTGGCGCGTAAGGCCGCGTGCCGCTCACCTGCGGCACGGGGTCCGAACCCGGCGGCCGCCGGGAAGCCGGACGCGCCCCTTCCGGGGCCGCGCCCGGCATCGGCATCGCCGTGCCCGAACCCCCGGGCAGCACCCACAGCTGCCCGCTGCCTGCGCTTTCGCGCTTCGCCTGCACAAGCCCGAAAGCGTCCACGGCGCTCACGATCAGCGCCTCCTGCCGATACACGCCGCGGTCAAGCCCCTGCACCGTACAGCGCATGACAGCGGCGCGCCGGAAGCCGGTTTCGGCCGTTCCTCGCCGGACGATCCGCTCGCCGGTACCCTCGTGCACCCAGCGCTCCTCCACCCGTAGCCGCCCTCCGAACAACGGCAGCCAAGCCGCAGAAAAGCGATAGGCCATCGTAACCGGTTCCCCGTTGTAAACGAATTGGTCAGCGGACGGCATAGCCTCCATCCCGGCAGGCAGTCTTTCTACCTGCAGTCCGCGTCCGGCTGCAGCGCGAAACAACCCGAGATAAACAACGAAAAAAGCCCAGACATAAAACAAAAACCAAGCCGTCCGGCCGCCCCAGCCAAACGCCCACCAGCCGAGAAACGCCCCGCAGCCCCCGATCCATCCGACCGCCAATAACCTCCCCATGCTTACCGCCTTTCCTCAGCCTGCGGCATGCCGTCGGACCGGCAGCGGCGCGCTGGCGACGAGCGAAGCGACAAGAGCTTCCGCCTGACGGCCGGACAGCAGCGCAGACGGCGCTAGCGTCAATCGATGCGCCAGTACGGGAACGGCCAGCTCCTTTACGTCGTCCGGGATAACATAACTGCGGCCCTTCAGGAACGCCTGCGCCTGGGAGGCCCGCATCAATGCGACCGAAGCCCGCGGGCTGGCGCCGAGCGATACGTCCGGATGCGTGCGGGTTGCCGTCGCAAGCTGGACGATGTACTCCTTGATCGTATCATCGACATGAACGGCGCGGGCTTCTTTTTGAAGGGAAACGAATTCCTCCTGAAGGACGACCGTACGAATTTGAGCGAGCGGAAACGGCTCTTCCATGCGGCCCAGCATCTCCACCTCGCCAAGCGGGTCGGGATAACCGAGACGAAGCTTCACCATAAACCGGTCGAGTTGGGCTTCGGGCAGTGAGAATGTGCCCTCGAAGTCGACGGGATTTTGCGTCGCCAGAATAAAAAACGGCTCCGGCAGCGGATAGGTCGTTCCGTCGACCGTCACCCGCTTCTCTTCCATCGCCTCCAGCATGGCGGCTTGCGTCCGCGGCGATGCGCGGTTCAGCTCATCGGCCAATACGATATGGGCAAGCAAAGGCCCCGGACGGAATTCGAATTCGCCGCTGCGTTGGTTGTACACCGAAACCCCGGTCAGATCGGACGGCAGCAAATCCGGGGTGCATTGAATCCGCTTGAAGCTGCTATCGATCGTTCTCGCCAGCGCGCGCACAAGCATCGTTTTGCCTACGCCCGGGACGTCTTCCAGCAGCACATGTCCGCCGCAAAGCAGAGCCACAAGCAGCTTTTCGATGACCTCCCGTTTGCCTACGATGACCTTTTCCACCTGATACACGATCCGTTCGAGCACCGCCTGAGGCGTATCCGTCAGATTCATAGATTTTGTCACCCTGAAAACCTCCTGACCTGAATCATGGTATGCAAGCTTTTCCAGTCTTGCATTCTAGCATTCAGTATGGCCGGTTTTCATAGCTTTTAGACTCGAGCGAGAGGTTTCCACATGTTCGTCAACTATGCATCCAACCAATCCGATAGCCGCCATAGACTGCCGCCTGCACCTCCGCAGCCCCCCGTTCGTGCGGAGCGTCGCTGGACAACATCCGGTCGCCCAGCAGCTCCAGCGTTTGACGGAGCGGCACATACAGCGTCCCGTTCGCAAGCTCTATTTCAGGAAACGGGTGAATGCGTGTCTTCGCTTCAGCATCCCATTCGGCTGCCGGACGCCGTACCCTCAGCTGCTGCCGGGCCAAATCGTACTCGGCCGTAATCGCTCCATAGCGAACGACAGCCATCCGGCGCTCGGCGTTCCATTCGACGATTCCGCCCATCGCTGCGATCAATGATCTCAGAGGTACCCTATAGCTCCCGTCCCGAAAACGGAACTGCTCCTTCGTTAAAGCCAGCGTGCGTTCACCCAAATGTACATTCAAACGATCCGGCCCTCCCCTTTGACCGGCTTCCGTATAAGCGATGGCTGCGGGCGAGCCGGGCAGCGCTTTCGGAGCATTAGCCTTGCTCGGAATGTCCTCTGGAGCCAAAAGTCCCCTATGTTCGTGCGCAGCAGCTAGCAGGCTATCGAACGATTCGCGAGTTTCCGTCCTGGACCATTTCAGGTTCCCGCCGGAAAACTGTACCGGCTTCACCTCTGGGGCGAGCGAAGCGAAAGCATAGCCTTTTTCTTTAAATAACCGGATAATTCGCGGAAGCGCTTTTACCGTTTCTTCATGTCCCAAACCGTCGTGCATCAGCACAATAACCTCGTTTCCGAACGGCCCTTTTTCCACCGTACGGAAAATCTGGTCTGCCGTCATCCCGGGACGCCTCGCATCTTCGCTGTCGATGCTCCAATCGTAAACCTCGTAGCCGGCCTGCCCCAAATAATAGAAATAAAAAGCGTCAAAATTGCCGTACGTTCCGCCCGGAGCACGGATAAAACGCGGCCTGACGCCCGATGTCTCCAGCAATATATTTTCCGTCTTCTGAACCTGCTCCCAGAATGCGCGAAAATCGGAATACAGCTCCCGGTAAACGTGATTATACGTATGATTGCCGAGGGCATGGCCGTCCTCTACGATACGCTTCGCTATTTTCGGGCGTTCCTGCACCTGCTCGCCCAGCACGAAGAAGGTGGCCCGAATGTCCTCCTCCTGCAAAATATCCAGCACCTTCGGGGTCAGCTTGCTTGGCCCGTCGTCGAAGGTCAAGTACACCGTCGGTTTTTCTGCCGGGGTATAGTTTTTTTCGATTGCTATACGTTTGCCCGATTTCAACTGCGTAAATAAAGCTTCCTCTCCTTCATGACCGGGTGCCGCCTCTGCCGTGTTCGTCAAGACCGTAAGCCACAGGATCGTGAGGCCAAGCATGGCTGTCCAAACGGTGCTTATCATGCGGAACGAATAAGCTTGCGGTCTGCGCTTCATTGAGAGATCCCTCCGTATAGTTCTATGAAATAGGTATTGATAGAATATATGGATGGTTTTTCTCTTTTATGACCGGAGCGCCGCCCTGAGGTTCGCCGGACGACCGTAGAAGAAAAGATTGACAAGGGGGAGGGAACAAGGTAGAATTTTTCACGATAATGATAATCATTTTCATTTATAAAGAGAGGGGTATCATCTTTGTTTACATCTTTGCGTTCGAAATGGAAATCCGCTGCTGCGCTCTTGGCTTGCGCAACCGCCTTGGGTGCGATGTTGAGCGGCTGCGGCACGGCTAACACTTCAGCCCCGACTAATGATACGACTCAAAAGCAGCCGGCTGCGGCAGCCGTATCCGAACTAACGATCAACCACGCGATGGGCTCTTCCAAAGTTCCCACTGAGCCCAAACGGATCGTCGTTCTGACTAACGAAGGAACGGAAGCCGTGCTTGCTCTTGGCTTTAAACCGGTGGGAGCGGTTAAATCGTGGTCCGGCAACCCGTGGTACGACCATTTGAAAAAAGATTTGGATGGCGTCGAAGTCGTCGGAGACGAGAACCAGCCGAACCTTGAAGCGATCGCCAAGCTGGAACCCGATTTGATCCTCGGCAACAAGCTGCGGCAGGAAAAAGTATACACGCAGCTCGCCGCCATCGCGCCGACGGTATTCTCGGAACGTCTGCAATCCGACTGGCAAAAAAATTTCCGCGTCTATGCCGAAGCCGTTAACAAAAAAGCCGAGGGCGAGCAGCTTTTACAGCAGTATGACAAGCGCATTGCCGATATGAAGGCCAAAGCGGGAGACAAGCTCCATACGAAAGTATCGCTTGTTCGCTTTATTCCGGGGAAAGCCCGGCTTTATATGAAAGATACGTTTGCAGGACTCGCGCTCAGCAAAATCGGCTTTAAGCGTCCTGCCGCTCAGGACAAAGACGAGTTTGCGACCGAAATCAATAAGGAACGCCTCCCGGATATGGACGGAGATATTCTGATCTATTACGTATGGGATAACGATAAAAAAGAAGCGAGCGCCGTCGAGAAAGACTGGACGAGCGACCCGCTTTGGAAAAACTTAAACGTCGTGAAGAATAACAAAGTGATTAAAGTGAGCGACGATATTTGGAACTCCTCCGGCGGGATCATCGCCGCCAATAAGATGCTGGACGAAGTGGATCAATACCTGCTGAAATAAACATCCTGCCCGTTAATCGAAAAATTGGATGCACACCGGTTTCGGTATGCGAAGCTCATAACCTGTGGGCTCCAGCCGGCCGGTGTTTTCATTTACGGCTAACGTGACAATGGAATCAGAATTTTGATTGGCGGCCAACACGAATTTCCCATCTGGCGTGACGGCAAAATTTCTCGGCCATGCTCCGCCGGTCGGCTCGTGCTGGATCAGCGTCAGCTTGCCGCTGGTCCGATTGATGCGGTAGACGGCTATGCTGTCGTGCCCGCGGTTGGAGCCGTATAAGTAGTCCCCGGTCACCCCGATATGGATATCGGCACAGTAGCTCTCCCCTGCAAACCCTTCCGGCAGCGCGGACACCGTCTGGATTTCCCGAAGCGTTCCGGATTCTTGGCTATAATCGAACGCCGTAATCGTAGAATCCAGCTCGTTAATCACGTACGCATACGGAAGGTCGGGATGAAACGCCATATGCCGCGGGCCTGCCCCGGCATGCACCTGCACTTCGCCATGTAAAACAAGCGACGGCTTTGCTTCGTTCTCTTGAACGTTGTAGATCATGATTTTGTCCGTTCCGAGATCTGCGACATAAATGCGGGAATCTTTCAGGACGGTGCAATGCGCATGAGCCGCTTCCTGCCGATCGCTGCGGGCGCTATGTCCCTCATGCTGCTTCCGATCCGCCAATGGGCCGATACTGCCATCTTCCGAGATCGGGTACAGGCTTACGCTGCCGCTTGTATAATTAGCTACGACGAGCCGCCTCCCCTCACGATCCGTTACCAAATGGCACGGCGAAGCGCCGAAAGTAGGCTGTTTGCCGGTATAGCGCAAAGCCCCGGTCTCCGCTTCCACAGCGTAAGAAGCCACTTCCCCGCCTTCCTTGCCTGCCTCATCCTGCAGCTCGCTTACCGCAAACACCCTGCCGCGTTCCGTATCTACCGTTAAGAAGGAAGGCATCTCGACCTCCGCATAAGCGCCGATGACAGACAGCTCCCCGGTTGACTTATCCATACTTAGTACATATAAAGAATCGTTCCCTCCGCCATTATAAGTTCCTACATAGACGATCCGACAGGACTGTTTTTCATACCGCTGCATTCACGAACGCTCCCTTGCTGGAAATTTATTGCTAAGGGTTGTTTTCGCCAACCCCAGTATGCATTCCTGCTTCTACCAAACTTGATGCAAATTTAAAAGCCGGGGCTGCTTTACGTTGCTCCCGGCCTTTAGATGAACGGCTACTATGAGGTCTTTACTCCTGCTTGAGCCTCCTTGACGGCTTCCAGCACCTGTTCGACATGTCCCTTGATCCGAACGCCGCGCCATTCACGGACAAGCTTGCCTTGCGGATCGATAACAAATGTCGAGCGCACCACGCCCATATATTCACGTCCGTACATCTTTTTCAGCTGCCAAACGCCGAACAACTCGCACACCTCGTGTTCAAGGTCGGAGAGCAGCAGGAACGGCAGCTCGTATTTGGCGGCGAACTTCCCATGGGACTTCAGGTCGTCTGGGCTAATCCCGATCACCTCGGTGTTCAAGTTCTCGAACTGTGCGTTGTAATCACGGAATTGACAGGACTCCTCCGTGCATGTAGGCGTCATATCCTTAGGGTAGAAATACAGAACGACGTATTTGCCCCGAAACTGCGATAGCGTTACGGTTTCCCCGTTTCCAGCCGTCAGAGTAAAATCTGGAACAGGTTGTCCGGGTTGAAGCTGCGGCATAGTGATTTCCTCTCCTCGCATCCATATTGTAAATTTTTTCTTTGTACAAGCATTATACGAAACTCCTCCGCCGCAAAACAACCTGATCTGCTCTCAGGAACATGAAAAAGCCGCCCTCATAAAAGGACGGCTTTCTTAGGTGTTCGGAAGCTCTTACTTCTTATTGATGAATGCTTTCAGGGAATCGTTCAATTGATCCTTCAGGCCGGCAATGACTTGATCTTCGTTGAGGCCTTTTTCTTTCGCGATATCGGCAATCGTTTTGCCGCTGCTGAACGCCTCATCCAATTCATTTTGGGTAATGCCAAGCACTTTAGCTACGGATTCTTCATCGACTTGAGTTTTCAGCTTAAGCTTTTTGGAATACTTGCCACTGAATTTATCTTGATAACCTGATTTATCGATTGCTTCGGAAAACTTTTCTGTAACTTCTTTCTTCAATTGCGTCGCTTCTTCTTCAGTAATTCTATTTTGGCTTAATGCATTATCTACTCTTTCAAGCGCCGGATTAACCAATCTGCTAATCAAATCCGAACGTTCGACTCCGCTTGTACGGGCCAGCTCACTGATCGATTTTCCTTTTTTGAGCTCTGCTTTGAAATCGTCCACGTTCATATTAATAATACCGGATGCCTGAACAATAACCGAAGTCAAACCGACATCTACACGTTTGTGCAAAGGAATGGAAGCATCCGGAACGACCGTGTACGTAATATCGTCATCCGCAAACGCCTTAGGAGCTGTTGCCAAACCGCCGATTCCGCCAAACAATACTGCTGCTGCTACCGTACCTGCCATAACTTTACCTGTCCATTTTTTCATAATTCTCTCCACCCTATCCTTTTTTTTATTTCGAACATACGCTTGAACATTCGTTTTGAACAAACGTTTTGAACATATGTTCAACTCCCTATGATTTGTATCATACCACTGGATAAACCTCCCTGTCAACTCGCTCGAAATCATCAAGTATGTACATTTTTTGAACGAACCAGTTCGTGGTAAGGGATTTATTGTTAGTATAGGAGCGAAATATGAACTCAACGTTACGCCAAGCTTAAAGGAAAATGAAATAAAGCTTAAAAAAATCTTAAAACAAAGAGACTTGATTTTTCTAAATTTTGCCCAACTGGGGATTGGCCCAGTCCACTAGACGTTTGTCGCATACTATAAAATAAATCCAACTCGAAAGGAGCCGCTTATATGCACGATTACGATTGCTATTCTCCATGTCCGACCAAGACCGTTTACGATCCGCCCGTCCGGATCTACCGGGATTTTTTCCACCCTCAGATCGTTCAGGTCGTTCATCCCGTCGAAATCGTCAATCGCCATCATTGCGTCCCTTGCCCGCAGCACGTTTACTCCTATTCCGAGAGAGACGAATGGGTCAAAGGCGGGCACAAAGGCTACTAATGGTAACCTTCTCCACGGCGCTGTTCCCGGTACGCAAAAGAGGAGCTTGCCTGTCGGCAGCTCCTCACGATCCCAATATGTTACTTGTTACAAATGCTCCGCCCTCTACGAGCCCGCTCCGCGGTACCGCTTCACCCCATAATTCCATACCGTCAGCCCGAAGGTGAGGAAGACGAGCCCGACTACCGGGGTAAGCAAGGCAAACGTCCCCCAATTCGCCCGGTCCAGGAAATAGGCAGCGGGATAAAAACCGACAAAGCCAAACGGCAGCACCCATGTCAGCATGATGTTAAGAAGACGGTTGTAGATCGTCATCGGGTACCGCCCGTAGTTTTGCAGGTTCCACAGCAGTGGCAAAATGCCAGTAGGCGAATCCGAGAAAAACGACAACGATGTAAAGAAAATGTACACGCCCCCGTAAATCATGATCGAACCGAGCACCAGCACAATTAGAATGAGCGGATCGTACCACATCAGCCCGAGATCAAGCTGTGTCCAGGAATAGAACATGATGATCAGACCGACCAGCGCGCTGAACAGCGAGGACGGATCCATATTTTCCAGCATCAGCTGTATCAGATTATGTGCCGGACGGGTCAAGATCCGGTCCATTTCGCCTTTGACGATGTACCGCTCGGTGAATCCCCATAAGTTAAAAAACGTAATAAACAAGCCGTAAGGCACCATAAAATAGCCATAAATAAACAAAATCTGCTGCTCGTTCCATTCGCCGATCGCCGCGGTATGCTGGAACACGACGAGAATGAAAAATAAATTCAGCCCGTTAAATAACAGATCGGACAGCACCTCAATCCAGAAATCGGAACGGTAGGTGAGCCGCGTTTTCATGTAATTTTTCAAATAATTGACAAACAGGCTAGCATAGAACATGCGCCATCACCCTCCCTGTACGAACAGCCGCGTCCGCGCGCTCCGCCACAATACATAGAGCGGCACAATCAACAGCACGAACCAGACGATTTGGATGGCAAATACGTTGTAAACGGCGCTACCGGCGACCTTGCCGGTAAAGACGGAGCCAGGCAAGTACGTGATCGCCGGAAACGGCAGCAGATTCATCAGCTCTTGCGCCCAGCCCGGGAAGAACGACATTGGCACGACCAGGCCGGAGAACAAATCGACGGTTACCCGCTTCATCCGCATCATGCCTTCGTTGTTTTCAAGGAAAAAAGCAAACAGGCCGGTAATAATATTGATCTGCGTATTGATCAGGAAGCTGAAAAACAGCATGGCGAGAAAAATAAGCCAGGTCAGCGGATCTGACGGCAGCTGCACCGGAAACAAGAACGAGACGATCACCATGCCCGGCACGGAAAATAGAAAGAAGCGGAACAAGCCTTCGCCAAGACCCTGCATCATTTTGACGACGATGTAATTGTACGGGCGGATGAACTGGATTGCGACGCTGCCGTCTTTGATCTCATTCGCAATTTCCCGGTCCAGATTGTTAAAATAAAACGCCCGCGCCATCCACGATATAGCCACATAAGTCGTCATCTGGGTCACGGTCATCCCGCCGAGCAGCTCTTTCGTCCCGTAAATCGCCTTCCACAGAAAATAATACGCCCCAATATTAAGGGCATAAATAATAATCCCGCTGTAATAATTGACCCGGTAAGCGAGCATCATCAGGAAGCGGATGCGGATAATGTCCAGATAAGCGCTAAACATGCAGCGTCACTTCCTGTTCTTCGCGCAGCTCCTTTTTCGCTTCCGCCGATCCGGATTTGTAAATTTCCCGCACGATGTCGTCCGTATTCGTTTCAAGGATTTTAATGTCCTCAATCGTCGTTATGCCGACAACCCGGCTGAGCACCTCGGAGACGCTTGCCGCCTGCTGCGGAATCCATACTTTGGCCGTCAGTTCGTTGTCGAGCGACCAGTCTACTTGCAGTCCTGCGGTCAGCTCGCGCAAACGTGGTAAGGATACTAGCTCCGAGAAACGGAGAATGACTTCCTTGCCTTTGCCCCAGCGTTCTTTCAGCTCCTCAAGTCCTCCGTCGTAGATGATCCGTCCGTCGTCAAGCATAATGACCCGGGAACACAGCGCTTCAATGTCCTGCAGATCGTGGGTTGTCAGCAGAATGGTCGTGCCGTACCGTTTGTTCATGGATTTCAGAAACTCGCGGATTTCCGTCTTGACCATAATATCCAGACCGATCGTAGGCTCGTCCAGAAACAAAATTTCCGGATTGTGAATAAGCGATGCCGCAAGCTCGCAGCGCATCCGCTGGCCCAGACTCAGCTTGCGAACAGGCCGGTTCAACAACTCGCCAAGCTGGAGTCGCTCCACGAGCTCGTCCATCCGGCTGCGGTATTCCGCATCCGGGACGCGGTACACTTTCTTGAGCAGCTGGAACGATTCGATCACGCCGATATCCCACCAAAGCTGGCTGCGCTGGCCGAACACGACGCCGATGTTCCGGACGAATTTCTCCCTCTCTTTATAAGGAATGAAGCCGCCTACGCGAATATCGCCGGAGGTGGGAACGAGAATGCCGGTCAGCATTTTAATCGTGGTCGATTTGCCCGCTCCGTTCTCGCCGATGTAGCCGCATATCTCGCCCTGCGGAATTTGGAAGCTGATGTCTTTCACCGCGGCGACTTGGTTATACTCTCTCCTGAACAGGTCGCGCACGGCGCCTTTCAAGCCTTCCCGGTTTTTCTGCACTTTAAATTCTTTTCTCAGCCGATGCACATCGATGGCGAGATTCATAGATGTAGGTCCTCCTGTCAAAATATGCCGAAGCTTGCAGGCGCGGATTGAAACCTTTTATAATAATGAAATAGTTTCCTGTCCTAACGTATGCATGTTCCTGCGGCATTGTCAAAACCTATACCCGTTATGATACACCAACCTTACGATCAGGAAAAGCGAACGCAACCAGAGGAGGGAACCGAATTCCCATGGTCCGCACGATAAAATGGTTTTTCATTTCGCTGCTGCTGCTGTTGCTTGCAGGAATCGGCTATTTTACATATTCATTCGTTCAATTTGCCAATAACATTCAAAGTCATCCCGAAACGACCAAATTCGGCGGGCTTACCCCGAAGCAGCTCAACATGTCGGACAGCTACACTCCGCCCAAATGGGAGGGGAACTCACGGGTGAACGTGCTCATTCTCGGCGGCGACTCCCGGGGGCTCAAAAAGAACGAAGTACCGCGTTCCGATTCGATTATGGTCGCCTCCATCGATCCGGTGACGAAGAAAGCGTACTTATTTTCCATTTTGCGCGACACCTACGTGAAAATTCCGGGGCATGGCGAGGACCGCATCAATACGGCACTTGCCGTCGGCGGGCCGAATCTGGCCATGCGCACGGTTAGCGACCTGCTCGGTATTCCGATTCAATATTTTTTTTATACCGATTTCAAGGGCTTCATCGCGCTGACGGACGCCATCGGCGGTATCGATCTCGAAGTCGAGAAGGATATGAAGTACCGCGATTCGGAAGACGGCCATGAGTACGATATCGATCTGAAGAAGGGCATGCAGCATCTCGACGGAAAAATGGCGCTGCAGTACGTCCGGTTCCGTCACGATGCGATGAGCGACTTTTCCCGCACCGAGCGGCAGCGTAAATTTTTGCAGGCCGTCGCGCAAAAAATGCAGACGACCGGCTCTCTGATCCGACTGCCGAAAATATTGAACAGCATCGATCCTTACCTCGAAACGAACTTGACGACGACCGACATGCTGAAGCTCGGCTCGCTCGCCTTCGAGGCCAAAACCGAGGGGATGGTCAGCCAGCAAATCCCGCCTTCCGAGCTGCTGATTGAAAAACGGGTCGGCGGCGCCGAAGTCCTCAGCGTAAACCGCACCAAGCTGCAGGATTACATTAAGGCACTGTTCGAAGGCCGGGACCCTCTGGCTCCTACCGGCAAGGAAGGTGGCAATAAAAGCACGACTGGCACCGTACCGGCAAAAAAACAATAGCAGCTAGGAAACATACGCGAGCGGGAGGCCTGGGGCTTCCCGCTTTTGACCTGAAAGGAGAACTGTCATTATGATCGAAATGCATGTTATTGACGCCTTTGCGGATAAGCCGTTTCGCGGCAACCCTGCGGCGGTGTGTTTGCTAGAGCGCTATCCTTCCGACCCATGGCTTCAGCAGGTTGCGATGGAGATGAACTTGTCGGAAACGGCGTTTCTCTCCCCCCAAGAGGACGGCAGCTACCGGCTTCGCTGGTTTACACCGACGGTTGAGGTGGATTTGTGCGGCCATGCTACACTGGCCAGTGCACACTACTTGTGGGAGACCGAGCGGGCAGACCGCAAACAGGCTTTGACCTTTCACACGCTTAGCGGTCAGTTGACGGCATCTCAAAGTGAGGACGGTTGGATCCGGCTCGATTTTCCCGTTGAGCGGATCACCGAAACGGACGCGCCAGACCGATTGGCCGATGCCCTGGGCGGGGCCGTGCCCCGTTTTGTCGGAACCAACGGGCTGGACTTGCTGGTCGAACTGGACTCGGAGGAAGCCGTGCGGGAGCTCAAGCCCAATTTTACCGTCATGGCGGAGCTTGGTGTCCGCGGCGTGCTGATTACAGCCCGTTCGCAGGATGAACGGTACGACTTCGCCTCCCGCTGCTTCTTCCCGGCGCTGGGAATCGACGAAGATCCGGTTACCGGATCGGCCCATTGCGCGCTGGCGCCTTACTGGCAGGATAAGCTGGGAAAAGATCGGATGACGGCCATTCAATCGTCTGCACGAACAGGTGTTCTTAGACTGGCGCTGGTCGATGACCGTCTCCACATCCATGGTCAAGCGGTAACGGCACTTAAAGGCTCGCTTCTTCACATTCCCACAGAATGAGGCGCCGACCGATCCGATCCGATCCGATCCGGAGAAAAATTCACTGCAGGAACGTAATCCTTTATAATGTAAATATACATAGATGGAAAGGACTTGAATCCTCATGAGCAATCCATTTGCGTTTAACGCATCCGAAGCCAAGCCCCGCACACGCTCCGCAGCGCTTTATACGGAGGCGCTTGAGCATATCGTCGGCGGGGTCAACAGCCCTTCCCGCTCCTTCAAAGCCGTGGGCGGCGGAGCGCCCGTTTTCATGAAACGGGGACAAGGAGCGTATTTCTGGGACGAAGACGACAACCGTTACATCGACTATTTGGCCGCCTACGGTCCGATCATTCTCGGCCACGCGCATCCTCATGTGACCTCCGCCATCGTCCGTGCCGCGGAGAACGGCACATTGTACGGTACGCCGACGGAACTGGAAATCCGATTCGCCCGCATGCTGAAAGAAGCGATTCCGTCGCTTGACAAGGTCCGCTTCGTCAACTCCGGCACTGAGGCCGTAATGACGACGATCCGGGTAGCCCGCGCCTATACCGGCCGGAACAAAATCATCAAATTCGCCGGCTGCTACCACGGCCATTCGGACCTGGTGCTCGTTGCCGCCGGCTCCGGCCCGTCCACCCTCGGCATACCGGACAGCGCCGGCATTCCGGTCAGCATCGCGCACGAGGTCATCACCGTGCCGTTCAACGACCTCGCCGCGCTGGAAGCTGCGCTGGAGCGTTGGGGCAGCGACGTGGCCGCGGTCATGGTCGAGCCCATTGTCGGTAACTTCGGCATGGTCATGCCGAAGCCTGGCTTCCTGGAAGGACTATGCTCCGCCGCCCGCCGGAACGGCTCCCTTGTCATCTACGACGAGGTGATCACCGCGTTCCGCTTCCATTACGGCGCAGCCTCCACCTTCGCCGGTTTGCCCGAAGGCACCGACTACGCAGCCATCGAGCCCGATCTGACGGCCCTTGGTAAAATCATCGGCGGCGGACTGCCGATTGGCGCTTACGGCGGCCGCGCAGAGATCATGGCGCAGGTTGCGCCGCTCGGACCGGCCTACCAAGCCGGCACCATGGCCGGCAATCCGGCATCGATTTCCGCGGGGATCGCATGCTTGGAGGCGCTGCAAGAGCCCGGCACCTACGAGCGGCTGGACCGGCTGGGCGCCATGCTGGAAGCAGGCCTTGCCGAAGGGGCTCGCAAGCACGGTATCGCTCTAACCGTAAACCGCATCCGCGGCGCGCTGTCGACACACTTTTGCGACCATCCGGTGACAAACTACGACGAGGCGCAAAATACCGACGGCGAGCAGTTTGCAGCCTTTTTCCGCTATATGCTGGAGGACGGCATTTGCCTGGCTCCTTCCAAATATGAAGCCTGGTTCTTGACCACGGCTCATACGGATGAGGATGTCGCTTATACGATTGAAGCGGCAAATCGCGCATTCGCCCGAATGAACGCTTAACTGATAGATCGGCAATAAATTCCATTTATCACCCAAATTACGAACTATTATCGGACAAAGGTAATAGTTCGTTCGTTTTTTATCAACCCTCATCATTCCGCTCCGAAATTGCCTTTATTCACCAGTTATGCAAAATAGACAGCGCTTACAATTAACATTTCCCTTCAATGTTCTATTGTCTCACATGAAATTTCGTGATATTCTATAAATACTTTAAAACCAAGTGAATTCGGCTAAATGTAAGGTTTTTGCCATGTTAACTATGAAGCTGTGCGTTTGGACGGTTGGGGCGTTGTCCCTTTTATCACCCGCTTCCGCACAGCTTCTGCTGAATCGAGAAACCGAAAATCAAGTGAATTATGCAGAATAAATGTATTTTTATTCATTGCAATGATTCGTTGACTCTTTCCGCTTTCTTGCTTCACATGAACAAAGCCTTCTTTTCAGGACGAACCCGCAACTAATTTTAATGGGAGGTGACGGTCAGCCTGCTGACCACGAGAATGAATCAAGTTATGCGCAATGAAGGCCGCTTTCAGAATTTATTGGCCACCGAACATGATAGCTGCGGTATCATCTGTATTATTGAAAAAGACGGATTTCCGTCCCGCGACAACATTCAAAAGACGATCGACGCCCTCGTGAAAATGGAGCATCGTTCGGGTTTCATTAACGGGGAAGGCGACGGCTGCGGCATCCTGACCGACATTCCGCGCGCCCTGTGGGAGAAAAAGCTGACCGACGCCGGACTCGACGGCAAGCTTGCTCATGACGAGCGCTTCTCCGTTGCGCACATTTTCGTGCCGCGCAAGCTGGACATCTCCGCTCCCGATATGCAAAAAGGCATCCGCGAGCTGTTCTCCCAGTTCCAGGTCAGCATCCTCTTGGAGCAGGAAAATCAGGTGGACAGCAGCGTGCTCGGTCCGAACGGACGCAACGACGAACCGACCTTCTGGCAAATCGCGGGTCTCTGTGACAAGCAGGAAGTGAAAGTCTCCGACCATCTGTTTGAACTTCATGTGGCGATCGAAGCCAAATACAACGTACACGTCGCCACCCTCAGCAACGTCACGGCCGCTTATAAAGTAATGGGCGCCGCCAGCATTTTGCCGAAGTACTTCAATGACACCCGCGACCCGCTGTTCGCAGCGCAGGTTACTATCGGACACAACCGATACTCCACGAACACTCAATCCAGCTTCTTCCGCGTGCAGCCGTTCTCGCTGCTTGGCCATAACGGCGAGATCAATACGGTGAAAAAGATGCGGATCGAAGCCGACATGGTCGGCGTGCCCCTCGTTGACGGCGGCAGCGACTCCCAGGACATGAACCGCACCATCGAAACATTCATTCACCGTTTCGGCCTCAGCCTGTTCGAAGCGATGGAAGTCGTTTTCCCTCCGATTCTTAATGAGATGAAACTTTTCCGTCCGGAACTGCAGGACATGTACGTCTATTTCCGCCAAGCTTGGGGCCATTACGCGCAAGGACCGGCAGGGATCGTTTCCCGTTACGGCAACGAGTGCATTTTCAGCGTCGACGCGCTTGGTCTGCGTCCGGTATGGATGGTGGAAAGCGAAACGTCCCTGTATTTCTCTTCGGAGCAAGGCGTCATTACGGTCGGCGAGATGGTCGCAGATCCGAAACCGATTGCACCGGGCGAAAAAGTTGGCGTCGTGCTGACACCGGGCGAGCATGTACAGGTGATTCCTTATCATCTGGTGCAATCCTCCGTGCTGGAGCGCGTGCAAAGCCGTCTTGGACTCGAAGGACAGCGCAAGCACTTGAACAATGAAATTCCGGCCGTCGAAGCGGCGCCTTCCGCCGATGTCACGCCGACGGATGCGCTCTACAGCTCGTTCGGATGGGACCGCGACGGCATCCAAATGATCGAAACGACCGCCGAAACCGGCGCAGAGCCGATTCGCTCGCTCGGCCACGACAGCCCGCATGCCGCGTTGAACTGGGAGCGTCAGAATATTCCGGATTTCATCAAAGAAAGCGTTGCAGTTGTTACCAACCCGGCGATCGACCGTGACCGCGAAATGGAGCACTTCTCCACCCGCGTTGTCGTAGGGCCTCGCCCGGCCGTGTACAGCCAGCCGGATGACCGGCTGCGGGTAGAGCTGCTCTATCCCGTCGTGTTGGAGGGCAGCAACGGTATCGATTCTTTAGCTGAATTGAAACAGCCAAGCTATGAGCAGCTTGTTGCGATGTTCGGTGCGCAAAACGGCGATGCCGTTACCACGTTGTCGACAACGTTCGCCCGCGGCACTTCGCTGAAGGATGCCCTGGAGCAGCTTGCGGCGGACGCCGTGCAAGCTGTGCGCAAAGGCGCTATGCTGCTTGTGCTGGACGATAGCGAGGCGCATCAGAACGACCGGCTGTGGATGGACCCGCATCTGGCCGTATCCAAAGTCGATATCGCGCTTCGCGAAGTGAAGCTCGGTTACGGCAACAACCTGCGCCGTCAAACGACGATCGTGCTGCGCAGCGCGGCTATCCGCAACCTGCACGATATGGCCGTTGCTTGCGGCTTGGGCGCAGATGTGTTGTCCCCTTACATCTTGTTTGCTACGGCAGCGGCAAAGGACGGCGCACCGGCGGCACGCAAGGTGTTCACCGCGTTGATGAAAGGCTTGGAGAAAGTCATTTCCACGATCGGGACGCATGAGCTTCGCGGTTACACCCGCTTCTTCTCGTCGATTGGCTTGAAGCCGGAGCTCGCCGACGTGCTGGATATTGTAAACTACCTGGGCAGCGATAAAGCCGGAACCGGCTTTGCCGAGCTTGAAGCCGATGCCGAAGCCCGTTACGACGACTTTGCCAATCCGAAAGCAAAAGCAGCCCGCAACTTCCGCTTCTTCCAACGAATGTGGAAAGCGCTCGGCGATGCGGCTTCCGGAGCGGCTCCGTACGAAGACTATCGCGACAAGCTGCGCGAAGAGGAAAAGAAAAACGGTATTTCCATCCGTCACGTTGCGGATTTCAATTATGCGAAAGCGCACGCCGAAGGCCGTAAGCCGCTCGACCCTTCCCAAGTCGAGATTGGTATCGGCGGCCATGATCTGCCAATGCTCATTTCATCCATGTCCTTCGGATCGCAGAACGAGACGGCATTTCGTGCTTACGCCGAAGCCGGCGAGCGTCTGAACATGGTGACGATGAACGGCGAAGGCGGCGAGATCAAAGACATGCTCGGCCGCTACAAGCGAACCCGCGGCGCCCAAGTTGCATCTGGACGCTTCGGCGTTAACGTCGAGCTGGCTAACGCTGTTGCCTTCTTGGAAATCAAGATCGGGCAAGGCGCAAAACCGGGCGAAGGCGGTCACCTGCCGGGCTCGAAAGTAACGGCGAAGATCGCATTGGCACGGAACGCGACCATCGGCTCCGACCTGATATCACCGTCCAACAACCATGACATTTATTCGATCGAGGACTTGGCGCAAATCATTTCCGAGTTGAAGGAAGCGAGCGGACGCAAGGCGAAAATCATCGTCAAAGTTCCGGTCGTTCCTGGTATCGGCACGATTGCAGTCGGCGTTGCCAAAGCAGGCGCGGATGTGATCACGTTGTCCGGTTTTGACGGCGGCACGGGTGCAGCTCGGATTCACTCCATCACGCACGTCGGTCTGCCGACCGAAATCGGTACGAAGCTGGCGCACATCGCGCTGATCGAAGCCGGATTGCGCCACAAAGTGGAGCTTTGGTCCGACGGCGGCATGAAATCCGGTGCTGACGTTGTGAAAATGGTCATGCTCGGCGCGAACCGCATCGGCTTCGGCTCCATCGCAATGCAGTCCATCGGCTGTACGACGTGCCGCGGCTGTCACCTGGATACATGTCACGTCGGAATCGCAACGCAAATCGACTCGATGGAAGAAGCCGAAGAAAAAGGTCTTCGCCGCTTCGTCCCTCGTGTCTATGATACGGCTGTTGAATCGCTTGTTCGTTTGTTTGGCGGAATCGGCCGTGAAGTGCGGGACATCGTCGCTCAGCTCGGCTTTGCAAACCTGCAAGATCTCGTTGGTCGTTCCGACCTGCTGCAGCAAGTAAGTCATCTTGAGAAAATCGATCTGTCCGACCTGCTCCGTCCGGCTCCGCTGTCCTTGGCGGCAGCACAAGAAGCTTTGGAGGAAGTTGCAGCCGCGGTATCCTCGGATATTCGCATTGCAGCAGGAGCAGAAGGCCAGCAATTTTTCCCGGATGCCGTTTCGTTCGATGTGCCGGTGGAGCGTACTTGGTCCAAAGTCGATGCGGAATCCCGTATCCTTGGCAGCCGCTATGCAAGCCACCGCGTAAGAGACCGTTTCGATGGCAGCTACGATGCGCTGCCTCCGGTAAGCATCACCATGACCGAAGGTTCCGTGCCGGGTAACGGGTTGGCTGCTTTCAATGCCCGCGGCGTAAATATCACGGTTCACGGCGGTGCGGAAGACGGCGTCGGCAAAATGTCGCTCGGCGGTAAAGTCGCGATCCTGAAAGCACCAAGCAAGCATAAGCAATTCATCAATGGTTCCGTGGGCAAATCGTTCGGCTACGGCGCGCAAAAAGGCTTATTCCTGATTCAAGGCAATGCCGATACCCGCGCTTGCATCCGGTTCTCCGGCGCAGACGTCGTATTCGGCGGCGAAATTACGGCTCCGATTCAAGACGAGCTCGGCGGCATCGCAGCCCGCGCGAACTTGAAAGGCTTCGCCTTTGAATACATGACCAACGGCCGCGCTGTTGTGCTCGGCGATCCGGGTCCTTGGATTTGCGCAGGGATGACGGGCGGCGTCATTTACCAACGCCTCGTACCGGAGATGGGTCTAGATCAAGCCGCCATCGAACGCCGGGTAGCCAAAGGCGCCAAGGTCAAAATCGAACCGGTCGGCGTACAAAGTATGAAAGACTTGAGCGAACTGCTCGGCACTTACCATGAAGAGCTCGTGAAGTCCGGACAGCCGGAAGCCGCGGCGAAAGTGGAGCATTTGCTGAACAACCTGCAAACGAGCTTCGTTCGGATCGCACCGGTCGGTCTGCAAGCCGATCAATCGGTAGCTACCGAATAAACTTGATAAGAAGCAACCATTCGTAAGATCCTCATCAAAGAAAGAAGCAGCGTAACCCGAACGAACGTTTGGGTTACGCTGCTTCTTTGATATTACTATAGATAATGGACAACTTAGCCTTTCGCCGCCCGGTAAGCTTCGATATATTGCGTGGCTTTTTGGGCTACCAGACTGTAGTTGCCCGTTTTGACGGCTTCCGTTGTCAGATCGGAACCGATACCGACAGCCACTGCGCCCGCCTTGATCCAATCGGCGAGATTGTCCAAGGAGACACCGCCGGTCGGCATAACGTTGGCTTGCGGAAGCGGCCCTTTGATCGCTTTGATCGTGGATGGCGAGTACAGATTGCCCGGGAACAGCTTCACGATGTCTACGCCGAGCTCCAATGCCCGTTGAATCTCTTGAATCGTCATGACGCCAGGCATCACAGGTACGCGGTACCGGTTGCACAACGTAACGGTATGCGGATTTAACGCCGGACCGACCACGAATTCCGCTCCGCTTAGAATGCCCGCCCGCGCTGTTTCCGGGTCCAATACCGTCCCTACGCCAATAATCGCATATTTGGACGGGTCCTGCGTGGAGCTTGTATATTTCTTGGCAAGCTTCTCAATTGCCTGCAGTGCGAACGGCACCGTCATTGTCACTTCGATAACTTTGATCCCACCGGCAATCGCCTGTTCCGCCATTTCGACGACTTCTTCCGGCGTTTCTCCGCGCAGAACCGCTACCACGCCTTCATTGGTCAACTGCTGCAAAAGCTTGATTTTTTTCATATTCCCTCATCCGTTCCTAATATGAAATTAGTAGTGCATGGACTCGTTGCATCGGATACTACCTCTCGACATGCTTTACGTTGTTAAGAAACGCCTCCACTTGCTCCCAAGTCGGAATGCCTTCCCAGTCTCCCTCCATCTGTACCACCATACAGCCGATCAGGTTACCGAGGCGGACCGCTTCTTCCAAACTATAGCCCTTGAGCAACCCGACGAAAAAGCCCGCGCAAAAACCGTCTCCTGCCCCGACCGTATCCACGACTTGCTCCGCTTTAAAATACGGCACCGAGCTTACGCGTCCTTGCTCGACGATATACGTTACGTCTTCGCCGCCCTTGACGATCGATACCGCCTTAAGCTGGCTAAGCCGGCTTACAATTTCGTCGAAACTGTCCGTTTGATACAGCAGCTTCAACTCATCCAGTCCCGGGAGGAAATAATCCGCTTCTTGGGCCAATTCCAGCAGCACCTCTCGCGCTTCTTCCAGTGACCACAGCTTCAGCCTCAAGTTCGGATCAAAACAGACCTTCACGCCATGCTTGCGGGCCAGCTTCATCGCTTCCCTGACCGTTTCCCGGCAGGTCGGACTGAGCGCTGTCGTAATCCCCGTTACATGCAAATATTTGGCCTGCTTAATATATTGCTCGTCTAAATGCTCCGGCTTCAGTGTGCTGGCTGCCGAGCCTTTGCGGTAATAATAAACCGATGTTTTCCCGGATACCACCTCGCGGAGCATTAAGCCGGTCGGCGCTTCGGTTGTCAGCTCCACACGAGAGACGTCCACGCCCTCGCCGCGGATTTTTTTCATGATCATGCGGCCTAGCGGATCTTTCCCAAGGCGGCTGAACCAGCCTGCTCTGTGGCCCAGACGGGATACCCCGATCGCTACGTTGCTTTCCGCACCCCCGAACAGCCCTTGGAAGCGGGACGAATATTCGATTCCTTTGCTTCCTTCCGGCATCATCAATGCCATCGATTCCCCGAATGTAATGATTTCCGGCTGAAACATCTGCTGCTGCTCCGCTCGTCCGTTCTCCATCATTATCTCGTCATCCATCCCCCATCCACGCAAAGCACGTGGCCGCTCATGTAGTCTGAAGCCTGTGACGCGAGGAATATGATCGGTCCTTGCATATCTTCCGAAGTTCCCCAGCGCCCGGCTGGAATACGCACCAGAATTTGCGAGCTTCGCTCTTCATCCGCACGAAGCGCTGCCGTATTGTCGGTAGCCATGTACCCCGGAGCGATAGCGTTCACTTGAATGCCTTTGCTGGCCCACTCGTTCGCAAGCGCTTTAGTTACTCCGGCAATCGCATGCTTGGAAGCCGTATAGCCCGGCACATTAATCCCGCCTTGAAAACTTAACATTGATGCAATATTTATAATTTTACCCGACCCTTGTTTAATCATTTCACGCCCAACAAGCTGTGACAGGAAAAAAACAGAGTTTAAGTTCAAATTCAACACATCATGCCAGTCCTGCGCCGCGTGATCGGCAGCCGGCGTACGCCGAATAATCCCGGCATTGTTAACCAAAATATCGATTTTCCCAAATACGGACAACGCCTCGTCTACCACGCTCTTCAATACGCTTTCATCCATCAGATCCGCTATGATGGTGTGTGCCTTACGGCCCATCGCTTGGATTTGCTGCTCAACCTCACGCGAACGGTCGTTGCTTGTCACGATAACGACGTCTGCGCCTGCCTTGGCCAAGCCTAAGGAAATACCCGCACCAAGACCTACGGCTCCTCCGGTTACTAAAGCCACTTTTCCGGTCAAATCAAACAAATTCATCTCTAACACCCCATTTAAACGTTTTAAGCGTATCCGAGCTTACGTTCTAATCGGATTGCTCATTCCTTTTATTATAAGTCATACTGCTGCAAACTGCTATAGCCGGGTCCAAAATGTAACCGGAACGCTAAATTTTGTAGACAATTTGTATAGCTTCGGGCTCTCCCGATGGATTGTTTAATGTAGAAGAACAGCCCCTATCATCGAAAGGAGCTGTCCTTTTGTGAGCCTGATGTTTTTTCGATGTTGCTTAGCCTGTCTTCGTAAATTCGCCGGAGTAAGCGTATTTCACTTCTTCGATCGTTACAGCAAAGCTGCCGGCAGGAATTTCAATCGTTTGTACCGCACCCGACGTAGCTAAGAGCAACTGCCGCCCCATAGGGGATAAGAATGAAACATAGTTTTTATCAGGCGCAGTCAACGTTGGGAATACAATCGTAAACGTTTCCTCTAGACCGTCATCCTCATACTTCACTTTTACGCTGCTGCCGATCAGCACTTTGGAATATAAGGACTGCATAAACTGCACTTCATCTTGCGCCAATAAACGTTCCAGAACTGCCGTGTATTGTTCGATGAACTTCTCGAGTTTTGCTCGGTCCTTGCCTTGCTGCGGGCAAAAGTCATCAAGAAACGCACTGCTTTGTTCGTCAAAATAAAGCAATTGGTTAATTAATTGGGTACGGGCGCCACGTCCGAAACTAGGGTTCATAGTAGATATCCCCCCCTATATACGTTCTCATCCTTTGCGAGTTCAGCCTTTGTACTGCCATAGGACTCATATGCCTTCCTCCTTAAAAAAATAAGCCCCTCGAAAGGAGCTTTAACCCATTGTATCAGAACTTTTCCGTAAATGCCATGATTCCCAGAGATTGAACTGCGAAAGCTTATCCTACGTGCTCCCGCCCGATATATAATTTAGAGCACTGCATGGAAAGTGGCACCCTCTATAAGCGGGATCGTCTATAGCCAAAAGAATACAACAAAAAAAGGCCTGTTTCCAGACCTCTTTAATTTCAAATATGACGTCCCAGGAGGGATTCGAACCCCCGACCGACGGCTTAGAAGGCCGTTGCTCTATCCAGCTGAGCTACTGGAACTTACATATGGAGCGGGTGATGGGAATCGAACCCACGCTACCAGCTTGGAAGGCTGGAGTTCTACCATTGAACTACACCCGCATTAAAATATTGAATGGTCGGGACGACACGATTCGAACATGCGACCCCCTGGTCCCAAACCAGGTGCTCTACCAAGCTGAGCTACGTCCCGTTATAAATGCCGGTAGAGGGACTTGAACCCCCACGGTTTCCCTCACGATTTTGAGTCGCGCGCGTCTGCCAATTCCGCCATACCGGCATGTCATAAATGGAGCGGAAGACGGGATTCGAACCCGCGACCCTCGCCTTGGCAAGGCGATGCTCTACCCCTGAGCCACTTCCGCAAACTAATTTTAGATTAAAAGTAAAAAGAGCAATTGTCAATCTTCATAAGCAAAAGTTGCGATGAAGCGGAAGACGGGATTCGAACCCGCGACCCTCGCCTTGGCAAGGCGATGCTCTACCCCTGAGCCACTTCCGCTCAATTTATTTTGTAAGAAGATGAGCCATGTAGGACTCGAACCTACGACACCCTGATTAAAAGTCAGGTGCTCTACCAACTGAGCTAATGGCTCGTGCTAAAAATACTGGGGATCTAGGATTCGAACCTAGGCATGACGGAGTCAAAGTCCGTTGCCTTACCGCTTGGCTAATCCCCAATGACTATGGGGCGATCGAAGGGAATCGAACCCTCGAATGTCGGAGCCACAATCCGATGCGTTAACCACTTCGCCACGACCGCCATATGAATTATCATGTGGCCTTGATGGTGCCGTCGAGAGGAATCGAACCTCCGACCTACGCATTACGAGTGCGTTGCTCTACCGCTGAGCTACGACGGCACGTTACATAAAATAAAAATTTCGGAACCCTCGGATATTGTCCGTTTCGTTCCGAAGTTAAAAGCTTTAAA
>NZ_BSDJ01000034.1 GCF_027925525.1 Paenibacillus tyrphae | reverse complement strand
TATACCAAACAAAAAATCCGCGATATACGCGGATCTGTTCAAAATCCCGGTTGTTGATTCGGCAGATTGGCCTGGATATAGGCAATAAACTCCCGGGATGCGTAGGAAAGGTATTTATCCCTGGGATAAATAAGCGCCAGCTCCCAGACCATCTGTGGATGGGAAATCGAAACGGTATGCACGGCAAGATGGTGCAAACGGCTGGCCATCGATCGGGGGATCAATGAAATTCCTAATTGAGACGCCACCATCTCGCAGCAGAAATCCCACAGGGAGGTCATATGAGCCACCTCGGGTTCGAACCCGGCCTGCAAGCATGCCTGCCAAACCACGTCATGAAGGGCGAATTCCTTGGTGAACAGAATAAACGGTTCATTCTTTAATTCGGCTAAAGCTACGGATGTTCTTCCGGCAAGCCAGTGCTGACGGCTTACAATGACAACCAGCTCTTCAGTTAATAAGGAAACTGTTCCATACCGCCGAGTGTTCACCGGCAGCACCGTGACTCCAAAATCGATATTTCCTTGCTCCATCTGCGTCTCTACCTGTTTCGCACTGTACTCTACCATTTGAATCTCAATTCCGGGATATCTCTTCTTGAATTCGGCAATGATTTTCGGGAAAAGCAGTGCGCCGATTGTAGGCATGATTCCCATTTTCACGTTTCCTTTTTGTACTTGTACCAGCTCATTAACCGAAGAAGATAGCTCCTCCAGCAATTGCAAAATGTTCAAAGCTTTCTCGTTAACCAGCTTTCCCGTATCCGTGAGTACAACCTCCCTCTCGGAACGGTCAAGCAAAGTAACGCCCAACTCGTCTTCCAGGCTTTTGATCATTTTGCTGATGGATGGCTGAGAAACAAACAGGACCTGCGAAGCTTTTGTAAAATTTTTATGCTTGGCCACCTCTGCAAAATATTGAAGCTGTTTAATATCCATTTGATCCGGATCTGCCTCCTTTTCCTATAGGCAAAGCGGTATCCAAACCATTCTCTTCCGGTTCAAGACTATGATATGCCGTCTGCGCAAAAAACAGCACCGGTGCGTCGCTAAACGCATGGTGCTGTTCAGAAATGCCAGCGAATTAAACCGGATATACCGGGTGCTTCCGCTCGGAGAAGACGACAGCCTTGGACGAATAAGCCTCGAATCGGTTCACTAACTCGTCGCGTAACGAATTGGCCGGAATAATCCCGTCAACGATCATTTCGGAGGCCAGCCGGTAAATATCGATATCCTGCTTATATTCCTCCCGCTTTTGTTCGATAAAAGAGGCCCGCTCGTTTTCAGGCAGTTGGGCAATTTTGTTAGCATAGACGGCGTTAACCGCAGCTTCCGGTCCCATCACCGCAATTTGCGCCGTAGGCAAGGCGAGACAGCAATCCGGCTCAAACGCAGGACCGGCCATCGCGTAGAGGCCCGCTCCGTAGGCTTTACGGACGATCACCGAAATTTTAGGGACGCTCGCTTCGGACATGGCGGAAATCATTTTCGCGCCATGGCGGATAATTCCTGCCCGCTCCACCTTCGTGCCGATCATAAAACCGGGGACATCGGCGAGAAACAGAAGCGGGATATGAAACGCGTCGCAAAGGGTAATGAATCGGGCCGCCTTATCCGCCGAATCGTGAAACAGCACGCCACCTTTAATTCGAGGTTGATTGGCAACGATCCCAACCGGTTTTCCGTTCATTCGGGCCAATCCCGTAATCAGTTCGCCGGCAAACAGCTTCTTGATTTCAAAGAATGATCCCTCGTCAATAATCCGGTCAATCAAGTCATACATATTAAACGGGGCATTCTGATTGGACGGGATGAGCTCTTCTAACGATTTCTCAAAAGATTGCGGTGCCGCTGCCTCTATAACCGGCGGTTTTTCGGAAAAATTAGCGGGAAAATAGGACAGATATTGACGTGCCATCGAAATGGCTTCTTCTTCGTTTTTGGCCAGCACATCGCCGCATCCAGATACAGAGCAGTGCATGCGCGCGCCGCCCATTTCTTCTAACGTAACCTTTTCTCCGATAACCATCTCCGCCATCCGCGGGGAACCGAGATACATAGATGCATTCCCATCCACCATAATCACGATATCGCAAAAAGCCGGAATGTAGGCCCCGCCTGCAGCCGAAGGACCGAAGAGCAAGCAGATTTGAGGAATTTTACCCGACAATTTGACCTGATTATAAAAAATACGGCCGGCCCCACGCCGTCCGGGGAACATCTCGACCTGGTCCGTAATGCGGGCACCTGCCGAATCCACGAGGTAAATCAACGGCACTCTCAATTTTTCGGCCGTCTCTTGGATTCGAATGATCTTCTCTACCGTACGCGATCCCCAAGAACCGGCTTTGACGGTGGAATCGTTGGCCATCGCACAAACGGTTCTTCCGTTGATCTTTCCAATCGCCGTAACCACGCCATCCGCCGGAAGGTCCTCTGCCGCGCAGTTGGCAAATAACGCATCCTCCAGCTCGAAGCCCGGATCAAACAATAGCTTCAAACGGTCGCGGACAAATTGTTTTCCTTGCGCCGCATTCTTTTGATGATAAGACTGCGCTCCCCCTTGGAGGACCCGTGAAATTCGTTCCTGCAGCTCCTCCGGCTTTATGTCCATAGACATCTCCTATTCCTCCTCCTTATCCCCAAAATGCTTGTTACTCGCCCTTAAATATGGGGGAACGCTTATTTTTGAATGCCTCCAGTCCTTCCAGGCGATCCTTTGTCGGAATCGTGACTTCATAGGCATTGTGCTCAATCGCAAGCCCGGTGCTCAGATCCGCGTCAAATCCCTTATCGATGGCGAACTTGGCCTGCGCCACGGCGACGGGAGCATTTCGAGCAATGCGGCCCGCGATTTCCAACGCTTTATCGATAAGAGCTTCAGGCGGTGCCACATACTCTACCAACCCCATGCCTCTTGCCTCTTCGGCAGCGATTTTTCTTGCGGTGAAAATGAGCTCTTTGGCGCGCCCCTTCCCGATCAGCCTCGGCAGCCGCTGCGTTCCGCCTGCGCCGGGAATAATCCCAAGCGACGTCTCCGTAAGGGCGAAAGTTGCCGTCTCGGAGGCGATCCGAAGATCACAGGCCAGCGCCAACTCCGTTCCCCCGCCAAAAGCGGCTCCGTTCACGGCGGCAATGACCGGCTGGGGCAAAGACTCCAACTCATTGATGGAATCGCGAATCAAAGCAAGCGTCCTGCGCACCTGGTTCATGTCCATGCCCGCGCGCTCTTTTAAATCCGCACCTGCGCAAAAGGCTTTCTCTCCAGCCCCGGTGATCACGATACAGCGAACGGACCGGTCAAATTTGCATGCCGCAACCGCATCCCGCAACTCTTCCAGCATCTTGATCGATAGCGCATTGGCGGCTTCCGGCCGGTTTAAAGTGATGAGCACAATTCCGTTTCCAATGCCGGTGGACAATACAGTTTTTTCCATAGTCCCCCTCCTTCCCTGAACCGAGCCCTGAGCCCGCTTATCCGTTTTCGTCCGAGCTGCCGACCTGAAGATTACGGCTTGGTAAAGCTCTTCCGATCTTGTCCTGTATAAAACGGGCCGCAGCGAGCAGCTTTTCCGGATGGACCCCCGTTTGAATTCCCATCGTATCCAGCATGTAAAGCAAATCCTCTGAAGCCACATTACCCGACGCTCCGGGCGCATACGGGCATCCGCCCAAACCGCCGACGGACGAATCAAACGTCGTGATCCCCATGTCCATGGACACCAGAATATTAGCCAGCGCTGTCCCTCGCGTATCGTGAAAGTGCAGGGCCAGTTTCCGGGCATCGAAACGCTTTAAAAGAATATCCAATACATCTTGTACCTGCTTAGGATTGGCAATACCGATCGTATCCCCGAGCGATAACTCGCCTATCCCCATGTCGAACAAAGCTTCCGATACCCGGATCACCTCGTCGACGGAAACAGGACCTTCATAGGGACAACCGAAGACGGTTGACACGTAACCGCGGACTGACTTTCCTGCGGAAAGAGCCTCTTGCACCACTTCTCTTAGAATCGGAAAGGTAGCGCCAATCGACTTGTTGATGTTCTTGTGATTATGAGTTTCGCTGGCGGACATAAAGACGGCCGCTTCATCCACATCGGCTTCCAACGCCCGCTCCAGGCCTTGACGATTCGGAACGAGAGCCGAATAAACGATACCAGGCACCCGCTCGATTCCTTTCGCAACTTCAGCCGCATCTACCAGCGCCGGAATCCACTTCGGATTCACAAAGGAAGTGATTTCAATGGACTTCATTCCGGTGCCGGACAATTGGTTGATCCAAGCTATTTTATCTTCTGTGGAAACAAAGACCTTCTCATTCTGCAATCCATCCCGCGGACCAACCTCTTTGATCGTTACACTCGCCGGCCAGTTCATCTCCCCGACCCCCAGCATACGTTTTAATCCAGCTCGATCAATAAATCGCCTTCATCCACAAAGTCGCCTTCGTTCACCTTTACTTCTTTTACCGTCCCACCGGAACTGATCGTGACCGGGATCTCCATTTTCATCGATTCCAAAATGGCCACATCTTGTCCCGCTTCGACTTGATCCCCGGGCTTGACCAAAACTTTATATACATTCCCCGCCATAAATGCCACGATTTTGCTCACCTGAATCACCTCCTGTTTTACGATCGTAAATACTTGGCGACGAACCCCGTTGTCGTATCGCCTGAACGGAATGCGGGATGCGCGATCACTTCCTGCAGCATCGGAATATTTGTTTTGATTCCCTGAACGTGATAATGGGCTAACGCCGCTTGAAGCCGGTCCATCGCCTCGTCGCGATCCGTGCCACGCACCACGAGCTTGGCAATCATCGGATCATAGAAAGGCGTAACCACGGAGCCCTCCTGTACAGCGAGCTCATGGCGGATTCCCGGTCCTTCGGGTATGGAAAACGTCGTAATCGTTCCCGGGGACGGGAAGAACGTCTTCGGATCTTCCGCATAAATCCGCACTTCAATCGCATGACCGTCGCGTTTCACATCGGATTGACCAAAATTCAAGGAATGTCCGGCCGCAATTCGCAGCTGCTCTGCAACCAAGTCCAAGCCGGTAATCTCTTCTGTAATCGTATGCTCGACCTGTAGACGAGTATTCATTTCAAGGAAATAGAAATTTTTGTTCCCGTCAACCAAAAACTCGATGGTTCCCGCATTCCGGTATCCGATAGATTTAGCCGCCCTTACCGCCGCTTCTCCCATTTTGCCGCGTGTGAGTTCATCCAAATAGGTAGAAGGGGCTTCCTCCACTACCTTTTGATGGCGGCGCTGAATCGAACATTCCCGTTCCCATAAGTAAACGGTATTCCCATGGGAATCGGCCAAAATCTGAATTTCAATGTGCCGGGGATTTTCCACAACCTTCTCGATATACATAGCCCCGTCGCCGAAGAAATCGGAGGCGCGTTTCCGGTTCCCTTCGAACGCTTTGTGAATTTCCGCTTCGCTGTGAACGATCTGCATGCCGATCCCGCCGCCGCCGGCCGAAGCCTTGAGCATGACCGGATAGCCGATACGATCGGCTGCCTGCACCGCTTCTTCCGCATCTGCCAACGGATAGGAAATGCCGGGGACGACAGGCACGCCTGCCTTTTCCATGATATTCCGCGCTTCGATTTTACTGCCCATGCGGGAGATGACCTCCGCCGACGGACCGATGAATACGATACCGGCTTCCTCGCAGCGGCGGGCAAATTCGGCATTTTCCGAGAGAAGGCCATAACCGGGGTGAATCGCATCCGACTTGGAAAGATGTGCAATCTCCAAAATTTTGTCGATATTCAAGTAGCTCTCCGCTACTTTTGGCCCCCCCACCCCGTAGGCCTCATCCGCCATCTTGACATGAGGGGCTTCCTTGTCCGCTTCCGAGTAGATGCAGACGGTGGCAATGCCCAGCGATTTGCAAGTACGGATCACCCGGGAGGCAATTTCCCCCCGGTTGGCGATTAGAATCTTTTTGAACATAGAATCCATCCCCTTTAACAGCCGATCTGGCGTGCAATGACCATTCGTTGGATTTCCGAAGTACCTTCCCCGATCTCTAAAAGCTTGGCATCCCGGAAGAACCGCTCCACCTGGTATTCCTTCATGTAACCATACCCGCCATGGATCTGAACGGCTTGGTCGCACACCTTCATGCATATTTCCGAAGCGAATAATTTGGCCATCGCCGCTTCTTTCTTAAAGCCTCTTCCTTGATCCTTAAGCCAGGCTGCTTTATACACCATGTTGCGTGCTACTTCAATCGTCATGGCCATGTCGGCCAGTTTGAATTGGATAGCTTGAAAGGCGGATAAGCTGTGGCCAAATTGTTTTCTTACTTTGGCATATTGGAGCGATTTTTCATATGCCCCTTGGGCGATCCCGACGGCCATGGCCCCGATCCCGATTCGCCCTCCGTCAAGCGTCGCCAAAAATTGCTTAAATCCGTTTCCTTCTTTTCCCAGTAGATTTTCTTTGGGAACAACTACACTATCCAAAACCAGCTCCGTTGTATTCGAGGCGTGAAGACCCATCTTTTCGTAATTGCTTGTGACCATAAAGCCTGGCGCATCTGTAGGTACGATAAACGCGCTGATTCCATCCGTCCCTTTGGAACGATCCGTTACGGCCGTGAGCGCCAAGTTTTTGGCATAGCTTGCATTGGTAATAAAGCATTTGGAACCGGAAATGATCCACTGATCCTCATGCCGTTTCGCTGTCGTTTGGGTTCCGCCTGCATCCGAACCTGCATTCGGTTCCGTCAGTCCAAACGCGCCCAAGTATTCGCCTGTACAAAGAGGGGTTAAGTATTTTTCCTTTTGCTCATCCGTTCCGAATAAATGGATAGGCGCCCCGCCTAACGAAATATGGGCGGAATACGTGATCCCTGTGGAGGCGCATACCCGGCTTAATTCTTCTACCGCGATAGCAAAGCTTATCGTATCCGCTCCCCCGCCGCCGTATTGTTCGGGAAAAGGCAGACCCATAACGCCCAGCTTCGATAATTTATCGAAAACATCCTCCGGAAATTGCTTTGTACGATCCCGCTCATCTGCACCCGGAGCCACCTCGCCTTCTGCAAAATCACGCATCATCGTCTTGATCAGCGCTTGCTCTTCGGTTAAATCAAAATGCATGATGTCATCGCCCCTAACTTAAACATTCTGAGTCATTAATAGAGTCCGGTTTCCGTACCGTAACCTTCAATGTTTTGCTTGACTCTCTTCAAGAAGCGGCCGCACACAAGACCGTCCAACACCCGGTGATCCAAGGAAAGACAGATGTTCATCATATCGCGGACGGCAATCATATTATCGATGACGATTGGACGTTTTACGATGGCTTCGACAGTTAGAATGGCTACTTGCGGAGGATTGATGATGGGAGCTGAAAGAATGGAGCCAAAAGAGCCTGTGTTATTAACGGTAAACGTTCCGCCGGTGATATCCTCCAGCGCTAATCTGCCCTCCCTTGCCTTCTTGACCAATTCGTCTATGGCATTGGCAAGACCGAAAATGCTTTTTTGGTCGGCGTTCTTAATGACGGGAACGAATAGCGCTTGATCGGTGGCGACGGCCATCGAGATATGAACCGCTTTCTTGATGATCATGTGATCGCCTGCCCACTGCGAATTCAAGGTGGGGAATTCCTTCAGGGCTTCTACAACCGATTTGATAAAAAACGGCAAATAAGTTAAATGGATGCCTTCTTTTTGCTTAAACTCCTCTTTGATCCGGTCCCGATAACGTACCAAGTTGGTAACATCGCATTCGACCATAAGCCAGGCATGGGGGATCTCCTGTTTGCTTTTTACCATTCGTTCTGCGATCGTTTTGCGGATGGCGGTAACCGGGATCGTCTCGTCGGCTTGATTTAACGGAGAATGGACAGCAAACAGCGTATCAACCGGAACGGACGGCTTCGGAATGTCGCGGGCTGATTCTATCGGTTGGGACGCAATCTTAGACGGAGGTTCTGTTTTTGGAACGGGAGCGGCTGCAGCCTGCCTCTTTCCTTGCAATAGGTCCAAGATGTCTTTTCTCGTGATGCGTCCCCCGGCGCCCGACCCTTCCATACGGGAAAGATCCAGGTTATTTTCTTGCGCCAGTTTAAGCACGGCCGGCGAATAGCGCGGGTTCATGGCTGCTTGCGTTGTCACCTCAGCGGCTCCCTGATCTTGAGCGGCGGCTGACGTCTTGAATTCAACCGGCGGGATCGCTTGATCTCCCACCGCAATACGGCAAATCAAAGTGCCTACCGCTACCGTCTCGCCTTCTCGAACGACAATTTCAGATATCGTGCCGCTAAAAGTAGAAGGAACCTCCGCATTCACTTTATCGGTAATCACTTCGCATACGGGATCGTATTTTTTCACTTGATCCCCGATGTTGACAAGCCACTTGGAGATGGTTCCTTCCGTTACACTTTCCCCTAACTTGGGCATAACGATGTTCTCGGCCATATTCTCCTCCCGCTCGAATCAAAATTCGGCCAATTGTTTCATGGCCCGATATACTTTATCCGGATTGAGCATGAAAAATTTCTCCATTGGATTGCTATATGGCATGGCGGGGACGTCCGGACCGCAAAGGCGTCTGATCGGAGCATCCAGCTCAAAAAGGCATTCCTCGGCGAGCACAGCCGCGACTTCCGCGCCGACGCCTCCTTCTTTGTTGTCTTCATGAACAATTAACACTTTACCGGTTTTCCGGGCCGCCTCTACAATCGATTCCTTATCCAGAGGATAGAGGGTGCGCAAATCCAGAATGTGAGCGCTGTATCCTTCCCGGGAAAGCTGTTCAGCCGCTTCCAACGCAAAATGCAAGGCAAGTCCGTAAGAAATTACCGTGAGGTCCTCTCCCTGCCGCTTAATATCCGACTTCCCGATGGGAACGATATAATCCGAGTCCGGCACTTCTCCTTTGATTGACCGATAACATCGCTTATGTTCAAAGAACAGAACGGGATCTTCGTCGCGGATGGCTGCCTTTAGCAGTCCTTTGGCATCATAAGGCGTGGAAGGCGTAACCACCTTTAAACCGGGAATGCTGCAAAACATGGCTTCGACGCTTTGCGAATGGTAGAGGGCTCCGTGAACTCCTCCTCCATAAGGAGCACGAATGACCAAGGGACAGTTCCAATCTCCGTTTGAGCGGTACCTTATTTTGGCTGCTTCATTCACAATTTGGTTTACGGCAGGCATCATATACTCGGCAAACTGAATTTCGGCTACAGGCCTCAATCCATAAGCGGCTGCCCCAACCGACACGCCTGCAATAGCCGCTTCGGATAGCGGCGTATCGATAACCCGTTGTTCTCCAAATTCCTCATAAAATCCCTGGGTAACCCGAAACACGCCCCCGCGTACCCCGATGTCTTCTCCTAATACGAATACCCTCGGATCTCGCTGCATTTCCTCTCGAAGAGCTTGGGTCACTGCATCAAGATAAGAAATGATGGCCATTTCCCACCCCTCCTATTCTGCATAAACGTGCTTAAGGGCATCTTCCGGAGCCGAGTCCGGAGCATTCTCCGCATATTCCGTGGCCTCATCGACTTCCATGAGCATCCGGTCATGGATTTCCTTCTCTTTAGGTTCATCTAAGATCCCCAAATCTTTAAGATAATTGCTGAAGGTTACGAGCGGATCCTTCTTCCTGGCTTCTTCCACTTCTTCGCGGGAACGGTACGTTCGATCATCGTCGTCGCTTGAATGAGGAACTAAACGATAGACGACCACCTCGATAAGCGTTGGCCCTTCTCCTCTTTTGGCCCGATCGACCGCCTCTTTCGTGACCTTATATACTTCCAAGGGATCATTGCCATCCACACTGATGCCGGGAAACCCGTACCCTTTTGCCCGATCCGCGATACTTTCACAAGCCGCCTGCTTGGAATAGGGGACAGAAATGGCATATTTGTTATTCTCGCAGAAAAAAATGACAGGAAGCTTGTGCACCCCCGCAAAGTTCGCCGCTTCGTGAAACTCCCCTTGATTGCTGGACCCTTCTCCAAAGGCCGTTAACACGACAAGCTTTTCCCTCTTGATTCTTCCAGATAAAGCGATTCCAACAGCATGCGGCACTTGACTCGTTACGACGCTGGAGCCCGTAAGGATGTTCAGTCTTTTACTCCCATAATGCCCTGGCATTTGACGTCCGCCGCTGTTCGGATCTCCCGGCTTGGCAAAGGCGGAAAGCATCAATTCCTTGGCCGTCATCCCAAAAACAATGACCATTCCCATGTCCCGATAATACGGACAAAGAAAATCTTTCGTGCGATTCAGCGCATAAGCCGCTCCTACCTGGGCCGCTTCATGACCTTGGCAAGATACGAGAAAAGGGATTTTTCCCGCACGATTCAGAAGCCACATCCGTTCATCGACTTTTCGCGCCAAAACCATATGCTGATACATTTCAAGAACCTGCTGATCCGATAACCCTAATGCTTGGTGCCGGTTCTTGACTTGAACGTTTCCGGTTTCATTCATATCGTATCCCTCCGATAATGGTGCCGCTGCATATTGCGGCTTCTTTTATTTTTACATAGCGTCATTCCAGTCGTGAAATATATATTGTGCATAGAAACTATGCAAAAAAAATATAGCCACGTTGTCCCGCCCTATGTCATTGCACGCAATCTGATCCGAACTTCGTTTTTTAGATTACATAATAAATATTATGTAAACATATATCTCAGCAAGACCACTAACTAAGAAGTATTTGTAAATACTACTAAAATTTAAACAAAAAAAAAGGAAATACTCTCACAAGTATTTCCGATAGGAGTCAATAATGTGTTCGTAATGGTCCCCGTACTTTTCCGCCAGCACCTTGCTGAAATCGCGCTCAATCTGTTCCATAACGACATCGTGATAGAACGTATTTTGCAACAATTCAACAAGCGAGGGATGGTCAGTTTCCAAGACTGTAGGTCTGAGCCCATGCCCAAAGCTGCCAAGCAGGGTTGAGCGGGAATCGCAAAGCATGGAGAATTTTCTGGCAATGGGGTTGTTCCAATCGTCGCTTCTTTTGTGTACCAGAACATTCTTCAGCCGCGTATGGCATTCGCCGATCGAGATCAGTATAACGGCAAGGCCGCGTTTCTCCGCTTCCATCAACGGTTCTTCCACCCAGTGAATATCTTCAGACCAAATATCGACGATAATCCTTTTGTCCGCATTCGATACCAAACGCCGAATCGCTGTTTCAATCGCTTTGTCCCCTTGCCAGCTATAGAAGGACGGCGAAGTCCGCGGGGGCGAATGCAGCTGTTCCAGGAGCAATCTCGTCGTTTGTTCGAATTCCGTATGCAGCAATCGAACAACCTGCTCAATAGGTACGGCATCATAAAGAACAGGCTCGGTCTCTATCATCCGGCACAAGCCCTTGTCGGTCAATGAACGAAGTGCAGCGTATACATTTGTGCGGGACACAGAAACTTTTTTAGCTACCTCATATCCGGATATTTTCGGCTCCTCATGAAGCACCATATAGCATCTTGCCTCCAGATCCGACAAACCGATCTTGCGAAGCTCGTCAATCAATGGGTTACCTCCCTTCTGAATCTATAAGTATTTCAAAATACTACTATTATTCATAGTTAAAGTCAATCAACTTTTTCATTCCTGTTTTCAATGCTGAAGCCCGCTGAAAGATTTTTACTTCCCTTGCAAAGAGTCAAGCGCATTCTGCAAATGAATCGGATTGAAATATTCCCTCCACAACGTAATCTGTCCGTCGATGACGTGCAGCATGCTGATATACGATTTCTTGCCGTCTTGAACAAGCAGTCTCTGTTCCAGCCTCCGTTTGTCCGCATGTCCAAATATCCGGTGGTCCGATTCGGAGTTTGAAACGGAGAATCAACAAAAAATCGAATATGAAGGCGAGTATTGGATTTGTGACGCTATTGATGGAGCCGTACAATTTTTACAAGGAATTTATTCCTATGCCATGTCCTTGTGCTTGGTCCGAGATGGACGCCCCGTACTTTCCTTTGTCTATGATCCGAGTCATGATGAGCTATTTTACGCCGTTGCGGGTGAAGGCGCTTTTTTAAACGGTAAGCCAATTCGTGTGGCTGCCAAGGAGAAGCTGGAGGAAGCTATCGTTTGTACAACTCCTCCATCCTTTCCGGCCAAAGATATCGAAATTACCGACCTTACCTTGAGAGGAATTAACCATATCATCCCAAGAGCATTTGCGGTCAGAATGCTTGGGTCTATCTCCCTTCAGCTTGCCTATACCGCCTGCGGACGGCTGGATGGATATTATGAATTTGGAGATGAAATTTACAACTGGATGGCGGGTGCTTTATTGGTGCAAGAAGCTGGCGGAGTCGTTTCCGATCGTCATGGAAACAGCTTTATATGGGGCTCTTCGGGGATAATAGCATCCAATCCTATCCTTCACCAAAATATGAAAGAAGAGCTGAGCGCCATCTCTTCTTGAGTAATTCAACAACGATTAAACAAGCGTGTCTCAGCCGCCGGAATGGCCCCTTTGTCGCATTGACTATAGTTGATGCCAACCCCGGCCATTCCCCTTGCTTTGCAAATGTGGAAATGTTGAAACGATCATTAAGGCGATTGGCGAAGTATTGTCCGAAGATTATGATATGGATGCCACACCTTTGAATCCCTGGTACTTCCCAAGTATCGCTGAATATAGCACTTTGATGATTTCTTCAAAGATTTCTCGGAAAGCGAACGACGCAATGCATTTGAGAAAATTGCCGCGAAAGCCAAAGAAGATTTATTTCATGTTTATCGCAAACTCTTGCGCTCTATTGAACGTAGATGAACTGCACCCCAATTGCTAACATCATCTAACATCTGGAGGTACAGTTCACATTACTTATTAATGGTTACGCAGTGTGCTCCGACAACAAGCGGGATACGCCTAACAGCACCGATGCGTCCGGATCTTCAGCCACCGCAATCCGCACTTTGCCCCAAGGAGTCCAGGCATTTTTGCAGACGCGTTCGCTCAGCAAGGGCACTATGTGATCTTTGGATTTCATAAGCCCCCCGCTCAAAATGACGACTTCAGGATCGTAAGCATGGATCAAGTTGACAATGCCCGCGATCCAGTGCGAGATTAAGTGCTCCAACAGGTCAGTTGCAGCCTGATCTCCGGAGAGCGCCTCTTCCAGAACGGCCAGATAGCTCAGTTGAGTCAATTGGGAAAGCCGACTTTGCGAGTAATGAGGGTGTCGCCTGGCCGCTTGGTTTAATGCCCAATGGCCCGCTTGAGCTTCCAGACAGCCTATGTTCCCGCAATTGCATAAGCTTCCGTGTATATCCGTACTGAGGTGACCGCCCAAAATTCCCGCTTGGTAATGGCGCCCATGCAAAATCTTGCCGTTCATCATGGCTGCGGTTCCGATTCCCGTTCCGAACGTCATGAGAACCGCATCCGTTTCCCGCTGGGCTACGCCATAGGCGATCTCGCCGATTAGCGCCGAGCGGGCGTCGTTTTCCATCACGAACGGAAGTTGGAAGGTGTCCGCGATCCATGCCTGAAACGAAAATCCGACGGCATCGGAGTATTTGTCGTTGATCGAGACAATCGTTCGATTCACGGTATCTACTAGCCCCGGCGTGGCTATTCCAATTCCCTCGCAATCGGCAATCGACAATCGGTGACAGGCGAGCAGCTCGCGGACAGCCGCCGCAACGGCAGGAAGGCGCGGAATCAACCCTTTTGAGGAGTAAGCAGGCAGCTTTCGCAATGCGTGAACTTTCCCTTCGTGAACGAGCCCGATCTTGATCGTAGTTCCTCCGAAGTCTATCGCAATATTCATACTGCTCCCTATCCTCCTTAGCTTTAGCGAAATTCTTTATCTGACGAACGCCTTGATCGTGCCCAACGTTTGCCCGGCACATCGCTCGCTCGGACGAATTGTGTATTCGCCTGCCGCCGCAGGAACAATAAAGGTTTCCGCATACCTGACTACGAACGGTTCGAAGGCTCCTGTCGGACTTTCCACAATGGCTTCCTCTCCCTCGACCAAATTCAGCATTTGAACGCCGCCATTCGTGTGGTGAGGCGTGACGGCCGCAAACCAATGCCGCCGCGTTTCAATGAATTGCAGCTCGTGCAATCCGGTTCGCTCTTCCACCCAGCCGTCGCCCTCGCCAACCTGGACGATAGCATTCACCAACTCACGCTGCACCATTTCGGTCGTGCAGTTCCATTGAATATTACGTCGGCCATGCTCCAGATGAATAGGGCGCGGTCTGCCGTCCAGACCTAGCCGGTCCCAGTCCCACAGTTTAAAGGTAAATATATACGGCGTGGCGCTGATCTCCAACACCATGCAGTTCGTTTCGGAACAATGAACCGTTCCCGCCGGAATCAGGAAATGATCGTGCTTCTTGGCGGCGAACCGGTTCACATACTGTTCGGCAGGAAAGGAGAAGCCGCCTTGCTGAGCCCGCTCCAGATCGGCCATCATCGCATCCGGATTTATGTTTTCTCTCAGCCCTAAACAAACCGCCGCACCGGGAGCGGCATCGAGGATATAGTAGCTCTCGTCCTGCGTATAGGCCATCCCGAACGTTTTTTGGATATAATCGGTAACGGGATGAACCTGGAGGCTCAAATTCCCCCCTCGGATGGTGTCAAGAAAGTCGAAACGAATAGGAAACTCCGCGCCGAACCGGGCATACACCCGCTCCCCCAGCAGACGCTTCGGTTCGAAGAACACCAGGTTGATGGACGGGATCTCCACCCGGATCGAACCGTAGATCAAATATAAGCTGTTCTCTTCCGGAACTCCGTCGAATCCCCATGCGTAAGGGTGTTCCCGAGGCTCCAACCCGATCTTCGATTCCAACCACTGACCACCCCATACGCCGGGGTCGAAATAGGGGACTAACCGGAACGGGCGGCTGACCGTCTGCCTAAACCCGTGGAACAGCGCATCCTTGGTCAGCAGCTTCGGATCGTCCTTGGCGTTAGTATCCAGATAGTAATTGGCTTGAGGAAGAACGGTTCGCTTGAAGCGGTCTGCAGCCCTCCACTCGATGAAAAAGCCTCGTTTATATTTGCGGAGCATATCCTCGGCCTGGTTATCCGCCAGCCAATTGCCGAACTCCCCGCTTCGGTAGCGCTGTTGAATTTCCCATCGGGCCATGTCGGCGTATACCAGCAAGTCGCCTTTCGTGATGAAAGCAGCTCCTGTTCCGATAACGATAACCGTCCCCTTCGAAACACTCTCTATGTCTTGACGAAGCTGCTGCACGAGGTCGGGATCATAGAAGTCCTCAACTCCGAAGGGGGCCATATAGCCAAAAACCCGATCGTCGGTTAAGAACCGGCCGATCATGGCGTCGATCTGGCTGGCTTTTTTGGCGGCTTGCTCCGCCATAACCACCTTCACCGGATTCAAGAAAGGCTTCAGACCCTCAACAATCTCTGTTACCCTTACGCCAGGGTAGCATTCAATGACAAGCACGAACCTGCCTTTTCCTTCTCCGTTCGTTAAAAGCTCTTTCGCGACAGCTTCATAGCCACGCCAAGCCTCCCGGTCACATCCCCTGATTTCGATGTGCGGCTCTTTGTCATACATCGCTGATGTTCGTCTCATCGTATCCGCTCCTTAAGCCCTGTAGCTTATAACTCGTTGATTGGATAGTCTGCATTGCGCGATAGCCTTCTCCGGAGTGCCCAAGTCATGGCCCCAATGAACCGAATACCGGAATTCGTAAAACCCTCCCAACGTCGCTTTGAAATTCGTCTCCCAGAAATTGTTCAGTATCCATGCGTACACCGCTTTTGGTTTATTAAGCTCTTGCTGGCCGTGCAGCTTCCGATCCCCGAATGCAAGCGGTCCTAGTTGGATTAAAGGGGAATCCGGTGTGGCGATAGCCAATCCTTGATCCTGACCGATCCAACCGATTCCGTCTTGGATGCAATAGAAATCGAGACCCGTACCGGGAAGCTGGTCGATTCCCGGCCGCATGAGCGCACCCGCTTTCTCCAGCCAGAGCTGGGCGTGCGGAATGGAAAGCGGCAACGGAATGTACACATTCTCAGGTTCCCAGACACTGTCTTTATGCAGGCGTATCGTTACATCTACTCTCGGCTCATGGGCATACACCGTCAGCCGTACCGTATAGTGGCTCATCCCTGCCACTTCGTACTCCTGTTCGATCGTAACCCATAGCGGACCGCGCTCCGCTTCATACGCGCGAACAAGCCGGCCAACGTGTCTCTGCACGTTCATGCCCTTCCGGTTCCGTCCCATTCGGGTACGCGTCTGGCGGATCAGCCCCCGATCCTTCACAGGCGTCACCTCGTAGACGGGAGCAAAAGCCGCGTGAGGCGCCTCAGGATCGATCAGCTCGATTCCCGACCGTTTGTCCTTCCAAGAGACGATGCCTTTTTCCGCCTCCCACGCGATCAGGACATGTGCGCTCTCAACGGAGGTTTCGGTCACGCGGAAAGGTACATCTTCCGCCGGTTCCGGGCGAAAATCGCGAATATCCTTCACTCCATCCGAGCCTGTCAAGGAAACATTCGAGGTTGTCTTCCCTTCCTTGGCCGCACAAGGAACAATAAGGAACCATTTTTCCTCTGCTGCCTTCAATGTGACCGGGATGGACACCTCAGTCCCCCGGCTGACTTGGCTTACCTGATGGACGATGACGTCCGTCCGGCCTTCCTCCCTGACCTCCAAGCCATCCTGAATCAAGGGAAGCTCCCAATAATCCAGGTACATCCTGGCGATGACCCGGATGTCGTGCGGGAACGGATTGACGACCTTGAAGCGCAATGGCCGGCCCGGGGCGAGCATCGCTTCGCCTTTAGCTTCCAATATGGCATCGATCGCGCTATGGACAAGCCGGCTGGCATTAGCCGCATAGGCTTCCTTGCGGGCGCCGAGCGATTGCACCAAAGGATTCCACGGTTCGGAGATGGAATGAGAATACCCCCAAGTATGCTCTGCATACAGCGTAAGCTGTTCCTCCATCTCCCGAACCGCGAATTCGGGAATCATGCGGTTGTCTGGATCCAACAGAGCGAGCATGCGGAAATTGCGTTGAGCATCCCGGAAAAGCTGCGTGTGCGCAGCCGTCGACGCAACGCCGTCCGACCACCAGTCCGGCCAGTCTCCGCGGTGGACGGGAATTTCAACATCCGTCCGCTTCCTGACCTTGGCGAATAGATCCGATAAAGTCGTCATACGAATCGTTACCGAATCCCCATGCACCTCATTCCATTGCTGGAACAGGTCCATAATGGAACCGTTAGGAGGAGCGTTATCCACGATAAGCCCTGATAGCGCAATCGGTGCAAAATCGTAAGGATACCCTTCCTCCTCCAACCGGTTCAAATAGCGCATAATGCGCGTCTCCATGATCTCCCAATGATTGCTCGCGATAGGCGGAGTGCGAAACTCGTCGCGAATGATGTAGGAATGTATCGCATTCAGCGCCAGCCCGAGGTCGTTGCCAAGATGATAATGGTCGCCGTTCCATACAAGCAGCCGTTCGCCGCCGGGGGTTTCCCACCAAAACGGAGTCTGCTTTTGTCCGAGCGGGTACATGCCGTGGTGCGTATGGATGCAGGATAGCAAGTTCTGTATCCCGGCATCCAGTAAACATTGCGCGAAGCCCCAGCTATAGCCGTTGATATCCGCCGTCATGGCAGAGTCCAGCGTAACGCCGATGGATTTGGCGTAATCCGTGGAGCGCTTGATCATTCGAGTCAACAGGTCCGCATCGATCAGCTCGGTCATGTTCAGATACGTACCCGACAACGAGATGTCTCCGGACTGAACCCATTCACGGAACGCCTGCTCCTCTTGTTCGGTTGCCTGAGCGAGAAACCGTTCCACAGGCCAAAACGTTTCACAAGTCCATTTGAAGCCTTTCCAACCGCTTTTCTCGCCCGACCGGATGCTGTTTAGAACTTGAATCGCTTGTTTTATAAAATGAACGTGGTACCGCTCGATCTTCTCTTGACGTTCGGTGTACCCGATATCGGTATGGGAATGATGAATAATGTCCAACGTCCATTTGCGGGTCGGCTTCCTCATCTGTGAACACAGCTCCTTCTCATGCAATTTTCCGTTATTCCTTCACGCTTCCCATGACAAGTCCGGTCATGAAATATTTTTGCAAAAACGGATAGACCGCCATAATCGGCAGCGCGCCGATAAAAATTTGCGCCGCCCGTGTCGTCCGATCCGAAATCTCCGCTAAAGTCTTCACATCCTCGGCCCGCATGTTAGCGAAATCGTGTTGAATGATCGCCGTCTGCAAATAAGTGGCAAGCGGGTAATGACTGGGCGAATTCATGAGCATAAGACCGTCGAACCAGGAATTCCAATGGTTAACGATGGTGAACAGCGTGATCGTCGCAATGGCGGGCAAGGATAACGGGAGATATATTTTCCAGAGCGTCGTCCAATGGCTTCCCCCATCAATGAAACACGACTCCTCCAGTTCTTTGGGCAATCCTCGGAAGAAATTAAGCACCAAAATGACGTTAATCACGGTAACCGCTCCCGGTATGACCAGCGCCCATATCGTATCCAACAAGTTCGTGTACTTGATCGTTAAATACCACGGAATTAATCCGCCGCTGAATAAGATCGTAATGACAAAATACCAGGCGTAAAACGTTCTCATCCGGAAATCCTTCACTTCTTTGGATAGCGCGTAGCCGAGCGTTACGGTCAAAAACATGCTAATGCCGGTTCCCAGTATGACCCGCTCTATAGAGATCAGAAATGACCCCAGAAAGTCTTTTTTCTTCAAAATAAACTCATACGATTTCAGCGAGAAATCGACCGGCCATAATTTGACCAACCCGGCCGCGGCAGCGCTGCTCGAGCTGAACGAAACGGCAACGACCTGGATAATAGGCAAAATACACAGCAAAGAGAGCGCAATCAGAAATATGGTATTGCCTATATCGAATAGTCTCCGTGTGACGGAAGCATGTCGCATCATCGGGTCAACCTCCTGTTCCAGCTAAGCTAAAAAATTCGATAATTCGCAAACCGGTACGCCAGCCAATAAGAGACCGAGATCAGAATAAAGGAAACGGACGATTTGAGCAATCCAATCGCGGTTGCCGGGCCATATTGGGCATCCGAAACGCCGATGCGGTAGATCAGCGTATCCAGAATATCCCCGCTCTCGTACACCTGCGGACTGTATAAATTAAATACTTGGTCGAAGCCCGCATTCAATACATTGCCCAAGCTGAGCGTGGCCATCAGGATGATGATCGGAACCATCCCCGGGAGCGTAATATGCAACGTTTGCTTCCAGCGGTTGGCGCCGTCTATGATGGCCGCTTCATATAAAGACGGATTGATGCTTGTCAGCGCGGCCAAGTATACTATCGTGCCGAACCCGAATTCTTTCCACGTATCTGTCAATACGAGCGTAATGGGAAACCACCGATTGTCGCCGAGGAAGTAGATGGGCTGCATCCCCAACCATCCGAGAGCTTGATTGACAATACCGTCCTGGAGAGACAGGACATCAATGAGAATGCCGGCAAGGATAACCCACGAAAGGAAATACGGGAAATAAATTAAAGTTTGAACGCTCCGTTTGACGATCGTGAGGCGGACTTCATTCAGCAGCAGAGCAATAAGGATCGGTACGACATTGCCCATGATTATTTTCATGGTCGCGATATAGACGGTATTCCATATAATGCGAAACGTATTCGGCATTTCCAGAACATAGTTCAGATTCGCCAGCCCTGTCCATTCCGAGCCCCAAAATCCTTGGGTCGGTTTGAAATTCTGAAACGCAATAATATTGCCGTACATCGGAATATAGCAGTAGATCAGCACAATGATCAGGCTGGGAAATACTAATATATGAAGCGGCAGCTCGCGCCGCCATTTCGCGGTTTTCATCTACCATCCCACCGTCCGGTCATAAAATGTCCCCGCAAAGTGAAGCTTTAAACTCGGAAGTTCGTCAGGTGCTTTGCGGGGAGAGGGAAAAGCGTGGAACGCATCTTTACCCTTATTCTTTGCGACGTGTTACTTTTTGGAGTTTGCAGCCCAATCGTTAACTTCCTTCGTAATTTGGTCGCCGCCGGATTTTTTCCAGTTTTCTACAAATTTATCGAATTCGTCTAACGATGCACCCAGGATAATTTTCGTGATCATTTCTTTCTCCAGGTTCAACAATGTCGACCATTTCAAAGTCATCGTATCCGTCTGCAAACTTGAGCGATATTCATTCGTATACAACAGATTATTTTGCTTATAATGATTCAGGACGGCGAAGGAGGAGTCTGTCGGACCTGCTTGCCGAACCGTCGCCCACTTCGTCTGGTCGCCATTCTTATATGCCTGATAAGCGTCGAAGTCCGCTTTTTGCTCGCCGTTCATTGCGGATGGATCATTCGTTTCGATCGCTTTTTTCAACGCCTCATAGCGCCCGGGAACATCCTTATCCGGCGGGAAGCCATACACGAACGGCCACTTGAACGCTTCCAAACGATCCTTAGTCACACCCCAAGTGTTCCAATCGCCCGTTTTCCCGAAAAACTTTTCGAAATTCGCATTAAACATTTTGACGACCACTTCGGGATGCTTGAAATTTTTATTCACTACATAGTAGGTGCTGATCGGGAAGCCAACGGCCGGCCGCGCCGGTTTATCGTCAATCGAAGGGATCGGATACGCTTTCCAGTCCATCTCCGGATTTCGCTTGCGCGCATCGTCGAACGGATAATATGGGTTCGAATTGGCCCCGAATGTAATGCCCAGCTTGTTTTGTCCGAACAGCTCCGCTTCCTTGGCCGCGTCCTTGGCGCCGAATTCCTTGTCGATCAACCCGGATTTATACAGCTCCTGCAGTTTCGCGAGGGACGGCTTCATCTCTTTTTGGATGCCTCCGTATACGAGTTGACCGGCATCATCTTTAATCCACATGCCGTTCGGATACGCATGATACCCGTTGAAGAAACCGAGCAAATCGGCGAAACCGTCGTAAATGTTCTTGTTCGCGGCCAATCCGACTACGCCTTTGCCGCCATCGCCGTTCGGATCTTTGGTGGCGAATGCTTCCATAATCGCGAACAAATCCTGCATCGTTTTGGGTTCGGGCAGATTCAGCTTCTTCATCCAATCCGATCGAATCCAAACTACATTGGCATTGGTGATGTTTCCGTTAAACCCCGGGATCGCCAGCAGCTTGCCGTTAATCGTTGCGGAGCTCATAGCCATACCGCCATCCTGCTTGGCCACGTCCTTCGTGTAAGGGGTGGCGAATTTCTCGAACGCTTCCGTCAGATCTGCCAGCTTCCCGTCCTCCGCCAGCTGTTTGAACTGTTTGGAGTTCACAGCCACAATATCCGGCAGCTGCCCGGAAGCGATCATGAGGTTCAGCTTTTTGTTGTAGGCGCTCTCATTTCCCCCTGAATTGTCCGCGACCCAATCATAAGTCAGATTGATACCGTACTCTTCCTTGTACGTCTTCGCCCAAAGGTTATTGCTAATGTCCTCTCCCTGCGGGAACTTGAAGCTTCCGTTAATTCCGCGTACTGCCCGGACGTCAATCGGAGGGCTGTATTTCCCGAGCGGACCCGCGGCAGTTGCTGCTGCCGATGGATTCTTGCTATCGGTTGAAGACGGACTGTTCGCAGGCGAATTGCCTGAATTGCTGCAAGCCGCAGCGAGCAGGGCGACACTCGAGAAGCAACCAACGACAGCAGATGCATACTTTCGATTGTTCAAAACCAACTTCCCCCTTGTCGTAAAATGATTGCGATGCTCCCTTCCTCTGTATTATAGGAGGAAAAATCGGGCGCTATCTACTGACGGCTTTATACTTGTCGTGACCGATATTTACTTTTGCAGCTCGCGATAATCCTGCGGGGTTAAGTTCGTCATCGACTTAAAGAAGCGGTAAAACGATCGCTCGGACAAGAAACCGACCCGCTCGGAAATTTCGTTTATCCGGACGCCGGGCTGTCTTAACAGCTCCTTGGACTTCTGCAGCCTGGCTTGCTTGATCGTCTCCGTAAGCGCCTCCCCTGTATGATGCTTGTACAGTCTCGACAAATACGATGGATTGAGCGACACAATATCGCTTAGACGCGTCAAGGACAGGTCATCGTGCAAATTTTTGCCTATATAGCTCTTGATCCTCGCAATAACGTCATTCTCCGAGCTCGTCTGCCCCTCATATCGATGAGCAAATATGACCTCCGCCAATTCGCGCAAATAGTCAAACGCCGAGCTCCAGTGGCTATGGGCTTGCATCTTCGTCAATTTATCCAAATCCATTTGCTCGGCTGCCATGCGGCGAACGGAATTGTAATTCAGAATGGAGATATAAATCGCGACCAGCGTGTAGTACCACTCCGTTCTGGCTTTTTCCGTCTGCTCGTCTGAAGCGGCTAGCAAGGCGGTCATCGCATCGAAAGAAGCGAAGTAGGCTTCGCGCCGTCCGGACTCCAGATCGTTTTTCAGGTCGATCCACAGATAGGTCTGCAAGGGGCTTTTGACCTGCTCAAGTTGGCCATGTTCCGTCTCATAAGCCTGGTCGGTCAATAATAGCTCTTCGCCCAAGCCAAGCCCGTAGCCGAACATACGCTTGATCATGATGAAACGGGCAGGTAATTCCGCCCACTCGCAGCATCGGCTGGCAGAGATAAGAGAAAGCTTGATCTTGAGCAGTTGCCTGCACGTCTTTTGGAGCTGCTCCAATGTGCCTTGGACGAACCGATACGTCTGCTCCCAACCATGTTCGGCATCCGTTTTCGGTTGGATCAGCCAAACCATGCGGAACCGTTCATAATCCGTGAAAGCTACACGGGTCGAAGCACCTAGCAATTCCTCCGAAATATTATGCACCGCATAAAGGATCAACGCCCGGTCGAATGCGTTCAGGTTCTCGGTCCATTCATCGATACGGCCTACAACCAATAGCACAGGATTTGAGGGTTGGAGGGAAATGGACATCTGGGCAAACTGACGATCCATGCTGCCGAGCGCATAGGATTCTCCTTGAAGAAGATCGCGAAGATATTCTTTTTGAATGTAAGGCAGCGCCCGCTGCAGCAGCTGTGTTGTTTTCTGAAGCGCGCTTTGCATTTCCATCTCTTCATCCAGCTTTACGATGGCTTTCTTGACGGATTCGAGAATCACCTCGTCCGTTTCCGTCTTAAGAACGTAATCGAACGACCCGTTTCTCATCGCTTCGTGGATGTAGGCGAATTCGTTGTAACCGGTTAGAAAAATAACTTTGCAGCGAGGCCAATACTCCATAATTCGCTGCTGCAGTTGAAGCCCGGATAACCCGGGCATTTGAATGTCAGATAGCACAATATCAATCTTCGTTTGCTCAAGCCATTCAATCGCCTCCAGCACGTCGTAGGCTCGGCACACCTCCAGCTCCATGTCGGTTTGCTCTTGAAACAAATCGGCCATCCCGTCCACAATCACATCTTCGTCGTCAATGATCAGCAATCGATACATTCGGCTCCTCCTCTTTCATCGGAATGCAAATCTCGGTTCGTAACCCGCCTAGAGAGCTGCGGCCGACCAGCACACCGGCATCGTTTCCGAACATGAGCTGCAGACGCCGATGCACATTGATCAAACCCGTCGTCTCCATTTGTTCATCGCGTGCATTCAATTTGGCATGAAGCCTATTCAACTGCTCGTCCGTCAATTCTTCGCCGTTGTCTTCAACCGCGATACAGATCAGTCCCCGCTTGACGGCAAAGGAAACCCGGATGATGCCATCCTTAATCTTATTTGGCAGACCGTATTGGAGGGCATTCTCAAGCAGCGGCTGAATGATGAGCCTCGGTACGTGCACAGATCCATACGGCCCCGGCTCGCCGATATAATCGGTTCGCAGCCTCCTGCTAAAACGGGCCATCTGAATGTCCGTATACGTACGGGCGTGCAGCCATTCCGCTTCCAGCGGTACCGCGTCATCCGCATTTCTAGTGATGTATTGAAAATGATTACCGAGATGCTCGACAAAGCGAATGGCGTTCTTGTTATCATCCGCCGCTATCATGCGCTTCAGGACAAAAAAGCTATTGTATAAAAAATGCGGATTGATCTGCGATTGCAGTTGCTTCAGCTCTGCGCGTTGGCTGCGAATCTTCTGCTCATACACTTCCTGGATGAGCGTATTCAGTCGGCTGAGCATGACATTGAATTGTCGGTACAAGTAGCCGAATTCAAATGCCGTCTGATGAGGGATCGAGATGTCCATGTAGCCGTTCTCCACACGACGAAACGCGGATACGAGCACGCGCAGAGGTTTATGGAGCATCCTGTAAATCCAATAAGAGAATAAAATAATGACAGCGACCGAGAATATGGACAGCACGATCAGCATGACGAAGTAGTGACTGATGGGATAAAGAATTTGTTCCTCCGGCACGTAAACCAGAAGCGTTGCATCCAGTATTTCGGATGGTTCATAGGTGACGAGATAAAACCGATTATCAATCTCGAAGCGGCCGCTGCCTGCCTTTTGATCGTTGCCCTGGTTCTCCCACAGCTTCTTTAGTTGTTGAATAAGCGCGGGGTCCCTCTCTCCCTGGTCGGAAGCGATATGCCAGTCTTGATCTCTTGCGAATAGGACGGCCCCTCCTTCCGCTGTATGCGGAATTTGCTTAAGTACGTTTCTCAGACTTTGCACAGGGATTTCCACCTTCATGATCGAAGTCGGCGATTGCGCGGCGTTAAGACCCAAAGGGAACAGGCTGCCCATGAGAAGGCGGTCGCCCAACATCGTAAAAGGCGACAGCGTGTTGTATTGTACAGAGCGAATGTCCCTAATTTCCTCATCCGGGATGGGTTTCTCGTCGTAACCGCTTCCATGAATCGTAATGCCCATCGAGGGGATGTATAGCTTCGAGTTCGCAATATATTGGCTGGAGTTATTCAAGAGAAACAGCTTGCTCTCCAGCCGATTCGTCATAGTAAAACGTTCATAGGCGGGGATGTTCGGATACAAAGTACTAAGCATGGACAAATCCGCATCGTTGATAAACTCCCGCATGGATTTGATCACCCTGCTCAATTCGGCTTCAAACGAGGATAAGTAGAAATGAACCCGGGATTGCATCGATTTCGTAATTTCCTCCCGGACGCTTGCCGCACCGGACAAGCTGATATACAGACTTAATGTGTACATGGGGATAATGGACAGCAAGAAGGCTAGAACCAGGTTGAGATAAATCGACGATTGCCACAGGCGCACTTCTTCTCTCCTCCAGTAGTTCCGCATAATGAACGGATTCGTAAGATGTATTATCCGAACATTATAAGGTTAAGCGAGATATACGGCAACTGACGAATTTTGCTTCTTTGATGACTGATGTTTACGTGCTGAGGGATGGGGTGGCGGTCGGGCCTTGAATATAAAAAGCTTTGCATTTCTTAGAACCATGCTTGGGGGTGAAGATAAATTCAAACCGATTAGGCACGGTTTACAAATAAGCATTCGTTGATGATCTGAATACGCAATTCAGAAGCAACATACGAGCACGCTCAACGCGTGAAATAGCACAGGAGGCCAAATTCAGGACTTGTTGTCCATAACATCCAATCATGATGAATGAACTTCCACCATATGGATAACCTAAAAAACAGGTTAAATTTCACTTCCGGAGACAAAAAAATGCGAAATCTTCGTTCCCTTCTGCTGCGAACCATCACCATAGCTTTGCTGATTTTGACCGTGGCTCATGAAATGGCTCATGCGGCTCCCAATGATGACCCGCCCTTACCGATTGTGGCTGATCATGGAATGTATACGATTGAGGTTTACCCTCAACGTCATCAACTCGTTGTGTGGGCCTATGGACAGCGGTTCAAAACATATCCCATTGCCGTCGGCAATCCATCCACTCCTACTCCGGTTGGAGAATATCAGGTTATTTATAAGGGAAAAGATTGGGGGCCTTCCTTTGGCCCGCGTTGGCTTGGTCTGAACGTTCCTTGGGGATATTACGGTATTCACGGGACCAACAAGCCCCACTCCATTGGGCAGCATTTGAGCCACGGCTGCATCCGCATGCGCAATCGCGATGTCATTGAATTATATGACATGATTCCGCTCGGCACCGTAGTAAAAATTTACGGGCATGTATTGGGAGATCCGAATCATGAACCGAGAGATTTGGCGGAGGGCGACGTCGGAGGTGACGTGCAGCTCATTCAGTCCCGTTTGAAAAGCGCCGGTTATTTCAATGGAATATGCAACGGCAAGTTCCGCTCCAATACAACCGCGGCCGTAAAACAATTTCAACGCGATCACCGCTTGGCACCCAGCGGCGTCGTCTCGGTAAAGATGTATGAAAAGTTGGGATTGCTGGAATGAAAAAACGCACCGGGCGCATGACGCATATGGAGATGATTTATGGATACGATTTGGCAATACTCCATCCGAACTTTGTTAGGTTTCTTTGTACTGCTGCTATTAACCCGCATTTTAGGAAAAAAGCAATTAAGTCAAATGACGTTTTTTACCTATATTACAGGCATAGCTCTCGGAAACATTGCCGCTCTTCCGCCAACGGCGCGGGAAGCCAGGAATGCAAGAAACTCCATTTGAAGCGCGGCCTTCCCACCGAAACTGCCTCCGACCAGAGGCGTGTGAACGATCACTTTATGAAGTGGAATATGAAACGATTGGCTGATTGCTCTTCGGATGACATAGGGCGACTGGGAAGTGGAATGGATGATGACGATGCCGTCGGGCCTAATTTCTGCCGTACTGCATCGCATTTCCATCGCTGCATGATCGGATTGCGGTAAACTGACCTCGACTTCAACGATATGGCGGCTATTCCTCCATCCTTCCTCCATATTCCCCTTGCGTATTTTTGTTCGGTTCGCAATGTTCGTTCCCGGCTCCGGGTAAACCTCTTCGTGCCGCTTGTACTCGGCAAGACGCTCATGAACGAGCGGAGCATTTTTTTGAAAAGCTTCCCTGGGAGAAAGGACGGCCGGCAACAGCTCGTAATCCACTTTGATCTGGAGAGCCGCCATCTCGGCAATATATTCTTGTTCCGCGACAACAAGGGCGACGGGCTCGCCGTAATATCTCACTTTGTCTATTGCGATTGGCGGCCGGTCTGACAGCGGCGACCCGGTCAACATCGGGTAATATTGTCCTGTTATGACCCCCTTGACTCCCGGAATTTTCATAGCTTCCGACGAATCGATCGAAATGATTTTGGCATGAGCATGCGGACTGACGGCCATTTTGACATGCAGCAGCCCCGGTATCGCACGATCATTAATATATTTGGTTTTCCCTGTAACTTTCTCCTACGTTTCCTTTCTGGGAATGCTTTTCCCAACCGATCGCTGGATCTTGGGGGCCCGCCAACAAAACGCGAAAAACCAAGCTGTTACCTGTGCTCTTGCTCGCGATTTGATTCTCAACACACGATACTATTTAACTTCAGGAAAAACCCACTTTCCTATTGGTTCGAAGATTGCCGTAAGCGGAATGGCCGGGCTTGGTATATCTACACCGGCAATGAGCAGAGTCCCAATCACTGCGGCGGTCAGCATGAGCCCGATATTAACGATTAATTCTGTCTTCTTCTTTCCACGAAACGCGCGATATTGCAAAAATGACAAATATGCAACTAAAAGCAGGAAAAATGCGATCTTGAGAACAATCATCGCTTGGTCACCTCCAGCTACTATGAATGCGGCAAAGAATGCATGCGTTTTCGCTTGATGATAAGCGCAGTCAGAAGCATAGCTAACGGAATAATGATTTGAAATGGCACGGAATACCACTGCCATATTTTGGTTGAAAATTTGATCATTTCCATGTCGTTCTTGTAAAGAAAGAATGTAAATTGTAGCATTAAAAGACTTAAGGGAATAAGATACAAGCGATACTGTTTACTGGGCATCGCTAACGAAAACGATTTGGCGCTTGCATAGAGACATACGCTTATTTTTACAAATGCCCCTAATAAAAAAGTAACGATGGTTATCGGTTCTACGCGTTCAAGGAATTCGGCAATGGAAATATACTGATAGGCTACGTAACTTGGGTAGATCAATTTCGACGATATATTTCCAAGAACCAAAGTATTTCGAACATTGCTGAGAACCAACAGAAAACCTGAAGTTATAAGCGCCCACAACACTGTTTTCTTCGCTTGGTCGATATTGTTAATTTGCGGAATAATCATTGCAAATACAATGCTTTCTCCGAACGGAAATCCAATCAGTTCCGTCATTCCTTCCAATATCGGCATCCAACCGCGATCAACTAAAGGCAGCAAATTATCTGGTTGGAAATCCTTTACCATTAGTATGGAAAGCATTGCTTCCACCAATACAAGAAGAAGAAGCGATATCGAGCAGCGTGAAAGCACCTCCATACCCGCATAAGCCGCCCATAAAACAATCCCCATCATCGGGGCAGAGACAGTGAGGGGCGATGTCTCGGGCAGCGCAATAATCAGAATATATTCAATAAAATTTTTTAAGATGAGAACCCCGAGATGGAAGCTGTACCAAGCATAGATGAAGCCGATAATGCGTCCGGCCCAAGCTCCGAACAATACTTCACCGATCTCAACGAGAGTCTTACCAGGATATAACTGGCAAAGATGCGTATACATCCAAATAATAATGTACGATACAATCGCACCCAAAATAATGGAAATCCAAGCATCGTGCCCGGCTGAAGCGGCTAGAGGCACAGATAGCGGAGTACCGACTAACCACATAATCATCAAAGCCGTGAGTCCACGGCTGGATAGCTGTTCAAGCTTCATTTCGCTTTTTCTCCTTCCAGACCCGCCTAGGACATTTATTGATGACCGTTCTGAACCTCTACATCCCTTACTTGACTATCTCCTGTTCCCTCAATTGCACCGAGGGGCCTGACATACCTGATTGTGTTAAAGCAAAATCTACATCGACTGAAACAACAGCTTCGGCGAATATTTTATCCCACTTCGTTTTGAGTTTTTGCCACTTTTTATTGTTCTTCTTATAGAACTGATCCCCGAACCCGAAAATATCGGCTGAGTATTTCTTCTGTACTTCCGCAATCATCTTTTCTGTATCCTTTCGAACCACTCTCGTTAATGTATCTTCTACCAAGTAAAAATACTTCGGATTCGTGAAATCAAGCTCAGTATTGTTCTCAACTAACTTTCCTTCTCCTTTTAAATGAATGTCGAATTTTACCTTGTCTCCTTCAACCTTCGGTACGATCACCCTACTGGTACGGTGCACAATCACACCCACGTTACCTTTGTGTTTCGGTAGTTGCAAAGTAAATATTCCTCTTTTCATCTTCCCGGTTACCCATAGCATAAGCTTGGAATCATAATCGTTTAGATAGCCCACAAGTTTCATATCTTTGAATACTGCAGTTTGATTTAAATTAAACGTATACTTGCTTTTACTTTTTGCGCTAGCTATTTGTGGACTCGGTATCAATTCGATCGCCCCCATGACCGGTTCGATGCCTTCCCCGGAAGCGGAGTTCAAGAAATCGCGCATCGTTACAGATGTATGCCCGATAAGATTTTCCATCTCACGCACCGCTTCGGTTGGTATGAACTCCAGCGGGTAATTTATTTTAAGTGCATCTTTCCCCTCTTGCTCCTTGATAACTAGTACAAAAGTACGGAACCGTGTTTTTGGGTTTCGTGAATAATGGTCGATGATATCTTTGATCCCTTTCCTAGCAAGCTTCTCCCCTATAAATAGTACGCGTCTGTGGGAGATGAACAACCTTCTGGATAATTTACCCTGTATTTGCTCCATGATTTCCTGAACGTTCTTACCAATTCCCGTTTCGATGAAATAAGTCTCGCGATCCTGCGAAACATTTCCTAATTGGCGACTAGGCACTGCAACTTGAATTGTGCCCACATAACGGTCACCCCTTACATCCACAGAAGAAGCCATCACCAGCGCAATGTCGTTGATTTCCGTACGATCATTGCAACCTGCACATACCAACGCCAATACAATTAGCAAAGAACTGATTATCCAGCCACGAATCTTATTTCCCTCCCTTCTTATCCATACCATCGCTTTGATACGGACCTGGTTGTTGACCCGAACGTAAAGGTTCCTTATTGCCTATTATGCGAGGATGCAGTTTCATTGCCCAGTGCGGCGCACGGATTAAAACATCTTTCAATCCGCCCAACGAAAGCGGTGCTACCGGTTCAAAATATGGAATTCCAAACGACCGTAATGTATTCAAGTGAATCAGGATGCAAGCAAATCCAAGTCCAATGCCGTATAGACCAAGCGTTCCTGCCAGCAGAATGAGTGGAAAACGCAGAAGACGGGTGCTTAAAGCAACATTAAACCGGGGTGTGGTAAAGTTTGCAATCCCTGTAAGTGAGACGACGATAACCATCGGTGCAGAAACGATACCTGCTTGCACCGCCGACTGTCCGATTACCAGCCCCCCTACAATACTGACAGCAGGACCAACCTGCTTCGGCAACCGGATACCCGCTTCACGCAGCCCCTCGAATATTAGTTCCAAGAATAACGCTTCTGCAAGTGCTGGGAATGGACTCGATTCACGAGCTCCCGCAATACTTAGCAGTAGATTCGTAGGAATCATCTCCGTATGAAAAGATGCAACCGCCACATAAATCGAAGGAAGAAATAGAGAAATGAAGATAAACATAAAGCGAATACAACGAATGAATGATACAACTAAGAACCGTTCGTAGTAATCTTCTGCGCTTAGTAGTAAGTTCCAGAATGTGATCGGCACAATGAGTGTAACAGGCGTGCCGTCAACCAGAATTGCTATCTTGCCTTCGAGCAAATTGGCCACAACGATATCAGGCCGCTCCGTGGTTTGCACTTGCGGAAACGGAGAAAAGGGCATATCCTCAATGAATTCTTCGATATAATTGGATTCGATCACCCCATCAATCTCGATTCGCGAAATGCGCTCACGTACCTCCTGCACGACTGAATCCGTCGCGATCCCATCGATATAAACGACCTTCACCTTCGTCTGTGTAAGTTCTCCAACTGTAAACGACTCCATTTTCAAACGCGGTGTCTTCAAACGTTTGCGAAGCAAAATCATATTCGTTTGAACCTGTTCAATAAAGCCTTCACGCGGTCCGCGAATAAGTGGTTCCGCATCGGGTTCATCCAGACTACGAGATGGAACACGCTCCATGCCGACAATCATTACATTCAATTCACCATCGATAACTACTGCCACACCTCCGTCAAGAACACCTTTTACAAGGTCATTGAGCGTGTCTGCCGTACGGATTTGGCCAGTTCTCAGCGTATGCCGCAATTGTTCGGCCAAGCTTAAGAGTGAATTTTCTTCGCATTGACTTTCGCTGTCCCGCAACGTCTGCATAAATTCATGTTCAAGAAGCATTGTATCAACCATTCCATCTACATAAACCAGCATTGCATGGTGGTTACCAAATAGATCCACTGGACGAAATACAATGTCCGAACAATTCACGAACGTCTTTTCCAATAATATCCGATTGAGGTCCAATTCATGATTCATGACCATTTTCGGCTCGGACACAGGATTCAACTCTTGTATGACCTTATGGCTGCGGGACGATTTCATCCATTTCTTCATAAAACTTTTCATATCCGATTCCTTCTTTTACTTTCTTCATAGAAGTTGAACCATCTCCACCTGCTTTGCAAACGGCGGATATAAATTAATGGGAAACATCGAAATACCTTTCCGATTATTGAATCGCAACCTAAGTATTCCCTTATACATATAAAAAATACTAAGTATTACCTCATTCAAGCGGTCGAAGGCATCCAGAGCGACAGCGGTTTTGCCGACAGTTTATCGAAGAATCTGAGCATCTGCTTACATCTGTGTTTCCGAGAAAGTTGATCGATTTCAGATCTCTTAATCGGCTTAAGGACGAGCTGTCCTTTGGCGAGTTGGGTTTACTCAAGAATGTGTGGCGTTGTATCAGCAAAACGTGCTTGATTACGTGAGCTACTTGAAGAACATCAAGCTTAATAACGCCAAGACCATCAATCACAAGCTTAGCAGCTTGCGCAGCTATAATGATTTTCTGATCTCCTCGGGCATCCAGAACGACGTGGTGATCATCGAGGTCGCTAACCAAGCTGGTCATTCCAATATCAACACGACTTTGCTCTACACGAATCCGGATAAAGCCAAGCTGAAACGTAAAATGGAACTTTTATGACGGAGAGTGTTTATCAATGAGGGGTAAAGAGTTAATGACGGCAGAGCAGCGAGAGGAGTTTATGCAGATCCCGTCCGACAGCGATTGGGATTTGGGCACGTACTAACCACAGGCGCGATCACAACCGTCTTGGATTTGCAGTCCAATTGGCCGTACTGCGCTTCCCCGGATCGTCTTTATCGGATCTCAAGATGATTCCGGATTCGGTGCTTAGTTATAACGCTAAACAGGTCTGCGTAGAGCCGGATGTTTTTTCACTGTACGCCCAGCGCGAACCGACACGCCGGGAACATATGGAGGAAATACGGTAAGCATACGGCTACCGGAATTTTACGCTTCGGGAGTACCGGTCAATCTCCCAATTCATGTTGAAATATGCGTTAGAAAACGGGAATGCCGATTATTTACTGCGCACGGCCATTGAAGAACTGCGCAAGCAGAAAATCATTTTGCCCGCTATGACAACGCTTGAACGCGTGATATGGGAAGCCCGCCGGCGTGCAGAGGAGAAAATATCCAAGCTGCTTATTTCGTCGCTTACTCCGGAGCAGATTGAGAAATTGGATTGCATTGTGTGCTAAGTCCCGTTTGATCTAAAAAAGACCGGCTTCCTATATACTAAGGAAAACCGGCCTCTTATTACTTTTTTAATAATCTCGATGAATATCCGCCTTGACTTGTTATTTCTTCTGTGGTGTTTCATTTTTGCGTTCAATGACTGGCAATAATTTTGGTTCAATATCTTTTAACATTTGTTCCTTTGAGCGATTGTTGTTAGGAACTACCCCATTTTGTTCAGCTTCCATTTGTTTTTCAACCTGTGTATTTGCAATCACCTCGTACACTTGTTGTTTAGAGATATTTTTAGATGCTGCAATATCCGCAACAGATTTACCTTTTGCTAATTCTTCTTTTAATTCTGTCGGGCTAATTTTTAGTAAAGAAAACAGTTTATCATCGTTCAAAATGGAATCATAAGTATAATCAGGCTTACCATCTCTAGTGAATAAACCTTCTACTTTAATGTGTGAAGGTGCAGGTTCGCCTCCTACCCGAGTAAGATTAATTGCATTGTCATGAACCATTACCTGGTAGAACGGTGATTCTGATCCCTTTATGCTGTAATTCAACATCAATGTTTTTTGTTGATTTGAGTTCTCCATTTGTTCCATAGCAAACTCGTACGCTTTGACGTTACCATACATTTTATCAATGAGATGATCGACCTTCGCCTTGATTTCCCGATCGGTTAAAGTAATGAGTGGCTTCTCCTTAGGCTCCCAATTCTCTTGATCCACGTGTTCAATCTCACCCGAAATACCGTTAGTATGAAGGGTAATCTTTTTGCCGGTTCCTCTTTTTTCCTGCAGTATGATGCTTGTTTGGTTCACTTTCATTTGGGATAAACCAGAGGAGCCTGCCGGATTGAGTACATCACCTTGAGCGTTGCTTGCATCGATAATCTCAAACGATTTTGTTTCGGGAAATGCGCTATACAGCTTCTCAAGTGTTGCCTTGCCAACCTTATCCACCTTGACTTGTTCAGTGGTCATTGGTTTTCTAGTAACCATTTCAATCAGGGGAGGGGCCGCAAATGCTGCGGTTGGAATCAAAATCGCGGCAGCAACTATTCCGCCAATTAATTGTTTTTTCATAGTTTTTTCGCTCCTTTTTTGTTGCAAATATTGAGAATACGATTGTTCAATTCGTCGTAATTGGCAAGTGAGGTCCACATTGCCTATAGATCTCATTCATGAATCTTCTCAGGGGCCCTCTGAGTAAGCTTACACCCTATATTGTCTCTCTGTCGGAAAATGGTTCGGTCTCTTCATATTTTTTTTGCAAACGAACGCATGCAACACCATAAAACCGAGAACACTCATTCCCGTATCCAGCAGCCCCGCTTCCGGCCCGGAGTCTCCGCTGGTAAGCCAGCCTATATGCGTTTGAAACGAAGCCTCGAATACCCCATTCACATCGTTCCCGCTGACGGCTAGTCCATAAAGGCTGCCTTGCGCATAGTTCCAAGCAAAATGATAGCCGATCGGCATCCATAAGTTGCCCGTTATCGCAAACATGCAAGAAAATAACATTTCAGTCAGAAAAAGATTGAAAACCACCAAAGCCGATATGTCGTTATTTCTACCCTGGAAAAACATTTCCTCCGAAAAGCCGCCCCCTATAAACATCATGAGGCGCTCCAGAGCAGGCCGGACGCATTCCACGATGGATTGATCCGAAGCGTAACCGCACCCGCGGCCACCAGAATCCCCGCAATCCTTCTTGGTTTCTGCTTTGTGCCGCGCCTACGCGGCCTTCCTGATTCCAAGCTGTATACCATCGGAAAGTCCGGCGATTTTCCGAAACTGGAGAAGCCGCGGCGCGGAAAGGTCAACCGGGGTTTGAACAAAGGAGAAGCGATGAACGCATTGGCCAGAGCGATCTTTTTTGGCAAGCACGGCGAGCTGCGTGAACGTCCTCTGCAAGACCAGCTCCAACGGCCCGGCGCATTGAATATCCTCATCTAATGCAATCAGTGCATGGAATACGGTTTATTTGACACAAGCAACGGAATATAGAAAGAGCCATAAGCAATTGAATGAAGAATTTTTGAAACATATTTCCCTCTCGGATGGGAACACATCAATTTCTTAGGCGAATACAAGTTTGATATTAAACAAATCGCTGCCATGAAAGGATTACGGCCTCTTAAACAGATTTCAATTGAAAATGGATGATAGAGCGTAAAAAGCGTCTGCATTACACCGATCCACTTTTTCAGGATGACTCGAATGATATTTGTAACACATTAACGATGTTTGCAGAAAGCCGCCCAAACGTAGAAATTCAGGATGTAATTCAAGGGATTGCTGAAACTCTGAACGAATTTCCTTAGCGTACGAAATTTCCGACTTGTTTGATCAAATTTTCGCTTAGCGTACGTTTTTAGCGTAAAAAAAACGCACCAGGCTTATCCTGATACGTGCTTGGACCTTCTTATTGTTCCTTCAATTCATCCTCTGGAACATCGTATTTATTGATATGCGAGGTGATCGCCTCGACGGCTTCGTTTACATCCGTCGTCGCAGGCACTTCGTTTACCACATCGTCCGTCTGATCATAATAATTCAACCGGTTCGCCTCGGCCACTTGCTCTTTGTCGCTATCTGTCATCCTCTAAATGCCTCCTTCTTAGCATACGTTCGCCTTTACTATGCACAAAGTTAATATTTGTTATGCATTCTTCATGCCACGAGCGAACGGCATTCCGTAAACCAAGCTCACTCTCCCTTAGGTTAGACGAAGCACTTTTTAAAAGCCACTCCGAAAGTTCCATGTGAAGGCAGGCTGCAGGGCGACCGCCAACACAGAGCGGATTTTGTGCGCTAAGCCCCGTTTGATCTAAAAAAGACCGGCTTCCTATACGCTAAGGAAACCGGCCTCTTATTACTTTTTTACTAATCTCGATGAATATCCGCCTTGACTTGTTATTTCTTCTGTGGTGTTTCATTTTTGTGTTCAATAACTGGTAAGAATTTGCGTTCACCATCTTTCATCATTTGTTCCTTTGAACGATTGCTTTTCGGAACTACCCCATTTTGTTCAGCTTCCATTTGTTTTTCAACCTGTGTATTTGCAATCACCTCGTACACTTGTTGTTTAGAGATATTTTTAGATGCTGCAATATCCGCAACAGATTTACCTTTTGCAAATTCTTCTTTTAATTCTGTCGGGCTAATTTTTAGCAAAGAAAACAGTTTATCATCGTTCAAAATGGAATCATAAATATAATCAGGCTTACCATCTCTAGTGAATAAACCTTCTACTTTAATGTGTGAAGGTGCAGGTTCACCTCCTACCCGAGTAAGATTAATTGCATTGTCATGAACAAATACCTGGTAGAACGGTGATTCTGATCCCTTTATGGTGTAATTCAACATCAATGTTTTTTGATTTGGGTTCTCCATTTGTTCCATAGCAAACTCGTACGCTTTGACGTTACCATACATTTTATCAATGAGATGATCTACCTTCGCCTTGATTTCCTTATCGGTTAAAGTAATGAGTGGCTTCTCCTTAGGCTCCCAATTCTCTTGATCCACGTGTTCAATCTCACCCGAAATACCGTTAGTATGAAGGGTAATCTTTTTGCCGGTTCCTCCTTTTTCCTGCAGTATGATGCTTGTTTGGTTCACTTTCATTTGGGATAAACCAGTGGAGTCTGCCGGTTTGAGTACATCACCTTGAGCGTTGCTTGCATTGATAATCTCAAACGATCTTGTTTCGGGAAATGCGCTATACAGCTTCTCTAGTGTTGCTTTGCCAACCTCATCCACCTTGACTTGTTCAGCGGTCATTGGTTTTCTGGTAATCATTTCAATCAGGGGAGGGGCCGCAAATGCTGCGGTTGGAATCAAAATCGCAGCAGCAACTATTCCGCCAATTAATCGTTTTTTCATGGTTTTTTCGCTCCTTTTTCGTTGCAAATATTGAGAATACGATTGTTCAATTCGTTTGGAAATGGCCGGAGGGCACTCCATCGTTTCTGCTTCTTTGAGCAGATGTTCACGGATTTTTCGTTCAATAGGCATTGGTCTGTTCCATCCTTTCCGGGAGGAGATTCCCTATGTTTTTTCGAAGTGCCTGGAGACCAGCATGATATCTGGACTTGACTGTACCCAGCGGAATACCGAGCAATGTCGCGATTTCCTCAAGAGTATAGTCGTGAAAAAAGCGGAGGATAATCACCGTTCGCTGTTTGTCGGTCAGTTTTTGGATTGCCTGTGATATCTCTTGGTTCGTCCCCTCCATGATCACCGTGGGCTCATCCCAATGATGCTCTTCCCGAGAAAAGATACGGATGCGTTCAAAAATTCGGAATCTCCTCCAGCTCTTGACCCGAAATCTCTGCACTTGGCGGATGACCAAACCGTGCAGCCAGAAGTGGAAAGGGCGGTTCGTATCGTAGTTGGCAAGTGAGGTCCACATTTGCATATAGATCTCGTTCATGACATCTTCCCGATCCTGCTGATGATCCACTAGAAAGGAGACGGTTCGGTAGACATCCCGATAGGTGGCATCATACATCGTTTGAAACGCCTGTTGATCACCATCTTTCATTTTTAAAAGTAATTGGTACATATACTCACTTTGCATTCAGAGGGCCCTCCTGAGTAAGCAGCTTACACCCTATATTGCCTCTCTATCGTAAAAAGGTTCGGTTCTCTTCAAATTTTTTTGCAAACGAACGCATGGTTGGCTCAAGTCGCACGCCGCTGCCGTTTTCTCTGCCACGCATACAACACCATAAAACCGAGAACGCTCATTCCCGTGTCCAGCAGCCCCGCTTCCGGCCCGAAGTCTCCACCGGTCAGCCAGACGATATGCGTTTGAAACGAAGCCTCGAATACCCCGTTCACATCGTTCCCGCTGACGGCTAGTCCATAAAGGCTGCCTTGCGCATAGTTCCAAGCAAAATGATAACCGATCGGCATCCATAAGTTGCCCGTTATCCTAAACATATAAGAAAATAACAGGCCGATCAGAAAAATATTGAAAACCGCCAACGCCGATACGTTGTTATTTCCAAGGTGAATCAAAGCGAACAACATCGCCGACAGTATATAGGCGAAGGGCAGCCGGTATTTTAAGGCTTCCATCGTTTTCATGATGTATCCCCGGAAAAACATTTCCTCTGAGAAGCCAACCCATATAAACATCATCAGGCTCCAGAGCAGGCCGGACGCGCTCCAGGATGGATTGATCCGAAGCGTAACCGCACCTGCGGCCACCAGAATCCCTGCGATCATCGACATGAAACCGAGGCCCAGTACAATGCCGGCACCAAATTCACGAGCTCCTGCCAACGACAAACGCATGCCCAGATCCCGCAAGCTTCGTTTTTTCAGCAGTCCCCAGATCAGAAGCGTGGCCGCAATTCCACCCAGCGGGGCAATCAGCTCCGGTCGAACAGAAGAAACGAGTGACTTGCCGCCCCATTTGACCGATAGTACGAGTGCAATTGTGAATTGCAAGCCCACGAACAAGAGCAAGGATAAGAGTAAATCCCATCCGAGCCGCATCTGGCCTGCGTTGTTTTTGAAAAGCTTCCGCAACTTGCCATCCCTCCGCAGCATAAACATATATCGATACTAACCTATTAAATTTTCTACGTCCACGCCAAAAAAGCAAGTCCTTGGAAGGACTTGCAGAAAAATTTAAGAACTTGTTCCCCTTAATGCCAACTGAGCGGAATCCGTTCAAAACACTCGGCTGCCCTCAATAATCTCCGGCGAGGTCAACCGCGTTGCCTCATAAAGGATCACGCTGCGTTAGAGTCAAGAAGAAGCTACCGTCCCACTTTTTTCAATCGTTCATGAATAAAATCCCTGATTCCCGAATGATTCCTGTACAAGGTCAAGCTGTATAGGATGGACGATGCGGTGATGGTAGACCAGATCAACCAGTCTGCCGCAATACGAGCGATTTCATTCGCTAACAGTTCTTGACCTGCATCGAAGGATGACACTAAGGCAGAAAAATTAAACAATAACAAGATGATTACCCTTCCGGCAAGCATCGCAATCCAGCCAATAATATAGGGATACCCTCCGACCGTACATAATTGGTTATCGCGATAAAACACCTTCGTTTTTTTGGCTTGCCAATACCCGACGACCGCGCCTAAAGCCAGCAGACTAATCAATTCGCCTATAATAAGGCCGTCTAATTTATCGGGCAGACCGGCATAAGTTCGAATGATGGCCATGATCGGCAGTCCGAGGAGATCGAATCCATCGACCTTTTTGGGGATGAGCTGCCGAATGATCAGCACAATAACGACGGCAAGGATAATGAGCATAAATTTATCCATCCGCTTGATCCCCTCTTTTGCTCGTTAAGTAATAGTCGATGAGCTGATCCACTTTTCGTTCCGGGTATTGTTCCGGGCTTTGAAGCACGTGGATGATCAGCCCTTCGATAAAACAATAAACCATCTCCGCTTCCAATTCCCGGTTGCAGTCCGGTTGAAGGTAACCGAGCTCCCCCATAAGATCGACAATGATCCCCATGATATACCTTGTATAATGGTTCATCTGCTGCTGCAATTCAAGTAGCTCCGGATTGCTGAAGGACTGGCCGAGAAACGCAACCCACACCCTACGCTCCGACAGCTCCTCCGGATTGACGGGAACGAGAAATTTCATCAGCCTTCTGATCGCTTCTTCATCCGTCCCCTGAAAAGCTTTCGTCCGAGTCATGGCTCTCTCATGCACTCGATCCAACACCAGCTTCATGGAGTAATAAATTAATAGATCCTTTGACGAAAAATGATGCTGGATCATTCCCGCCGAGATGCTTGCTTCATCTGCGATTTGTTGGATCGATGCTTTATCCAATCCATGCTTTAATATCACACGCCAAGTAGCGGATGCGATCTGGTTTTTCCTCTCCGTAAGATCGACTTTTTTGGGCATGGCAAAATGCTCCTTTCATTTTATACAATATGATTATATTGTTTCCTTTCGATTTTTACAATATGGTCATATTGCAAAAATTCGCCCCGGCTGTCGACAGGCTCCCAAAATCCTGCTAGAATGCACTATAGATCTCCCCCTATAAAAGAATACAGGTGAATCATCATGCTATCCTTTTCCAGATTGAGTAAATGCAAACCCCCGATCCCGTAATTTCTTTGCCGGCTCATTGAGATTTTGAATTATAGGGGGAATGGCTGTGCAAAGAAAAATCTCAACACCATCATTATGGCTGTACATTATTCTTGTTGGTTTCCCGCAAATTAGCGAAACGATCTATACACCTTCCTTACCGGATATTGCAAATCGCCTGCATACAACCGGCAATGCGGTTCAACTGACGCTTAGCATTTATTTCCTCGGTTTTGCCGCTGGCGTTTTTTGCTGGGGAAGGCTTTCGGATTCCATCGGGCGGCGTCCTGCTATGCTTTGGGGAATCTTGGTTTATGGCCTGGGCAGCTTGGGATGTTACTTGTCCGGTTCGGCCGAGTGGCTGCTTGTCAGCCGGTTCATTCAGGCTTTTGGCGCCAGCACCGGTTCGGTCGTGACGCAAACCATGCTTCGTGAGTGTATTGATGGAGCCAAGCGACATGCCGTGTTTGCCCAGATTTCTGCGGCTCTTGCCTTTACTCCGGCCATCGGACCGTTCATTGGGGGATGGGTCGATCAAGCGTTCGGTTTTAGAGCCGTGTTCTTCACGCTTGTTGTGATGAGCGCCGCCATTTTTACGTACACCTTGGTTTCTCTGCCTGAGACAAAAGTGTCCACGAGCTCCGGGGTCCATACGTTTTCTGTAGCCAAGCGCTTGGTTTCTGACCGAAGAGTATGGGCATTCGGTTTTCTCATCGGAGCGACCAACGGCATCTTGTTTAGTTACTATGCCGAGGCTCCGTTCATTTTTATGGATTTTTTTCACATGAGTCCGGGCGTGTTCGGTTTTTTGGGAATTTTCGTGGCGTTGTCCTCCATCCTTGGTGCGATGATGTCGAAGAAACTGCTACCCCGGGTCCCGGCCGAAAAAATTATTTTTCTCGGTTCCCTCGTCACGATAGCGGGAGCCGTAGGTCTCACCGTTCTTGCGCTCTATGGCATAAGCCCTTCCGTCATCGGATTAGCGCTCATGGTAGCTTCGATCTTTGTCCTCCTGCTGGGGATTGGTATGGCCATCCCTAACTGCCTGAGTCTGGCGCTCGTCAATTATGGCGATGTCCTTGGCACCGCAGGCGCCATTTTCGGATTAGGTTATTACGTGGTGATCAGTCTCATTACCAGCGGGATGAGCTATCTTCACAACGGTTCGTTAGCCACTATGCCGATGTATTTTCTCGTATTGGCGATTAGTATGGCCCTTGTGAGCAAAAAGCTGTAAACATCGGGAAGCCGGTTCTCTCTCAGCAGAGAATCGGCTTCTCTGCATGTAAGGCCCTAGAGGGCAAAAAAAAGCAGCCCTTTAACTGAAATCGTTAAGGACTGCCCCTTTTTGCGATGATGCCGTAATTTAGTTTTCTACAACGATTTTGACGGCTTGGCCGATTGGCGGCAAGCTCTTGGTCAAGATCGGACCATAGAAGCCATACACTTTATCGCCTTTTTTAAGCTGGTTGGCGGCAACCGGTTGATTATCCTTCGTACCGATCACAGGTGTATCCCCTGCCACATTCAGGATTACCGTGTCATGCGATCCGTCGCTAAGCTTATTCCCCTTGATCGTAAGACGCGTTCTCCCCTCTGCCGATGAAGTAATCTCCTCAATCTCGCCTGCCGTACCTAAAGTTTGTTGGGCTGCAGGACTCTGTTTCACGATAATCTTTTTCGCATGGGTCATCGGTGGCATACTCATAGCCATAACTGGACTGTGCTCCGCTTCGATGGACATACCGAGCTGCAGATCGGCAAGCGTCAGCTTCTGGTTCGTGTCGGATACGATCTCCGTTTCGTCGGAAATGTTCAGTCGGACGCCGTGCCCATAGCCGTTAAGGCCGATCTCTCCGCCTTTATCGCGGTAGGTAATGCTGGTAACCGTTCCTTGCTTGGTTGTGCTCGCCGCCTGTTCACCGCTTTCTTGCTTCTTGGAATCGATATGGATCGTTCCCGTTGCGTCCGTCTTCACTTGAAGCTTCATCACCTTTTCGAAATAGGACAGCGGAACATACGTTTTCTCATTCGTTAACTCCGGCGCCACCTCAAGCGGAACGAGCATTTTGGCAAAGCCGTATTGGTCTTGTCCGATCTGAAGGGTTAGCCATTGGTTGCCTTGAACCATCTCCAGCGACTGCGTATCCGGCTTCCAGGTCAGCTTATAACCCAACGCTTCAGCGGCAGCGCGGATCGGTATCATCATTTCATTTTTAGCACCTACATAGATCGGGTTCTCTTCCGGAGAGAATCCTTTTCCATTGATCACGAGAACAAATTTTAGACCGCCGTAGGAATCCTGCGGAGTAGGAGCGGAAATCGGCAGCGGTTTTACCGTTGCAGGCTCGCTTGGAGCGGCAGACACGACATTGGTTGCCAGCAGTGCGCCGGCCAGAACAACTCCGAGTACTTTGAATGGTTTCATGATGTCATATACCTCCTGTAATAACCTTATGTAAGATAACAACCCATGGAGCCAGCGCTCCATATTTTGTCGTTTACAATCTCCTTGACGTGCCATCCGGGTCAAATGTTGCATGACAGGTGTTCCAAGCCAAAAAAACCTGCTCTCGAAGTGAAGAGCAAGCGTTCGTGCATCATTTTGGAATAATCAGCTTTCCGGAATTCTTATTGGCTGCGGAGCGTGGAGTTCGCCGTCGGTCAAAGAAGCCTTTTCTCCATACATATACTGCTGGGGCAATTCACGTACTCTCCAAAAGGCTCGATATCGATAAATCCGAATTTCTTGTACAGCGCTATCGATTCGGGCTGCATGGGCCCGGTTTCGAGGAGCAAGGATGTAAATCCCGCCCGCGCTGTTTCCTTCTCCAAAAATGACAAGATACTCGACGCAATTCCTTTATTTCTGCAAGAAGGATCAACGAATATCCGTTTCAATTCGGCGGCCTGCGCATCTAGCGGGCGGTAAGCTCCACAGCCGGCAGCGGCACCGTCCCAATAGGCAAGAACGAACACCACCTCGTCAACGTCGGCCCCTTCCAAATCAACGCCAAACACTTCGTCGGCAGGGTACAACGAATATAAGTAATCGTCCAGTTTGGCAATCAATGCAAGCAAATGCTCATTGTTCGGCTCCACGACTTGTACAGTTAGCATTTCCATCCTCTGCTCCCCCGGTATGCAATCTAGTTCCGATTATACAGAAGTTATTTTCTTCCGGCAACTATCGTATCTCGAATTGTCACATAATATAACATGAAATAGATTAATACTTCTATTTGCTGAGGTTTGGGCACATTTGCCTCTCTTATCCCCCGCCAATCTCGTTGGCGGAAACTAAATTGCCCTGGAATCCAAGAAGGTTTTTGAATCAAGATGCTCGAATTTATTTCATATCTAAGTCACTAAAGGAGATATTCATGAAAAACTTGCTGCGGGATATGATCTTTTCTTCTCTTACTAATTTATTTAAAAACGAACCAGATCTTTTTACGAATACATTTGAAACAAATTATACAGAGTGGAATTTAAGCCATCATTTATCCACCGAACTGCGTAAATATATTTTTTGGCTCGATTGCGATCTGGATGTCACAAAACGTGATTACCGTATGAGACCTGACATTATTTTTCACAAGCGCAACACAAACACTCTTAATTTCCTAGTGGTTGAACTTAAAAAAGATAGGAACGACAAACATGAAGACATAATCAAAATCCGAGAGAATTGGATGGACAAACCTTTAAAGTACAGGTTTGGACTATACATAAACATATGGAATATTCATGAATTCGAAGCTATATTATTCACCACTTACAACGAAGTTTTGGAGATTAATGAAAAGTGGTGTAATTATTTGGACTTACCCAAAATTAATAAAAACATAATGAACAGATGTGCGTCAATAATTAACGAAATCAAACAATCTGAGAGAAATTATGGAGGCTCTGCTCCCATTGACGAACTAGATCGTGAAATATTTAATGCATTTATACGATACAAGAAATTAGCAACAGGTCATCATTTGGAGTAAAAAATAAAGATGGCTGCCGCAAAATTGCCTCGACAGCCCGAACCCCTATAAATTACTTCTGCCCGCACACCATAAACATCGGCGTTGATCGGCTTAATACTTGCTGCTTCTCATCCAACACCCGCTCCGACAAATTTTCCATGCTGAACGCCTCGCTGAAGCCTTCGGCTTTCAGCGCCTGCAGATCCCATGCCGGACGCCATTCCTTCGTTAACGGCAGCAGCAGGCTGAGTCGGTCGGATTCCTCCCAATCGACATGTCTGGGCGGACTGCCCCAGCCTCTCGCTTCATATTCGTGCAGATCCGCCTCCCGCTTCGCCCGCATTTCGTCATCAACCAAATGACGGTTCCAGTTAGCATCGAATACGAGCAGCCGTCCGCCTGGACGCAGCACCTTCAGCCACTCCCCATAAGCCGCCTGAGGCGCATGAAGTGTCCATGTCAGGTTACGGCACACGATCAAGTCCAAGCTATCGGGCGCAAGCTCCAGCTTGTGCGAGTCCATTTTGCGGAACTGTGGCTTCACCCCCGCCTGCTCGGCATTGCGGCGTGCGCATGTCAGCATATTTTCCGTGCAGTCGATGCCCAGGACATGATGGCCGGCCTGCGACAAAATAACCGTGAAAAAACCGGGCCCGCAGCCGATATCCAGCACATCGAGACGCTCCTTCCGGGGAGCGAATTCCAGAATCAAATCTAGCCAAGCCTGCTTTTCAAAACCGTTCAGCTCCTTTTGGATGCTGTCGCTGTAAAGCTCCGCTTCGCCGTTCCAATACGTTTCGACTTCATTTTGAATGGTCATCCTGTTACTCCTTCTTTGCTATGATCATAAAACGTCTGTCGCTTTGATAGCCGTATTTCAAATGCTGCATCGTCATCTTGTAGCCGGACGTAAAATTGTGGCGAATTTCCTGAATGCGAAATCCGGCTCGCTGCAAAGCCTCTTGATCGGCCTCCGGGCGCAAGACCTGAACGAACGGCAGCTTGCCGAGCAGCTCCTTATCCTGATCGGACCGACTTCTCATTCTCAGCTCCGTAAGGAGGATGAGCGTCCATCCGAGGGCGTACCACAGCTTGTTGAAGAGCGCCGGTCTCTTCGGCTCCTTCCGATATAAATAATTGCCGTCGAATACGATCAACGTGCCGCCCGGCTTTAAGATACGGTGCCACTCCGCATAGGCTCCGTACGGATCGGGCAGCGTCCAGACGACATCGCGGCATACGACCGCGTCAAAGGTGTTGTCCTTTTCGGCATGGAGATGGGCTGCGTCGCCCAAGTAGGCTTTCACGTCAACGCCGGCCGCCTTGAAATTGCGCGTTGCCGTCTCGATCATCCCCTGCGAGGCGTCGACTGCCGTAACACAATGGCCCATTCTGGACAGCAGGATCGAAAAAAATCCGGGTCCGGTCCCCATATCCAGGACGGCTTGCCCCTTCCGTCCGCCCAACCCTTCATTCAACAGCGATGTCCACATCGATACGGTCCGTCGGCTGCGGAACTGCGCCTTGACTGCCTTGTCGTAGCTGCCGGAGCCGGACGTCCAGTAGTTGGAAATGTCTTTCAACATAGCGTCTCTCCTTGAAGTTTTTCGATATTATGTCGTTACTTGACATCCAGCTCATTCCAGACGACCGGCAAGTAAGCAGTCTGTCCAAGCTTAAAGCCTTTGACCCTGCTATTGACGACGAAAATCTCATCCGGGTAATAAACCGGCAGAACCATCGCCTGCTCGAACATCCGGCCGAACAACGCGTCGTACTTGTCTTGTCTTATTTTGGCATCCATTGCTCCCATCGCTTCGTCGATCAAAGCCTCCAATTGCGGATCTGACCAAGCGACAGCAGGGGCATTGGCCGAACGATGGAACAAGGACAGCAGGAAAAAATGGGGGTTCTGGGAATCCGCATAGGTGCGGTAAATGAGCATATCATACTGCTTGTTCTTCCACAGCGCATCGTAATAGGCATTCGCTTCCAGCACCTTCAGGTTAACGCCGATGCCGATTTCCTTAAGCTGGGACTGGACAAATTCGGCGATCGATTTCCATTCCGGGAACTCGGTTTGCTGCAGCACAAAATTCAATTCGAGCGGCTTGCCGTTTTTCTCGACGATGCCATCGCTGTTCGTATCCGCAAAGCCCGATTCCTTAAGCAGTTGCTTCGCCTGCTCCGGCTCATAGCCGTACCATCGGATATTCTCTGCGGTCACATAAGGCACCGTAGCCGGGAACAAGCCTTGCGCTTCCTTGCCCATACCACCCATCAGCTTGTCGACAATGCTTTTTTTATTGACAGCCAGATTGATCGCCTTGCGGACGTTCACATCCTGCAAGTACGGGTTGGAGCCATTAAAGACGACAAAATGCGAATTCGTACCCGGAGCGGATTGCACGGTTAACGAATCGGATTTTTGAACGACCTGAATACTCTCCGGCGCAATTTTGCCCATCTGCCCGCCGGAAATGTCGACCGAGCCGTTTTGCAGCGCCAGCAGGCGGGATTGCGGATCGTTGACGACCTTCAGCACGATTTTGTTCAGCAGCGGCGCTTTCCCCCAGTAGTTGGGATTTCGCACCAGCACAGCCTGCTGGTCCTTCGTATAGCTTTCGACCTTCCACGCGCCGGTGCCGATGGGCTTAACGAACTTGCCTTTGACATCGCCCGCCGGCTCAACGGCCGAAGGAGAAAGAATGCGCACCGGTCTGGCATACGTCAGCTCGGTCAGAAACGGATAAAACGGCTGGCTAAATGTCATCTTGACCGTGTGCGTGTCAACGGGCGTAATTTCCTGCAGCGCCTTCGCCACATTGATGGACGAATTGGCCGGGTCCTTGGACCAACGCTCGAACGAAAACTTGACCGCCGCCGCGTTAAATTCGGTGCCATCGGAAAATTTCACGTCTTTGCGCAGCTTGAACGTATATTCCTTGCCGTCGGGGGAGATGGTCCACGATTCGGCTAACGAAGGCAAAATCTCGCCTTTCTCGCCGTATTCGACCAAGGAGTCGTAAATCATCGGATGCACCTGAATCGAGCCTTTGTAAGTCCCGGCATCGAGCTGGTCGATCCCCGGATCGGAAGCGATGGCGACGACCACCTGCTTATCGCCCGGTGCCCCGGCGCTTCCGGTTCCGTCAGCCGTACGGCTTGCACCGCCTGTGCCTCTGGCCGCACAGCCGGTAACGCACACGAGCAGAGCACTTAATAAGATGAAGACGGTTTTTACTGCAAAAAATCGTTTGCTGCGGCTTGCACGGTTCTGTTTCATCTTAGTTGCCCCTGTTCTTTAACGATTTGAAATGTTTGATCGGCCTTCCCTCCGACTTCATTCGCAAAGAGGTGGCAGGCCGCCTGGTGAGACGGCCGCTTCGTTTCGAGTACGGGCTCGACCGTAAAGCAGACCGGCATTGCGGCAGGACAACGGCTGCAAAACCGGCAGCCCTGCGTAACTCTCTCCCCCTGCGACAGAGCCGGTTCTCCGAACGGCCTCCCTGTCCTGCTCCGCCTGAGCCTCGGATCTTGCACTGGAACCGCGTCCAGCAGCGAACGGGTATACGGATGAATCGCCTCTTCGGCGATACGGGCCGCTGGCAGCGTCTCCACGATTTGCCCCTTATACATCACGGCGACCCGGTCGCAAAAGCGGGAAACGGACGATAAATCGTGAGTAATGTACAGATACGACAGGCCGAAGCGGACCTTCAGCTCTTCAAGGAGCGTCAGGATTTGCCGGCGAAGCTTGAAATCGAGGCTGGAAAACGGCTCGTCGCAGATCAGCAGCTCCGGTTGAAGAACGAGCGCCCGCGCGATGTTTACCCGCTGCAGCTGCCCGCCGCTTAATTCGTGAGGATACCGCTTCGCATAGGCCGCCTCCAATCCGACCATGTTCAGACTCTCCAGTATGACGCGTCTGCGTTCCAGCGCTGCCATGCCTCCGTAACTGCTGAGCGGCTCGCCGACAATTCGTTCCACCGTAAACAACGGATCAAACGAGGAATAGCTGTTCTGGAACACCATCTGCATCCTGCTGCGGATCGTCCGCAGCCGTTTGAATCCCCACCGGGTCACATCTTCCCCGCCGAACAGCAGACGGCCTTCGGTCGCCGTTTCGAGCCCGAGCAGCAGACGGGCAAGCGTGCTCTTCCCGCTGCCGCTTTCGCCGACGAGTCCGAGCGTCTCCCCCTTGTCCACATGGAGACTGACCCGGTCCACGACTGGCATAGCATCATTTGCGGACGGAAACCATCGCCCCTCCCGTTGATATACCTTCGTCAGTCCTTCCGTCTCGATCAGTCTCACAACGGTCCTGCCCCCCTTTCCAAGCTCCCCCCGTTTACCTGCTTTCAAGCAATTCTCTGGTGTAGGCATGCCGCGGATGGGCAAATATTTCGAACACATGGCCCGATTCGACGATCCGCCCTCCTTTCATGACATAGACCTCGTCGGCGATTTCGGCCACGACGCCCAAGTCGTGGGTAATAAGCAAGATCCCCATGCCGGTCTCCCTCCTAAGCCGGTCAAGCTCCTGCAAAATTTGCGCCTGAACCGTGACATCGAGCGCGGTCGTCGGCTCGTCGGCGATTAGCAGCTTGGCTCCGGAGGCCAGGGCGATAGCGATCATCACGCGCTGGCACATGCCCCCGGACAGCTGAAAAGGAAACCTCCGCAGCAGCGTCTCCGGCTTCGGCAGCCCTGCCCGGCACAGCTGGTCGACGGCCAGTTTCTTGGCCTCGGCCCCTTGCACTTTCCGGTGCCGCCGGATGGTTTCGATCAGCTGTCTGCCGATCGTCAGAACCGGATTCAGCGCATTCGCCGGGTCCTGAAAAATCATCGCCACCGAGCTGCCTCGGTACCGGCGCAGTTCCCTCACGGACAGCCGGCGGAGGTCCGTGCCGTCCAGCCAAATTTCCCCGTCGGCGGTATGCCGGCGAGGGTCGAGCAGGCCGGGCACGGCTTGGGCCAGCGTGCTTTTGCCGCTGCCGCTTTCCCCGACGAGCGCGACGATCCGCCCTTCCTTCACCTCCAGACTAACTTCGTCCACGGCACGCACAACTGGAGCATGAAACGATATGCTCAGCCGATGGATACGCAGGATCGCCGGGATTTCTGCCGCTTCCTGCGTATGGCACCGTTTGACTCGCGCTTCTGTCTCTTGCATCGTTACCGACATCGCGATCCCCCCCTTGCTCAGGACATGTATTGTTGCCTCACGTTTACGTGCTTATCCTGCGCCGCGCAGCATTCGCCGCAGCCCCTCCCCGACCAGATTGAAGCCGAATACGGCGATCATCACAGTCAGTCCCGGAAAAAGCATCAACTGTGGCTCGGTCTGCATGTACGGCCGCGAATCGCTCAGCATCACACCCCATTCGGGAGTCGGCGGCTGTGCGCCGAGACCGAGGAACGAGAGGCCGGACACAGACAAAATAATCGTCCCGATCTCCACCGAAGCAAGCACGATAATCGGGCTCACTGCATGAGGCAACACATGACGCAGCATAATCTGCAAGTGCGTCGCACCGCCTGCCCGCGCCGCCGTTATGTAGTCCTTTTCCTTGATCTGCAGCACCATGCCCCGTATAATGCGCGCGTAGCTCGTCCACCAGACGGAAGCGAACGCCAGCAGTAGGTTAAGCAAGCCGGGCCCGAGCATGCCTGTAATCGCCAGAGACAGAATCAGACTTGGAAAAGCGAGCAGAATATCGATAAACCGCATGATGATCTGATCGACTTTACCGCCGACGTAACCGGCGACGATTCCGACCGGCACGGAGACCGCAAGCATCGCGCCCAGCACGGCGACGGAATAAAACAGCGAGGTGCGCGTTCCGTACATCAGACGGGAGAGAATGTCCCGCCCCATTTGATCCGTGCCGAAAAGGTAATTCGCTGAAGGTCCGGTCAGCTTCATGTCCAGATTTACCTTCAGCGGGTCCCAGGGTGCGATGTGCGGCGCAAAGATGCCGACCGCGATAAAACCGATCACGATCAGCCCGCCGATCCAAATTGCGGCATTGCCCGGAATTTTGCGCCCCCGTTTCATGCCGGATGCTCTCCTTTCGTTTCTTTTTTGCATAGGCCGCTTCTCCGCGCGTTGCTGCTCAGCGCAGCCGGATTCTCGGGTCGATCATCCGGTAGCACAAATCGACGGCCAGATTGACGCTGACGACGAATACGGCCATCAGCAGCACATACCCCTGAATGACAATAAAATCCTTTTTAAAAATCGCATCGACGGCAAATTTGCCGATACCCGGCCAAGAAAAAATCGTCTCGACGATCACCGATCCGCCGAGCAGCCCCCCGATGTTGATGCCCAGCATCGTCATCACCGGAAGCAGCGCATTGACTGCGGCATGCCGTCCGATGACGAGGCTTTCCTGCAAGCCTTTGGCCCGTGCCGCCTTGATGTAACTGGTGCCAAGCACATCCAGCAGACCGGAGCGAATCACCCGGATATAGTTGCCTGCCATCCCGATCCCCAGCGTGAGCGCAGGCAGCACTACACTCCGGAACCCGTCCATGCCCATGACCGGAAACAGCTTCAGCTTGACCGAGCCGTAATACACAAGCAGCAGACCGAGCCAATAGCCCGGCATCGAAATACTCAGCATCGCGACGACTCTTGCCAAACGGTCCACCCACGAATGCGGATATAGCGCCGAACCGATTCCAAGCGGAAGCGAGATGGCCAGCATCGCCGCAAGCGCCCACATCCCGAGCAGCAGCGTTGCCGGAAGTCTGTCCGTCAGCTCCTGCCAAACCGGGAGATTGCTGCTGTATGAACGGCCGAGATCCAGATGAACCACACGCCATAACCAAGCCGCGTACTGTTTGTACACGGGATCGTTCAACCCCATCGCTTCTCTGGCCGCATCGATCGCTTCTGGCGAAGGCTGCACGCCCGATGTTCCCCGCAGCATAATTTCAGCGGGATCGCCCGGGGTCAAATTCATGAGCGCGAAGGTTATGCAAGTGACACCGAGGAATACCGGAATCATATGCAACACCCGCCGCAAAAAATAAGCTATCATGCTCACCACTTTCTAAGCTGCCGGGATCGATAATTTATAAGTAATAATTACGATTATGGTCGATCTTAAAACATACTTCATTGGCCCGCCTCGATTAAACTATGTCATTACAGCAAGTCTGGAAGCAAATTTCGATACTTAATTCGTAATTATTACTATCAATTATCTTAGCTTGCTCCACTGCGAATTGTCAATCTTAAAAAACTTAGCGCACGTTCTCCACCGTCTCGAACAGGCTTTCTTTTCCATGTATGTTAAGGTAGACACCTTAATAGACTTAAGAGTATTCTTAGGTGGACTTAAGATTTGGCGTCATTGGCAAGTAAAATGTCGCCTTCCGCTAGTTACAGAGCGACCTAGGGGAAGTACGATAATAGCTGTCCCTTCAATTAGGCCGGACACCGGGTCGTAACCAAAACCAGCGAATATGCAAGCAACCAAAGGAGGCCCATATATATGAAGTCTCATTCCTCTGACCGAATTAAAATCCCGCCGGGATTTTGGGCAGGATTACATCAATTAGGGATTGCCGCCCACGACGTAGCTCGCATAGCACGACTGCCGCTCACCATTATTACTGAACTGGCAGTCACCACCGCTCAATATTTCGCGATCTGGCAAGCTTATTCCGACCTCATTGGTGACACGGCCAAAGGAATCGTCAAGCTTGTGACCGTCTTTGAAACAGCAAAGTACCCGCCAGCCGTCTTGGCGACTTACCACGCTCGTGACTACCGCGACGCTCTCAACCGAATGGCTCGGTACAAACAACTATGTCCCCCTGAAAGCTTACGTATCACCGAGGAGGGCGAGCGCTGTACAATCGAACTGGAATGGCTGGATGCCGAGCAACCCGGCCCGCCGCTGCTGGTTGGGATCACGCTGGCCTATCTTCTGGAGCTTGGGCGCCGGGGCACAGGTCAACCTTTGACGGCACGGTTCGTCGAATTCTCGCACTCCATGGGCGATGTACAGACTCTTGAAGCTTACTTCGGCTGCCCTATCCGGATTGGCGCAGAATGTAACCGGTTGACGCTGCATCGAAAAGATCTGGACCGCCCCTTTGTCACGTACAACGAAGAGTTGCTGGAGATCCTGACCCCCGCTCTGGACCGATCGTTGGATGAACAGCAGCGCAGTCGCTCCATTACCGAGACGGTCAAATGGGTCATGAAACGCAGCCTTACCGGAGGGCGTCCCGATATTCGGACTGTCGCGAAGGAGTTGGGTATGAGCGATCGTACCTTGCAGCGCCGGCTTACTGACGAAAATACGAGCTTCAAGCATCTGTTGACCCAAGCTAGACATGAGCAGGCACGAGAGTACTTGGCAGACCCCTCGCTCGATATTAAAGAAGTGGCTTTCTTGATTGGATTTGAAGACCAGAACTCGTTCTACCGCGCCTTTCGCCTCTGGGAAGGCGATACACCTTCTAGTTGGCGGAACGAACATTTACGTACGAACTAGCTAAACCAATTCTAAAGTAGCTGAAAAGGAGAAATGTTCTATGGATATGGGATTAAACAATAAAACGGCTTTAGTTACAGGATCAACGAAAGGTATAGGTAAAGCAATTGCCATTGAACTTGCCAAAGAAGGTGTTCATGTACTAATTAACGGACGAAATTATGAAGAGGTCGAACGAGTTGTAGATGAAATGAAGTCGAATTTTCCGGCTACTTCTCCTCAAAATGCCGCAGCCGATATTGTGGATATTCAACAAAGAGAAGCTTTATTTGAAAAATTCCCCAACGTTGATATTTTAGTTAACAATATGGGGATTTACGAAATTATGCAATATGAGGACGTAGACGACGAAGTATGGGAAAAATACTTCCGTACGAATGTTCTTGCGGCAAACGGGCTATCCAAATTTTATTTACCTAAAATGCTGAAAAATGATTACGGCCGCATTATCTTTATTGCGAGCGAAGAAGCCATTATGCCTTCGGGACAAATGCCCCAGTATTGTATGACAAAATCCATGCTGTTATCATTGTCCAAAAGCTTATCCAAATTAACAGTAGGAACAGAAGTTACAGTCAATACGATTCTGCCAGGACCTACACTCTCCGAAAATGTGTATCAAATCATTGAAGGTATGTACCCCAATGAAGATCTGACTTTTTCGGAGAAAGAGAAAAAATTTATGACGACAAACCTGCCTCAATCTGAGATTCAACGATTTATCAAGCCTATTGAAATAGGTAGACTAGCTGCATTTGTATGCAGTCCTTATGCCTCCGCATTTAAAGGTTCTCCAATCCGTATGGATGGAGGAATGGTGCCGACTATTTTTTAACATTTTTTCTATTTCAGATATTAAAAGAGGACGTTCCCGCGCATTTTCGCAGCTTGGGATACGTCCTCAAACTATTTTCACAACAAGCGGGCGCTCAGTCCTCCAACTCCGCCCGGAAACGCTCCAGCTCGCTTCGCACTTCGGCCGCGGTAGCAAGCTGCAGCCACTGCTGCGCCCGCTCCCGGCACGTCTCGGCGTTCAGTTGGGCGAGCGCGCGCTTCACCTTCGGCAGCGCTCCCGCTTCCATGCTCCACTCGTCGAGACCGAGCCCGAGCAGGAGCGGCGCCGCCAGCGGATCGCCGGCCATGCCGCCGCACATCCCCGTCCACTTGCCGTGCCGATGGGCGGCTTCGATCACCCGGCGAATCAGCTCCAGCACCGCCGGGTGGAAATAATCGTACAGCTCCGCAACCTTCTCGTTCATCCGGTCGACGGCCAGCGTGTACTGGACGAGATCGTTCGTCCCGATGCTGAAGAAATCGACCTCGTACGCAAAGCTGTCGGCCATCACCGCCGTAGACGGAACCTCGACCATGATGCCCAGCTCGATATTCCGGTCGAAATCGACGCCCTCGCGGCGCAACTCCTCCATCGCCTCGTGCGCTGCCCCTCTCGCCTTTCTCCATTCGTCCATACTGGAGATCATCGGAAACATGATCTTGACGCGGCCATGCGCGCTTGCCCGCAAAATCGCTCTGAGCTGCGTTCTCAGCAGCTCGGGACGATCGAGGCCGATCCGGATGGCGCGGTAGCCGAGAAACGGGTTCGTCTCCTTGGGCAGCTCCAGCGCCGGAAGCTCCTTGTCCCCGCCGATGTCTAACGTACGGATGATGACTGGACGGTCCGCCATCGCTTCCGCGACACGCCGGTATGCGGCATATTGCGCTTCTTCGTCCGGAAGCCGCGACGCACCCATGAACAGAAACTCCGTCCGGTACAGCCCGATGCCGTCCGCACCCGCTTCCGCAGCCGCCTCGGCCTCGGGAACGGTGCCGATATTGGCGGCCAGCTCCACCCGCCGCCCGTCCGCGGTTACCGCCGGGCGGGAGCGGAACGCCTCAAGCTCGTCCCTAAGCGCACGCTCCTGCTTCTGCAGCTCCGCCGCCTCCCGGAGGTAAGCGTCCTCCGGGTTGCGGACGCACAGACCTGCGCTTCCGTCGACGACCAATGTCTCGCCGTCTCGGACGGCGTCCAACGCATCACCCGCGCCGACGACCGCAGGAATGCCCAGCGACCGGGCCAAAATCGCCGTATGCGACGTCTTCCCACCGACCCGCGTGACGAAGGCCAGCACAACGCGCGGGTCGAGCTGCACCGTATCCGACGGCGCCAGATCGTCGGCGACGAGAATTACGGGCTCGCGAAGCTCCGAGAGTCGGACCGCAGCCCCTCCGCGCAGGCTGGACAGCAGGCGGCCCCCGATGTCCCGGATATCCGCCGCGCGTTCCCGCATATATTCGTTTGCCATGCTTTCCAGCCGCGCCGCGTAAAATTCGGTGACCTCCCGGACCGCCCGATCCGACGATATATGCAGCTCTACGACCTTCCGTTCCATCGCCGGATAAAACTTGGGATCGTCGAGAAACCGCAGCTGGCCCGCAATAATTCCGGCTTTGTCTTCCCCGAGCGTCCGCTTCGTCCGCTCCACCATTGCTTGCAGCTCCGCCGCGCAGGCCTCCTTCGCCTGCCGCAGCTTTGCCGTTTCCGCTGCCACTTCGTCAGGACCGATACTTTCGCGCTCCAGTTCCATGCCTGCTGCGGCTCCCGGCGAATACCGCAGCGCGCTTCCGATCCGCACGCCTTCCGATACGCCAATGCCTGAAATCCGCTGCTCCCTCATCACGTTTCACCGAACTTGCTTTCGATCAGCTCCGCCAACGCCTGCAGGCATTCCTGCTCGTCCTCACCGCTTGCTTCCAACACGATGCGGGCGCCTTTCTCCAGCCCAAGGGTCATCAGGTCCAGCATACTTTTCCCGTCGGCTTCTTCGCCGCTTTCGCTACGCACCTTGAGGTCCGAGCGAAACTCGTTAGCCTTGTCTACGAACAGCTGGGCCGGCCGGACGTGAAAGCCTTGTTCGTTTCGTATGATTATATCTTTTGCCACCATTCGGCATGCCTCCTAACCTATAATGTTTATATATTTAATAGGATATCAATTAGTTCAAAAGCGGAATGCGTTCCTTGTACCGTTCGATCAGGACGGCATTGTGGCGGTCGGCCCCGTCAATGTTGCCGCTTAGGAAAACCGGCGGCTGGAACCCTCGCTCCGCAATCCGTTCGATGGCCGAAGCCAGCACGGCATTGAGCAGCGCCGCTCCGATTACCGTGGATGTCGGGGTGAACGGGATCGGAACGTCCGGATGGTTCAACACCGCATCGCCTTTGACCGCATAATTGTTAAGGACCAAGTCCGCGGCATCGTACAGATGCTTGCCGCTCGTATGCCGCGAAGGCTGGCTCTGCGAATATTCCAGAGAGGTGATGCCGATCGTAAATGCGCCTTTTTCCTTCGCCGCCAGCACGACATCGACCGGAACCGGATTTCGCCCGGAGGTGGACAGCACGAAAGCGACTTCGCCGGGACGGATGTCCTGCTCCTCCATAAACGTACGGGCCAGTCCGTTCTGTCTTTCCAGCTCCGAGGAGCGGACCGCCCCTTCGTGCAGCATGAGCGGCTCCACAAAAATCGGCCGGATCGGGACCAGACCGCCCGCACGATAGAACACTTCCTCCGTCAAAATATGCGAGTGTCCGCATCCGAACAAATGAACGACGCCTCCGCCAATGATGCAGTCGGCCGTCCGTTCCGCAGCCTGCCGCATCGCGTCCGTTTCGGTCGTTTCCACTTGGTTCAGCATGTGCCGGATATGATTGAAATACGTTTGGATCATAGCTGCCTTCACCTGCTTTCTTTAGGGTGTGGGTTGATGCCGCTGCTTGGCATCGTTCACGATACGCGTCATCACGTCGAGACTCGTCTCCAGAATGGCTCGCCCTTTCTCCGAGGTGGCCAGCGTCGCGTCGCCGAGGACGGCGGTCGAAGTGAACGTCTCCCACGGGGTAGGCGTACAGTCGGCCTCCACCCCGATATCCGGGATGTCGCAGATCGCCCGGCTCATGTCGACATGCTCGCCGGCCATGTACAACATATATGAGGTTTCAATCTCGCAAGCGTGAAAATACGAAGCATGACTGCTGGAAGACTCGCGGACCTGCGCCGTAATGTCTTTTACCCCAGGATAAAAGAAATAATAGACCTTCAGCTCGGGTACCCGTTCCGCCAGCTTGCGGGCCGCTTCCTTCAAGGCCGTCGCGTTGCCGAGATGGCCGTTCAGCATAATGAAGATGCGGAAGCCTTGCCGGAACAAGCTTTCCCCGATATCGCTCAGCAAGGCGATCAGCGCCTCGTTGGATACGTTGATGCTGCCCGGAAAATGGCGCAGGCTCCATACCTGACCGTAAGGCAGCGTCGGCAGCACGAAGCTGCCGGTCCGTTCGGCCAGCTTGGCGGCCAGCCGCTCCGCCAGCAGATTGTCCGTCCCTAACGGAAGGTGAGGTCCGTGCGCTTCCACAGCGCCGATCGGCAGAATCGCAGCCTGCGCCCGGACGATTTTCTCCTTGACGTCAAACGAATTTTCGTATTGCAACTGCATGACCGCCCCTCCTCACCGTTTAAAGGCGAAGCAGTTCGCCGGATTCGTCACGAAAAACTTTTCCACCAGCTCATCCCCATCGAACCCGGCCTTGTTCGCCTCGTCGAGAAAGCGCGGCACCCACTTGGCGATGATATATTCCAAGCCAAGCCCATAATCGTAATGTTTGTAGTACGTTTTCCGGGCCGTATCGCCGCTGATCAGAATCTGATTCTCGTACCCTTTGCGCACCAGCTCCAGCAGGAGATGAATCCGCGTGCTCTCCGGCGCGTATTTGATTTTGGCAATGCCGTCGAAGCACAGATAAGCACCGGTTTTAGCCATTTGCTCGTGGTAATACGGATCGGGATTCCGGTCCATGTGGCCGAAGCTGACGTACGCCAGATTCACGTTCTCGCTCCGCAGAAGCTCGATCTGCTCCAGCCCCATTGTGCCGACCTCCGTATGGGAGTGGACCGGCGCTTTCGTCTCATGGTGCGCCCGGGCGACGGCCCGCAGCGTCTTCTCCTCCAGCGGCGTAATCCGGTTGTAGCCGGTGCCGAATTTCACTTGACCGCCCTTGAACGGCGTTCCTTCCAGCCCTTCCTCTACCTCGCGGATGACGAAATCCGCCAGCTCGTTAATGCTTTTCGCATCGATCCACTCGTAGTACGTGTTGTAATTGCCGATAATCGGCTTCAGCTCTTCCTTCACTTTGGCGTTCCACAGAAAGCTTTTGTTGAAGCCGGCCGTGCCGACGATCTGAACGCCAGTTTCCTCCATGATGGCGTACACCGCATCGACGTCGCGCCCGTAATCGACCGCTGTGGCGTCGATGATTGTTTGGCCGCCGTGGCGTTTGAAGTCCAGCACGTCCAGCTTCGATTTTTCCTTGTCATCCAGCAGCAGGTCGTCTTCTCCCCGCTCCGCCCAGAAAGCCGGACGGCAAACGATATGCTCGTGGGAATACGTAAAGCCGAGCTGTTCCTTAGGGATATCTCCACGCAAAGTCCGAACGAAACTCATCTCTCTGTGACCTCCTTATCGCGCCGCGGCCGGCGAACCGGCCGGGGCCGAATGGCGATTTTGGTTAAAACAGCAGCTTCGCAAGCAGGCTGATGATCGGCCCGATAATAAACATGTCGGAGTCTGCCGCCCACATGGCCGTATCCGGGATCGTCGAAGCGATGAAAAATTTGACCATCGCGTACTGTCCCCAAGCGACGACGGTTGCGGTAACAAACCCGGCGAGCACCGCGCCGCGCGCTCCCCCGGTCGCGTTGCCGAAGACGCCTGCCGTAGCGCCGTGGAAGAACAGCACGATCATTGTCGGCACGAAGATGTATGCGACCGTGTTGCCGAGCACGACGAGCCAGATCAAGGCCCCGACAAAAGCTCCCATAAATCCGAGAATGACGGCGTTCGGCGCATAAGGGAACGTAACCGGGCAGTCGAGCGCGGGCTTCGCGCCGGGAACGATTTTGGTGGCGATCCCGTTAAACGCCGGCACCAGCTCGCCGATGAACATGCGCACGCCCATGAGAACGATTGCAATCCCGCCGGCAAACGTGAGCGATTGGAGCATCGCGTAGATGATGAAGTTCTGCTCGCCCGCTTTGGCGACCAGCTCTTTTGCACCCGGCGTGTCTTTCATGACTACGACGATCGCGCCGATCAGGAACAGCAGCCCCATGCTGAGCGCCGTAATGACGTTGGAGTCTCGTAGAAACTCGAAGCCCTTCGGCACTTTGATTTTTTCCGCGTCGTTCTCTTTGTTCCCGAACCACTTGCCGAGCAGTGCGCCAAGCAGCGCAACCGATGCCGACGTATGCCCGAGAGCGATGTTGTCGTTGCCCGTAATTTTGCGGACGAATGGCTGGGTGAGCGCAGGCTGCAGCGTCCAATACAGACCGAGAATAATCGATAGGAACAAGACCAGCTTGCCGAAAGAAACGTTGCCTGCCGAATGAACCACGATGCCCGCGAATACGGTCGACGTCCAGAACATCATATGACCGGTCAAGTAAATGAACTTGAACTTGGTGAACCGCGCGAGCAGGACGTTGATCAAAAAGCCGATGAACATCGCCAGCGTGACCGCGCTTCCGAATTTGGAGTTGAACGTCTGCTGCCCCATAAATTGGCCGAGCGATTCGGCTTGCAGCCCGAACACTTCCTTCCACATCGGCTCGAATACATTGAGCGCATTGACGATAACGCCCGCTCCCGCCCCGATGATAAGGAAGCCGATGACGGCCTTGAACGTCCCGCTGATCACCTGGCTTGTCGTTTTTTTCTGAAGCAGGAGACCGACCAGTACGATGAATCCGAGCAAAATGGCCGGCGTACCGAAGACGTTGGTCGCGATCCAAAAAATGACTTCCATGTAAAATCCCCCTTTAAGGATTAGATGGTGTCTTTCAATTTCTCTTTAATCTCGTTCAGATCGAAATAGTTGTTCACAATCACGATATTGGCGGAGTGCCCCTGCAGGCTTTGCGCCAGCTCGTTGCTGGTAATGATATGATCGGCAGACATGCCGGACGCCGAAGAAACGTCCGTATGCTCCACATCGGCGCTCACACCCAACTCCCTAAGCACGCTTTCCACGTTCATCCGCAAAATAAGACTCGTTCCTTGACCTAAACCGCATACGCATAAGATTTTCATGCTTCGTTCCTCCTCAAGATGATGTTTTCGATGTCTTCCGAGCTTCTGGCTTCTCTGAAGCACTGCACATGGTTCGGGTCGTTCAGAAGCAGCGTCAGCCTGCGCAGCAAGGCGATATGGTCGGCGTTGGAGGCCGAACCGAGCGCGAAAACCAGATCCACCGGATCGTTCGTTTGATGGCCGAACACGACCGACTGTTTCAACCGGACAAAAGCGACGGACGCCTCATGGACACCGTCCTCGGCTTTCGCGTGCGGCAAGGCGATGTGCGGTGCGAGCACAAAGTACGGCCCCTTGTCGCGGTACGCCTTCACCATCGCCTCGACGTAGGAGGCGTCGGCCGCTCCCCCGCTGACGAGCAGCGAGCCGGCGGCTCGAATCGCTTCCTCCGCCGATTGCACCTCCACATCGAGACCGATCAGTTCCCTTTCCAAAAATTTCATCCGTTTCTCTCCTCCCTGCTACGATTCCTTGCTATGACGTGTGCTGCCGGATCAGTCCGGCAAGCTGTTCGGCGGTCTGTGCCTTGAGAAGGATATCCTTTGTTTCTTCCTCCCGCAGCAGTATCGTCAGTTGGGACAGCGCCCGCAAATGCGATTCGCCGTCCGCGCTGGCGAGCACCAGCACGAGCCGGATTTGATGGCGGGCCTCCGGACCGAATGGGACGGCGCGCTCCAGCTTCAGCAGACTCATGCCGAGCCGCAGGACGCCTTCCTCCGGCTTCGCGTGAGCGATAGCCACCCCCGGGCTAACGACGATATACGGTCCGTAGCTGTCGACTTTGGCGATCATCGCTTTCACGTACCGCGGTTCAATAAAGCCTCTGCGCAGCAACGGCTCGGCCGCCAGCTCGATCGCGGTCTTCCAATCGGCCGCCTCGTTCCGCAGCACCAAGTGCTCCGGCGCTAGCAAGCTGGCGAGTGAGGGCTTCTCTTCCTCCGCCGCCGGAGCGCGTCCGGCGGACAAATAGCGCTGGAGCTCCCGCAGCAGACCTTCTTCGTCCGAGATCCGGGCGTACTTCCGGACCATCTCCAGAATCGCCTGCGCGGAGCGGCCCTGCGGCGCATCCATTTGCCCCGAAACCCGGTTCACCTGATGTAGCAGGTGTGCCTTGTCGGCATCCGATAAAATGGGATGCACCGTAAACACCGGCGCCGGGCTATCCTGCAGCGGAACAGTCGAGAACAGCAGATCCACCGATTCTACCGAAAACGACTCATAGTCCCGGAGCGACAAGACCGCTTCAATATCCAGTGCCGGGAATAGCTGCTCCAGCTGAATTCTCAGCATGCGCGCGGCGGAAATGCCGTTGACGCATACGATCGCCGCCTTTTTCCGCCGGACGGGCATGGCGTTTTCCCGGCGCATCCAGCCTCCGAAATGCATCGCCAAGTAGGCGACCTCATTGTCGTCGACCGGCTTGCCCAAATGCTCCTCTAGCGGTCTGACACACTTTCTTGAAATCTCGAATATTTCCCCATATTTTGATTTCATCGCTTCCGCAAGTGGATTGTCGATCTCCAGTCCGAATTTGATCCGGTAATAGGCCGGCTTCAAATGGATCAGCAGCCGCTGCTCCAACTCGTCGCGGTGTTGAAAAAAAACGCAAGCATGCCGCTCGAACAAATCGATCATCTGCCGGATCAATCGCCTTAACAGCAGGACGGTTTCGTCGGCGTCGGCATCCTTGTCGGGATCGGCCAACACCTCCCCGCCGCTTGCCCTGTTTACCCGCGCCCCCAACAGCTGGAGGGTCAAGTAACAGACCTCATCCTCCGGAAATTCGAGGTCGAACAGGCGTCCAAGCTCGTCCGCCAGTTGGACAGAGCCCGTGTATTCCGGCGTTTGCTTCAAGGCTTTTTTTTCATCGGCATCGAGTGTAATGCGGTGTCCCTGCCGGAGCCGGTTCGCGTAAACGAGCAGCCTTGTGGTGAGACTAAACACCATATCGTCGGTGAATTCCAGCCCAAGCGTCTTCTCGCAGCGGGTGACGAGCTCGTACACTTCCGCGAGCTGTTCCTCTTGGAAGAATGGAAGCTTGCGGTGAACCACGTTGGCATTGACCAGCCCTTGAAACTGCGACACGAAGCTTTTCCAACTGACGTGATGGAGCACTTGGGACATAAAATACGATAGCGCCTTGCGCTGGTCGACCTCTTTCCCTTCGACGCTGTAACCGTTCTTTTTATCGAACATCACCTCAAGCTGAAAAGCGGCAAGCTCTTTCTTCACCTGCTTCAGCTCGTTCAACCCGGTTCCGCGGCTGACCAGCAAAAAGTCCGTGATCTCTTGCATGAACAGCGGTTCCCTGCGGGTGAGCAACTGAATCGCCACCCAGGCTTTCCGTTCCTTCGGGGACAAGTAATAGTCGTCCTTCTCAACTTCATGCGCCATGGAAGGGATGCGGGAGCGGCTTTCCTCCGGCAGCAGGTACCCCCGGCCGCGAACATAGTCGACAGGGGCGAGTCCGTGGTCCGAGAGCCACTCGTTGACGGCTTGCAGATCGTAGTAGACCGTCCGCTTGGAGATATCGAATTTCTTCATAATTTCGCGGACGGACACGTAATCTCCGGTTTCCTGCAGCATGGCGAGCATGCCGGCGCGCCTTTGGTCCAGAATCGCCCATCCCCCCTTCCGTCAGTCTATCTTTCCAATCTAGTATGTTATCTGACACCCTTATTATACAATTGGCCTTTGCGCCATAAACAGAACAACTATTGTCGTCCGTTCCGTGCAAAAATTGCACTGTCGCAATCCAGAAACTTTTCATATTCTAATCTCGTATAAAAGAATAACGAACCTAAAAGGAGGTTTTTCGAATGTATCTTCTGGCTATACTGCTTCCTCCTGTCGCCGTTCTATTTTGCGGAAAACCGATACAGGCCCTTCTCAATTTCATTCTGACGCTGTTCTTCTGGCTGCCGGGCGCCATTCATGCCTGTCTGGTCGTTCACGAGCGCAAGCAGGATCAACGGATGGAACGAATGTCCCGGAACATGTACCGGTAATTCGGTACAGGAAGCGGATCGTCGCAAAGACACTTCTCTCATCGGAAGTGTTTTTTTGTTTTATCGAGCTGCATTTTGTTGTTGACTCTAACGTTACGTTATACTCTATAGTGATTCTTGAAAGGAGGTCGCGACGTTTCCTTGAAGGTGAAAGAGGTTGCGGATTTAGTCGGCATCAGTGTGCGCACACTTCATCATTACGATGCGATCGGGCTGTTGACCCCGGATGGGACGACGGAAGCCGGATATCGTTTGTACTCCGACGAAAATCTCGAAATGCTGCAGCAGATCTTATTTTTCAGAGAACTTGACTTCCCTTTAACAAAAATCAAAGAAATTATTCACCGTCCTTCCTTTGACCGTATGGAAGCGCTGGAACTGCACCGGAACATGCTGCTCGACAAACGCAGCAAACTCGACAAAATGATCGCGACGATCGATAAAACGATTCGTCATGCGAAAGGAGAAATTCAGATGACGACAAAAGAAAAATTCGAAGGCTTTGACTTTAGCCGAAATCCTTACGAGCAAGAAGCCCGCGAACGCTGGGGCGATGAAGCGGTCGACAAGGCCAATGCCAATGCCGGCTCCATGTCGAAGGACGAACAGGAAGCTATGGCCCAAACGATGAATGGGATCTACGCCAAGCTTGCCGAACTTCGCAGCGGCTCGCCGGATTCCGCGGAGGCGCAGACGGCCATTAAAGAATGGTACGATCTATTGAACCAAATGGGCTCTTACTCGCTCGAAGCCTTTAAATGCTTGGGGCAAATGTATGTCGATGATGAGCGTTTTACCAAAAACATCGACCGCTTCGGAGAGGGCTTGGCGAAATTTATGCGCGATGCGATGGCCGTTTATGCGGATACGAACCGGAAATAGTATGATGGGCAGTCCCGCAAGTCATTCCCGGATGATTTCGGGGCTGCCTTTTCGTTATTGATTCCTATCCTTCCTCCCTCGCATCAACAAACCTCGAATAATCGCTTTTTGGATCGGTTAAGCTAAACCATGGAAAGGATGGGATTCGCAGATGGAGCATTTGGACTGTGACGTTTCCCCTTTAAAAAAGGAGCTTAAGGAACAATTGACCGATATCCTTGACAGCATCGGACAGGTCGTCTCCAGCCTGGACGAGGTCAACACGTGTCTGCTTAACGAGATCGAGCACATTTCCAAGCGGTTCTCCAAGACGGGAGCGCTTGCTTCAACCTATTATTTGAACTGTTTTCTGTCGCCCTATACGAGCAAGTATAAAGAGATTTCCCGTTCGGTGAACCACCTGAGTCTCAAACGTCAAGGTGCCCTCATCGTCATCCAGCGGGAAGACAACATCGATTCCTGGATCACTCCAGGCATCCTTCTGTCCGCGGAAATTACCAGTTCCTTACTGGAGTCCATCTTCGTTCCGGGCAGCCCGCTCCATGACGGGGCCGTCTTCATTCGCTCCGACCAGATTGTCTCGGCAGCCAACATCCTCCCTCTGACCGAACGAACCTTCCCCAATCAAAAGCTGGGAACCCGTCACCGCGCCGCCATCGGACTGTCGGAGCGGACCGATGCGTTAATCATCGTCGTATCCGAGGAGACCGGGAAAACCTCCTTTTGCCTGAACGGCCATCTCTACCCTTTCTCGATTCCCTCACCCGTTTAAGCAAAAATACTCTCTCTCCATTTTTCCCATGAAATTTGTACCCGATTTGAAGGGCTTCTCCGTCCGGGGCCGTCTAAAGGTTTGTATATATACTACAAAGAGATGCCTTTTATGCGGGCCCGCTTTCGAAAGGCTCTAGCGACGACGGATGAGGTGTATGACGAATGAAGTATGTTCTAGAGTTTTTGCAATTCCGGTTAATCGTGTTCCTGATGATCTTGATTGTACTGAGCGGGACGGGGGTAGGCATCACATACGGTTCTTCACTGACATGGCTCGCCATTGCGGGAGGAATCGTGCTGTTCGGACTGATCGAATACATCGTGCATCGGTATATCATGCATGAACTCCCCCGCCTGCTTCCGAAGGCATATGAAGGGCACGTGGCGCACCATCAGCATCCGAACGACGACCGGTTTTTGTTCGGTTCCGTCTGGTACGAGGTCGTGACGTATCCCTTGCTGCTGCTGCTTTTTTGGGCGCTGACGGGAGAGCTTCATCTGGCTTTGTCGGTCGTCTTCGGGACGGTCGTCTGCCAGATGTACTATCAATGGAAGCATTTCGTATCCCATCGCCCTATCGTACCTCTCACACCGTGGGGCAAATGGTTGAAAAAGAAGCATTTGCTGCATCATTATTTGGATGAGCAAGCCTGGTACGGCGTATCCAACCCGGTTATGGACGTTGTTATGGGGACGAACAAAGTGGCGCCGGATGCCAAAGCGGCGAAGCGCTCTCTGGGCAGCAGCACAGAGAACATGTAAACCGGGGGGCAAGCGGACGGACTCGATCGTCTGAAGAGGAGAATCGTATTGGCGTTGGCGATTGGACTTATGCCGTCTTTCAATACGGCCTGAACAGCCCTCTATCTGCCGATTTCATCAAGAAAAAGCTGAGAAGTCCCGATTTTCACCTGGAGCCGTGGATTTATTTTCTGTATATCCATATCGTTACAGCCGTGTTGGCGCTGGTGATCGGTCCGTTCCAGCTTTTCCTGAAGCCCGCAGGTATGAAGCGGCGAAGCCGCCACCTGCTGCTTGGCTATGCCTATGTGCTTTCCATTACGATAAGCGGTCTTGTTAATCTTTTTTTGGCTTGGCATGCAACGGGCGGATGGGTCTCGGGGCTTGGCTTTTTCTTGCTCGATGTGTTGTGGATCGCTGCCACGTTTATGGCGGTCCATAAAATATCGATCAACGACGTACAGAATCCTGTTCCGCCCGGTTGAATCCTTTAATGATTAGCCATATAGCCAAAACCAATTGTTGAAAGGCTATCAGAATGTTCAACATCATGTAGGTTGCATCCAGACCGATGAAGCGAATCATAAATAATAAGCTTGCCAATATGGACAATGTAGACCCAATAAGACCCGAAGCTGACAACCAACGTGGAACTAATTTTATTTGGTAAAATATGCAGTTAAACAAGAGCATAGCCAAAACAAATGCCAGTGTCGTTGCCACATGGTTCACCAAATCACGTCCTTCCCGTAACAACCCACCCAGGGTCTGAAAATACGATACATTCAGAGTTCCAACTTTTGCAAATTCGTGGCTTAATGTCAATAGCAACAGAAGAATGATTACACCAAAAATAATGAACACACCCGCAATGATGCCGAAAGCAACAGATCCAAGAGCTAAACCATTATTATGCTTACTTAAAATCGGATACATCAAAATAGGAATACCAACATATGCAACGACCATTAGCAACTGGAAAAACGCTCCTACAAGTACCTGATTTTCATTTGTAGAAGCCTTGACAAGGTAGTCTGCTCCATCTATAACAGGAACAACACTAAATATACCTGTAACCAACCCGGTTATTAATAACACCCCAGTAATTACTGCAGACCTTCTACCTGAAATTGCACTCTTACTCAACATATTTAACCTCCCTATAATACCTACCTTTTATAATAATATGACAGGAAAAGGTAAGGTAAAACAGATACTTTAGTATGGTTAGGCCTCTATCGCCATGGAAGAGAACAGCGATACAGCCAGCCATTTCTAAACATGTAAGCCGTCTGAAAACGGCTGAACTGGTCCGCGAAACGAGAAAGGGGCAATGGGTGTTCTATATCGATCAAAGAGAAACGGTTAGAGGAAATTGGCTATGCCTTGTCCCATTTGCCCGATCTATCCGAGGAGCTGCGGAAATTAGAGCAACAAGGGCTGACGGTTACATGCGAGTAAAGGGGGTGTGGCGATAGGGATTGGCCTGGGCTACGTATTTCCGAACTTTGTCGCCGGTTTGAATGAATTTCAAGTCGGAACCACCTCGATAACCATTTCATTGATTCAAAACTGGATCATTGGCCCGCTCTTAATGTTTTTCTTGGCCATTATTTTTCTCCAAGGCTATACGGAATACATGGTCGGCCTGATTATGATCGGTTTAGCCCATTGTATCGCAATGGTTATCGTGTGGAACGATTTGTGCAAAGGGGATGCCGAATACGCGGCGGGTGATGTCGTGAGGATCGCGATTCCGCTCTTGATTTACTTTGTCGTCATGTTCCTGATCTCGTTTTTCATGGGCAAAAAAGCCGGGGCTGGCTATCCAGTCACTTCTTCACTGGCATTTACCGCCTCGGGGAACAACTTCGAGCTGGCGATTGCCGTTGCCGTCGGGGTGTTCGTTAACATAAACAGGAGGACTCACCATGTCAGATAACAAAAAACTCGTTTATTTCCTTTGTACAAAAACACTTGCCGCAGTCAAATGGCGGATGGCTGATTGAAGGCGCTCGGTAATGATCGCTACGAAGTAAAAAGCGCCGGGTTGGAGGCACATGGACTGAATCCTCGTGCCGTCCAGGTGGTGAAGGAAGCCGGTGTCGATATTAGTGGCCATACATCGGATGTCATCGATCCGGAGATTCGGGCTGACTATGTGATTACGTTATGTGGCCATGCGGACGAACATTGTCCGGTGATTTCGAATAAACATGTCGTGAAATGGCATTGGGGTTTCGATGATCCAGCCAAGTCCACCGGCACCGAGAAAGAAATCATGAGCCAATTTCGAGCGGTTCGGGATGCGATTAAGTCGCGTATGGAAAAGTTTCTTGCCGAAGGTCGGTAAAATTGCAGAAAAAAGCGTGCAGCGTAATGGTACGCTTTTTTTGTATGGCTATTAACACCTTGGGAACGATGAGACAAATCGAAGATTTCCGACTTCATTTATTTCCCATTTAATTACATCTACTTTGCGGGGTGGTATCAGCTTCGCTGGTATTCCCCCTATCCGTCTTCCGGATAGGAGGCAAAGTGCGACAAAAAACAAGGATTAAGAAATCATCGGCCAAAGGTCACCCTCTCGTTCATGTTCAAAACAACTTAACATGGAACGAGTCGTTTCTCAAGGAAACGTTCGATTATAACGATTTTCGCCGGAATGCAGACCGCCCGTTAAGGCATGTTGCGGCCCCGGGAGGTGACGTAGAGCGTATACCACTCTTCCCGCGTCAGCGTCACCCGCTCCGCTTCGCCGCACGCGCGGATACGCTCAGGAGTCACAGTGCCGATCACTGGCTGGATTCCTGCGGGATGGCGCAGCAGAAATGCGAGCACGATCGCTTCGGGCGAGACGTCCTTCTGCTCGGCCATACGGCTGACCAAGGCTGCGGTGGTCCGGACGGACTCCGGCTGTCCCGACAAGTCGCCGCCTGTGAACAAGCCTCGTGCGAGCGGGCTCCACGCCTGGATCTGGATATTTTCCATCTGGCAATACTCCATCGTCCCTTCCGGGAACGAGACGCCAGTGCCCTGCGGCTGGTTCAAATGCACGCCTGCATCCAGCCAGTCCAGCTTGAGCAGGCTCATTTCCAGCTGATTCGCGATGAGCGGCTGCCGGATCGCGGACTGCAGGAAGCGGATTTGCGCCGCGCTCATGTTCGAGACACCGAACGCTTTCACTTTGCCCTTTTCGTGCAGCCGCTGGAACACTTCCGCCACCTCTTCCGGTTCCATCAGCGGATCGGGCCGGTGCAGCAGCAAAATATCCAGCGTCTCGATGCCGAGCCGGCTTAAAATCCCGTCGACACTCGCTTCAATGTGCTCCTTCGAGAAGTCGTACCGCCCCGGAACTCCCTCTTCCTCGAAGCGGATGCCGCATTTCGATTGAATAATGATCCGCTCCCGCAGGTCGGGACGCTCCTTCAACACTTGACCGAACACTTGCTCGGCCTTTCCTTTGGTGTAAATATTCGCGTGATCGAACATATTGATGCCTGCGGAGAGTGCCGCCTCCACCGCTTCGTGCGCCTGCTTGACGTGCTCCGCCGTGTACGGCTCCCGGTCCCAGCTTCCGCCGAGCCCCATGCAGCCGAGCACGATCCGGCTGGCGGGAAATCCGTGTCTATGCAATGGAATCGGTTTGTTCATACGTATGTACGCTCCTCTGCCTTGTTCTCGTAAGTCTGTCGTTATTATATGTCATGCTTGGGAGCTGCTGCAACGGTGCACCGGAATTAGGGAGCGAGAAAGCGGTCCAAAATGTCATCGATGCGGCCGGCTTCGATGGTCTCTTTCGTTTTATTCGGGCCGTCGACTACGGTCAAGGAATGATCGAACAGCGTCATACGGCCTTCCTCCGTCACTTTCATCAAGAAATAAACCTTGTTGAACGGCGATTCCGGGGCGTATTGCGTCACATCGCACACCTCGGCAAAATCCTCGAGCTGCTTCGGTTCCGGATCAAACCTATACAGGATGACCCAGTCCCGGTCCTCCTTTTTCTCCAGAACATACCCGTTCTGCAGCTCAGCGTACGATCTGATCCGATAGAAGCCGTCCGACTCTTGAATCTCCTCCCCGGTCATGGGAATCGACCGACGCGGGGAGTTGCCGCCAAAGCCGACGTCCACCAAATATGGACGTCCTTCCAAACGAACGAGATTGGTGGCATGCGAGCCTTCCGTCCCCCATTGGCTATCTCCCCGATAGACGGTTGCGGCTATCATATGGGTCTCGAACCCGGTTCGGCGCAGCAGCTCGCTGAACAGTCCGTTTAATTCATAGCAGACGCCGCCCCTCCGCTGCGTGACAAGTTTATCGAAGAGGTCGCCGGACTGAAGTGTGATCGGAATGCCGCGCAGAATATCCAAATTTTCAAAAGGAATTCGGGTCACATGCCGCTTCTGCAGCTGCGTCAAGCTTTCCAAGGTCTGTTGAACAGGCTCTGCCATCTGGATGCGGTGTAAATAAAGATTTATATCCATCGTGCTTACCTCCCGCTTCTCATGTTTGGAATCAATTCTGCGGCACCACGGCGCGCAGCAGCTGTCTTACGAATACGGCAAACAGGATCAACGAAACCGCCACCGACACGGCGCTAACCGTGAACAAGGCCTGGTACCCCGTATGCTGGGAAACCCAGCCGAGCACGATCGCCCCGAGTCCGATCCCTAGGTCAAACGCGGTAAAGAACGAGGCGTTGGCCACCCCTTCGCGGTCCGCGGGCGCCAGACGCAGCGTCGCCGCTTGCAGCGCAGGCTGCGCGGAACCGAATCCGATCCCGTACAAAACGGCCGCGACGATCACGCCGGTCAGCCCGCTGGAAAAGCTCAATACGAGCAGCGCCGCCATCGTCGTCCCAAGCGCCGGAACAATGATAAACGACTCGCCGTACCGGTCCGAGAGCTTCCCGGCGATGGGGCGAATCAGCGTCAGCGCCACGGCGTAAACCAGAAAAAAAGTACCCGGATTCACCTTGATCGATTCGGCGAAAAGCGGCAAGAAGGTCGTAATGCCTCCATATGGAACGGCCAAAAAGAAAATCGCCACCGTCACGGACAATACCGACTTTTCGACCAATTGAATGCGCCCGGCGCCCGCTTTCGGTTGAAACGGTATTTTGGTTCCAAGCGCCAGGAGCAGAGCCACAGCCGCAAAGCCGGTAGCGTACAGGAACAGACCTTGGAAAGAAAGCTTTTGCAGCATCCATATGCCAAGCATCGGCCCGATAGCCATAGCTACGGTCATCGCCATCCCGTACCAGCCCATCCCCTCTCCGCGCCTTGCGGGCGGAATCACATCCGTGATGGCCGTCCCGACAGCCGTTGTAGACAGCGCCCAGCTCATGCCGTGTACAATCCGCAGCGCAAGCAAAACGACGATCCCGCCTACCCAGCTGTACAAATACATCGCCACGACGAAGAGCAGCAGCCCCCATACGATAAAAGGCCTTCGGCCATACCGGTCGAGCAAGCCTCCGACAATCGGACGAAAAATAACCGCAGACAGCGTGAATACTCCGACGACAAATCCAACCTGCGACTCGCTGCCGCCTAATTGCTTGATGAACAGCGGCATCGTCGGCAGCAGCAAATAAAAGCCCGTGAACAGAAACAGCATGCCTGCCGTCAGCTGAATGAACGGCTTGGTCCATAGACGCTCCATCTTTTGTTTCCTCCTTGATGCAGTCAAATTCTAAGCTGCATGATGCCGGTTATTCTTCGGCTGACTTCATGCGCTCCAGTTCCTTCGTTATCCACTCCGCATCCGCCAGCCCGACATGCTTCCGGTGATCGAGCATTCGCAGCACTTGCACGCGTTTCCGCTCGTCCATCTTCTTGCTGGAGATCATGCGGGCGACGGAATCCACATATTTCAGGTTGTGCTGGAGGTAATTCAGATACTGTTCTAAAGACGCGAGCCGGACCTCTTTTGTGACAAAAAGAAAGTTGGACATCTTAAAATGAAACACCAGCTCCGTCTCCGACGTGTAGTCCAGCGGACTGGCCATCAGTTCGAAAAACCGTTCTCTTCCGGCCTCCGTCAGCTTGTAAATTTTCCGCGCTCTCCCGCCTTCCTGCTCCTCAAGCCGAAGGCTGATCCACCCATGCTCCACGAGCCGGGAAAGAAGCGGATACAGCGTTCCCGAGCTGATCTGCCGGACCGGACCGACGGCACGCTTCAGTCTTTCTTGAAGCTGGTAGCCGTGAGTGTCTCCTACCATCAACTCCCCCAAAACGAACAAGTCGTACATCGTGACCCTCCTCTTTTTATATCGTACCGACATATCGTTACGATATAGTATATGTCGAAGCAGCGATCGGTTCAACCATGAAAATGTATTCTAAAGGTCCAATCCGCAGCGCATGAAAAAACAGCCGCCCGCAAGCAGCTGTTTCCTTTTTCGAGTTATGTCCTTACCGGCTGGCCCGCCTCCACGCGCTTCAACAGCCGCTCCAGCAGTTCCGGCTCTCTTTCCTTAATCGCCTCCAGCTTGGCAGGCACCTTCGCGTAAATGCGGTCATCGCCCTTCATTTCCGCGATGGCCAGCTGATCGCGCAGCAGCTTCGCCTTGTTCGCGAGCTCTTCGAACGACTGCTCCAACTCGTCGTCCCGCTCGATGATGCCTTGCTGCGTAAAATACCGGATTCGGTCCGTCATCACCTTTTTGTGCTCCCAGAGCAAATGCAGATGCCTTACGGCATTAGGCCACACCAATGAGGGATGCCGCTCCGCAGCGGCCTTGAAATACAGCTGGAGGTACTCGTATGTTTGCAGACCGAACACTTCGCCGTCCGGGTTATAGTTGATCCGGTTCAAATGAGTCTCGCTGTTCAAATAATCGCGCAGCTGATCCGCGACCGCCACCGGATCGAACGCAAACGGATGCTCCCCGTTGAACCGATAAAAAAACGTATGGTGATCCGCTTCAAGTCCGTTTTCGATAAGCCGTTTCATCGAATCGCAGGCGCTGATGAACTCCTCGAACGGGATTTTGATCGTCCGGTACACCTGATTGAAGTCGAACATCGACACATCGAACGTTCGTTCCTTCAAGTCGTATCCGGAGAGCATCAGATGATGAGGAAAGGCGTCACCCTCGTAGGCGGAGCTGGCCGTTATTTTCGATTCGTCGATGAAGACGATTGCATAATAGCCTTGGTTCATTCGCCCGATCATAAACTCGACAAGCTCATCCGGCCGGTAACCCGACAACAGCTCATAATTGACGGCGCAGGTCAGCAGAAACGGATTGTTGAAATTCAGCTCGTTCGGCTTGCCCCGGAAAAAATCGAAAAAAAACGTCCGCCGTTTCTCCAGAAAATGCTTTGTGCACGACATTTGGATGAAATTGGTATAGTACCAGGGCAGCGTCTCTTCGTAATTGTGCGTAATCGATAACGTATATGCCCAACGCAAGAAGCCTTTGATCGGCGGCGGCTGCAGCGGCAATTGATACCGATTCATAACATAAATTCCCCCCTTGCCTTTCTTAGGTCGAAGCGCTTGTTTTCGTCTGCGGGGTCATCCGGTGGCTACTTCTTTGCCATACAGCTTGGCTATGCTTTCTTCAAGCGGAAGGTCCGCCACCGTGAAGTCGACAACCGGGAACCGGTCGAGCAGCATTCGGGATACCGGCTTCAAATGCTCCTTCGGCAGCTCAATTACGGCGTGATACGAGTCGCGCTTCGTGACGCAGCCGAGCGGCCTCAGGCTTTCTTCCGGCACGGGCTCGGAAAACTGAACGTTCAGCACCTTGACTTCGTTGAACAGCTCGTTGATTTTCTTAAAATCGCCGTCATACAAGATCCGTCCTTCGTTAATGACGATCGTACGCTTGCAGACGTCCTCGATATCCTTCATATAATGGCTGGTCAAAATCAAGGTGGCCTTGAATTGCTCGTTGTAATAAGTCAGAAACTCCCGGATCTTCTTCTGTGAGATCAGATCGAGACCGATTGTCGGCTCGTCCAGAAACAGCAGCTTGGGGCTGTGGATGAGCGCGGCGATCAGTTCCATCTTCATCCGTTCGCCGAGCGACAGCCGCCGGACCTGGACCTGCAGCAAATGCTTTACATCCAACATCTCCGACAGCTCGGTAAGCATCCGCTCGTAGGCTTCATCCGGAATCTGGTAAATACATTTGTTCAGGTAGATCGATTCGATGGCGGGCAAATCGACCCACAGCTGATTTTTTTGCCCCATAACCAGCGAAAAGATGCGCTTGAATTCGTTCTTGCGCTCCCATGGCGTATGGCCGAACACCGACGCTTCCCCGCCGGTCGGATGCAGAATCCCGGAAAGCATCTTCAGCGTCGTCGTCTTCCCGGCTCCGTTCGGTCCGATGAAGCCGACGCATTCCCCGGATGCGATCTCGAACGAAATCGACTTGACCGCTTCCTTCGTCAACGTTTTGCGGGAAAACAAATTTTTCAAGGAATGGCGGAGACCCGCTTCCTTCGTGTAATAATCGTACGTTTTGTGCAGTCCGCTCACCCTGATCCGTTCCATGGCGTCCTCCTGATCTTTTGGCAAGGCTGGTGGTTTAGACGTAACGAGCCTTTGGGGCCGTATCAAATTCCCTCCCATAGCGGCAGGTTGTAATACGCTGCTTTCGCAGCCGTTCATGGCAGGCCTGCAAAGACGCGGCCGGAAATCCGTCCTGCTCCCAATCGTTATAGCCAATGCCGAATCCGCACCGTTTCCAAAAGGCGGCATTGCTTTCCTCGTGATATCCGAACGGCTCAAGCAGCAGCAGCGGCGTAGCGTAAACCAGCGAATCGTTCAAGGTAGCGCCTCCCGGCTTGCTGATAATCGCCCGGCTTAAGCGAACGAGCTCCAAATAAGCAGTGTAGTCCGGCAGTCTGCGCCGTTCGACTGTTCCCTGCCGCCTCACGAGCTCCAGCATCGGAGGATAGGTATGCGCTCCGCCGGCGTCCTTGATCCACGGACTCCACTCGGGATCGACCATAAAATAGCGGGTTTCCCCATCGTCCTCCTGCACTTCGCTCTCGTCATACGTAATGATGTCCAGCCTGCAGCCACCAAGCCGCAGCCGCTCGATTTTGTCCCGGTAGGTGCCGATCCCCCAGCCGCCGCCATGAATAAGAAACCGGTCGTTCCGTTCCTCGAAGGACGCATCCTCTGCGTCCGGCGGCGCGATCAAATAACCGGGGCTTCCCAGCTCGGGATCGTAAAATTGAACATTGCGGTATGCTTGGTAAGAAGACTTATAAACTTTGTACGAAGGGGTGTCGCAAGCATCCATATGAATCCATTCGATATGGACGGGAAACCCCGCAACTTCCTTGTAGGCTTCCAGAACAGGCAGCCAAAACCCCGTAAAAGCGATAAACGTCGCGCAGCCCGTTTGCCGCCAATGCGCATGCAACCGGCGGACCGCCGAATCGTCGAGATTCGGGCTGATGTCCTTGGCCATCCGATGTCCGGTCAAGGCTACCGAAAAATTATTGTGAAACGCTTTTTTATACCCGTTTATTTTACTGCGGGTCTCCTCGCGATAGAGCGTTTCAAGCACCTGCACTTCCGCCCGTATATGTTGGCGCGCAAGGTATTCCCGCAGATGAATGGCAGGAATATAGGCGCCGAGCGAATTGCCCGAGGCCAACAGCGTGATCGCGTCCTTGGTCATGGACAGCTCCCTGCCCTTCCGTTAATGGAATACTGTAACCGAGAGGTTATGCAGCACTTGCTTCAGCCGTTCCAGCGTTTCTTCCCGGGCCTCCTCCGTCTGTCCGATCACCGACACGTACAACCGGCCTTTCGGCTTGGACCCCGCCCACCCGCCCGGGACGCAATTCACGGTTAACGTACCAGAGGAAAGCGGCATGATGCCGCTTTGCCGCAGCGGGGTAAACAACAGCTGCTCGTCCTCCAGCGTTTGGAGTAGCCGTTCGAAGCGGAATTCATCCGGCAGAGCAACGGAGAGATAGGTAAGCCAGCCCTTGAGGTTCCAGCCTGCAAGCATCCGGTCCAGATGGGCATTGATGAGCCCCATCGACATTCGGGCATTAATCTCGACGATAGGGACTAGCTCTCCGTCCTCCAGCATCATCGAGTCGAAGCAAACGTATCCGAAATAGCCGTCCAGATACAGCTCGTGCAAAGCTGCTTCGAGCATGCTGAAGTACCCTTTTTCTTCGAGGAGGTTTACAAAGGCGGCTTCCGCGGTGACGGAACCCCCGTAATTTTGCTGGCGGTTTATCATCCGTTGGACGGAAATCAGCCGCCGGGAGCCGTCCGGCTCAAGCAGCCATTGGCTGGAGAAATCGGCCGCCTTGGGCAATAGCGGTTCGAGCAAAAAGAGCGTCTGGGAGCCTGCTTCTTCTTGCTTCCGCAGGTACGAAACGATCCGCTTCAGCAGCGACGGGCTTTCAATCAACAAGTTGCCTTTGCCGGAAACGCCGAACGGGTCCTTGACCAGAAAAGCGCCTTTACACAGCAACCCGGTGCCGTATTGCTCCACATCCTCCACGCTCATGGCCGGCGTACCGTACGTGTGCAGTCCCGTGTCCTCCAGCAGCCGATGATGGTACAGCTTGGAATTCACCCGCTTCACCACAGCCAAATCCGGAAGCGGGTTGGCGAAAATCACCTTTCCCGCGTACTCTTGCGCCTCCTCGGTTACCGCGTACGGCTCAAGCATATACGGCTTGTCCGCATCGGCGCCGGGGATTCCGTCTCGGGGAGCCAGCTTAAAGATGCACGACGCAAAATGCTCCGCGCGCAGCGCTTCTTCGGCCTTCGGCGAAGTCAAGTCCACAACGCTGCGGTGGTGAAACGAGACGTTCAGCTTATCGAAATAGTCCAGCAGTGCGTCATCGATCCGGCAACGGGTATACAATATATCGTCAGGCCCGCATAGCGGGAAAAGCAGTTCATCCATGCAAAGAACGATCCGGTCCCTTTCCGGATCGGGAATCCGGGGCAGCATCGACAACAGAGGATCTCTCCAGCGCGTTTCCGGGTCAAACGTGCCCATGACCGTTTTGCGCAAAGCGACGGCGGCTTTACTCGACAACATGCTCGTAAGCGCCCTCGACCGGGGCACACCGGTTTAAGAAGTCGATAAACGTGCCGATGGAGCGAAGATGAAGGTAATCGAACTCGTCGTAATCGATCTCAATCCTCAGCTCTTCCTCTACCTTGACCATAAAGTTGAGCATTTGCAGCGAATCCAGTCCGACATCGTTGTTCAAATCCGTTTCAAGCGCAAGCCTTTCCCGCAGCGACGGGTCCTCCTTAATTTGACACAAAATTTGGACGATCGTATCGAACACATCAATTCCCTCCTCTTGGCATATGAGGTACTTTAGGCTCATTCCTTTTCATTATGGCATATCGGTACGGAGGTGAGGAGGGATAAATTTCCACTATTATGGGATAAAATCCATTTCACTTTCCAGGTTGAGAGGAAATTGTTTGCGCGTAGCATCATGCAAGCGGAGGGCGCCTAGGCCGCAAGACCTTGATGTTCGACAACCGATCCTGACGGTGTCGATGATTGCGGCGGTACCCGTTCGATCCGGGGTTAAGCTGCTTTTGTCATGGTATACACGGGTATGGTATAATTCGATCGAATAAAGTGAATACGACGAGGTGAATCCATTGTTTCGACGTGCAACGGTAGTTTTAGCTTCGACCGCCCTTCTGCTGATGCTGAGCGCTTGCGGCGCTTCCAAGCCGGCGGAAGAGTCTCATGCCTTGCATCAGACTCCGAGCGGCGATCTGCAAGAGAAGACGGCTTCGCTGAGCACGCTGCCCTCCTTTTTGGACAAGCAGCCGGAGCAGATGAAGAAAGCGTATTTGGTCGCGGCCCAGACGAAGGATCTGCTGCGCAATATTCCATGTTATTGCGGCTGCGGCGAGAGCGCAGGGCATCAAAGCAACATGAACTGCTTCATTAAAGAAACCTCGTCCGACGGTTCGGTCGTATGGGACGATCACGCCACCCGCTGCGGCGTATGTCTGGAAATTGCCGTCAAATCCGCGCAGTGGCAGCAGCAGGGCCAATCGGCCAAAGACATCCGCGAGCAGATCGACAAACAGTATCAAAAAGGGTACGCCAAGCCGACTCCGACTCCCCTGCCCGCCTAATTCGCACGCAAGTTAGAAAAACGCCGCTGCTTTCAAGCAGTCGGCGTTTTTTGGCATTGGCGATTGCCGATTACAGGTCCAAATCCGTAACCGCTCCTCGGGATGCCGAGGACACGAGTTTCGTATATTTAGCCAGCACACCGCTGGAAGCCTTTGACGGCGGCTTGCTCCAGGCTTTCGCTCTGGCCTCGAGCTCTTCCGGCGACACGGCAAACGTTATCTGCTGCGTCTCGCTGTCGATGGTAATGAGGTCTCCTTCCCCCAGCAAAGCAATCGGACCGCCGACCTGCGCTTCGGGTGACACGTGCCCGACGACGAAACCGTGAGAGCCTCCCGAGAACCGGCCGTCGGTGAGCAGCGCCACTTCTCCATGAAGTCCTTTGCCGACGATCATAGCCGTTACGGACAGCATTTCCGGCATACCGGGTCCGCCCTTCGGACCCACATACCGGATCACGAGCACGTCTCCCTTCCGGATCTCATCGTTCATGATGGCGCGCGTCGCTTCTTCCTCGCTGTCATAGACACGGGCCGGACCTGTAAAACGCAGCTTCTTCATACCGGACATCTTGGCAACCGCGCCTTCGGGAGCCAGATTCCCTTTCAACACAACGAGCGGGCCGTCCGGCTTGATGGGATTGTCGAAGGACCGGATGACCTTCTGGCCTTCATGCAGCGAAGAAGCCGCAGCCAAGTTTTCGGCCAACGTTTTGCCGGTTACGGTCATGCAGTCGCCATGCAGCAGCCCACGCTCCAGCAGCAGCTTCATCACTCCCGGCACGCCTCCCACATCGTTCAGATCCTGCATGGCATACGCTCCGCTCGGCTTCAAATCGGCCAGATGCGGCACGCGCTGCCGGATTCGCTCGAAATCATCCAGCGTCAAATCCACCTGCACCGAATGAGCCATCGCGATCAGATGAAGGAAGGCATTGGTGGAGCCGCCCAGCGCCATGACGACGGTGATGGCGTTCTCGAACGCTTGTCGCGTCATAATGTCCCGCGGGAATATCCGTTTTTCGAGCAACTCCAGCACCTTTTTCCCGGCTTCCGCGCATTCGGCAGCTTTTCCGGGAGAGATAGCAGGCGTCGATGACGAGCCGGGTAGGCTCATCCCTAAAGCTTCCACGGCCGAAGCCATCGTATTGGCGGTGTACATGCCGCCGCACGCTCCCGCCCCCGGGCAAACGTTGCATTCTACCCGGTGCAGAGTTTCGTCGTCCATCTTTCCGTCATGGTACTGCCCGACGGCTTCGAACGCGGTGACGATATCGACCTGTTTCCCATCCAATTGGCCCGGCTGGATCGTTCCTCCATACACATAGACTGCCGGCAGGTTCAACCGCCCGATCGCCATAAGACAGCCCGGCGTATTCTTATCGCAGGCTCCGATCGCCACGACCCCATCGAATCTCTCTGCGCCGACGACGGTTTCGATGGAATCGGCGATGATCTCCCGGCTCGGCAGCGAGAACAGCATGCCTTCGTGGCCCATCGCGATACCGTCGGACACAGTGATTGTGTTGAAAATCAGCGGTGCTCCACCTGCGTTTTTCACTCCCTGCTTAGCTTCCCTTGCTAATTGGTCGATGTGCATATTGCAGGGCGTCACTTCGCTCCAAGTGCTGGCGATCCCGATCATCGGCTTCTTAAAATCCTCGTCCTGAAAACCGACCGCCCGCAGCATCGCCCGGTTCGGGACCCGATTGACGCCCTCGCTGATGACGTGACTCCGAATTCGCAACTCTTCTTTTCCCGGCATCGTCTTCCTCTCCTTCTCTTTGTCAGATCAGTTCATAAAGCTCGCGCATCGGTCTTAACAGATTTTGCTTCATCATGGCGGCCGCCGCTTCCGGCTCCCGTTTCTCAAGCGCCTGGATCACGGCCGCATGCTCCTGTACGGAGGCTTGGGTCGCCGCAATCGGCTGCTTCAGGAATACGTATTTGAAGCGCCGGATGTGAATTTGGAGCGATGCGCCAAACGAAGCGATATACGGATTGTCCGCAATGTCCACGATAAGATTGTGGAACTGCTCGTCCCACTCCATCGCTTGAAACGGCTGTCCTACGGCAATTGCGTCGGTGAACCGGGCGTTCAACTCCTTCAACTGCTCGATATGTCCGGGTAGAACATACGGTGCGGCCTGCTCGGCAGCCAAGGCGTGCAGCGAGGCCAGCGTAGGGTACATTTTCAGGATGTCATCCTTCTCAATGAGCTTCACTCTGGTTTCCTTCCCCGGATGAAGCTCAACCAGCCCTTGAGCCTCAAGCAGTTGCAGCGCTTCCCGGACCGGTGTGCGGCTGACGCCCAGCGCTTCGGCCAAGTCTGCGTCAAGCAGCTTCTCCCCGGGGTGAAGTGTGCCGTCAATGATCCAGCGCTGAATTTCCGACAACGCCCGTTCCTTGGCCGACAATCGGATCGGCGTCGAAAAGTTGCCAGGAATCGGCATAAGTATCCCTCCCTTGGATATTATGCAATATATCGCATACAGATATTTTATGCAAGTAATTTATTCAAAAGAAAAAACATCCTACGAGCTCGCATGTTAGTGCATCAGCAGGGATGTTTCACTTAGGATTGCGGAGATTGCCGTGAATACGCAGCGGCTCCCGTTTGTAATTGACAGACCCGTTCCTGCTCTCCCATAATAAATTAAGGAACCGGAGAGTTACATGACATCGTTAAAATAAAGTTTACATAATTATAATTATGTAAACAAATATCAAGTGGTTTTTTGACGAAATAGAGATTCAAACGAACTTCTATTACCTCATTGACCACTGCTCAAGCAGTTCGTTACATAACATTTATTATGTAAACTATTTATTCGTATGGAGGCGGTTCGCATGAATATTATCAAAATCAAAGACCGCAGCGAGCTGGAGAAAAAATTGCCCTCCATGCCATGGTATGTGGAAAAATTCATCAATTACAAGCTGCCCGACCTCTCCCCTTCCTCGCTGCTCGAATATGTGCGGGACTACGATACCTTCTTTTCATGGCTGCTTGCGGAAGGCTTGTCGTCTGCGCCAACGGTAAAGGACGTGCCGCTCATCGACCTGGAACGCCTGCATATGGATAGCATCGACAATTTCAAAATGTTCCTCGCCACGCGCAAAGAAAATTCGAACGGCAAGACGACGATCGCTCGCAAGCTGTCCTCGCTGCGGTCGCTGTTCCATTACTTGAGCCAAATTGCCGAGGACGAGAACTTCTATCCGCTGCTGAAGCGCAACGTGATGGCCAAAGTCGAGATCAAGCGCACGCACAAGCCGAAGGATACCGCGGCCAAGCTGGAGGGGAAGCTGCTGCAGGAGGCGGAAATCGCGGAATTTATCGAGTACGTGCAAACCGGTTATCCGATCGATGTCACCAAAAACAAGCAGGCGCTCTACTCCTACGAGCTCAACAAGGTCCGCGACGTCTGCATCATCAGCCTGATCCTGAATTCCGGCCTCCGCGTATCCGAGGTCTTTAATCTCAATGTCGAAGACATCGACTTGAAGAAGAAGCTGACGTATGTATACCGTAAAGGTAAAAACGACGATACGTTCAAGACGCCGGTTTATTTTCGACAAGAAGCCGTCGATTGCTTGTCCGCGTATTTGGAGCAGCGCCAGCTGAGATACAAAGCGCCCAAACGGGAAAAGGCCCTCTTCCTTGCCGTCGCCAACGGCAAAAAAGAAGGCGAGCGCATGACCAAGCGCGCCATTCAAGAGATGGTGATTAAATACGCCAAACGGTTCGGCAAGCCTTACTTGTCTGTGCATAAGCTCCGCCACTCGTTCGCGACCGACTATTACCTGCGCAACGATTTGTACAAGACGCAGGAGCAATTAGGGCACGCGTCGCCGGAAACGACGCAAATCTACGCCCATCTGACCGATAAAACGATGGCCGAGGCGATCGACAAGTCATCGGAATAACGCCTATAGGCCGGTCCCCGTCTCGCTCGGGACCGGCTTATTTATTGCTGCTTACCTTTGCTCACCCAATATTTGACCCGGGTGCCTTTGGGGACTTGCGTTTGGGCAGCCGGCTCCTGCTTGAACACCGTGCCTTCCTCCCGCTCGTTTACCTCCATGGCGAATTCGAACCGCAAACCGGCCGCCATGGCCTGCTTGCCGGCCGTATCGTTCTGCAGCCCGATCAAATTAGGCACGACTACGATTTCGTCTTCCTCTTGTTTTTGATTCGGGTCATTCGCCTCGGCGACTTCGGGCCCGGCCTGTTTGTCATAGGTATGATGCGGCGTTTGCACGGGAGCGTGATGCTCGGTTTGAGCTGGCGAGGCGCCTTTGCCCGGAGGCTCCTCTTGATCCTTCCCCAGCCATACGAAAGCTGCGGCCCCTCCCAAGCAAGCAATTGCCGTTCCGACCAACAATTTGCGGCCGGCCCGCCCGAAGCTTCTCCGGGGCGGAGCCTCTTCTTCCTCTTCGACCGGTTCTTCCTCTTCGTACGCTCGCTCCGGTTCTGTCTTTTCCCGGACTTGTCTGTCCCATACCGGCATGGACACCTCCTGCCTGACGGCCGTTTCCTGCTGCAAGCTCTGCAGCACGAGCATCAACGAAGCTAGCGTTTCCTGATCGTTCCACACCCGTCGCAGTGTGGCAATCAGCAGCTCCTGTTCTGCGCGAGGAATCGCCGCAAGCGCCTCGCGAAGCCGATGCTCCATCGTATCGAACGTAACCGGGATCGATTCGGAACGGGTCAGGATCTGGTACAGCAGGCAGCCGAGACCTTGAGCGCCGCGCTGCGCGTGTGTCCCTTTTTCCCAATAATTAATGATCTTGAGCTGACCGTCATCGTTGAGCCACAGGTTAGCTGCATGTACGGAACAGCCGGATATCCCTTCCTCAAGCGCATCCATCAGGCCTTTTCCAAGCTCGAGCACTTTGGATACCGCTTCCTCCGGGGTAAAACGGTGTCCCTTCAGCTCTTGGATAAACGGCTTGCCGTCGAACGTCTTCAGCACGGCAAAAATATAATTGGGCTCCATCCCCACATCGAGAATATGTAAAAAACGATTGTCGCTAAGCGGCGCAACCTCGCGCAGCTTGCGGATATACGCCTCTTTGGCGGCTTCGTCCGTGCTTTCCACGACGAAAAAAACGACGTCTCTTCGCAAAGGCAAATCTTTCCCACTGTATAGCATTCCGCTTAACATCGGAAGAATCGGCTCGGTAAGCACGTAACGTTGATTGATGGATTTCTCCATGGAAACCTCCTTCAAACGTCATAATTATAGTATTCGACAGCCGAATGATTTTTGTGAGGCATTTTATGACGGAAAAGAACATAAAACATGCCGAAATTTATAATAAACATCATTAATTATTAATGACAAGTATAATCAATCGGATTAATTGTTAGTGTCGATAACTGTCACAAATGGTCAATAATATCTCCTGCCGTCAGCGATGCAGGAAACTCGCGGCTGGCGGCCGCTCGGTCTCCGGCGGCACCATGAAGATATGTCCCTAACGCCGCAGCCTCGGGACCGTCCCAGCCCTGAGCCAACAAGCTGGCGATGATTCCAGCCAGCACGTCCCCGGCTCCTCCGGTAGCCATGCCTGCATTCCCGGTCGGATTGATATAGGCGTTCCCTTCGGGATCGGCAATCACCGTCCGCGCCCCCTTCAGAACCACTGCTACGCCGGTGCGCGCCGCATAACGGCGGGCCGTCTCTATGCGATCCTGTTGGACAGCCGGTATGTTGGAACCGGTCAAGCGCGCCATTTCCCCCGGGTGCGGCGTCAGCACGACCGGTGCGCTGCGCCTCGGCCAAGCTGCCGTATCTCCCGCGGCAGCCAGTATATTCAGCGCATCCGCATCAAGCACGAGGGGGCAATCGGTTCCCTCCCATAGCTTACGCAGGAAGGCCGTGTCCTGTGCCCATCGTCCGACGCCCGGACCGAAGAGCAGCGCGTCTTTTCCGACGGCGAGCTGCGCCAGATCGTCCGCCTGGATAGCGCTCCAGTCTCCTCTCTGCTCATCCGCCAGCCCCGCAAGCATGACCTCCGGTACCTGGCCGAACATCGGCTCGGCCAGTCGATCCGGCAGGGCCCATGTAACCAAGCCGCTTCCGCCGCGAAGCGCGGCTTTGGCTGACAGCAGCCCTGCCCCGCTCATCGATCGGCTGCCTGCGGCTACAAGGACATGGCCGTAGGTTCCTTTATGCGAATCGGCCCGCCGCAGCCGGTAATCCTCAAGTCGGAGCTGTCGCGATAAGAGCGGCTCTTCGATCCGGAACGTGCGAACCCCCGCTTCGACAGCTGCCTGTTGAGGGATTCCAATATAACGCACCTTCACCTCACCGGCAAGCTCTGCGCCCGGGTACTGCTCCAATCCCCGCTTCGTAAAACCCAGCGCAACGGTACGGGTTGCCCGAATACATGGTTCGGAGACTTGCCCGGTATTTGCGTCCAAGCCGCTCGGCAAGTCAACGGAGAGGATCGGCAGTCCGGAAAGGTTCGCTTGACCGATCAAAGCGGCATACGCCTCTCTCGGCGTCCCGCGGCTGCCGATGCCAAGCAGCGCATCAATGATGCCGCTATATCCTCTCCAATCGATAATCGACGAATCGTACACTTCGTAAGGTATTCCTAACCGGGACGCAATATCCCGCTGAATCGCCGCTTCCCCACGGAACGATTCCGGGGCTTCGGCATATATGATTTTAACGTCATAACCCGCTTCGATCAAATGTCTGGCGGCTACAAGTCCGTCCCCGCCGTTATTGCCTTTCCCTGCAAGGATGGCCAAAGCGCCTTTGCGGCCGTCGAACAGTTCCATGCCCTCTTCCGCCACGGCCCGGCCAGCATTCTCCATCAGTACAAGCGCCGGAATGCCTACCGTTTGAATCGTATGCAAATCGATCCTTCTCATTTCTTCCGCCGTGACGACGAACATGGCCTCAACCCTCCCACGGTTTGGGTTTCCTGCTATTATACCATATTTGATCGGCTGCTTGCTTGCCACAATAAAGTATACATAATATTTATTATGTAAACTAAAATCCTTGTTTGCCCCACCGATAAAAAAGCGGCTGCAACCCGGTATTCCAACCGAGTTACAACCGCTGTACGATCGGGCTTGCTTATAGGGTCCCGCTTGAAGGGACTAGACCCAGCCCCGCCTGCTCTCCTATATTTTTTAGGATAAGTCGAAGAACTTTGGCGTTTTTTTCAACATAACCGGACATAAGCACTTCAATATGCTCCCCGACCAAATTGTGCTCCGCATACTTTTGCTGCGTTGCTTCTTTCCATAACAAAACATTATCTTGGACTGAATGATCCTCTTTCGAGCTTGCCGCAACTAAACCGTGGATGTTCGCTTGGACGACTCCGGTATTGACGAGCTCATTCCAATATTTATGATAAGCAAGCGTTTTGCTTCTTACTTTATCCCTCGTAACCGGAGCGGTCAAAATTTGTTTGTACGGCTCGGGGATCTCCTTCAACACTTCATCGATATGGTTTTCCGCCTCCTCGGTGGAAGTCTCGATCCAGCTATCTTTTTTCATGGCGTCGATCATAATAATATCCGATACGCTATACCCTCTCTTTTCCATCGCTTTGGCAACCTCGAATGCCAGATTGCCTCCTGCGGAATAACCCAGAAATACGTACGGCGATTTCTCCTGAACGCTGAGAATGGAGTCCACATACTGATCGAGCATATCTGGACGGGCACAGGCATCTTCTATAAATTCGATAGAATAAACGACGCAGTGGTGATCCAGATGTTTGGCCATTTCGGCAAACGCAATGCCATACCCCAGCACCGGAGGAAAACAGAAAACGTTGATCAACCCGTTTTCGTTTAGTTTTACGATGTGACGGCCACTGTGTTCAATTTTGTGAAATCTCAGTTTTAACAGCTCATCCGCCATTTTTTCTATAGATGGCTTCTCAAATACGACACGAAGAGGAATGTCGATTTCCAGTTCCGCATGTATTCTCTGCATCAGTTGCAGCACCTTTAAAGAGTGCCCCCCCAGATCAAAGAAGTTGTCTTTCACACCGAAATTCCGAAGCCCGAGCACATCTTGCCAGATTTCTGCCAATTGCGCTTCCAACGGCGTTCGGGCCGGTACGTATTCGACCCCGGTTTGCACGCTTCCCTCCGGCGCAGGCAGCGCTTTGCGGTTGACCTTTCCATTGGACGTCAACGGCATCTGCGTAAGCTGCACAAAATAGGAAGGCACCATGTAGCCCGGCAGCTCTTGAGCCAAAGTTTCTCTGAGCTCGCTCACCGTCAGCTCTTTATCTACCACGAAGTAGGCGCATAGATACTTCTGTCCGTCTTCGTCTTCCCGAGCGACCGCTACCGCCTCGCGCACCGACGGAGCTTTCAAGAGATGCGCTTCCACGTCTCCGAGCTCTATGCGATAGCCCCGAACTTTCACCTGGTCGTCGATCCGGCCCAAGTACTCGATATTTCCGTCCGGAAGCCAACGGGCCAAGTCTCCCGTACGATACATCCGCTCTCCGGCCACAAACGGGTCGGCCATGAATTTTTCCGCCGTCAATTCAGGCAAATTCAGGTATCCGCGGCCTACTCCGTCTCCCGCGATGAATAACTCTCCCTTTAGTCCTATAGGCTGCAATCGGCCATGACGATCGAGAATATAAATACGGTTGTTGCCCAACGGCTTACCAATCGGCACATAACCGCTGCCATCTTCCAAATTCAGCGTTTCCCGCGCAATCGGGAATACCGTTGCGTCGACGCAGGTTTCCGTCGGGCCGTAAACATTGGAGATGACCGGAGCCGTCCCGTGAAAAGCGAGCAAATCGAGTAGTCGCGCCGCTGTCTTCCGCTTAAGAGCCTCTCCCCCGATAAGCATGTGCCGGAGATATAAGCCTTGAAGACTTCCGGCTGCCAGAAGCAGCTGCAAATGAGCGGGTGTACCGTCTGACACGTCGATACGACGGGACCGATAGTAGTCCGACAAGCTCTGGCCGTCTGATGCTGTTGCCCGGGGTACAATAAACAGCGTATGTCCCAAGAGCAACGAAGCAAAAATTTGTTTTACCGATGCATCGAAATGGAAAGGAGACAAAAGAGATACGTGCAAAGCCGAATCGTAAGCGCCATAGACTTGATCGCGCAATCCCTCGATCAAATGAACAACTTGCCGATGCTCGATCAGCGTCCCTTTCGGTTTGCCAGTTGTGCCTGACGTGTAGATGGCATAGGCCAGATCGCCCGGTTCCGCTGTCGCCTCCGGATTCGACTCCTGCCCACTGTAGGCTTCCTCTTCGTCCAGAACGATACGGTTGATTTCAAAAGCCGTGCGCCCCTGCAAATGACGCTGCAGTAGCAGCACCTGCGCTCCCGAATCCTCCAGCACATAGCGGATTCGCTCCTCCGGATGGTCGGGGTCCAACGGGACGTACGCGCCTCCAGCCTTCAAGATCCCGACGATCGCCACCAGCATCTCCAGAGAACGCTCGGCCATGATACAAACCGGCTGATTTGCCCTTACGCCCACGGTCCGCAGCGTATGCGCCAACCGATTCGCCCGTTCGTTCAACTCGCGATATGTGAGCTGCTTGTCTTCAAAGACAACGGCCGCCTGCTCCGGCGTCCGCTCCGCCTGTTCCTCAAACCATTGATGAATCGTCTTCTCCCGTGGATAATCTACGGTGCTGCCGTTGAATGTATTCACTATTTGCGCTGTCTCTTGAGGAGTCATCACTTCGAGAGCCGAAAGCTTCGTCTGCGGATCGTGCAGGATGGCCTCGATCAACCGGATAAAATGACCGGCCATCCGCTCCGCCGTTTCCGGCTTGAACAGGGAAGCTGCGTATTCCAGACGGAAGGAAATTTGTTCCTTTCCTTCTACCGCGCTAAAGGTTAGGTCGAACTTGGACACGTTATGCTTATTCGGATACGGGCTGAATTTCAATCCTTCGATGTACAGCTCCTCCCGCTCCGTGTTTTGCAGGACAAACATCGTGTCAAACAAAGCATTGCGGCTCAAGTCTCTTGCCACATCCAGCTTATCGACCAGTTCCTCAAACGGATAGTCCTGATTTTCATAGGCTCTGAGCGCACTCTCTTTGACTTCCTGCACATAGTCGCGGAACGTCTTCTCCCCGGCCGGAGCATTCCGGATGGCCAATGTGTTGACAAACATCCCGAGGATCGGCTCCAGGTCCGCATGCGGTCTTCCGGCGATCGGCGTCCCTACAATGATATCTTCCTGTCCGCTGTATTTGGACAGCAAGGTCGTATAAGCTGCCAGCAGCACCATAAACAAGGTCGACCCGGTTTGCGCCGCGAACTGTCTCAATCCTTCGCTCATTTGCTTGTCCAGCATAAATTCCAGCGTGTTCCCCTTAAAGCTTCGGATCGATGGCCTTTTGTAATCCGTCGGCAGATCGAGCACCGGGATCTCCCCGCGGAACGTCTCCAACCAGTACGCTTCCTGCTTACGCAAACGCCTGCTGTGAACTTCCCCTTGCTGCCATGCTGCATAATCCTTATACTGAATCCGCAGCGGCGGCAGCTCGTCTCCTTCGTACAGCCGGATAAATTCCTTCGTCAGAATTCCCATCGACACTCCGTCGGAAATGATATGATGCATGTCAATCAGCAGCAGATGGCGATCCGGCTC